>NZ_PJJL01000056.1:0-26506 GCF_002929505.1 Cryobacterium sp. Y57
GCCGATGGTACTGCAGGGGGGACCCTGTGGGAGAGTAGGACACCGCCGGACTTAACTTAGAAACACCAGAAAAGCCATCCCTCACCGGATGGCTTTTCTGCGTTAACGCATCAGAAGATTAGAGGCCGCGCACACTGTGCGTGGCCTTTTCTCGTTCAGGAACTAGCGGCGACGCAGGCCGTCCAGGGCTACGGCGAGTACGTCGTCCGCGAGGCGACCGGCGTCTTCGGGACCCGCGGGGCGGTACCACTCGGCGATCGAATTGACCATGCCGAAGAGCAGGCGCGTGACGACGCGCGGGTCGATGTCGCTGCGCAATGAGCCCTCATCACGGGCTTCGATGACGAGGGCGGAGACCGCTCGGTCAAAGGCACGGCGACGGGTGAGAGCCAAGCGCTCGACCTCCGTGTTACCACGCACACGCAGCAGTAGGGTCACGTACGGTAGCCGAGACGTCAAAATGTGCACGGCACCCCGAAGCACGTAGGCCAGGCGGTCAATCGCACTACCGGTTAGCGCACCAGACTCGAGCAGCACGCCCTCGAGACCGTTGAGGGCTTCGTCGAGGGCGAGTTGGAGCACTTCATCCTTGGAGGCGAAGTGGTGATAGATTGCAGCCTTCGACAGGGCCAGCCGCGTCGCGAGCACTCCCATCGAGGTCGCGTCATAGCCGAATTCGTTGAACGCGGTCACGGCGATCTCAAGAATGGCGCGCTGGTCATAGCCGGGGCGGCCGCGTTTCGGTGGGTGTACGTCAGACATAGGACTTGAGTCTCTCACGCAGGCGTACCGACCATGACCGGCTAGCGCAGGTCGTAGACGCGTTTGTGCTTTCCGGCACTGCGCGGCAGGGTGCCGGGTTCGACTATCAGCACGTTCACACTCGATCCGATCCGATCCTTGATCAGGGCAATGAGCAACGCACGGGCAATGGCCGATGTCGCATCATTGGCGTGCTCGTGTCGCTCGATGCGCACGGTGAGCTCGTCCATGCGCGAAGGGCGTGTCAGCTCGAGCACGAAATGCGGGGAGAGATGCTCGATACCGAGCACGATCTCCTCGATCTGGCTCGGGAACAGGTTCACCCCGCGCAGAATGATCATGTCGTCGTTGCGGCCGGTGATCTTCTCCATGCGGCGCATTCCCGGCCGCGCGGTGCCAGGCAGCAATCGAGTCAGGTCGCGGGTACGGTAGCGGATGACCGGAAAGGCCTTCTTGGTCAGCGACGTGAAGACGAGCTCTCCGGTTTCTCCATCGGGCAGGCTGTGTCCGGTGTCACCATTGACGATCTCGGGCAGAAAATGATCTTCCCAAAGGTGCGGGCCGTCCTTGGACTCGATGCACTCATTGCCGACACCAGGCCCCATGACCTCGCTGAGGCCATAGATGTCGAGCGCATCGAAGTCGAGACGGTCTTCAAGTTCCAGACGCATCTGATTGGTCCACGGCTCGGCACCGAGCACGCCGGCCTTCAGGCTCGAGCGGCGTGGATCAAGACCGGCAGCAACCATGGCGTCGGTGATCGTGAGCAGGTAGCTGGGTGTCGACAGAATGACATCGGGCTCGAAGTCGGTGATCATCTGCACCTGTTTGTTGGTCTGGCCGCCCGACATAGGGATGGCGCAAACGCCCAGCGCTTCAATGCCGGCATGGGCACCGAGCCCTCCCGTGAACAAACCGTAGCCGTAGGCGTTGTGCACCTTCATTCCCGGACGCACGCCAGACGCACGCAGGCTGCGGGCGACCAGACCAGCCCACATAGCGAGGTCGCTCTTGGTGTACCCGACCACGGTCGGCAGGCCGGTTGTCCCTGACGATGTGTGAATGCGCGCGACCCGGTCCATCGGTACCGCGAACATGCCGAATGGGTAGGAGATCCGCAGGTCGTCTTTGGTGGTGAAGGGTAAGAGCGAGATATCTTCCAAGGTGCGAATGTCGCCGGGGTGCACTCCGGCAGCATCAAATTTGCGCGTATAGAGGGGCACATTCTCGTAGGCGTGCCGCACGGTGTTCTGTAACCGAATCAGTTGCAGCGCGCGAATCTCGCCCTGGGACATCCGCTCGGCCGGGTCGAGTTCGTCGAGTGCCGGTGCGTGCAGACGGGTCTTAGTCAACGTTGACATAGTGCCTTCCAGAAGGGTTAGAGGTGACTGCGGTCGGGAACGGGCCAGTTGGTAGTGCGGCTGTGACCGATCTTTACGCGCAGCAGCGCGGTAGCGGTGAGATTCTGGCCGCTCGTGGTCGGTGCCAGATATGTGATGTCCGCGCCAGCGGCCAGCGTGACGTGGTGCGAATCATTCCAGGCGATGGCGAACGCCGTGAGCGCGATTCGGTCATTCGGTTCTCCTCGTTGAGTGGCCGTTTCGGTCGGGGGTTGCCCGGCCGATAATGTGACTATATACTAACTGAACGATCGGTCGGGAATAAATTGTGCATTCGTGCGCGACATTGCCAGTGTGCGCCACTGTAGCGCCGCCCGTTTGTGCCCGAAACCCACCACGATCACCGCAGTCAACGCAGACCAGGAGCCGATGATGACAAGCACCTTCACGCCCGATACGAGCGCGACCGCCGATATCAGCGTCGAAGAGCAGCAGTTCAACGACTTGATCGAAGCTGACTCGCGCATCGAACCGCGCGATTGGATGCCCGAGGGGTACCGTAAATCACTCGTGCGCCAGATCTCGCAGCACGCACACTCGGAGATCATCGGCATGCAGCCCGAGTCCAACTGGATCACTCGCGCCCCGAGCCTCAAGCGCAAAGCCATTCTCCTGGCCAAGGTGCAAGACGAAGCCGGCCACGGCCTCTACCTCTATTCCGCCGCGCAGACCCTCGGCGCCACCCGCGACGACATGACGGATGCCCTCATCGCTGGCACGGCGCGTTACTCGTCGATCTTCAATTACCAGACTCCGAGCTGGGCCGATATGGGCTCAATCGGCTGGCTGGTCGACGGTGCCGCTATCTGCAACCAGGTGCCGCTCTGCCGCGCCTCGTATGGCCCTTACGGCCGCGCGATGGTGCGCATCTGCAAGGAAGAATCCTTCCACCAGCGTCAGGGCTTCGAGATTCTGCTCGAGCTCATGCAGGGCACAGCGGAGCAGCGGCAGATGGCGCAGGAATCAGTCAACCGTTGGTACTGGCCCGCGCTCATGATGTTCGGCCCGCCCGATGATGACTCGCCCAACTCGGCGCAGTCCATGGCGTGGAAGATCAAGCGTCACTCCAACGACGAACTGCGCCAGCGCTTCGTGAACATGATTGTTCCTCAGGCGGCCGTGCTCGGCGTCACCCTGCCCGACCCCGACCTGCACTTCAACGAAGAAACCCAGCAATGGGACCTCGGCACGATCGACTGGACCGAGTTTCACGAGGTGCTCGCCGGTCGCGGCCCGAACAACGCCCAGCGTCTACAGCGTCGACGCGACGCCCACGAGGACGGTGCGTGGGTACGCGAAGCCGCCGCAGCCTATGCCATTAAACAAACCGCCCGCAAACAGTGTGCACGAACCGAAGAAATGGCATCGAAATGACCACTCCCGGCGATTCCGCTTCTGAAATCTGGCCCCTCTGGGAGGTGTTCGTGCGTTCCAACCGCGGCCTCAGCCACGTGCACGTTGGCTCCCTGCACGCTCCCGACGAAACTCTCGCCGTGCGCAATGCGCGTGACCTGTACACCCGACGCGGTGAGGGTGTCTCGGTCTGGGTTGTTCCCGCCGCCGCCATCACCACGAGTGATCCAGACGCCAAGGGCGCCTTCTTCGAATCATCAGCCGGCAAGAACTACCGCCACGCGAGCTACTACTCCAAGAGTGAAGGAGTCAAACACCTATGAGCGAGGACACTGTGAGCATTGACAGCGCCAGAGCGGATGCCGACGACCACGGTCACGTCGCCGTCGCCGTCACCACGCTCGACGCCGAACTCATCGAAGGCCCATCCCTCGCCACACCCGACGTGGCGGAGTACGCCCTGTGGCTCGGCGATGACGCTCTGGTCCTGGCCCAGCAGCTTGGCGCCTGGATCTCCCGCGCACCCGAGCTCGAAGAAGATGTTGCCCTCGGCAACGTCGCCCTCGACCTGATCGGCCACGCCCGGTCCCTGCTGCACTACGCCGGAACTGCGACGAACCGTACCGAAGACGACCTCGCCTACTGGCGCACCGAGCCCGATTTTCGGTCGCTGCACATCGTCGAGCAGCCCAACGGTGACTTCGCACACACGATCGCACGCCAGTTCGTCGTGTCCCACTACGTGTTCGAGCTGTACAGCCGGCTGCGGGCATCCGCTGATCAAACGCTTGCCGCGATCGCCGCCAAGGCAGTGAAGGAGGTCGACTATCACCGCGACCACGCGACCCAGTGGATGCTGCGCCTCGCGCAGGGCACCGACGAATCGCGTCGCCGAATGATCACCGCCCTGTCCGACCTGTGGCCCTACGTCGACGAGATCTTCCGGGACGAACCACTCATCGACCGCCTCGAAGGAATCGCGGTGCGCCCGTCGAGCCTGCGCCCCGCTTTCGACGCCGCCATCGCACCGGTGTTCGCCGAAGCCGAAGTCGAACTCCCCAACGGATTCGTCGCCTCGGGCGGAGGACGCATCGGAAAACATTCCGAACACCTCGCTTTTCTCCTCGCCGAGATGCAGGTGCTCACCCGCGCCCACCCCGGAGCATCATGGTGACCGTCGCCGCGCACGAGGCGATCTCGCGCCCGCGTCCCATCGACGCGGCTTCGCTCGCCGCCTGGACAATCGCCGCCCAGGTCGTCGACCCCGAGATTCCGATACTCACCATCGCAGACCTCGGTGTGCTGCGGTCGGTCAGGGTCACCAGTGATGCTGTCGCGGTGACCCTGACGCCGACCTACAGCGGATGCCCCGCCATGGACGCCATGCGCGACGACGTCCTGGCCGTGCTCGCGAGCGCTGGCTACGAGAATGTGTCGGTGCGGCTCGTGCTCAGCCCGGCCTGGACCACCGACTGGATGAGCGAGATCGGTAAGAATAAACTCCGCGAATACGGCATCGCCGCCCCAACCGGGCACGCGACCGTGCGTGGTTCCGGCCCGGCCGGCCCGATTCGTCTGAAAATGGCCGTCAAGTGCCCGCGCTGTTCGTCACTCAACACCCGCGAGCTCGCGCACTTCGGCTCCACCTCCTGCAAGTCTCTCTACGAATGCCGAGACTGCCTCGAGCCGTTCGACTACTTCAAGGTGCTCTAATGGCTGCAATACGTCTCGAATCCACCACCCCGGGTGCCACGACTCTGGCGCCGGTCAAGCACCGCGCCCGCTTTCACACCCTGACGGTGGCTGAAGTGCGCCCGCTCACAGCCGACAGCGTCGAAGTCACCTTCATCGTTCCTCCTAAACTGCAGGGCGCGTTCAACTACCTGCCCGGCCAGCATCTCGCCCTGCGCGCCACGATTGACGTTAAGGAGCTGCGTCGCAGCTATTCGATCTGCCGGCCGGAGACATCCGGCCAGATCAGCGTCGCGATCAAACGCGACCTTGGCGGCGCGTTCTCCACCTGGGCCAACAGCGAGCTGCACGCCGGAGACACACTCGACGTGATGAGCCCGCAGGGCAGCTTCGTTTCCACCCTGCAGGGCCTAAGCCATAAGCACATCGTCGGAGTGGCCGCCGGTTCGGGAATCACCCCGCTGATGGCGCTCGCGCACACCGTGCTCGCTGCCTCACCGACGTCGATGTTCACCCTCGTCTACACCAACCGCACCGCGCTCGACGTGATGTTCCTCGACGAACTCGCTGAGCTCAAGGACCGTTACCCGGCCCGCCTCGCGCTCTACCACGTGCTCTCTCGCGAGCAGCGCTCATCCTCGTTGCTCTCCGGCCGCATCGATGAGGAGAAATTTCGGCGCATGCTCGACACGATCCTGCGCCCCGCTACGGTCGATGAGTGGTTTCTCTGTGGTCCGTTCGAATTGGTGCAGCTCTGCCGGGACACGCTCGAGAGTGCCGGTGTGGATCGGTCGCAGGTGCGCTTCGAGCTGTTCACCACCGGCGAACCCTCGGCCGCACACGGTGACCGCGGTCGGCCGGTCATCATCGGCACGGGTGACAAGACCTTCCAGATCGAGTTCACACTCGACGGCCAGAGCAACACGGTCACCACCCCGGTAAACGCGAACGAGAGCATTCTGAATGCTGCCCTGCGGGTGCGGCCCGACGTTCCCTTCGCCTGTGCCGGAGGCGTCTGCGGAACCTGCCGCGCCAAACTGGTCAGCGGCGACGTCACCATGACCGAGAACTACGCGCTCGAGCCAGAAGAACTCGCTCGTGGCTATGTGCTGACCTGCCAGTCGCATCCGACCACCGACACCGTCGTCGTCGACTACGACACATGACAACACCATATCTGACACCCAACATCTGACAGCCAGATATCTAACAGCGCAGAAAGCGGATGCCGTGATCGAGCTTTCCCTAGACAACGACGTCGCCCACGTGGTGCTGAACGCGCCCGACAAACTCAACGCCCTTGATGAGGGCGCAATCGTCGCACTCGACGCGGCCTACCGGGAGGCCGAGCGGGCCGGCGTGCGTGCACTCGTGCTGAGCGGCGTGGGCCGGGCCTTCTGCGCCGGCCGCGATATCTCGGCGGTCGACCCGGGCACCGACGACGTACTCGGCTACCTCGGTGATCTGGTCACCCCGCTGCTGCAGCGCATGAGCAAGTTTCCGGCACCGACCTTCGCGGCCGCCCACGGCGCGTGTCTTGGAGTGGGCCTCGGCCTGCTCATCGCCACCGACGTCGTCTATGTCGCCGATACCGCCAAGATCGGTTCACCGTTCGCCAACCTCGGCGCCACCCTCGATTCGGGTGGACACGCCCTCTTCGTCGAACGCCTCGGCGCGCACCGTACCCTCGATCTGATCTACAGCGGACGCCTGATGTCTGGAGCTGAGGCCGTCGCCGGAGGCTTGTTCAGCCAGGTCTTTGCAGCGGCAGAGCTGAACGCGGCAACCGTGCAGGCAGCCGCGCACGCGGCATCCGGTGCCACTCAGGCTTTTCTCGCAAGCAAGGTGCTCGTGCAGTCGCTGCGCGACGAACGCCTTGGCCTCTGGCGGAGCATGAGCGACGAGAACGCCGCCCAGGCCGCGCTCTGCGCCACAGGCGATTACCACGAGGGCTTCGCCGCGTTCCAACAGAAGCGCAAGCCCGCCTTCACCGGGCGCGCCTGCCCGCACTGAACCGAAGGTGGCTGCCGACAACCCGCTCGGTCCACGACGACGTGCCGACCGCGGTCGACGACTAGCTCCCACCAGTCTTTTTGCAAGGTCTGTCCGTTATTCTGAAGGAACTTGCTCGAAAAAAGTCACCCTGGACGATACCGGAGAGGGGTCGTCATGCACACACGCTGGGCCCGCTTCGCACGCGGCTGGATCGTTGCCGTGTTGTCGACCTTCACCACCGCCCTGTCGCACACGCTCGGCGGTGACTCAGTACCCGGTCTGCTGGCGGTCGTCGTGTCGCTCGCCTTCGCCGGCATGGTGTGCGTCGCTCTGTCGGGTCGTACCTTATCGTTCTGGCGTGGTACCGCATCCGTGCTGATCAGTCAGCTCATCTTTCACGGACTGTTCTCACTCAGCGCACCCGGTGGTGCGCTCGGTGCCGAAGCCCTCGCCGCGTCGGGTACCCACCAGCATGCGGCACTGCCCGGTCTGATCGGCCCGCTCGCACCGGGCGGGGGCGCTGATGTCACGCATGACGGTGCCACCATGTGGGTCGCCCACCTCGGAGCCGCCGTTATCACTATCCTGATGCTGCGTTCTGGGGAGCGCGCGTTCTGGGGCCTCGTCGAAAGCGTTCGCCTGGGCATGCGCACCCTCTACGTCCCCACACCGGTGGTCGTGCCGGTCGCGGCACCGCTTCGCATCGGGCACGAGGCGCCGGTGTTCGCGCCGCGCGATCTGGTTCTCGTGTTGTCGGCCATGCGGCATCGTGGCCCGCCGTCCAGCGCGTTCTTTGCCTGACACAGCCACGAACCAGACCATTTTCCCCGCCGCACCGAACGCAGAGCATAGGCCGCTCCGGCCCCGTTCGGTCAGCGCCGGGCACCCCACGCTAAAGGACAATCATGAAGTTCACGACCCCCCACGGTGCCGCCGCTACATCGGCCACCACCGCCCAACGCAAGCAGTCGGTCTAGTACCGTGCGCGCCAACACGACGCCCAACGGAGCGACAGCCCCCCTCCACCGAACCGCGCACCAGAAGTCGACCCGCCGGCAGACTGCTTCGGCCACCCGCCGTGCGGCCCGAGCCGTATTCGCGGTCGTCGTAGCTGCCGCGGCCCTGGGCTGGGGCGCGGCCCCGGCATCCGCTCACAACAACGTCGTCGGTTCCTCACCGGCGGCTGACGCGGTGGTGACTGAGCAGCCCGGTGTGCTCTCGGTCACCACGAGTGACCAGTTGCTCGATCTCGGCGCATCCGGCTCCGGGGCTGCGATGGTCGTCACCGGGCCGGCCAGCGCGCCGCTGTTCTACGGTGACGGGTGCGCAACGGTCTCCGGTGCCACGATCGAAACCGCGGCGCAGCTCGGTGCGGCCGGCCAATACACGGTGATCTGGCAGACGGTCTCCACCGACGGCCACTCGATCTCAGACGAATTCACTTTCACTTGGAAGCCAGCCCCGGGCCAAACACTCGCTGACGGTGCGACCGCGGCTGCATCGTGCGGGATCGAAGCGGATGCCGCCACCACGGACGTCACCGCGGACACCGGATCGAGTGCCGCCAGCGACAGCCCCCTGCCGACCATCGCCTGGATCGGCGGAGCCATCGGTGCGGTCCTGCTCGCTGGCGCAGTGACCCTGCTCGTCCTGCGCCGCACACGCCGTAGCTGACTCACCAGACAGCGGGTAAATGCTTGCTTCAGATACAGCGAAGCACCCAGTTACCCGCTGTCGCGGATCGGATTGGCGCGCGGAAACGTGTCAGGGGGGCCGGGTAAAGTTATGTAGGTGAGTTGGAACGCTGAGCTGCCCCGGAACCCCGACGACGTTGAACCACCCAGGAACTTCGACGGCCCCAGTGACTTCGACGGCCCCAGTGACTTCGAGGGCCCGAGTGACTCCGATGCCCCCGACGATTACGACGCTCCACCGCCAGAGTCGGACCGGGAATACGCTGCCAGCCAGTCTGTCGGGCGGCAGCCGGTCCAGCCGGCCGTAGCACCCGCTTCGAGCCAACGCAGCGGGGCTGCGGCCACCCGGTCCGCCATCCCGGTTCGCGCAGCGACCCGCAAGTTCTCCACCGCGGCTGAAGCCCTGCACACCGTGTTCGGCTACGACTCGTTTCGCGGCGACCAGGCTGAGATCATTGCACAGGTCGTCGACGGCAAGGACGCCGTTGTGCTCATGCCTACCGGCGGCGGCAAGAGCCTGTGTTACCAAATTCCCGCGCTCGTGCGACCCGGTACCGGCATCGTCGTCTCACCCCTCATCGCCCTGATGCAAGACCAGGTGGATGCCCTCACTGCCGTGGGTGTGCGCGCCGAGTTCCTCAATTCCAGCCAGGATTCGCAGACTCGCAACCAGGTCGAACGCGACTACCTGAACGGCGACCTCGATTTGCTCTACGTCGCTCCGGAGCGCCTGTCGAATGAGGCGACCAAACGGCTGCTCGAGCGCGGTACCATCGCTTTGTTCGCCATCGACGAGGCCCACTGCGTGTCGCAGTGGGGTCACGATTTTCGGCCCGACTACCTCGCGCTCAGCGAACTAGCCGAGCGCTGGCCCGACGTACCGCGCATCGCCCTCACCGCCACCGCGACGGACGCCACCCACCGGGAGATCACGACCCGCCTGCAGCTGGGCGACGCGAAGCACTTCGTGGCGAGCTTCGACCGACCCAACATTCAGTACCGCATCGTCGGTAAGGCCGAGGTGCGCAAGCAACTGCTGTCTTTGCTCAAGACGGAGCACCCCGGCGACGCCGGAATCGTCTATGCGCTCAGCCGCAAGACGGTCGACCAGACCGCCGAGTTTCTGCGTCAGAACGGCGTCAACGCCCTGCCGTATCACGCCGGGCTCGACGCGGGACTGCGCGCTCGCACCCAGTCCCGGTTCCTGCGCGAAGAGGGCGTCGTCATCGTGGCCACGATCGCGTTCGGTATGGGAATCGACAAGCCCGACGTGCGTTTCGTCGCTCACATCGACCTGCCCAAATCGGTCGAGGGCTACTACCAGGAGACCGGTCGCGCCGGCCGCGACGGCGCCCCGGCCACGGCCTGGCTCGCCTACGGCCTGCAAGACGTGGTGCAGCAGCGTCGCATGATCGATGAGTCGCCCGGCGACCTCGGCCATCGGCGCAAGCTCTCCGCCCACCTCGACGCCATGCTCGCCATCTGCGAAACCGTGCACTGCCGCCGCGTCAACCTGCTGCGATATTTTGGCCAGACCAGCGAACCCTGCGGCAACTGCGACACCTGCCTGGAACCCCCCGAAGCCTGGGACGGCACCATCCCCGCCCAGAAACTGCTTTCCACCATCGTTCGCCTGCACCGCGAACGCAACCAGAAGTTCGGCGCCGGCCACCTCATTGACATCCTCCGCGGCAAAGAAACCCCCCGAGCCACCCAATACCGGCATACCGAGCTGAGCACCTGGGGCCTTGGCGCCGATCTCAGCGACCAGGCCTGGCGTGGCGTCGTGCGCCAAATGCTGGCTCAAGGGCTGCTCGCTACCTCCGGAGAATACGGAACCCTCGTGCTGACGGATGCTGCCGCCGAGGTTCTCGGGGGCAGTCGCGATGTGCGACTGCGGCGCGAACCCGACCGTCCCGCACGTTCCAGCGCCGCCCGCCGCCCGAGCGCAGCGAAAGTCGCGGCCGCCGACCTCAGCATGTCCCAGGAGACCGTGTTCGAGGCCCTGCGTGTGTGGCGTTCGGCCGAGTCAAAGGAGCAGGGCGTTCCCGCCTACATCGTCTTCGGTGACGCGACCCTCATCGCTGTGGCCGCAGCAGCTCCCACCACGCTCGCCGCGCTCGACGGCATCACCGGTATCGGTGCTAAGAAACTCGAAGCCTACGGCGCAGCCCTGCTCGAGGTTGTCGCGGCGTCCGCCTGATCATAACGGTGCGTTATTTGTGCGGGAGCGCAGGTGCGCACGGCTCCGAGTTGTAGTAACCCTACAAAACGGATGCCGGGGGCGGCATCTCTCGTTGTTGCCCCCGCACCGCGCGTTTCACGACCATGACCATGCGGCCCTAACGTTGCGATCATCACTTTCGCGCGAACAGTTAGGACCACCCATGGTTGACACGAAACAGCGCTCCAGTACCCGATCGACGACGATCGATCCCCGCCTCGATTCCAGCCTCGATCCCAGCGTCGACACCGGACCCATCAAGTCCATCGGTGATCCCAGCGCCCCAGCAGTCAACGTCGATCAACTCGGGCGCCAGTTGCTCGGCACCTGGGCCGACGTGCGCCTCGCCGCCCGAGAAGTGACCGCGCGCCCCGATATGCAGCGCATCGAGGGCCTCTCCATGGCTGACCACCGGCTGCGCGTTCTCGAGCAGCTCAAGGTGCTCGCAGCCAACGGCCACGTACTGCGCGCCTTTCCCAAGCACCTGGGCGGCCAGAACGACCACGGGGGAAACATTGCGGGTTTTGAAGAACTCGTCATTGCCGACCCGAGTCTGCAGATCAAGGGCGGCGTGCAGTGGGGCTTGTTCGGAGCCGCTGTGCTGCACCTCGGCACCAAGCCGCACCACGATAAGTACCTTCCCGGCATCATGGACCTGAGCGTGCCGGGTGCGTTCGCCATGACCGAAATCGGTCATGGCTCAGACGTGGCGAGTATCGCGACCACCGCTACCTTCGACGTCGCCACCGGCGAGTTCGTCGTCAACACCCCGTTTCGCGCTGCCTGGAAGGATTACCTCGGTAACGCCGCGAAGGACGGCATCGCCGCCGTCTTGTTTGCGCAACTCATCACCCAGGGCGTCAACCACGGTGTGCACGCCTTTTACTTGCCGATTCGCGATGAAAACGGCGACTTTCTGCCCGGTGTCGGCGGCGAGGACGACGGTTTGAAGGGTGGCCTCAACGGCATCGACAATGGTCGCCTGCACTTCACCGACGTACGCATCCCGCGTGAAAACCTGCTCAACCGGTACGGCGACGTCGCCCCGGACGGCGCATATTCCAGCCCGATATCAAGCCCCGGCCGTCGCTTCTTCACAATGCTGGGCACGCTGGTGCAGGGCCGCGTGTCGCTCGACGGGGCCGCCACCGCGGCATCCGCTCTGGCCCTGACCATCGCAATCACCTATGGAAGCCAGCGTCGGCAGTTCACCGCCGGCAGTGACACCGACGAGGAGGTCATCCTCGACTACCAACGGCACCAGCGCCGGTTGTTTCCGCGCCT
The DNA here is from genome assembly GCF_002929505.1 of Cryobacterium sp. Y57. Lineage (GTDB taxonomy): Bacteria > Actinomycetota > Actinomycetes > Actinomycetales > Microbacteriaceae > Cryobacterium. The sequence continues at coordinate 12,405 of NZ_PJJL01000056.1, forward strand.
GGCCACGACGTACGCCCAGACCTTCGCGCACGACGAGTTTCTGGTGAAGTTCGACGACGTGTTCAGTGGCAAAGCCGACACCGACGATGACCGGCAAGATCTCGAGACCCTCGCTGCCGCGCTCAAGCCGCTCTCCACCTGGCACGCCCTCGACACCCTGCAGGAGGCGCGTGAAGCCTGCGGCGGCGCAGGCTTCATGGCCGAGAATCGCCTCGTCGGGCTGCGCGCCGACCTCGACGTCTTCGCGACCTTCGAGGGCGACAACAACGTGCTGCTGCAGCTTGTCGCCAAGCGTCTGCTCACCGATTACAGCCGTAAATTCGCCACAGCGGATGCCGGCGCCCTCGCCCGCTACGTCGTGCAGCACGCCGCTGGTCGCGCCTACCACGGCACGGGCCTGCGTACCCTGGTCCAGTCCGTTGCCGACCGTGGATCAACGGCCCGCTCGGTCGGTGCCCTCCGCGAGAGTGATGTGCAGCGCGAGCTGCTCACCGATCGGGTCGAGAGCATGATCGGTGAGGTCGCCGGCAAGTTGCGCGGCACCAATAAATTGCCAAAGAAGCAGGCCGCCGACCTGTTCAACGCGCACCAGAACGAGCTCATCGAGGCAGCACGCGCCCACGGCGAACTGCTGCAATGGGAGTCGTTCACCCGGGCGCTGGACGCCACAGCGGATGCCGGCACCAAGCAGGTGCTCACCTGGCTGCGCGACCTGTTCGGCCTCGGCCTGGTCGAGAAGAACCTGGCCTGGTACCTCATTCACGGTCGGCTCTCTGCGCAGCGGGCCCAGGCCGTCACGGCCTACATTGACCGGCTGATCGCGCGCATCCGTCCGCATGCCCTCGATCTCGTCGACGCGTTCGGCTACTCGCCAGATCACCTGCGGGCTACGATCGCGAGCGGTATTGAGCGTGAACGTCAGAACGAGGCGCGCGACTACTACGCCGACCGGCGGGCGTCGGGGGCCGCTCCAACACCCGAAAAGTCGGTCAAACGATAGGGCAGCGCGCGTCGTACTCAGGTACGACACCGGTGGCGCACAACCATCCCCACGGTTGATGCGCCACAGAGGGGTAAACCATACCGTTTGGTATGGGGGCTTCAACGCAGTGAAATGGGGGCCTCACCCATCAACGGAATGAGGCAGTCGTGATCCAGGCACAGTCCCTGACCAAGCACTACGGAAGCAAGACCGCGGTCGACGCGATCGACTTCACGGTGCAGCCGGGCAAAGTCACCGGGTTTCTCGGGCCGAACGGCGCCGGCAAGTCCACCACAATGCGCATGATCGTGGGTCTGGACCGACCCAGCGCCGGATCGGTCATCGTCAACGGTAAGCTATACCACGAGCACAAGGCGCCGCTGCGTGAGGTTGGAGTGTTGCTCGACGCCAAGGCCGTGCACACCGGCCGCAGCGCGTACAACCACCTGCGCGCCATGGCCGCAACGCACAACATCCCCACTAGCCGGGTGCACGAGGTCATCAACCTCACCGGCCTGGAGTCCGTCGCCCGAAAGCGCGTCGGCGGTTTCTCGCTCGGAATGGGCCAGCGTCTCGGTATCGCCGCCGCGTTGCTCGGTGACCCGGCCACCCTCATCCTGGACGAGCCGGTCAACGGCCTCGACCCGGAGGGTGTGCAGTGGGTGCGCAAGCTCACCAAACAGCTCGCCGCCGAGGGTCGCACCGTGCTGCTCTCCTCGCACCTCATGAGCGAGATGGCGCTCACCGCCGACCACATCATCGTCCTTGGCCGCGGTCGGGTGATAGCGGATGCCTCGGTCGCCGATATCATCGCCTCGGCCGCGCAGAACACGGTTCGCGTGCGCACTCCGCACTCGGCGGCCCTCGCCGCCCTGCTGGCACAGGACGATGTCACCATCACCAACGTCGAGCAGGACGTGCTCGAGATCAGCGGACTGACCGTGACCGAGATCGGTGACCGCGCCGCTGCCGCCCAGATCTCCCTGCACGAGCTCTCGGCGGTGAACGCCTCCCTCGAGGACGCCTACATGAAACTCACGCAGAACGAAGTGGAGTATCGCACCGGCGATTCCTCCTCCCACACCGAAGCGGAGGTCGCTCGATGAGCACCCAGACCCACCAGACAACGCAATCCGCTTCTCGGGCCCCCTTCGTTTCAACCGGCTCCGGGCTGCGCTTCAGCGGCCTGCTCAAGTCTGAATCGATCAAGCTCTGGAGCCTGCGATCCACCTACTGGACCTTTTCCCTCGTCGTCGTGGCCGCGCTGGGACTCACCGTAGCGATGTCCTTCGCCTTGTCGCCGGAAACGGCCGGATTCGACCCGGCCACCGGTGCCGCCATGGCCGTCGATAGCGCGCAGATGTTCGTCATCGTCTGCACCACCGGATTGGGCCTTGGGCAAATGATCGTCGCTGTTCTTGGCGTGCTCTCGATCAGCGGCGAATACTCCACTGGCATGATCAAGTCGACGCTCACCGCGGTACCGGGCCGTTTGGCCGCGCTCTGGGCCAAGGTAATCGTGGTGTTCGGGTTCACCTTCCTGGTGGGCCTGTTCAGTGTGCTCGGCTCGTTCCTCGTAGCCACCCCCATCCTGGGATCCCAGGACGTCACTGCAAGCCTGTTCGACGTCGACGTGATCATGCCATTGCTCGGCAACGTGCTGTTCCTCGCCCTCATCGCGGTGTTCTCGGTTGGTATCGGCACGATCGTGCGCAGCAGCGCTGGCGGCATCGCGACAGTGCTGGGCATTATCCTGCTCCTGCCGACGGTTGTGGCAGTGTTTTCCCTACTCGTCGAGTGGGTTGCCGACCTGATGCCGTTCATGTTCACCGTGGCCGGCTCCGAGATGATCGCCCCGACCATGGTGGAATCCTGGCAGGCGCTCCTGATCGTTCTCGCGTGGGTGGCAGTGAGCCTCGGGGTGGCCGCGCTGTTGCTCAAACGACGCGACGCCTAACCCGTACCATCGAAGAATGAGCATCAACACCTCTCTTCCCGCGCGCGACTCCGCGCCGGGGGGAGTGGTGGCGTTGCCTACTCCGCCCGGGGTGGTGCGGCGGTTTTGGAGTCGACATCCGCACGTGGCCGACGCGCTGATCGCAGCGATCTACGTGGTACCGATGGCGCTCACCCTCGTGGGCAACGGGCTGGCTGCCGAGCCTGCTCCCCTCGGCGATATCGTACTGAACGGTGCCATTGCGTTGGTTCTGGCCGTCGCCCTAATCTTTCGACGACGGATGCCTCGGCTCGTCTTAGTCATCACTTGGATCAGCCTGCTCACCTTCACCGACTATGGCGAAGCGAATCTCGTCGCCCAGCTCCTCGCGCTCTACGCGGTTGCGGTGTACTCCGATGCGCGCAGCGCGTGGATCGGGTCTGGGGCGTCAACGCTGCTGGCAAGTCTGGCCGCCTGGCAGACCGATAATCCGGCCGATTTACCGTGGATTCCAGTGGCCATCCAGATCGGGATCATGATGCTGGCTACTACCCTGGTCGGCGTCAATGTGGGAAACAGCAGACGTTACGTGATCTCGTTGGTCGATCTGGCCGCGCAGCTGACCCGTGAACGCGACCAGCAAGCTCAATTCTCACGCCTGTCCGAGCGCGCCCGCATCGCTTCCGAAATGCACGACGTTGTCGCCCACAGCCTGTCCGTTATGGTGGCGCTCGCCGACGGTGCCTATGCCATCGCGCCCAAGAACGTTGAGCGCTCTCGTGCGGCGATGCTCGACATCGCCAGCACTGGGCGCCGATCGATGACCGAGATGCGGCGTCTGCTCGGCATACTCGATCTCGGTACCGAGCCGGCCCCGCGTTCGCCGCAGCCGGGAATCGACCAACTGGCTGACCTCGTCGAATCCTTCCGGTCGACCGGACTGCCCGTCGTCTTGGAACGCAGCGGCCGCGAACCGGCTAATCCGAGCGTCCAGTTGACAATTTTTCGCCTGGTGCAAGAGTCGCTTACCAACGTGCTGCGATACGCGGATACACCCACACGGGTCGTGGTGGAGTTGCACTCGGCCCCCGGAACTGTCGAGGTCACCATTAGCGATAACGGTCGGAAGCGCCGGGAGTCGGGCGCGCGTGCGTTCGGCCGCGGCTTGATCGGCATGCAGGAACGGGTGTCCATTTATGGCGGCGACTTTGAAGCCGGAGCAGGAATCCACGACGGATGGCGCGTGCACGCCGCGATGGCCTTCGAGGACGAATCACCAGTGATCGAGGAGCGCAGATGACCGTACCGGGACCAACCCCACCGCCTGAACCCATCCGCATTATGCTCGTCGACGACCAGGCGCTCCTGCGCGTGGGCTTTCGCATGGTGCTCGAGGCCGAAGACGATTTCAGTGTCGTCGCCGAAGCCGCCGACGGCGTGGAGGCGATCGCACTCGCCACGAGCGCGCGCCCGCAGGTCATTCTGATGGACGTGCGCATGCCGGGGCTCGACGGCATCGAGGCTACGCGACAAATCATGGCGGCCCACCCGGACACCCGCATCATCATTCTCACCACCTTCGACCTCGACGAGTACGCCTTCGGCGGCCTGCGCGCCGGCGCGAGCGGCTTCCTGCTGAAAAACTCCGAACCGCGGGAGCTGATCAGTGCCATTCGCACGGTCGTCTCGGGGGAGGCATCCGTTTCACCACGGGTGACCCGCCGCCTGCTCGACCTCTTCGGTACCCAGCTGCCACAGACCGACGCCGAAAACGGATGCGCAGCCCAGGCCCTCGCGCAGCTCACCGAGCGGGAGACCGAGGTCTTTCTCGCTATTGCCGAGGGGCTGTCCAACCCGGAACTGGCCGAGCGGTTTTTTCTCTCCGAATCGACCGTGAAGACCCATGTCGGCCGAATCCTGCACAAACTTGGCCTTCGAGACCGGGTGCAAGCGGTCATTCTGGCCTATGAACGGGGCCTCGTCGGACAGTGACCGTCGGCCGGGTTCGTCACCGACCGCGGCCTTCGACCAGCCTGGCACAGTCGATGCACAGCTCCGCTGTCAACAGGGCGGACAGTCGGGCTGCCCCGATGGGTTTACCGCATCGGATGCAGGTGCCATAACTCCCGTCAGCGATTCGGGCAAGCGAACGATCGATTGCGGCGATTTTCTCAGTGAACTCGCCGTGGACACCGACAATTCGTGACCACTCACCCGAGAGCGTCGGACCTTCTGGGTCGTGCTCGTCGTCGGCCGATCCGTCGCTGCGCGCCTCACGCACGTTCGTGAGCGACTCGGCCAGCCGGTTCAGCTCGGTCGCCGTTAACGCGCGCTGATCCCTGAGGGCCTTGTCGAAGCGCTGGAGCTCGGCGTCCGAGAGTGAGGTGCTCGCCATGATCTATCGTTGCACGCCCCGACCGCTTAGTCCCAACGGTGAATTTGTGAAATCGATCAACCTCCGATCTGGGGAATAGGCTCATCGCATGCGTACCTTCTATCCCGAGCTTGAACCCTACGAAACCGGCATGCTCGATGTCGGCGACAACCAGACCATCTACTGGGAAGCCTCCGGCAACCCAGACGGCAAGCCGGCGGTCTATCTGCACGGCGGCCCGGGCGGCGGGTCCGGTCCGAACCAGCGTCGGGCTTTTGACCCGGCGAAGTACCGCATCATCCTCTTTGACCAGCGCGGTTGCGGTCTCAGCACACCGCACGCGAGCGAGCCCGACGTCGATCTGGGCGTCAACACCACCTGGACCCTCGTGGCCGACCTGGAGAAACTGCGCGAGCACCTCGGCATTGACCGTTGGCTGGTGTGCGGCGGATCGTGGGGCAGCACTCTCGCCCTCGCCTACGCCGAGACCCACCCGGAGAAGGTCACCGAACTCGTCGTACGCGGCATCTTCACCCTGCGCCCGGTCGAGCTCGACTGGTTCTACGAGGGCGGTGCCGCCGCGATCTACCCCGACCTGTGGGAGTCCTTCCTTGCGCCCGTTCCCGAAAACGAACGCGGCCACCTGATCGAGGCTTACGGCCGGCTGCTGCACGACCCCGACCAATTCGTGCGCGAACGTGCTGGCGTGGCGTGGGCCACCTGGGAATCCTCGACCATCACCCTGCTGCAGGAACCCGACAAGATCGCCAGCTTCTCCGACCCCGCTTTTGCGGTGGCCTTCGCCCGTATCGAGAACCATTTCTTCACCAACAAAGGCTGGCTCACCCCCAACCAGCTCATCGACAACGCCTCCCGCCTCGCCAATATCCCCGGCGTCATTGTACAGGGCCGCTATGACATGTGCACCCCAGCGTTCACCGCGTGGGACCTGCACAAGAACTGGCCGGAAGCCGAATTCTGCCTCATCCCCGATGCCGGCCACGCCTTCGACCAGCCCGGTATTCTCGACGCCATTACTGTGGCGACCGACCGCTTCGCAACCTAATCCATTGAGAATTCGTCTGGCAATCCTCGCGGATCTGCAATACTGACCGCATGACCGACTCGAACTTCGCTTCCCTCGCCGTGGTGGTGGTGAATTTCGGGTCGGCAGCGTTGCTCGAAGAGAACCTCCAACCGCTGTCCCGATCGGCACCCGGCCTGCACATCGTGGTCGTCGACAATTTCACCGACGCCGCGGAGCAGGCCAGGGTGGCGATGATCGCCGAACGCGAAGGCTGGCAGCATGTGCTGTCGGCGACCAACCGCGGCTTCGGCGGCGGGATGAACCTCGGCGTCGCGCGGGCGCAGCAGAATGGGCGCACCCATTTTCTCCTCTTGAATCCGGATGCCGCCATCTCCGCTGACCAGGTCGCCCGCCTGCTCGAGGCCGTCACCCGGCATCCGCTCACCCTGGTCTCGCCCCGCATCCTGCGGCCGGACGGTACGGTGTGGTTCGACGGTAGCGATCTGTACCTCGAAGACGGGCGCGTGCGCGCCACCCGCAAGCGCGGGGACCACCCGGGCATACGGGTCACCCCCTGGCTGAGCGGCGCGTGCCTGCTCATCAGTGATGATCTCTGGCGCCGGGTCGGCGGGTTCAGCGACGACTATTTTCTGTACTGGGAAGACGTCGAACTCTCACACCGGGTGCTGTTGGCCGGGGGAGAGGTCACGGTCTGCGCCGATGCGTACGCCACTCACGCGCAGGGCGGCACTCAGGGCGCCGGCCAGCACAGCGCCGGCCAGGCCAAGTCGTACTCCTACTATTACTACAACGTACGCAACCGCCTGGTTTACGCGGCTCGTAACCTTACCGACGACGACCGCCGGAGATGGCGTCGACGCAGCGTGCCGGCGGCTTGGGAGGTCATCTCCCGTGGGGGGCGACGGCAGCTGCTGAGCTCGCTGCAGCCGCTTCTGGCTGCGGCCCGCGGGCTTCGCGACGGCCTCGCTTACCGGCCGGTATCTGCCTCCACGCCGACACCTGCCCCAACCAGAACGACCTAGCGCTTACGCCGCCGAATGAACCGCTTGGCGTACTCGCACAGAGTCACGAAGTCGGTGCGCCGCACGCCGTAGAACTGCAGCGGGTTGATGTTGAATTTGCGATACATGAACAACAAATTCAGGTTGCTGGAAATGAGGTTGCCGGCCAGGGTCGCCAGCGCGGCTCCCATTGCGCCGAGCGGTGGTGCCAAGACGATCAGCATGCTGATATTCACCAGGCAGGCGATCATAAGCGACATGCTGCGCAGGCCTGGGCGTCCGCGGGCGCTCAAGCCGGAGCCGCCGATCGACCCGGGAGTGCCGAGCACCACTGCAGCGAGCAGCACACCGGCCACCGGCAGTGCGGGGCGAAAATCCTCGCCGAACAGAAAAGGCAGCCACCACAACATGCTGATGCCGAGGAACGCGGCGGCCAGCCCGCACAGCAGAGTGCTGATGCGAGCCGAGGAGGCGAGACGCGCGTCGACGGAATCAGCAGCATCGGTCACAAAAGTCACGTCCCGCACCGCCTGGTTGATGATCAGCGGGAGTTCACTCACGCTCACTGCGACCACGTACAACCCGAGTTGATAGGTGCCGGCGAACGGTGTCATGAGCACCTGGTCGAGCCTGGACAGCAGAATTCCGGACAGCGAGCCGACCCAGATGCGCAGTCCATAGCTCAATAGTCCGGCCGTGCGCGCCTCGCGCGGAACGTCGAAGGCCCGTGGATCGAGGCTGCGCATACGCCCGATGTAGACGAACAGCCCGGTCACCGGCATCGCGGCCACCGCGATCGTCGCCACGAGCGGCGTCAGGTTGTCGGTGAGCCAGAACGGAATGAGGACAGCGAGCCGCAGTGACGAGGTCACAATGCGCTCTACGGCAACCAGCCGCCAGCTTTGGGTAGCGGATGCTACTCCCCGGAATACGCCGACGAGCAAATTGGGCACAATGGCCAGGCAGGCTACCAGAATAAGTTGCTGCACCGTCGGGTCGCCACCGCTGAGCCAGGCCGCTGACAAAGTGACGGCGCCCATGGCGAGCAGCCCCGCGATAACCAGAATGACCATGCCCCGGTTTGAGGCGTTGCGGGCCAGGGTGGGGTTACGGGCAATCGCCCAGGTGACGGCTTCGGGAACACCAAAGGTTGCTACCGTGACCACGAGGGCGAGAGGCGCGGTCGCAGCGGCCACAGCACCACGACCGTCAACCCCGAGTGCCTGGGCCAGGATCGGACCGGAAAACAGCGCGACCAGTGGGGGGAAAGCGTTTCCGATCAGCGCGATGGTCATGTTGCGCGACACCGAATTCGGGGCGACCGTCCGGCCTGGGGTGGAGCCCGCTGAAGGCTCGACCGCACGGTCGGTGGCCCGCTGAGCGGCCATCAGCCCTCGGGGTCGCCTAGGTGTCATCGCTGCTCACCACTCGCAGCGCGGGACTCGCCCGCAACACGAGCGAATCACGGGGGTCATCGCGCAGTATCCGCTCCCGTTCTGCGTCGCCCACGCACGCCGCGAACTGGGCATCATTGCCGCCCTCGGTCACATTCTGCCGGTACAGGGTGCCCCGCTGCGAACCCGGAATGGCCGGATACTCGGCCTGAGCCTCACCCACCTGACGGGCTCGAATGCCGTGCCGAACGGCGACTGAGTAGACCCACAAATCGTCCGCCCGCGGAGCGACCCGCAGAAAGGCATCACCTTCGGCGCGTAGCGCATCGAGCAGGCTGAGCGGGTAGTAGATTCCGGAGACACCGGTGCAGAGCGTTCGATAACTCGCGGCGGTCCTACGGGCCGCGACCCAGCGAGAGTAGAGGGCGACCCGATCGCCGTCAAAGGTGACCGTGTGGGCGCGCTGCCCGACGATCTCCAGCGGATGCCGAGTGGCCGCCTCGAGTAATTCGGCCAGCCAGGTGCGCGGGTATAAGACGTCGTCATCGGCGGCAACCAGGGGGAGTGTCGGTGAGGAAGAGGCATATGGAAACTGTTTTTTATGTGGTCCGAAGTCGGGGCAGGATTGAATTTCCAGGCCGCGCCGCTGCAAACGACGCAGTGTGGCCGGTGGGTGCGCGAGCGCCGCGGCGTCATCGAGCCAGAGAATGAGGCGCCGGGGGCGGATTCGCCCGGCGGCGATGGTCTCGAGGGCATAGTGCACAAAGGCGATTCGATGGCCGAAGGAGGTCAGGTTCACCACCACGGTGCCCGATCCTGTCACGGATCGACGGCTCATCCGATTGGTCACGCGCAGACCCGCAAGGCGTAGCTTGACTCTGGCCCGCTGCGCGAGGGCGGCGGGGTCTCGGTGCAGATCGGTGACAAGCCGATGGATGGTGTTGATGACCACGTTATTGATGACCACAAGCTACTTCCGGTTGCACAATGAATATCTCTCACGAAACCGCCACTATACAGGCCGCGCGACCCACACCTGCCCCCCTCCTCGGGGGGATGATTTTCCCTCAATTTGAGAGAGTTTGCCCTTGTCTCTTCCCTGCTGAGCCGTCTATTGTTATGCACGATGCGGCTGCGCAACAGGGGTTGGTGCCCGAATCGCCCCTGTGCGGCCCGGGTGGTGGTTGCTATTGATCCCTCAGGTGCGCTCTAATATCGCCTCGGTGCGACCTGCTCCGGTGCCACTCAAGCGCACCCGCGCGGGCCGTTTCGTGCACCAGGTCCCGCCCCTTGGCAATAAGTTCATTGCCATTGTTGTTCTGGTCGTTATCGCGCTGCGCATCGACATCGACCGAGGCGTCACTGTGGGCGCCGTGGTCTGTATCGCACTGTTCCCTGTGTGGTTCCCGATTCTGCGCCAATACTGGGGCGCTCGGCTGCTCCTGATCGGAGGCCTGGTCGCGATCGGCTCGGGTATCTGGCTCACCGTCCTATCCGCGCCCACGCACGAGGCGAGTCTCGGTCAGGCGTTCGGGTCGATCGCCGGTCTCGTCGGGTTGATCGCCGGCGTCGGCTTCGTGCTCTGGGCGCGCACCGTTCTGCCGGACTCCCAAATCGCCATCTGGTACGGTGCCGGAATCCTGCTCGGTGTCTCGCCGTCGAGTGAGCTGTACGCGGCGAATCCATGGCGTTTCGGCTATTCGGTAGCCTTGACGATTCTGCTGCTCGGAATCACGCTGCAGCTGCGCCGCCGCTGGCTGGAGCTGGCCGTCGCGCTGGCACTCACCGTCGTGGCTACCTTGACGGATGCCCGTTCCGCGTTCGCGTTCATGCTGCTGACTGTGCTTTTAGTCGCCTGGCAAATGCGTCCGACCCGACCTACGCGCGGCAAGTCGGCGCTGCGCGCGCTCCTCGGACTCGGCGTTCTTGGTCTCATCGTCTTCAACGTGATTCAGTCGCTCATTCTCGACGGCGCACTCGGTGCAGCCACCCAGCAGCGTACCCTCGCGCAGCTCAACGAGACCGGTTCGCTCATCCTCGGCGGGCGCCCCGAACTCGCGGCGACGATCGCGCTCATGCAGCATCAGCCGTGGGGGTTCGGCGTTGGCGCCGTGCCTAATCCAGAAGACATACTGGCCGCCAAGACCGGCATGGCTGCGATCAACTACGAGCCGAATAACGGCTATGTCGACAACTACATGTTCGGCGGCCACATCGAACTGCACTCGGTCATCGGTGACTTCTGGGCGGCCTTCGGCCTCCCTGGGCTTATGCTCACCCTGATCATCCTCGTGCTCATCGTGCGTAGTATCGGCGTGCACGTGGCAGCCAACACCGCCAGTGCCGTGCTGCTGTACCTCGGCATCAAAGCCGTCTGGTTCATGTTCTTCGGCCCGTTCTTCAGCTCATCCGTGCTGCTCGTTCTTGTTCTCGGGCTGCTCATCACCCGCAGGGTGCCGACCGAACGGGATGCCGCGCTGCAGCGCCCCGGACCCCTTCGGCTCACGATGGCGCGGCGTCGACGATGAGCGGCACCAAACCCGCGGCCGAACGCGTTGGCTGGGTGGATACCGGCCGGGGCATCGCTATCCTGCTCGTCGCCCTGTTCCACTCAGCGAACTGGCTGATCGGCGCTGGTTTCGATATTCCGTATTGGCGCGAAATCAACGACTCGCTGTCCTCGATGCGCATGCCCTTGTTCTTTGTTCTGTCGGGCCTATTCGCCCCCAAATGGCTCCTGAAGCCGTGGCGCGATCTATGGACGGTTAAGGTGCGCCTCTACCTCTGGGTCTTCCTGCTGTGGGAGGTGGTCGGTTCGATCGTGTTTCTGATCAACCAGACCGTGACAGGCGTAGGATTCGGCGTGCGGCACGCCATACTGGACCTCGTGGCGTCTCCGGTGCTGCCTCGGTTCGAACTCTGGTTCATCTGGGCCCTGTCGATCTTTTTCATAGTGGCCAAGCTCTGTCGTCGCGTCAATCCACGGCTGCAACTCGTCGTTGCCGGTGCAGTCTCTGTCGTGGCGCTCAGCGGACTCGATACGCCTAATGTCGGGTGGTCCGGGTCGCTCAAGTACTACTTCTTTTTTCTGGCCGGCATTTACCTGCGCAGCTGGATCATTCGCATCGGTACGGTCGACAACCGGCTGCTCGTTGGTACCGCCATGTTCGTCTGGGTGGCCGTCACCACCGCTGTCGCGCTGCTAGGGCTGCGCGATGTTTTCGGCTTGTACTTTCTGAACTGTCTGGTCGGTGTCGTCGGCGGGATTGCGTTCAGTCGCACCCTGCACACCGCACGCTGGCTTGGCATGATCGGGCGCATCACCCTGCCCATTTACCTGGCGCACACACCCATCGTCATCCTCATTTCCTCCGCGCTGTCGCTCCCGATCCTGTTGAGTGCGGTCGCCGACATTGCGCCCGTGTTGCCTCTCATTCTTGCCGCGGCGGCCGTATTTCTCGCACTCTTGCTGAACCGGTTTGCATCGCGCAGCTGGCTGCGTTACGCCTACGAGCCGCCGCCGCTAATCACTGAACTCGAGTGGCGCCACCGCCGCTCAGAACGCCCCACCCGGTCGGCGGAGCCAACGTGAGCTCAGCGAACGCGCACTGCTAATTTGACGTAATTTCATTTTTGGGCAACACTCTAGTAGCTATCGGCGACTCCCTGCAGTTGTCTCACCCGCATACCCGAACGTGCACCACCCGAAATGAATCCATGACTGACCATATTTCACGTTCTCATCGCCGACCGCTCACCCTGACCCCGCAGTATTCTCGCGGCGTGTACCAGCACCACCCCGCCGTGCATCGTTATGACCCACCTCGTCCAGACCTCACCCGTGTCGATCTGACGAATGCAGTTCGTCTGCAACGCACTCGGATGCGGCGCAAGACCAGCACGCGACCTCCAGCTTTCGTCGCTGCAGCTACCCTCGCCGTTCTGATTCCGCTGGCCGGCTTGGTGGCCCCGGCCCAGGCCCAGGCCGGAGGCGTCGTTCGGATCGCCACCGCGACTGCCGGTACTACTGGAGTTCCTTCCGGTACCACCCTGAGGGTGCACAACGGCGATCTCAATATCACCCAGGCCGGTACCGTCATCAACGGCTTGGATATTCGCGGCCTGGTCAAGATCAACGCGATCAATGTGACAATCAAGAACTCGATCATTCGCGGACGAAGCGTTAGCGGTCCCGCTGCGCTGGTCAATAACCTCGGCGGGCGCTCGGGTCTGAAGATCATCGATTCGGAGTTGTATCCGTCACAGCCGTCCCCCAACATCAATGGCATCTACGGCTACAACTTCACGCTGACTCGCGTTGATATCCACGGCGTCATTGATGGTGCTCACGTGACCGGCAGTAATGTCACGATCGCGAATTCCTGGTTGCACGGCAACCTGCACTACACCAGCGATCCGAATCAAGGTGGAAAGCCCAGCCATGATGACTCCATCCAGATTCAAAAGGGCAGCAATATCAAGGTGTACGGAAGTACCCTGAGCGGTTCCCACAACGCCGGAGTGCAGATCACCCAGGACACCGGTGACGTCTCGAACTTCTCCTTCACGAACAACTATGCCGACGGCGGCGCCTGCACCATCAACGTGGCCCAGAAATCGTATGGTCCGATCTACGGCACCGTCGTCACCGACAACAAGTTCGGACGCAATACCAGGCTGGCCAACTGCGCCATTATCGCGCCCAGCACGACCAAGATCAGCACCGCTCGCAACTACTACACGCCCGATAGCCTGACAGTCTCGGTGCATGCGGGCTAACCCGGCAAGCCAACATCAAAGCCAAAGCCAAAGCCAAAGCCCTCGCGCGCGGCATCCACAGCGCCCGCCTCAAGGTTTTCACAGCTTCTCGTTTGACCGAACCGCATCGACACGGAATGCTGTACCAATGACAGGCGGCTCCCCTCAGCTGCCCCGCCCAACACGCCCCGAAGCGTGTGCAGGACACGAAATCACCTAAATGAAACTCAACCCGAAACTGACCCACGGCTTACCCGCCGCACAGAGAACTCGTTCCCCGTTTCGCCGCGCACGCACGACGGCAGTCGCCGCTGTGGTCCTCGGATTGACCGGCGCCCTTGTGGGAATCGCTCCCGTTCAAGCTGTGGACACGATAGCACCCGGCTACACAATCACTCCAGGGCGGGGCGAGCCCGCAGCGCCCCCCGCGGCCCGCACTGCGTTCGGAATGGGCCTGACCCCGGCGCAGTTGCGCTGGCTGCTGGCTCAACTCTTTCCAACCACTCCCGAACCGATTCTGGCTCCGGCACCGCGGCCTGCTCCGGCACCGAGTCCTGCTCCGGCACCGAGTCCTGCTCCTGCTCCGGCACCGAGTCCTGCTCCTGCTCC
>NZ_PJJL01000056.1:26512-64200 GCF_002929505.1 Cryobacterium sp. Y57
TCCTGCTCCGGCACCGAGTCCTGCTCCTGCTCCGGCACCGAGTCCTGCTCCTGCTCCGGCACCGAGTCCTGCTCCTGCTCCTGCTCCTGCTCCGGTACCGAGTCCGGCTCCTGCTCCTGCTCCTGCTCCTGCTCCGGTACCGAGTCCGGCTCCGGCGCCGGAGCCGCCACCTGCTCCCATTCCGGCGCCGACACTTCCCTCCACGGGAGGCACGCCGAACGGCAGTAACACCGGCGTGCCGGCGGGCACCAGGTTGACGGTGCACAACGGCGACCTCACTATCACCGAGGCGGGCACCGCCATTGACGGATTGGATATTCGGGGCATGGTCAGGATCGCAGCCCCCAACGTCACAATCAAAAATTCGATCGTGCGCGGGCGAGACCTGGGTGGGCCGACGGCCCTTATCAGCAATCTCGGCGGCTACGAAAATCTGCGCATCATCGACACGGAGCTGTTTCCCTCTACGCCGTCGCCCGATGTTCAGGGAATCTACGGCTACAACTTTGAGGCAAAACGCCTCAATATTCATGGTGTCATCGACGGTATCCACATAACTGGCGGAAACGTCACGATCACGGACTCCTGGGTGCACGACAATCTGCACTACGACAGAGACCCAAATCAGGGAGGCACGCCGAGCCACGACGATTCCATACAAATTCAGGAAGGATCAAATATTCGCATCGACGGCAACCGGTTGACCGGTGCCTGGAATGCTTCCGTACAGGTCACTCAGGACCGCGGCGACGTGTCCAATCTCACCATCACTGACAATGTGGCCGATGGCGGCGGATGCTCGATCAACCTTGCCGAGAAATCCCACGGCCCCCTGCAGGGAGTGGTCATCACTGACAATGTTTTTGGTCGCAACACTCGGGTCGACGATTGCGCGGTGATTGCGCGTGCGTCCACGAAGGTGCAGATGGCGCACAACTACTACACGCCAGATGACACCCTGGTCGTGATTCACCCCGGATAATCGGCGCATCCGGGAACCCGTCCTCCTTTTTGGGAGCCGGTCGGCTCTAGGAGGTGCCCTCGATCGCTCGGGTCTGCCAGCGGGAAGCGGCATCCGGTCGCGTCAACGCATCCAGGGCCCGACGCAGGATCGTACTCGAGGTGTTCACGGTGTAGGGGAAATAGACCACATCAACGCCGACAGCGGCGAACTCGCGCTCTAGGTGCATACCGCGAGGGGTACCTCGCCAGTCGTCGCCCTTGAAGAACACGTCGAAGCGCAGCTGACGCCACGTCTCCAACTTGTCTTGCACGACTTCAGCGACGGCCTCATCGACGAATGAAATATGCCGCACAATCTCGAGGCGCTCGAACAGGGGAACAGCCGGGGTAACGCCCTTGGTCCGCTCCAGCATTTCATCAGACACGACCCCAGCGATCAAGTAGTCGCACTGGCTTTTGGCATGTTTAAGAATGTTGAGGTGGCCCACGTGAAAAAGGTCGAAAGCGCCCGCGGCATAGCCGATGCGAAGAGGCCTCGTGGCGTTGGTGCTTGAATCGGGGGAAAAGGACTGTCCTGCGGCCATAAAATGCTCAGATTTCTCTCAGGCTACCCCGCGAACGCGGCAGAATTCGATTAGAGGGGTCAGGGGAGGTAGTGAGGAATCCTAACGTCTATTGACCGGCCTGACTAGGGCGCCGCCGGGCACGTCCATGTTCGGGCTGCTGGAGATTGGAGCTATCTGCACTTTGCGGGTAGGAGAAAGCGGGAAACTGAGTATAATTCCGAAACTGCGGGGGTCGTCTCGAGGCCACCGAAGACTAGAAGATGAGGCTCCTTATGTTGTGGCATTTCCGTTCCCCCGTGCCAGCCATTGTCGCCCTCGCCGTACTCTTCGGTGCGATCTTTACGGGGACGGGTGCGGCCCAAGCCGACACTTCACCCCCCAACGCCTCCACTCCCAAGACCGTCGCAGCGGATGCCCTACCCACAGCGCAGATCAACGGGGTCGTGTGGTCGCAGGTCATCGTGGGAAACACGGTTTACGTTGGCGGTGAATTTACCAGGGCCCGTCCCTCGGGAGCCCCCGCCGGAACGAGCGAGGTCTCCCGTAACAATCTCATGGCCTACAACTTGTCGACCGGGGTGATGACGTCATTCAACCCCAGTCTGAATGGTGTTGTGCGGGCGATTACCGCCTCCCCTGACGGATCCCGCATCTATGTCGGAGGTGGCTTCAGTACTGTCGGAGGCGTCGCCCGCTCGCGGCTCGCGGCCTTCAATGCAACAACCGGTGCGCTCTTGTCCGACTGGAAGCCCACGGCGAACGGCACCGTCCGCGCCCTCGACGCCTTCGGCGGCACGGTGTACGCCGGCGGAAGCTTCACGTCGACCAGCGGCCAAAGCCGCCAGAGGGCCGCATCGTTTGAGGGCCCGACCGGTGCTGTGGGGGCGTGGAAAGGCACCATTCCCGATGGTGCGGTCAATGCGCTGACGGTTTCACCCAACGGCGACCGAGTCGTCATTGGCGGGTCATTCACCTCATACAACGGGGCAACCACTCCCGGCTACGGGATGGCCGCCACAAACTCGAGCACGGGCGCCGGGGTGACCTGGAACATTGGCAAGCTAATCAAGAATGCCGGCCCCAACGGGGCCATCCTCTCGCTCACCTCCGACGCTGACGGCGTCTACGGTACCGGCTACGATTTCGGGGCCGGAGCTATGTTCGAGGGAACCTTTCGGGCTAGCTGGAACAGCGGCAACACCGTCTGGATCGAAGACTGCCATGGTGACACGTATTCGGCTGTACCGGTCGGCGACGTTGTCTACACCACCGCCCACGCCCATTTCTGCGGCAATATCGGCGGACCCCCCGAAACGAATCCGCGCAGCTATCACCGCACCCTGACGTTCACCAAGGCCGCCGGCTGCACGATTGCCCCCAATCAAACGGGCAGCAGTTACTTCAACTTCGGGGGCCGGCCGTGCCCCACCCTGCTGGCCTTCTTTCCCGACATCAACACCGGTACCTACACCGGGCAGGGTCAAGGGCCGTGGAACCTCGCGGCGAACTCCCAGTACGTTCTCTACGGTGGCGAGTTCACGATCGTCAATAACAAACGGCAACAGGGGCTCGTGCGCTTCGCTGTCTCATCGATCGCGCCGAACAAGGAAGGTCCTAAGGCCACGGGTTCCAACTTTCAGCCCACGCTCAGCACCCCCAGCGCGAACGCGGTGAAGGTGACCTGGAAATCCAACTACGACCGAGACAATGCACAGCTCACCTACCAGGTGCTCCGAAACGGTGTCGTGGTGCGCACGCAAACCGGGCTGTCAGCGGACTGGATTCGGCCCAGCATTAGCTGGACCGACACTGGACGATCGGGCGGCACGACCTACACCTACCAAGTGCGGGCAACCGATCCGTTCGGCAATACTGTGACCGGATCGTCGGCAAGCATTCGGGCGACCGGCGCGGCCAACAAGACGGCTCCCGACCAGACCATCACGCCGGATGCTCCGGCGAATGCCCCCGGCGCGACGCTGACTCCGGATGTGGTTCCGATGCCCGACGTAGTTCCCCTGCCGGATGTCGTGCCGGAACCGGGGGTGCAGCAGGCTCCAGGGAACAAACCGATGCCGAATGACGCGCCAGCGCCGCTGCCCGAGGTGCCAGCCGCCTAGGCGGTGGACTCGTCGTCCATCACCCCTGAAGGGGCCGCCCGCTAGTCGAGCGGTCCCTTCAGGTGTGCTCCGTATCGTCGCTAACTCCTGGTAATGACCCGGGCAATGAGGTCACGACGACGCTCCTGCGAAAAAAGAATGTTGACCGCGGCTGGTTCTGGCAGCGACTGCTGCGCTTTCAGCGTCATGGACAAGTCAAGGAGTGCGGCGGTGATATCCCGGTCGGGGGAATCCGTGCGCGGCACCCCAATCCCGCCGACGACCGGAAGGACTTCTCCCGCGCCGCCGTCCGCGAAGCCAACCGATCGCAGGCCGACCCGCCAGGCTTCGATCGGTACCAACCCGAACGGCTCGGGTGTAGACGGAAAACAAGCCACGGCATCGATCTCGCCGGCGATGGCCGCCACTGAGGCGGCTTCTCCGCGGTACTCGATGCGCGGGTCGCGATTGACCAGCGCCAATACGTCCTGAAGAGCGTCATCCTGTCCGGGATAGGGCGCACCGAAGAGCAGGAGCCGCCAATCCCGGCCGGACAACTCCGTTGATTGAAATGCCGTGGCCACCTCCAGATGCCCCTTGTGTCCATTGACACGTCCGACGACGGCGAGCGTCAGTGGGTCGTGCACACCACGCACCGGTACCGCCTCAACGGCGCTGAAGACCGGAGACGTAACCGTCAGGCGGTCCGACGCGACGCCGTGGCAGTGCAGCCACTCGGCAGTGGCCTCACTGCATGCGCACACCGGGAAGGTTCCGGGTGCCAGCAATGTGAGCACAAGCAGGCCACCGACTCGCCCCAGGAGAAGTTCGTGCACCGAGACATAGAAGCGTCGGCGACGCAGACGGAGCACAGGAATGTAGGCGCTCAAGGCCAGGGTCCACAACACCACGACGTCGGCGAGCGCCACGTCGTGCCGCAGTGTGAGCGGATGCAGCAGGTCGGTCAATTTGCTTCGGCGCAGCACTACCAGCGACGGATCAATGACGACCGAAACCGCTGCGCCGAACCGGGCCAGGTCCGTGGACAACGGGCCGGTGTGTGGAACAACGATGAGCACTTCGTGCCCGAGGCTGACCAGGCACTCTACTTCCTGGCAGAGCACCTTGCTGGCACCGTAGGCATCATTGCTGCCGTGCAGAATGGCAAATTTCATGTCTGTCGCCTCGGTCGGGTGTTTGGTGTATTCCCGGCCAAGCGCCGGAATTCCACACTGTACAGCCTGAGCAGGTGCCCCCGTTCGGGGTTCGGCCGCCCCCTAGGAATGAGGGTGCATCCCGTATATTAATAGCTGCACCGCGTTATTAGCGCATGCTGTCAGCAGCTGCACCAAAGAATTCAACCCGATCGTGCGACCAGCCGAGCAACCTGGAGTTTCACCATGGCAGTGCGCCACCCCGTCGATGACGATACAGGCCCCACCGTGGGTGCGAATTCGATTTCTCGGCGGCGTGTCTGGTGGATCGTTGCATGCGCTGTGCTGGCAGTACTCATCGTCGTACTCGTGGTCGCCGGTGTCGCCGCATCGAACAGTGGCGGCCCGAACCCCGCTGCACTCAACAGCAACGGCCCTGCGCCGAGCCCGCGGATAACCGCAACGCCCACCGCGGTGCCATCGACCGACCCATCACCCACAGCGGTTCCGACTGCCACGGCGCCCGCGCCGACCGAGGCTGTTGCTGCCGAACCTGCTCCGCCTGCCGAACCTGCTCCGCCCGTCGAGCGGGTGCCGGTGCCGTTGACCGATTCCGCCGCGGCCGTTCCGGGTCTGGTGTTCAGTATCGGCACACTCGAAGCCGTCGACGGGGTCGCGCGCGGTCCGGGCGAGGTGGGTGGGCCATCCCTGCGCTTTGCTGTGACAGTGCGCAATGACACGGCCGACGCTGTGTCATTGACCTCAACCGTGGTCAACCTGTTTTTCGGTGCTGAGCAAAGCCCGGCGACTGAATTGACGGGGTCGGGTGGAGCGCCGCTGCCGGAATCGGTCGCTGCGGGGGCGACCCAGCAGGGGGTTTTCGTTTTCGCGGTTCCGAGTGGCCAGCGCGAGCAGGTGCGCATCGCCGTAGATTACTCCGCGGGCGTGCCGATCGTTCTCTTTGAGGGCGCAGCCCCGCGCTGAGTGGCTATGTGGTCGTGCCCCGGATAGGGGGCAGCCATTCCTGAAAGATTCTCACTATAATCCGAGGAATGCGGTGGCTACCCGACGGCCCGGCACCTCGTCTTGAGTAAGGAATCATCGTGCGACTTCTCCCTGCATCTCGCCTGCACGTCAACACGACCGAGGCCACGTTTAGCGGCGCGATCCGACCGAATGCCACTCGGTCACTGAAAGTGGGATGGGCCAGTCTGGTGACCATCATCACGGTGCTCACGAGCCTCTTGACGGTGCCTCTGGTAGCGCAGGCGGATACCAGCCCGGTGGATGCTGGCACACCGCTCACCGTCGCTGCCGATGCCCTGCCCACGACCCAGATCAACGGCGTCGTCTGGTCCCAGGTCATTGTGGGCAACACTGTCTACGCCGGAGGCGAGTTCACCAGGGCTCGGCCGGCCGGCTCGGCAGCCGGTGTGAACGAAGTTGTCCGCAACAACCTGCTCGCCTACAATCTGTCGACCGGCGTGCTGGTCGAGAGCTTCAATCCAGACCTGAACGGAGCCGTTCGGTCTCTCGCGGCATCGACCGATGGTACCCGGTTGTATGCCGGAGGGTTCTTCACGACCGTTGGCGGAGTAGCGAGATACCGCCTGGCTGCGTTCGACACTGTCAGCGGCTCCCTCGTCTCCTCCTGGACACCGACGGTGAACGCCTCGGTGAAGAGCTTGGCAACCTTCGGTGACACCGTATACGTGGGCGGGGTGTTCACCACGGCCAACGGCGTCGCTCGTAATCAAATCGCTGCTTTCGCCGCCTCGAATGGCGCACTGCGTGGGTGGAGTGGAGAACCGGTGGGCGGGTCGGTCAACACCATGGCGGTTTCGCCGGACGGCACCAAAGTTCTTATCGGCGGGTCGTTCACCTCGTACAACGGCAGCGATGCCCCCGGCTACGGGATGGCCGCGACGGATGCCGTCACCGGGGCCTCCCTGCCCTGGGCCGTCAACGCCCTGATTCGTAATGCCGGCGTAAATGGGGCCATCACCAGCCTGACCTCTTCGGCCGCCGGCGCCTTCGGCACCGGCTACGACTTTGGAAGCGGGGCGAACTTCGAGGGCACCTTCCGGGTGAACTGGAGCGACGGCTCCCTCATCTGGATGGAAGACTGTCACGGCGACACCTACTCGGCGGTGCCATTCGGCAACGTCGTTTACACCACCGGTCACACGCACTACTGCGGCAACATGGGCGGCCCGGTCGAGACCACACCACGCTCCTACCACCGCACTCTCACCTTCTCCATGGCTGCGACCGGAAAGCTCACTCCCAATGCCGTCGGTAGCTATGCCAGCTTCACCGGCAAGCCGAGTCCGAGCATCCTGACGTTTTACCCCGAGATCAACTCGGGCACGTTTACCGGTCAAGGCCAGGGGCCGTGGACCATCACTGGCGACGGGCAGTACCTGCTCTATGGCGGTGAATTCACCAACGTCAACAACAAGGGCCAACAGGGCTTGGTGCGCTTCGCCAGCACGGCGATCGCGCCCAATAAGGAAGGCCCACGCGTGGCCAACGCGGCCTTCGCGTCATCCGCTTTCGTGCCCACCGTGGACTCCCTTTCGGCGGGCACTGCCCGCATTGGATGGAAGGCCGCCTACGACCGGGACAACGAACAGCTCAGCTACGAGGTGCTGCGTGACGGTGTATCCGTCGGCACTGTGACCGGTCTGTCGACCGACTGGTCCCGACCGGCGATGGGCTTCACCGACACTGGACTGACATCCGGGCAGATCTACGTCTACCGCGTGCGTGTCCGGGACTCCTTCGGCAATGTCAAAACCGGCGGTCCGACCAGCGTGACCGTATCGGGTTCGGGTGGCTACTCCGCCTACGCCAAGGCCGTGCAGAGCGATTCGCCCTCGTCATACTGGCCTCTCGGCGAATCCAGTGGTACGACAGCCTACGACTGGGCAGCAGCCTCAAACGAGACCGCAGGCACCGGCGTCATTCGCAACGTACCGGGCGCGCTTGCTGCAGACTCGGGCACAGCCTCCCGTTTCAGTGGCACGACCGTGGGCACGGCGGCATCATCCGCATTCGAAACTCCTCGCGGTGCTTTCACCCTGGAAGCCTGGGTGAAGACCACCACCACGAAGGGCGGCAAAATCATCGGGCTGGGCAACAGCGCCACCGGAGCCTCGACTGCGTACGATCGCCAGATCTATATGGACAACGTCGGCCGACTCTGGTTCGGTGTGAAGCCGGGCATCTTGCGCACGGTCAACACGACCGCGGCATACAACAACGGCCAATGGCATCACATCGTCGCGTCCGTCGGCGCTGCCGGAATGTCCCTCTACGTCGACGGCGCCCTCGCCGCCCAGCGCACCGACACGACGTCGGCGGCGCCGGTCCAGGGCTACTGGCGCATCGGCGGCGACAACCTTAGCGGCTGGACCAGCCGACCGACCAGCGATTATATTGATGCCGACATCGACGAAGTAGCCGTCTATAACACGGCCCTTGGTGCCAGTGCCATTGCCCGGCACAACTCGATCGGCCGATTCGGACCGCCCGCCAACGTGGCACCGATGGCGTCATTCAGCAGCGCGATCACTTACCGCGACCTGAGCGTTGATGCCACCGGATCGACCGACCCTGACGGCAGCATCGCGGGTTACGCCTGGGACTTCGGCGATAACAGCACCACGACCGGAGCCACCGCAACGCACTCTTACGCGGCCGCCGGCAGCTACGTGGTCACCCTCATCGTCACCGACAACTCGGGAGCGAGCACGGTTACCACCCGCACGGTCGATGCCACCGAACCGCCGGCGAACGCGCTGCCGATAGCCGCATTCAGTTATCAAGCCACGCCGCTTACCGTGGCGGTGGATGCCTCCACTTCCGTCGACAGCGACGGCACCATCACCGGCTACAGCTGGAACTTCGGTGATGGGGGCTCTGGCAGCGGCGTGACCGCCGCGCACAGTTACGCGGTCGAGGGCGTCTACGACGTGACCCTTGCCGTGACCGACAATTCCTCAGCCACCGCGCAAACCAGGCAGACGGTTGTCGTTCCGGCAGCCGACCCGAACACACCGCTGGCTACCGACGCGTTCTCCCGCAGCCTGGCAACCGGCCTGGGCGCCGCCGACACAGGAGGAGCCTGGACGACGACCGGCACGGCATCGAATTACTCGGTCAGTGGTGGAGTCGGCCGCCTCAAGGCCGCCGCCGGAGCCACCGTCAATGCCTACCTGTCGGGCGTGTCACTGCTCGACACCGACATGCTCGTCACAACAACCCTCCAGCAGGATGCGACCGGTTCCGGCGCGTACACGTCGCTGATCGGCCGCCGCGTCGGCACGGACGACTATCGGGTGCGCATGAAGAACCTGTCGACCGGAGTTGTGCAACTGCAACTCATGCGTGGTGCTATCAGCCTGAAGGCTCAGAACATTTCCGGCCTCACCTACACGACCGGAAGCGCGCTGCAACTGCGCGTCCAGGTCATCGGCTCGGCTCCGACGACAATTCGTGCCAAAGTTTGGGCCCTCGGCACGCTGGAACCCTTGGCGTGGCAGAGCACGGTGACGGATTCGACCGCTACGCTGCAGACGCCCGGTGCCGTTGGTCTGGCCTTCTACCTGGGGTCGACTGCCACAGTGACGCCCGTCACCGCGACTTTCGATGACCTGATCGTGAAGCGAGCCAGTTGAACCGTGGCCCGGTCTTGAGCTCGTCGTTCGCACACGGACTGAACAGCACTTTTCTTACCGTTACAGAAGGGATTGGCCATGTCACTTGTCAATCGATCCACAGGTGACCCGCGCGTAGTGATCGCGGTGCTGACCTATCGACGCCCGGCCGACCTTGAGGAGCTCCTGCCCGAACTGCTGGATCAGGCCGGTATGGTGCTGGCACCGGTGGAGATCATCGTCATCGACAATGATCCTGATGCCGGAGCTCGCACCCTCGTGACCGACATCAGGTGGGTAGAAGCTGGAGAGCCCGCATCGACCGGGGGGACGCCGATTCGATACGTGCACGAACCCACCCCGGGTATCGCCTCGGCGCGCAATAGAGCGCTGCAGGAAGGCCAGGGTGCCGACCTGCTGATCTTCATCGACGATGATGAACGACCCAGCAGCCACTGGCTCGTGCAGTTGCTCGATACCTATTCGACCTATCGGCCCGCGGCCGTCGTTGGCCCGGTGCTGTCGCAGTACGACATCGAACCGGACCAGTGGATTCGGGCCGGTGGCTTCTTCGAACGCCGCCGGTTCACTACAGGCACGCCAGTATCGCTTGCGGCAACGAATAATCTGCTTCTCGATCTGGCCCAGGTGCGTCGGCTGGAGCTCAGCTTTGATGAACGGTTCGGGCTGTCAGGCGGGTCGGACTCGTTGTTCACCCGGCAGCTGCACCAGCGCGGCGGACAGATGATCTGGTGCGATGAAGCCATCGTCATCGATATAGTTCCGGCGGATCGTCTCACCCGGGAGTGGGTGCTGCAACGGGCATTTCGCATGGGTAACACCTGGAGTCGTATCAACCTCGATGACACTGAACCTGCCAAACGGGTGCTGGTGCGGATAAACCTGCAAGCGCGTGGCGCCGCGCGGCTGTGCGGGGGGATCGTGCGATACATCGCCGGATCCCTCGTCGGGCAGCTCCCCTTGCGCGCCCGCGGGCTGCGCACAGCCGCCCGCGGTGCCGGGATGCTGGCCGGTTCGGTGGGCTCGGTCTACCACGAGTACAAGCGTGGCTAGCGGTCGAATTCTGACCGACCGGGCACGGCTGTACCGTACGCTGCGCAGCGCCCACCTGGAACGAGCACATGCGTTGCCGCCGGCCGCCATTCTGTTCCGAATCAAAAGGTATGACTTTCACGAGGAACTGGCGACGGGCCTGGTGCTCGTGCAGGCTCACCCCGTACGCGCCGCGTGGTTGCTGGCTCACTCCTCGGTCACGACGCTGGAAATTGGCGAACCGCTCATGCTCTCGAGCGTCTGGGCCAGCACGCTGGCGATCAGCGCCCTGCGCCTTCGTGCGCTGATCGGCGGTAGCCGAGCAAGCATCGTGTGTTACGCCTTGGAAAATGCAGACCCGTTCCAACGCCCGCTCGAGATCCGGGCGCGACTGCGTCGCGGTCTCAACGGCGTTGCAGCCCGCTTCGTCTGGCGGCAGACCGACCGCATCGTTTTCGGAACGGAGGCGGCCCGGGCCACGTACCGCACAGCCCTGCCCAAACCTGCCCGGGATGCCGTCTTGGTCGTTATTCCCGCGTTGCCAGCCACATGCACCTGCAGCACTGACGGCGATCCTGAGGTGAACCGGGTGGTTTTTCTTGGAGCATTCGCCCAGCGTAAAGGGTTGCCAAGTCTTCTCGCAGCTTGGCCTCTCGTGACCACAGCGCTGCCCGAGGCCCGCCTCACGCTGATCGGTAAGGGTGCGCTGGAGAATCAGGCGCGGCAGGCCGTCGCCAGCGACCCAACGATCGAGCTTGTCATCGACCCGCTGCGCAGCGAGATTCACCGACAGTTGCGTCGTGCCAGCGTGCTGGCCCTGCCCAGCCAGCCGACCGCCACGTGGCGTGAGCAGGTCGGTCTGCCGATCGTTGAGGGTCTCGCGCACAACTGCTCGATTGTGACCACCACCGAAACCGGGCTTGCGTCCTGGCTTGAGGAGCACGGCCACGAGGTGGTCGCGCCGGGCTGCACGCCGGAGCTGCTGGCGGATGCCATCCTGCGCGCGCTGCAGGCACCTCGCCCCGCAGCGGAAGATCTGCCGGCCATCGATGGCCGACTCGCCGCCGACGCCTGGCTATTTGTTGGCGTCTGAGCGCCCAGCGGCCGATCGTGGGCCAGTCGATCTCGCTCGGTTCAGCGTGAGCGGACTGACCGAATGGCCCGGCCATAGGCCTCGACGTGATCGGCGGCTCCGACCGACCACCGGCGGCGCGAGAGGTCGGGCGCGGGGGCGCTCCGAGGCCGCCGAGCGCGCGAGAGCGCATCGGCCAGAACCTCTGCGCTCAGCGGCCCGGTGTAGGTGAGCACCCAATCAAAGCCGACCTCGCTGGCCAGCGCGGTGGTTACCGCGTTCTCTGGTACCAATACTGCCCGGTCGAGCGAGAGAGCCAGCAGAGCTGCGCCGGAGTTGTGCATCTCGGTGTAGGGCAACACGACCAGTTCGGCTGCATGGATGGCGTCGGCCAGTTCGGCATCACTCGCGTGGCGCAGCATGAAATCGATGCGCGGGTCGCCGTCCGCCGTCTGCTGCAGCCGCTTTGCCAGATCGCGTGTTTGGGGAGCACCGACAATATGCAGCGTCACTAGCGGATCGTCCAGGGCCGCGGTGCCCAGCTGGCGAAAAGCGTGCACCAGGGTGTCCACACCCTTGTAGGGGCGAATGAGTCCGAAGTAAAGCAACCGACCAGGCACGGGCGCGCCCGACATCAGGTCACCGTACCAGTCTTGGTAATCGCCGTGCGGGATGGTGTGTTCGAGCGCGTCAGCGGGCACCGGGGTGAATGAATTGAGCCTGATCCACAGGGTGGTGCGCTGGTCGAACCGTTCGAGTAAACGTCGGTCATGCTGGGGTGAGAGCTCATGGCTGCGCACGTTGTGCAGCGTTCGCACCACCGCGGTGCGACGCAGGCGGAGCCGCATTAGAAACAGGCGGAACAACAGGCGTCTGGCTAGCGCCCGGGCCGGTGTTCGACCCTGCACGAGAATCTCCGGCCAGTGTACGTGGAACACGTCGTAACGGCTGGTGAGCGCCCGGCGCCAGGTGAAGCCGAGCACCTCGACGTGCGGGCTGAGCGAGCGGCTCAATTGCAGCAGGTAGGGATTCGTCGTAGTGCGACCCTCCGGAAAAGATTGGAGGACCCGCACTACGACGACCGGGTCGATTCCGACGTGTGAGAGTTGCGACGGCCCGTCTCATCAAAGGTGGTGCGAGGCGCTCGTGTGGCCGTGACCCGGTTGGTCGTTTCCGGAGTCAGCGCGGCAGTGCGAGTCGTTGGGGCGAGCGGCCCGTAGTACACCTCAGCGCGACGCTCCCGCACTTGGTTGAGGACGATGCCGAGAATGCGCGCATTGACGGCTTCGAGCGACTCCAGCGTGGTGGCCAGCTGTTGGCGGGTGGTCGCCTTGTAACGAGCGACCACGATGGCACCGTCGGTGAGATGTGACAGACCGAGGGCGTCGGTGGCCGGCAGCAGGGGCGGGGAATCGACGACGATGAAGTCATACTCGAGCAGTAGGCGCTGCATCAGGGTTTTCATTGCGGCCGAACCGAGCAACTGTCCGGGGTTGGGCGGCACAGCGCCGGAGGGCAACACGTCGATGCCATTCGACCAGCGCACGATGGCATCGTCGGGTCCGACGTCGCCGAGCAGAACGGTTGTCAGTCCGACGTCGCCTTCGAGATCACACAGCTCGGCGATCGACGGGCGACGTAGGTCGGCATCAATCAGGAGTACGCGCGACGAGCGTTCCGCCATGGCGAGGGCAAGGTTGATCGCGGTCGTGGATTTGCCATCACGCGTCACCGCGGACGTAACCACGGCGCTGCGCGGCGGGCTGTCCACGTCGATGAATTCCAGGTTGGCCCGCACCCGCCGATACGCTTCAGCCAGGGCACTGTGTGGCATCACTCGCATGACCAGGCCTGCTGGATCGGAGCGCTTCTTACGACCGACCTTTCCAAGCAGCGGATCGGAGGAGACCCGATCGAGGTCCTTCTCTGTGCTCACCCGGGTATCGAACACCTCGCGGGCCAGGGCGTACAGCACGCCGAGAACGAGCCCGATCAGCAGTCCGGTGATGACGATCAGCTGCGTATTCGGTGCAAACGGGCTGCCCGGCAGTTGAGCAGGAGAAACCGTGTCGACAGTGATCGACGGCAAGTTGTTGGGCCCTTTTGGCGCCAGATTCCCTACCGCAATGGCGAGGGAATCGGAGACAGCATCAGCGAGGGCCACGGCCTGCGTCGATGACCGGCTGGTAACGGTGATGTTGATAAACACCGTGTTGAGGGGAATCTCCGCAGTGACGCGGGAGGCCAGGTCCTGCGTGGAAATATCCAATCCGAGCTTGCTGATCACCGGCCCCAGAACGGTTGGTGTCGTGGCGAGTTGCGCGTAGGACTGCACAAGGTTTTGAGTAAAGGTCGATGACTGCAGCAGCTCGCTGGTCGTCGCACCCCGGTCACTCGTCACGAAGACACTGTTGGTTGCCTGGTACTGCGCCGGAAGTGTGGCCGCGTAGCCCCACGCCACCGCGCCGCCGAGGAGGGCCACAATAGCGATGAGCAACCACCGCCTCGTGATGGTCCTCAGATAGTCGATTGGTTCCACAGCTTTCTCCATCCGGTTGCGCCCACACTACAATCAAGGTGATCAAAACTCACGTCTGAATGCGTGAAAAAGCATCCCCAGAACTGGGCACACGACAAAGTTGTTACGTTCTCACCGCAGATGTCGGCTTCGGTCGGGCAACTTCCGGACGTCCCAGCGCGGACATATCGCGAAACCATTTTCCCAGCGCCAGGGCGAGATAAAGCGCATTGGCCACGAAAAGCACGCTGTACAGGCCGAAAAACGCCAACGGGGCGCCCAGCAACACGAAGGCGAGACACAGCACTCCGTAGTCGGTCGGCAGACCAAGAAATGACCGTAACGCGGAGCGGGGCGCGGTGGAAGGCGCCGCCGTCGGCGCGTGCTTGGCCTTGAGCAGGTCGTTCAGAATCATTGCGAAGAACGACACGGCAGCCACAACCGCAAACCCGACGGGCACGAGTAGCCACGTCGAGTCGGACAGTGGAAAATGTGTGAACATCGTGATGAGCACCGCTAGATGCAAGGTTGAGATCTTGATGGAGTCAACGACGTGGTCGAGCCATTCCCCCGAGGGGGAACCGCCACCGCGCAACCTGGCGACCTGGCCGTCGGCCGAGTCGAAGGCATACCCGATGGCGAGCAGCAGCCACACGACGAGCCCGAGCCACCAGCTCGGCTCACCGATGGCCAGTAGTCCGATCGCGCAGAACGTGAACCCCGCGCTGACGGCGGTGACGTTGTTGGGGGTCAAGCCCAGACGAAACGCGCCCGCCGCGAGGTAGCGACCGACGCGGCGGTTCACGTAGACCGAATAGGGCGGTGCGCCGCGCGCCGCCGTCTTCTGGGCGGAGGACAAACGCTGCACGGTGTCAGAGTACGTTTCGGTCGAACGAGCGATTCGAGCCGAGGTGCTGGTCATGAGGTGATCCCCCTGGATAGTGCGGTTGACGGTTGCGTGCTCAGGCTGTCGGAACAGCTCCACATCGATACCCCGGCCCTACCGGTGCTTTGACGGTGGGTGCTGTAGCCGACGGCTACGCGCCGGGCGAGTTGTTCGTAACTGTCCGTGACGCTGTCCCAGTTGTAGAGTTCCTCGGCGCGTCGTTGCAGCGCCGCGGCAACTTCGGCCACGCACTCCGGGTTTAGTTCGGCATCTTCGAGCAAGGAACGCAGGGACTCCGCCTGTGCGAAGTAGGCACCGTTGACACCGAGGACCTCACGATTGAAGACGACGTCCCACGCGATGACCTTGGTGCCGGCACCCATCGCCCGCAACAGCGACGGGTTCGTTCCGCCGACCGAATGACCGTGCAGGTAGGTGCTGGCATGAGTGTAGAGCTGGTCAAGCTGATCCTGGTCCCACACGCTGCCAAGCATGCGAATGCGGGAATCAGATGCGGCGAGGTCGCTGATACGGGTGATGTGGTTGGCTGCGTATGGCGCAGAGCCGACGACGACGAGTGGTAGGCGGGCGCCGCTGGCCCGATATCCTTCCACGATGACGTCGACGTGGTTTTCCGGTTCGAACCGGGCGACGACGAGATGATAGCCGCCGGCGCGAAGACCGAGTTCGGCGAGGCGATCGGTCGGGGTGTCCTTCAGGATTCGGGTGCCGTAGGAGATCAATTCGGTTGGAATGGAGAATTCGTCCCGGTAGTAGTCGACGATGCCTTGTGCGTCAGCGATGAGGGCATCAGCTTCGCGCACCGATACTTCCTCGGCCCAGCGGTAGTAGCGCCGTCCCGCGCCACCCCATTTGTCGCGCTTCCATTCCAGGCCGTCGACGTGCACGACGCTGGGGATTCCGCGGAGGCGCAACAGTGGCACAAAGGGGGCGTTGGCCGCGTTGAAGACAAACGCGACATCGGCCGGACGGTGCAGGGTGGCGTGCAAGACCGAGAGTCCGGTGTGGCTCAGGGTCTCGAGAATCTTATGGCGCAATGCGGGCAGCTCCACGAGTTTCATGCCGAGGTACTCTTTTGATACCGGCTGGGCGGCGCGGCGGCAGTAGACGGTGACGTCGTGGCCCCGGTCGACAAGGCGGCGACCGATCTCCTCGATGGCGGTTTCAAATCCGCCGTAGGCGGCGGGCACTCCGCGGGTACCGATCATTGCGATGCTCAGACGCCGGTGGTTGGTGGGTGCAGTGTGTTCGGTCCCCGCGGTCATGTCAATACGCCCCTACTGGTTGAATGACGGTTTTGAAGGTGCGCCAGATGATCATCAGGTCGCCGGTGAGGGACCAGTTCTCGACGTAATACAAGTCGAGTCGTACGCTGTCTTCCCAGCTGAGATTCGACCGTCCGTTGACCTGCCACATGCCGGTCAGGCCGGGCTTGATGTACAGGCGGCGATGCACGTGGGTTTCGTAGACCTGGACCTCTTCGGGCAGTGGCGGGCGGGGTCCGACCAGGCTCATCTCGCCCACGAAAATGTTCCACAGCTGGGGTAGCTCGTCGAGCGAGTACTTGCGCAGCACGCGACCGATCTTGGTGATCCGGGGGTCGTTGCGAATCTTGAACAGCACCCCGGACGCTTCATTCTGGTCGAGCAGGCCGGCCAGATCGTCTTCCGCGGTCTGCACCATGGAGCGGAATTTGATCATGCGAAAGGTTTGTCCGTTGCGGCCGCAGCGTTCCTGCCGAAACAGTACGGGGCCGGCGCTGTCCAGCTTGATGAGCACGGCAATGACCGCGAGCGCGGGCAGCAGGAACAACAGGGCACAGGACGTCGTGACGATGTCCAGGGTGCGCTTGAGGGCGTGGCGCCCTCCCTCGAATCGAGGAATTTCTACGTGGATCAGCGGGAGGCCGTCAACCGGGCGAAAGTGGATGCGGGGACCAGCAACATCCGTTAGTCGGCTGGAGAGAACCAGCTCCGCTGACGTTCCCTCGAGGTCCCAGCCGAGGTTGCGGATGTAGGAACTGCCGCCGCTGGGCTGCCCGGCCACGATGACCGTGTCGACGCCCATGGCGGCTGCCGCAGCGGCGACATGTTCGAAATCGGACACGATCGGCACCCTGCGTTCGCCGGCCGAGATCTCAGCACCGATGCCGTCTTCCAGGGCAGCGCCAACGATGTAGTAGGCAGCGCCGGACTTGTTGTCGATCTGACTGACGACATATTCCACGTCGTCGCGGTTTCCTACGACGATTACGCGAGAGAGGTAGTGGCCGAACTTGCGCTGGTGCAGCAGCCATTTGCGCCACAGCCACCGCTCCAGAACCAACGCGATAACGCCGAGGGGGAGCGCCAGAATAAAGTACAGCCGGGCGATGGCGATGTTGGAGATCAGAAAGACGATGGCGAGCATACCGAAGGTCACAGCACTCGCGTTGATCACCTGCTTGTACTCACTCGCACCGACACCGATGACGCGGGAATCTCTGGTGTGAAAAAGTTCGAGGGTCATAAGCCAGGTCGCCACGATCAACAGCGACAGGAGCCAGTAATTTGCACTGAACGATCCCGATACGGCCGGAATGCCATCAACACCGAAGCGAAACACCAGTGCCACACCGACAGCAAGAACGATGACGGCTATATCGGTCAGTCGAAGCTTGGTGCGGTACCGCCGCGCCCAGATCAACCCTGAGGAAGCGGTGTCGACGGCGATATCGGTGTGCGCCGACGGGGCTTGGTCGACGAGCCGCAATTTCGGGGTGTGCCCAAGCGGCAGGGACTGGGCAAAGGACGCGGGAGAATCTGATTCACTCATGCGTCGTTCCTCCTGCAGTCGAGCGTGGAAGCTGCGCCAAGTACGGCCGGTGCAGGGGTGAATAAAGGGAAGCCGAGGGGGTTCGGCGGGTTACAAGCGAAAATCACTTTTTCATTCCCTGCAGTCGGGTTTACAGGAACAGGTGGTCATAGTGACAAGGTGACGATGCTGGCACTTGTCGGTGGCGGAACGCGGCGGATGAAGATGATTCTTTCTCAGCAACTTACTGGCAGAGACTACCCCGATTTCCGTCGGCGGCGCTGTAACCTCAACTGGGGTCAAAATCCCCTGCCCGGGGAAAGCTGCAGCGGCGGGTGTCCCGGCCGCTCGGAATTGGCAGACTTCAGCCCTGGTTTTGCGGGCAAAAAAAATCACAATTGCGCGCTGCCGTGCCGGGCGGCCTGGGCGCACAAAATGCCTGGTGGTGGAAGTCCTAGGCTGGCCTATGCGAATTGATTGCCGAGAAGAGTTCACATGACCGTGAGAAGTCCGAAATTTGCCGTTATTGATGGCCACAACGACCTTGCCTGGGCCTGCCGCGAGCATCGCCACTACTCGGTTGCCGGGCTGAACTCCGAATACGATTCGAAGCGTAGTCACGTTCAGACGGATGTCCCCAGGCTGCGCCTTGGTGGGGTGCAGGGCCAATTCTGGTCGGTGTGGGTGCATAGCGATTTGACGGGTGCCGATTCCGTGCAGGCCACCCTGGAGCAGATCGATTTTATCGACCGCCTGATTGCGGCATACCCCGACGATTTCGAACGTGCCGTGACCGCCGACGACGTTCAACGCGCTCAACCCGCTGGAAAGATTGCGTCGCTCTTGGGGGTCGAGGGCGGCAACCAGATGAACAACTCGCTCGCGGTGCTCCGCGAGTATGCGCGGCTCGGCGTGCGCTACATGACTCTGACCTGGAACTCGACGACCGACTGGGCAGACGCGGCCGTTGATGTTGCGACTCACAACGGTCTCAACGATCAAGGCCGGGCCGTCATCGCCGAGATGAACCGCATCGGAATGATGGTCGATCTCTCGCACGTCTCCGCTGCCACCATGCAGGACGCCCTCGATACCACAACGCTCCCCATTCTGTTCAGTCACTCCTCGTGCTTCGCCCTCAATCCGCACCCCCGCAACGTGCCCGACGCGATTCTCACCCAGCTCGCCGCCAACGATGGTGTGCAGATGATCACCTTCGTGCCGGCCTTCCTCTCCGCCGACTACCGCAACTGGGAAGACCACGGTTCGGTGGGGGAGAAGCCGCTGGTTACCGTGGCGCACGTGGCTGACCACGTTGAGCATGCCCGTAATGTGGCCGGCGTTGATCACATCGGTCTCGGCGGCGACTTTGATGGCTGCCCCGACATGCCGGTCGGTCTCGCCGACGTGTCGGAATACCCCAACCTGTTTGCCGAGCTCGAACGGCGTGGCTGGAGCGACGCCGACCTCACCAAGCTTGGTTCCCAAAACGTTCTGCGCGTTCTTCGCGCCAACGACCCCGCCTACCGCGCCTTCGTCGCCTAGCGCCACCTGAATCGGGTCGCTGAACGTAGCCCCGGACAATGCGTGCCCGCTCTGGCGTGGACGACATTTTGGTCGGAACGACCTGGACCCGTCAGGTGTTCTACAGCGACGGCTCACCCGCGCTGATGTGCGGGCATTCTGGATAGGCTGCGAATGTACATACGGGAGATGCAGGGTGACGGGTTGATTGTTGCGGGCAGGGACGTCTGCTCCGCGATTTCTGTTGACCGTTGACCGTTGACCGTTGACCGTTGCGTTTCGTGCACGATCACGTGCCGACGCTGCGGTCACGGCACCGCTGCCGACCAGCGACCCCGCGGCCGAGTTCGCGGCCGTGTTCGCGGCCGCGCTCGCCAGCGCTCCCGCTCGCCAGCGCTCCCGCTCGAGACGCGATCCAGGCTTGGGCCAGCGAGCACACCGACTTCGTCTGGGCGATCATCAACGTCGCTCGGAATGACAATTGTCCTTTTGTCCTGACCTAATGCTGTTATGCTGGTAAGTTTTTATCGAAGTGACTATGTTGTCGGGCCCCGGCCGCGCAGTCCTCTGATCGTCCAAGGAGCCCTCGATGGCCGCAACGCTGAATTTGTCGATCGACAAGTCGTCCCCGATCCCGCTCTATCACCAGATAGTGACCGGCATCGAGGCAGCCATCCACGACGGCACTCTATCTACCGGATCAAAGCTCGACAACGAGATCGACCTTGCCGCCCGACTCACCCTCTCGCGCCCGACGGTGCGCAAGGCCATGGACGAACTCGTGCGCTCTGGCCTGCTCGTGCGCAAACGCGGAGTCGGTACACAGGTCGTGGCGAGCCAGGTGCGTCGGCCACTCGAACTGTCGAGCCTCTACGACGACCTGACGCGCAGCGGCAGTAAGCCCACCACCGCGGTGCTCGAGTTCAGCCACGTACCTGCGCCCGACGGCATCCGCGAGACGCTGCTGCTGGCGCCGGGGGCATCCGTTTATCACTTCATCCGGCTGCGTTATGCGGCCGGAAAACCACTCGCACTCATGGAAAACTGGGTGCGCGACGACATCGTGGAGATCAGCGAGACTGCCCTGGCCGACCGTGGGCTCTATGACATTCTGCGCAGGGCCGGTGTGAATTTTCGGCTTGCCAACCAGCGCATCGGTGCCTTGATCGCTGACGACCGCCAGGCGGAGCTGCTGCACACGGCGGTTGGTTCCGCGCTGGTCTCCATGGAACGCACGGCCGTCGATGACACCGGCCGCCATGTGGAAACCGGACACCACGTCTACCGTGGCGACTCCTACAGTTTTGAACTCACGCTCGTGCAGCGTTAATGCTGCTTCTGGAAAGGTAGCGATGACTCCGACGCACAGCTCAACTCCGACACGTTCCACAAAGTGGGTCTATCCCGTCGGGAGCGCACTCGACGGGCCCTGGGACGTGTCGCTCGGGACGGCAGACTCGCAGACCGTCATCGGCGGATGGCGTCACACCGGCATCAAGATCGCCACGCTCGCCGCCGGCGGGAGCGTCACGTTGCCCGCCGCGCGCGAGGAACGCATCGTTGTGCCGCTGGGGGGCGCGTTCACGGTGAGTATCGACGAGGTCGACTATGACCTGGCTGGACGTCGGTCCGTTTTCACGGGTCCAAGCGATGTGCTGTATTCGGGGACCAACACGAGCGTAACTATCACCTCGCTGGTCGGCGGCCGGGTAGCCGTGGCGACAGCGCCCGCCGCCGCGCATTACCCGGCGCGGCTGATTCGTGCTGCAGAGATTCCCGTGGAGCTGCGGGGGGCCGGCAACTGCTCCCGTCAGGTGCACAACTTCGGCACGCCGGCCACACTCGAGGCCGACCGGTTCATCGTGTGCGAGGTGCTCACTCCGGCCGGCAACTGGTCGTCCTTTCCGCCGCACAAGCACGACGAGGAAAAAGACGGCGAAACCAACCTCGAGGAGATCTACTACTTCGAAACCCGTGTTGCCCCGGGGGCGTCTGCGCCAGCCGACACGGATGCGCTGGGTTACCAGCGGGTGTACGCCTCGGACGAGCGCCCGATCGACGTCAACGCCGAGGTTCGCACCGGCGACGTGGTACTGGTGCCCTACGGCTGGCATGGCCCCGCGATGGCGGCCCCGGGCTATGACCTGTACTACCTCAACGTGATGGCCGGCCCCGGCGCAGTGCGCGACTGGCTGATCAGCGATGACCCGCACCACGGCTGGGTGCGCGGCACCTGGACCGACCAGCTCATTGACCCGCGACTGCCCTTCAGCGAGTAGCGGCCCGTCCCGGCGCTACGTACCATTCAGCCCCGGCGGGTTTTGAAGTAGGTTTCGACCTGCTCGAGGCTGCGTCCGCTGGTCTCTGGCACGTACTTCGCTGCGAAGGCGATGGCTCCTACGCCGAGCAGCACAAAAACAAAGAACGTGTTGGAGATGCCGAAGGCGGCGAGCAGCTGCGGAAAGCTGAAACCGACAAGGAAGTTCACGATCCAGAGCACGAAGACGGATGCTCCCATGCCGACGCCGCGCATCTTTTGCGGAAAGATCTCCGAGAGCATCAGCCAGGTGACCGGTGAGATCGCTCCCTGCTGAAAGGCCAGGAACGTGACAGTCATCAACAAGATCACATAGCCGCGCACGGTGCCTTCGGGCAGTACCAACGAGAACACGCCGATTAGAAGCAGCGCGCTGGTGGTGCCGATTTGACCGGTGATCAGCATCCGCCGTCGGCCGACACGGCTGAGTAGCCAGATGCCCACGAAGGTGGCCAACACCGAGATGACACCATTGGCGATATTCGCCGTAAGCGCCGCCTCGCGGCCAAACCCAGCATCGGCCAGAATCTGCGTGCCGTAATACATGATCGAGTTGACGCCGGTGATCTGCTGAATTACCGCCAGACCGATGCCCACAAAAAAGATGTGCCGCAACCATGGCGCCTTCAGGTCCTTCCAGCCGCCCATCTGCGACTTGTAGTCCTCCACAGCAAGCTTCTTGACGTCTTCAAACTCGGTGCGGGCATCTTCATGCGAGCGGATGCGCCGCAGCACCGTGAGCGATTCTCCGAAACTGCCGATCGAGGCCAGCCAGCGCGGGCTTTCCGGCATGAACATCATGCCGATCCAGAGCCCAATGGCCGGCAGCGTCGCGAGCACGATCATCCAGCGCCAAATACCGCCGGTTTCCCCGAAGGTGTTGCCGAGGTACGCGTTGGAGATGAACGCAATCAGCTGCCCGGTGACGATCATGAGTTCATTCCGGGTGACGATCTGCCCACGCATTGCCCGCGGCGACATCTCGGCCAGGTAGATCGGCACGGTGACGGATGCCCCACCGACGGCCAGCCCCAGCACGAGACGCCCAAAGATCATCACAGCCGTGCTCGGGGCCAATGTGCAGGCGAGGGTGCCGATGATGAAGACCACGGCCAGCGACATGATCGTCTTGCGACGCCCGTTGCGGTCGGCCAGCCGGCCGGCGAACAGGGCACCGAAGGCCGCGCCGAGCAGCAGAGAGGAGGTCACGAGCCCCTCGGTGAGTGGGGTGAGGCCAAGGTCTTCCTGCATATACGGCAGCGCACCGTTGATGACGCCGGTGTCGTAGCCAAATAGTAAGCCGCCGAGCGTGGACACGACGGTAACCGTGCGCAGGGCGCGCCGGTGGTTGTGCGGTTTGACCTGCGGGGCGGCGACCGCGCCGCGGCTCATCGGACACCCGCCGCTGTGACGACTGTGTGGGCTTGGCGGGCATGGTCGACGTACGCGCTGATCGTGTTGAGTTGGTAGCGCGATACCTCGTCGGCTCGCTCGTTTTCGGCGAAGACGCTTGACACCAGTACGCTGCCGGCACGATCCAGGAATCCGATTTCGGCCAGGCCGCCGAAGAACTCGTCCCAGTTGACGTCGCCGTCGCCGATTTTCAGGTGTTGATGCACGCGCACCGCGTTTCCGGGTGGGTTCGTGATATACCGTAGTTCATTGGAAGCCAGGTGGTTCATGGTATCTGCCACGTGAACTATGCGGAGCTTGTCACCGGCCGCGCGCATGATCTCCAGCGGTGCGTTCCGCATGTGAAAGCTGTGTGACGCCACATAGACCAGCCCGACGTTGGGAGAGTTGAGGCCACGGATGGCCCGGATCGCGGCCAGGCCCTCCTCGACGAAGTCATCCGGATGTGGATCGATCAAGAGCTCGATTCCCTCCCGTTCGATGATCGGCAGGAGCTCCTCCATGGAGCGATAGAACGCCCGCTCCGACTCCTCCGCCTGCTCTGGCCGACCGCTGAACTCCGTGTTCATGGTCTGCACCCCAAGGTCAACGGTGATCTGGATCGCTCGCTTCCAGTACCGAACCGCGGCCTCGCGGGCATCCTCATCGGGACCGGACCATCGAAATACCGGCAGTACGGAGGCGATCTCAATGCCGGCCGAGGCGCAGGCCTTCCTCAGCTGGCCGACCAGTTCGTCGTCGGCCTTGGGATGGTTGTAGAACGGGATGAAGTCGGGATGCGGAGTCATCTGCATGTACGTATACCCGAGATCAGCCACCACCTGCGGGAGCTCCAATAGGGTGTGGCTGTGGTGGAACGGGGTCGGGTCCAGGGCGATTTTCAAGAGCACTCCATCGTGAATCTGATTTGTGTGTTGCCGACGTGGCGCACGCTTTAAGCGTGCACAGCTGCCGGTTCAAGAATTGACGTGGCCGAATCACGATAGAGCGCCGGCTTTGCATTGAGCTGCACGGTGACTTTTTCACCGCTCAGCTGAGCTTCGACACCGGCCTCGCAGCACGCTGCGGTGGCGTAACCGTCCCAGGCAGAGGGGCCGCCGATATCCTGGCGCCGGGCTGCATCCACCCAGGCCTGAACTTCCACGTCGTACGCCGTGCCGAAGCGTTCAATAAAGCTGGGGGTGACGTTGCCACCCCAGCGGCCAGTGCTTCGAACGTACGGCCCGCCGTCTTCGCCGATGTTGACGATACCCTGCTCGAAGACGGCCTGGGTTGTCACCTGGTAACCGAATTGAGCGTTGACGAAGATTTCCACGTCAGCCAAGATGCCGCTCTCTGTCTCGATCAACACATGTTGTGGGTCATGCTGGCCCACCGGCGCGTTGCGCGTCGCCCGGCCGAGGCGCACCTGAACGGAGGTAATTTCCTCGCCGGTCAAAAAGCGAATGACATCGAACTCATGCACCACGGAATCGTTGATGAGCATCGTGTTGGTGAACCCGGCCGGGGTGTCGGGGTTTCGGTGCGCGCAGTGCACCATCAGGGTGGCGCCCAGCTCCTGCCCATGCATCATCTCGCCGAGGCGCGCGTATTCCGCGTCGAAGCGGCGCATGAACCCGACCTGCACGCGCTTGTGGCCGAGGCGCTGCTCGGCTTCTACGATCTTCCACGCCGACGCGGCATCCGGGGTCAGCGGCTTCTCGCACAGGATCGGGAGATCGAGGGCGAGGGCTTGGAGCAGGATGTCTTCATGCAGGAAGCCGGGGGTGGCAATCAGCACGGCGTTGATATCGTCACGGGCGAATGCCTCCTCGGCGCTGGACAGAGCCACCGCCGAGGAGATTCCTTCGATGGCCACCTGGGCACGAGTCAGGTCCACGTCGACGACGGCGGCAACCTCGGCTCCGGTAATACGGTGGTTCAGACGTTGAACGTGGTCAGCGCCCATGCGTCCGGCACCGATGACGGCAACGCGCAGATTCTCAGACATGGGATTCCTTTTTATAGCGATCGTGGCGAAGTGGATAGCTGGTCTAGTGAACCGTGGTGCGGTTACCGCAGCTCAGCAGGTAGTTGCGGGTGCGTGCGGCGATGGGCATGGGCACGTCGAACTGCACGGGGTACATGTCCTGTTCGACAATGCCGAAGATCGGACGATCCAGGGCCTCAACGGCCTCGATGACCGCCCGCAGATCGGGCAGGCCCCGGGGCGGTTCGCTCATCACACCGGCCAGGTTGGCGGCGGCCCAAGTCAGCTTTTCAGCGTTGACCCTGGCCAAAACATCTGGGTTGATCTGTTTGAGGTGCAGATACCCGATGCGTTCGGGGTATTTACGGATCAGGTCGAGGCTGTCAGCGCCGCAGTACTCGGCGTGACCGGTGTCGAGGCAGAGATTCAAAAGCTTCGGATCCGTCTCGGCAAGTAGGTGCTCGATGTCGACCTGCACGCCCACGTGGGAATCCGCATGCGGGTGAAACTGCTGCTTCAGGCCGTAGTCGTCGGCCAGAATTTTACCGAGCCGGTTGTGACCGGCCACCAAGTCGCTCCACTGCTGCTTGTCCAGCGTCCCGCTCTCCACAGCCTCGCCGGTAACGTCATCGCGCCACATGGCCGGGATGACGACGATGTGCTCGCCCCCGATCGCTGCGGTGAGCTCAGCGACCTTGCGGGCGGGTTCCCAGGCCTCAGCCCAGTGGTCGGTACCCCGGTGGAATGCGGTGAAAACTGTGCCCGCTGATACCCGGAGGTCGCGTTTATTCAGCTCATCAGCCAGGCGTTGCGGGTCAGTGGGCAGATAGCCGTAGGGGCCCAGTTCAATCCATTTGTAGCCGGATTCGGCTGCCTCATCGAGGAACCGTTCCCACGGGGTTTGCTTCGGATCGTCGGCAAACCAGACCCCCCAGGAGTCCGGGGCCGTGCCGATACGGAGCGGATTTGTTATTACAGCTGTATTTTCCATGTGTCGCGGCCTTTCTTTCCTCGAACCGAAACTATGAGTTGGACGGGAAGGCATATGACGCCTCGGAGGCGTGTGCAGGCTCTGGCCAGCGGGAGGTGACCACCTTGCCGCGGGTGTAGAAGGCCACGCCTTCTTCGCCGTAGATGTTCCTGTCGCCGAAAAGCGAGTTCTTCCAGCCGCCGAAGGAGTGATAGGCGACGGGGACCGGGACAGGCACATTGATGCCGATCATGCCCACGTGCACGCCCCGCTGGAATTTACGGGCGTTTGAACCCGACGAGGTGAAGATCGCGGTGCCGTTGCCATAAGGGTTGGAGTTGATCAGCTCGATGGCCTCCTCCACGGTCTCGACCCGCACGACGGTGAGCACTGGGCCAAAGATCTCTTCGGTGTAGGCGGTCATGTCGGTCGTGACGTTGTCGAGCACGGTCGGCCCGACCCAGAAGCCGTCTTCCTTGCCCGTAACGACCAGATCGCGACCGTCAACAACGAGGTTCGCTCCACTCTCTGCAGCCTCACCGACGATACGGATGATGCGCTCCTTCGACGCGCGGGTGATTACCGGGCCCATGTCGGCATCCGGCTCCGTGCCCTCGGCAACCTTGATCGCGAGGGCGCGTTCCTGCACTTTGGAGACGAGCGAATCGGCGGCATCGCCAACGGCGATCGCGACGGAGATGGCCATGCAGCGTTCCCCCGCCGAACCGAAGGCTGCGGCGGACAGGTGGTCGGCGGCGTTATCGAGATCAGCATCGGGCAAGATGATGGCGTGGTTCTTGGCCCCGCCGAGGGCCTGAACACGCTTGCCGTGCGCCGTGGCCGTCTCGTGCACGTACTGCGCAATCGGGGTCGAACCGACGAAGGAAATGGCGTCGACGTCGGGGTGAGTGAGGAGGCCAGTGACGGTCTCCTTGTCACCA
This sequence comes from Cryobacterium sp. Y57, assembly GCF_002929505.1. Classification (GTDB taxonomy): domain Bacteria; phylum Actinomycetota; class Actinomycetes; order Actinomycetales; family Microbacteriaceae; genus Cryobacterium. The sequence goes on from NZ_PJJL01000056.1 coordinate 53,433, forward strand.
TGAAGCACCTGGAAGACACCGTCAGGCAGGCCGGCTTTCGTCCAGAGGGTTGCTAGCAGTATCGCTGCCGAAGGATCGCGCTCCGAAGGCTTGAGAATGAATGCGTTGCCGGTGGCGATGGCGATCGGGCACATCCACAACGGCACCATCACCGGAAAGTTGAAGGGGGTGATTCCGGCGACAACACCCACCGGCTCGCGGAAGGAGAAGACGTCGATCCCGGTGGAAGCCTGGTCGGAATAGGCCCCCTTGAGCAGCTGCGGGATGCCGCAGGCGAACTCAATGACCTCGATACCACGGCCGATTTCCCCCTTGGCGTCGGAGAGTACCTTGCCGTGCTCGGCGGTGATGAGCGCTGCAAGCTCGTCCACGTGAGCGCTCACGAGCTCACGGAATTTGAAGAGCACGGTTGTGCGTTTGGCCAGGGACGTCTGCGACCAGCTCTCGGCGGCTTTCTTGGCTGCGGCCACTGTGGTGTCGAGATCGTCTCGGTTGGCCAGGCGCAGGTGCCCGGAAATTTCTCCGGTCGCAGGGTTGTACACCGGCTGTGTGCGCTCGCCGGTTCCGGGGTTCTCGTGGCCATTGATAAAGTGCGAAATGGGCTTCTGAGCAGTCATGAGTGACTCCTTCGTCTATATGAGTGTTGTGATGAGCGGAAAAGGGCCTAGCCCAGGAGATGCTTCTGGTGCTTTTTGTGCGCAAGATAGGTTTCGTAGGCCTGGGTCGTGGAATCGAGCTCGGAGAGTGCCGAGACCGGAACATCCCACCAGCTTTCCGAATCCGGACCGGAAATCATCGGGTCGCTGTTGATGTGGATGAGCACCGGTCCCGTTGCCAGCTTTGCTTTTCGCAGAGCGACCTTGAGGTCGGCGATTGTGTCGACTCCCGGCTCGACCCGGATCACGTTCACGCCCAGGCTTTCGGCGTTGAGGGCCAGATCGACCGGCAGCCGATCGCCGTCGTCGAAAGAATGCGCGCTCTCGTCCAGGTACCGGTATTGGGTGCCAAAGCGCTGCGACCCGAGGGATTCGGAGAGTGATCCGATCGAGGCATAGCCATGATTCTGGATCAGCACCACGATGATCTTGATGTTCTCGGCGACAGCGGTCACGAGCTCGGTGTGCATCATCAGGTAAGAACCGTCGCCGACCATAATGAAGACGTCCCGGTCGGGGGCTCCACGCTTGACGCCGATACCGCCAGCAATTTCGTACCCCATGCAGGAGAATCCGTATTCCACGTGATAACCGGACGAGTCCCGCACGCGCCACATCTTGTGCAGGTCACCGGGGAGGGACCCCGCCGCGCAGACGACCACATCTCGCGCCTCCGAGATCTCGTTGACCGCGCCGATGATCTCGGCCTGCGCCGGTAGCGGCGTATACGAGGTGCTGTGCGCCGCCTCGACCACGGCATCCCAGTTTTTCTTCTCCGCGGCAATGGTGCGCTCGAGATCGGCTCCGACGCGGAATCCGCCGAGTGCCACACCGAGCGCGATCAGTGCCTTGCGCGCGTCGGCCACGACGGCGATCGCGGTGCCGTGCTTGTAGGCATCGATGGGCGCCACGTTGATGTTGATGAATTTCACGTCGGGATTGGCGAAGATCGTGCGGGACCCGGTCGTGAAGTCCTCGTAGCGGGTGCCGATTCCGATGACGAGATCGGCCTCTGCGGCCAGACGGTTGGCCGCGGTCGTGCCCGTAGAGCCGATGGCGCCGAGGGAGAACGGGTGATCCCAGGGCAATACGCCGACGCCGGCCTGCGTGTTTCCGACTGGGATGCCGGTGGCGACGGTGAAGTCAGCCAGGGCGTCTTCCGCGAAGGCGTACAGCACACCACCGCCGGCAACGATCAGAGGGCGTTTGGCCGCGCGGATCGCCCGGGCCGCGGCGGCGATATCGTCAGGCTCGGGTGCCGGGCGACGGATTCGCCAGTCACGCTCGGCAAGAAATTCGGCTGGAACGTCGAGCACCTCGGCCTGCACGTCCTGCGGCAGCGAGATGGTGACGGCACCGGTCTCGACCGGGTCCGTCAGAACCCGTAGACCGTTCATAAGAGCCGAGAAGAGCTGCTCTGGGCGGCTGACCCGGTCGAAGTAGCGCGACAACGGACGAAAGGCGTCGTTGACAGAAATGTCATAGGCATCCGGTCGCTCGAGCTGTTGCAGCACGGGGTCGGACGTCCGCGTGGCGAAGACATCGCCGGGCAGTAATAGAACGGGTAAGCGGTTGATCGTCGCGAGTGCCGCACCGGTGAGCATATTAGTAGCGCCGGGTCCCACGGATGTTGAAACGGCATAGGTGGACCGGCGGCGGCGTATGCGAGTGAAGCCGACGGCCTGGTGCACCATGCCCTGCTCGTTGCGGCCCTGGTAATACGGCATGGCCTTCGGGTCGCGGCTCTGCGATTGCAGAAGCGCCTGGCCGACGCCGGCCACATTGCCATGTCCGAAGATGCCGAACATGCCGGAAATCAGTCGTTCACGATGGTCATCCGTGCCCACCCGGTCAATGGAATATTGGTTGGCGAGAAACTCGACGAGGGCCTGCGAAACGGTCATGCGGCGTGATGTCATGGGTTAGTTCCTCGTCATCGAGTCGGTGGTGCTGGAGTTGAGCAGTGAGGCAGCGATGGAGACGGCGACCGCCACGTCGTCGTCTCGCGGGTAGAGCAGGGTGCGACCGACGGTGAGGCCGCGCACACCCGGCAGCGCGAGGGCGGCTTCCCAGCTGGCGAAGACCTCGTCGGGCGCGCCGTCGGGGTCTCCGCCAAGGAGCACGGTGGGCATGGTGGTGGCCGCCATGACGCGTTCCATTTCGGGCACGACTGGTAGTTTCAGCCAGGTGTATGCACTCGTCCCCCCGAGCGCGGAGGCGATGGCCACCGACGTGATGACCGCATCGGTGCTCAGGTCGTTACGAATACGTCCGTTCTCCCAGACCGAGAGGAACGGCTCGACCATGGCGATAAGGCGGTGCTCAGCCAAGCTGTCGATGGCCTGTGCTGTTGCCGCTAGGGCGCCGGGGGTGGCCGGGTCGCCGAGGCAGATGCGCGTCAGCATCTTGCCACCGGTGGCTCCGATTTCGGCTAGTGCGCCCGCGGTGTGGCCGGTGAAGCGGTCATCGATCTCGTTGACAGACCCGGCCAGACCGCCACGGTTCATCGACCCGAAGATCAACTTGCCCTCCAACGCGCCGAGCAGAAGCAGATCGTCCAGAATGTCGGGGGAGGCCAGAACTCCGTCAACAGCGGGGTTGGCGAGTGCGACCTGGAGCCGGTCGAGCAGGTCCATGCGATCGGCCATGGCCATCCGGTCGGTGCCGACGGCGAGTGCGCCACGTGCCGGGTGATCGGCGGCGACAATAAAGTTCTGCGTGCCGCCCCTCGGACCAGGGTGTGGCCGACGGGCCTGCGCCGCCCGCAGTATGGCCCCGGGATCCTGGAGGCGCACGGTGGTTAATTTCCCGTAGCGGCTTGCATCCTGGGTGGTGACATGCGGGCGCAGATCAGTCATTGGGAACCTCGCGACCGTGTTCGGCGAGCAGGCTCATCACTTCGGCCGGCGTGGGCATGGCGTCGGCGCACGACAGCCGGGAGGCGACGATGGCACCGGCGGCGTTGGCATAGTCGAGAATCTGCTGCAGTGGCCAGCCGGCGAGCAACCCGTGGCAGAATGCGCCGCCGAATGAGTCACCGGCACCGAGACCGTTGATTGTCTTCACCGGAATGGGGGCGGAGATCACCCGCTCACTTCGCGTGGCGGCCATGACGCCATCCGCGCCCAGCTTTACAACGGCTATTTCCACGCCGGCTGCCAACAGTGCGTCAGCCTGTTCGTCAGGTGTGCCCTCGCCCACGGCGACGGCGCATTCCTTGTCGTTACCGATGGCCACGGTCACGTGCGGCAGAATCTTTGCTACCTCGGTGCGAGCTTCGTCTTCGGAAGCCCAGAACATGGGGCGGTAGTCGAGGTCGAGAATGGTGAATTGTCCAGCAGCGAGAGCATCGCGGGGCCGGGCCTCATGGGCCGCGAGGTGGGCGCCGCGGCTGGGCTCCTGGCAGAGGCCGGTCACGGTCGACCAGAAGATTCGGGTGGCCTTGATCGCGTCAAGGTCGAGTTCGTCAGCGGTGATCTGCAGATCGGGCGCCGTGGGCGTGCGATAAAAGTAGAGCGGAAAGTCATCTGGCGGCTTGATGGCGCAGAAAGTGACCGGGGTCGGCCAGACCGGCACCGCAGAGACGAACTGGTCGTCGACTTTGAATTTCGTCAACTCTTGGTGGAGATAGTTGCCGAAGGGGTCGTCGCCGGTGCGCGTGATGACGCCCGTGCGGCGCCCCTGACGGGCCGCGGCAACGGCCACATTTGACGGGGAGCCGCCCAGATACTTGCCAAAGCTCGTTACATCTTCAAGGTCTACCCCGATGTCATTGGGGTAGATGTCGACGCTGATGCGCCCGATGGTGAGGAGATCATGTGTCTCGGTCATCGTTGACCTTTCTGTCGCTGGGGACTCGGTGAGAAAATAAGGGCACGGTTTTTACCCTGCACCCTATTGCCATCCTGTCAAAGTTTGTATGGACATACTAACAAAAAAAGGACGGAGGGACTACGACGCTGGAACCGCAAGCTCGCCCGTCATGTATTGCGCGCGGCCAAACCCGAACGACCAGTCTCCGGCGCCGTTCTCCACGTAGCCAATAAAGACATCCGCTCCATCGATGCCCACCACGGACAGCTCGCTCGCGATCTTGTCGAAGAGCGCGGTTTTGGCTCTCTGATCACGCCCGATCTGGGTGAAGATCTGGATCATGACGACGCCGTCCGTGCGTTCGAACCCGAGGCCGGCATCCTGGGCCCGCAGCTGGCCAATCGAATGCTCGGTAATGATATGAAAGAGGTCACGCTCGGGGATGCCGTAGGTCTCGACGATCGCCCGGTGAATCGCGTCACCGATGCCCTGAAGCTGCCCGGCAGTGCGGTCGGAATTCACGTCAATACGAACCAATGGCATGTCTGTCCTTTGCAGTATAAATGTCCTATTTGTACTGACATACTAACAAAATATCCCGGTACGGACAAGATCTGGCGTCGCGGGTATCGTGATCCGCAGCAAAGACGCTCCAACGACTAACGGACGCTTACGCCGTGGGAGGGAGCCGGAAACGTTTTCCAGGAGCCGCTGGGTACTAGCGGCGCGATCGTTGGATCTTTTGCCCTAGGCACCTTTTTTACGGTGTAGAAACTCCCAGTTTGGTGCCAGCACGGCCGCCAGTGCCGCGAAGAAGAAGAAGAGCACGGCCAGGGCCTGGATAATGGGTTTGCGCCCGACGACGTCAAAGATTCAGCCGATGAAAAAGGCTCCCGGCGCAGCTCCGACCAATAGCGACGAGGTCAAGATGCCCTCCGTCGCTGGGGTGAGCCCCAGGCTTGAGCCCCTCGAGTCGAGGGCACCGTTGATAACACCGGTGTCATACCTGAAGAGTAGGCCGCCGAAGGTGGCGATGACGGCGATGGTACCGAGGCGACTACTTGCTACGCCTTTTGTGAGTGGCGGCAGCGCTTTGCGCATGCCGGGCGTGACTTGATGGGTTTCGACTATTCCTCTATCGGGTGTGTGGTGAGCGGATATCAGCGCTGACCGGTCGACAACGTCGCACTCAATGCAGCATCAGCAGCTTGTAAAACACGTGCAGCAATTTCGAGGCCTTCGATACGTCCGAGCGACACGTCTTCGTGTTCAATGTTGACTGCCATGTCGGGGTCAACCTCGTGCAGGGCTCGGAGGAATTCGGTCCAGAAAGCCGTGTCATGGCCCTTGCCGAGTGCTACGAAGTCCCACGCGGAATCCTTGGGCCATTCGTTCACCCACTCATCGTCACCCAGGTTCGTGCGGTCTTCGTCTTCATCCAGTTTGCGGAACCTGTTGTCCAGAACCCCGTAAACAGCCGCGGCCGGGTTCACCTTGATGTCTTTGGCGGCCGCGTGAAACACCAGGGCCACCTTTACACCGTTGTCGCGCGCGAGCTTGTCGATCTCTGACCACAGCTTGGCCGCCACGCCCCACTGGTAGTCCAGCTGATCGAGCGAACCGGAGTTCCAAGCGTTCACGATCCAATTGGGGCGTGTCGCGCCCGGTTCTCCACCGGGGAGCCCCGACATCGTCACGACCCGGGTCTGGCCGAGTGCGGCCGCCGCTTTGATGGAACGGCGGATGTCTTCGGCGTGTTTGAGGCCGATGGCCGGGTTGGGGTGCAGTGGGTTGCCGTTGCAGTTGAGACCGGCAATCTCGACGCCGGTGCCGGCGAACAGGGCAAGGTAGTCATTCGCTGCCGACTTGCTGGCGATGATTTCATCGAGGTTCGGGATGTGGACAGGAGGCAGGAAGCCACCGGAGTTGACTTCGATGCCGGTGAGGCCAAGTGAGGCGACGACGTCAATCGCCTCGGGCAGGGAACGGTCGTGCAGAATTGCGTTGTAGACGCCGAGTTTCATAGTGCCATCTCCTTCTGGGCCACAGAGACCTGGTGACCATTGTTGGTAGCCGGTTCCGTGGCCGGGGTGAGAATTTCGAGGTTGTGCACGCCGTCGTCGAAGGACGCGTTGCGGGGTAGGGACGAGGTTGGGTCGAGACCGGTGACCTCGTCGAGAACAGCATGCGCCTGGTACGCGAACGACCTGACGATAGCCGTTCTGCAGTGCGGGGCCATTGCTGAGAAAGATGCCGATTTCGGCCGGACGAGCGCTGGTCGAAGGTTGCTGACCCATTATCTCAGACCACCTCGAAGGTGAGGGTGTTGGCGTGGCCAGCAGCACGCGGCAGACTTCAAGACTGCCCATGCCGTGCTCAAATTCGGCCGAGAAGGCCGCGTAGTCATCGTTTTCGACGGGCTCAAATTTGTCGCTGACCTCGGCGTGGTCGTGACCGACGACGGCACCGAGTGGCACAGGACGCCGCGTGATCGGTAGAAAGCCATCCACCGCTCACGGATCGGATGTCACCGCAGAGGAATTCTTTCCTTCATCGTGCTTGACCAAGTGCTCAACTGGGTCTCTGGCCTATCGCGCGTCGCCCTGCTCGACCAAATCGCGGCCACGAGTTTCGGGAAGCGCCGCTGTAGAGATAATCGACACGAGTGCGAGCAGTTCATATATGCCGCGACAATCCAGATATTGCCCGTCAACGCGATGAGCGTTCCGCAGATCAGCGGGGCGAAGCCGCCGGAAGTCAACGCGCCCAGCTCCTTCGACGAAGTCACAGCGGCGAGCCGCGAACGGGAGCCGAAAAGCTCCACCATGAAGGCAGACTGCACGGCATACATGCCCATCACGCCAATGGAATAGGCCAGCACAAAGGCGAACACGACGAAAACGGGACTGCCTGTGGTGATCATCCAGACGGCCGGTCCCGCGATGATGAGCTGGAAGACGCTTAAGGACAGATATAAGGGCTTTCGACCGAATCGATCGGCCAGCCACCCGAACAGCGGCACTGTGGCCAGCCCAACGACCGCGGAGACCACGACGGCGAACGCGCCGAGGCCTGGATTGTCCACTGAGATGGTGGCCAGTTGACCAACGAAGAACACCAGGAAGACCGTTGAGATCCCGTTCTCTCCCCAGCGCATGCCGATGCAGGCCAGCATCCGGCGCGGTGAGTGCTTGAGAAGATGGCCATAAGTCTCAGCGATCGCGCGGGTCTTGTCTGCCGCGTCGATCTGTTCGAACGTAGGGCTCTCCTGCACGCTTCGCCGCATCCACAGGCCGACGCCGGCAATCAGGATGCTGGCGAGAAACGGCAGCCGCCATCCCCAGCTGAGCAGATCGTCTTCGGGCAGAGAATAGACGGCGAGCCAGGCGAGAGATGCCAGCAGGGTGCCGCCGTTCGTCCCGATTCCTATAAGAGAGCCGATGAAGCCGCGTCTGTGCGGCTGTGCTGATTCGACCAGCATGGTCGAGCTGCTCGAGAGTTCGGCGCCGGCACCCAATCCTTGAATGATTCTCAGGAGCACCAGCAGGGCCGGTGCAAGGATGCCGACCTGCTCGTGGGTGGGCAGCAGGCCAATGAGCGTTGACGACAATCCCATGACCACGACGGTCCATACGAGGATGTGTTTTCGCCCGACCCTGTCGCCCACCGCCCCAAGGATGATGCCTCCCAACGGGCGCGCGACATATCCGACCGAGAATGTAGCCAGGCTCGCGATGATTGCCATCGCAGGTGAAGCCTCGGGGAAGAAGATCTGCTTAAAGACCGTTCCGGCGGCAAGCCCATAGAGGGCGAAATCGTAGAATTCGAGCGCTGTGCCAAGGGTACCGGAGAAGATATTTTTAAAGCGCTGGCCTTGAGTGAGTGGCGCAGTTCCCACGATCGAGCTCATATATTTTTCCAGCTTTCTGCCATACATCTTTGTGCTGACAATAGGATGTTTGCACAAATATAAAAATCCATTAAGTTAGCGAACCAGCGAAAAGGCCTTGCACGAGGGCTGCGCCGATCGCACGACTGCGGCTGTCGCCGATGCGATTTCCGGCAACGGTGGAGATGTTCAAGTCGATCTTTTCGGCGTTGCTCGGCGTGGAGTACGCAGGACCGCGCTCATCGCCGCCAGGGTGGGGTGGATGGGCACATTCAGCTGTGAAGCGTCAGATTGCTTTTGCAATCAGGAGGACAGAGATTCTCAAATTCCTGATGAACTCATGACTGCGCAAAGCAATTCGTGTACGGAGATGACGACCCTTTTCAAACTGCTCGATGCGCAAATCGCATCGCAGATTAAATCATGAAGTGTGCCAGGTGGAGACTATGACCGTAGGTGACATGGCGCTTGCAGGCAACCCTGAGACGGTGCAACAAACAGGGTCAAGCCTGCAACGGCGCACCGTGGGCACCGACACATACAACAGCCTCGTATCGGCGGTGACGAGCTTGGGTGGCCAGTCCGGTGCTGCGGTCTCGGTCGAGCGCATCCTGAGCATGATCCAGGCTTCGTCCGCGCCAGCCAATTTGGTCCAGAACGCCGACCAGAACTGGGGCGCCGACGTCTCCACCTTCGGCCGTAAGATGACCGACATCGAGAGCAGAGCCACAAGGGCACGCAGAGATCTTGACTCGGCACGCCAAGACCAAAGCGCCGCGCGGCATCGCTTGAACGAAGCTGACAAGTCCGGCGTTGGCCTTCCATTTCAGATGCCGCCGATACTCGTACTTGCGGTCAACGGAGCGACCGAACGTATCGCCGGAGCAAAACAACGGCTGGCGGCGCTCGACGAGGAACGACAGGGCGCCGATTCCTCGGCGGCGGATTCCATCTTGACGCAGCGACAGCTGTACGTTTCTGCACGGAACGCGATGCCGAGCCTCCCGACCATTTCTGCAGGGGTACGCGTGTCGGCCCTCATGCCCGACGGCAGCGCACGCACGATTTCCGCCATCGACCTTGCGAAGCTCAAAGATCCCACCAGTATCGGAAAAGTGTGGCAAGGGCTGACTCCGGCGCAACGCGAACAACTCATCGCCGATTTTCCGCTGCTTATGGGCAACCTCGACGGCATCGCGCTGCGTGATCGCAACACCGCGAACGTAATCACAGCGAAGAAGCACCGCAGTGAGCTCGAGAAATAGATTAAAATGTTTCAACTGCTGGAGAAGGAATCCGGGGACGAGCAACTTTTCGCCGACAAGATTTCTGGCTTGCACGGCGAGATTAAGAGCCTGGACGCGATCCTCGGCGACCGCAACTGGAAGTACTCCACGGAAGACGACGCGAGCGGTCAAGCGTTCGGCGAGTACCGAGTTTTTGATGAGAATCAGAAACGATCCGATCAAGTCGGGGCAGTGTTGGTCGGGTTCAACCCGCTTCGCGACAGCATCATCACATTTCAGGGAACGCTTGACCCGCAGACCGGCAACGTTCCGTCCTGGATGACGCAGGTGGGTGTGGTGGTGCCCGGCACAAACTCGAAGCTCGCAGAATTCACCGCCGACCTCGACCGCGGCAAGGACCTGTTCTGCCACTCGGGTAGAAGGTCCGGATACTTCACGTGGCATGGAGCACCGATGCCTGAATTTGATCTCCCAACCCACGTCGTGGACCCCGCAGAGCAGGGTTTCTCTGACACGGCGGCACCACGACTTGTAGCCTTTTCGAATAGCCTCGCCCTCCCCTCGGGCACAGCGCTGGTGCCGATCGCGCACAGCTACGGTGCTGCCGTGCTCGGGACTGCGGAAATGCTAGGGCTTAGGGCTGATCGCATCGTCTATGTTGCACCGGCCGGTCTCGGTCACGACGTGACAGGCGTCGCTGATTTTCCGTACACGCAAGACAAACCCCACTTCGTGCTGCAGGCACGCAACGACACAGTCGTGGGCTGGAATCAGGGATCATCCATGTTCCAACTCGGTCACGGCAACACAAACCCGCTGGATACGCCCGGACTGACTCGGCTCGAAACGGGGTACCTCGATAATGGCGATCCTGACGCTGGCACCATTGAAAGCCCTGGCGGCATGGAAACCCACTCGTCACCGTTCGCAGCGGACAGTACCTCGTTCCGCAACATCACGAACGTTGTCATCGGAGAGTCTGTTTCGTTGTATCACGCGAACGATGTCGACTGGGTCTACGGCGGACGGACGATGCAGCGTGTCGAGGTCACCGATAGTGGTGCTGGGAAACGGGAAGAGAAGATGTCGTCGGCGGATTTGTCTAGGGTGGAATGATGCAATTCAATGCTCGTGCCGTGCCGTGCCGTGCCGTGCCGTGCCGT
>NZ_PJJL01000059.1 GCF_002929505.1 Cryobacterium sp. Y57
CTGCGGTCATGCTGATCTCTACTTTCAGTGATCCCTCATTTTAAGAGGGCCCGCTGTCCGAGATATCCGCGGCAGGTCAGTCGACCGTGAAGATCTCCCGGACTTCGAGGACAAAATCTGCACCCAACACTCCGTGTCCTTCGACACTGCCGACAACCGCCGCACCGCCCAAGCATTCGAATACGGAACCAAGGAATGGGACGAGTTTCACACCCACGCGCGAAACAGCATCGAGTCCCTCAACAACCAGGTAAAGAGCGGCGGCACCGAACAGATCGAATCCGCCAGCCGCCGCCGCGTGCGCGGCTTCGGCGCCGCCCAAATCATTGTCACAATGCTGCTCACCAACTTCAACCTGCGCAAAATCGCCGCCTTCATCAGCGACAAAATCAAAGTCGACGCGAAAAAGCAGGTCAACGGTGAGCCCCCAATCGCGCTCGTCCGACGCCGCGACCGCGAATTCCACAACCCCTACACGAACACCTACCCACCCGGTGTAGACCGACCCACCAAACCCAAACGATCACAAGCCGACGAAACCGGCGGACCACCGCGAAGAACCTAAACGGCCACATACGCCGCCAATACCGCCCGAGAGGGCAAGCCTCCCCGCATTGCGAACAATCCAACGCGCCCCAAAACACGAAAAACCACCGGCAACACGGCCCCGGTCGACGAATCGCCACCACAAACCCACGCATACACCGCTTAAACAAGAAATCGCTCCTGAGAATCCTCAGGAGCGATTTCTTTTTGTTCCAACGGGGCCGTTTCGTGAACAGTTTCGCGAACGGCCCTTTGGTGGGCTGTTTACAAAAGCCAGCAGGGCGCGGATCGCGCGAGATCTTAGACTTCGTTTTCCTCCGCACCCTGGGTCTTTTTCCTCCACTTTCCTCTGAACTTGAGCAGTGCGTGAGGCTCGGCGGATCGGTGCCCCGCGGAAAGGACCTGCGCTGGCCTTACGGCCATCCGATCTGATAGCTTCATCTCGACAGCCGGGCATCGACGCCGGGCGTTGTCTGGCCATTGCAGTGCAGGCCCCAACCCCATCTAGGAATGGATTGCACTGCTGTGCCAACCACCGATTGTTCTAAGCGTCCGTACCCATCACCCCGCGCCGCCGCCAGAGCGCTGCACAAAGTTCGATCCCGCGGAGGCGATTCGCTCCCCGTTGGAATTCATCCCTGCTCCAGCTGCCACGCTTGGCATGTCACATCCCAACGGACCAACGGTCGCCCAAAATGGTGGGACCATTTTGTCCTTGGGCCTGCGGAGCGGACTGACCAAATATTGGATCGAGCATTGAGATAGAAGGCGCAACTGTTTCCACCGGGCCATAACGGGGCCGATAGTGTGGACACTATCGGCACTGTTTTGGGTTGGCGTTAGCGCCCTTCTTTCGTTACGATCGCGTGGGGACACCGCAATATCGTTTCTGTGACTTGCCAGAGCCTCGCCAAGGCAGGGATGCGCATTGTCATATGGCTCACGTAGGTATCATTTACGACATTTAAATTGTGTTGCTGGTCGTGTGACAAATTTTGGTTTCTCGAGCGATTCGGTTGGGTTGTCGCATAATCGAACGTATAAGTGACACGGATCAGCATGCTTGTTGACTACATGCGGGCGTCGAAGGCCGACGGGTCGCAGAGCGCTAATCTTCAACGGGATGCGACGGTTGGGTCGTCGGTTCTTATTTTGCCAGAAGGGACTCGTAGCGGGCGCGCATGTCCTGGAAAACTTTTGTGGTCGCCGCTGCGTCCAAGAAAGAATCCGGCACGAAGCGATCGCCGATCTGGGCTATAACGTCCTTATCCTGGCTGCAGGTTTCGACACCATTCTGGAGCTTCTCGGAGACATCCTGGGGCAGGCCTTTAGGTCCGAAGAGGCCGTAGACCGATGTCGTCTTGACGTCATAGCCGGCCTCATCCGTGGTCGGAACGTCGGGAAAGGCTTCGGAACGCACGTCGCCCGCCGCGGCCAACGGGACAATTGCACCGTCCTTCACCTGGGCTTCGACGTCGACGTGGTCGTTGACGAACCCGGCGTCGATGTGGCCGCCCAGCAGGTTAGTAATGAGCTCGGCGCTGCCCGATGTAGGCACCATCGCCAACTCGATGCCGGTGTCCTTCTGGAGGCGCTTGAGCTCGATGGCCAACGAACTAGTGGCGCCGGGGACCCCAATGGAGATCTGTCCGGGATTGGCCTTCGCGGCATCGAACAGATCTTGGAGGCTCTTGTACGGGGAGTCTTTGGGTACCGCGATTAGCGTCGGGATCTCGGCCATCGTGCCCATGGCTTGGAAGTCCGCCTGGGAGTAGGACAACTCATTGGACATCGGGTTCAGGACCAGCGGCCCGTTGGTGCTCAGGCCCACGGTGTGTCCGTCCGGTTTCGCGCTGGCCAGTTTCTGCATGGCTACGGCGCCGGCGCCGCTGTCCCGGTTCTCCACCACGAAGGATCCGCCGAGGAGCTTTTCCAGGCAAGAACTGTACGCGCGGGCCGTGGTGTCAGACGGGCCGCCAGCGGCGTAGGGCACGAGAAAGGTGACGGGCTTTGTGGGGTAGCCCTCGGCTGCCCGGGAGGATACCGAGCACCCGGTGGCGGTCAAGACCAGTCCGGCGACAGCGGCAGCGGCCGTGATATGGCGCAGTCGATTCTTGTTCAAGGTATCCTCTGATGGTCGAAGTGAAGTTGAGAGTTCAATCCGCACGGAGTGCCCTCTCAGTAGTACATGATTATGACGAATGGCACAACTAGTTGTGGTGAATTTACTCACCCGTTACGCACGCGTGGGACTCCAGCCGGGAAACGCTCAGCGCGGCCCGCGGCTTCATGAAGCTGTCCCATAAGGGCCCGGTCGAGAGCCAGCGTAACGGGTCCATCAGAGCAAGGCTCCGCGGGATGAAAACCTTACGGCGGCGGGTGGCCATCGCGTTGACTAGGAGATCGGCGCAGGTATCCGTGCTGGAAACGATGCTGAAGGGCCATGGCAGGGAGCGGCTCTCCCCGGCCCGTGTGGATGCACCCGAAATCATGTTCGTTCGCACCCAGGTGGGATGTGCGACGCCGACGTTCACGCCTTTATGGGCGACTTCCAGCCGCAGTGCCCCGCCGAAGGCCTCCACGCCCGCCTTCGAGGCGGCATAGGCGTTTGCGCGCGGCACGTTCTTCAGCGCGGCCGCCGAACTCATGAGCAGGAAGTAGCCGCCGTGCTTCGAGACCTCTTCGAGGGTGGCCTTGACGGTCCTGATGACTCCGCCGAGGTTGACATCCACGATCCGCAGCAGGTCCTCGGTACGGGAGGCGGAGACAGTGGAGGCGCTGCCCACACCGGCACAGGCAAAGACGATGTCCAGCCGGCTGAAGTGTTCGACTGTTCGCTGCACCGCGAGTTCCAGCGAGGTATAGTCCGTGACGTCCGCTGCCGTGGCCAGGTGATTCCCGCCGAGCCTAGACACGACTTGTTCGAGGGCCTGCTGGTCGCGGTCGACGAGCGACACAAGCGCTCCCGCGGCAGCCAGTCGCTCGGCCGTGGCCGCGCCAATGCCGCCGGCGCCTCCGGTTATCAGAACGACTTTTCCGCGTAGGGAAGCGCGGCCCGATCTGGCGCCGGAGGACCCCGGGCGGCCCGGAATTTTGAAGACGTGAGAGGGCCCGTTCATCCCATATACGATCCGCCGTTGACGTCAACCGTAATTCCGGTGACGAAGCCATTGCCGGGTGCTGCCAGGTACTGGACGGCTTGAGCGACGTCGCTGGCATAGCCCAGACGCCCGACCGGGATACGGGTCAGATAGTTTTGGTTGACCTCATCTGACACCGACGAAACCAGGCCTACTCCGATCCGTCCGGGGGCGATGGCGTTGACGGTGATGCCGAACGGCGCGAGTTCCCGGGCGAAGGAGCGGGTAATGCCCAGCAGACCCGTCTTGGTGGCCGCGTAGTGGACACCGCCCAGTCTGCCGCCGTCGCGGCCTGCAAGCGAAGACATGTTAATGATCCGGCCGAATCGAGTGGTCTTCATGTGAGGTGCCAGCGCCTGGATGCCCAAAAATGGCCCGGTGAGGTTCACGGCCATGACCGCGTTCCATTCATCGAATGATATTTCGTCCCCTGGGATCTTCTGGCCGTCTCGTTTTGGGGAGATGCCGGCGTTGTTGACCAGAACGGCCTGCGCTGCGGGTGAGGCTTCGACGGCCTCGGCGATCCGCTTCCAGTCCTGGGGTTCGGTGACGTCGCAGCACATTGTCAGGATCGATCCATCCTGTTGTGGATCCAGCGTCGCTTCAAGGTCGGCTAGTGCGGTCTCTGACGCGTCCACCGCGATGACCCTGTCTCCGCTGGTTAGGAACGACTCCACGATGCCGCGGCCAATGCCACCGCCCGCACCGGTGATGACGGTTGTTCTGTAGTGCTGCTCGTTCATGATTATGCTTTCCGTTCTTGGATCGTTAACGATGTGCACTAGCGAGCCGCGGTCAAAACCTGTTCAACGGTTTCGTCTTCAGATCTCGTCAAATACGGCTCGGGTTCGAAATGCGCGTTGACTTGGCGGAAAGTGTAGGCCGGTTCCGGCCACAGCGTGGTCAGTCGGCCGTTGCGGTGGTCCACGTACCAGCTCCGGCAGCCGCCCTCGAGCCATACGGTGCCTTCCGCCAGACGGTCCACGCGATCCATGAAGGCTTCCTCTGCCTCTTCGGCGACCTCCAGGGCAGGTAAGTCGGCCGCCTCGCGGAAGTTCACCGCCGCCATGATGTAATCGATCTGTGCCTCCGCGATGTAGACCGCGGAGTTGTGTCCCAGGCCGGTGTTGGGACCGTTTATGATCCAGAGGTTCGGGAATCCGTGCACCGCCGTCGTGGCGTAGGCCTGCATGCCGTTGGACCAGCGTTCGCTCAACGGCAGGTCATTGCGGCCGAAGATACGGTAGGCGATAGGCAGGTCTGTGGTTTCAAAGCCGGTGCAGGCCACGATCACATCGAGCTCGTGGCTCCCTCCGTCCGTCGTAATGACCCGGTTGCCTTCGACCCGTTCGATGCCGTCAGTCTCCAGATGGACGTGCTCCTGGACGAACGCCGGGTAGTAGTCGTTGGATTTCAGAACGCGCTTGCAACCGATGATGTAGTCCGGGGTCAGCTTCCGGCGCAGTTCCGGATCCTGGATCTGCCGGTGTAGATGGTCCAGAGCTACCTGGGTGGCGGCGGAAACCAAGGTAGGTGTGCCCCGACGCTGGGCATAGCGCTCCTCGTTGGACCAGAACATCTCTTCGCGCAGTTCCTGAATGCTTTCGGGCATCTTGCGGAAGAGGCCCTTTTCCTGGTCGCTGTAGGCGCGGTCCGGACGCGGCGTCACGTAAGGTGCCGAGCGCTGGAACACAACGACCTCCGACGCGATTTTCGCCACCTCGGGCATGACCTGGATGGCAGTTGCTCCCGAGCCAATGACGCCGACCCGCTTGCCCACCAGATCGACTTCGTCTGCCCACTCGGCCGAGTGGAACAAACTCCCCGAGAAGTCAGATAATCCATCAATATTCGGCAGCTTTGGTTCGGACAGGTGCCCGACGGCGGTTACTAGGGTCTTGGCCGAGAAGTCGCCCTTGGGGGTGGCGACGTTCCACAATGCGGCCGCGTCATCCCAGCGTGCGCTCGTCACCTCGGCGCCGAAAACAATCCGTTCGTGAAAATTCTCATCCCGGGCAACGTGTCGAAGATAGTCGAGGATCTCCTCCTGCGGGGCGAACATCCGCGACCACTCCGGGTTGGGACGGAATGAAAACGAGTATAGGTGCGAAGGCACGTCGCAGGCAGCGCCGGGATAGTGATTGTCGCGCCAGGTGCCTCCGACTTCCTCCGCGCGTTCCAGAACGATGAACGAGCTCTTGCCTTCGCGTGCGAGCTGCGTACCCATGCCGAGACCGCCGAAGCCGGCCCCAATGATGATGACGTCGACCGGCGAGTCGGGTGCCGGATATCCCAGTGGAGTGCTTGCCACTATTCCTCCAAATTGTGTCTTGTTATGTGCTGGTATCGATGAACTAGACAAAGATGCGCTCCCGGATTTCACCGGCAGGGACGGATCCGGGATCCGTCACGAACTCGTTGATGATCTGGAAAAGCTGGGCGGGGCGTTCCTGCGGGATGGCATGCCCGCTGTCGATGACGGCGTAGCGGGCATTGGGAATGCCTCCGAAGAGCAACTTGGTCTGGCGGGTCGGGACCATCTGGTCATGGGCGCCGGCGACGACCAGTGTCGGGGCGGTAATGCTCGCCAGCTTGCCGCAGAGGTCGGCGTTGGCATTGAGCTTCATCTGTTCGGCGATTCCGTCCGGGAAGACGCGGGCTTCGACGAGGGCTCGGACATCGGCTTCAGAGCGGCCTGCAAGGAAGGGATGGCCGTAGGCGGTCCAGGTGACAAATTCCCGTAGGAGGTCCTGATCCGTTTCGAAGAGCCGCATCCAAATCCGGTTCCGGAGCCTCTGCTGGGAATCGGCCTTGGTCCAGCCCGCGACCAGAGTCAGGCTTGCCAAGGTGTGAGGGTTCGAGGCGGCCAGGTCAGCAGCGACCAGGGCGCCCAGTGAATACCCGACGACGTGGACCGACCGGGCGGGGACGCAATGCTCGATAACGCCCGCGACCTGCCTTGAGAACGTCCCAAGACTGAGACCTTCACGGGGAGTCTGGAGGTCGACGGCGAGCACACGGTACTTGGCGGCGAGCATCGGAAACAGGGTGTGGAAGTGGGTCTTGGCGTTTCCGCCCGTTCCATGAATCAGGACGACAGTGGCCCGGGCATCATAGGGCGCAACTGTGTCATGGAAAGGTACGGTGAACCCGCCGACCCTGACTAGACCCTCGTTCGCATCTGGATGAATCTTCAAAACCAATCCCTTCGATATGTGGCTAGCCGGCGTTCATGGTCTTAGGATCCGCTCCAGCCGAGACAAATATCGAAAGTGCACTCCGTGCGGATTACACTCTCATAAAAGCATATGAGTGATATGAAGCACAACCCTTTGAAAGAGTCGACATGAAGATCACCGGTGCGGTTCTTGAGACCGTCGGTTTCGTCCGTCCCTGTGCCGAGTCGCGGCCGATGGCTGTCTGGGAACTCGATCTCGCCGAGCCCAGACCACAGAAGGTCCTGATCAAAATGGAGGCGGCGGGCGTCTGCCATGCCGACTTGCCGGTCGTAAACGGGGACCGTCCCCGGCCGGAGCCCATGCTGCTGGGCCACGAGGCCGCCGGCATCATCGTTGCCGTCGGTTCGCAACCGGCTCACCCGCAACGGCGGGCAGTCCTCCACCACCTCGGCGTCTCCGGGTACGCAACCCACGCCGGCTCAACCGGCGCTCGGTCGTCCCGGTCGACAGCGACTCCCTCCCGCCGTCGCGACGGTCCTTGGCTGTGCCGGGCTGACCGGCGGCGGCGCCGTCCTCAAGGCAGGCAAGCCCCAGGACGGACAGGACATTATGACTATCGGGCTCGGGGGAGTGGGCATGGCTGCCCCGCCGACCGCAGTCGCCGTATCGTCAACATGGTCAGCGCCGGCGCGCATCATTGGTATCAACGCAAACCCGGAGAAACTGACCTTGGCACGAAACTTGGGGGCCACGGGAGCTTATTCTTCGGGAGAAGCAGAGGAGCTTGGCATCCATGCCCATGTCGTCATCGAGGCAGCCGGCCATCCGCGGACCTTCGAAACCGCGGTCCGCTCTACGGCCGCCGGCGGAACCACCGTGACGGTCGGCCTGCCGGCGCCCGGCGCGATGTCGTCGATCGACCCCCTAAGGAATTTACCGCGGAGACCCGAACCGTCGTCGGGTCCTATCTTAGATCGGCGGTGCCCAGCCGTGATATCTCGGTCTACGCGCAGATGTGGCGCGAAGGAAGACTGCCGGTCAAAAAGCTGACATCATCGGTGATTACCCTGGACAAGATTAATGAGGCGATGGATGAACTCGTGGACGGCAAGGCCATTCGCCAGATCGTGATGTTTAATTAGGCGATATGTGTATTAGGAATTCGTAGTTCAGTGGCC
The DNA here is from genome assembly GCF_002929505.1 of Cryobacterium sp. Y57. Taxonomy (GTDB): domain Bacteria; phylum Actinomycetota; class Actinomycetes; order Actinomycetales; family Microbacteriaceae; genus Cryobacterium. Next base: position 8,044 of record NZ_PJJL01000059.1, read on the forward strand.
AAAGAATGGCTACTCTGATATCCATGCGCTGATAGGGACGTTAATGCAGATGAGATCATTGGCTTCGGTGGAAACACCGCCTGATGCACCCCTGGGATTGCGGGAGAAAGCGCGGATCGAGCGCTATCGAAACATTCGCGCCGCAGCGGAGCAGATCTTCAACGAACGCGGCTACGAGCACGCGACGACGAAGGAAATCGCTGAACTCGCCGGGGTCGGGGAAGCAACACTGTTCCGCTATGTCACCAACAAGCACGAGCTGCTGCTTCTGGTGATCGGCAAACGCGTGGACCTAGAGATCCAGGGCATCGAAGATGTGGACAAGGAACTGGCCGCCGACGCGACCTCCGCTTGGGACTACATCGAGCGGATCTACGCAATCTACCGGGCCCGGGCTAGGTTCTACACGACCGATCCGGAGAACGTGACCAGCTACCTGCAGTACGGCTTCAAAGCCGGAAGTCAGCTGGGCGCCCAGAGCATCACGCAGGGCGACAGGATCATCGCACTGACCGCGGCCGTCCTCGACAGCGCGCGGAAGGCCGGCCACCTGGTAGCCCAAGTTGATACCCGGATCGTCGCGCAGAACTGCAACGGCACCTACACCCACGAGGTCCTGCGCACGCCGGTGCGCGAATTCGCACCCCGGAACCTCTGGGATAGGCTCCAGAAGCGGCTGCAGGTGCAAATCGAGCCGCTCTTCCGGCTCTGAGGCACACCAACCAGGACAGCGCAGCCCTGCATGCTTTTGCCGTTCTTACCGTCTCGCGGACCCGACTTGCAACGCGCCGGTTGAACGATAGCGAGGTTCAAGTGACACTTCAATGCGCGGCAGCAACGAGCCGGTGAGCCTGGGTTCGCTTTGTTGATCACGCTCCAGCGGTGACGAGGAGCCGAGCTAGGTCTGGAGTCATAGAGTAGGGCTCGCCATCCCAACTTCAGGTTAGCCCGCGTACGGGTCGGCGATGCCGATGTATTGGGTGGTGGTGTATTCGGCGATGCCTTCGGATCCGCCTTCGCGGCCGAGCCCGGATTGTTTGACGCCGCCGAAGGGGGCGGCTGCGTTGGAGATGACGCCGGCGTTAAAGCCGACCATGCCGAATTCGATCTGCTCGGCCACGCGCAGGAGCCTGCTGAAGTCACGGCTGTAAAGATAGGAGGCGAGGCCATATTCGCTGGCGTTGGCGAGACGGATGGCGTCACCTTCAGTGGAGAACAAGGTGACCGGGGCGACTGGCCCGAAGATCTCCTGGCGGAGGATCGCCGCGTCATTGGGTACGTTGGCCAAGACGGTCGGCGGGTAGAAGTAGCCGGGACCGTCAACGGGGGAACCGCCGGTCACGGCGGTGGCTCCGGCGTCGATGGCGGAGCGCACCAAGGCGTGAACGTCGTCCCGGGCGCCGGCATCGATGAGCGGACCTACCTGGGCGGCCGGTTCGGTGCCACGGCCGATCGCCAGAGCGCCCATCGCGACGGCGAACTTTGTGGTGAATTCGGCGGCGACGGATTCCTGGACCAGGAACCGGTTCGCGGCGGTGCAGGCTTCGCCCATGTTCCGCATCTTCGCCGCCATGGCCCCCTCGACCGCCTTGTCCAGGTCCGCGTCCTCGAACACGATGAACGGGGCGTTCCCGCCCAGCTCCATCGAGGTCCGCAACACGTTGTGTGCGGCGTCGGCCATCAGCCGCTTGCCCACCGGGGTGGATCCGGTGAACGAAACCTTCCGGAGCCTCGGGTCAGTCAGCAAAGGACCGGAGATACCCGCGGCGCTGGAGGAAGACACCACGTTCAAGACCCCCGCTGGCAGGCCGGCCTCGAGCATGGTCTGTGCGAACAGCTGGGAGGTCAGCGGCGTCAATTTCGCCGGTTTGAGGATCATGGTGCAGCCCGCGGCTACGGCGGGGGCCACTTTCCGGGTGGCCATCGCGAGCGGGAAGTTCCAGGGCGTGATCAGCAGGCACGGGCCGACCGGTTTGTGTTGGACCAGGATTTTGTTCTTGCCCTCTGGGGTGGTGAGGTACCGGCCGTAGTCCCGGACTGCCTCTTCGGAGAACCAGCGCAGGAATTCGGCACCGTAGGTGACCTCGCCGCGGGCTTCGGCCAACGGTTTGCCCATTTCCAGGGTCATCAGCAGGGCGAAGTCCTCGGCCCGTTCAGTCACCAGGTCGAAAGCGCGGCGGAGAATCTCGGCGCGTTCACGCGGCGCCGTCCGGGCCCAGCCGAACTGGGCCTTATCCGCGGCGTCGAGCGCTGCAAGAGCGTCCTCGCTGGTAGCGGAGGCGAGAGTGGCGAGTACCTCCCCGGTAGCGGGGTCGTATACGTTGAACGTGCCGCCGTCGGACGCGTTCCTCCACTGCCCGTCGATGAGCAGGCCGGTAGGCACGGAGGCTATGAGTGCAGCCTCCCGGGCTGCAGAAATGTCAGACGAGTCGGCGGGTGAAACGGTCATGGGAAGTCCTTCAATGTTACGGCTGGGGGGTTCAGTAGCTGGCGGGGGTTTTCGCCGTCGCCGGCCTGTATGTATTCGACAGCGAGGCTTCGAAGCCCCGTATTAAAAGCGCGATGTCGGCCCTGACCAGGATGAACTTGGCGCCGCTGTCCAGGTAGTGGCGGACCGTGGAGGGGGAGGTAGGGGAGACCAGCTAGCTAGTCTTCTCCCCCTAGCCGGTGAGCTCGACCAGCCAGTTGGCGGCCCGGTTCAACAGTCTTGCACCGGTGGGAATTACTCCGGCTGCGGTGAACAGTCCATGGGAGTGGCGCGGCAGATGGTGGTGCTCCACTGGTGCTCCGGCGCGGGCCAGCAGACCTGCGTATTCGACTCCTTCGTCGGCCAGGGGGTCTAGTCCGACGGTCACTACGAATGCTGGCGGAGCGCCGTGTTCGGCCAGTTCGGCGGGTTGACGAAGTCCAGGCGAAACGCGGAGGTCGCGTGCAAATTGCGGATCTGCCAGGTACAGGCTTCGAAACCATCGCATTGAGCCTGCGGTCAGGGGAAAACCGTCGGTGATACGCGCGTAGGAATCCGACTCGTGCAGCAGGTTCGCCACAGGATAGAGGAGCAGCTGGCCGATGATGGTGCTTCCGCTTACGGTGCAGCCCGGGTCCGAAGCCAAGACGGTGGCAAGGTTGCCGCCGGCGCTGTCGCCGGCCACGATGATCCGGTGCGGATCCCAGCCATATTCTCCGGCCCGGACACTGACAAAGGTCAGGGCTGCTATGCAGTCCTCTAGCGGGGTCGGGAACGGGTACTCAGGAGCCAGCCGGTAGTCGACGGATACAACGTCAAGTCCGCTGACCGCGGCCAGGTAGCGGCAGAGGCGGTCGTGCGTTTCCACCGAGCCGATCACCCACCCGCCACCATGGAGGTACACCACGACAGCACGTGCGGTCTCCGAATCGTTACCTTCGGGACGGTAGTGCCGCAGCAGGATGGACCCGCCGTTGACCTCGCAGTGAAGGTCCTCGACCCGTTCCAGGGCTTTTAATGGAACTCCGTTTGCGGCACAGCCCGCCTCGTAGGCAGCCCGTGACTGGTCCAGGGGCTGGTCTTGAAAACTGACCGCTCCGGCGTCGCGGAACGCCCGGATCAGGTCCACTGCGTCGACAGCTACGTCGTCCAGCGGGACCGCCGGCAAGAGTTTCGAGTTCATACTCCCGCCGTTTCCTGAACTGGCAGCACGGCGCCGGAGAGCATGTAGTCGCCCGGGTTCCAGTGCCCAGCGAGGCTACGGTATTCCTCCACTGTTCCGGACCAGTTGTTGATGACCTTGCCCGCGGCGTTCTTGTACCAGCTGGAGCAGTCGGCGGAAAAAGCGGATCCTTCCATCTCGTTCTGCAGGCTTGCGTTGTACGAGGTCAGGACCCTTCCGCGCACTTCCACTGAGGCCTGCGGGGCGGTAAGCAGGTGCACCAAGATTTTAAGGATGTATGCCTGCTGGATTTCCAGCATGGTGATGATCGAATTGTGGTTCAGGTTGGTGTTCGGCCCGTAGATCATGAACATGTTCGGGAAGCCGTCGACGCTCATACCCAGATGGGCCTCCGCGCCGTCAGCCCAGCGTTCTTTCAGGTCCTCGCCGGAGGCACCGATGACCTGCAGATCGCCTTGGAAGGCCTGGCTGCTGAATCCGGTGCCGAAAATGATGACGTCCGCTTTATGGATCTGCCCGTCACGGGTGCGGATGCCTTCTGGAACGATGGCATCGATGCCCTGGGTGACTAGTTCGACGTTCTCACCCATCAGGGTCGGGTAGTAGTCGTCGGTGCGGAGGATCCGCTTGCATCCGAACTCGTAGTCAGGGGTCAGTTTGCGTCGCAGTTCTGGGTCCGGCACCTGCGCCTCGAGATGGGCCACGGCCTGGGCGACGCCGGCGCGCTGGGCGTCGGTGGCACGGCGTGTGCGTTCGAACCCGTTCTCCCGGAAATCGTGCAGGTTGCGGCGGCTTTGCTCAAAGGTGTCCGGATTTTCTTCGAAGGAATCAAGCTGTTCTTTGCTGAAGATCACTTGGTTGCGGGGCATGATCCAATTGGCACTGCGCTGGAAAACTTCAAGCGATCCGGCGACCTTGGCCACCTCGGGCACGTACTGGACGGCACTGGCTGCCGAGCCGATGCTGATAATTTTCTTCCCGGTCAAGTCGACAGTGTGGTCCCAACGCGCAGAGTGGAATGCGGCGCCTTGGAAATCGGCCAGGCCGGGAAATGCAGGAACAAACGGAGTGTTCAGCTGTCCCCAGGCGGGGATGAAAACGCGGGCGGTGTGTTCACCTGAGCCATTAACCTGCAGGCGCCAGAGCGCGTTTGCCCCATCCCATACGGCGGAGGTGACTTCGGTGTTGAAATTCAGGTGCGGGCCCAGTGTGTATCGGGTGGCTAAACGCTCCAGGTAGCCCATCAGCTCGTTGCGGTCCGCGTACATCCGGCTTACTCGTAAGTGGGGGAAGAAGCTGTAACAGTAGAGATGGGCTTCGGTGTCACAGGCGGCACCCGGGTAGCTGTTTTCGCGCCAGACTCCGCCCAGGCCGGGGCCCTTGTCGAAGATGGCGAAGTTCTCGATACCAGCCTCTTTCAGCTGGGCGCCCATGCCCAGGCCGCCGAACCCTGCGCCGAGGATCACTACGTCGTGGTCGGTTGTCTGGATGCTCATCGGTTCTTCCGTTCTTCGTGCGTTGTCCCAAAGTTGATGACCTGCCGGATCCCGCTGCCGGAGGCGAGGGCGTCCATGCCCTCGTTTATGTCGTCGAGGCTGATCCCCCGGGAGACAAGCCGTTCGAGCGGCAGTTTTCCTTCGCGCCATAGTTGTTCAAAAACGGGGATGTCGCGCTTCGGTACGGCTGATCCGAGGTAGCTCCCCACGATCGATTGTGCCTTTGCCGTCAGTCGCAACGGTTCGATTGAGGACATGGCACCTGGTGCTGGAAGGCCGACGGTCACCAGCGTTCCGCCTAAGCCCAGCAGTTGGTAGGCGGTTTCAAAGGCGCGGGGATGGCCCGCCGCTTCAAGCACGACGTCAACGACCACGGAGCGTTCCAAGGCTTCCTCCGGGGTGTAGGCCTCGCTCGCTCCCCACTGCAGGGCAAGGTCAAGCTTGGAGGCCTGGGCGTCGACGGCAATGACGCGTCGGCAGCCAGTGGCAAGGGCAGCCAGGAGTCCGGCCATGCCCACTCCGCCAAGGCCGACGATTGCGACGGTGGACTCGGCAGTGATGCGTCCAGCGTTGAGAAGGGCCCCGCCCCCGGTGAGTACGGCGCAACCCAGAAGTGCAGCGACCGCTGGCGGCACGTCAGCCCCGACGGGCACCACGGATCGGTGATCGACCACCGCATGGGTGGCGAAGCCGGAGACGCCCAAGTGATGGGCCACCGTTTCGCCGCCGCGCGTCAGGTGGGAAGAACCGCTGAGCAGGATTCCCTGTTCGTTACTCTTGCTGCCCGCGGAGCAGGGCAGCTTTCCGTTGGTCAGGCAGGCCTCGCACTGGCCGCACCGTGGCAGGAAGGTCATAACCACCCGCTGGCCGATGAGGTTGGAGTCAACGTCCGGGCCCACCGCTTCGACGATTCCTGCTGCCTCGTGGCCCAGCAGCATCGGCAGCGGCCGCGGACGTGAACCGTTGACCACTGACAGGTCTGAGTGGCACAGTCCGGCTGCCTCGATCCGCACCAGCACTTCGCCGCGTGCTGGTCCGCTGAGGGTCAGTTCGTCCACGGTGATGGGCCGACTCTGCGCATAGGGGGGCTGCGCCCCGGTGGAATTCAAGACGGCACCGCGGATTGTCATTGCGGTCGGGGCCGCTGCGACCGTCACGCCCTGGAGATCTGTCAGTGGAGAGCTCATCATGTCGTCCCCTGCCTGCAGGTGGCACTGCCAGCGGTCCGAGGGTCGAGTTGCTGAGTCATCTGCTGTCCTTTTTGGTAATCAGTGTGATGTAGCGAACGTTTCTGGTTCAGTCTCGCAGGAGAGCCTTCGGGCAGCCATGGAGGTTCATGACATACTGAAACCGGTTTTATGTGGATAATTCCAAGGAGGGTTTCATGCACTTGCTGGCTGGCCTCTTGCAGCAGGCATTGGACCCGGCGTCCTCCGATTTCCTTTCGGGGTTGGACCTTCTCCCGGCAGATGCCCAGGGGCAACGGCTGCGCGAGAGCCTGCGGTCCGTGCACGCACTGGCCTCCAACGCACGCGGGCAGCGGATGCTCACGCTGGCCTTGTCCGAGACTGCCGCTGCTATCTCGTCCCTGCGCGAGGGTGGAAATGTGCTTCGTGAAATCGTCACCCGTACCCGGGCCATCGTCGGTACGGACATGGCCTACATCAGCCTCAATGATCCAGAAAAGCGGGAAACGCGAATTACGGAGACTGACGGCGTGTGGACCCAGGCCTACCGGGACATCCGCATGCCCTTTGGCACCGGCGTCCTTGGCAACGTGGCACGGGCCGATGGCCCCATCCAGGTTTCAGATTATTCGCAGGCTGTCTCACTTGCACATCTGGAACAGATTGACGATGCGGTTGCCAAAGAGGGGGTCAAAGCGCTGCTGGGCGCGCCTATGCGCATCGGCGGGGACATCATTGGGGCGCTCATGGTGGCAGATCGTTGGGCCCATGAGTTCAGCGAGGAACAAATCTTTGCCGTGGAGGCCCTGGCTAACCAGGCCGCCGTCGCCCTGGACAACCTGGAACGCCTGGCCGAACTGACCGAGTCGATGGGATCGCTCGAGACCGCGAACCGGGACAAGGAGAGCTCAATCGCCAGGCTCAAACGGTTGGCGGCCACAGACGATGAGCTTTTTGCAGCCCTGAGTTCCTCGGAGGGCCTGCCCGGACTGGCCGCCCGGATCAGCCAGATCCTCGGCCGCCCGGCACGGCTGCTCGATCTAACCGTCCGCGTCGATGCCGGTGATGTGGGAGGCGAAAAGCTCCACGCGGCACGGGCCCTGATCCCCGCGTCCCGGCACACCAACGCTCCCGTTACCGCAACGCTGGAGGACGGGACCACTGTGGTGGTCATGGCCTCAGTCATCGAGGGGGAAGCGCTGGGCGGCGTGCTCGTTGAGGGTGAAACCGCGGCCGACGACGAAGCGATTCTCCGGCGCGCTGCGCTGGTTCTGGGAACGTTCATTTCACATTCCGACGCGTCGCGGCACAACCGGCAGCGCCAGCGTGTGGAACTTCTGGCCACGCTGATCAGCCCGCCGGCGGAAGGGTTGCGGCAGCACACAGCAACATCGGCTGCTGCCTACGGCCTTGAGGACGGCTCACCGTTCCGGGTCGCCATCGTTGACGGAGCGCTGCGGTCGTTGACGGACTTTGAGGAAGCTTTGGAGGTGGACCTCGGAGAACAGCTGCTGCGGGGCCACTTCGATGACCGCTTGTATTTGGGTGCTCCGGAGCAGGTTTTTGCATGGATCGCCGATTTTCTCGGCAAGCCCGGAGCCCGGCGTTGGGGCGGCGTGCGCATGGCCCACTCAGAGCCCCTTGCCGCGCTCAGCGAAATCGGAGCAGGATTCGCCCTGGCCGAACGCGTGCTGACGGCGGCACGTTCACTACCCCAAGCCGGCAACGTCGTAGGGTGGCAGTCTCTGGGAACCATTGGCATTTTCCTCGCCAACGCGGATTCACAGGTCACTCAAAGTGCCCTGCGCGGAAGCCTGGGTCCTTTACTTGACTACGACCGGTCGAATGGGACGCAGCTGTGCGATACGGCATTGTGCTATCTCGACGAGGGGCGCAATATTGCCCGAACGGCCCAGGAGCTGGTGGTGCACCCCAATACGGTCCGCCAACGCCTTGAACGCATCGAATCCTTGCTGGGACCAGACTGGAACAATGGGCGCCGGGCCCTCGACCACCACGTCCTGTTGGTAGTCGCCAGGCTCCTGGACGGTTCCCCGGCAAAACACTAACGGCCGCTGCGCGTCAAGGGCTATTCGTACCAAGCGCCGTCGATCGTTAATCCTCCATCGACAACGAGGGTGTGGCCCGTGACGAACGACGCCGCCGAGGAAGCCAGGAATAGGATGCTCTCAGCAATTTCGGTTGGGTGCGCAAACCGGTGTAGCGGCGTGCGACTCACAATCGGAGCCTTGTCTAATTGGCCTGATTCCTCCAGAAGCTGAGTGAAGGAGGTATCGACATATCCAGGGGCGACGGCGTTGCACCGGATTCCGTGCGGGGCCCACTCGACCGCCAGTGATCGGGTAAGGCCCTCGATGCCGGCCTTAACCGCGTTGTAGCTCGCCCTGTGGGGCATTCCCATGCGCCCAGCCACCGAGGAAATGTTAACGATGGCCGCCCGGTCGCTGGCGGCCAGGGCAGGAAAAGCCGCCTGGCATGCCCACATGGCGCCCGTCAGGTGGACGTCGACCATAACGTTCCAGTCCTCCGGCAGGAGTGTCTCGCTCGGGCCGGGGCGTGCGATTCCGGCCGAATTAATTAGCACGTCGCATCCTCCCCATTGGTCTTGTACTGCGGCGAATGCCTCGAAGACGGCCTGGCGATCGCGGACATCGCAGCGCAGATTGAGCAACTGCGCCTGTGTGTCGGAGTCGATCTGGGAGGCGGTGTCATTGGAGATGTCCAAAACTGCTACCCGATACCCTTGGTCCAGCAGTGCGTCGGTACAGGCCTGGCCGATGCCGGACCTTCCGCCGGTCACCACAGCCCTCAAGGGGGCCGGCCGATTCTCAGTTGACATAGAACCCACCATTGACGCTGATGTTCTCGCCGTGGACGAAGGAGGCGCCGGGGCTGCACAGAAAGTCGATGACTGCGGCCACTTCTGCCGGAGTTCCGTATCGGCCCAGCGGCGTGCTGGTGAGAATCGTCGTGCCTGCGCTGTCGCGGAGCGACTGTGTCATACGGTTTTCAATGATGCCCGGAGATACAGTGTTGATGCGCCGCTGCCCGCCGAGCTCCCACATCACGGATCGCATAAGCCCAAGCAGTCCGGCTTTACTCGCCGCATAATGGGCATGGCCCTTGCTTCCCCGCAGTCCAGCGATGGAACTGATCAAAACGATGGAGGCATCCGGAGCCAGCCGGGGCAGCGTCGCAATGAGCAGGCGGTAGACGGCGGTGAGATTGATGTCGAGGCAGTCCTGCCATTCAACCTCGCTGATGCGGGCGAACTCACGTTCTGGATAGATCCCAGCGGCCAGGACAAGGTGCTGAATCGCCGCGTCATCAGGCAGCGCCTCGACCAGTTTCTGCGCCCCTTCTCTATCGTCGGCTTCGTAGTGCATCTGCAAGTCATTGCCGGATGGCGTTGCATCTTGCGGTGGGGGCTGGCGATCGGCCGAGACGACGCGCATCCCCTTGCCGAGGAAGAGTTCGGCAACGGCGCGGCCGATCGATCCGTTCCCTCCGGTAACTACCGCCACGGGGCTGTTCAATCCCATGGCGAGGGTGCGCTCCGTAACCTGTTCGTTCGTATTCATGGCGGTCGGAATCTCTCTTGAAAATGGGCGTGGACCCGCTGTAGCAGCGGGTCCACGGCCTGCGGTGCGGTAGGTTAGCGGGCCAATTCGTTTTCGTGTATCCGGTCGAGGGAGGAGAGATCCAGTCCACGTGTTTCTTTGAGCATGGACAATGCCACGGTAGAAATGATGAGGATCCCGACGACGTAGATAACGATCGGAAGAGTGTTGTTGAACTGGTTCAGCAGCAGTGTGGCGATCATCGGGGCCACGGAGCCCGCGAAGATGGTGGCGATCTGGTAGGTAAATGAGGATCCCGAGTAACGCATGCGTGTCGGGAAGATCTCGGACATCAGGGCTGCCTGCGGTGCATACGCGGCGGCCTGGACGGTCAGCCCAAAGGTAGTGCTGGCGAGGATGGCCCAGAAATTGCCGCTGTCCAAGGCCGGAAAGAACGTCAATGCCCAGACCAATAGGCCCGCGTACCCGATACCGATGGTGCGTTTGCGACCGATCTTGTCCGAGAGCCATCCGCCTCCGAGCATGGCGAAGAATTGGACGACGTTGGCCACGAACAGCACCAACAGGACAGTCGAGTATTCAACCTTGACGTGGACGGTCAGGTACGTGATAGCGAAGACGATCATGAGGTAGTAAGAGGAATTTTCCCCGATGCGCATGATCAGCGCCTTGGTGATCTGGGCAGGGTAAGTGCGCAGGACTTCCCGCAGGGTTGCTGCTTCGCGCTGGGCTTCCCGCTGCTTGCGCATCGCTTCGATAAAAACCGGTGCATCTTCGACCGTACGGCGAATCATGTAACCCACAAAGATGATCAGTGCCGAGAGCCAGAATGCGATCCGCCAGCCCCATGCCATGAACGAGGACTGGTCCAAGGTCCAGGAAAGCCCGAGCATGACGACGGTCGCCAGCACGTTGCCGACCGGTGCGGCAGCCTGGGGGAAGCTGGCCCAGAATCCGCGCTGATTTTGCGGACTGTGCTCGCTGACCAACAGCACGGCGCCGCCCCACTCACCGCCAACGGCGAAACCTTGAAGAAACCGCAAGAGCACCAGCAGTGCGGGCGCCCAGTAGCCGATCTCCTGAAACCCAGGCAGGCAGCCCATGAGGAACGTCGCTGCGCCGACCAAGAGGAGGCTGAACTGCAGCAGCTTCTTGCGTCCATACCTGTCACCAAAATGACCGAAAACCATGCCTCCGAGAGGCCGGGCGAGGAAGCCGACCGCGTACGTGGCAAAGGCCGCAATGATCCCGTCCAATGGATTCCCCGTTTTAGGAAAAAACAGGGAACCGAAGACCAAAGTCGCGGCCGTACCGTAAATAAAGAACTCATACCACTCGGCGACTGTGCCGGCCATGGATGCGGCGACCACGCGCTTTATCCGTGATTTCGGGGTTTTCTGCGGGGTGTTGACTGGCGACTGACTCAGGGCTTGGGTCATCGTAAAGCCTCCTTGCTTTTCGGTGATGACGATCACTCTCAGCCAGCCTCCCGGCTGCAGACACGTAAAACCATGGATGGATACACATACATTTGGGTTCCTTATGTATGATCAACCACCGAAGAATTACGTGGTTTCGGTGCTCTCGTTTGGCGGGGGTGCCGGAATCGGCTGGCTATTCGACCAGCAGTGACACCGTTTCGGCGACGCAGGCGGGGCGGTCCGCACCATCAATCTCGATGTGGTGGCGGACGACGGCCTGGTGACCTCGCTCCGATGCCGTCACCGACACGAGTGTCAGCCGGTCGCGCACGCGCGAGCCCACGGGTACTGCGCTCGGAAATCTGACCTTGTTCAGCCCGTAGTTCACGACCATAAGCAGCCCGTTGACCCGGTACACCTGCTTGGTCAGGTACGGGATCATCGATAGCGTCAGGTACCCGTGGGCCACGGTCCGGCCGAATGGTCCGGCCGCAGCCGCAACAGGGTCAACGTGGATCCACTGCTGGTCGCCCGTCGAATCGGCGAAGGCCTTCACCTGATCTTGCGTCACAGTGTGCCACTCGCTCACGCCGAGCTCCTCACCCACGAGTGCCGCTAGCTCGGTGAGGCCCTGGATTTCGCGCACGACTCAGCCCCCCAGGATCGGCCGGTACAGGGCCTGTATCTCGGCCAGACTCTCGCCGAGGGCTGTGCCGCCCTGAAACTTGGCGGGCACGAGGTTCTCCCCGAGCTGCTCGAGCACCGTGGGGTCGGTCAGACACGCCTCGAGTGCGCCTTCGAGCGCGTTCGCCACGGGTGTCGGCAGATCGTGAGGGCCGAACAGTCCAAAGACGGATGTCGCATCCACGAGATCGGTGAAGCCGAGTTCCGCAAGCGTCGGCAACTCCGGCAGCCACGGTAGCCGTTCGGGCGTCGTCGCGGCCAGGGCCCGAAATGAGCCCTCATCGATGCGGGAGATAACGTCGGGGTGATCGTTGATGAAGAGCGCATCGACGTGACCCCCGAGCAGGTTCGTAGTCATCTCGGCATTTCCCGTTGCGGGCACGGCCACGACCTCGACGTCGTATTGGTCTTTGAGGCGCTTGAGTTCGATCGCGGCCGGGCTCGTTGCTCCGGGTACGCCCATCGTGAGGGTGCCCGGACGTTTCTCGGCCGCCGCGAAGAACGCTTCCGCGTTCTCGTAGGGGGAATCGTCACCGACGACGATGAGTGTGGGGTTCTCGGCCATCACGCCGATCGGGGTGAAGTCGTCAAGAGAATAGGCCAGGGAGTTCACCATCGGGGTCATTACGAGCGTCCCCGCAGTGCCCAGGCCGAGGGTGTAGCCGTCGGGCTTCGCACTCGCGAGTTCCTGCATGGCGACCGCCCCGCTGCCTCCCGCCTTGTTCTGCACCACGAAGGTCTCGCCGAAACCGTCGCCGAGGCAGGACGAAATCGACCGGGCGGTGAGATCGGACGGGCCGCCAGCCGCGTACGGTATGAGTACCGTAACCGGCTGTGACGGGTAGGTTTCGCCGCCGCCCGTCGCGCCGGCCTGGCAGCCGGCGAGAGCGACGGCGAGATTGACGGCGAGAGCGACGGCCGCAGAGGGCAGCAGAAGATTTCTGTGGGACTTGTGCACGATAACCGTCTACCGGAAGGCCGGAATGCCGGTGACGTGGCTGCCGAGGATGAGGGTGTGCACTTCGTCGGTTCCCTCATAAGTGCGCACGGACTCAAGGTTGTTCGCGTGCCGTAATGGCGAATAATCCAGGGTGATGCCGTTACCGCCGAGAATAGATCGGGCCTCACGGCAAATCTTGAGGGCCTCCCGCACATTGTTCAGCTTGCCGAGCGAAATCTGCACGGGCTCGAGCACGTCGGCGTCCTTCAGACGACCGGTGTGGATGGCGAGCAACGTGCCTTTCTGGATCTCGAGGAGCATGTTCACGAGCTTGACCTGAGTGATCTGGTACGCCGCGAGGGGCTTGTCGAACTGCATGCGTTCGAGGGAATACGCCAGGGCCACCTCGTAGCTGTCCCGCGCGGCGCCCATCGCACCCCAGATGATGCCATAGCGGGCCTCATTCAGGCACGCGAACGGTCCGCTCAGGCCGCGCGCTCCCGGCAGTAGCGCGTTGTCGGGAAGCCGAACGTCGTCGAGCAGGATGTCGCACTGGATGGAGGCCCGCATCGATAGTTTCGCCTCGATCGGCGTCGCAGTGAAGCCAGGTGTGTCGGTGGGCACGATGAAACCGCGCACGCCCTCGTCGGTCATGGCCCAAATGATCGCGATCTGGGCAACGGATGCGAGGCCGATCCACCGCTTGGATCCCTCGAGGATCCAGCCCCCGGTGTGATCCCGGCGGGCGGTCGTTGCCATGCTCGACGGGTCGGAACCTGCGGTCGGTTCGGTGAGTCCGAAGCATCCGATCAGCCGGCCGGCCGCCATCTCGGGCAGGTATTGGTTCTTCTGCTCCTCGGAGCCCCACTTGTGGATGCTGCTCATGGCGAGCGAACCTTGCACGCTCACGAAGGTGCGCAGGCCGGAGTCGCCGGCTTCGAGTTCCATGGCGGCCAGGCCATATTCCACGCTCGACCGGCCGGGGCAGCCGTAGCCGGTGAGGTGCATGCCGAGCAGCCCGAAGGCGCCCATCTGTTCCACGATCTCGAGCGGGAAGTGCGCCGATTCGTACCAGTCCTTGATATACGGCCTGATTCTCTCCCGTACGAAGGTCCGAACCGTGTCACGCAGTTCGAGTTCGGCTGCGCTCAGCAGCCCGTCGAGATTCAGGATATCCGAGGTGGTCGCGGGCATGAGTGGCTCCTTTGCCGAATTTGCGCGCTGGGTGACCAGCGCCACGCTCTCGACTGTGCCAGTAAATCTATTTTCGATCCAATACCAAATCGGGGGCGGAATTATTTCTATTCAGCATGAATCTCGGTGGTGGGAATCACGGGTGGAGTGGGGAGTACCTCTTCAGAGAGTCGCAGGACCTCGCGCAGTGCCGGGCTGTCATTGTCGGCGCGCCACACGAGCTGCAAGAGGATGGGCGCCATTTCGTCATCGAGGGGCAGAAAAACAACGCCGGGGTAGTGCACGTTTTCGGCCACCGTGGAGACGGTGAGTGCAACGCCGATCTCGGCCGCGACGAGCGAGACGAGCGTCCACGTGTCGGGAGCCACCTGCACGATGGAGGGCACGAAGCCGGCCGTGCTGGCCAGTCGCATGAGGTAGTCGCGCAGGATCGCGCCGGGGTCCTGCGGCAACGTTACGAAGTGTTCGCCGACGAGATCTTTCATGGAAACGGACTGTCGATCGGCGAGCGGATGGCTGGAGTGGATCGCGATCACGAGGTTCTCGTAGGCGATCACCCGATGTTCGATGCCGGCCGGGATGAAGTTCCACCGCCCCAGTCCGATCTCCATCTCCTGGTTGATCACCTTGTCGAGCGCGGGGGTGGCGAAGTTAGAGCTGTAGAGCTCGAAGTCGATTCCCGGGTGGGTCGCGCGCACGAGTTTGGCGAGTGTACCCACCATGACGTGTGATGATGCTCCAGCGAAGGCCACTCGCACCCGGCCGGTCTCGCCGTTTCCCGCCGACGACACCGCGACCCCCGCCCGACGCACGCCGTCGAGGATGTCTGTGGCTGGCTGCACGAGCGCTTCGCCCGCCGGCGTGAGACGCACCGAACGGGTGCTGCGGGCGAAGAGCAGGGTTCCGAGCTCGCGCTCCAGGTTCTGGATAGCCCGGCTCAGTGGGGGCTGCGCCATGAAGAGTTTTGCGGCAGCGCGGCCGAAGTGAAGTTCCTCGGCCACGGCCAGGAACGCACGAATTTGCTGGATTTCCATGCGTCAACTATTGCGATAGGCGCATGAAACTGTCAACGATTTATGCACTATTGCCCTGAGAGTATCAATCGAGGGCGTAATTGATATTGGACAGGGAGGAATTCCATTTGCGACAGTGGAGGCACGACAGACGAACAGGGAGTCATTCAATGGATGAATCTGGCGCAGCAACGAGGCTGCACAGGATTTTCGGTCGACCGGGAAGCGGGCCACTGAGCGGAATCATTGTGGCAGACTTCAGCCGCGTTCTTGCCGGCCCGTACTGCACCATGCTGCTCGCCGACATGGGTGCCACCGTCATTAAAGTGGAGAGTCTGGAGGGCGATGACACCCGTGGGTGGATCCCGCCGGTGCGCGACGACGAGGCAACGTTTTACCTTTCGGTCAACCGCAACAAGCACTCGATCGCGCTCGACCTGAACGACGCGGCCGACCGCGCGGTGGCCCACGAGCTCGCAGCGCGGGCCGACGTGCTGGTGGAGAACTTCAAACCGGGTGGCCTCGACCGGTTCTTCCTTGACTACGACTCGGTTGTGACACGGAACCCCGAGGTAATCTACGCCTCGATCACCGGATTCGGCACCGGAACGGGGGCCGGGCTTCCCGGCTACGACCTGCTCGTGCAGGCCGTGTCCGGCATGATGAGCCTCACCGGCGGCCAGAACACCGAGCCTTACCGCGCGGGGCTCGCAATGTTCGACGTGATCACCGGATTGCACGCGGGTATGGGCATCCTGGGTGCCCTGCACCACAAGGACCTCACCGGCAGTGGGCAGCGCGTGGAACTCAACCTGCTCTCTTCCGCGCTCTCCGGGATGGTCAACCAGTCTGCCGCCTACGTCACGGGCGGGGTCATTCCTACCCGCATGGGCAATGAGCACCCGAGCCTCTACCCCTATGAGCCGATGCCGACTGGCGACGGAATGCTCATCATTGCAGCGGGCAACAATCCCCAATTCACGAAGCTGTGCGCGGCGCTCGACATCACGGAGGCGGCGACGGATGCCCGCTTCAACTCGCCCCAGGCCCGCAACGCGCATCGTGGCCCGCTGCGGGAGATCCTGCAGCGTCAGCTCGCCCGGCGCTCGGCCGCGGAGTGGTTTGAGTTTCTCTCCGAGCTGGGCCTGCCGTGTGCACCGATCCAGGACGTGAAGGGCGGCATCGAGCTCGCCGAAAAGCTCGGCCTTGAGCCGGTCGTGCTGGCGGGAACCGGGGATCGCCGCATTCCCACGGTGCGGCATCCGGTGAAATTCTCCCAGACCCCGGTGACCTACGATCTAGCTCCGCCGAAACTCAACGAGAGTTCCGCCCTCGTACGCTCGTGGCTTGCCACACGCGAGGCGCAGCTCGTTGACTGAGCCATTCCGTGCCCGGGTTGCGGTGCGGTGGAGCGACCAGGATCTCAATGGCCACGTCAATAACGCGCGTGTCGCCACCCTGCTCGAGGAAGCCAGGCTGGCGTGGCGGGCGCAGGCGCTCACGGGCTACGACCACGTCGACTCCCCGACGGTCGTGGCCGCGCTGCAGCTCAGCTTTCGCCGCCCGATCGAGTTCGGCCCCGCCGTCGAGATCGACGTGTGGGTCTCCCGGGTGGGATCCACGTCGTACACCCTGCACTATTCAGGCAGTCAGGCCGGCCACCCGGTACTGGATGCCTCGACCGTGATGGTTCCCGTGCACCCAGTGCACGGGACGGCTCGACTGCTCGACGCCGAGGAGCGCAGTTCGCTCGACCGCTGGTTTATCGCCGATGCAATGCCGCAGAGGCAGCAACAGAAAGGCACAGCATGACCGACACCGCCATCAACACTGACACAGTCATAAATAGTGACTACTATCTGGTCGACGACTTCCTCAGTGATGAGGAGCGCGCCATCCGCCTCAAGGTGCGGGCCTTCGCCGACGCGGAAGTGCTCCCCATCATCAACGACTATTGGGATCGCGCCGCGTTCCCCTTCGAGCTGGTTCCGAAGATCGCCAGACTCGGGATCGTGGGCGGCACGATCGAGGGCTACGGATGCCCCGGGCTGAGCCGCCTGGGCGCCGGAATGGTGTCCCTCGAAATGTCCCGCGCTGACGGGTCGATCAACACCTTCATCGGGGTCCAGTCCGGTCTCACCATGGGCACGATCAACATGCTCGGTAGTGAGGAGCAGAAGCAGCGCTGGCTACCCGGGCTCGCGGCGCTCGACCTCGTGGGCGCGTTCGGACTCACCGAGCCCAACCACGGATCCGATTCGGTAGCGCTCGAAACGAGTGCGCGACTCGAGGGAGCGCACTACGTACTCAACGGAGCCAAGCGCTGGATCGGAAATGCGAGTTTCGCTGACGTCGTGGTGATCTGGGCGCGCGACGAATCCGACGCCAAGGTCAAGGCCTTCGTCATGGAGAAGAACAGCGACGGCTCCTTCCCCGACGGTTACGAAGCCTCCGTCATCACGGGCAAGGTCGGCAAAAGGGCCATCCTGCAGCCGGACATCACGATCACGAATCTGCGCATTCCCGCCGAAAATAAGCTCGTGAACGGCCACTCCTTCGCGGACGCCGTACGGGTGCTCAATTCCACCCGTGGCGGGGCCTCGTGGGAGGCTCTGGGACACGGCATCGCCGCGTACGAGGCCGCCGTTGCATACGCCCGCGACCGCGTTCAGTTCGGCAAGCCCATCGGGAGCTTTCAGCTTGTGCAGAACAAACTTGCCAATATGCTCGCCGAGCTCACTGCAATGCAACTCCTCTGCTTCCGGCTGGCCACGCTCGCTGACCAAGGCAAGATGACCGGGGCCATGGCTTCCCTCGCCAAAATGCACACGGCCCAGAAGGGGCGGTGGATCTGTCAGGAGGCCCGTGACATGCTCGGCGGCAACGGCCTGCTGCTCGAAAACCACGTGGCTCGGCACCTCACCGACATGGAGGTCGTGCACACCTACGAGGGCACGGACTCGATCCAATCGTTGCTGATCGGCCGCGACATCACCGGAATTTCGGCGTTCGCATGAGCCTCCGGCCCGCGAGCGTCCCACAACAGACCAGGCAGGGAGATTTCATGAATAGGCTCACCGACAGGGTCGCGGTCATTACCGGCGGCGCGCAGGGTATCGGGGCGGCGACGGCACTGCGCTTCGCAACGGAAGGCGCGCACGTGGCCATCCTTGATCTGAATGGAGAGCGCGCGGCCGAAACGGCCCAGCAGATCTCCCAAGCCGAGGCCGTTGTCGCGGCGGGCGGGTCGGCTAGTGGTCTCGTGTGCGACGTCACCGACGAAGACCGGGTAGCAAAAGCCTTCAGCCAGGTCTTCGCCCGCGCCGGTCGACTCGACATTCTTGTGAACAATGCCGGCATAACCCGCGACAACTTGCTGTTCAAGATGGGGCGCGCCGACTGGGATTCGGTGCTCGTCACCAACCTCACGAGTGCCTTCCTCTGCGCTCAGGCCGCGCAGAAATTTATGGTTCCCGCCCGCTACGGCCGGATCGTGAGTCTCAGCAGCCGCTCGGCGCTCGGAAACCGGGGACAGGCGAACTACGCGGCGGCCAAAGCAGGGATTCAGGGGCTGACGGCTACGCTCGCCCTCGAACTCGGGCCGTTCAACATCACCGTCAACGCGGTCGCACCGGGGTACATCGCCACGGCCATGACCGCGGCCACCGCCAAGCGGGTCGGCAGCACCGCGGAGGAACACCAGAAAGCGGTCGCCGAGCGCACGCCGCTCGGCCGGGTCGGGGCACCGCACGAGGTCGCAGCCGCTATCGCATTCTTCGCGAGCGACGATTCCTCCTATGTCTCCGGCCAAACGCTTTACATCAATGGGGGAGCGCGCTGATGGCCGAGGCTTTTTTGGTGGGAGGGGTGCGCACCCCCGTCGGCCGCTACGGCGGAGCCCTGTCAAGCATCCGCTCGGACGATCTTGCGGCTCTTGCGCTCGGCGAGCTTGTGCACCGCACCGGCATCGACCCCGCTGCGATCGATGAGGTAATTCTCGGCAACACCAACCAATCCGGCGAAGACAGCCGCAACGTNAAGACAGCCGCAACGTGGCGCGCATGGCGAGCCTGCTCGCCGGTTATCCCGACGAGATCCCCGGGCTCACCGTCAACCGCCTGTGCGCCTCGGGCCTGAGTGCCATCATCCTCGCCTCGCAGATGGTCAAGAGCGGAGCCGCCGACGTGGTCGTGGCCGGCGGGGTGGAATCGATGTCGCGGGCGCCGTGGGTGCTGGCCAAGCCGGACAAGGCCTTCGGACGACCGGGCGAGATCGCTGACACGAGCATCGGTGCCCGATTCGTGAACCCGAAATTTGCCTCGACGACCACTCTCTCGATGCCGGAAACGGCCGAGGAGCTCGCCCGTGTCGATGGCATCACCCGCGAAGAAGCGGATGCTTTTGCCCTTGGCTCCCACGAGCGGGCCGCCGCGGCCATCGATGGCGGCCGTTTTGCGGCCGAGATCGTTCCGGTGACGACGAAGAAGGGTCTCGTGGAGCACGATGAGGGGCCGCGTCGGGACACGAGTCTCGAGACCCTCGCGGGCCTGCGCTCGGTCGTGCGGCCGGACGGAATCGTGACGGCGGGCAATTCGAGCTCGCTCAATGACGGAGCCTCTGCCGTGATCGTGGCGAGTGGGAGTGCCGTTGAACGGCTGGGTCTCACGCCACGCGCCCGAATCGTGCACGGAGCATCGGCAGGGGTGCCGCCGCAGATCATGGGAATCGGACCAGTGCCGGCCACCCGTAAGGTGCTCGAGCACGTGGGATGGTCTGTCAATGATCTGGGAGCGATCGAGCTCAACGAGGCCTTTGCTGTGCAGGCGCTGGCCTGTATTCGGCGCCTCGGGCTCGACCCGCAGGTCGTGAACCGTGATGGCGGGGCGATCGCCCTCGGGCATCCACTCGGCTCATCGGGCTCACGGATCGCCATCACCCTGATGGGCCGCATGGAACGCGAGGGCGCCCGCAGGGGGCTGGCCACGATGTGCGTGGGGCTCGGCCAGGGAACGGCGATGTTGCTCGAACGGGTCTAAACCTAGACACACTTTTATATGCCACGGGTATCAATTCGACCCCAAAATAGTATTGGAAATGGATTCATGATTCTGCAAGAGTGAAATGGGCTGACGCGAATCACTGCGCTAATTACTCCGCCATGAGGCACCAAACAGATGACAATGAGGTCAGCTTTGAAGAAGAACACTGTTGTATTCCTACCCGCGCTCGCCGGACTGGCCATGATGGGCCTCGTGGGCTGTAGCGCCTCCGGCTCTGCCGGGGCGCAGGAGGCCGAAGGCGGATACCCGTCGAAACCCGTTACCTTCGTGGTGCCGTTTGCGGCGGGAGGGCCGTCCACAGTGACGGCCCTCGCCTTCGCCTCCTGCCTCGAGGCGGGGCTCGGGCAGACATTTGTCGTCGAGAACCAGCCGGGCGGTAGCGGTGGACTGGCCATGCAGGACGTATCGAGCGCCAAACCTGACGGCTACACACTCACGCTCGGTACGAACGGCCCGCTGGTGATGAATCCCATGATTAACGAGCTCAACTACAGCATCAAAGACTTCACCTCGGTTGGTGTGATGGCGCAGATGCCGACCGTGTTGGTTGTCGGTGAAGATTCTCCCTATGAGAGCGCCGATGATTTCTTTGCAGCGGCTGACAAGAACCCTGGCAAGCTCAGTGTTGCCGTTCCGGGCGCGACCACCTCTGCGGCAATCGAGCTGCAGCGGCTATATGAGGAATACGACATTGAGGTGATTGCCGTTCCCGCCGTGGGCAACGCGGAGATGACCACCAGCCTGCTCGGGGGTCACGTGGATGCGCTTTTCATCACCGACCACCAAGACGTACAATCGCGCATCGACAAGGGGTCTTTCGTGCCGCTCGCGGTGAGCAGCCCCGAACGGGCGGACTGGTACCCGGACGTGCCTACCCTGGCCGAGCTGGGATTCACTGAGCT
The DNA here is from genome assembly GCF_002929505.1 of Cryobacterium sp. Y57. Taxonomy (GTDB): domain Bacteria; phylum Actinomycetota; class Actinomycetes; order Actinomycetales; family Microbacteriaceae; genus Cryobacterium. Next base: position 29,193 of record NZ_PJJL01000059.1, read on the forward strand.
GGTCAACGCGGTGTCCGTTTTTGGAGTTATGGGACCGAAGGGCATGCCAGATCCCATCGTGTCCACCCTTGAGTCCGAACTCAAGACCTGCTCGGAAGACGCGACTGTCATCGACCAGATCGGCGAGATGTTCGTTCCGGCGGAGTTCAGCGGCGCAGCAGCCCTCGATGAGGTCTTCGCTGACATGCAGAGACTCTACGAACCCATCCTTGGACAAGAATGAGCGAGGACACCCTCGAGGCCGTCCAAGTCGCCGAGCCTGCTCCGTTCGCAACGGCTGGCCGGTACCAGGGCCGCTTCCGACTCGTCCCTGTTGTGCTGCTGGCTACCGGGTTCGCCGCCGTGATCGGATCCTGGCGTCTCGGACTGGGCGAACTCACCAACCCCGGGCCGGGGCTCTGGCCCTTGGTGGTCTCAATCGCGGTCTCGATCGCGGCGGCCATACTCACCGTCATTCCCGATATTGAGGCCTACGAGAAGTGGACGCGGCGGACGACACTGCTCGTGGGCGGCGTGCTGAGCCTCGTGGTCTTCATCCTTCTCTTCACGGCGCTCGGCTTCGTTGTGCCCGCCTTCTTGCTTCTTCTTCTTTGGCTGCGGGTGTTCGGCGAGGAATCCTGGCGGCTCGCCCTCACGCTCGCCGGTGGCGGCACCGCCGTTTTTTATGTGGGCTTCGCGGTTCTGCTCGGTGTTCCTTTCCCCGACGACATCGTCGCGGGCACCATCACCCGACTGATCGGAATGTAACATGGACGCCTTCAACAACCTGGGTCTCGGATTCTCCGTTGCCTTCGAGCCCATGAACTTGCTTTTCGTCTTTGTGGGTGTGGTCATCGGCACCGCCATCGGCGTGCTTCCGGGCCTCGGCCCGACGGCCACAATCGCGCTGTTGCTGCCCATCACCTACACGATGGACGCCACGAGTGCCGTGATCATGCTCGCGGGCATCTACTACGGTTCGATGTATGGCGGAACGATCACCTCGGTGCTGCTGCGCATTCCGGGGGAGGCGGCATCCGTGGTGACCACCTTCGATGGGTATCAGATGACCAAGCAGGGCCGCGCGGGCCCCGCGCTCGGAATCAGTGCGATCGGCAGCTTCATCGGCGGCACCGTCGCCATCATCGGGCTGACATTTCTCGCGCCCTTGCTGGCGCAGGTCGCCGTCGCAGTGGGCCCCGCCTCCTATGTCGCGATCATGGTACTCGGGCTCTTTCTGGTGACGTCCCTCGGCACGGGGTCCACGATGAAGAGCCTGTGCATGGCAGCGATCGGCCTGCTGCTCTCGACCGTGGGTCAGGACCCGATCACGGGCACGGCCCGCTTCACCTTCGGGATTCCCTCCCTGCTCGGCGGCTTCGACTTCGTGGCGATCGCGATGGGCCTGTTCGGCGTCGGCCAGCTCTTGCACAGCCTCGAACGCACCGAAAAGGCGCAGGCGATCACGACGAAGATCAAGAACATCTGGCCGTCACGCAAGGATTTTCGGGACTCCTCCGGCGCCATCGCACGCGGTTCACTGCTCGGCTTCGTGATCGGCGTGCTGCCCGGAGGGGGTGGGGTTATTTCATCCCTCGCTTCCTACGCGCTCGAGAAGCGCCGAGCGAAAGACCCGTCACGGTTTGGCAAAGGAGCGATTGAGGGGGTTGCCGGTCCAGAGACAGCGAACAACGCGTCGTCGACATCCGCTTTCATACCGTTGCTGATTCTCGGTATCCCGTCCAACGTGGTGCTCGCAATGCTCTACGGGGCATTGCTGCTGCAGGGGATCACACCCGGCCCGTCGCTGATCGAAGATCGGCCGGACATTTTCTGGGGCGTCATTGCGTCGATGTACATCGGCAACGTGATGCTCGTGATTCTCAATATCCCACTGATCGGTATCTTTATTCAGATGCTGCGGGTGAGAACCGGCATCCTTGCGACCTTCGCGCTCATGGTGGTCATGGTGGGCGTGTACTCGATCAATAACAACCCGTTCGACATGTGGGTGGTGCTGATCTTCGGTGTTTTTGGCTGGATTATGATTAAGACCGGTTTCGACCCCGGGCCGCTCGTACTGGCCTTCATTCTCGGACCGATCCTGGAACGGTCGTTTCGGCAGTCGATGCTCATATCCGACGGCAGCTTCGGTATCTTTGTGACTGATCCGATCTCGGCGACGATCTTCGGCGCGCTTGCGGTGTCTCTGACCTACTCGTTCATCAGCCGACGGCGTCGGGTCAAGGCTGCACAGACTCTGTCGCGCGTGAGTGTGGATGCGAAGTAGTTGGAGGCAGCTCACCTCGCTTCCGGTGTCGAGGACGAGGGTCAGTCGCCTCTTAGAACGGCTTCCAGCTTGTCGCGCTCGGCGAGCGGCTGTGGTGATGTGGGGTGTCGGTGGTCAGCCGGTTAAGGATGTCAGCGCCGGTTAGAAATCGAGTCAGAATCGACGGTGAAAACTGAGCCATCCGAGCACGATTGATGGGTGATTACGGTGGAAGAGTGGGCTTTGGTTCGTCGCCTTCATGTGAATGAGGGCGTGTCGCAGCGCGAGATCGCTAAGCGGTTGGCGTGGACTGGGTCGATTACCTGGTTTCGGGAGACCGTCGCGCGCTTGCGGTCGGAGTGTGCGGGCAGGGGTCTTCGGCAATCCCAGATGGTCCTTACCATCGAGTCCCGGGCTTTTGACGAGTAGCAGTCACTACTGCGACCAATCGAGCTAAAGACGCACGTCCTCGCGCTCAAGAGGCGCGATCTGGAACAGCGCGCCCGGAACGGGTACCGCACGAGAGCATTGCGCCCGGCTAGACGTACTTCGTGAATAGCCGTCTGTTGACGCCGACCGAAAATAGGGCCATTTCTGCGGCGATACTGGCCTTACTTTCAGTTGGCGCTATCACCTGTTAACGCCGACTGAAAATAGGGCCAAGAACGCGGCGGTTTCTGAGGGTCGTTGCAACGCCGGGCGGTCTATTCAGAAATCACCGTTGGGTCGGGAGGGCAGACAGCACAGAGGTGAGACTGGTTGCCAGGCTCCTATCAAGTCATGTCGCCCCGATCAAGCGGCATTAGCGGCTCTGGTGCGGCGGACAGATCCACTCAAAGACAACCTCGAAAGGCGTCAGTGTAATTTTGAGTCACCCCGCACCAGAGTCACATCCAGTATCTCTGTGTAGTTTCCCGGTGTTTGGCGTTGGATTCGCGACGCAGTGAGCCATCGTGCCATGGTCATTCAGAACCGATCAGGAAACTTCCATTACCTGCACAAACCGGCCGCCTTGGGCAGAGTATTCAGACGCCGGCCGAATCGAGGAATCCATCGTTCGTCAGCGCTTCGCGCCAGCTTGACGTTGCGGCAGCTGCCCATTCACGATCAACGCCATGAGCGAATGCCAAACATCCGTCTAGATAATTGACCATCGACAGCGAGGACCGGAACCGTCGATGTGCGGCGTGAGCTACCAGCCCGTTGTTCCGCACCCCTCTGATGTGATTCAAAACCTGACGTTTGAACTCGGGAAGCAATCGGACATTCCGGTCGCCAACTAGGAGTCCCAACACTACTTTCCGTGCACCAGGAGTGATGACTCGCGTTTTGTTCGAGTGAACACGAAAACCCGCTCCATGGATCGCGCGAGCGAAGTCAGCTATCAGCTTGCTCGCGTCATCTCGAGAGATTTTTTCGTGCGTGGACATAGTTAGATCGTCCGAGTAGCGCGTGTATACAAAACCTCGACGACTAGCAATCGCGTCAAGCTTCACGTCGAGAGCTGTTGCGACTGCGTTCGCAATTGCGCCGCTCGTTGGGGCACCCTGAGGGAGCACGCCTTCAGCGTGCTGCGAATACGCCGAAAAGAGTCGAACTTTCCCAGTCATTTCGGCTTCCGAAGGCACACGCGTGCAAATTCGTGCGATTTCAAAGGAGAGCAAGGGCGAAAGGTTGAGGTTCCGAAAAACGGAGTAAACACGCGACTCGGAAATCTCTCCAAAGAAGTTATGTAGGTCCATCTTGACAAGCCACTTGGCGCCGACATGCACTTCCGCACAGTGAACGATCGAGACGCCCTTACGATATGCAAACGCCGCCTCGTGTAGATCCAAATTGCCCAACACGTGCTCTAAGAGCCATCGCTGTGCATGCATCAAATCTGGTCTAGGCGACGAGATAAAGCGAAACGAACCATCGTCCTTTTTTCGCTTGATGGTTTCGTAGTCGTCAACCCCACGTCGGACGACCTTCCGAAGATAGTCGTAGGACAACTCGCTGTCCCGAGCGAAATGGCGCAATGTCAAAATTGGCCTGACCCCGGACTTGACCATGGCGGCATTCGCAATTGAGGCACGACGGAGAACCTCAGCGTCTCGACCCAATTGAGTCCCGTTGGCGAGGTAAAGGTGAGAGGAAAGCTTCGTCATCTACTTTGAGTTCTTCTATCCCGTAGGGATGTGCGGGCAAAGGGAGCCTGAAGTCCCCGTAGGGGCGGTTTGTCCGCAGGTACACGCGTTGCGACAGCTAGTCCGAAAGTCATAGTTTGCTATGACCCCGATCCGAATGCGGATCATCGAGCTTTCACCGACCGAGTCATGACAACGTCACGACTTCATCTCTAGACTAAAAAACTTTCCTCTCACCTGTGTCCCCAAGGATAGTAGACGCCGTGGTCCTTGGCGGGCGAGCGTGGCAGCACGGACCTAGTGTTTCGCTTACCCAAGTCCAGCTCTCGTCGCCCGAGCGACGTGACGGCAAGATGGCCATCGATCCATCCACTCTTTTCCATGTAGTTGAGCAGGGACTTCGCCTCAACACTCGATAGATCGAGCGCGACTTCGATGGTGGCTTCCGACCCGCCAGGTGTTAGCAATTGAGCGAGAGCCAATAGGACTTCGCGGCCACGACGCGTCATTTGACGGCTTAGGGCCTCGCCCAGTCGTGGCTGGTTCGCCGCCTTTGCGACCGCAGGTTGATGTCTCACGGCGACGCGTCGAGACGATACTTCTGTTTCCAACTCCATCGACATAGCCCGATCGTCGAAGAAGGCATGCCAGCCTTCGGTCTCGGGTCTCCAAAGGATGAAAGGGAGAGTGTTTGGAATACTCTCTTGGAAAGCAAACAGGCCTCCATTTCTGCCGTACCCAAGCGGCTCTACACCTTCCGTCACGTACTTCTTACACAGGGCGATCACAGATCGTTTTTGCGCGCCTGTCCAGGGGCGGGTCTCGATAGTAGGTTCACGCACGACGAAGTGGAGGTCGACCTGCTTAGGTCCTAGTTTCAGCTCGGCCTGAGGCGCGGCCACATATGACACAACTTCGAAGCGAACCCACTGAAATGACTTCCAGCTCTTGAGCGTTTTGTTGGCGAGCAAGATGTCGATGAAGTCGAGCACCTGTTTACCGCTCCCAACGATGTCCGTGATGAGGAGGATGGTTTTTACGCGCTCATCCCTCAGCTGCTTCTTGGTTGCGTGTGGGCCGCCCACAAATGGCATCTCGCCGTTCGATTCTCGGACCAGTGTGCGGATTAGATTTCCGATCCATCCTTCACTCCCGGGCATGACCGAACCTACGTCACCAATCTCGAACGTAGCGAAAGGGACAAGAGGCGCTATCGGCATGTCCCGCGACCTCAAATGGTGCTCGATGTCTTCCTTAGCCATGACTGGCAAAAGCCACACCGGTGTGCCGAGGTCTTTGATTCGGTTCGAAATTAGTCGCGATAGATCCGGCCTTGCTTCGCTAACTTTGACCAAGGAAAGTGAATCAAGTAAAAGTTTGGCCGCTTCCCGATCTGATTCGAGGAAGTTGCCCATCCACGATCGACCGCGCGATGTCTCGGATAGCAAATCTGTCGTGCTGCGTACAGTCATCTTTGGGGCTCCAAGGCTTCAGGGCGGTCCGAACAGATTTGATCTAAGGTGCAAATTTTCGGGCTCTGCCGAACAGCTTTTGTGTCTTGATCATGCCGCGTCTTGGACGACAATGTGAAATGCTTCGAGAAAATCTGGGTTGAGCCTATTGCTGCCCGGGCTGCCGGGTCCGCCGCGCCCATGGTGTCGGATGCTGAGCCCGTTCCGGCGGAATCAGCCATCGCTCTGCTCACCACACAGGTGCTGACCGACCAAGCCCAAAACTTGCGAGGAGATGACATTCCACTCAAGCGTTTCCCGCGACATCAATGACGCTTCATCTGACGCCCTCCGCAACTGCCTGGAGCCGTGGCTGCCCGTCCCCTTCGTTCCCATCCGACCGATAAAGACGGATATGTCAGCAGGTCCGAAACCCGCCAAGTGGTGGCCGGCCGGCGACTGTCAGGTTGCAGATGCACTGGCGGATCTTGCAGATCCCTGGGCGGGCAATTGCAGCACGTTGGCGGATGGGCAAGACCGGCGATCAACATGTTCCAACTTCGCTGAAGGGCGATATCTGCCTCTGACCTGGGTTTGAAAGATCCTTTCCATGGGAGACAAGATGGTGGGCTGGCCGACCCGATACAGCCCTGACCCGTGAATCCTTCACGGCCGGGGCTGTCTCATTTTCAGGCGGCGATCAAGAGCCAGCCGCGGCGACGGGCTACTTGATAGTCCTCATGAAGTTCACGCTCCGCAAGCACGTCGAGGTCGTTCGGCAGCACGCAGCCGCCTCCCCCCGGGCCAAACCCCGCCGTGGCGTCTGAGGGACGGCGGAGGTCTTGGTGAACCTCACGGTCCAGAGTGATGCAGACCTCGTGCTCGTGCCCCTGGCTTCAGTTTGTATCGCAACAGCTCGCCGACCCCAACCACTCGTGGCCACGACAGCAAGCCGGAGAAGTACTACTGAACAGATCGAGCCATGAGGCTCCAGCAAGAACTAGCCAGGACCATCCTCGTCCGTACCTTCGGGGACGGGGTGTCTCCCTTGTAACTCCCTCCCACTAGCGGCGGCATGCGGTCGAGAGCCGAACGCATCGCAGGTTGAATTGGAGTTCTTCGACGACCTGTCAGCGACGGTTGAAACTGTCGTCGCATTTGGCCTACTTCTTCACCGTCGCTGACACGACCGAGGGGAACTCGGGAGCGATGGTCGCATCGTGGTGGACGGGGCAGTCCCAGGTACAGCTCTTCGACTGGGTCTTCTCCGGATTGCCCGCTCCATGGTCGCAGCCGCGGCCATACCCTCCGCCATGAGACGGTGGTCCTGAGCGCGATCGAACTTGAGTCACCACGAAACAGGGTGAGTCGTTGCTCGACGGTATCGCCAAGAACGCGATGGGTTTCCTCTGACGCCAGGCCAACTCACGCATTTTTCGCAATCATTGATCTCACAAACCGCTGCGTTTGGATCCAACCCGCAACGTCGCCGAGGGGGTCGTGCGGGAGTGTCCAGTCGCTCGGCATCGCAACGAACGAGCGAGCCGCGTAAATTGTTCGCTGGTTTATCTGCTGTGCGGAGAGGTATTTGCGTTGGCGCCCGTCATGAAAGTGGAGCGCCACCTGCGTCGTGAGCGGGATCGTGAAGGCAGCGGCTTGATGCTGGGGTACGCCGATTCCGTGCTTTGCCCAGTTCTTTCCTGTGGAGTCGTACTTGTCGGCGTGCTTCGGCGCGACACCGTACTGGGCCGCAAACCCATCGGATATGAGTAGCCGGGGTTCTTCGTACCGCATGACGTCACAGCGAAGGCGCGTGAGGATTCCCACCATCGAGTCCCAGCGATCCTTCGGGTCGCCATTCGCCTCCTTGGATGCTTCCCACGCCCCGAGAACTTGCCGCGCGGTGACGTCGAGAATTGCTGTTTGAATCTCGAGTTCAGTTCCGGTCATCCCCTCCGCCTCGAGCCGCGACTTGAGGTAGCCCATCAGCGCACGGCTGCGGTTGTGCTGCAGACTCGCGAGCCAGGGCAGTGTGGGGTAGTCGTCGAGGTCGATCGTTCGTTGGGACGACGACACGAGTGCGGCAATCTCGTTCGCCGCGGCGCCTTCGAGGTCGGACATCCAATGTTCGAAGAACTCTCGATCAGGGCTCCCGTCGGGACGTAGCCGCGCGTGTCCGCCTCTGACATGACCGAGTCTGAGGGTCTTGGAAGTGTAAGTCGCATCTCGGTCGATGGCGAAGACGCGCAGGCTTCCTCCGGAACCGGTGAAGTTGCGCAGAAGCATCTGCGGTACAAAGTGATGTTTTTTTGGAATAGACACAGTGTCAGTATCCAGGCGCGGCGGAATCTCTCCTATTCACACTTACCTGCGACTCTCGATGCCCGGCGGACCGTTGGTGCCGCTCGGAAATCTCACCTGGCGAGGTGTCGGTGAAGTCGGAAGAAATCCGGAAGCGCGGGGCGACTTCTAGGGAATCGGCGATTCCGGGGTTGCTGACCGGATGGACTTCGTACGACTGTAAGCGGACCACGATCGCGGGCGGATCCGCGAGCGCGCATGCCGGAGGCACTTCGGCGCCAAGTCAAGCCTCATGCAGAACTACGAGTCGTGCGTCAGCCTTGGTTCGTCCGCCGTCCTGGTACCAGAAGTGCAGCGACTTCTGCTATCGGACTACCCATGCCCGTGAAGACTTCTGCGAACGTTGACCAGATAGTTCCCTGCCAGTCACGGGGCACGATCTCTTTCACATCCGTGTCAATCAGAGGGGTATCCAGAGTGACGGCCGGGACTCCCGACACGACGACGCTGAACGACCAAGATTGCCGCCTCTTTAACAAGAGCGGATTGACACGAATAGTCGCGCTGGTTGGCTCCGTGCCGACCGCGGGAACGTCGATCTTCGCACCGCCCTCAATCTTGGTCACGCCGTAGAACTGAGCCGCGATACCGACTGAAATCGGACGTCCGGCATCGAACATGTCCGAGGTGATGTCGCGCGGCCCGGAGTTCACGAAGACGACGGTGATTAGGACGGGATCGAGAACCGGAATGTCGCGGTACATGACTTCCAACTGCGATCCTTCGGCGACACGTGAGATGAGAGGCGTGGATTCGGAAAACCAGGTCAGGGCAGCCCTCCTCGTGCCGAAACGGCGAGTCACTATGACCGTGGCGATGATCGCCGCCGTTGCTAGAACGGCCGTAACGACCCAGCCAACTACCGACCACTCGACTGCCATGGCCGCGGCATTTAATGCCACTCCTTCAACGTGATGCACTATCTGGTCCCCTTGCGATCGGCCCCACCCTTTGTTGCGCGAAGAGCTACGCCCGGCATACTCACTGCTGCTCGCCGAAACGCGGGCAACGCAGGCCAGATCTGATCATCACAGAGTCGAAGGTATCGCGAACAATCGCCTCACCCCAAAGTATCGATACGTGGTGCGTTTAGAAGAGGAGACTGCGAGCATGGCGCAGACTGCTGATTCGCGACTTCCAGATTCCTCGTGATGTCGGTGCCCTGCCGTATTGTTCAGTGCAGTCAACAAGGGAGTATTAATGACCACCGGATTCGAAGCCGCACAAAGCGCGGTTGAACCTCAGCAGGCCGACAAGGATGCGGCCAGCCGAGCTCACCTAGAGGTCCGTGAGGTTCTGGCGCGGGACCCGCTGCTGAGCGAATGGGGTATCAACTCAATCCTCATAGGCTCCTATAAGCGACAGGTCTCGATCCGGAGGATCAAGGACGTCGACGTCTTCTGTCGGCTCGAGAGCATTCCGGACGGTGTACCAGGCACGAAGGCACTGGACAAATTTTTTCGCGTGCTCACGGACGAATACGGTGACAACAGCGTCACACGTCAGGCGCGGTCATTGAGCGTGGAAATCCCGTCGTGGAATGGCCTCCATGTTGACGCGGTCCCTGCACGGCCAACGGGCGAGTTCTGGGAGATTCCCGATAGCGAGGATCCGGGCTCTGGTTGGCAGGAAACGAACCCCGACAACTTGACTGAGCTTTCGTCTCAGATGAACGCTGAGATGGGGGAGCTTTATGTCCCGTGTGTGAAACTCATCCGACAGACCCGGCGGACCCTGATCGGCGATCACCCTGGTGGGTTATTCGTGGAGATGGCGCTGTACACGGCGTGCGCCCGCGGCCTCGTCTCTGGCGACACCATACGGGACTTCTACATCAGTGCACTCCACGGGATTTCTCAGGTCGTCGACGCGAAGGTCCACGACGGGGCAGAGATCCCCGATCCGACGCGCCCGGGCGAGCTCCTGGAGTTTAGAGCGACCGACGAAGAATGGGCGACCGCCGCGGACGCATTCCGGGCAGCAGCAGCGGACGCGGAGGGCGCACGGACCGCTGCGCGATGTGCAGCTGAGGCGACATTCCATCGGCTACTCGGGGAGAACTCCGACGGCGAGGTCGTGTATCCACTTCCGTCTGACTGCAACCTTGACGGCACCACCAAGTCGCGGCTAGTGGCGGGTGACCGTACCGTGGCGGGAGGAAATCAGAAGTTCGCGTGATGGAAGTCGATGAGTTCTTCCGATCTGCTCACGATGACCTCATTTACGAGCTCGAGGCGCACGGCTTCGTACAGACCGACCAAGACTCGTGGATGGGCGAGATTGCCACCCGGAGCAAAATTTGGCGTGTGCGGGTCGAAATCAGCTGCCCGTACCCGGCTCATCCGCCGCGGGTCTTCATCGAAGATGACAAGCCGCTCTCATGGCACCAGAACGCCGACGGCTCGCTATGCCTCTACTCACAGACCAGCCCAGGAGCCTTCCCCTGGTTCGCCCACGGCGCCTTACTCGACCAGATACGCGGCTGGCTTGAGAAGGACGCGGCCGGCTGGGTCGGCGACTTTCCCGACCTTGACCTCGAGAGGTACTGGACACCGAATACACGCTTCACGCTTCTCGTACACGATGAGCTGCCCGAGGACGGTAACTACTGGCTTCGGTTCGACCGAGTACGGCCTTCGACCCTCGTTCAATCAGGATCCTCGTGGCCGCCACGGAGGCGGCCGAAAAGCCATAAGCACCTCTACGGGTGGTCGGTTGACATCGGTGAGGTCGCGACACCGCCACGATCGTGGGTGGAGCTCTCTGCAGATCTGAAGGACTCCGCCGACATCGAGGGAGCTCTACGCGAGCGTCGAGCAGATGTCTTGCTCCTGCGGTACACCCGCGATGGCCAAAGAGGAGTGCTGGGCCTCGTCCCCGTTCCGGGAGGCTCGAGCCAAGAGCTCCAGTTCAGATCGGTGAGCTGTGCGTCACGAAGTCCAGAAACGATGGCTCTTCGCGCTGGGTTCCAGAGCTCGCAGCTTCGCGAGAAATCTGTAACCATCGTCGGCGTCGGCGCTATCGGCTCCTTCATCGCAGAAGGTCTTTTCCGATCGGGCATGGGCCGTCTTCTTCTCGTCGATGGGGACCAACTTAGACCAGGCAACCTCGTCCGCCACGCCGCCAGCGTCTCTCTCGTGGGCAAACCGAAGGCGGAGGCGATGGCAGAGACCCTGGGCGCGTCGGCCATAGCTCTGGCCGCCAGGGTAGACTCCCTCGCATCCGCGATGCAACTTGTCGAATCTTCAGACCTGGTCATCGACGCGACGGCCAACGAGGTCGTCACCCAGCTCCTTGCCGAAGCGGGACGGGTCTCCGGCAAGTCGATCCTTTCCGTCTACCTGGCGAATCAAGGTCGGTCGAAAGTCATCGAGGTACTGCCGTGTGCGATAGAGGCGCGGTTCATCCCACAGGAAATGGCGCCGGCCGCTTCAGACGGTGTCGAATCAGGGTGCGGAGATCCCGTCTCGGCTACGCCCCCATTCGCCGTCATGGAAGTCGCAGCCATGGCCTGCCGGATCGCGACAGCAATGCTTGTCGACGACGCTGGGAACGCGAACTCCGAGTGCCGCGAGCAACAATGACTGACCTCCGCGCTGAGGCGAAGGTGGATATCTCCGCAGACGTCATAAAGGCGCTCAGTAACGCAGCAACAACCGCCCTGCCCTATGAAACCGGTGGTCTTTTGATTGGATGGCGAGACGGGGAAAACGTGGTCGTTCGTGCGTGGATTCAACTCGGCACGCCGAACCCCAGGACCAACCGGTTTGATATTGACGCGAAGAAGGCCACCAAGGTACTGAAGCACCACTTGCGAATGACGTCCAACCCTCTGGAAGGGTATGTCGGCGCGTGGCACACCCACCCGGCACTCGCGCCTCCGAGCGGAACAGACATCGAGACTTTCGGTGCCAGTGCTGCTGCCACGTCCGCGCCGCTCGCATTTGTGGTGCTTGCGACAGACGGCTTCGCAAGCACTGCCCACATTGCCTGGGCGGGGCGCAGTGGTGACCGGGTAATGATCCGAACGCAGAAAACGATCACCGTCGAGAGGACCAAAAGTGAGTAAGAAGGCTGACACCAAATTTGATCTCAAGCGCGCGTTTCTGCAGCGCCAGAAGGCCATGTCCGCTGAGCTTGAGGTACCGCTGGAGTTCACCACTCATCCAACGGCGATCGGCGATGCCTCCGAAGCAAACTGGGTCAAAATGCTTAGATCCTTCCTGCCGGGCCGATACGAGGTCGGCCCGATCTTCGCCCTCGACGCCCAGGGCGGCCGGAGCGAACAGATCGACCTAGCCATCTACGACCGCCAATACTCACCTCTTTGGTTCGAAGCAGCTGGCAACCGCTACGTTCCAGTCGAGAGCATGTACGCGGCACTCGAGGTGAAACAGGAGATCAACGCCAATTACCTCAAATACGCAGCCCAGAAGATCGAAAGCGTCCGAACCCTTCACCGAACCTCCGCTTCCATCGTTGACATCTACGGCACCCAGACAGGTCCCGCGCCAGCTGACCGTCCAATCATCGGAGGCATCGTCGCCCTCCGGACGTCATGGAAAGACGGCGTGGCGTCCGACGCGGGTCGCAGCAACATCACGAAGCACAGCGGAGACCGACACCTGGACCTCGGGCTGGCACTCAACGACGTGGCATTCGACTACGTTCCTGCATTAACCACGAGCGAACTGCTCACCCCAGGACTGACGTTCAGCGAACCCGGCGTTCAACTGATCTCATTCGCAATGAGGCTGTTTCGCCGCCTGCAAGCCACGGGCACCGCACTTGCAGTTGACCTGAACGTCTACGAGGAGTCACTAAAATCGATCACGGTCTCCGACTATACAGACATAGACCATGGCTGACGCCGCAGTCCTTCACCGCCCACCTCCAGTACCTGGAGGGCCGTTGCGCGGACCATCAACAACACACCGCAACTCAGTTCAGCTCTGCTCCGAACCGGCTGAGATGAAACAGCGAGCAGATAGGACATCCAATGACTCAGCTCGAAGCAACTGAACTCAATCCGTCGGACCCCGTGTTCCTCTCTTACCGGCAGTGCGACGGCACGCTGATTACGACAGAACTGGCGTGGATTCTTCGAGCAGCGGGGATACCTGTCTGGCGGGACCAAGACGACCTGCCTCCCGGGGACACCATCGAGCGCCTGAAACAGGCAATCGCAGACGGTCTCTCCGGAGCGGTGCTGATCGTCACGGAGGACGTCGCGAACAGCGAGGTCGTGAAGTTCACCGAATCTCCGCTTCTCATCGAACTCCACAAGAAAGACTCTGCATTCGCACTGGCGATCGCCAACGATCTCCTCGTGAACGATCAGATCGACTACGCCGCGCCGGATCGGTTGCTCGCCAAGCAGGCCGGGACGCTAAAGGGTGTTGACCAGCAAACGTCAAACCGCGAAGGCCTTCTTACCTTGGCGAAGAAGCTCCTCTGGCATCGGATGGCTCTACATCGCACCCTCGTCGCTACGCAGGGCAGATTCAGCCTGTCCGTTCAAACTCGTAACATGGCCCAGTCACTGGACCGCACGGGCGGTCAACTCGACATTCGACTGAGGCGTTCGTTACACGAGAAGTTGCCCAGCCCTCAGGGACTTCGCGATTTGCAGGACACGCTCGCTTTCCTGCCGGACGCAGTAGTGAGAGCCGGCGCACCTAGCGTCCAAATTCGCGGCGGAGCACACTTGTCAATTGCGTACTCAATCGGTGCAGCTCTGCCCTCATCGCGAGTCGGTGAGATTGAAATCATCGATCAGCGGGATGAGTCCTGGAAAAGCACGAGCGAGAGCATCCAGAACGGTCTGGCCCTCGCAACCCGGCCCGCCGTGGTGAATCCGGTCAAGCCTCCGAATACAAACCGGCCGCGAGTTGCGGTCTATGTCGACCTGCTGTCGCAACCCAGTCCGGCGGCATTCGAGCGGTTCCTCGAAGAGCATCAAAGCTCATTCCACGCCTGGGTTCACATTGAGCCAAATTCACGAGAAACGCTCCTGAATCCGGGACAGGCTGGCGATCTTGCAGCATCGATCATGGCCCAGATGCGCGAGCTTTCCGGCGCTCACTCCAACGCAGAAGTTCACCTGCTGCTGAGGTGTCCATTCCCCATTGCTGTACTTCTCGGACGACTGTCGAACACGCTCACCACGGTTGTGTATGAATGGGATGACGTCTTCGATGATGAAGCGGCGGACTTCCGGCCGATTTATGTGCCCACGCTTCGGATCCGACCGTCGGGAGCAGCGGGCGCCATTACGGAAGTGCTTCTCCCCGCTGCATAGATGAGCTCATCGGCGGTGAAATCTCGCTCAACGGCGGTCTTGGTCGGCGGAGGGTTCTGTCTCCAACGGCGCGGTACTAGCCGCTTTCAGGCTCTTCGACAGCGCGATAAGCCACACCATAATGTCGGTTATGGTCTGGCCGGTGGCGACGGCCAACCTCCCCAAACCGCCGCGTCTGAGGCCGGTCTACGTGAGGCGGTAGTACATCCAAGGATCGCGCCGCGGCGTTGACAGCCCCTGCTCAAGAACAGGAGCCATCTTTTCGGACGTCGGATTTGGTTCGCGCGCTTCACCCAATCAGCAACCCAACCCCTGCAGCGCAAGCGCCGATAACTACTCATATGACATCGGCGGTTCGTGGGAAGCGATGGCAGAAGGCATCCGTGATTTCTGCCACGTTCTGGAATGCCAGCTCAGACTTTGAGCGCGTTCAGCATCGCTGGTAAATCGGCGGGAACACAAAGGCCTAAAGGTGTCTCTGTGTCCCTACCACTATGGGTGATCAAGATTGCCGCGGGCGGATCTCCCGCTTCCCCACTGAAAATTCGCCATGCCTCGACAACTTTTAAATCTCGGGCGCGGATCTCTACCCGGTCGCTTGGCTCCTTGAATTCGAGGATCTGGGCAATCGAGGACTCTTCCAAGATGACGCCGTGGGGCGATTCCCACGATTCGGCAATCCATCGCGCCACGGCATTCGTCGTCACCAACTCGATCCGCCTATCCGACGCGGCTACGGGAGCTTGTGAGAAATACGTCGGAGGTTTCACAATGTTCAGGAAAGCGATAATGCTGTCCGAGGCCTGGAAGACATGTGGCGGGAGAAGGTGGAGTGCATCCAATACTTTGGGCGGCCGCTCAATGAGCTCCATTTGCCCTTCGATTGTGCGAACGGCGTCGTCACGAGGGTCAGCAATAAGCTGACCGTTGAGACTCGACGTGTGGACGATTGCGTTTCGCAAGTCCGCGTAATCTCGGAGCAAGTTTCGTTGCCGTGGAACGAGGTCTTTCGACGTTCGGACGAGTTCGACGAAACCTGGTCTGCCGTCCGCGCCATTTCGGGACCGGAGTATTCGCTCGATGCCATTGAATGCATCGAGAAATCTTTGACCGTTGGAAAGTGTGCTGTCTGCACCTGTCATTTCATCACAACTCCTATTCGCCTTGCGGCACGGCCCCGTTTCTCGTCCTGCGAGCTAAGTGCATCGGCATTGATATTGATGATCATCCTTCGGACATTCAGCTGGCCGCCGAGTACACCCGCGCTTTCCTCAAGATGACCCCGGCCCCAATTTTGGCTGAAACTGGCCCTATTTTCGGTCGGCATAAACAAATTTCAACGTGCACGTGGCCCGCACATTATGGAAGTACAGAGGTCGCGAGGGCAGTGGCGAGGTTCTCGAGGTCGTCGCCGGCTCCGGCACGAAACGTTTGCCACCCCTGTTCAGCGAGCCATGAGTCTCGTTCGGAGTCAAGGTCAGTCACAACGCATGTCTTGGTGCCGGGCCACGACAACTCGGTCGTCCATTGATTTTCGGGTCCGATATCTGCACCAACAACTGGGACGGGCAGGTCGAGTCGTTGGAGCAGAATTGCCAGGTCCCCGATGTCTTCCTTGCCCAAGAGGATCGCCTCGTCCCAGCTATTGAAGTCATCCGAAGTCGAAGCATCAAGTTCGGACGCGTCCGACTCACCTGAGGCTTCGGATGAGCTCAGCAGCACTCGCTCTAGGAAGGTTTTTGCGAGCCCACGTGACAGGTCATCGTGGAAACGTTGGTTTGAATAGCTGCGCAGACACATATAGCAACTTGTTTCCTCGCCACATTCGCATCGAGTAACAATGTCGAGGGCCGTGGTCAGTACTTGAACGATTGATTTTGCAATTAGCTTCGCATACCCGGCACCTCCTGGCACCGTATCGACGATGTTGATTGTGGCCTTGCTCGAAGACAGTTGCGTGATGGTTGCATCAATGTTGCTGGGCGAGATTTGTAGTGCGTTAGCCGCGCCATTGAGGAGAGCGTACATGACGGACCGGGCGACAAACGGGGCGTCCGCGGTACCTCCCCAACTGAAGGGAAATTCAAATCGGGCGACATCGGTCTGAAATTTGTGCGCCAGGGACTGTTTCGAATAACCTCCCGTGCAGGTTTTGGCATTCATCGGGTTGCTGTGGCTTGGCGGCCAAGTACCGCTGGCGTCGATGCCGTATCCGCAGAAGTTGCAGAGATAAAAGCCGCTGTCGGTAATGCCGGTGTTGATTCTGACCATAAAAGCTCTTTCCAGGGTCGTCGAGGTTACGTCACCCCCGGGGAAGGAGCCCGTCAGAGTGTCGGCGACGGTTCCGTCGGATGCCAACCGTGTTTCACCGCGCCAGCTCACTCGCGGCGGGCTGTCGCCCGGTCGCTGAATGCCCCCGTCCCCGAGGAAGCCAAATCGAGGTTCTATGTATTTGTTGGGCATTCCTGTTGGTGCGGCACCGCATTCCGCGCAGGGTAGTTCATCCCGTTCCAGAGTTTCCGAGTATCGGTCGCAGGACTGACAAATCCTGAAATGTTTGCTTTGGTTTTCTTTGCCGGCCCGCCGCGCTACGCCGACGGATCGCCATAAATAACCACCGGCCACGAGCGTTGCGCCTGGGGCGTACTCAAAGATGGCTTGGGAGAGGTCGCGGGTGAGATCCAGCTGGGTGGCGACTTCTGTGCCGCTTGCGTTCGTGCGCATGCCCACTGTGTCAACGGGGAAACCGTACTTTGGCAGTAGGTTTCGATTGGCTAGGAACCCGAGCAGATTCATCTTCTGGAGAGTTTTCCTGGTGCGGTCGAGTTTGTCGCCGTAGCCGCCGTGCTTGTCTGCGTAAGCGGCGTCGATAGCAGCTTGGTAAAGCGCCATCTCCTCCGAGTGGTCGCCGCTAACCAGGGTGAGGAGGTCGAAGAGTTCCTGAGTCCACTCGGCCCATTGCAGCTCGTTAGCCCCGGCGATAGCTGAATCGATGACCTCAGCGACTGCCTTAACGACCGCGTTCGGTTTGGACCGGAGCCATGGTTCCATGAGCGAAGCCGGGGTTACTCCCGCGTCATTCCGTTCGAAGAAGCTCTCGACGCTTGGAAAGACTGAGCCGGAGTAGACGAATTGCTGGCGGAAGAACGCCGCAAAAGCGATTGAAAACAGGTGGCGTTGAGCGATGCGGGGGTTGTCGATTGGAACGACGGGAGGCCGGACCGTTCCTGCAATAATCATGGCGGGGTCTGCATAGCTGGTGAGGTCGTGAGACCGGCGCTGAGCGAAGGTCACGACAAGGGCAGCGCTATCCGTGCGGCGGCCTGCACGGCCGGCGCGTTGAACATAATTTCCGACAGTCGGTGGCACATTCTTCAGCATCACCGACTGCAAATCTCCAACGTCGACGCCGAGTTCAAACGTTGTGGAGCAGGAGAGCACATTTGTTTTGCCCAGAATGAAATCCTGCTGAATTTCGGCGGCTCTGTCGCTTGACCATTGTGCAGTATGTTCCATCGCTTTGAGTGGAATTGGCTTGAGGCTTCGATACAGTGCGCGGTAGTGACTGTCGTCTGATGTTTCTTCCGGAAGAGCCCACGCCTCAAGGGTCCCGTCGCATCGATAGGCGGAGCACACCCCAACCACTGAACGATGGGTTATACGAGTGCATTGGTTGCACTTGAACAGTTTCGATTTCGTATCGAGGGTCGCACCCTGCACCGATTGAATATTGAGCTGATAAACCATGCCTAAGGCGCCTTGAGGGCTGGTACTCAGCCAATGCGAGAGTGGGCCATCGCGGCGCTCAAGCATTCTCCAGATACCCGAGAGGATCGAATCTAAGCGATTGATATCCAAGGCGCGAGCCTCGAAAACCTTGCGCAGGTAGTCGGATCTTCGGTTTCGGGTTGACGTCGGCGCCCAGCTCAGCACCTTTCTTTTACTATCTGAACCGATACCTCGCACATAGATTGGTCCGAGCCGCGGTTCAAATGCTTCGTCTTTGAGATTCACGTTGGGTTGTGCGCTGAGTGCCCCTTGGGTGCGGAGAGTTCGAACGAGTTCCTGCAACAGGTCGATGGCTTCTTCATCCGAGAAGCCGAGGGACCGCAGTGGTGCAAGAAAGGACATGTCGGTTGGTGGTTTCATAGACCAGGCGACGAGTCCGACGCCCTCGAGCGAGATTCGCTCGTCGAGACCGGCCAGTTCTCGTTGTAACCAGGTCTCTACTTCGGTTTGCCTGCTGAGCGGCGTGTCCGTTGCCGCAAAGAACGCTGCATCGTCGGCTAGCCGGCGCGTGACCCTGGCGATATCGGATGCAGCCCCGTGAACTCCTTCAAAGTAGGTGCGACCCACCGCCCCAAAAAGGAGGCGGCGTTGGGTTAAACGCCCGTATGTTCGTTCCAAGTAAGGGGCGAAGTATGCTGCCTGTTGCCTGCTGTCGCTAAAGACCAGCAGTTTTCGCCCGCCTCCCGGGCGGTCGCCTTGATCATCGATTGAGGCGGCTGGCATTGCCTGATAGAGGCTGGTCGTCAGCACACTCACGGAAGCGTCGTTACCGCTCTCGAACCGGCGAATAGTGCGCTCGCCCTGTGCACCACACTGCAAGCACTTCTTGACCACGGCTCCAGCATGGTTCACGCGCAGCACGCGGGTCATTGCCCCATTGTCGCAGGCGGGGTTAGTGCAGGATGAAGCACCGTTGGGGTCGAGCAGACCGCATTTACCGCACAGAGTGATGCATTCAGATTGAGCTGCAGCCACAGTGTCGTTGTCCAGAACGACATCGTCTTCGTCTTCTAAAGGTCCCTCCGTCAACGTGCCATCTGATAGGTCGATGGAAAGCCAGAGGAGTGACTCAGTCAGTGATGTTTTGGGAGTGAAGTATCGGCGCCCACCGTCATTCTTGATAGTTCCAGCGAAGTATGTGCCGCCGCATTTCTGACACGCAGCGATTTCAAAGACCGACCAGGAGCATTCGATGCACCGCTCCTGACGGGCCAAGCTGACGTGGGGCCCAGCGGGTGAAAGGCAGGTGAAAGCACCTTCTGTTGCCCGAGCGAAGAGGTGGTACTTGGCTGAGAGCAATGGCACGCCGTTAGTGTCGACCGACCGGGCGGCCATCGATACAAGGTCTCTCAGCCCCGCGACGGTGATATCGGCATCTGCGCCGACCCGATTTAGGACCTCGTTCAATGTTCTCGGCTTCTCGGAGGCGAGCCGCACAGCCTCAGTAAGGGTGGTGTCGCCGGCTAGGGTGTCGTGGAGCGTCGTGGCGGTAGAACCGCGGAGTTGTCCTGCATCGATCAAGTCTTCATCGCTGAAACGGTTAGAGAGATCAGAAGTGGTCAGACGACCCCATGTTTGCTTGGCACCCCAGGGAAGGCGTGTAGCCGTGATGACGTCAGTCGGTCCAGAAAAGGGTGATCCGAAGAGGGTCGCAGCGAAGTGAGCAGCGCGGTCCAAGTCGTTCCCCACCGCGGCGCTGGTGGCAATGTATTGAATCTGAGCCGACGAGCTAACGCGCTCCCGTAGTCGTCGAATGAGGAAAGCGACTTCTGCTCCGGTAGCGCCGTCGTAGACGTGCGCCTCGTCGACAACGAGGAACTTCCACGTGTCATCACCGCTCTCGAAGAGATCCATGTCCTTGGGTCTTAGCAGCAGATATTCAAGCATGGCGTAGTTGGTGAGCAGAAGATGGGGCGGGGTGGCACGCATTTCTTCACGACTCAGAAGCTCATTGGGAAGCCTCTTTACTCCCGGGTTCAGGGCCTTGAACTTCTTTTCAGCCCGGCCCGCGTCTTCGAGTGTCTCCCCGGTATACCTCCCGAATGTGATCTCCGGGGTGTCCGCCAGCATCTCGCGTAGGCGCTTCAGTTGGTCATTCGCCAGCGCGTTCATCGGATAAAGTAAGAGCGCGCGAACACCGGCCGTAAGACCGCCGGCGGTCTCTTGGACCTGCAAATGGTTCAGTATTGGAATCAGGAAGCTCTCAGTCTTACCGGAACCGGTTCCCGTGGCGACGATAGCGTTGCTGCCTGTTGTGATCTGTCGGATCGCGGTTTCTTGATGCTTATAGACCGGCCTGTCCAATGGGAAGGCTGAGGAACCAAATCGGGAGAACCGTTCGGTCAGAACACCCTGGTCAATGAGCTCGCGGACGGTGGCACCGGTCGCATACGGAGGGGTGATTTCTAGGAATGGGCCTTTGGTGAGCCCGTCGGTTGCGGCTGCCGCTATCGCTTTTCGAAGGCCGTCAGCGAGCCTTGGATCCTGAGGTGAGATGAGTGATGACAGGTACCGACGATAGTCCTCGGCAATATTTGCACTGACGGCAATCGGATCTATCGCGTCCATTCGTTTCTCCAGTTCATGATCCACAATTCAGCGATAACAAGGTCTTGTTCCACGAAGGCGGGCGCTGCCTCAGCCAGTTGCGCATACGGGCCGCAGATTGACGCAAAGATTCCACGCGTGCTACCCAGATCTCGCGCTGCCAAGCGGGCCACGATGGCAAAAGCCATAGAAAGCGCAGGGAGGTTCCGCCAGCCATCACTACCGATTCGAGCTTCAACGGGTAGCACTCCTTCCGGTCCGAATACCCCGTGAATTGCGGTGGTCGTTCGAGTCAAAATACTTGCCGACGAATCCGCGAGGTCACGAAGTGTGCGGGAATTACGGGCATCGAACAGCTGGCGGGCTGCGATCAATCGAGTGTCCTTCTGCAACAGGCGACCTGGGATGGCGCTCGCGGCTGCCCAGATCTGTTCCAAGCGGTCTTCTGGGAACGTGTGAAGAATACGAGTGTTGTCATCGAATCGACCGATTCGCGCGTCCGGATCAATGCCGGTATCAAGCACGGTAAGAGCGGTGCTGCCGGCAAAATTCTCCAAGTTCCTGATGAACTCGGGGTCCGAATCCTTCTGCGTGCCTTCGTAATCGCCGATTAGTCCCAGGAACGAGTTCAGCGGCCAGCTGCCGGGAACCGGCGGCGGAATCTCGCTGCCCTTGGCAGCGAGATTACTGTCTACGACCAACCGCATGAGTACAGAGGGCGCAAGCGGGGCGTGCATCACGGTATCGATGAAGAGTGCCGGATGAGCCTCGAACAAAGCCGACAGTGCGGATCTGAGCTTCTTGTATGGGCGTGTGCACTCAAAGGTTCCGAGAAGTGACAGGATTTTGGCGGCTAAGGGGAGGGCGCTTGATGTGGTGGGTATGTCACCCAGTCCTGCGAGCCAGCGTGCGAATCCAACTTCCGGAGAGCCATCTGCATCGCGGAGAGGAAGCAGAGGCAGCGCGAATAGGTTTGGGTCGTTTCGGTGTGGGTAGGCGGGCCACGGCGATGGAGACCATGGGTCGTCAATGCGGAACAAGATGGTTGCTTCACCAACGTCGGTGGCCGCCCGCGGGAGATCAACTGAATTGGCACCGGTAGCGAAGCTCACCACCGTGGGCGCTTCCCAAGGAGAATACTTGGGATAGATGGCCGCTGTAAGCCCAGCAGATGCCCCTGGCGAGATATTTAGAACGTGTGCCTCCGCATCGAAGTGGATCTCGTCCGCCAGTTTCCGTGGCCGAAGGGTCCCCACGGGAAGGGAACGATCACCGATGCGTAGCTGTAACAGCGCTGAGCGGACGGAACGTCCTGTGTCGGCAAACTGTCCGAGATTGAAGTTGACGTAACCGCGCGGGCTAGAGATGCCACCGTCAATCGTTTGCTCGACACGGCCTGCGGCAACTAATCCCAGCGTCGCGCGCAACCCGACAGGAACAAGAACTCGCAGTTGCGTGTTGTCTAGGGATTCGACATCGATGGACTGTGGTCGCAACGTGACGACCGGCAATGATTCACCGTGCGAAACTGCGATGCTCATGTGTGGCAAGCGAACTGTTGCCTCAAGTGTTCCCGTCCGGTCCTGCAGTGTCGTGTGTGCTGAGGCGGTGCTGCGATCAAGCGTCACGATTTGGACGGTCTCACCCGCGCTGACCAACGTCACCGATCCGGCCTCCATCCCGTTCGCCTCGGGCGTCAAATATCTGAAAGACGGTTCAATTGTCGCTTTCCAACCCTCAGCGATCGAGACTCGACGGGTGATACCCCGTCCGAGTGCACCGCGCACAACAATCACGTACTTGCCCAGCAACGGAGCACTTCGTTCAGGCCAGAGCGCAATATTCTGTGGATCACTCTTAGGACTGACTTCCTCCTTCCACAACACCCGACCCGTCACCTCCTCGGTCAGAGAAATGGACCAGGCGAGAGATTGGGCGCTCGCCGCATCCGCGGCGGGGACGGTAACTAGTGGCAGATCGGTGAAGATGGGCAGTCCGTCGACCGTCGCGGAGCCACAAAGCGTCGCAGGGTAGGTCACCTGAGGTCGTGTCGATGTCGAAACGAAACGCCATCGGTCTTCCCCACGACGAACCCGGTTGACGTGTGTGAGGTCGACTGTGGCGAACGACCAGGACTCCCAACCAAATGGCGACTCGTGACGGGTGATTGTCGCACCTGCGCTGTCGAACTCCAAGAGCCCCTCAGGGTCTTGGCCTTCGATTCGTGGCACACCGATGACAACGCGGTCACGCGGCAGCGAGTTGCGCGCGGGGATGATCGCACCGTTGGATGCGTCGAATATCAGCATGGGATCGTCTGGATCGACAACGACCACATCCCATTCCTGCTCGCCGGGTCGCGCTCGCACCGACACGGCCTTTGTCGGACGAGGAAGCGAATGAACAATCGTCGTCGCGGCGACTCCCGGCCAGGGGGGCTGCGCGGAATACGACGCAGATTGACCTTCCGAAGTCAAAGTCCAGCGCACGGTTTCCTCGAGAATCACTTCCAGTGCGGGCAGCACGATCGCGACTCCGCGTGCCGCACCATCCCAGGTAAGAGTTGGGATGTATGAAATGTCGCGAGACCTCGTCCCGCGAGCAACTGGGCGGACGAGGGCCCCAGTCCCCACAAGGCGCCCAATCTCGTCTACAACATGGCGGTCGAGCCCAAAATCTTGAGGTACGGTTCCGGTTGTTGCCGCATCAAACGCGGCGAGACAGCGGTCAACGAAATCCTCTGCGATTTCGCCTCCTTCGCGAAGGAAGCGCCACGTTGGTGCGTCGAGCCCGACCATAGAAGCAGATTGCCGGTTTTGGGACTGTGCCCATGCAGCGAACAGGGCGCCGCTAGTTCCGGAACCCCGTCGATCTTGTTTGACCAGCAAACGAAGAAATCCTTCGAGACTCCCGATCGGCACCCCTGCGTGCATGAGGATCTCACCAATGTTGGCCATCGGGGTAGTGAATCGGCGGAGACCATAGTCGTTGAGTATGTCTTTGTATCTTGCCGAGACGAGGTCGACGTCACCTTGAGTCAAAGTCACGCCGAATGCCGTGCTGACGTGTGGCCAGAGGGTTCCTTCGTCATAGTCGCGTCCGCCCACTGCCGTGAGTCCGATGAGGAAGCTCGCTCGAAACAGTGCCAGGAGATCCTTTCGCTCGCCGCGGGTGTCACAATTGCGGTATCTGTTCCCCAGCCAGCGGAAGGATTCTAACGCTTGATTGTGGTCGACATTGGCTTCCATTACCAAGGCGGTGCCGACAAGGCGTTCTCGCCACTGCCCTTCCCGTTCCTGAAGTTGTCTAAGCTCTTCCATACGGTCCCCCCAGGGTTGACGTCGAAACTGCGACATTCATAAGATACAAATCATCTTTGACATTGAATAACCCACATCTAACTATCTCCATTTTTCTAGGTCAAGTAGCGACCATAAACCCCCATAATGCGTGGTGCAAACATTATTCTTTCTATACGAAAGAATTCCCTCGCGACCATGAAAGATGCAGCAGAGGTTTAAGATCTGGCGCTCGGAATGCGGAGCTGCCGAAATCGCTCTGGCGCAGCCTGAGTGCCGACCGTGAACCGGCAGCAGGGTTCGCGGCGAGTGCTTTCGGAATTACTGGTCACCCGAAGGTTTTAACTCCGCCGTCGACGATCTTGGCGGCGAACGGCTGGCGCTCGGTTCCGGTTCGTTTTCGTCGACGCCGAATTGATTTTGTGGGCGATGGCGGAATCGATGGGGTGACCCAGATATTCCGGTTATAAATACACGAGAAGCGGGGGACAGGCCCGAAGAACCTGGCCCCCCGTGCTCTTATTCGGCGAGCAGCGTCCAGTTACCGTCGGCGCTCACGACGATTGCCGAAGGGCCTGAGCTGAGCGGCACCGTTCCCGAGTAGGCGCCGATTTCGTTGACGAGCAGCCCCATGTTGAACGCCTCGTCGGTCTCCTCAACGATCGAGAAGTTTCTCGAGCCGTCGTGCGTAGCTGTGAGCTTGCCGGCGGAGCCGTCGAAGAGATAGACGCCGTCGCCGGCACCGGATGCGACGAGCGCGGGTGCCGTAGAGATGGGTGCGATGGTCAGGCTCCAGTTTCCGTCGGCCGTGATCTGCAGGGTCGTGTCTTCACCGAACGAACTGAAGCCGTACTCGGTCGTACCGCTGTAGGCGCCGATCGTGTTCACGAGCAGTTGCCCCGTGGAGGCGTTATTCGCGTCGAGAACGGAAATTGAGAAGTTTCTCGTACCGTCGTGGGTTGCAGCGACGATTCCGGCAGTGGCGCCGGCCGGCAGAGTGATGAGGTTGTCGCCGGCGCCGGTCTGGGTGATGACCGCGAAGGTGCCGAAGGCGTCGTCGGCCCAGGTCTGCACGGTGTCGACCGGTGCCGCTTCAACGACCGGCTCTTCAACGGCGGGCTCCTCCACGGCCGGTTCGGCCGCCGAATCGGCGACCGGAGCCACGGCCGCTGGGGCATCACTCGGTGCATTGCTCGCGTTGATTCCCGAGACGATCATCGACAGAACGGTTACCGCGCCGGTGATGATCCAGGCGATCTTCTTGTACTGGTCGTACCCGGCAAGCCGAAGTCCCTGCTTGTCGCGGCCCTTGGCGAGAACGAGGATGAGATCGACCAGCCACCAGATTCCTAAGCCGCCGAACGTCACCAGTTTCGCGATGCCTGAGCCGACCTTGCCGAGGTAGAAGCGGTCCACGCCGAAGATGCCGAGCAGCCAGGCGAAAAGCCAGGTAGCCACAAAGGACTTCGGTGAGACCGCGGGGCCGATCAGTCGCGCGTCGGTAGCCGGTACAGCGGCGGGTGCTGGCTGCAAAAACTGCTCCTGCTGGGATGTCGGCACTCCGGCCGGGGGCGCGTTGTGGTTAGTCGTGGGCATTTTGTTATCCTCTGTTTGTTGTGGTGGGTGCGTGAAGTGGACCGGCAGGGCTACTGCTGGGAAAGTTCGACCACGATGTCGAGACCGCTATCCGGGTGATAGCCCCAGGAGGCGTCGAAATCGTCCCAGGTCGCCGTCTGCCGGCCGTCGAGTGCGCGCGTGCTGCCGATGCGGGTGTTGACGCTGTCCGGTACCTCGAGTTGGTCGAGAACGCAGAGCACGTCGATGTAATCAGCACCGGAAGACTCTTCGCCTTCGCTCTGCATCGAGATGCTTTGGCCCTCGTCACCCACGGTGATCCACACGTTGTCGACGACGTCGCAGGTCTGGGTGGAATCGCCGATGGCGGTTGACGCCAAGAAAGAGCCGGTCCCTCCACCCAACGACGCAGCGGTTAGCGTGCCGCCGACGCCGACGATGAGGCCAATGGCCAGGCTGACGAGACCGATCGTCAGGTCGCGTTTGTTGAACGAGGGCCCCTGTGGCGGCGGCGGCGGTGCGAATTGTTCGGCCGTGATGTCGGCGGATTCTGGTTCCATGACGTGGCTCCTCTAGCTGGTCTGCACTGTGAGCGGGTGAGGGGCGGTCATTCCCCCCAATGACAACGACCGTTCCTCACCCGCCGGTACCGACCGACTGCGGCGGGCACGACACCAAACTATTGGTTCGCTACAAACAAAACGACTCTGAAATTGATAAGGGGGGTTATCAGTAATGGATGTTGCACAACAATGAGGGTTGGCCGTAGCCTGAGGTCATCAACGAGGGGAGCGCAGCATGATGACCACCGACACCAGCCTGCTGATGACCATGTCCGACATCGCGGGCCTTGCCCAGGTGCAGCGTCCAGTCGTCTCGGTCTGGCGCAGCCGCTCGGCCGGCACCGATACTCCCTTTCCGGCCCCGGTCAGCCGCCAGCGCGGTGTCGACCTCTTCGACGCCGACCAGGTGGGTAGTTGGCTCGAACGCACGGGCCGCGGCAACAACCGCGAGGCCACAGCGGATGCCGCCGCCTACGCCGTGCCCGACCCTTCGCGCGGTTTAGACGAGTTCGACGAACAGACGTTTCGTGGCGTCACGGCCCTGCTGGCCCTGCGCGCCGCGAGCGATCACGCTCTCAATACACTTACCGCAGCCGAGCTGGTCGACCTGGCCGACGAGTATGACCCCGACGACGACCTGCTGCTCCGCGAGATCGAAGCCCTCGGCGACACACTGCCCGTCCTGGTGGCTTACGTCGATTCCCTGGTCGAGGCCGCCTTCGGCCCGGCGCCCGCCTTCGAACGGATGCTCACCGACCGTTTCAAGCGCAACCTCGCCGGCGAGGGTGACCTCACGCTTAGCCGTGCAGCCCTTGACCTCATGACCGAGACCGTCGCCGCGCTGCGCCTCACCCAGCCCGCTGATTCGGTGCTCGTCGACCCCACGGGCAGCGCGAGCGACCTGCTCATTGCTATTCACCAGGGCGAGGTTCCGGTGATGACAGCGAACGTCGACAGCCCCACCGCCCGGCTGCAGCGCCGCCGCCTAATGGTGCACGGTATCGTGCGCACCGAGCTGCAGGTTCTGCCGTCTGGCGCCTTCAGCGTCACCGGCGCCGCCGTGCACGTGGCGCAGTATCCCTCGGCCGCCCGGCCCACGATGACGCCGGAGCAGATTCTCTCCGATATCGAGCAAAGCGTGCTGCAGATGACCGACGAACAGCTGGCCGTAGTTCTGGCACCTGCATCGGTGCTCAGCGACATCGGCATCAGCCGCGACGCCGAGCAACTGCGCTCCACTTTACTGCGCTCTGGTCGAGTGCGCGCCATCGTGCGCCTGCCCGCCGGGCTGCTGACCGGCAAACCGCAACAGTTGCAGGCGCTCTGGGTGCTCGGCGGCGCCCATACCGCGGTCGCCCTCGCCGACCGCTACGCCATGGTGGCCGACCTCGTTGCGACGCCTCTCAATGAGGCTGCCATCGACGCACTCGTGAGCGACCTCGCCGCCTCGCTCGGCAGCCAGCGCATGGTGCGCGCCCACGCCTTTCGCTTTGCCCGACTCGTGCTCACCCGCAGCCTGCTCGCCAGTCGCCGCTCACTCGTGGCGGGGGTGAGCACCGTAATCCCGGCACGCGATCAGCCCGCCGCGGCGCTCGCCGTGTCCATCGACCGGCTCGCGGCACTGCTCCATGCCGACCTGGCAGTCGAAGCCGCGAGCGAACAGGCCACGACCTCGACCGTGCACGAGCTGCTCTCCGCCGGGCACCTGCGCTATATCCCGGGCAATCGCATCGCCGCAGAGGATGTGATCGATGACGTGATCGCGGGTGTAACGGATGCCGACGGCATCCGTTTGATCGGCCCGGCCGAAGTGGCCGCGACCGCCCAGCTCGGCCACCGACGCATTGATCGCCTTCGGTTCGCCGCAAAATACCTGGCCGGGCGGGTGACCGAGCCCGGTGACGTGGTGTTCTGTACCTCGCCCCGGCCGGCCGCAATGGTCGACGCGGAGGGCACCTCGGTCGTGCTCTTTCCGGCCCGTATTTTGCGTATCGAGCAGGCCGACCCGAATGGTCTGCTCGATGCGGTGCTCGCCGCCGACATTGCGGCGTTGCCCCCAGGCCATCGCCGATGGCGGGCCTGGCCGGTGCGTCAGGTCGCCCTGAAACAACTCGTGGCGCTTGGCGACGCTCTGACCTCGCTACGGTGGGAACAGAAGCGTGCGCGCGAACGGCTGGGGCAGCTCGATCAGCTCACCGATTTGCTCATGGCCGGTGTCACCGCCGGCACTATCACCCTTGCTTCTGACGCACCATCGAAAGGAACCACCTAGTGGCACCGAAGACCAAAGCCGCCGCCCTGCCGTCGACCATGAAGGAACTGAAAGACACCCTGTGGAAGGCCGCCGACAAGCTGCGCGGATCTATGGACGCCTCGCAGTACAAAGACGTCATTCTCGGGCTGGTGTTTCTCAAGTACGTCAGTGACTCCTTCGACGAGCGTCGCGAGCAGATTCGCACCGAGCTCACCGCTGACGGTCTCGACGAGGACCAGATCGGCCAGCTCATCGACGACGTCGACGAATACACCGGCCGCCGGGTGTTCTGGGTGCCGGCCGCCGCCCGCTGGACCTACATCGCGGAAAACGCAAAGGGCATCGCTGGGGCGGTCGGCGAGCCGTTCAAACAGGTGGGCCAGCTCATCGATGAGGCCATGGACCTCATCATGGTCGCCAACCCCACCCTCGCGGCCACGCTGCCGCGCATCTACAACCGCGACGGCGTCGACCAGCGCCGCCTCGGCGAACTGCTCGACTTGTTCAACTCCGCACGGTTCACCGGCGAGGGGTCGACCAAGGCGCGCGACCTGCTCGGCGAGGTCTACGAGTACTTTCTGGAGAAGTTCGCCAGGGCCGAGGGCAAGCGCGGCGGCGAGTTCTACACCCCCGCCGG
Source organism: Cryobacterium sp. Y57 (assembly GCF_002929505.1). Lineage (GTDB taxonomy): Bacteria > Actinomycetota > Actinomycetes > Actinomycetales > Microbacteriaceae > Cryobacterium. Next base: position 58,347 of record NZ_PJJL01000059.1, read on the forward strand.
TGTCGTGCGCGTGCTGGTCGAGATGCTTGAACCCACCCGAGGCCGCGTTTACGACCCGTGCTGCGGCTCGGGCGGCATGTTCGTGCAGGCCGAGAAGTTTCTCGAAAGCCACCATAAAGAGGGCTCGGAACTCTCGGTCTTCGGCCAGGAACTCAACGAGCGCACCTGGCGCATGGCCAAGATGAACCTCGCCATTCACGGGCTCAACGGCAACCTCGCCAGCCGTTGGGGCGACACCTTTGCCCGCGACCAGCACCCCGACATGCAGGCGGATTACATCCTCGCCAACCCGCCGTTCAACATCAAGGACTGGGCCCGCAACGAGCAGGATCCACGCTGGCGCTACGGCGTGCCCCCCGCTGGCAACGCCAACTACGCCTGGATCCAGCACATCATCTCCAAGCTCAACCCCGGCGGCAGCGCCGGCGTGGTCATGGCCAACGGGTCAATGTCGTCCAACTCCGGCGGCGAGGGCGAGATCCGCGCCCAGCTGGTCGAGGCCGACCTCGTCACCTGCATGGTTGCCCTGCCGACACAGCTGTTCCGCAGTACCGGCATTCCGGTCTGCACCTGGTTCTTCGCCAAAGACAAGACTGCCGGGGAGAAGGGCAGCATCGACCGCACCGGCCAGGTACTGTTCATCGACGCCCGCAACCTCGGCACCATGGTCGACCGCGCCGAGCGCGCCCTAAGCGACGACGACATCGCGAAGATCACCGGCACCTATCACGCTTGGCGCGGCACGCCCTCCGCAGCGGATGCCAACCTCACGTACGCAGACGAGCCCGGCTTCGCCTACTCCGCGTCGCTCGCCGAGATCAAGGCCGCGGACTACGCGCTGACCCCGGGGCGTTACGTCGGCGCCGCCGAGGCCGAAGCGGATGCCGAGCCGATCGAGGAGAAGATCGCCCGGCTGAGCGCGGAGCTGTTCGCCCAGTTTGATGAGTCCGAGCGCCTCGCAACGGTCGTGCGCAAGCAGCTAGTCAGGATTGAGACGAAGTGATTCTTACCATTGAGGAATTGTGTACAGCAATTGTCGACTGTGAGCACAAGACGTCACCGGTTGATGAAGATGGGCAATTCTTTGCTGTCGGCACACCTGCAATGCGCGGAAATACAATTGATTACAGTCAGGCGCGACGTATTTCTGAGAGTACCTACATTTCGTGGACCCGGCGATTGGTTCCGAGCGGAGGCGATCTACTCTTTGCTCGCGAGGCTCCAGTTGGGCCTATAGTACTCATCCCAGATTCCGAAAATATAGCGCCGGGACAGCGCACGATGCTGATGAGGCCAAATCCGACTTTGGCGGACTCGCGATTCCTGTATTACCTCTTGAGCTCCCCTGCCCAGCAAGATCAGCTGCAGTCCCTAGCTGGTGGATCGACTGTGGCCCATCTCAACGTTGCAGATGTTCGGACTTTTCCGCTCGATGTTCCGCCCCTAGAGGATCAACGAGCCATTGCGGAAGTGCTGGGCGCGCTCGACGACAAGATCGCCGTCAACGATCGAATTGCGTCGAGTGCGTTAGTTCTGGCGAGCACAATATATGGGCATCAGATCGCGGGTCGACCGGAACGGCCCATGAGCGATGTTCTAACGCCGATACTCGGGGGGACACCTGCTCGATCCGAGAGTCAGTTCTGGACTGGAACGAATCTTTGGGCATCGGCTCGGGACGTGACTGGTGCCGATCACGGCGTAATTGTCGAGACGCTCGAAACGATCTCGGACTCTGCAATCCACACAACTAAGGCGCGATCTCTTCCTGCTGGGAGCGTCATATTAACCGCGCGCGGAACAGTTGGAGCCGTGGCAAGACTTGGGGTGGCTTCATCTTTCAATCAGTCTTGCTATGGCTTTGAGCCTGGCCACATGTCGGCAAGTGTTCTGTATTTTGCGATACTGAACGCGACAGAACGGGCAAAGGCGTTTGCTCACGGCTCCGTTTTCGACACAATCACGATGAAGACGTTTGGGCATCTGCTCGTGCCGGACCTTCCTCGCGGAGAGCTTGACGCGATCGAGGCACGAATCAACCCACTCCTGAAAACTGTGGATCTAGCGGTACGTGAGAACCAAACGCTTGCTGCAACCCGCGACGCCCTGCTCCCGCAGCTCATGTCGGGCAAGCTGCGCGTCAAAGACGCCGAGAAGGCGCTCGCGGGCGTGCTGTAATGAACGCCGCGCAGTCTGGTCCCATCCGTTGATCGAGCTTGCCGAGATCACCATCGACCAACGCGACTCGCGTTGACAACGCAGCCAGCGTCATGCGCATTGCGATCTCGGCAAGCTCGATTAGCGACAGGGTACGTCGTTCAGTCACGACAAGAAGTTTTCGCGTCAAAGTATTGAGGGGATAGGCAATGACGATCACGACATCGACCAGCGCTGGACAGCAGGGGCTCTCGGAAGCGGCGTGGGAGGACTTCGCGCTCGACCAGCTGGGGGAGCCGCTCGGCTGGTTTCCGCTGCACGGGGAGAAGATCGCGCCTGGCATGGGGGAGCGCGAGTCGTGGAGTGAGCTGCTCATCCGTCCCCGCCTGCTCGAAGCGGTGCGCAATCTCAACCCGACCGTTCCGGTGGAGTACTTGCGGCAGGCGCTCGCCGAGTTGACGGCGCCGAAGTCGATGGATGCGATCACCGAGAACCAGCGCATGCACGAGTACTTCGTGCACGGCTTTCCGTTTAGCTACCTGGATGCTAGCGGGGCCGAGGTGAGCCCAAGCATCCGCTTGATCAGTTCTGATCCGGCGCAAAACGACTGGCTGGTTGTGAACCAGGTGACGCTGCGCCAGGGCGACTACCTGCGCCGGTTCGACATTGTGCTGTACTGCAACGGCATGCCAGTGAGCATTATCGAGCTGAAGAAGGCGGGCAGCGAGCGGGCCACCGTGGCCGGCGCGCACGCCCAGCTGCAGACCTACTTGCGTGAGTTTCCGCTGGCGTTTCGGTTCTGCGTGTTCACGCTCGCCTCTGATGGGCAGTCGGCGGCGTATGGCACGCCGTTCACTCCGCTCAACCATTTCTCGCCGTGGAACGTCGACGAAGACGGCAAGCCGGTACCGGCGGGCGCCGCAACGGTCGACGGCGACGCGGTCACCGGACTCGACACCGCCCTGGCCGGCCTCTACAACCAGGAACATTTTCTGCAGCTGCTCACCTATTTCACCGCGTTCGATGAGGGCGACGACGGCCTCACCAAGCGCATCGCCAAACCGCACCAGTACTTTGCGGTGAACAAGGCGGTCGCCAGCACCGTGCAGGCCGTCGCCAGCAACGGCAAGGCAGGGGTGGTCTGGCACACGCAGGGCTCGGGCAAGTCGATGGAGATGGAGTTGTACACCAACCTGGTGACGCTGCATCCCAAGCTGAAGAATCCGACCATCGTCGTGATCACGGACCGCAAGGAGCTCGACGGTCAATTGTTCAGCAGCTTCGATCGCAGCCTGCTGCTGCCGGGCAAGCCGGAGCAGATCCTCCGACGCTCTGACCTGCGGCAGAAGCTGAGCGAGCGTAACACCGGCGGAATCTTCTTCACCACGCTGCAGAAATTCGGAATCAGCAAGGCGGAGAAGGATGCCGGGATGGAGCATCCGCTTCTGTCGGACCGGCGCAATATCATCGTGATCGTCGATGAGGCGCATCGCAGCCACTACGACGACCTCGACGGGTATGCCCGCCACCTGCGCGACGCTCTGCCGCACGCGACGCTGATCGCGTTCACCGGAACACCCATCTCCTTCGATGATCGCAACACGCAAGACGTGTTCGGTGACTACATCGACGTATACGACCTCTCTCGCGCGGTCGACGACGGCGCGACCGTGCCGGTGTACTTCGAACCGCGGCTGATCAAGGTGTCGCTCGCAGCTGACGTCACGGAAGAGATGCTCGACGACGCGGCCGACGACGCCACCCAAGGGCTCGACGAAACCGAACGCGCCCGCATCGAACAGAGCGTGGCCGTGGTCAATGCGGTCTATGGCGCGCCCGAGCGCATCGCCGCGCTCGCCGCGGATATCGTGGCGCACTGGGAGAACAGGCGCAGCCGCATGATCAAGTTCATCGACGCGCCGGGTAAGGCCATGATCGTCGGCGGAACCCGCGAGATCTGCGCCCTGCTGTATGAGGCGATCATCGCTTTGCGGCCCGACTGGCATTCCGCGGCGCTCGACCAGGGTGTCATCAAGGTCGTCTATTCCGGGGATGCGACGGACCAGCCGCCGGTTTCAAGCCACGTGCGGCGCACCTCGCAGAACGATGTGATCAAGGCGCGGCTGAAGAACGTCGACGACCCGCTCGAGCTCGTGATCGTGAAAGACATGATGCTCACCGGCTTCGACTCGCCGCCGCTGCACACCCTGTACCTTGACCGGCCGCTCAAGGGCGCGCTGCTCATGCAGACGCTCGCCCGGGTGAACCGCACCTTCCGCGGCAAACAAGACGGCCTGCTCGTGGCCTACGCGCCGCTCGCCGAGAACCTCTCGAAGGCGCTCGCCGAATACACAGCGGATGACCAGACCGGCAAGCCGCTCGGCCGCAACATCGACGAGGTGGTCGCCCTCACGGAGACGCTCGTCGAAACACTGCGCGGCATCCTCGCCGGCTATGACTGGAAGGCCGTGCTGCACAAGGCCGGTCCGAAGGCCTACCTGAACGCCGTGACCGGTTCCGTGAACTACCTGCGGGCACCCGGCACGCCCGGCAACCAGATCGTGGAAGGTGAAGAGACGCTCGGGGTAAAGTACCGCAGGTATTCGGGGCAGCTCTCACGGGCTTGGGCCTTGTGCTCGGGGTCGCAGAACTTGGCCGCCCTGCGCCCCGAGGTGCAGATCTACGAGGAGATTCGGGTGTGGATGGCCAAAGCGGATGCCCTCGAGCGGCAGTCCCGCAACGAGCCAATCCCCGAGGAGATACAGCGGCTATTGGGGGAGCTGATTATGTCCGCGACGTCATCGGGTGATGTGCTTGACATCTACGAGGCGGCCGGCATGCCGAAGCCGTCGCTGAGTGATCTGACGCCGGAGTTCGTGGCGAAGACGCAGCAGGCGCGTAACCCGCATTTGGCGATTGAAGCGTTACGCAAGTTGCTGACCGAGGAGGCTGTGGCATCCACTCGAAACAATATGGTGCGGCAGCGGGCGTTCTCGGAGCGCATCACCGAGCTGATGAACAAGTACACCAACCAGCAGCTGACCTCGGCCGAGGTGATTGCCGCGCTCGTGGAGATGTCGCGCGAGGTCGCCGCCGAGTCGCAACGTGGTTCGCACTTCAAGCCAGCGCTGACCAGTGACGAGCTCGCGTTCTATGACGCGGTGGCGCAGAATGAGTCCGCCGTGGATCTGCAGGGCGAGGGCAAACTCGCCGACATCGCGCGCGGGCTCGTGCAGGTGATGCGCCGCGACGTGCGCACCGACTGGACCGTGCGCGACGACGTGCGCGCCAAACTGCGCTCGTCGATCAAGCGGCTGCTCGTCGTGAACGGCTACCCGCCCGACCAGCAGCCCGGCGCCATCAAGCTCGTGATGGAGCAAATGGAGTCGATGGCGCTGCGATTCAGTGGAGAGCGTGCAGAAAATGTCGTCTGAGCCTGAACTGCGGAATGTTGCAATCCTGGTTGGGAACGGGCTAAGTGTGGCGTTCAACCCGGCCCTCAACCTTCGGGTGATAACGCAGGAAATGACCGAGCGAATAAGTAGAGCATCTGAAGGAGGATCCGACGTCGTTGCCGCGATGAAGGAGATTGCGGTGCACGCCTTGCCTGCGGGCGCAACCACGGATGACGATTTCGAGCTACTTGTCGGAGCGTTCGGGTCCGAGAGCACCACTTTAGGACACCTGCATAAGTTGGCGAAGCTAGTCTCCCCGCTCGATGAGACCCTCCGAGAATCAATAGTCAGAGTTACCGAGTTTGCTGAGCGAGTGCGAGACACGGGTTTGAGCCATGTTCTCGAAGTAATTTATGAGCGTTCGCATGCCTACCGGGAGGATGCTCATTCGCTCCACTCGCTTGTGGGAGCGATAACCAATGCCTTTCCAGGAAAAGTTGTCTTCGGAAACTTGAACTACGACACTCTGCTACTCTCGGCACTCCTTTCCGTTTGTCAAGATGGTTTGGCGGATATGGGATACGGCTGGAAGGACGTCATTATATCGAACGATGATGGTACTGAATTTCCAGTTGCACGGCTGCGACGCAAGCCGTCGGATTTCCCGTCGACCAGGCGAGTGAAGCTCTTGCATTTGCATGGATCGCTGACTTTCTGGACTGACCGCGAAAAGAATATTTTCGTGAAGGTGGAAGCCAGCCGACTCAAGGACAAAGCCTTTTGGGAGGAGCTCAGGAACGATCAGACGCGACTGCGTCCTGTTGTCGTGCTTGCGAACCAGCGCGACAAGACTGCCCAAGTCACGGAGTTCCCATTCGCCCTCGCGTATCAAATGTTTGATAACGGTCTCGCGGCCAGTGATCATTGGCTCGTGGTGGGCTATTCGTTTCGGGACGACGCCATTAATGATCTTCTACGCACGGAATTTGCAGGACGAAAGGCAAAGCCTCGCGTCCTCGTCGTCACATACGGTGATCTGCTCACGAGGATAGAAGTGGAGAGAGCGTTTGGATGGAATGCGGAAGACAATGATTCAAGTTATTGGCTTCAGATAAATCGCGACGGGGCAGATGGGGTCGAGAATAGTTCCGATTGGGAGGCATTCACCTCTGTCAAGGAATTCTCGGCGGCGGCTTCGGTTGTTGGCCTCACGGCTTGAACGACGCGTAAGGCGGACGGCGTGTTGAACTCTGTCGCCTTGGGAACGCCGTCAGGTTTGCTGGGCTATCCGAATCGAAGGCACCGGTGCTCCTGTGGCACTTGCGACCTGAATAGAAGGGGGGCGTCCAGCCTCCCATGCAACATGCAGTCCCACGCCTCTTGCAGATCGAGTCGCTCAGTTTTCAACAGTCGCTGACACCAAGCACATCCAGTCGCGGCTAGGCGTCACCGGCAACTGCGGTCCCTTCCACGTCGAACATTTCCGGAAGCGGCTCACTATGGACGGTCACCGATCTCTCGTCGACGATTTCGGCTAGGGCGCGGACCCCTGACGGGGTTGTCGCCCCCGTTTTTCTGTCAGCAGCCACGCGAGTTCTGGCGATGGCCATAAGCGTCCCTAAGGAACGTTTGGGACGTGCGGAGGTCATGAGCTGCCGTACCCTCGCGAGGAATTCGACGGCACCTGACTTGACAGCGTCATCGAAATCATGGGGAGGCACAAGGGCCGTAATGAAGAGTCACAAGGGTGACGGTGAATGTTACTCATCGGCGGCGTCCTTTCTCGCAGGAGATTGCTCAGATGTGTTCATTTGCGCGCGGACGGCGTTCCGGGTGATGTATTCCAATTCGAGGGTTTGCATGTTTAGGGTGGCTTGGCTGGTCCCGGATGCTGAGCCGCTTTCGTACAGGATCATGACGCGTATCTGGAATTCGGTTTCGCGAGTCGTGTAGGTGACCGGTTCGTCGATGTGCCGGTGGTAGTGGCCGCCGAGGTTGAGACGGGGCTGCACCTGCAGGAACCCTCGATGAAACATGGCTCGTCCTTCGGCGGAGTACTTGAGGTCGGCTGGCGGTCAGCCGCGATCTGTTGCCGCCAGCCACGTGTCCAGGGTTGGGAGGTCCACAGGCGCATCATGTCCGATGAGAACGTCGGCCAGCCCCGTTCCGAGCGTGGCAAGGTCAGACTCGGTGATTGACTTTTCCGCCCAGACCGAACGCCCCAAGACACGATGGCCAATATCCACCGAGTTGGCACCGCCGAGGGCAGCAAGGGGGGCGCCACTGACCAGCACGGTTCTGTAGCCACGCGGGATGTGCATGATGTTCGGTCGAATCCAGGGCAGTCCGTCATCGGTGACGGGTAGTCAAAATTTATCCGGGACGCGGTCGGACAGCGTTGCCTCACCATTGAATCGTGGCCGCTTGTCGTGCCGCGTCGAGGACGTTGTCGGGGTGGTCCACGTGTTCGGCGGGCCGGTGGCCACGAAAATGGCCCGAGGGTGAGCACAGCCAGACGAGGAGTTCTTCTTGGGTCCATCGGGCGTCGGCGGCGAGCTTAATGAGGTCAGCGATCACGGGGCGGATGAGGTGTGTTTCTGGATCGAACTGGAACCGGGGGTAGATGTATGCAGTTCCGCGCTTGACCGAGAGGAGATGGGCCTGCTGGCGCAGGTGCGAGAGTATTGCGTGTTTTCCCGTGCGCATGTTGATCAGTTGGAGAACTTCGGCGCCCGTATACATGCCGCCAGCCGCTTCAATGTCTTGCCAAAAGACAGCCGGAATCATGACTCACCAGCAGGCGCCGCATCAACCGCTTTGCTGTCCGGCTGCGGGTCCTCGCCAATGGTAAATTCATTGCTGACGGTCTGGGCGTTGCGGGTGAAGTACTCGATGTGCAGGGTGTTGGTATCAAGTATCGCTTGGCTGATGGCACGCTCGGAACCGTTCTTGTCGAGGAGGATGACCCGGGTGGTGAACGGGCTGTCACCGTCGTAGTCGACGGTTTCGTCGAAGTGGCGGTGGTAATGGCCGCCGAGATAGAGTTCGGGGCGTACCTGCAGAAACCCTCGGTGGAACATGGCCCGACCGGCGGCCGAATAGTGGATTCCGGCTGCTGGCCACCAACGATCGGTCTCGTCGAGCCAGGTATCGAGTGATGGCACGTTCAGTGGTGCGTCATGTCCGATGAGGACGTCGGCATGCTGGTTTCCGAGCGTGGCCAGGTCGGTCTCGGTGACGGATTCGGCTGGCCACCATGAGGTACCTTCGCTGCGGTGCCCTACGTCGACCGAATTCGCGCCGCCCAGCGCCGCCAGGGTCTTGCCGGAAGCAAGGGTGGTTCGCCAGCCGCGCGGAATGTGGGCGATGTTGGGCCTAAGCCAACGCAATCCGTCCTCGGTGAGCGGAAAACGGTAGAGACGAGTGAAGTCTTCGTGGTTGCCGTCGACGAAGTAGAGGGTCTGGGCTGTGACGGTGAGCCGTCGGCTGAGTTTGTCGAGGACGTTGTCCCAGTTATGGCCGGGCCAAATGAAGCCGAAATCTCCCAAAACCACGAGAGCTTGAATATCGCGCGCGTGCATGGTGCGGGACACGATGAGTACGTGTTCCAGGTCGCCGTGAGTGTCGCCGAGGAATCCGATGCGGCTAGCGGCGGACAGCGTGTCGCACCCAGTCCTAGGTGTCACAGCGCCCTCGTTGATTTGTTCCGCGCTCGGCGATCATCGAACGCGGAACACCCGTTTCGGGTCGATTCAGAGCCAGCCGTCATGTCTTCAGACTACGTTTAGCTCTCCTGATGGCAGCGTCCGCAGTGACTAATGTCGATGAGTCGGGGTTTTGATGCCTGCCGTTCTCAGCGTGGGTGGCTGATTGCACCGGTTGTGCTTAGAAGGGCGAGGAGGACGGCCAGTTGGTCGGCTCTGTTTTTGGGCTGCGCGTCTATTTGGAGTTGCCGGAGTTGGCGGTTGAACCATCGGCCGAGCGCGAACTCGACTGAGTCTGCGCCGTTAAGGTAGGGCGGGTTCCCGGTCCGTTGCAGGTGGTGAACGTACGCAGCGAAGTTTTTCTGCCAGATGTTTTCCTGCGGATCCCATTCAAAGGCCGGTGAGAGGTCGAGGCGAATGATCTGGTACCGGCATAGCCTCTCTTCGAACTTACGTTGATAGCCTGCCCACCCGCCCTTTCGGCGTTCCTCGGCGGGGAGGGTTGCGAGATTACGAGTGTTCTCCCGTGGGCTCCGTCCATTTTCGCGCCAGAATTCCTCATAGCCGTAAAGAGTCGAAACCCAGTTGACGGGGCGCCTGGTGTTCGCTGGCTGCGGGGCGTCGCCGTCGGCGTCGTTCGTGTCGGCTGCTGCGTAACGCGCAGAGCGTGGGCCCGGATCTGGTTCATTAAGCCAGAGTTCTTTGGCTCTGGAAGAGAGGTGGTCTTGGGGATTCGTGCCGGGCATTAGTGGCCAATCGTGGCCACCCGAATGGCGGCCTCGATAGGGTCATGCGCGGCAAAGAGCACGCGTGCGTGCCTTTTCGCTAATTCGCGAAACTTTGTCGGCGACTCGGTGGAATGAACCGAAACCTTTTCCTACGGTTGCAGGTCAAGCGGACGTTTACGACGAGCGGCCGAGCAACAGCTCTACGAGCAGCCCGTCTACCAGACTTGGCACGGTTTAACGGCAATCTCTGCGGCGGCGTCACTCTCGGAAAATAGTTTGAAATTCTTTTATGCTTGTTGATCAGCATTTTCAATGAAGACGAGGAGTTGAACATGACAAATGCAGTGCAATATGCCTTGAGGCGCGAAATCAGCCGCACACATACTTTTCATGACAAACAACCGATTCACCGACAACCTCAACTCCGACACCAACCGCCTCGCCAAGCTGCGGGCAACCATGATGGCTGACTCCGCAGTACCGGACCCCACCGATTTCGGCGGCATGAGCGCCTCCGCAGTCCCTTCCGGCGGTCGCGCAGACTATGTCTTCACTTCGCAGCAGGTCGTCCTAGCCCACTCCCGGGTTCTTCAGACCGGCATCCTCGACAAACTCGTTGCGTGGAGGAGCGAGGACGCTCGGGTCGCCGGCGCCAGCGCACGGTCCACCTTCATCTCTGACCGCGCCATCTTGGTTGGGCTTCTCCTGCTCGCCAGCGAACACGGGCCGCTCCTGATCAGTTCTCTCGCCATGGTCTTCCAGAACCGACTGACCCCCGAATCCCGCGCGTTGCTGCACCTCGCCGACGTGGCTCCTGCTTCCCTAGGCGACACGCGGGAGGACAAGCGCTGGTACGGCGGCACACACCGCGCTTTCCACCGGTTGCTCGTGCTTATGGATCCTTTTCCTCACAACCAAGGCAGCACGATTACCTCCACGGAGGCTCAGGCCGTTCTGGACGCGCACGAGGCCGACCACGAGAAGAAAATGAGGACCCGCCTGGACGAATTCACGAACGCTTTCCTGCACATGACATTCCTGCAGCAACCGCGACACCTCCGTTACGCCACTGGCCGCATCGACCTCGCCGTCGGCCAAACGTTCATAGCGTCGCCGACCACCCGCGGCTTCTCGAGAAAGACCCGGGCGGAGACGGTTACGAACGAAATCGGCGCCGACCCTCGAACCCTCCCGCACGGACCCATCGACGTCTTCGCCGGGGCAGGAACGGCTTACAACGGCAGGAACAACCCTCGCTGGGGCTGGATGGTTAATAGCGCCGTGCGGGTCGACTCGGAACGCCCCGAGGAATCCCGATTTCCCCAGCTGGCGATCAGCGCAACCCTAAGCCTGCCCAACATCGGGGCGGCAGAAGAAGCCGTCTCGCTGATGCGTACTGCACTTAGCACCGGCCTGGCACCTGGCATCCTTGACATCGACAAGGCCTACTTCGCGAGTTCTCCTGTCGCAGGTCTTCATGAGTCCAGATTCAACCTCGGCTTCACGCCCTCGACCGACTACCGCGTCGAGCGACTCGACGAACACGACCTTCCGGCCTCTCCCGACGGGATTCGCGCCCAACAGTCTGTGACCTTGGACAAAAACGACGGTATGCGCCAGCGGCAGCCCATCACGTATGGGAGTGAGCAGCGGCAGGCTTTTCACAATCACGCACGGAACTCCATGGAATGCCTCAACGCCGGTATCACAGAGTCACTTTTCGAGAGTCTCAGCGGCACCTCCCGCCAAACTGTGCGCGGATTCGCTGCCGCCCAGATCTTCCTGACGATCTCGCTCAGCAACTACAACCTGAGCGCCATCGCCGCGTTTCTCCGCAAGCAAATCAGCAAACCGGTCATACCGTCGCCGGCCGCTGAACTACCCGCGAACATTTGTCGCAGGGACCGAGAGTGGCACGCCCCATACGTCTCGCCCAACCCGGCCGACACCTCGCCCACACCCGAGGACGGTGCGGTGCCGACGACCTAGTCGAAAACGAAGAAGTCGCTCCTGAGGAATCTCAGGAGCGACTTCTTCGTTGTTGCGCAGGACTGGGGCCGAGGGTTACATGGTTGCCACGGCCTCGTCACCATTGGGTCTCGAACTCGTTTCTGGCGGCGGCAACCACAGAATCAGGATCGTGGAAGTGGTCCACGGGACGGTCCTCCTCCTCGAAGGATGTATTCGGCCCGCCGAGCCACAGCAACAGGTCGTGTTCGGTCCAGCCGTTCGCCATTGCCAACCCGATGAGTCGCCCCATCAGCGGGAGAATCTTTCCGTGAACCCGATCGAATTGAAATCCGGGATACAGAACAGCGTTCCGCCTCACGATGCCAGCGATGTGATGCGCCGCGCGGTTCCGCGACGCCAACATCCGGTTTGACGGCCTAGCTCCGAGCACTTTCGCGACCTGGCTGCTGGTTAACAGCCCGAACTCCGCCTCCATGCGGGCCCAGGCAGTCTGGGTTGCTTGCACGCTGCACACCAGCTGATCCGATACGACGTCGGCGCTCGGATGCGCCGCTTGTCTGGGGCGCCGACCGCTTCTGTCGGGAACCTCGGCTTGGTCCGGCTCCGCAGTCGGCCCTGATGTAGTCATGATTCGCCTTTCTCAGGGCGGTCTGCCTTGCACATAAGGAGCGCAGCCGCCGAACACTGTCGATGATCTCCCCTCACGGCGGACCGACGCCGAGTTTGTCGTTGAGTCGGTGGTTTGAAAATAGGAACTTTCGTACATTTGGATTTCAGCAGGCCGGAGAGGTCCGATAGAAGGGCACCCGACCACGAGAATCGGGGTTCGAAATGGTTGACACGAGTCACAATGCAACAGACGACAGCCCGGAAACAGGACCGGACTACCTGTGGGGTATCGAAGGCGGATGCTGGCTGATCACGACCAGCCCCGTCGTCAGCATTCAACCGGTACCGGCACGTCCCACCGAGAGCCCCGAACGATGACCTACACCCTGACTGGGGCCGAAGGTGGCCGCTGGATCGTCACAACCATCGGTTCCGCCCACAGCTTCGATCTGGATGCGATGACCGTCACCCGCCTTCCCGGCAAGGGTGCCGCGGCAACCCTGAACGATCAAACGCGTCCCCTCATCGAGATCGTGCACTGCACCGTTGGTGCTCGAGGCTACTGGCTGATGAGCCCCGAGCCTGACGAGTCGGACTATGTCGAACACTTCTGGCACCTGTCGAGCACGATCCAAGCAATCAACCCCGTCGCCGACGAGAGCTGCGACGACGATATCGCCCCGCGACAAGATCCCGAGAGGTGAGGCGATGCGTTACGTGCCGGAGGGACAGCCCTCCCTGGAGTCCCTCAGCGACGACTGCACGGGCTCCTACGTCGTCAGCACAGAATCTGACACCCGGTACTGGATCCATTGCGACCGGCGTTTGGTCCGCCGCGTGCCCCGTGCAGAAAATGAGCGTGCGCTCCGGCTCCGGGGCGACGGCGAAAACCTCATCCTCGAGGAGATCATCCAGTGCCGCCGGGGCCGGCCGCTGCTGCTCCTGATAAATCTGCGGCTGCCCGGCGTCTTGATCACCACTCGCGAATCCACGCCGATCATTCGCATCGACCCGGTACCGGAAATCCGTGGTTGGTCATGACCGCCGCCGAGGCTCGCTCGTACGATTACCGTCCCATCAACGCACTGCCCTATTGGCACACGATTGGTGACTTCATCACCGCTGCAGTCGCCGACACCGCCTCGGCGACGAACCGCGACGAACGTTCCCTCTATCCCGCAACCGTCGCCTTTGTGCTGTGGTGCTGGCAAAGCAGAGGCACGCCCCTGGAGCGCACACGTATCTTTCGCCGCAGCACGGTCGAAGAATTCATCCATCTGGCCATGAAGACATATGCCACCAGCAGCAGAGCCACCCACCGATCGACGCTCTGGCTCATGGTCGAAACTCTGAACCCGGCCGACGTGACCGAGCACCGGCCGATCCCACGGTCAGCGCCGACAAAGCCCTATTCGTCGTCGGACGTTGCCACGCTCTACAGCTGGGCCGCATCGCAAGGGACCGAACATCGGCGCTGCGACGCCGTCGCCCTCCTCGCTCTCGGGCTCGGGGCTGGCCTGGCGGCGAGAGAGATCCTCGGAGTTCGCGTCAGAGACCTCGACACCACAAGCGATGACATCCACGTAATCGTGTGGGAGAGCCGGCCACGCGTTGTACCCCTCAGCCCTCAATGGGACCGACCCCTTCGGCGAATCCTTGGGGACCTCATACCCGCTGACTGGCTCTTTCGTCCCGGCCGCATCAGCGCGACCTCTGGACAAGTCACGGATTTTCTCCTGCGCGCCCGCACCGACCTCGACGTTCGGCCCAGTCGCATGCGCGCGACGTGGCTCGTGGAGCACCTCCGCGACGGGACACCACCGCAGGAACTCCTGCGAATCTCCGGCCTCAAGAATCTGGCAGCCCTCGACAAACTTGCCGCCTTCGTGCCCCGAACGGCGGTTTCTGCAAAAGTTTCTCAAAGAAATTTTAACAAGGTCTGATCAGGGTTTTGGTGTGCCGTGATCATCGAGGATAGGGCAATTGGGCGGATTTTGACCCAGTCTCTAAAATTC
>NZ_PJJL01000066.1 GCF_002929505.1 Cryobacterium sp. Y57
CACCATGAACAACCCCGTCGAGGTCATCGACGAGGCGGTGATTCTCCCCGAACTCGCTGCCGCCTAAACTAAACAAACTGACCCGCACGGTGACGAGGAATTACACCACCCAGCGGGACGTGACCCTTGGCCGACTTTTAGAAGGCCAGAAATGGTATCTCGCGGGCGGTGCGATGTTTTCATAGGCCAGAAGGGGCATCTCGGCGTGTGTCCTTCGTCATCCGTTCACACCGGATTGAAGAAGGCCATCGGCACAGTGTTCCAAGGCGCCAGCTGGCAACGCTGCCGAGTGCACCAAATGCGCACTATTCCCTCGATCGTGCCGCGGGCCAGCCAAGAAATGGTCGCCAGCGTCATCCGCACCATCTTCGCCCAGCCCGACGCCAAGCACGTTCAGGCGCAGTTCGACGAGGGCGCCCGCATGCTCGAACGCTCTCATTCCAAGGTCGCCCAGGTGCTCCACGACGCCCGCGGCGACCTGCTCGCGTTCTGCGGGTTCCCGCCCAAACACTGGCGGCAGATCTGGTCCACTAACCCCATCGAGCGCCTCAACAAAGAGATCAAGCGCCAAACCTCGTCGT
This sequence comes from Cryobacterium sp. Y57, assembly GCF_002929505.1. Taxonomy (GTDB): domain Bacteria; phylum Actinomycetota; class Actinomycetes; order Actinomycetales; family Microbacteriaceae; genus Cryobacterium. The sequence goes on from NZ_PJJL01000066.1 coordinate 582, forward strand.
CGGCGTATTCTCCAGTCTTGCGGCGCTGCTCCGCCTTGCCGGCGCTGTCCTCGTCGAGCAACACGACGAGTGGGAAGCCTCAACCCGCCGCTACTTGTCGGAGGGCTCCCTTCGCCAAGATGTCGAGTGCACGAGCCGTAGAGCGCAGCTGGTGGCGTCGATCAGCGAGCCCGCCCTGGACGATCGCATCGCCCCCCTCTACCGCCTGCCGACGGTTCTCGTCATCGACTATTTGCGGCGGATATTCACCAGACCCAGAGGGGAGCTACGGTTCGGCGCACACAGCCGAGCAGCCCCGAGGAGATGCACACACTCGCCCGGCCGCGCGATCTTCCGCTGCGAGTGCTGCCTTGTTGAAACGGCTGGCGGATCTTCTCCTAATCGCCCATATTGATCGCTTTTTATAGTGGTTGGTGGCCGTTTTTTCAGCCGATGTCAACAGAAAAGCGAAGGGCTATCTCGGGCGTCTGGATAGGCTGAAGGGCGCACATCATCGGGTACAGGAGCAGATCGGTCGTGGTCAGGCCAGGCTGGAAAGGCACTCATGGAGATCGTTGAACTTGGTGATACTGTCATCGTGGGAATCGAGGTTGTCTCTGACTTCGCCCAGCTACTCGCCGAGATGCCTGCAGCCTGGCGCGAGCTCTTCTCCCGTCAAGACGAGCTGCCCGCCTCAGGCGCTGGCGTTTTCGTCGAGGCCAGCGACCATCTTGGCGACGACCGTTATCGCGAGATTATTGGAGCAGTTGCTGTCGTCGCCGACATTGCAGTGCCCGAGGGTATGGCTGTAACTTTCTTTCCCGCTGGACGTTTTGTCCACCACCGGCATGACGGTTCGGTGGCAGCAATCGCCGGTGGTTTCCAGGCCATCTATGACTGGGCTGCAGAGCAGGGACTGATTCTGGGGAACCGCAAGTTTGATGTCGGATACACTGCCGACGGTCTTCAGCAACCGCATGAACTGTACATCGACATCCTGGGCTGATGGCGTCTGCCGTCACGACGGAGGCCCGCTGTATCCGGCCCGACTGTCGTCTTCTGGCAGTGATCCGCGCAACTGTCGCAGACATCCGATGCGACAGCCTCAGCGGACTGTGTCGCTGGATTCAACGTTTACGCCGACGAATTTGCCACTCGGGTCGCGTGTCACGCTATGTCGAAGAATTTCAGATCGCCTGAGCTCGATCCATCGGTCGGGCTTAGCGCCAGGCTTTTGCGCGAAGCAGTCGCAATCCGTTGAGGGCTACGAGCACCGTAGACCCTTCGTGGCCAGCCACGGCGAGGGGGAGGGGCAGTGTCGAGATGAGGTCCCAGGTGACGAGAACGGTGATGAATGTTCCGGCAATGACAAGGTTGGCTACGACGAACCGGTGCGCTTTCTGTGAGAGTTCGATGACGCTCGGGATTGCGGAGAGTTCGTCGCGGATGATGACGGCGTCGGCGGTCTCGAGGGCGAGATCAGAGCCGTGGCGTCCCATCGCGATTCCGATGCTGGCCGCTGCGAGCGCTGGGGCGTCGTTGACGCCGTCGCCGACGATCAGTACCGGGATGCCAGCGCTTTCCAGCTGTCGCACGATGGCAGCTTTGTCTCCGGGAAGAAGGCGGGAGTGCACCTCGGTAATGCCCGTGCGGGCCGCAATTTCGGCCGCGGTGCGCTGATTATCGCCGGTGAGGAGGTGGACTGGGTATTGCGTGATGGCTGCAGTGCGAGCAACAGTCGTTGTCGCGTCGGGGCGCAACGCGTCTTGGAGGTTGAGCGTTCCGGCGAGTTGGCCGTCGACGAGTACTTCGACGATCGTTCCGATCGTGTCGATGCGTTCCTTGGGGGCTTGAACGACACGCACGATTTGCCCGTGGACCATGCCTTGAACGCCCTGGCCGGGAATGGCTCGAAAATTGGTCGCCGGGGTCACCGTTGTTGCGGCAGCGCGCACGACGGCGCGGCCGAGGGGGTGCTCGCTGTGGTGCTCGACCGCAGCGGCGAGGTTCACAACGGCCTGTGCGTCATACCCGGCGGCGGGGCTGACCTCGACGAGGATAGGAGCACCTTCGGTAAGGGTTCCAGTCTTGTCGAAGGCAACCAGCTGAGTGCGTCCCATCGCCTCCATGACGGTGGCGGACTTGACGAGGATGCCGTGGCGAGCGGCGTTGGCGATCGCAGCCAACAGCGGAGGCATCGTGGACAGGACGACCGCGCACGGGGACGCAACGATCATGAAGGTGATCGCGCGCAGGAGGGCATCACGGAAACCTTCGCCGAACAGCAGTGGCAGTGCAAACACGACAACGGTCGCGATGACCACGCCGAGCGAGTAGCGCTGCTCGACCTTCTCGACGAAAAGCGCACGCGTCGACTTCGTCTCGGATGCTTCGGCGACCGAGGACACCATCCGGGCAATGACTGATTCGCTTGCTGGACTCGTGATCTGCACGGTCAGGGCGCCTGTGCCGTTGACAGTGCCGGAGAGCACGTTTTGACCAGGCTCGCGGCGCACGGGAACCGATTCTCCCGTCATAGCGGCCTGGTCGACCTCGCTGATGCCGTCGATGACGAGGCCGTCCCCGCCGATCCGCTCGCCCGGACGAACGAGGATAAGATCTCCAACCCGGAGATCTGCCGTGTCGACGATGACCAGGCCTTCGCCTGTCCCCGAGCGGGCAAGGCGGGTGGCTCGTTCGGGCGCAAGGGAGAGGAGGCTGCTGACCGAATCAGCGGTCCTCTGGGTGACGAGGGCTTCAATCGCTCCACTGGTAGCGAAAATGACGATGAGGAGAGCGCCGTCGAAAACTTGACCAATGGAGGCTGCAGCGATCGCGGCGACGATCATCAACAGATCCACGTCGAGAACCTTGGCGCGCAGGGCGGTGATCCCCGCCCACGCCGGCTCCCACCCGCCAGCGAGATAGCACGCAAGATAAATCCCCCACCACAGGGGCGAAGGTGCGCCAGCGAGTTGCAGGGGCCAGGCGATGAGGAACAGCAGCAGCGCGAGGCCCGCCCAGCGAACCTCGGGCAGGCGTGCGCCCGTGCGGAAGATCGATGGGGGTGTTGCGAGGACGCGACCTCCGGTGCGGATTGGCGCGTCTGACAGCGTATTCGTCATGCGCTGTCAGCCTCCGCGCTTGTCGATGCAAGGTCAGCGTGGTGGTGCCGAGGCGTGCCGCCCAGGCTGTGCTCGGCTTGGAAGATCGCGTCACGCACGAGCTGCGCGGCATGCTCGTTTTCCAGGCGGTAGAAAATGCGCGTGCCCTCTTGTCGTGTTGCCACGATGCGCGCCAGGCGCATCTTCGCCAGATGCTGCGACACCGACGCAGGGGTCTTGTCGACGATTTCGGCCAGGTGGCTCACCGACAGCTCTCCGGCGTCTCGCAGCGCGACAATCAGACGCACCCGGGTGGCGTCCGCCAGCATCGAGAAGATTTCTACGGCGAGTTCGACAAAGTCACCCTCGGGAAGACGACCACATATCCGCTTATCTGCATCCATACGCAAATAATAGCAGATGCTCGTCAAGGCATCCCCTCGCGCCCTCGTTCAGCGGGCTTCGATGACACCCATCATGCCGGCGTCTTCATGGTCGAGAACATGGCAGTGATAGACGCTTCGCCCGCTGAAGTCAGTGAACGTGACCCGAACGCGTACAGTGCTGCGTGCCGGTATGTTCACAACGTCCTGCCAGATCACCGACTCGACTGGTCGGCCATCCTGTTCAATAATCTGCATCGGCCAGACGTGCAGGTGTAAGGGGTGATCGCGAGTGCTGATATTGGTGAGGGTCCATTCTTCGACGCTTCCAAATTGCACTGTCGTGTCGACACGGGTGGCATCAAAGGTGCGGTCGTTGATCGTGGCTGACATCATGCCGCCGCCCATGCCGCCGCCCATTCCCATGGCGAACACCAATTCGCGTCGGGCGGTGACGGTAGAAGAACGTAAGTCCGTCGGTGAGAGTTGATCGGGCACCGCGGTGAATGCGGCGGTGTCGGCGCCGGCGACCGCGAACGTGGCCAGTGCGACATCAGCGGAACTGAACGTTCTACCGCCCATCATTCCGCCAGACGTACCACGGTCATAACGGAGCGCGCGAAGAGTGGATATGCCAGCGCGTGCCGTCACGAGCAGGTCTGCGCGATTGCCCGGAGCCAAGACGACTTCGTCAACGTTGCGTGCGGATTCAAACCGGCCGGAGTCGATACCCAGGAGGGTGAGTTGCTGCCCGTCGAGTCGAAGCCGCAGATAGCGGGAGGTGCACGCGTTGATGACTCGCCAGCGTTCCCGCTCGCCGGGGCTGGCGCTCAGCAGCGGATCACGCTGCCCGTTCACCAGGACAAGCTCGCCCTCCCGGCCTGACATCTTATCCATCTCGGTGGCAGCTGCAATGGTGCCCGATGCATCGAAGGTGATGTCGGAGATGACAAGGACGCGCTCCCGGGTGGCGGGAATCTCCTCAGGGTCCTCCACAATGATGGCGCCATAGAGACCTCCGAACACCTGGTCGGCGACAAAGCCGTGGTGATGCGGGTGATACCAATACACGCCCGGTGCGTGATTGTCGGGCAGCTGGTATTGGTAGTCGAAGGAGTCGCCGGCTTCGATCGTGACGAACATGTTGTCGCTGTTGTTCTTTGGAGAGACGTGGAGGCCGTGCACGTGCAGGTTGCTCGGATCGGTCAAGCCATTACGTAGATTGACATTGAGAATATCGCCGGCTCGAACGCGCAGCGTGGGGCCAGGAACGCCCCCGTTGTAACTGAGCGCGCGAACGTCTTTACCGGCAATGCTCACGTGCTGAGACGACGACTCCAAGGCCACCGACAGCACGCCATTGGAGCTGCGCAATTCGGTGGGCTGAACGAAAATGGCCCCGGACGCAGCTTCTGAGGCCAGCGGCCCGCCTGATTTTTGATTCACGAGGAAGCCAGTCCCTCCGATGGCTACCCCGCCAATTCCTACCCCTCCCAAAATGAGAGCGTTCCGGCGGCTGATGTCAACCATCATCGGCCTTCGGCGAGCACCCGTATCTGCTCGCGGTACTGCTCCGGCGTTAGCTCCCCGCGAGCGAAACGCTCGTCAAGGATCTTTCGCGCGCTGGTGAGATCGGGCGACGCGGGAACAGGCGGCGACGAGGGAATACTCTGCCCGTTTTTGGTAGATAAGCGAATGACGACATACACAAGAATGGCAACGCCAACCAAAGCCAGCAAGCCGAACCCCCAGGACCACCCCATACTTCCCGTGCCCCACATCATGATGTGATTCCTTCCGTGATTCGCCAATGATGAATCATACCTCTGGGGGTATCTTTCTTGCTGGAAGTCAGCCGAACACATTCAGATCGGCTGGAGGGCCGGTACCAGGGCCGGTGCTGTGCCGGCTAGCTGGACAGCGATACCAGTGTGGTCCAGGTGTTTCCATAGTCACTGCTGGCGGCGATGCCGGTGGCGTCCGCCACGAGAATCCAGGGTGAGGATCCGCCGACGACGGTGAACGCTTCGGGGGTGCGATCGGTCGTTCCGGTTTGCGTCCACGTCTCGGCGTCCTGGCGCCAGACTCCGCCGTCGGGATCCAGACCGACCAATCCTCCGCCGGCAAAATCCAGAAGGAGCAGTCCCGGTGCTCCAGTCAACGCGGTGAATGTGCGACCCGCGTCGGTGCTCACCAGAACGCCCGCGGCGGTCGTTGCGTAGAGCAGATCGGCCTTTGCTGGATCCGCGCTCAGGTCCCGGAGTGCGAGCTGTGCGCCCGCTGACCACGTGAGGCCGGAGTCGTCACTAACGGAAATAGTTCCAGCGCCCGCGTCGTATCCGTAGACACGGAGGGTGCCGTCGTCGAGGGGGACGGCATCCAAATCGTGAAAATCGGTCTTGCCGGCCAGCGATAGCGGCGTCCAGGTAGACGCACCGTCTGTGCTGGAGATGAGTCCCAAATTGGGAAGCGCCAGATCGCTGGGTTCGGTCGGATCGGGGTGGCCCGATGCCATCAACTGGCCCGGCGCGGCCACGGTGAAGCCCATCGTGTCCTGCGCCAGGCCGGCGAGCTGCATCGGTTGGGTCAGGTCTGCTCGTGGCGCTCCAGCCAGATAGGTGTCTGGCAGCATTCCGGTCGGGATGAGCCACACCCCCTGGTGCGTGGCCGCGTAGGTGTCTCCCGTGAGAGGATCGGCGCCGAGGCCATGCACGTGTTCGAAAGCGTTCGCCATAGGGACCGTGCTGGGCGATACCGCTGTCGAATCTACATCGCTGGCCGAACATCCCGTCAGAACCAGGAGGCTGACGAGCGGTACGGACAACGCACTGATCCGGCGTGTTGATCGGTTGATTTTAACCAAGAGTGACTCCTCGGGCGCTCATGAATGTTTCTGCATCGATGCCGTCACCGCCGACGCGCGTTTCAAAGTGCATGTGGCAGCCGCTGGACGCACCCGTTGATCCCACTATGGCAATAATTTCACCGGCTACAACCATCTGGCCGGAATCAACGAGGAGCTGACTGTTATGGGCATAACCCGTCTCGATGCCGTTGCCGTTGTCGATGAGAACCCAGTTGCCATAGGAGCCCTGATAGCCCGAGGTGATAACTTTTCCTCCAGCCGCCGCGAAGACGGGCTGGCCGCAGGGAGCGGCAATGTCGGTGCCGTTGTGAAAGTCGCCGACACCATCAACTGGCTTGTTCGGGCGAGAACCGAACGGGCTCGATATTCGGCCCAGAACAGGTAGAGCCCAGCCTTGATCGCTGAGCTGGCCCGGACTCAGGCTGGCGTATTCTCCATCGCTGGCAACTTGGGTGTACGAGGCCGGTTCAGGTGCTTCCGTGATGGTGTACCCGTCACGTTGAAAGGGAACGGATGTTGTACCCGCTGCGGTGACGCTTTGCAGATCGTCCGTTTTCGCGGCGCTCGCAGCTGCGGCCTGTGGCGGTTCTGTGTTCACCGCGAGTGCGGGGAGGGACGCGCCGATCGCAAAGAGCGCGATCATCGCCATGGCGCTGGCGGCCGCAGCACGCTGGCGCAGCGGGATGGGCCGAGAAGTGACTTTGACCGATGGCGCAGTTTTTGATGCACCGGATCGGCCCGCACGCACCATGTTCTCCATCGCGCGGATATCTCGGCGCGACATTGGTGGAATGACACCGGGGATGGGCGGCGCCGTGGCGACGTGACCGGTGTTATCCACGGAGCACCGTTCCGGGAATACGCATCAGGTGAAAAAATTGACGGCGATACATGAATATGTCCTTGCAGGTGGTTCAGAAAACGTTGGGTGGTGTTCTGGGGCCGGCCTTCCAGAGAAGAACCAGCCCCGAATGTGCCGCTCTAGAGCGCGGCGAGAAGCTCGGCCATGACGGCGATTTCAGCCGACTGCGTCTTGACGATGTTGGCGGCCATCGCCCGGGCATCCGCATTCTCACCGTTATCAATTTCGAGCTGCGCCATCGCGACGGCCCCCTCATGGTGCGCAGTCATCTGCTTTAGGAACAAGGAACTGGCGTCTGCTCCCGAGGCGTGCTGCAACGCCATCATGTCGTCGTCGGACATCATCCCGGCAGAGCTGCCGTCCATGCCGGACATGTCCGACATGCTGTTCTCGTCTTCGCCCCACGCCGTCAACCAGTCTTTCAACTGGGTGATCTCCGGTTTCTGCGCAGCCTTGATCTCGGTCGCGAGGTCGACCACGCTGTGATCGAGGCCGTCTTTGGCGAGTAGGTCGTCGCTCATTTGAACGGCCTGTTCATGATGGGGGATCATCATCTGGGCAAAGGTCACGTCGGCGGAGTCAAAAGCTGCTGTGCTGTGGCTGGCAGAAGAGCCCGCTGGTTCGGCGGCGGGGCTGCCGCCAGAGCATGAGCTGAGAGTGAGAGCTGCTGCCAAGGTCACGGCAGCAAATAAGAAAGTTCGTGGGTTGAGCATCGTTCATCCATTCGTCTGTTAGCGGTAGAAACCGGCGGCCGCGGGCACGGCGCAGTTCCGACGCCACGTGCTGGCGCGGAACTGCATCTCGGTCTAAACGCGACAGATGGACAGAAGGGTGAGACTGGGACGCTGACGCGGTTGAGCGCTGATGCGGCAGGAGATCGACGTCACGCAGGTATCGAGCGGGCGTCGATACCTGGCCGGGAGCCGAGTCAGAAAGACCATGACGACGAGAGTCAGCAGCAGGACGCACGTCATCGCCAGCAGAGTGCACTCAAGCATCCCGCCGCGGCTTCCGGACGACATCATCGCGACGACGGGAGCAGCCATGACTGCAGCCATACCCGTCACCGACGTCTGGTGCTCGGCAACAGCCGATGATGCAGCACCAGCCGATGATGCAGGGACCAGCGTGTGCATGGCATGCCCGGTGGTCTCGGAATGAATGGCAAGAATTGCGAACAATAGGGCGGCCAGAGCGAGCAAGGAGATGAGAGGAGGCACAGATACGGGTGCACCCGACCGCCGCACCGCACGATCCAGCGTCATTTCACCTACTTCTTTGCCCGCAGCCCACGACCGAACTGCCCAATGTCTTCTCTTGCAGAATACCGCACGGCCAGCGGCGAAACCTGAGTGCCGGTTTTACCCGAGCAAGAACTGAGATCGCGGCAACGCCTGTTGCTGCTATCACGTCCATCATCTCTCAGGTGGCGATCGTTGATTCGACCTGTGCCAGAGGTGTCGTCCGAGTCGTCCAGGCCCGTAACGCAACGATCCCAGAGAGTATCCCGATACCGGCCAGTATGGTCGCAGCTGGCGCCAATCCCAACAGGGCGCCGAGTATCCCGGCCAGTGGGTAGGTGACGATGAAACAGGCATGGGACAGGGAAAACTGGGCGGCGAAAACGGCTGGTCGGCTGGTCTCGTCGGAACAGCGGCGCAACAGCCGCGCCGACGGCGTCAGGATGAGTGCGGTCGCGGCGCCGAGCACGAACCAGATCACGAGGAGACCAGACCAGGTCAGGGGTATCGCCGGTGCGAGAACAAGACCGGCGAGGGCCAAAAGCCCGGCGGGCAACAGCGCGCAGCCGAGCAGCATGACGTTTCGGTCGTCAAAACGCTCGAGTACCCGGGGCAGCGCAAGTGCGACGAGCATGGACCCGAATCCGTAGCAGGCGAGGGCGAGAGCAAAGTCGGACTGAGGGCGGCCAAAGTGGCTTTGCACAAGCACGACGGTGTTGACGATGACCATGCCGGTCGACGTTGCGACGACCATGTTCATAGCCAGCAGGGCGCGCAATTGCGGGGTGCGTGCGAAGACGCGAACGCCGCGGGTGAGGCGCTCCACGAATGGTGTTGTCACGGCCACCTGATGAGCCGGCAGAGTGGTGGTGAACACGAGCAGGGCGGAGCCAGCGAACCCGACGATCGTTCCCACAAAAAGGGAGTGGTAGCTGATAACGGTCAAGAGTGCGGCGGCGAGAATCGGGCTGAGGAGCGATTCAAGGTCGTAGGCCAGTCGCGACAGCGACAGCGCCCGGGTGTACTCGCTCTCCCTCGGCAAGACCTCCGGGATGAGGGCTTGAAAGGCGGGGGTGAAGGTAGCTGAAGCGGCTTGCAGCACGAAGATGAGGACGTAGATCTGCCAGGCATCGGTGACGAACGGCAGGGCGAGCGCGACGATCGCGCGGAGTGCATCCGCTGATACCAACAGGGTTTTGCGTGGCACATGCGTAGTCAGCGCGGAAATGACCGGGGCGACGCCGACGTAAGCGAGCATCTTGATGGTCAGTGCGATGCCGAGCACTATCCCGGCATCACCACCGGCGAGGTCGAACGCGAGGAGGCCGAGAGCTACCGTGAGCATTCCGGTGCCGATCAGCGCGACGACTTGCGCGCTGAACAGTCGGCGATACGTTCGGTTACGCAGGACCTCAAACATGAGCGACGGCACGGTGGGGGTCACTGGCTCGTTCGAGCGGATGCCGATGGTGCGCCGGTGGGCCCTCGAGGGCATGCCCCGCCTGAAAGATCACATCTCCCTCAAGCATGCACCTGTCCGTATCTGCATTCATACGCAGATTATTGCACAATGACCCGCCGGTTGGTCGTAAGCCATTGCCTGGAAGGGATCGCAGGAGCCGGCCTCATGCTCGAGGGTGCGTTCACCGGTCAGCGCGGATACCGGCGTGGCGCACGTGTCGCCTGTCCATGCTTCTCTGCCTTCTCGGATCGCGAAACCCGCGATAACCAGCGCGGCGACCGCATCAGCCCAAGCCCAGCCGAGCCAGCGGATTCGGCGCTGGAGGAGGCGTTTGCGAATCGGGCCCAGTGCCGGAAGGTGAAGGGGTGAGGGCGCGCTCATGTTTCGGCTCCGCAACACGGGGGCACGTCACAGGTGTCATCTGCGCAGGCGTCACCGTCCTCGACGGCGAGGACCACGTCGACCAGCGCGACCAGCGCACGCGTCAGATGCGGGTCGGCAATCTCGTATCGCGTCGACCGACCCTCCAGCGTGGCCACCACGATGCCGCAACCCCGCAGGCAACTCAGGTGGTTCGATACATTCGAGCGCGTCAGCCGCAGTCCCTCCGTAAGCTGGCCGGGATACCCCGGGGCATCCAGCAGGCTCAGTAGAATCCGGGATCGGGTCGGATCCGCCAAGGCCCGCCCCAGCCGATTCAGTACATCCAGACGAGAGGCACTAGTCAGCATGCACTGTCATCTCTGGCTGTGGCGATCCTGCTTTCTGAGTTCAGGATTGCTGCTCGTAGGGGCCGGCCGTTCCAGGGAAAAAAGCGCCCGAGACTAGGCGCGGGGTTTGACCGCCTTCACGATGCTCCCGTGCATTTCGGGGGCGACTTCGTGGGTGTACTCCACAGTCGCGTCGAGAAATCCTGCTGCGGCGAGCGCGTCCAGGTATTCCTGATTCGAGAGTGCCCCGGCGATGCAACCGGTGTAACTGCCGCGCTCGATGCGGTCCTCTGCGCTCAGATGGTTTTCGGCCACCACGTCGGAGATTCCGAGACGCCCGCCGGGCTTCAAAACCCGGAACATCTCGCTGATCACCGCATTCTTGTCGGTGGACAGGTTGATGACGCAGTTGGAGATGATCACGTCGACGGTTGCACCGGGCAGGGGGATGGCTTCCATCTGACCCTTAATGAACTCCACGTTGGTGGCTTGGGCCTTCGCCGCATTAGCTCGGGCGAGCCTGAGCATCTCATCGGTCATATCGAGCCCGTAGGCGAAGCCCGTTGGGCCCACCCGACGAGCGGAGAGCAGCACGTCGATGCCGCCGCCGGAGCCGAGGTCGAGCACCGTTTCTCCCGGGTGCAGGTCGGCGACCGCTGTTGGATTGCCGCAGCCCAGACTGGCCAGAAACGCCTCTTCGGGGATCTCCAACTTTTCGTTGCCGGTGTAGAGCGCGGAGCCGAACACGTCGCCGTCGCCCAAATCGGTCGGCACGCAGCACGACGTGCTCGAGACGTCGTTCAACTGCACTGCGGCCATCGCGTAACGCGCACGAACACGCTCCGTGATCTCAGATTTCTCGGTCATGAAATGATCCCTTCCGGTAGGTGCGGCACCAGCCTACTGCTACATTGATTCTTATCGATATAGCGAGTGAAGGCTCAACTTATGAGGGAGATCCACATGGCTGCCATCCGAATCTACGAACCGGCACTGTGCTGCGACACCGGAGTCTGCGGCGTCGATGTCGACCAGTCCCTGGTCGAAGTGACCGCGACCGTGCGCAGTCTGCAGGACCTGGGCGCTGACATCCAGCGCCATAACCTGGCCACCGACCCGCTCGCTTTCACCACGGAGGAGACCGTGCGCGCCTTCATGCACGTCGTCGGTTCGACCGGGCTGCCGCTCACCGTCGTCGACGGTGTCACCGTCGCGACCGGCACCTATCCCTCGAAAACCCAACTGTCCGCCTTCGCCGGCCTCGCTCCCATCACGAGTGAGCCAGCCGAGCGACCCCAGCTCGGCCTGAGTGAGAAATCTGAAAGCGGATGCTGCGGCGGCGCCACCGGCTGCTGCTAGCACCGTGAAGTTTCTGAAAGACCCGCCCCACTTTCTGTTTTTCACCGGAAAGGGTGGCGTCGGCAAGACATCCGTTGCCTGCGCTTCGGCCATCGAGCTGGCCACCCGGGGCCGCCGAGTGTTGCTGGTGAGCACCGACCCGGCGTCCAACATCGGGCAGGTATTCGGTGTCACGATCGGCAACACGGTCACTCTGATTGAGGCCATTGCCGGTCTCAGCGCCCTCGAAATCGACCCGGAGCAGGCCGCGGATGCCTATCGCGAACGCATTATCGCGCCGGTTCGGGGGCTTTTGCCGGAGCGCGAGCTGGCCAGCATTGCTGAGGGCCTGTCCGGTTCGTGTACTACCGAGGTTGCCTCGTTCGACGAGTTCACGAACCTACTGACCGATGACAGCCTGCTCCAGACCTACGACCACATCGTGTTCGACACCGCGCCGACCGGACACACCATCCGCCTGCTGCAGTTGCCCGGCTCCTGGACGGAGTTTCTGAATGCGGGTAAGGGTGATCCGTCGTGCCTCGGCCCGCTATCCGGGCTGGAGAAGCACAAGACGGTGTATGCGGCTGCGGTCGCTGCCCTGGCCGACCCGCGGCGTACGCGGCTGGTGCTCGTGGCGCGCGCGCAGGCATCCGCTTTGAGCGAGATCGATCGCACCCACGCTGAGCTGGCGCAGATCGGAATTCTTGGCGGCTATGTCGTTATCAATGGACTGCTGCCAGTTGGCGCGGGAACAGAGCCGATAGCCGCAGCGGTGCGCACACGCGAGGCGGCCGCTCTGGACGGTATTCCGGCGAACATCGCTATCCTGCCGCGTGACCTGCTCGAGCTCAAGACCGGAAACATGACGGGTGACAGAGCGCTGCGCGACCTGTTTCAAGCCGGCAACAATGGTGGAGTATCCCCGCAGACCCCGGTCGAAGTGCCGAATGCCCCGCTCGGCCAGTTCGTCGACGAATTAGAACAGACCGGTCACGGCCTGATTTTATGCATGGGAAAAGGCGGTGTCGGCAAAACCACGATCGCTGCAGCACTCGCCGTTTCCCTCGCTCGGCGCGGCCATACTGTGCACCTGACCACGACGGACCCGGCGGCCCACCTTGTGGACACCCTGCACGGAACCCTGCCGGGGCTGCGCGTCTCGCGCATCGACCCGGACGAGGCTATTCGAGAGTATCGAAATCACGTCATGGCTACCAAGGGCACGAACCTCGACGACGACGGCCGGGCCGCCCTGGCCGAAGACCTGCTCTCGCCGTGCACCGATGAGGTCGCCGTGTTTCGGCAATTCTCGAAGGCCGTGCATGAATCGCGGCACGAATTCGTTGTCGTTGATACCGCTCCGACCGGCCACACCCTGCTGTTGCTCGATGCCACGGGATCGTACCATCGTGAAATCGCGCGTCAGATGGGGGAGGGCATGGCGTTCGTGACCCCATTGATGCGACTGCAGGATTCCGCGCTGACCAAGGTGCTGCTCGTCACCCTGGCCGAGACGACGCCGGTGCTCGAGGCAGAGGAGCTCCAGCAGGATCTTCAGCGCGCCGGAATCCAGCCGTGGGGCTGGGTAGTCAACAATTCCATTGCGGCGGCGCGCCCCGAGTCACCGTTTTTGCTGGCGCGCGCCGCCAACGAGGTCACCCAGATCGACCGGGTGTTCGACCACGCCGATCGGGTCGCGATCGTGCCGTTACTGGCCGCTGAACCGATCGGCGTGGACAGACTGACTGCGCTGACTGCGCCCGGTCGCAGCTAGCGGGCCATTTCGGGGTGCACCTTGATGACGGTGATGTTTTTCGTGGGATGCACGGTTTTCGCCGGCGCCCGGGAAAAACCTTTTGCTCCCTCGAGGCGGTTCTGCCCGCGAAACTCGGCCAGGGCGTCGTCAAAGACGGCGTTCAGTTGGGCCCCGGTGAATTCTCCCACCGCCCCCTCTGTGAAGCTGATGCTGATAAGAGTGGTGTCGGGAAAGTGCCGGTTCATGCGGATGAAGCCATCGGCATCCTGCTGCAGGGTGATCATTGGTCTAGTCTGACCTATATGGCACGCCGCGGCAGCACGTGGGGTTCATTCACGTCATGACCCGTTCATTGGCCGATTCCCCACGGCTTGTTCTGGTGGTCGCGGTGCTGGCCTCGTTCATCGCCTTTCTCGACGGCACCGTCATCAATGTGGCTCTCCCCGCGATCACCCGTGAACTGGGCGGAGGAATCTCGACCCAGCAGTGGGTCGTCGACGCCTACCTCATCACCCTCGGCGGCATTATTCTGCTGGCCGGTTCGCTCTCCGACGCGTTCGGGCGCAAGCGGGTGCTGTTGTGGGGTCTGGTGGGGTTCGTCTCGGCATCCGTTCTCTGTGCGGTGGCTCCGAGCGCTCCGTTTCTGATCGGCGCACGTGCCATCCAGGGCGTCGCTGGTGCGCTGCTGGTACCGAGCTCGCTCGCTCTCATCTTCAGCACATTTTCGGGTGCCGGCCAGGCCCGCGCGATCGGAACCTGGACCGCCTGGACCAGCACAGCCTTCATTGCCGGCCCGCTCATCGGCGGGTTGCTGGTCGACCTGGCGTCGTGGCGGCTGGTGTTCGCCGTCAACATCGCGCCGATCGCGCTCACCCTGGTTCTGTTGGCGCGGTTGCCGGGCGACGAGGCAGCGGATGCCGCGCCCCGCATCGACGTCAGCGGAGCGGTTCTCGGTGTGCTTGGCGTGGCCCTGCCCGTCTTTGCGCTGATCGAGCACGCCGCCTTCGGCTGGGGAAGCCCGGTCATTCTGGTGCCGCTCATCGTCGGACTGCTGAGTTTTGCGGCGTTTATCTGGCATGAGAACCGTGCGAGAGCGCCGATGATGCCGCTCAGCCTTTTTCGGGTGCGCAACTTTTGGGTGGGAAACGTGGCGACGACCTTCATTTACGCCGCCCTGTCGCTCGGCACGTTCCTGCTCGCTGTCTTCTTGCAGCAGGTCGGCGGATACAGCGCGACGCGCGCCGGGTTGGCCCTGCTGCCAGTGAGCATTTTGAGCATCGCCCTGTCCACCGTCATCGGTCGTCTGGCTGGCCGATTTGGCCCGCGTCTGTTCATGTGCGTCGGGCCGATCATCGCCGGTATCGGGTTTTTTCTCATGCTGCGCATCGACTCGACCGTCGCCTATTCCAGCCAGGTTCTGCCCGGCGTCATCATCTTCGGCCTGGGCCTGACGATCACGGTCGCGCCGCTGACCTCCGCCATTCTGGGCGCGATTGAACCCGGCCGGGCGGGCATTGCCTCCGCGGTCAATAACGCGCTCTCCCGGGTCGCCGGACTGGTGGCCATCGCCGCAGCGAGCATTGTCGTGGGCCCGGTGCTCGACGTCGACGGGTTCCATCGCGCCGCGATCGTCACCGGAATTCTGCTGGTCGGAGGCGGAATCGTCTCAGGCATCGGCATTCAGAACCCCGTGTCGGTGCCGGCCGATAAGCTCCAGGCATGACAGATTCGATTCGCTGGGGAATCCTGGCCACCGGCGGTATCGCCCACCAGTTCACGAGCGACCTGGTACAGAACGGCCACACGGTGCAGGCCGTCGGGTCGCGCAGCCAGGCGTCAGGGGATGCCTTCGCCGCCGAATTTGGCATTCCCACGGCACATGCCAGCTACGAAGCGATGGTCAACGATCCCGCGGTCGACGTCGTCTACGTGTCGACACCGCATCCGTTTCATGCCGAACACGCTGCCCTCGCGTTGAATGCCGGCAAACACGTGCTGATCGAGAAGCCGATCGCGCTCAACGCCCGGGAAGCCCGACAGATCGTCGACCTGGCCGCGAGCAAGAATCTGCTCGTGCTCGAAGCCATGTGGACCCGGTTTCTGCCGCACATGGTGCGCATCCGCGAGATTCTGGCGGCCGGCACGCTCGGCGACGTGCGCAGCCTGCTCGCCGACCATACCCAGGACCTTCCCAACGACCCGGAACACCGGATCAACTCCCTGGCACTCGGCGGCGGAGCCCTGCTCGACTTGGGGGTCTATCCGGTGAATTTCGCGCACGCTGTCTTCGGGGCACCCGAAACGATACTGGCCAGTGCCTCATTCAAGGCCACCGGAGCGGATGCCCAGGTCGCGACGATTTTTCGCTATCTGGGCGGACAGATCGCCACGACCTTCTCGGCAAGCGACACCCTCGGCCCCACCTCGGCGTCGATCATCGGCGCCGAGGGGCGCATCGACATCGACGCCGTCTGGTACGCACCGACCGGTTTTCGAGTACTGGACACGGTCGGCACCGTACTCGAAACGTTTGTACCGGCCGAGTTCACCGGCCGCGGGATGCACTTCGAAGCGGTCGAAGCCGAGGCCCTGATTCGCGCCGGCAAGTTCTCGAGCGACATCATGCCGGCCGAAGAATCGGTCGCCATCATGCACACCCTCGACGCGATTCGGGCCAGGATCGGCCTGCGCTACCCGGGAGAATAGCTGGCCCGAAGGCGCGTCGGCTACCATACGGAGGTGGATGAACCCGTGCAGACACCCGTAGCCCCAGAGGGCGACCCTGCTCCGCGCAGCGGAATCCGTGCAGTCTTCACCCGGTACCGCCGGGCGTCGCTGATCGCCGCCGGTGCTGCCGTCTTCGTGCTGCTCGGTAGTGGAGCCGTCTTCGCCGGAACCCAGACCGGCGCCGCCGGGCCGGCTGCGGCATCCGGCGCGCCGTCGCCCACGGCCACGCCGCTTCCCACTCCCACCATCGATCCGGCTCGACCGGTGCCCGCCGAAGCGACAGCGGCCAGCCGGTTGCGTACCTGCTCGGTTGCCGCGCTCGCCGCCGACGCCCGCCTCGCCGATTTTCAGGCGCAGGTCGTCAATGCCAACACCGGTGAGGTGTTGTTCGACCGCGGCGGCACGACGTCGTCCCGCACCGCGAGTGTCATGAAGGTGCTCACCTCGGCCGCTGCCCTCAACGTGCTCGGGAGCGACTACCGGGCCACGACCCGCGTGGTGAAGGGCGCGGAACCCGGTCAGGTCGTGCTCGTCGGCGGGGGAGACCTCACCCTGTCGCGGCTACCCACCGGTCAGGAGCCGTTCTACACCGGCGCCGCCCACCTCGACGACCTTGCGACCCAGACCATGGTCGCCTGGGCTGCCGACCCGACCAATCCGCCGATCACCTCGCTCGTACTCGACGCCTCGTACTTTTCCGGCCCTGACTGGGACGAGGGCTGGGCCCGCACCGAGCTCGGCCTCGGCGCCATGCCCGAGATCACCGCGCTGATGGTCGACGGTGACCGCGACGACCCGACCCGGAGCACATCGGCGCGCAGCGAAGACCCGATTGCCCGGGCCGGCCAGGCCTTCGCCGACGCGCTCGGCGGCGGCCTCAGCATCAGTCAGGCCACCGCCCCGGCCGGAACCGCCCAACTCGGTGCCGTACAGTCCGCACCGGTGTCGACGCTTATTCAACAGTCCCTGATTGTGAGTGACAACACCATCGCCGAGATGCTCGCCCGCCTCGTGGCCATCGAAAACGGCGCCGGCAACTCTTTCTCCGCGCTGCAACAAGGCATCGTCGGTGGCCTCGCCGCCTACGGCATCGACACCACCGGCATGATCATCAAGGACGGCTCGGGACTCAGCCCTCACAATGCTGTTTCGCCGGCGTACCTGACGGCCCTGTTCCTCAAGGTCAACGCCCGCGAGGGCAACCTCGGCGTGCTCTTCGATGGCCTGCCGATCGCCGGCGGTCCGCGCGGTTCCCTCTCCTACAGCGACCGTTTCGCCGGTGCGAATTCCGCCGCCGACGGCGCAGTGTTCGCCAAGACCGGCTGGATCGATACCGGCTACACGCTCGCCGGGGTCATTCGCGCCGCCGACGGCACCCCGCTCACCTTCGCCATCTACGCCATCGGCACCGTGAGCTCAAACGCTAAAATCGCCATCGACACTTTGACCACCGGCTTCTTTCACTGCGGTGACAATTTATCGAACAACTAACCCTTCGCAAGGAGACCTCATGACCCGCGCACTGTTCATCATCGACGTTCAGAATGATTTCACCGAGGGCGGAGTGCTCGGCGTTGACGGTGGGGCCGCGGTCGCGTCGGGTGTGAGTGTGCTGCTGGCCGAGCATCCGCATGCCTATAAATATGTCTTCGCCTCGCGTGACTGGCACGATATCGGCAACGACAACGGTGGCCACTTCGCGCGCGATACGGCGCCCGACTACGTCACAACCTGGCCGGTGCACTGCGTGGCCGGCACGACGGGCGCCGAGTACCACAAGGCTCTGACAACGGATGCCGTGACCTTCCACATTCGCAAGGGCCAGGGCCGGCCCGCATATTCCATTTTCGAGGGCGCCACCGAGGCCGGGCAGACGGTGACGGAGTTGCTGAGCGAGCACGGCGTGACCGAGGTGGACATCGTCGGCCTCGCAACGGACCACTGCGTGCGAGCCTCCGTTCTCGACGCGCTCGAACACGGCCAGCGCGTGCGGGTGCTGACCGATCTCGTTGCCGGTGTCGCCGCGGAATCCACGGCGACCGCCCTCGCTGAGATGGCGCACGCCGGTGCGGTGTTTGCCGTGAGCGACGCCGTCGAGTGACCCTATTCGCCAACAGGCTCGATGGCGTACAAATTGCCTTTGATGCCGCCCCGGGGGAGCGACCGGTTCTGCTCGTGCACGGTTTCGCGTCGACCGCGGCGGTCACCTGGATTGGCTCGGGGTGGGTGCGGGCACTTGGGGAAGTCGGGCGGGGCGCGATCACGCCTGACCTCCGCGGGCACGGGCGCAGCGACAGGCCGCACCGCTCTGCCGACTATCTACCGAGGCAGCTGGCCGCTGACCTCGTGGCGGTGCTCGACAGACTGGAACTTGAGCGGGTCGACGTAATCGGTTATTCCCTGGGGTCGCGGGTCGTGGCCGCCCTGGCCAGGCTTGCGCCCGAACGCGTGCGCAGCCTCGTGCTCGGCGGGGCAGGGCCGCTCGAACTATTCGACACCTGGGACCAGGGCGAGGTCAACCGGTTCCTGCTCTCTGGCGACCTTCCTTCCGACCCGACCATCGCCGCCGTACTCGGGCCGGCGATCACCGCTGGTGCCGACCGGGAGGCACTCTGGGCGTGTGTGCAGGGGATGGCGGGATGCACCCTGGACGTGCCAGTGGGCATCCCGCAATTATTCGTGGCGGGCGGCGCCGACCAGATTCCAGCGGGGGTGGCCGTGCTCGCGGCCGAACGCGGTGCCGGGTACGTCGAACTGCCCGGCCGCACCCACCTTAGCGCGCTGACCGCCCCCGAGTTCACGCAAGCCGCCCTGGAGTTCTTGAACTGAGCCGCTGGCTCGTAGCCCGCGCGCAGCAAGCACGAAGAAACCGTGCCGCCAGAGTGTTATTCCAAGCGGCACGGTTGTGATCTACGACAGTTACTCGTGCGTGCTGATGCCCAGCGCAACCCCGCGCGTCTCTTTCACCAGGGTCACCGCGACGAAGGATATCGCGGCGAGCACCATGAGATAGACGCCGATCGAGATGGACTGACCGGTCTGATCGAGCAACAGTTGCGCGATGAGCGGGGCGAACGCGCCACCGAGAATCGCACCGAGCGCGTAGCCGATCGAAACACCGGAGTAGCGCACCTGGGCCGGGAACATTTCGGCGTAGAGCGCGGCCTGCGGGCCATAGGAGAAGCCGAGTCCGCTCGCCAGGATGATGAGCGAGAGCGCAAACCAGACGATGTCGCCGGTGTCGACGAGCAGGAACATCGGGATTGCCCAGATGAAGAGGAACGCGTAGCCGAGCTGGAAGGTGCGCACGCGGCCGATTTTGTCGGAGAGGATTCCACCGAGCATGGTCGACGCGAGCCAGAACGCGGCGGCGACAGTGCTGGCGATGAGCACAGGGGTGCGCTCCATGCCGAGTCCGCCAGCGTCGGCGGGCTTGGTGGCGTACGAGCCGAAGAAAGCGATGAGCATATAACCGGCCGCGTTGTTGGCTATGAAGATCAATGCGGTGAGGATGACCTGACGCGAGTGGTTCTGGAAGAGCTGCTTGATCGGGGCGGCAGATTCTTTCTTGCGGTTCTGCATTTCTTTGAAGACCGGGCTTTCGGCGACCGCGCGGCGGATGACCCAACCGACGACGATGAGTAGCACGGAGACGAGGAACGGAATGCGCCAACCCCAGCTGAGGAACGCGTCGTCGCTCATCGAGGTGGTCACGATGATCATGACACCCGTGGCGAGAATGAGGCCGACCGGAACCCCGATCTGCGGGTAGGCACCGAAGAATCCGCGCTTGTTGATCGGTGCGTGCTCGACGCTCATGAGCGCCGCACCGCCCCATTCGCCGCCGGCCGAGAAGCCTTGCAGGATGCGAAGCACGATCAGCAGGATCGGTGCCGAGACGCCGATCTGGTCAAAGGTCGGCAGCAGGCCGATGAGAGCAGTGGCCGCGCCCATCATGACGAGTGTGAACACCAGCATCGCCTTGCGGCCGATGCGGTCGCCGAGGTGCCCGGCGATGATGGCGCCGAGCGGACGGACGAGGAAGCTAATGCCGAGTGACGCCCAGGCGATCAGCTGAGCGAGCGGCACGTTTTCGCCGGCAAGCGGGGCGAAGAACAGGCCGGCCAGTACGAGGCCGGCGGCCTGGGCGTAGATGAAAAAGTCGTACCACTCGATGGTGGTGCCGACCATCGTACCGGCGAGGACCCGCCGTTCTTCATTCCGTTTAGCGCTGATTGCCTGCGTGCGCTCGGTCGTTAAGGCCATGGAATACTCCCTTGTATCTCATTGCGGTGCTGGGTCGGGTACTGATGCACAGTGTGGGGATCGTGCGGAGAAAACCGGCACGGGGGCAGTATGGCAGCAAAACCAAAGATTACCTACCTATTGGTCAGTATTGTACGGGATCGTTGCTTGTGCGGGAGGTGGAGCACAATCGCACCCGGCATACACGATTGACGCGCAGTAGCGCGTGCAACACGCAGAGTGGGTCAGCGAAGCTCGGCGACGATCGTGCGCGCAGCCTCGGTGAGGGCTGCGCCGATGTCGGTGGGGGAATGCAGACTCGAGATATAGACGACGGCGATGGCGGCAGGCGAATCCCCGGGCACGGGCAGCGGCACGGCGATCGACGACAGGCCGGGAATGACCTCGTCGTGGCTGGAGGCATAGCCGACAGTAGCGACCTCACTGGCCTCGCTCCGTCGAGTTTCGGTGAGACCGAGCGCGGCCCACTGCGCGGCGTTCAGCGCGGACTGGATGGCGATCCCTGGTGCCCCCACGTGCAGCGGGTGCCGTGTGCCGGGCCGCTGCGCCACCGTCGCGTGGGGCTGGCGCGATTCGATACTCACGAGCGTGACCACCTCGCCCAGGTCAAGCACGGCGACGAAGGCGGTCATGCCGAGGTCGTGGGCAATACGGGTAAGCACGGGCAGTGCCGCGGCCTGCAGGTCGCGGGACACCCCGCGGGCCAGGGCGGCCAAGCGGGGGCCGAGCCGCACCAGTCCGGCCGGGTCCCGCACGACGAGGCCGTGATCTTCCAGGGTGCGGAGGATGCGATAGGCGATCGAACGGTGCACGTCGAGGGCAGCGGCGAGTTGGAGGATACTCATCGGTTCGCCGGATTCAGCGAGAATCTCCAGCATGCGAATGCCGCGCGACAGGGTCTGCGAGTGTGCGGCGGGCACCGAGGCGGGCACCGAGGCGGGCCCCGAGGCGGGGCTGCCGGAGGTCTCGGCGAATTCGGGGATCGACACCCTCTCATTCTCGCATTCGGCCTGGGCGCTCAGTAACTCGTTCGTGGGACGGCATCGACGGCAGGGCCCGTGCTGCCGGGCCTGATGAACGTCGCGGCGAGCTTCTCCGAGGCCCGGGCGAGAACGGCCACGTCGGCACCGACGAGCACGAAGCGGGCGCCCGCCGCCAGGTAACGCTCGGCGGTTGCGGGGGCGAAGGCATTGACGCCGGCGGGTTTGCCGAGCGCCGACACCGTGCGGATGCACTGCTCGACCGAGGCGATGACGTCGGGGTGGTCCTGCTGGCCGAGCAGGCCCATCGACGCGGCGAGGTCGGCGGGGCCGATGAACACGCCGTCGATGCCGTCGACGGCGGCGATCTGGGCGATGTTGGCCACGGCATCCGTCGTCTCGATCTGCACGAACAGTGAGATCGTGTCGTTGGCGCGAGCCAGGTAGTCGTCGATACGGTTCCACCGGGATGCCCGGGCGAGGGCGCTGCCGACGCCGCGAACGCCGAGCGGCGCATAGCGCACCGCGGCGGCCATCTCGCGGGCCTGCTCGGCAGTGTCGATCATGGGGATCAACAGATTCTGAGCGCCGAGGTCCAACAGTTGCTTCACGATGACACGCTCGCCGGCTGGTACGCGCACCACCGGCACGATCGGGTAGCCGTGCACCGCCTGCAGCTGACTGAGCGTCGCCTCGAGGCCGTTGGGGCTGTGTTCGGTATCGATCAACAGCCAGTCGAGACCGCTGCCGGCGCAGATTTCGGCCACCAGCGCGCTGCCGGAGCACACCCACATTCCGATCTGGGCACGTGAGGCGCTCGCAAGAACGTCTCGGAAGGTCGGCTCTGCTATTACTCGAATCGGCATGTGATTGCTCCCAACGGTCCGTAGTCGGCGTGCACGGTATCGCCCTGTTCCACCCACATCGGGCGGGTGAACGAGCCGGCCAAAATGATCTCGCCGGCTTCGAGCCTGGCTTCGTGCTGGGCGAGCTTGTTCGCCAGCCAGTAGACGCCGGCAGCGGGGTGGCCCAGCACGGCCGCGGCCACACCGGATTCCTCGATGGTCTGGTTGCGGTAGAGCAGCGCCGACACCCAGGGCAGGTCGATATCGCCGACCTTCACGGGCGTACCGCCCAGCACCATTCCGCCCATCGCCGCGTTGTCGGAGATGGTGTCGACGATGGTACGGCCGGCCATTTCGATGCGTGAGCTGAGGATTTCCAGCGCCGGAACGACGTAGTCCGTGGCATCGAGCACGTCGAACAACGTGCAGTTCGGGCCGGACAGTGACGTGCCCAGCACGAAGGCAAGCTCGACTTCGATTCGCACGTTCGAGAAGCTGTCGAAACGGATGCTCGCGCCATTCTCATAGACCTCGTCAGCGAAGATCACACCGTAATCGGGTTCGGTGATGCCGGTGGCGTTCTGCATGACCTTGGAGGTCAGGCCGATCTTGTGGCCGACGAGACGGCGGCCGCCCGCGATGCCGCGCTCCCTCCACAAGCTCTGCACGGCGTAGGCATCGTCGACGGTCATGCCGGGGTAGCGGGCGGTGAGGAGGGGGACCGTCGACCGGGTTCGGCCGGCCGCGACGAGTTCGTCGGCGATCTCTTCGATGACTGACTGGTCAAGCATGCGCGCGCTTCTTCCTACAGGGTGTTGCCGAGTTTGAAGCCGGCCAGCTCGTCGTCCTTGCGCGTGTACGAGAAGCCGTCAGCGCCGACGGTCACGGCCATTTCGCTCGACTCGGTGCGTTCGATGACGGGCTGGGGGTTGCCGTCGAGGTCGAGCACGAGCGAGGCATCCGTGTACCAGCTGGGTACAACGGGGTTGCCCCACCAGTCGCGGCGCTGGTTGTCGTGCACGTTCCAAGTGACAACCGGGTTGTCGGGGTCGCCGGTGTAGTAATCCTGCGTGTAGATCTCGACGCGGTGGCCGTCGGGGTCACGCAGGTACAGGTAGAACGCGTTCGAGACGCCGTGACGACCGGGTCCGCGCTCGATCAGGTCGCTCTTGCGCAAGGCGCCGAGTTTGTCGCAAATGTAGATGATGTTGTTCTTCTCGTGCGTGGCGAAGGCGAGGTGGTGCATGCGCGGCCCGGCACCGCCGGTGAGGGCGGTGTCGTGCACGGTGTCCTTGCGGCGCATCCACGCCGCGTAGGTGACGCCGTCGTCGTCTTTGATGTCTTCGGTGACGCGAAAGCCGAGGTCTTCGAGGTATCCACGTCCGCGGCCGACGTGGGGGGTGACCTGGTTGAAGTGGTCGAGGCGCACGAGCGCACCTGGACCCTGCAGGTCGTAGCGCCAGGCGAGTCGTTCCACGTGGGTGGTTGCATAGAAGAACTCATACGGAAAGCCGAGCGGGTCTTCGACGCGGACGCTGTCACCGATGCCCCTCACGAAGCCCTCGGTGCGGCGTTCGGTGCGGCAGCCGAGCTCCTGAAAGTAAGCCTCGGCGAGGTCGACGTCTTCGGGGCTGCGCACCCGAAAGGCCATCGCGGCGACGGCGGCAATGGGCCCCTGGCGCAATACCAGGTTGTGGTGGATGAATTCCTCGAAGCTGCGCAGGTAGATCTCGGTGTCGCTCTCCTCGGTGACGACGAGGCCGAGAATATCGACGTAGAACTCGCGCGACGTGGCCAGGTCGGTCACGACGATGTCCATGTAGGCGCAGCGGAGAATATCCGGCGGGGCCTGGGTGGGAGTCGGGATCGGAATTGTCATGGGGTTCTCCTCGCTGATCGGTGGCCGCGGAACTGAAAACAAGCTACTTGCCGCCGAAGCGGGGCGGGTGCACCGGGGCGAGCGTGATGTGTACGGCCTGCGAGTCGGTGTAGAAGTCGATCGATCGGTAGCCTCCCTCGTGGCCGAGGCCGGAGGCTTTGACTCCGCCGAACGGGGTGCGAAGGTCCCGCACGTTGTGCGAGTTCAACCAGACCATCCCGGCATCGACGGACTGGGCGAAGTTGTGTGCGCGACTGAGATCGGTGGTCCAGATGTAGGCCGCCAACCCGTACTTCACACCATTGGCCAGGGCGAGCGCGTCGGCATCCGTTTCGAAGGGGGTGATGGTCACGACCGGGCCGAAGATCTCCTCCTGAAAGATACGGGCGGTCGGGGCGACGTCGGCAAACACCGTGGGGGAGACGTAGTTGCCCCGTGCCAACCATTCGGGAAGCCCGGCCGGGCGACCGCCGCCGGCGAGCAGACGTCCCTCGGTCTTGCCGATCTCGACGTAGCCCATGACCTTGGCGTAGTGCTCGGGGTGCACGAGCGCGCCGACTTCGGTCCTGGGGTCGTGTGGGTCGCCGACGACGATGCGTGCTGCGCGGGCCGCGTAGCGGGCGCAGAAGTCATCGTAGATGGAGCGCTCCACCAGGATGCGACTCGACGCGGTGCACCGCTCGCCATTCAGCGAGAACACGCCGAACAGGGTCGAGTCGATCGCGGCGTCGAGGTCGGCGTCGGCGAAGACGACCGCGGGTGACTTACCGCCGAGCTCCATGGACATGCCCTTGAGGTTCGCGGCGCAGTTGCGGTAAATGGTCTGGCCCGTGGTGGTTTCGCCGGTGAAGGAGATGAGCGGCACGTCGGGATGCTTCACCAGCGCGTCGCCGGCCCTCTCGCCGATGCCGTTGACCAGGTTGAACACACCGTCGGGAACGCCCGCCGTGCGAAAGATCTCGGCCCACAGGCTCGCTGACAGCGGCGTGAATTCGGCCGGTTTCAGCACGACGGTGCAGCCGGAGGCAAGCGCGGGCGCGAGCTTCCAGCTTTCGAGCATGAACGGGGTGTTCCACGGGGTGATCAGCCCGGCGACACCGACCGGCTTACGGTTGACGTAGTTGATCTGCTTGCCGGGTACCTTATAGGTGTCGTCGGCCTGCGCCACGATCAGGTCAGCGAAGAAGCGAAAGTTCTCGGCCGCCCGTTGCGCCTGGCCGAGCGCCTGCGTGACCGGCAGCCCGGTATCGAAGGTTTCCAACTCGGCGAGCCGGGCATCCTGCGCCTCGACGGCGTCGGCGATGCGGTGCAGTACCCGGGCGCGGGCGCGGGGCAGCATGCGCGGCCACGGTCCGTTGTCGAAGGCGTCCTTCGCGGCTGCGACGGCCAGATCGATGTCCGCCTGCTGGCCGGCGGCCGCGGTGGCGTAGGTCTGGTTCGACACTGGGTCGAGCACGTCAAACGTTTCGCCGCCGACGCTGTCGACGAATTCGCCACCGATGAAATGACGGATGCTGGTGGGCAGGTCGGCCGGTACGTAGTGTGCGGTCTGGACAGACGTCTGCGTCATCGCTCAGGCTCTCTTTCTCGGGGACGGGGCGGATATCGGCTGGGGTGCTGCGACTTCTGGTATGCGAGGAAGGCATCCAGTGTGCCGGTGCGATGGGCGCGCGCGGCCAACTCGAGTGTGAGCGCGTCGGTGCCCGACGCGATCAGCTGTAGCAGGTTGTCGTGCTCCGTTACGGAGTCGCGAGCGCGGCCGGGCACGAAGCTGAAAGTGGAGTCGCGCAGCACCTTCATGCGGTTCCAGCCGCGGTGCACCAGATCGAGGATGTGCGGGTTCGGACAGTTCTCGAACAGGATCGAGTGGAATTCGAGGTTGAGTTCGGTGAACCGGTGCGGGTTGAGGTCTTCGAGGGAGGTGATCATGGCCTGGTTGACCGTGCGGGCACGTTCGATGTCGGTGGTGGTGATGAATGGCGCCGACAGGGCCGTCGCGACGCCCTCGACGACGCTCAGCGTTTGCATCGTATAGAGATATTCGGTCTCTTCGAGCATCGCGACCTGCGCCCCGACGTTGCGCTCGAAGGTGATGAGCCCCTCCGCTTCGAGGCGCCGGATCGCCTCGCGCACCGGTACGACGCTCACGCCCAGATCCTTACCGATCGCGCCGAGTACTAAGCGGTAGCCCGGCGTGAACGTTCCGTCGGAGATGCGTGACTTGATCCATTGATAGGCGAGTTGGGACTTGCTCACGCCGATGGGAGGGAGCGTCACTGGGGCGACCATTTTTGGTACCGCCCTTTCCAGGTGGCGTTCATCGGGTACAGCCCGTCGACGCCCTCGCCCGCGGCAACCATCTCGGCGATGAAGGTCTCCTCACGCTCCTGCGCGATCGCGTCGGTGACGACCTCCTCGATCACGTGCGGCGGAATCACGAGGACACCGTCAGCGTCTCCCACGATCACATCGCCGGGCTGCACAGCCGCACCACCGCAGGCGATGGTGAGGTCAGTGTCCCACGGCACGTGACGACGGCCGAGAACGGCCGGATGCGCGTTGGCGAAGTACGTGGGCATCTCGAGGGCGGCCACGGCGGTCACGTCGCGCACCCCGCCATCCGTCACCAGACCGGCTGCGCCGTTGACCTGGGCGCGAAGGGCGAGGATGTCCCCGACCGTGCCGGTGCCGGTCTCGCCGCGAGCCTCGATCACGAGCACATCATCGGGGCGGAGCGAATCGAAGGCGCGCTTTTGCGCGTTGTAGCCGCCGCCGTGGGCGATGAAGAGGTCCTCCCGGTTGGGAATGAATCGCAGGGTTCGGGCGAGCCCCACCAGACGTTTGGTGGGACGAGTGGACTGGAGTCCGTCGATCGAGACGTTGTTCAGGCCGCGTTTGCGCAGTTGAGAGCTGAGCGTGGCCGTTCCGACCGAGTTGATCTTCGCTTTGAGTTCGTCGGTCAGAACGCTGGCTGAGCTGGCCGAAGCTGCCAGCCCGGCCGCTTGGGTCGAACCCCACGCCGCGGCCCGCTGCAGATCGTCGATCTTCGGGCTGGCGCCATATTCGGCCATCGCGATCGTGCCGGCGACGACCGGGGTGACCAGTCGCCCGCTGCTCGGCGCGCCCGGCGCAGTCGGGGCATCCACTTCGACCTCGACCACGTCGCCGGGCTGCACCACGGAGGACCCAGCGGGGGTCCCGGTGAGAATCACGTCGCCCGGCTCGAGCGTCATCAGCTGGGAGAGATCGGCGACCAGGCGGCCGAACGGGAAGACCAGGTGCGTGGTGGTGTCTTCCTGCACCAACTCGCCGTTGACCCAGGTACGCACCCGGAGGGCATCGGGTTCAACGCCCCTGGCGTTGATCACGTGCGGGCCAAGAGGGGTGAAGCCGTCTCCGCCCTTGGACTTCAGATTCGACCCCTTGTCGGCATAGCGCAGATCGTAGACGCCGAAGTCGTTTGCGGCGGTGACGCCGGAGACGGCCGCCCAGCCCTGCTCCGGGCTCACTCGACGGACCCTGTGGCCGATGATCAGGGCGATCTCGCCCTCGAAGGCGAGCAGTTCGGTGCCGGCCGGGCGTTCAATCGGGGTGCCGGACGCGCTCACCGAGGAGCCGGGCTTCAGAAAGTAGGAGGGCTGCTCCGGCACGCGGCCGCGCTGGGCAATGCGCGAGGGATAGTTGAGGTGCAGGGCGATCACCTTGCCGGGGGTGCCGGTGAATGACGTGGGCTTCTGCATGGGACATCCTCTCGCAGCGCTGCGTGTGTATTTGAAATAATATACGATCACGCGAATGGCGCAACCCCGTAGAAGCATGAGCGCCCACCGACCCTGTCGGTGAGCGCCGTTAGGCTATTAGCGTCAGATCGACGGGCAGAGACAAGCATGGGAGATGCAATGACAGTTGTTACCGACGCGCCAACGAACGAATCGGAGCTCCTCGCTCGAGTGCCGGGCCAGCTCTACATCAACGGGCAGTGGGTCGCTGCGACCGGCGGGCGCACCCTCGATGTCACCGACCCGGCCACCGGTCGTGTGATCAAGACCATCGCTGACGCGAGCGTGGCCGATGGCGCCGCCGCCCTCGACGCCGCCGATGCCGCCCAGGCCGGCTGGGCCGCGACTCCCGCCCGCGTGCGGGGTGAAATTCTGCGCCGCACCTTCGATCTGCTGCAGGAACGTAAACATGAGTTCGCGCTGCTCATGACCATCGAAATGGGCAAGCCACTGCCCGAGGCGCTCGGGGAGGTCGCCTACGGCGGCGAGTTTTTGCGCTGGTTCAGCGAAGAAGCCGTGCGCATCAGTGGCCGTTACAGCGCTAACCCCGAGGGCACCGGTCGCATGATCGTCACCCAGCACCCGGTTGGTCCCTGCTTCTTGATCACCCCGTGGAACTTTCCGCTGGCCATGGCGACGCGCAAGATCGCCCCGGCACTCGCCGCCGGCTGCACCGTCGTTGTCAAGCCGGCCGCGCTCACTCCGCTGACCACCCTGCACTTCGTGGCTCTGCTCGAAGAGGTCGGCCTGCCTGCCGGGGTTGTCAACGTCATCACGACATCACAGTCCGGCACGGTCTCCGAGCCGATCATCACCGACCCGCGCCTTCGCAAACTCAGTTTCACCGGGTCGACCGCGGTCGGCAAATCCCTCATCAAGCTGTCCGCCGAGAATGTGCTGCGCACTTCGATGGAACTCGGTGGCAACGCCCCCTTCGTCGTTTTCGCCGATGCCGACCTCGATCAGGCCGTTGATGGAGCGATCATCGCAAAGTTCCGCAACATCGGCCAGGCCTGCACTGCAGCCAACCGCTTCATCGTGCACGAGTCCGTCGCCGCCGAATTCACCCGCCGGATCACCGAAAAAGTCGAGGCGTTCCAGATCGGGCGTGGTACCGAGACCGGCATCACCATTGGCCCGCTCATCGACGGCAAAGCCGTCGCCAAGGCCGATTCCCTCGTGCAGGACGCCCTCACCCGCGGTGCGACCCTGATAACCGGCGGTGCCGCAATCGACCGCGAGGGCTCCTTCTACGCACCCACCGTACTCACCGATATCCAGCCGGGCAGCGATATTCTGCGCGACGAAATCTTCGGTCCGGTGCTCGCCATCAGCACCTTCACCGACGAAGCGGATGCGGTGCGCCTCGCCAGCGACACCGAGTTTGGCCTGATCAGCTACGTCTACACGACCGACCTCGCCCGCAGCCAGCGCATGATCGACACCTTGCAGACCGGCATGATGGGGCTGAACACCGGCGTCGTCTCGAACGCGGCCGCACCGTTCGGCGGCGTGAAGCAGTCCGGTCTGGGTCGTGAGGGCGGGCTCGAGGGTATCCAGGAATACCTCTCGACGAAGTACACGCTCACGCCCGTTCCCTAACACGCTGTTCGTGAGCGGCCGGTCAATCTGCGGCAGGGTGCATCCGTCTTACTGTCAAGGAGAGAACTTAGGAAGTAACTGTCCCACCACGGGAGGGTCACAGTGCGCGGCGTCGGGCCTGCTGCTGTGGCCCTCTTTGTGCGGCTGCGAAGTCCCGCCTGAAGTGAAGAAACCTCACTAAGCTGGTGGGCGCGAGGGGTGATGCCCGAAGGGTTCGGCTCTCGCTGCCCTGTCCAGCTCGTGTTTTGACCCCAAGGACCCACCCCGACGTGAGTGCACCCACCGACGATGACGAGGCAGTGGACCGCGCGTTTTGCGATGGCGACGAGCGCGCGTTGGCCGCAGCCTACGCACGCTGGTCACCGCTGGTGCTCACGATCGCCGTACGTTCGCTCGCCAATGCGACCGACGCCGAAGACGTCACCCAGAAGGTGTTCATCGCGGCCTGGTGCGGGCGCGTGGGGTTCGACCCGGCCCGCTCCCGGCTGCCGGACTGGCTGATCGGGATCGCCCGGCACATGATCGCGGACGCCCATGAGGTGCGCAGGCGACAGCGTCGGCTCGAGGACTGCCTCGCCGCGACCATCTCAGCACAGCATTCCGATGACAGTGTCAGCGTCGTCAACCGGGTACTGATCGGTGACGAAATCAACCGCCTGGAGCCGGTGCCCCGCGAGGTGATGCGGCTGGCCTTTTTCGACGATCTCACCCAGGTGCAGATCGCCAGCATCCTCGGGCTGCCGCTCGGTACGGTCAAGAGCCATATGCGCCGCAGCCTGACGCGCTTGCGCACCCGGTTGGAGGTGTCCGATGACTCCTATTGATGCCAGGCATATAGCTGCGGACGACCTGCGCCGCATGGCTCTCGCCGAACGCGATACTCGCGTGGCGGACCGCGCGTACCTCGCGGTGAACTGCACGTGCTCTAGCGTCGAAAAACTTTCTGACGGTGCATCCAAAACTCGGCGGAGCAGGGAAGTTGTTAGCAGGGAGGCGAAGCCGCCTGCCGTAACGACCCGATGGAGGTAGCAATGCGCAAGTCCATCGCCGTCGGAATATCCGCCGGCCTCCTCGTCGCCCTCGCCGGGTTCGCGCCGGCTCAGGCGGCCGTGCCCGCGGCATCTGCGGCACCGGGCACCGCCTCGGTGTCGGTGCTACACGCCATTCCCGGGCTGATCCTCGACATTTCGGTGGACGGCCGTGTCGTTGTCGGCGACTTCACGCCGGGAACACTGCTCGGCCCGTTGAAACTTACAGCCGGCACGCACACCGTCAAGATTTCCGCCATGGACCCCTTCGTGCTCGGCGGCAGCGCCAACGGCAAGCCGGTGGTCGACATCGCACTCAGCGGTTCGACCACCGTGACCCTCACGGCTGGCCGCAGCTTCACGGCCGTCGCCTACCTCGGTGACACCGGTATTCCCACCGCCACTTTGTTCAACGACGACACCACGCCGCTGGCTGCCGGGCAGGGCCGTCTCACGGTGCGCCACGTTGCAGCCGCTCCCGCCGTCGACGTGCTCGCGAACGGTGCGGAGGCCGTCGCCGGCTTGACCAACCCGTCGCAGGCCATGCTCGACCTGCCGGTCGGCACGATCAGTGCTGTCGTCGCCGCTGCCGGAACCACGGCTCCGCTGCTCGGCCCGGCCGATGTCACGATCGCCCCGCGTGCTAACACCATCGTGTACGCCTGGGGTAGCCTCGCCAAGGGAAACCTCGCCCTGTTCGTACAGACGGTACGCACTCGGGCTGCCACGCGGGCATCCGTTTCGGTGCTGCACGCGATCCCCGGCGTCGTGGTTGACGTGTATGTCGACAACAAGCGAGTCATCGACAACTTCGAACCCTGCACCCTCACGAAGACGTTCCGTCTTGCGGCCGGCAGCTACACCCTCGCCATCACCGCAGCGGATGCCGCCGACGCGAGTGCTCCTGTGATCGGTCCGGTCGACCTCACGGTCGCATCCGGCCTGAACTACACGGCCAATGCCCACCTCAGTGAGACCGGGGTTCCGACCGCCGCCTTGTTCACGAACGACACTTCAGCGCCCGGCGACGGCCAGGGCCGCCTGACCGTGCGTCACGTTGCTGCCGCCCCCGCCGTCGACGTGCTCGCCAACGGAGCCCCGGCCATTTCCGGCCTGACCAACCCGAACGAGTCCGTGCTCGCGCTACCGGTCGGTACCATTTCAGCAGCGGTTGCCGCTGCCGGTACCACTGCAGCGCTCATCGGTCCGGCCGACGTGCGCATCGCCGCGCGCACGAACACCATCGTGTACGCCTGGGGCAGCCTCGCCGACGGCAACCTCGCCCTGGCCGTGCAGACGGTGCGCACGAAGTAGCTCCATCTCCGCTGCGCCAGCCCGAGCCACCGTGGCGCATAACTCCTGCAATCCGCGGCGGGTGGCCGTTCGACCCCCGGAAATTCCGGGGGGGGGGGGGGGGNCGGCCGGCAAATTGCAGGAGTTATGCGCAGAGTGGCGCGGGCCGACAGGGGCACCTGCCCGGGCGCGGGCCGAGGGGGCCGCTCGGGCCGCTCGTTAGACTTTGCGGATGCCCCTGATCGCTATCGATGACCTGAGCGACCCACGACTGGTCGACTACGCCCACCTCACCGACGTGGCCCTGAAGAAAGCCCGCGGCACCGAACATGGGCTGTACATCGCCGAGTCGGCCCTCGTGCTCGAGCGGGCCCTGCGAGCGGGGCATGCTCCGCGATCGGTGCTCGCTCTTGGCAACACGGCCGACGAGGCACTCGCGGTGCTCGGCGACTACGCAGCCGAAATTCCGGTGTTCGTCGGTCCTGGCGACCTGCTCGCCGATCTCACCGGATATATTCTGCATCGCGGTGTGATCGCAGCGATGAACCGGCCAGAGCTGCCGCACGCCGATGCCCTGCTGGCCAGTGCGCGCCGCATCGTCATCCTCGAAAACGTATCGGACCCGACCAACGTCGGCGCCATCTTTCGCTCGGCCGGCGCCATCGGGGCGGATGCGATTCTGGTCACGCCCCGCTGCTCCGACCCCTTCTACCGCCGGGCCATTCGCGTGTCGATGGGGACCGTGCTGCAGGTGCCGTGGACCCGGGTCGGCGACTGGATGGAGACCCGCGCCCTGCTCACCCGGCACGGCTTCCACGTGGCCGCCCTCGCCCTCACCCCCGACGCGGTCAGCCTGCGCGATTTCGATGGCACTGGGCATGAGCACCTGGCCCTGCTGCTCGGCGCCGAAGGAGAGGGGCTCACGCCCGAGGCGCTCGCCGCATCGGACAGCGTCGTGCAGATTCCGATGAAGCACGGCATCGACTCGCTCAACGTGGCCGCGGCGAGTGCCGTCGCGATGTGGGCCCTGTCCCAGTAGCCGGACATCGGCCTCCCGCTGTTGTCGCCCCGGCGGGCCTAGGCTGGGGTCATGAGCAATGAAGCTGTCATCGTGGACGTTCTGCGCACCCCATCGGGCCGGGGCAAACCCGGGGGAGCTCTCGACGGCATTCATCCGGCCGACCTTCTGGCCACCGTGCTGCGCGAGCTGGTCAGCCGCAACGACCTCGACTCGGGGCTCGTTGACGACGTGATCGGCGGCTGCGTCAGCCAGGTCGGCGAGCAGAGCAACAACGTCACCCGCACCGCTCTCTTGAGCGCCGGGTTTCCCGACACCGTTCCCGGCACCACGATCGACCGGCAGTGCGGATCCAGCCAGCAAGCAACCGCCTTCGCCGCCCAGGCCGTCATGAGCGGCAGCGCTGACGTCGTCATCGCGTGCGGCGTCGAGTCGATGAGTCGCGTTCCGCTCGGGTCATCGGCCGGCTCTCAAGACCCATACGGCACTCTCATGCATGAGCGCTATCCCGACGAACTGGTGAACCAGGGCGTCTCCGCCGAGCTCATCAACCAAAAATGGAACCTCGGCCGCGACGCCCTCGACAACTACGCGGCCCGCTCCCACCGGCGCGCAGCAGCGACGGCCGAACGGGGAGATTTCTCCGGCGAAATCGTGACCGTCACCCGGCCGGACGGCAGCGTGGTCAGCGAGGACGAGACCATTCGCGCCGGCACGTCGCACGCCTCGCTGGTGGGCCTGCTGCCCGCCTTTCGTACCGATGCACTCGCGGCCCGGTTTCCGAAGCTTGGCTGGCATGTCACGGCCGGCAACTCCTCGCCGCTGACCGACGGCGCCTCGGCGACCCTGATCATGAGCGCCAAGCGGGCTGACCAGCTCGGCCTCAACGCCCGCGCCCGCTTTCACAGTTTCACCGTGGTGGGAAGTGACCCGCTGCTCATGCTGACCGGCGTGATTCCGGCGACCCAGCGCATCCTCTCGCGGGCCGGTCTGAGTATCGACGACATCGACGCTTATGAGATCAACGAGGCCTTCGCGAGCGTGCCGCTGGCGTGGCTGCACGAGCTTCACGCCGACCCCGATTGCCTCAACCCGCGTGGCGGCGCCATCGCCCTGGGCCACGCGCTCGGTTCCTCGGGTACCCGCCTGCTGGGGACCCTGCTCAACCACCTCGAAATGACCGGAGGTCGATGGGGGCTGCAGGCCATGTGCGAGGGAGGCGGCATGGCCAACGCCACCCTGATCGAGAGGCTCTGATGCACGCCGTCAATGTGCTCAATAGCGGATGCTCCGCCCTCATCACCGGAGGCGCCTCCGGCCTCGGCCTGGCCTGTGTTCGCACCCTGCACGAAGCCGGGGCATCCGTGGTGTTGCTGGATCTGCCCGGTGCCCCCGGCGAGGAGATCGCCGCCTCCCTTGGCGAACGGGCCCGGTTCGTCGCCGGCGATGTGACGAGCGCCGGCGATGTGCAGACCGCCGTCGACGTCGCGGTGGCCCAGGGTCCGCTGCGCATCGTGGTCAATTGCGCCGGCATCGCGCCGGGCGCTCGCACGGTCGGACGCGATGGGCCGCTGCCGCTCGAAGACTTCGAACGCGCTATTCGCATCAACCTCGTGGGTACGTTCAACGTCGTGCGACTGGCCGCCGCGGCAATGCAGCGCACCGAACCCGTCGGTGACGCGGACCGCCACGGCGGCGCCGAACGCGGCGTTATCGTCAACACGGCATCGGTCGCCGCGTTTGACGGGCAGATCGGGCAGGCGGCCTACGCTGCCTCCAAGGGTGGCGTCGCCGCGATGACCCTTCCTTTGGCCCGCGAGTTCGCGCAAAGCCTGATTCGGGTTATGTCCATTGCGCCCGGAATCTTCGACACTCCCATGCTGCAGGGGCTGCCGCAGCCGGTGCGGGACTCCCTGGGCGCCCAGGTGCCGCACCCGTCCCGACTCGGCGACCCCGACGAATTTGCATTCCTAGTGCGGCATATCATCGAAAATCCCATGCTCAACGGAGAAACCATCCGTCTCGACGGGGCGATTCGGATGCAGCCGAAGTAGTCATTGGCGGCCTGGCCGCCCTCAGCCGCCCGCAGCCAGATAGTCGCGCCCGGGACTTCTGAGCGTTTAGAGTCGTAGTATCGACACAATGGGGGCGCGACCGCATGGCAGCGATATTCGGCACCATTCTGGTTCTGGCCGGGTTGGCCGGCGGCATCGGTTACGCCGTCTGGCTGGTCCGCGCGAATGCCGAGGTTGGCCCGTGGGCGTTCGTGCTGCTCGGCATCGCCGTTCTGGTTCCGTTCGACCTGGTTCGGGTCTGGCATAATCGGCGCGTCACCGCGCAGAGGCAGCACTGATGGATCTCCTGCTCGGCTTTGCTCTCATCACTGTCTCGACGGCAATCGGTCTGGTCGAAGCCGTGAGGATATCCGGGCCGAACCGGGGCCGGCAAACCTTCGTGGGACCCACGGTTCGCCAAAAATTGCTGATGCTGGGCTGGAGAATGCTCTACATCGGTCTGCTGGTTTTCGGCGTTTCGCTCGTGCACAAAGAGTGGGGTGATTCGGCGTATCTGATTGTCGGAATCGTCCCCGTTCTGCTACTCATCTTCGCCCTGTGGCGCAATTGGCGTCTGCCGGCTGACGCCTGATCAGGCCGTCCCGGAGGGGCCGCAATCAGACGCATACTGTTTTCTAGAAATTCTGCGCGATCAGCTACCGGCGTCACACTATAAAGTGCCGCTACTCCGCCGCGTGTGCCTCGAGGAACGCGTACACCTCGGAATCGTCAACGCCGGGAAAAGTTCCGGACGGCAACGGCGACAACACGTGCGCGTGCAGCCGGGCGCTCGGCCAGGCCCGCCCAGCCCAGCGGGCGGCGGCATCCGAATCGGGTCGACGGCAGCACGACTCATCGGGGCAGCGCGATACCGTGCGCTGCGTGGTCTCCCGCCCGCGAAACCACTTGGCCTGCGCAAACGGAACGCCGACGCTGATCGAGAACTCGCCGGCATCCGTCGACCCGGTCTGCGTCGCCGACCAGTACGTGCCGGCCGGGGTGTCGGTGTACTGGTAATACTCGGTGGTGCGGTTGGTGTGGGTGAAGGCGCTGCGGGCGCTCCACTGCTTGCAGACGTACTGCCCTTCGATCGACCCGGTGACGTCCACCGGAAACGGCAGGTCGTCGTTCTCGTACCCCTTCTGCAGAGCGCCGTCGCCGTTGACTCGCAGAAAATGCAGCGTCATGTCGAGGTGGGACGTGGCGAGGTTGGTCAATCGCAACGCCGCCGCCTCATGGGTCACGCCGAAGGCGTCGCGAAAGTCTTCCACGGCCAACTCCCGCTCCTGCTTGGCATGTGCAAGAAAGGCAACGGACGCTTCGCGCGGCATCAAACACGCCGCCGCGAAGTAGTTGATCTCGAGTCGCTGCCAGAGGAACTCGGCGTAGCTGACGGGCCGTTCGTGCCCGAGCAGCCGGTGGCCCATCGCCTGCAACGCCATCGATCGCAGGCCATGCCCGCCGGGAATCGAGGCCGGCGGCAGGTAGATGCGACCGTTGGCGAGGTCGGTGACCGATCGGGTGGAGCCCGGCAGGTCATTGACATAGATCAGGCTGAAGCCGAGCTGATCGGCCATGACACTGACCTCGCGGTGGGTGAGGGCACCCGAAGTATGCCCGCTGGCGCGCACCCGCTCCTCCACGAGCTTTTCGATCTCGGGCATGTAGTTGCCCTGCTCGCGCATCCGTTCGCGCAATTCGGTGTTGGCACGCCGCGCCTCCTCCGGCGTCGCGATAGCTTCGCTGGCCCGGCGCGACAGCTCGCGGTGCAGGCCGAGAAGCGACTCGATGGCCGGCAGAGGCATCCCCTTCGTGACTTTGACCATTGGCAGTCCCAGCGCCCCGTACAGCGGATTCTTCTGGGCCCGATCCAGTTCGATCTCCAGCGCCGCACGGTTATTGGGCGCTTCCCGGCGCAGCAGCTCGGCCAGATCGACCGACAACGCGGTCGCGAGGTCCTGCAGGGTCGACAGTTTCGGTTCGCGGCGGCCATTCTCGATCAGGGACAGCTGGCTGCCGGCGAGGCGGACCCGCTCACCGAGCTGGTCGAGGGTCAGACCGCGCTCGCCACGAAAATGACGGATGCGATGACCGAGGGTGATCAGATCGGAAGCTTGAGGCGACATTCCTTAACGATATCTAAAGAATGATGATTCTTAACCTGCAATATCGCGGTTTCTCATCTGAAGGGGGGCCACTCTGAAGATGTGGCCAAAATTCTGGTCGTAGGCAATGTCCTGCACACAACGCAGCCCGGCGTCCCACAACTTTGTACCTACCCGAGCAGTACAGAAAGGCCAGACGATGACCCTCACCCATTCCCGCCAGAGCGCCGGGGACGCCAACCCGCGTCGCACGGGGAGCACCGACCCCAACCTGCAAGCCTGGGTCGACGAGATTGCACGCCTGACCGAACCCGACGCGATCGTCTGGTGCGACGGCTCCAAGCGCGAGGCCAACGACCTCTCCAAACTGCTCGTCGCCTCCGGCCAACTCATCCGGCTGAACCCGGAATGGCGCCCCAACAGCTTTCTTGCTCGAACCAATCCGACGGACGTCGCCCGCGTCGAGAACCGCACCTTCATCTGCTCCAACGCTGAAGCGGATGCCGGCCCCACCAACAACTGGGCCGAACCGTCCGCCATGCGCGCCGAACTGCGCGGAGTCTTCGCCGGCTGCATGCGCGGTCGCACCATGTACATCGTGCCGTTCTCGATGGGCCCGCTTGGCGGGCCCATCTCGCAGCTCGGCGTCGAGATCACCGACTCTCCCTACGTCGTCCTCAACATGGGCATCATGACGCGCATGGGTGAGACCGTGCTGACCATGATCGAAGCCGGAGAACCGTGGGTGCACACCGTACACAGCGTCGGCTACCCGCTCGTCGACCAGTCGGGCATCACCCGCCCCGAGGTGGAGTGGCCCTGCAACGACGACAAGTACATCGTGCAGTTTCCCGACACCCGCGAGGTCTGGTCCTACGGTTCCGGCTACGGTGGAAACGCCCTGCTGTCGAAGAAGTCCTTCGCTCTGCGCATCGCATCGGTGATGGGACGTGACGAGGGCTGGCTCGCCGAGCACATGCTGCTCATCAAGCTGATCTCGCCCGAGGGCGGCGTGTTCCACATGGCGGCCGCGTTCCCGTCGGCCTGCGGCAAGACGAACCTGTCGATGCTGCGCCCGACCATCCCCGGTTGGACGGTCGAGACCATCGGCGACGACATCGCCTGGCTGCGCCAGGGCGAAGATGGTCGCCTGTGGGCGATCAATCCAGAGGCCGGCTTCTTCGGAGTCGCCCCCGGCACCGGTGAAACCACCAACCCGACCGCCGTCTCCACCATGTGGGGCAACACCATCTTCACCAACGTCGCACTGCGCGACGACGGAGACGTCTGGTGGGAAGGCCTCACCGATAAAGCTCCCGACCACCTGATCGACTGGCAGGGCAATGACTGGACGCCCGACTCCGGCCGCACCGCCGCCCACCCCAACTCGCGTTTCACCGTCGCGGCCGCCCAGTGCCCGTCGATCGCCGACGACTGGGAAGCTGCCGGTGGCGTACCGATCGACGCCATCGTGTTCGGAGGCCGTCGGGCGACGAACGTTCCGCTGGTCGCGCAGGCGCGCAGCTGGAAACACGGTGTATTCATGGGAGCCACGATCTCGTCGGAGAAGACCGCCGCCGCTGACGGCATCGTCGGCGAGCTGCGACGCGACCCGTTCGCGATGCTCCCGTTCTGTGGCTACAACATGGCCGACTACTGGGGCCACTGGCTCAAAGTCGGCAAGGAACTCGGCACCAACGCCCCGGCGATCTTTCAGGTCAACTGGTTCCGCAAGGGTCCGGACGGCGCTTTCATCTGGCCCGGTTTCGGCGAGAACTCGCGGGTACTCGAATGGATGATTCGCCGCATCCAGGGCACCGCCGACGCCATCGATACCCCGATCGGCCTGCTTCCGGCCGAGGACGGCCTGAATCTCGACGGTCTCGACCTGTCGAAGGAAGCCGTCGACCAGTTGTTCGCGATCGACCAGAACAGCTGGCTCGCCGAATGTGACCTGACCGAGGAATACTTCGACAAGTTCGGTGACAAGGTCCCGCCGGCGCTCCGGGCCGAGCTCGCGAGCGTGCGGTACCACCTGAAGGACTAGTTTCTGCAGCAGTAACGGCCCTGTCGCCTCACGCGGCAGGGCTGTTCGCGTCCTTTCAGTCCGACTCCGGTGGCTGAGACGAGCCGATACCGGTTTGAGGCACCCGGCCGGCGCGGCTGGCTAGACCAGAAGCTGGTGCTTGGCGAGATCCCGGTACAGGGGCGTAGAGACAACGAGTTCGGAGTGCGTGCCGACGCCGACAACCTCACCGTGGTCGAGCACCACGATCTGGTCGCTGTCAACGACGGTCGACAAACGGTGCGCGATGACGATGAGCGTGCGGTCGGCCGCAACGGCATCGATGGCCTCCCGCATCATCTGCTCATTTTTGCCGTCGAGGCTCGACGTCGACTCGTCGAGCAGCAGAATCGGCGGAGCCGCGAGCAGCGCCCGGGCGATGGCGAGTCGTTGGCGTTCGCCACCGGAGAGCTTGACTCCCGATTCGCCGACAGCAGCTCCCAGCCCAGCGGGGTCGCGCTCGAGCACCTCGCCGAGATTGACGGCATGCAGCACCTTGATGCAGTCCTCGTCGGTGGCGTCCGGGGTGGCGAGCGTCAGGTTGTCGCGCAGCGATCCGGCGAGCACCGGGGCGTCCTGCTCGACATAGCCGATCTGGGACCGCAACGCGGTGCGATCCAGCGAACGGATGTCCAGCCCACCGAGCCGCACTGTGCCATCGGAGACGTCGTAGAACCGTTCGATCAGGGCGAGGATCGTGCTCTTGCCGGCACCGCTGGGCCCGACGAGCGCCGTGCGCAGCCCGCGCGGGGCACTGAAGGAGACTCCCTTGAGCACGGGACGGGCTTCCACGGCGCCGACGGGGTCGGCGGAAGCGACCGAGCCGGCGGAAGCGACCGTGCCGGCAGCATCCGTTGTCGTCGGTTTGTCATGATCTGCTTCGGCGTCAACCTCGACTGGCACCGCAGCGTACCCGAAATGCACATTCTCGAAGCTGATTGCGGCGGCTTCGGGGTTGACCTTCTCGTTGGCGGCGCCGACCGTCATGGCCAGTGGTGCGATATCGCGGTCGAACTGGTCTTCGGCGGGCAGGTCGATGATTTCCTGGATACGGCCGAGGGCGCCGAGCGCCGCGTTGACCGAGGTGATGGCGCCGAAGAACTGGCCGAGCGGCATGATCATCAGGAACAGGAACAGAATGAACGCGACCAGGTCGGCGATCGTGATGGCGTCGCTGGCGACGCGAAAACCGCCGACGCCGAGCACCACGAGAAACGACACCTGCATGGCGATACCCGCGATCGGCACGACGAGGGCGCTGATCTTGGCGACCTTGATGCCCATGCGCCAGGCGCCGCGAGCGTCTTCTTCGATCACGGCGACTTCGCGCTCGGTCGCATTGGACGCACGCACGGTGCGAATGGCACTGATGGCACGCTCAACGCTCGCGGCGAGGTCACCGACCTTCGCCTGGGCTGCCGTGCTCGCCGTGCGGATGCGACGCGAGAGCAGGATGACGGTGACCACCGACACCGCGATGACGAGCACGGTCAGTCCGAGCAGCACCGGGTCGATGATGAGCATTGCCACGAGAGCGCCGATGAAAGTGAGTGATCCGCCGATGGCTTCGACCAGGCCCTGGGTGAGCACTGCGCGCAGCAGGGTGGTGTCGCTGCCGACGCGGGAGACGAGGTCTCCGGTGCGACGCGCGTCGAACTCGCTGATCGGCAGGCGCAGCAGACGCCCGACCAGTTTGCGACGGCTCGAGAGCACAACCCCCTCACCGGTGCGCTGCAACAGGTAGTGCTGGTAGCCGCTGATCAGGCCCGAAATGACTACGAGGGCGATCAGCAGGCCGACGAGCGATCCGAGCGGATCGTTAGCCTGCACGATCGTGATGACCCGGCTGACGAGCAGAGGCTGGGCCAGACTCGCGGCAGCGCCGAGCACGCTCAATACGATGACGACGCTGAGCACCTTTTTGTGCTCGAACAGGTAGGGCAGCAACTGGCTGAACGTCGCCCTCGGCCCGGTAGGAGCGGCACGGCCGCGGCGGCCGCGCGGCGGCTTGGCTGCGGTGGGCGAAGCTGGGGCAGCGGAGGTTTCGGGCACACGGCTAGCGGTAGTCACTGGTAAATCTTAACCGTCCCAGATGCGAACCATCCCCACTAAAGCGGGGGCGGTCTAGGTTAGAGCTGTGCCAGCGCCTGTCATCGCCGCCCAGAATCTCGTCAAGAGTTATCCGGTCAAAAACTCGAAGGAGTTCGTCGCCGTCGACGGCATTAGTTTTGAGGTCGCGCCGGGGGAGTCTTTCGGGCTGCTCGGCCCCAATGGCGCGGGCAAGTCCACGACGATGCGCATGATCGGCGCGGTCTCCACCCGAACGAGCGGTGACCTCGACGTGCTCGGCCTCGACCCGAACCGGTATGGTCCCGAGATTCGTTCGCAGCTCGGCGTCGTGCCGCAGGAGAACAACCTCGACATGGAACTGAAGGTGCGCGAGAACCTGCTGGTCTACGGCCGGTACTTCGGACTGCCACGCGCCCGCGTCGCCCGCCGCGCCGACGAACTGCTCGAATTCGCCCAGCTCGCCGACAAGGCCGGTGCCAAGGTCGATGATCTCTCTGGCGGTATGAAACGCCGCCTCACCATTGCCAGGGCGCTCATCAACGACCCGCGCATCCTGCTGCTCGACGAACCCACGACCGGCCTCGACCCGCAGGCGCGCCACATTCTGTGGGACCGTCTGTTCCGCCTCAAGGAGCAGGGCACGACGCTGCTTCTCACCACCCATTACATGGACGAGGCTGAACAACTCTGCGACCGCCTCGTCGTGGTCGATCAGGGTCGTATCATGGCCGAGGGCTCCCCGGCCGACCTCATTCGCCGCTATTCGTCCCGTGAAGTACTCGAAGTGCGCTTCGGTTCTACCCAAAACGCTGAGGTCGCCGGTCGCATCCAGGGCTATGGTGAGCGAGTCGACGTGCTGCCCGACCGTATTTTGGTCTACAGCGACAGTGGCGAAAACGAATTAGAGCGGATGACCGCTGCCGGCCTCCACCCGATCACCAGCCTCGTACGCCGCCCCAGCCTGGAAGACGTGTTCCTGAGGCTCACCGGCCGAAACCTGATCGAATGAGCAATCAAACGGAAGGCATCAGCGACGGCAAGCGCGCAGAGACGCTCGCGGCGGCCGTTAAAGCCGCGGCGCGCACTCGGCGTTACGGCTCCTGGTATGTGGCCGAGCACCGGTTTCGGGTCATGCGGTCGTACGCCCAGACCGTGCTCTTCACCGCCGTCGGCAGCCCGTTCGTCTACCTCTACGCGATGGGCGTGGGCCTGGCCGGCCTCGTAGACGGCAATCTCGGGGATGACGCCGTCACCGGGGTGAGCTACCTTGCCTTTCTGGCGCCGGCGCTGCTTGCAAGCAGCGCGATCGCCGTAGCCACTGAGGAGTTCACGTACCCGATCATGCTCGGCTTCAGGTGGAACCCTACCTTTTTCGGTATGAATGCGAGCTCCATCCAGCCCGGCCAGATCATCAACGGCCTCGTCATATCGGTCGCGGCTCGCATGCTCGTCACCTGCACTATTTTCTACGTGTTCATGCTCGTCTTCAGTGCGGTGCCCGGAAGGTTCGGGTTCGTCGCCGCGCCGGTGGCGCTACTGACCGGGCTGGCCTTTGGCGTGCTCGTGATGGCCTACACGGCCACCCTGAAAGATGACACCGGGCAGCTAGTTATGGTGGAACGCTTCGTGGTTCTACCGATGACTCTGTTTTCGGGCACGTTCTTCCCGCTCGACGTGCTGCCGCCGTACCTGCAGTGGATCGGCTGGATCTCGCCGCTCTGGCACGGCACGGAACTCTCTCGCGTCTTCGCCTACGGCCTGCCGGAGCCGATCTGGCTGAGCCTGGTGCACGTGCTCTATCTGGCCGCCCTGCTGGCCATCGGCTGGATCTGGGCCCGCCGCCTCGCGACCAGACGGTTGAACAAATGACCGGGCCTCAGCTCTCCCCATCGACCGTAGCGGCATCCGCTGCCGCTCCGGACCGGTTTGGCAGTCTGTATGCCGGCAACGCGCGCAGTGTGATGGCGCGCGGGTGGCGGGCCACGCGCAGCACCAACTTGCTCGTGGTGCTCAGCGGATTCGTCGAGCCCATCTTCTATCTGTTGTCGATGGGCCTCGGCCTGGGAGCCCTGATCGGCCAGGTGCAGACCGCTGACGGCACTCAGATGTCCTACGCGGCGTTCATCGCCCCGGCCCTGCTCGCCGTCGCCGCGATGAACGGCGCGATCTACGACTCGACCTGGAACGTGTTCTTCAAGATGCAGTTCGCCAAGCTCTACGAGGGCATGCTGTCCACATCGCTTGGCCCGCTGGACGTTGCGCTTGGCGAGATCTCGCTCGCCCTGCTGCGCGGGCTGCTCTACGCGACCGGATTCCTGCTCGTGATGCAGGTGCTCGGGCTCAACCTGTCTTGGTGGGCGCTTCTGGCCTTGCCGGCGGTCGTGCTCATCGCGTTCGGCTTCGCGAGTATCGGGATGGCGGTGACGAGCTACATGAAGACCTTCCAGCAGATGGACTGGATCAACTTTGTACTGCTGCCGA
Organism: Cryobacterium sp. Y57; assembly: GCF_002929505.1. Taxonomy (GTDB): domain Bacteria; phylum Actinomycetota; class Actinomycetes; order Actinomycetales; family Microbacteriaceae; genus Cryobacterium. The sequence goes on from NZ_PJJL01000066.1 coordinate 44,478, forward strand.
TGTTTTTGTTCTCGGCCACGTTCTACCCGCTCAGCGTCTACCCGCAGGGCGTCCAGTACGTGATCCAGGCGCTGCCGCTCTGGCACGGTGTCGACCTCGTACGTGGCCTGACCACCGGGCAGATCGAACCCGGAATGCTCTGGCACGTGCTGTACTACGCCGTGATGATCGTGATCGGCCTGGTCTTCACCACTCGCCGCCTCAAGGCCCTGTTCTTGAACTGAAGAAACGCACCCCCCTCCTCGCAATCGCGAGAGGGGGGTGCGGATGCTGTGCGGCGACAGCCTAGCGGTGCAGGTCGAGGTCCTTCGTTTCGCGGCTCAACAGGAGCGCGATCAGGGTGATGACCGCCATGACCGAGAGGTAGATGCCAACCCAGAACGGGCTTCCCTCGCCGACGGTCCACAACCAGATGGCAATGAATGGGGCGACGGCTGCGCCGAGAATTGAACTCATGTTGTAGGCGAAGGCTGAGCCGGTGTAGCGCACGCTGGTCGGGAACAGCTCGGGCAAAAGCGCGCCCATCGGGCCGAAGGTCATGCCCATGAGCGAGAAGCCGACGATGAGGAACAGTAGCACGCCGGGAAAGCCCGCGCCGAGCAGTGGTACGAACAATAGGCCGAACACGATGATGAACAACGTCACGATGATGAGCGCCTTACGTCGTCCGTGCTTGTCCGCCCAGGGTCCAGAGGCCAGCGTGAAGATTCCGAAGAACACCACGCCGAGAATCATCATGAGAATGAAGTTGTTATAGCTGAAGCCCAGGCCGGGAACCGGGGCATCCGTTGCGGCCCGGCCGTAGCCGAGCGTGAACGTGGTCATCAGGTAGAACAATACGTAGGTCGCGAGCATGATGAACGTGCCGAGGATCAGTTCGCGCCAGTTGGACTTGAACACCGCCGCGAGCGGTAGCTTCTCGACCCGGTCGGCCTTGACGACCTTGGTGAAGACTTCGCTCTCCACCAAGCGCAGACGTACCCAGAGTCCGATGATGACCATCACGGCCGAGAACAGGAACGGGATGCGCCAGGCCCAATCGAGGAATGCCTCGGACGGACGGGTCGGGTCGGTTGACGGCAACGCGAGGGCAAGGCCAAGAAACAGGCCGTTGGCGATGATGAAGCCGAGCGGCGCGCCGACCTGCGGGAAGGTGCCGTACCAGGCGCGCTTGCCTGCGGGGGCGTTCTCGGTCGCGACGAGTGCTGCGCCGCTCCACTCGCCGCCGAGGGCGAAGCCCTGGGCGAGTCGCAGGATGACGAGCATGAACGGCGCCCACCAGCCGATCATGTCGTAGGTCGGCAGCAGGCCGATCAGAAAGGTCGCGATGCCCATCGTGAGCAACGCGCCGACCAGGGTGGCCTTGCGTCCTTTACGGTCGCCGAAGTGACCGAAGAACAGCGCCCCGATCGGGCGGGCGACCATGGCGGCACCGAACACGGCGAAAGAGGCGAGCAGCGCGGTGGTCTCGTTGCCCGTCGGAAAGAACAGGTGCGGGAAAACGAGCACGGCCGCGGTCGCGTAGACGTAGAAATCATAGAACTCGATGGTCGTGCCGATGAGGCTCGCCATGATGACGCGGCTCTTCGGGTTGAGAGGCGTGGTCGGCGTCGAAACTGACGCTGTGGATGTTGACATGGGGGTGAAACGCTCCGGAAGGTGGCTGGGCGCCGACGAAACCCGCAAGTCGATCTGACTTCCCGCGGAAGCGTTTACGCACGAATAGTGGTGTGACCTCGTGTAGAGGTCACACCGTAGTTTACCCCGGGGGCTATCGGCTCGAAGTCCGGTTACTTCCAGAGCACCGCGATCACGACGTTGGCGAAGGTCAGGGCGCCGATGGCCCACAGTACGAGGGACGACACGGTCGGCTTCTTGCGATTCACGATCACGAGCACGGTGATAACGATGAGCACCAGAAGCTTGATGCCGATTTTGGTGTTGTCGATGTGGCCGAGCGAGCCCATCTCGATGACGCCGACGAGCAGCAAACCGGTGACCAGTTGGGTCAATGCACCGTGGAACATCGCGGTGACAATGGTGCCCTTGCCGGCAATGATCGGCTTGATCTGCACGAGGAAGCCACCAAGTAGTGAGGCCAAACCGACGAAGTGCAAAATGAGCAGAATGTTGCGTAGAAGGTCCATGCGTTCAGCTTAAGCAGTCAAACGCGCCCCCAATTACCCAATGTGCTCGCGTAGCTCCCGCAGCACCAGTGCGGTCGCCAGAGCGGCGGATGCCGCCTCCGCACCCTTGTCTTCCTTCGAACCGGGTAGTCCGGCCCGGTCGAGGCCCTGTTGCTCATCGTCCAGGGTCAGCACCCCAAAGCCAACCGGTTTACCGGCGTCGAGCGCGACGCGGGTGAGGCCATCCGTTGCCGCATTCGACACGAAGTCGAAGTGGGGAGTGCCGCCGCGAATGATCACACCGAGGGCGATGACAGCATCGGCACCGCTGTCCAGGGCGACCTTGCAAGTGACGGGCAGCTCGAAGCTGCCCGGTACCCGCACGAGCGAGAACTCGGCGTTGCTCGCTTCGAGTACCCGGATGGCACCGGCGATGAGACCGTCGGTGATCACGTCGTGCCAAAGACCTGCCACGATGACCAACCGCAGGCCTGCCGCGTCAACCGAGATTGTGGGTCCTGTTCCAGCCATTAGGCGATTCCATTCATAATTTCGATGTTGGAGATATGGTGCCCCATACGGTCACGTTTGGTCGCAACGTACTTTTCGTTGAACTCCCCGATGCCGACGATAAGCGGGACACGCTCGGTCACGGCGATGCCGTGCAGCTCGAGCTGGCGCACTTTTTCGGGATTGTTGGTCAGCAGCCGCACCTCGTGCAATCCCAGATCGTGCAGAATGCCCGTGGCCGCGCCGTAGTCGCGGCTGTCACCGGGCAGACCCAGCGCCAGGTTGGCATCAAGGGTGTCCAGGCCGTCTTCCTGCAGTGCATAGGCCCGCAGCTTGTTGATGAGGCCGATGCCGCGCCCTTCCTGGCCGCGCAGGTAGACGACCACGCCGCCTTCCGCCTGGATGATGTCGAGCGAAGCGCTCAGCTGCGGTCCGCACTCACACTTGAGCGAGCCGAACGCTTCGCCGGTGAGGCACTCGGAGTGCACCCGCACGATGGCGCCGTCGACCGGCGTGCCCGCCACGAGAGCGACATGGTCGGCACCGGTCGAGCGGTCCCGGTAGGCGCGGATCCGGAAAGTTCCGTGCCGGGTGGGCACCGTGGTCTCCACCTCGAAGTCGACCCGTGGCGCCTTGGTGAGCGGGGAGATTGTCGATAGGGGTTCATCCGGGTGAAACTCATTGACGTAGCTGATCAGGTCTTTGATCGTGATGACGAGCAGGCCCTCGCGCTCACCGAGTTCGAGCAGGCCGGGGAGGCGCATCATCTCACCGTCTTCGCCGACGATCTCAGCGATGGCCGCGACTGGAACCAGACCGGCGAGTTTCATCAGATCGACACCGGCTTCGGTATGGCCGCCACGCTCCCTCACGCCGCCGTCTCTGGCGCGCAGGGGCAGGATGTGGCCGGGGCGGTGCAGGCTCGCCGGTACCGACGCGGGGTCGGCGAGCACACGCAGGGTGTGGGCTCGGTCGGCGGCGCTGATCCCGGTCGACAGTCGGTCGGCGGCGTCGACGCTTACCGTGTAATTGGTGCCGAGCGGGTCTTCGTTGTTCACGACCATCACCGGCAGATCGAGCTGGTCGGCGAGCTCGTTGGTCATCGGAGCACAGATGAAACCGGAGGAGTAGCGCACGGTCCAGGCGATCCATTCCTGGGTGGCGAGCTGGGCCGAGATGATGACGTCGCCCTCGTTTTCGCGGCCTTCGTCGTCGGCGACGATGACCGGTCGACCGAGGCGAAGGGCGTCCAGTGCGGCAGGAATGTCGGCGAGGTTCATGATGCGCTCCTTGGTGCGGTTGCGTGCTGGGGTTCTGGGGTTTTTGCGGCGGCGCTGAGGGCCAGCATCCGCTCAACGTGGCGGGCCAGAATGTCGGTCTCGATGTTGACGAGGTCGCCGACCCGGCGCTCGCCAAGCGTTGTGGCGGCGAGGGTTTCGGGTATGAGGGACACCTCGAACCACTGGGTCGCGTCGGTGGCCGGGCTGATGTTGCTCACCGTTAGGGAGACGCCGTCGATTGCGATCGAGCCCTTGTCGACGACGAGCTTGGCAAGCTGGGGGAAGAGGCTGAATCGCAGCACCCGCCAGGCTTCGCCCGGCGTGACGGCGAGCACGGTGCTCGTGCCGTCGATGTGGCCCTGCACGATGTGGCCGCCAAGGCGCCCGCCGACGAGCGCTGCACGTTCGAGGTTGACCGGAGAACCGACGCGGGCCTCGGACAGTGTCGACATGTGCAGGGTCTGCGCCATCACGTCGGCGGTGAAAGTCGAGGCGGTGCGCTCGACCACGGTGAGGCAGACTCCCGAGACAGCGATCGAGTCGCCGTGACCGGCACCATCGACAACGAGCGGGCCGTGGATGGTGAAGCGGGCAGCATCCACTGTGGTCTCGATGCGCTCGATCTGGCCGAGTTCCTCGATTATTCCGGTGAACATGGGGTTCCTTAGGTAGTGAGGGGTCTGGCGACGATGAGAACATCGTCGCCAATCCGGTTGAGGGAATGGATGGAGAGGCGACGCTGCTCGCCGATGGTGGTCACGCCGAAGTCGCCGAGAGCCAGCCGGGGACCACCGAGGAGCGTTGGTGCGAGGTAGACGAGGTACTCGTCGACCAGCCCGGCGGCGACGAACGCGCTCGCCACGGTGGGCCCGCCCTCGATGAACACGGTGCGCACGGCGCGCTGGTGTAGGTCGGCCACCAGGCTTGGCAGGTCGAGGCCGTCGAAAAATAGTGGCGCGTGCGGGTGTGCGTAGACCGCAGCGGATGCCGGCAGCGCTCGGCGGCCGACGACCACGGGAATGGGCTGGCGGGCGAGGAGGTCGCCAGAGGGGTCGCGGGCGGTCAGCGCCGGGTCGTCGGCGAGCACGGTGCCGGTGCCGACCAGGATCGTGCCGCTGGCGGCGCGACGCCGGTGCACGTCGAGCCGCGCTGCCGCTCCCGTGATCCACCGGCTGGAGCCGTCGGCAGCCGCCGCGCGACCGTCGAGGCTGGAGGCCCACTTCAGCGTGATGAAGGGCCGGCCGAGGCGGGCGGCGACAAGCCAGTCGCCGAGAAAGGCCTCCCCGTCAGTGGCGAGCAGGCCGCCCTCTACCTCGATGCCGGCCGCGCGCAGCCGAGTAGCACCGCCGCAGGAGTGCGCGCCCGGGTCGGTGACGGAATAGACGACGCGGTCGACGCCGGCGTCGATCAGAGCGAGCGCGCACGGACCGGTACGGCCGACATGATTGCACGGTTCGAGTGTAACGACGACGGTGCTGCCGCGGGACAGGCCGGGGGCGAGGTGGGAGAGCGCGTCGACCTCAGCGTGCTGGCTGCCGGCACCGCGATGCCAGCCCTCGGCGAGGGTCTCGCCGTTGGCGTTCAGGATGACGCAGCCGACCCGTGGGTTCACGCCGGTGGCCGGACCGCGGGCGGCGAGTTCCAGGGCGCGGCGCAGTGCGGTCGCCAGGGCAGGGCTATCCAGGCCGACTGCCGCGTTGTTGGTCATCCCGCCCTCATCCGTATCGGACGAGCTCCGGGGGTATGGGATGTGCAGCGTGCACAAACCCGTCGGTCGACCATAGGGGCCGACCAACTCGTGCGCCTCCCGTCCGGACTTTGACCGTCGGTGCTGGAGTTTCACCAGCTCAACCGCTCGTCCCTCGATGGTGCTGGGGGACTAACGGGTCGCGGACTTTAACCGCCGGTTCGGAATTACACCGACCCCGGAGCACGTGTATTGCAAGTTCTTCTTCTAGTTATAGTGCAACAGCCTGCGTGGCGTGTTATTCCCGGCGACAAGCGCTGTCATGGCAACGACGTCAGGGGGCCTCGACCAGCGCGCGGGCGGTGCTCTCATCGACGAATAGGTCGGTGATGAGTGACGCGGCGAGGGCGCCGCGCAGACTAGCGAGCTTGGAGCGGCCAGCCACGACGCAGATGCGGCGTGGCGTGCGGCGCAGCACGGTGAAATCCGGGCCGGTGGACCGCTCGTTCAGGGCGATACCGTCGGCCGAGCCGTCGGCGCGGTAGAACACTGTCGCCACGTCGCCGACCACGCCGGCTGCGCTGAGCGCATCGAATTCGGCCTGTTCGAGGTAGCCGCCCGCGTAGACGCGGCTGACCACTCCAGAGAATGGCGAACCGAGGCCGAATAATGCGATATCCATGATGGCCTGCATCTCCAGCAGGCGACTGACGCTGCGCTCCCGCCATAATGCGTGCTTGGTCGCCGGGTCGTCAAAGAAGGCGGGCACCGGAAACTGCTGTACGTGCGCGCCGAACGCCGTACCGAAACGGCCGAGAATTTCGCTCGCGTAACCCAGGCCTGTGGTGCGCATGTTTCCGGCACCGTTCAGCTGCACGATCTGGGAGTTGTGGGTCTGTTTCGGGGTGATGTGCCGGCTGATCACGTTCATGGTGGAACCCCAGGCGATGCCCATGGTCATGTTTGAGTCGAAGTATTGACCGAGAATCCGTGCAACCGAGAGGGCGACACGCTCGAGCCGATCGACGTCACTCGCGCTGTCCGGCACCGGAACGACGTGAGCGGTGATCTGAAATCGAGCCTCGATCTGCTGCTCGAGGTGACTCGGGGCATCCAGTGGAGACTTGATCTGAATATCGACCAGGCCGGTCTCGCGCGCGTGGCTGAGCAGGCGCGAGACCGAGGAACGGGAGGTGTGCAGCTCTTGAGCGATGGCATCCATGGTGAGGTCCTGGATGTAATACAGGTGCGCGGCGGTGAGGGCGTCGCGGCTGCGATCAGACTGTGCGGGATCGATATCGAAGATCACGGGGCTCCTTGCACGTATGTTCAATCCACTTGAGAAATTGTGTCGGACTGTCAGACTATAGCCATCCACATGACTTGCCCCGTGCAAATCACCGGCAATCCCCGAGACAAAGGTGACAACAATGTCGTTCCTCAACTCACAGACCTCGACCGCAATCGCCGATCGCCCGAGCGCCCAGGTGCTCATCATCGGTGCCGGCATCAACGGCATCGCCACCTTTCGTGATCTAGCCCTGCAGGGCGTCGACGTGGTCATCGTTGAGAAGAACGATTACGTCTCCGGCGCCTCGTCGGCCAGCTCGCACATGATTCACGGCGGCGTGCGCTATCTCGAAAATGGTGAGTTTCGCCTGGTCAAGGAGTCGGTCGAGGAACGCAACGGCCTGCTCAAGATCGCACCGCACTACGTCAAACCATTGCAGACGACCATCCCCATCTTCTCGACCTTTTCGGGCGTGATGGCCGCGCCGCTGCGTTTCCTCACCCACAAGCAGGGCGCCAAGCACGTCGAGCGTGGTGCGATGCTCATCAAAATCGGCATGATGATCTACGACGCCTTCTCCCGCGACGGCGGAACGGTACCCCGCCACGAATTCAAGGGCCGCACCAAGGCACTCGCCGCCCTGCCGCTGCTGAACCCGGGACTGAAATACACGGCCACCTACTATGACGCGGCCATGCACGACCCCGAACGCCTCGCGCTCGACGTGCTGCGCGACGGCCTCGACGCCGGCCCGCACGCTCGCGCCGCCAACTATGTCGAAGCGGCCGGTATAACGGAAAACGGCGTATTGCTTCGCAACAGCATCACCGGCGAAGAATTCTCCTTTCGAGCGGACGTCATCGTCAACACGAGCGGGCCGTGGACCGACCTGACCAATGACGCTCTCGGCCAGCCGAGCACTTTCATGGGCGGCACCAAGGGTTCCCACGTCGTACTGGACAATCCGCAACTATTCGCGGCGACGGGAGGTCGAGAGATCTTCTTCGAGCACGAAGACGGCCGCATCGTGTTGATCTACCCGCTCAAGGGCCGCGTTCTCGTCGGCACCACCGACCTCGAGCACGACATCACCCAGCCCATTCGCTGCACCGAAGACGAGATCGATTACTTCTTCGATCTGGTCGCGCACGTTTTCCCAACGGTACCGGTCGATCGTTCGCACATCGTGTTCCGCTTCGCCGGAGTGCGTCCGCTACCGCGACACGACGATGAAACACCGGGTTTCGTCTCCCGTGACTACCGCATCGAGTCCCGTCCGCTGCCCCGCACCGACGCCGCTGATGGCACCCTGCTCAGCCTGGTCGGGGGCAAGTGGACCACCTTCCGCGCCCTCGCTGAGAACCTGAGCACGGACATCCTGAAACTGCTCGGCCTGCCGCGCACGGTCTCTACCGAGGGGCTCGCTATCGGAGGCGGCCGCGACTGGCCGGCCTCGGACGCCGCCCGCGTGGTTTGGGCCGCAGCCCACGGCGACGAGGTGGGCACCGATCGCGCCGCAGCGCTGCTCGCCCGCTACGGCACCAGAGCGAGCGAGGTCATCGACTTCCTCATCGATCCGACCGGTCCAGCGGATGCCCCTGTCGTGCACAACAGTGACTACACGCGGCGTGAAATCGAGTTCCTGGCCGGGTTCGAGGGCGTCGTGCGGCTGAGCGACGTGCTGTTGCGCCGCACCAGCATGGCCTTCGTCGGCGCCGTGACCACTCCTCTGATCGAGGAGATCGCCCGCGTTGTCGCTCCTGTTCTCGGCTGGGATACCGCACGCCGCGCTGAAGAGATCGAGCTCGCTCGCGCCACTCTGATGGACGTGCACGGGGTCGACCTCGCCCCGGTCGCCGAAGCCGGTGTTCTGATCGACTGACCCGCTCGAACTGACGATTATTGACAATCTGCACGAACGTGCACGAGAAACCTGTTCACTCCGGCCCCGTCGCCGCTACGTTTTAGACAACACGCACGACAGCCGCGCTCAACAACACTGTTGCGTACGGTGAACAGCACTCCATCTGAAAGGTCAATGTGGACAATCTCGGTGTCGTCTTTATGTCAGAGGTCGTGGGAACGGCCATCCTCGTATTACTCGGCTGTGGTGTGGTGGCCAACGTCGCGCTCGCCAAGAACAAGGGCTTCGGCGGTGGCTTTCTCATGGTCACGATCGGCTGGGGCCTCGCGGTCTATGCCGGTGTGATCGCCGCGTACAACTCGGGTGCTCACCTGAACCCCGCCGTCACGCTCGGCCTGGTCGCGAGTGGGGCTGATACCTTCGGATCCGGCGTTCCGGTCAATGTCGCCTCGACGCTCGCCTACATCGGCGCGCAGATGATCGGCGCTATTCTCGGTGCCGTCGTAGTCTGGCTCGCCTACAAGCCGCACTTCGACCAAGAGCCGGACGCGGCAAACAAGCTCGGTGTCTTCGCGACCGGGCCGGCCATCCGCTCGTACGGGTGGAACCTCGTCACCGAGATCATCGGCACTTTTGTGCTCGTCTTCGTCGTCATCGGATTCGGCCGCAACGGCGATGCCGGCGGGCTCGCGGCGCTCGGCGCGCTGCCGGTGGCGCTGCTCGTGATCGCCATCGGTGCCTCGCTCGGTGGGCCGACCGGCTACGCCATCAACCCCGCGCGTGACCTCGGTCCCCGCATCGCGCACTTCCTGTTGCCGATCAAGGGCAAGCGCGGCAGCGACTGGTCCTACTCCTGGGTTCCGGTTCTCGGACCTATCATCGGCGGTGTGCTCGCCGGAGCATCATCGGGTGTGCTGCTGCCGGTTTTGGGCTAGGGCGGCCGACGTAGCCTGCGGCATCCGCTTTCGTTATCCTTTCACCACCGTATTTCTCACCTGGAACAACAAAGGAGTTACACATGGCCAAGTACGTTCTCGCCATCGACCAGGGGACCACGAGCTCCCGCGCAATCATCTTCGACAAGGCCGGGTCGATTATTTCGACCGGTCAGCTTGAGCACGAACAGATTCTGCCGCAGGCCGGCTGGGTTGAGCATGACCCAAAGGAAATCTGGGACAACACCCGAGAGGCCATCGGGCAGGCGCTGTCGAAGGCGAATATCACGCGCCACGACATCGAAGCCATCGGCATCACCAATCAGCGCGAAACCGCTGTCGTCTGGGACAAGACCACCGGCGTGCCCGTCTATAACGCCATCGTCTGGCAGGACACCCGTACCCAGCCGATCGTCGACCGGTTGGCAGCGGATGGCGGCGTCGATCGGTTCAAGTCGACCGTCGGCCTGCCGCTGGCCACCTACTTCTCCGGGACCAAGATCGTCTGGATCCTGGAAAACGTCGAGGGAGCACGCGCGAAAGCGGATGCCGGCGACCTTTTGTTCGGCACCACCGATTCCTGGGTGCTGTGGAACCTGACCGGCGGCACCGAGGGCGGTGTGCACGCGACCGACGTCACCAATGCGAGCCGCACCATGTTCATGGACCTCAAAACTCTGCAGTGGGACGACGAGATTCTCAGCATTTTCAATGTGCCGAAGTCGATGTTGCCCGAGATCAAGTCGTCCTCAGAGGTATACGGCACTGCCAGCGGACACAGCCTGCTGCGCGAGGTGCCGATAGCCGGCATCCTCGGCGACCAGCAGGCCGCGACCTTCGGCCAGGCTGCCTTCGACCAGGGCGAAGCGAAGAACACCTACGGCACCGGAAACTTTCTGATCTTCAACACCGGCACCGATATCATCCACTCGAAGAACGGCCTGCTCACCACCGTGGGCTACAAGCTCGGCGATGCGCCGGTGCACTACGCGCTCGAGGGTTCGATCGCGGTAACCGGCTCGCTCGTGCAGTGGCTGCGTGACCAGCTCGGCATCATCAAGGACGCCTCTGAGATCGAAGACCTCGCCAAGACGGTCGACGACAATGGTGGGGCCTACTTCGTGCCGGCCTTCTCGGGCCTGTTCGCGCCGTACTGGCGGTCGGACGCGCGCGGAGCGCTCGTGGGACTGACCCGCTACGTGAACAAGGGCCACATCGCCCGGGCGGCGCTCGAAGCCATCGCGTATCAGACGCGAGAGGTGCTCGATGCGGTCAACGCGGACTCCGGGGTGCCGCTGACCGCGCTCAAGGTCGACGGTGGTGCCACGGTCAACGACCTGCTCATGCAGTTCCAGGCCGACATCATCGGCGTGCCCGTCGTGCGCCCGGTTGTCGCCGAGACCACCGCGCTCGGCGCCGCGTACGCGGCCGGCCTCGCTGTGGGCTTCTGGAGCGGTCTCGACGATCTGCGCTCCAACTGGCAGGAAGACGCCCGCTGGGAGCCCTCCATGGACCCGAAGGAAGCTGCTCGTCTCCTGCGCAACTGGAAGAAAGCCGTCACGAAGACCCTCGATTGGGTCGACGAGGACGTGAAGTAGTCCACACCTCTTTCCCCGCCCGGCCGCTTCCCCTCTTTCGGGGCGCATAACTCCTGCAATTTGCCGCGTCAAGTTTTCGGAGGCCCGTGTTTTCGCGGTCCGTAGAAACAGTGCCTGCAATCTGCAGGAGTTATGCCTCGGTGACTGCCGGTGACCGCCCGTGACCGGTGATGCATGATCGGTGATCGGTGATCGGTGATCGGTGAACACGGCTCGATCGCCCTTCGGGTGACCGTTGTCACTCCGGGATGGCCCGATCGCGTAACTCCTGCAATTTGGTCTCTCGGACCGGCCGACCCGAGTGCGTCCGGCTTAGATTGCAGACGAGTGCGGAGATTGCAGGAGTTATGCGCTTAGGCGAGAGGTGCGACACGAAAGAGTAAGCACGAAAGAGTAAGCACGGAAAAGTTATGCACAGGCGGCTGGAAGTGCTGTCCCCAGATTGCTTTCGGGGAGGTCCTCGTAACTGGAAAATGACGACGATCGTCTGCATGAACCCATTTCTGACCTCCTTCGCTGGCCAGTGCCGCATCGTCAGCCGACAAGACCTATTGAACAGCGGCATGCGAGCCAAACACATCACGGCTGCAGTGCGTAGCAATACGCTCATCCGAGTGCGCCGCGATCACTACGCTCTGCCGGGAACCGATCGCCACACCCTCGAGGCGGTTCGCATCGGCGGGCGCGAAGCCTGCGTTTCGGCGGCCCGGGAGATCGGCTTCTTTGCCTTCGACTCGCAATTCACCCACGTGCATATCCCGCGGGAGGGCTCCCGTCTGCGCAGTCCCCAAAGTCGCCACGTTCCGCTGGCGGCCGCCCCGCGGGACGGCGTCGAGCTGCACTGGTGGCCGCTCATCGACAGCACTGATGGCACCGAGTACTGCGTCGGGCCCCGCGACGCCCTCGCCCAGATCATCCAGTGTCAGGAACCTCGCTTCGCTCTCGCGGCACTCGACACAGCCCTGCACGAGCACAAGATTCGGGAAGCTGACCTCGACGAGATCTTCGCCCATGTCCCCGACAAGCATAGAGGGCTGCGGTCCCGCATCGACGCGCGAGTGGATGCCGGCCAGGAGTCCGTCCTACGCGACCTGTTCCGGGCCGCCGGGTACCGCTGCGACATTCAGGTGCACATCGACCGGGTCGGCCGCGTCGATGTGCTGGTCGAGGACTGTGTAGTCGTCGAGGCGGACAGCCAGAGTCATCACAAAGCCTGGGAGGAGCACATTCGCGACCGCACCCGAGACCGGTTGCTGGCAACCCTCGGCTACGTGACGCTCCGCGTGCTGTATCAAGACATCATGTTCGATCCGGAGGGGGTGCTTCGGGCAATTCAGAAGCTCGTCGACATTTGCCGGTATGGGAGCCCCCGAGTCTTCACAGCTGCCCAAGCCACGGACATCCGCGGCGCATGACTCCTGCAAATTTCGAATGACTCGAAGTAGAAGGCCCACAATTCTGGGCTTTATCGAGTCTAGGCGGCAATTTGCAGGAGTTATGCTCCCCGGAGGGCGGCGAACAGGCCCGGCAGGCTGGCGAGAGTGTCGATGCGGAGAACTCCGAGGCGTGCGGCATCGTCGGTGTCGGCAACGGCAACGGCAACGGCGACTGCGGATGCGCCGGCACCGGCGCGGGCGAGCCAGACTCCCGTCAGCCCCGCAGCGGAAGCGCCCACAGCATCCGTGCGCAGCCGATCTCCCACGTAAACGGCCTCTTCGACGGGCACGTCGAACAGCGCGCAGGCGTGCTCGAAGATGCGCGTGTCGGGCTTGGCAAAGCCGAGCGCGCCCGAGGCGATGACATGCTCGAACCGGTCAGCCAGGCTGACGCGGCGAATCTTCTCGCCCTGAAAAACCGGGTCGCCATTCGTGATGAGGCCAAAGCGCACTGCGGGAATCACCTCGGCCAGCGCATCGAAGCAGGGGAGCGCATCGTCGTGCAGCCGCCACCGGGACCGGTAGCTTTCGAAATATTCGTCAAACCACTCATCTGCTTCGGCGTCGGTCAGCACGATGTTGAACGACGACGCGAAATCCTGGGCGCGGGCGCGGCGCTGGCCGGCAAAGGTGAGAGTGCCCGCGAGGTAGGAGTGATAGTGCTCTTCCTCGAGCGCACTCCACAGCACCGTCGCTGCTGCGCGGTCGGCGGCTGCAAAGGCACCGCCGATCCGGTCGAGGTGTAGCAGAATACCGGCAGCGACCGCGTCCCGGTGAGCGAACAAACAGGGTGTCGTCGAGGTCGAACAGTACGACGCGCGGCACGGTCATCGGGCGAGGGCCGCTGCTGGCCAGCCGGGCTGCTGGCTGCGGTCATCGCCGGCTGCGAGGTGGCCGTGCCAGGAGTCGGGAAAGGATCCGTCCCGGTAGGCGGTAACGGATGGCCCCGTGCGGGAATATCGAAATCCCGACTTCCATGCCGCTCGGGCCGACGCGACGTTTCCGACCAGGCATTCCCAGTTCAGCACGTCGATGATTCCCCCCGCGAATGCCCAATCGGCGACGAGCCGCTGCGCTTCGGGTATGAGCCCGGAGCCGCGGTACGGGGCGCCGAGCCAGAAGCCGATGGAGCCCACCCGGTGAACGGATGCGTCCGCCGCGACGGATTCCCCGCTCAAGCGCAGGCAAATCACGCCTCGCAGTTCCGGCGCGGCCGGGTCTCGCACCGCCCAGGTATATTCCCGATCGGACATCCATCCGGAGGGGACATACTCAGCGAGGAATCCTTCGGCGTGCTCCAGACGATAGGGCCAGGGAACGGTCAGGTAACGCTCAAAAAGCGGGTCCTGGCAGTATTCGAAGACCCGATCGGTGTCTCCGGCGACAGGCGCATCAAGCAGTACCAGCCGGGAGGAGAGCGAGAACGGCTGCATCAGCGAGGGGGGAGAAAGCCAACGCGGTCGTAGGCGGTGGCCAGGGTCTCATTGGCAACATCCGAGGCCCGGGCCGCGTTGGACGCGAGAACCCGGTCGAGCTCGGCCGGGTCATCCAGCAGTTCGGCCACGCGCTGGCGAATCGGATCGAAGGTACCCAGAACCACCTCGACGAGTCCCTTTTTCAGGTCGCCGTACCCGCGGCCAGCAAATTCGTTTTCGATCGACTCGATCGATTGGCCGGCGAGCACGGAGTAGATCGTGAGCAGGTTGGCCACACCCGGCTTGTTCTCGCGGTCGAAGATTACGCCGCCGTCGGCATCCGTCACGGCCCGCATGATCTTCTTTCGAGTGACGCCGGGCTCATCGAGCAGCCAGATGATTCCGGCCTGCGACTCGGCCGACTTCGACATTTTCGACGTGGGATTCTGCAGGTCGTAGATCTTCGCGGTCTCCTTCACGATCGCCACTTCGGGAATCGTGAAGGTGTCGCCGAAGCGTGAGTTGAAGCGCAGGGCGAGGTCGCGGGTGAGTTCCACGTGCTGGCGCTGGTCTTCCCCGACCGGCACCACCTCGGTTTGGTACAGCAGAATGTCCGCCGCCATCAGTGTCGGGTAGGCGAACAGGCCAACGGATGTCGCGTCGGCGCCGTGTCGCACGGACTTGTCCTTGAACTGCGTCATGCGACTCGCCTCACCGAAGCCGGTGATGGTGTTGAGCACCCAGGCCAGCTGGGCGTGCGCGGCGACGTGCGACTGCACGTACAGCGTTGACGCCGACGGGTCGATCCCGGCCGCAATATACTGCGCCGCTGTGCGACGCGTGTTCTCGCGTAGCTTGGCGGGCTCCTGGGCGACCGTGATGGCGTGCAGGTCGACGATGGAGAAGAACGCGTCGTGCGTCTGCTGCAGCGACTTCCAGTTCAAAAGCGCGCCGATGTAGTTGCCGATCTGCAGGGACTCGGCGGAGGGCTGCATGCCCGAATACAGGCGGGGTTTGGTCATGAGTGTGCTTCCTTCGCGAGGTCATAGTCGACCACGACGGGGGAGTGGTCGCTCCAGCGCTGGTCGTAGGCGGCGGCCCGGTCGACCGCATAATTCAGAACGGATGCCGCCAGCTTGGGGCTGGCCAGATGGTAATCCAGGCGCCACCCGGTATCGGTGTCGAAAGCCTGCCCGCGCTGCGACCACCAGGTGTACGGTCCTGCAACCTCGCCGGCCCACTTACGGCCGACGTCTACCCAGCCGAGTCCCGCCCCCGCGTTGTACTCCGGCTCGCTTTCGCCGCCGAGGATACGGTCGAAATATTCCCGCTCCTCCGGGAGAAAACCCGCGTGCTTCTTGTTGCCGCGCCAGTTCTTGATGTCGAGGGTGCGATGGCCCACGTTGAGGTCACCCAGCACGAGCGCGAGCGGGCTGTGCTCGGTCAGCTCGGGCAGCCGGGCTAACATGGCGTCGAGAAACTTGTACTTCTCGATCTGCTTCGGGGTGTCGGTCTCGCCGGAGTGCACGTAGGTGCTCACGACGGTGATCATCTGGCCGTCGACCTCGTAGTCGGCTTCGAGCCAGCGGCCGGCGCTGTCGAACTCTTCGGCGCCGAGGGCAACCCGGTGAATGGATGCGCCCGCCCGGCTGGCGAGGGCGACACCGGCCCGGCCCTTGGCGGTGGCGGCGTCGTGCAGAATATTCCAGTCCGGCCCGAGCAACCCCTCGAGGTCTTCGGTCGAGGCGCGCACCTCCTGGATGGCCAGAATGTCCACGTCGCGCTGGTTCAGCCAGTCGCCCATTCCCTTGCGGTACGCGGCTCGTACCCCGTTTGTGTTGATGCTGGCAATGCGGAGCGGTTTGGCAGAAGACATGGGTCAAGTCTAGTTAGGGCGCATCTGCCGAATCGGCCAGGGCGTAGTCCGCCACCCGCGCGTTTGCCGCCTTCAGCCGGCGGCCGGCGGCCCACCGGGCGTACCACGGCGACGCATCGAGGTCGGCCTTGGCTGCCGTGAGCTCGGCCTGCGCGGTCAACCGGAGGGCGTCGTGCATCCGTTTCTCCTGCCGGTCTGCGGCCTCATCGGCACTCAGCGTGTGCGGCGGAATGCCCGCGTCGGCCATGCCGACCGCGATCCACGAGGCGGCGATGAGCGTGACGGAACTCACGAGGTTGAACCAGACCAACAGACCGATGATCACGGCGAAGGTCGCCAGCAGCGGGTTGCGGCTGGCGCCACCGAGGAGCACTCCACCGAGAATTTTCAGGAGTCCGAGCGCGACACCGCCGAGCAGTGCCCCGGCGAACAGCCGTGGCACCGGAATACGCACCCGCGACAGCACCCGGAACAGGCCGGCGAGGGTGAGCGTGTCGATGACGAGCACGACGGCCAGGCCGATGCCGCGAGCAGACGCCTCGTAGAAGAACGAATCCTGCGCAATCTGAAAGAGCCGAAACAGGGCGCCGAGCAGCGCGGTGCTCGCGACGGAGACGAGCGCCGACACGACCAGGGCGAGCCCGAAGATCAGCCCCAGGCCGAGCTCGCGCAGCTTGACCCAGATGAAGAACGTGATCTGCGGTGGCATCCCGAAGACGGTGCGCACCGCCTGTGCGGTGGTCGAGAGCCAGCCGAGGGCGGTCAGGAGCAATCCCGCCAGGGCGATGGCGCCGGTCCAGGTGAGAATGCCAGCGGTGGCGAGTACCTTCGGATCGATGATGGCGTCGGTGCCGATCAGGCCCGGAACCGACTGGTTGATGATCGCGTACAGGGCGTTCAGCAGTCCCTGGTTCGCGGTGAGAAACAGGCCGGCGATGGAGAACCCCACCCAGACTGCCGCGAAGATGGCGAAGATGGCTTGGTACGACATCCCGCCGGCGAGGATGCCGCCACCCACGTTGGTGAAGTGGGCGAATACCCGCACCGGACGCCACGCTTGGATGCGCGCCAGAAACTCTTTCACGGAGTTAGCTTAACGGGGCGTGTGGAGGGACGTCGGCAAGCCTGGACGCAGAATCACCCCCGTCGAATTGACAGGGGTGACTCTTCACACAATCGAACAGTTACGCCTTGCCGCGCATAATGGCCTGCTTGACCTCGGAGATGGCCTGGGTCACCTGGATGCCGCGGGGGCAGGCATCCGTGCAGTTGAAGGTCGTGCGGCAACGCCACACGCCCTCCTTGTCGTTGAGAATGTCGAGGCGCACGGCCGCATTCTCATCGCGGGAGTCGAAGATGAAGCGGTGCGCGTTCACGATCGCGGCCGGGCCGAAGTACTGGCCGTCGGTCCAGAAGACCGGGCAGCTCGACGTGCACGCTGCGCACAGAATGCACTTCGTGGTGTCGTCGAAGCGCGCGCGCTGGGCGACCGTCTGGATGCGTTCCTTGCCCTTGACCGGCGTGACGCTGTTCATCAGGAACGGCTGCACGGCCCGGAAGGAGTCGAAGAACGGCTCCATGTCAACGATGAGGTCCTTCTCCAGCGGCAGGCCTTTGATAGCTTCCACGTAGATGGGCTTGGTGATGTCGAGGTCTTTCATCAGCGTCTTGCAGGCCAGACGGTTGCGGCCGTTGATGCGCATGGCATCGGAGCCGCAGATGCCGTGTGCGCACGAGCGACGGAAGGTCAGTGAACCGTCCTGCTCCCATTTGATCTTATGCAGGGCGTCGAGCACGCGGTCGGTCGGGTATAGCTGCACATCGAAATCCTGCCAGTGCGGCTCGTCGTCGACCTCCGGGTTGAACCGACGAATAATAAGCGTCACCGTGAAGGATTTGATCTCCTCGGGAACGGCGGGCTTCTGATCAATCGTGGCGGAACTCACTAGTACTTCCTCTCCATCGGCTGGTAACGGGTGATGACAACCGGTTTCCAGTCGAGTTTGATGTGGTCGGCGGCATCCGCGCTCATGGCGTCACCCTTGAGGTAGGCCATGGTGTGCTTGAGGTAGTTCTCGTCGTCGCGCACGAGGTAATCCTCACGCTGGTGTCCGCCGCGGCTTTCCTTGCGGTTGCGGGCGGAGTAGACGACAACCTCAGCGAGGTCGAGCAAAAAACCCAGTTCGACCGCCTCGAGCAGGTCGGTATTGAAGCGTCGGCCCTTGTCCTGCACACCGATGTTCTTGTACCGCTCACGCAGCAGGTGAATGGTCTCGGTGACCTCAGCGAGGGACTCGTCGGTGCGGAACACCTGGGCCTTCTTATCCATCTCTTCCTGCAGAATCTTGCGCAGCACAGCAATGCGTTCGGTTCCCGTCGATGAGCGGATGCCCTCCAGCAGTTCGCGCACCTCCTTGGCCGGGTCTTCCGGCAGGGGCGTGAACGAGGCCGTCTTGACGTACTCGACCGCGTTGTTGCCGGCGCGCTTGCCGAACACGTTGATGTCCAGCAGCGAGTTGGTGCCGAGGCGGTTGGAGCCGTGCACCGAAACGCAGGCGCATTCACCGGCGGCGTACAGGCCGGGAACGACCTCTCCGTTGTTGCGCCAGACCTCGGCCTTCACGTTGGTGGGGATTCCGCCCATCGCGTAGTGCGCGGTCGGCATGACCGGCACCGGTTCGGTGACCGGGTCAACGCCGAGGTAGGTGCGGGCGAACTCGGTGATGTCGGGCAGCTTGGTCTCGAGCAGTTCCTTGCCGAGGTGCGTGCAGTCGAGGTATAGGTAGTCCTTTTCCGGTCCGGCGCCGCGACCCTCAGCGACCTCCTTGAGCATGCAGCGCGAGACGATGTCACGCGGGGCGAGGTCCTTGATGGTCGGCGCGTAGCGTTCCATGAAGCGTTCACCGGAGGCGTTGCGCAAAATGGCGCCTTCACCGCGGGCTCCCTCGGTCAAGAGGATGCCGAGCCCGGCCAGGCCGGTCGGGTGGAACTGGAAGAACTCCATGTCCTCGAGTGGGAGACCCTTGCGCCAGACGATACCGACGCCGTCACCGGTGAGGGTGTGCGCGTTCGAGGTGGTCTTGTAGATCTTGCCGAAACCGCCGGTGGCGAAGATGAACGCCTTGCCCTGGAAGACGTGCAACTCGCCGCTCGACAGGTCGAGGGCGACCACGGCCGATGGCTGGTCGACGCCATCGACGTTGGTCATGACGAGGTCCAGCACGTAGTACTCGTTGAAGAAGTTGATGCCGCGCTTGACGCAGTTCTGATACAGCGTCTGCAGAATCATGTGGCCGGTGCGGTCGGCGGCATAGCAGGACCGGCGAACCGGGCTCTTGCCGTGGTCGCGGGTGTGGCCGCCGAAACGACGCTGGTCGATCTTGCCCTCCGGCGTGCGGTTGAACGGCAGGCCCATGTTCTCAAGGTCGATGACCGCGTCGATGGCTTCCTTGGCCAGAATCTCGGCGGCGTCCTGGTCGACCAGGTAGTCACCGCCCTTGATCGTGTCGAAGGTGTGCCACTCCCAGTTGTCTTCCTCGACGTTGGCCAGGGCGGCAGCCATGCCGCCCTGAGCCGCACCGGTGTGCGAACGCGTCGGGTAGAGCTTGGAGATGACCGCTGTGCTGGCGTGGGGGCCGGCTTCGATGGCGGCACGCATACCAGCCCCACCCGCTCCCACAATGACGATGTCGTGCTGGTGGTAGTGCACGCCGTCTACGACGGTGGACTCCGGAGCCGGATTGGGAACGGCGGGTGAAGTGGAAGAAGTCATATGTGTGTGTGCAGCTCCTAGAGGGACTTACAGAACGAGGCGACGAGGTCGGCGGGCGCACCGGCGGGGCAGGGATCGAAGGTGAACACCACAAGGGTGCCGAGCACGATCAGCGAGACAACACTGACCAGAATGGCAACCTTGAGGATGCCGCGGCTGATTCGCGAGGTCGCGTAGTCATTGACCAGGGTGCGCATACCGTTGCCGCCGTGAATCAGGGCAAGCCAGAGCATGATGACGTCCCAGACCATCCAGAACGGGTTGGTTAGCTTACCGGCGACGAACGCGAAGTTCAGGGCGCTGACGCCCTCGCCGATCATGAGGTTGACGAACAGGTGGCCGAAGATGAGCACGACCAGCACGACGCCGGAGACACGCATGTAGATCCAGCCCCACTTTTCCCAGTTGACACCGCTCTTCTTGGTGGAGCGGGTGTACGGGCTGCGGGGAGCTTCGATTGTTGAAGTCATAATGTCGCCCCCTAGTGGCTGAACACGTTGATGAGGTGGCGCGGTACGAAGCCCAGCATGGTGACGACCCACAGGCCGATGACGACGTAGAACAGTACCCGCTGGTACTTGGCGTTCCAGAAGTCGATCAGAATGATCCGCAATCCGTTGAACGCGTGGAACACGATGGCTCCGACAAGTGCGACCTCACCGAGACCCATGATCGGCGTCTGGTATTGCGCGATAACAGCGTTGTACGCTTCGGGACTGACCCGCACGAGCGCCGTGTCGAGAATATGAACAAGCAGAAAGAAGAAAATCGCGACGCCCGTGATGCGGTGCAATACCCACGACCACATCCCCGTGTTACCCCGATACAGGGTGCCGGCGGGGCGACGTGACGTCGTCTTCTGCTGAGAATCTAGGGTTCCTGCCGTCTGTGGCATGAACAACCCTCCCTGGCTGAATAATGGCTCTCTAATGAGACCGAGAATGCGCTATAAGCACATGTGATTATTCTACAAGCGCGCCGCCCGCTCGTGTCAGTTAGGTTGCCCTAACGTTGCAGCGAGGGCGGGACGTGCGTGCCGGCGCGCACGGCCAGACGCTCGTCGACGGCTTGCTCGTAGTACTCGACCAGTTCGGCGCAGACCGTCGGCCAGGAGCGCCCCAGCACTGCGCGACGCCCAGCTTCGCCCATGCGTGCCCGCAACATCGGGTCACGTGCGAGCTGGCACACCCAGTGCCGCAGGTCGGAGTCGTCGTCCGGCCGAAACAGGTAGCCGTTCACGCCGTGGGTCACGAGGTCGATCGGTCCACCAGCGTGCGGGGCCACCACGGGCAGGCCGGCGGCGTGCGCCTCTTGCAGCGTCTGACCAAAGGTTTCCTCGGTACCCGCGTGCACGAACAGGTCAAAGCTCGCGTAGGCAACGGCAAGTTCGCGGCCCGACAGGCGTCCGAGCCAGGTGACGGGCATGCCCGAGAGAGCGCGCCGAATGGACGGGACGCTCGGCCCGTCTCCGACGAGAGCTAGACGGATGCCCGGGACCCCGCGCAGCGCACGCAGTCGCTCCACCTGCTTCTCCGGGGCCATGCGGCCGACATACCCGACAATCACGTCACGTTCAGCGCCAGAGCCCGTCGGTGCTTCGTGCTGCGGCGCAATTCGTTCCCGCAGGGCGGCGACCGCCGGGTCATTCTTCAGATTCGGGTGGAACCCGGCGAGATCGACGCCGCGAGTCCACATCGCCAGACGGGGAACGCCGAGGCGCAGCAGGGCAGCCATCGACGACGATGACGGAACGAGAGTGCGGGTGGCGCCCTCGTGCACCCACTTCACGAACCGCCAGGCCAGGGCCGTGGCGGGACCGAGGTGGTTTCGGTGCGCGTAGCCGGCGACATCCGTCTGAAAGATTGCAACCGAGGGAATGTCGAGCCGGTTGGCGGCGCTGATGCCTTGGGCGCCGAGCAGAAACGGCGAGGCTGCGTGCAGGACATCGGGCCGAAAGTCAGCGAGCAACTTCTGCACCTGCGGGCTCGGCATGCCGACCGGAAATTCACGGTAGTTGACCGCCGAAACGGTGTGCACTGGAAAACCGGAGTACTCGACGGGGGCGCCGTGGGGGGCGATGACCATGGCCTCATGACCGGCGGCAGCCAGGTGCTCGAGCACCTGGCAGACGCTCGTGGTCACGCCGCTCACGGTGGGGAGAAAACTTTCGCTGATTACTGCAATCCGCATGATTTGAGGGTAAACAACGAGCATTGCCGCCGAGTAACGGGCGCGTGAACAGTGGTCTCGCGCCGTCGTAGTGCGGGCGCCGGATAGTCTGGGCCCATGATTACGTCCTCTGAGCCCATCGACCGCCTGTACAGTGTGATTCCCGCCGGCGGCATCGGGTCCCGACTGTGGCCGCTGTCGCGAGCGGACGCCCCCAAATTTCTGCACGACCTCACCGGCTCGGGCCAGACGCTGCTGCGCGACACCTGGGATCGTCTGGTTCCGCTCTCGAGCGAGCAGCGCATCATGGTCGTCACCGGACGGGCGCATCGTGCTGCCGTTGAACAGCAGTTGCCCGAACTGACCGACCCGAACGTCGTTCTCGAGAGCGAACCGCGCGACTCGACCGCCGCGATCGGCCTCGCGGCGGCAATCTTGCAGCTGCGCGAACCCGGAGTGATCATCGGATCGTTCCCGGCGGACCAGGTCATCAAGGGCGACGCCCTGTTCCGCTCGGCCGTGACCGAGGCGGTGGCTGCGGCGGATGCCGGCTATATCGTCACGATCGGCATCCGGCCGACCGAAGCCGCGATCGGCTTCGGCTACATCAAGAGCGCCGCCGCGCTGGCGGTCGATGGCGCCCCGACCGCACTGGCCGTCGACTCCTTCGTGGAGAAGCCGAGCCCCGAGGTTGCTGAACGGTACCTCGCCGATGGCAATTACCTGTGGAACGCGGGGATCTTCATCGCCCGCGCCGACCGCTTGCTGGACGAGATCGCGTCGACTGAGCCCGAGTTGCACGCCGGGCTCATGAGGCTCGCCGAGGCATGGGACACCCCGGCCCGCGGCGCCATGGTCGATCAGGTCTGGCCGCGCCTGAAGAAGATCGCCATTGACTATTCGGTCGCTGAACCGGCCGCGGCGGCCGGCAAGCTCGTGGTGATTCCCGGCCAGTTCGACTGGGACGACGTCGGCGACTTCGCGTCGATCGCCAAGCTGCATTCAGGAGGCAGCAAGTCCAACCTCGCCATCCTCGGCGACGGTGCCCGGGTGCTCGCCGACTCGTCGAGCGGCATCGTGGTCAGCAACACCGGCCGCATGATCGCGCTGATCGGTGTCGAAGATATTGTCGTGATCGACACGCCCGACGCGTTGCTGGTCACCACGAGTGCGAACGCCCAGAAGGTCAAGGCGGTCGTCGACGCGTTGAAGCTCTCGGGTTCGAGCGATGTGCTCTAAACCTGTACCGGTGTTCGGCTCGCACTGACTAGAATTCCAGATCATGCTTAAGGGAGTGTCTTTATGCGTCACTTGATTGCTGTTTCTGCCCTTGCGGCATCCGCTCTGCTGCTGGCCGGGTGCGCGCAGGCGCCGACACCGACCGCGACAACGGATGCAACAGCGCCCGACTACTGCGCCCGCATGGTCACGAACTCGGGCGGTCTCGACGACCGGTCCTTCAACCAGTCCAGCTGGGAAGGGCTGCAGGAAGCGGCGACGAAGTACAACATCGATACTCAGGCGATCGTGTCGACGTCGGAGGCCGATCTGGCACCCAACGTGAGTCAGGCCGTTTCGACCGGATGCCAGTTCGTTCTCACCGTCGGTTTTGAACTCGCCGAGGCCACGCTCGCCGAGGCGACGGCCAACCCCGACATACACTTCGCGCTCGTCGACGAGGTCGTCGATGCGTCCAACGTGAAACCGATCGTCTTCGACACCGCGCAGGCATCCTTTCTGGCCGGCTACCTTGCGGCCGGCGTGAGCAAAACCGGCATAGTGGCCACCTTCGGTGGCGGCAATCAGCCGCCGGTCACCCTGTTCATGGACGGTTTCGTCGACGGCGTCGCCATGTACAACGACAAACACACAGCTGCCGTGCAGGTGCTCGGCTGGAACAAGGACACCCAGGACGGCAGGTTCACCGGCGATTTCGAAGACGTCAACAAGGGTAAGGCTCTTGCGCAGGCGTTCATCGACCAGGGCGCTGACATTATCTTGCCGGTGGCCGGCCAGGTTGGTCAGGGTGCCGCCGCCGCCGCCATCGAGAATCCGGGCGTGTCGATCATCTGGGTAGACAACGACGGCTACGTGACCCTGCCGGAGCAGTTTCAGTCCGTCGTACTCACGAGTGTGCTGAAGAACACCTCGGCTGCGGTAGTGGAAACTATCGGGTCCGACCTTGACGGCACCTTCGACAACACGGCTTTCGTGGGTACGTTGAAGAACGGCGGCGTCGAGATCGCCGACTTCCACGACCTAGCCTCGCTGGTCACCCCCGAACTGAGTGCCGAGCTCGACCAGATCAGAGCTGCGATCATAGCCGGGATTATCTCCGTAGAGGGCCCCAGTACACCCCAATAGGGGCAGAACTTCTTCGGCAATGTCGCGGCTTGGTAACGACTCGCTCGCGCACCCACATTGCTCATCCGCGCAGCGTCTCTTTGGGTAACGTGGTCTACGTCCATGCGATCTCGCTGGGCTGCATCCTGGAGGTCCTCTTGACAATTTCGACCCGTAAGACCGTAATTGCCGGTCTCGCAATGTTCGGTACCGCGGCGATGTTGGCCGCCTGTGCTCAGGCGCCGGCTGCCACCGACGACACCAACTCCGCCGCAGCCAGCGACTTTCTGCCCTGCATGGTGTCTGACGCCGGTGGATTCGACGATCAGTCCTTCAACCAGCTCGGCTTCGAGGGCCTCAATGAGGCCGCCGGTGAACTCGGCGTGACGCCGATCACGGTTGAATCCGCCGCTGAGACCGACTACCAGTCGAACGTGCAAAACCTCGTTGACCAGGGCTGCAGCCTCATCATCACCGTAGGGTTCGACCTCGCCGCCGCGACCGTTGAGTCGGCCCTCGCGAACCCCGAAGTGAATTACGCCCTCATCGATAACGCTGCCGACCTCGACGATGACCACAAGGTCGACGCCCCGAACATCAAGCCGCTGCTCTTTGACACCGCACCGGCCGGCTTCATGGCCGGTTACGCCGCTGCCGGTTACAGCGAGACGGGCGTTGTCGGCACCTATGGCGGACGGCAGATTGCGCCGGTCACCATCTTCATGGACGGCTTCGCCGACGGCGTTGTGTACTACAACGAGAAGAACGACACCGCCGTTAAGACCATCGGCTGGGACGTCGCCTCGCAGACCGGCTCCTTCACCGGTGGTTTCGCTGCCGGCGTTGATTCCTTCGCCAAGGCACAGGCCCTGATCGACCAGAATGCCGACGTGCTCCTGCCCGTTGGCGGACCGATCTTCCTGAGCGCGATCGAAGCGATCAAGAGCTCGGGCAAGGACATCGCGATGGTCGGTGTAGACGCCGACCTGTTCGAAACCAACCCGGCCAATTCCAGCCTGTTCCTCACCAGCATCCTCAAGGATATCAAGCTCGCCGTGTCCACCGTGGTAGCCGCCTCCGGATCCGGTACGTTCGACGCGACCGCCTATCTCGGAACCCTCGACAATGAAGGCGTTGGCATCGCACCGTTCCACGACTTCGAGTCCAAGGTTCCCGCGACGGTGATCGAGGACATCGACGCCATCAAGGCCGGCATCATCGACGGTTCGATCACGGTCGAATCGCCCGCTTCGCCCAAGCAGTAATAGGCTCGTTGAACTGGGGAGGCCTGATTGTCGGCCTCCCTATTTCATTTCCCACGTACAGTTTCGCCGTGCTCGACCCAAGAATTCAGGATGAATGAAGCTCGAACTTCGCGGCATCACCAAGCGCTTTGGTGCGCTGGTCGCCAACAACAACATCTCCCTCACCGTCGAGTCGGGTGAAATTCATGCCCTTTTGGGTGAGAATGGCGCTGGCAAGTCCACCCTGATGAACGTTTTGTACGGCCTGTATATCGCCGAAGAAGGCGATATTCTGCTGGACGACGTGGTGCAGAAGTTTGCTGGCCCTGGCGACGCTATGAACGCGGGAATCGGCATGGTGCACCAACACTTCATGCTCGTTCCGGTGTTCACTGTCGCCGAGAATGTCGTGCTTGGCCACGAGCAAACCACCTTCGGCGGCCGCCTCGACCTGAGCGCGGCCCGGGCCAAAGTGCGCGAGATCTCCGACCGTTTCGGCTTCGACATCGACCCCGACGCCCTGATCGAAGAACTTCCGGTCGGCGTGCAGCAGCGAGTGGAGATTATCAAGGCGCTGTCTCAGGATGCGAAGGTGCTGGTGTTCGACGAACCGACCGCCGTGCTCACTCCGCAAGAAACCGACGAGCTCATGATCATCATGCGACAGCTCGCCGAGTCCGGCACCTCGATCGTGTTCATCACGCACAAACTGCGGGAGGTGCGCGCCGTCGCCGACCGCATCACCGTCATCCGCTTGGGAACCGTCGTCGGTGACGCGTCGCCAACCGCGACGAACGCGGAGCTGGCCTCGCTCATGGTCGGCCGCGCCGTCGAGCTGACGGTGCACAAGAACGCTCCCGAACTGCGCGGACCCGCCCTGACGGTGAAGAACCTCTCGGTGATCGACTCTCGCAACCAGAGCGTCGTGAACAATGTGAGCTTCGACGTGCAGGCCGGCGAGGTGCTCGCCATCGCCGGCGTGCAGGGCAACGGTCAAACCGAGCTGACCGAAGCCCTGCTCGGCCTGCAGCATCACGTGACCGGATCAATCGAACTCGACGGAAAACCGTTGCGCGGCTACAGCGTGCGGCACATTCTTGATTCTGGAGTCGGGTTCGTGCCCGAAGACCGCACCGAGGACGGCCTGATCGCCGACTTCAGCATCGCTGAGAACCTCATGCTCGATCGCAGTTCCGGGGCGCCGTTCGTGAAGGCCGGCAATCTGCAGCTGGGATTTCGGGCTAAATTCGCCGCGGAAAAGATTGCGGAATTCGATATTCGGTCGCAGGGCAGTGAGATGGAAGCCGGCCGGCTGTCCGGCGGCAACCAACAGAAGGTCGTGCTCGCGCGGGAACTGAGCCGAGAACTGCGATTGTTCGTGGCGGCGCAGCCGACGCGCGGCCTCGATGTCGGGTCGATCGAATTCGTGCACACGCGCATCATTGAAACCCGGGACTCAGGCATTCCGGTGATCGTTGTATCCACCGAGCTCGACGAGGTCGTCGCTCTCGCAGACCGCATCGCGGTGATGTATCGAGGAGAAATCGTGGGAATCGTGCCCGGCAACACCCCCCGCGCCACGCTCGGCCTCATGATGGCGGGCGAACACGCCCCGGCAACGGAGTCCGGACTATGAGCGCCACGACGACGACTGCACCGGCGGGCCGTGACAGCAGGAAGGACGGTTCCGAGCGCTGGACCCAGACCCTGCGTGACATCACCGGCGGCAGCGCCATGATCTCCGTCCTCGCTGTTCTCTTCGCGCTTGTGGTCGGTGCCATACTGATTGCGTTCACCAACGAACGCGTACAGGAGACCGCCGGATACTTCTTCTCGCGTCCGACCGACCTGCTTCGAGCCGTCTGGGACGCTGTCGCGGGGGCGTACTCCGCCCTGTTCCAAGGTTCGATTTACAACTTCCGCGCCACGAACTTTCTCACCGCGATTCGCCCAATGACCGAGACTCTCACCTTCGCTACCCCGCTGATCGCGGCCGGTCTCGGTGTCGGACTCGCTTTCCGGGTCGGCATGTTCAATATCGGCGGCCGCGGGCAGATGCTCATCGCTGCCGGGGCCGCCGGGTGGGTTGCCTTCGCGGTGGAGCTGCCCGCTGGCATCCATTTGATCGTTGCCATTCTGGCCGGACTGCTCGGCGGCGCCATCTGGGGCGGAATCGTGGGCCTGCTCAAGGCGCGTACCGGAGCCCACGAGGTGATCGTCACGATCATGCTCAACTTTGTGGCCCTCTATCTCATTCAGTTCCTGCTGCGTACCCCGGGTGCCCTGCAGGCTCCAGGGAGCAACAACCCGAAGACCCCGGCCATGGCGGCCACCGCGGTGTTTCCTGACCTGTTCGGGCCGAGGTACAACCTGCACGCCGGTTTTCTCACGGTCGTCGCGGCCACGATTTTCGTCTGGTGGTTGCTGAGTCGCTCCAACCTCGGGTTTCAGTTTCGCGCCGTCGGGCAAAACCCGAGCGCGGCTCGGGTGGCCGGCATCAACGTGAAGAACGTCTACCTGTATGCGATGGCCATCTCGGGCGCGCTCGTGGGCCTGGCCGGCATCAATCAGGTGCTCGGCACGGTGACCACCGGGTTCGGGTCCGGCATCGACGCTGGTATCGGCTTCGACGCCATCACCGTCGCCCTGCTCGGTCGTTCAAAACCCTGGGGCATCTTCGCCGCCGGCATCCTCTTCGGTGCATTCAAAGCCGGTGGGTTCGCCATGCAGGCTGCTGAGGGTGTGCCGATCGATATCGTCGTGGTCGTGCAGGCTCTCATCGTGCTGTTCATCGCGGCCCCGCCGCTGGTGCGCGCCATGTTCCACCTGCCCACACCCGGCACTTCCAGGAAACCGACAATTCGCGCTGTCAAGACGCGCCAGACCAACGAGGTGGTGGCGAAATGAGCACTCTCACACAGAGCTCCGCTCCGGCTTCGGCCCCGATCGTGAAGCCAACGGCGCAGATTCGCAGTTGGAAGATTCCGATCACCTTCGGCAGTTTTGCCGTGCTGTCGCTGATTCTGTTCGTCGTACTCGGGCGCGGCCAGCGCGGTGAACTCAGCACCTTCCGCCTGTCCGAAGGACGCGACCTGATTCAACTCCCCGAGGTTGCCCTGCCGACCTTCGCTACCGGAATGTTCGTCGCCGTCGTCCTCGTGCTCATGGCCGCGGCGTCGGCCTGGCTGGTCTACCGTCATGCCAAGATTCCGATCGTGTTGACCATCCCGTTCGCGCTGCTGTTCCTGGTCGGATTTCTGGCTTGGGCGGCGTCCGGCTCCACGATTCCGGTGCCCGGACTGCTGATCGGAACGGTTACCCTGAGCGCACCGCTCATCTTTGGCGCCCTCGGCGGGGTGCTCTCAGAACGTGCCGGCGTCGTCAACGTGGCCATTGAGGGGCAGCTGCTGGCCGGAGCTTTCAGCTCGGCCGTTGTGGCCTCCGCCACGGGCAACTCCTACCTCGGCCTGCTCGCGGCCATGGTCGCCGGTGCTCTCGTGTCGATGGTGCTGGCCGCCTTCGCTCTCAAATACCTCGTCGATCAGGTCATCGTCGGTGTCGTGCTCAACGTGCTCGTGATCGGCCTGACCAGTTTTCTCTATTCGCAGGTGCTCGCGCCGAGCGCCAACCTCAACTCTCCGAATGTCTTTGCCCGGCTCAACGTTCCGTTCCTCAGCGAGATCCCCATCATCGGTCCGGTGCTGTTTCGCCAGACCATCATCGTTTACGTCATGTACGTCGCGATTGCCCTGGTGTATTTCGGTCTGTTTCGCACCAAGTGGGGCCTGCGCGTGCGGGCCGTGGGTGAGCATCCGCAGGCTGCCGACACGGTCGGCATCAATGTCAACCGCACGCGCTTCATCGCCGTCACCCTGGGCGGCGTCATCGCCGGATTTGGCGGGGCGTACTTCACGCTCGGCGCGGTCGGTGCATTCAACAAAGAAATGACCAGCGGGATGGGCTTCATCGCCCTGGCCGCGGTGATCTTCGGCCAGTGGCATCCGATCAAGGCCACCCTCGCGGCGCTCCTGTTTGGCTTCGCGACCAACCTGCAAAACGTGCTGGGTATCATCGGCTCGCCGGTGCCGAGCGAATTCATGCTCATGTTGCCCTACGTCGTGACGATCTTCGCTGTCGCCGGGTTCGTCGGCCGCTCGCGGGCGCCCGCCGCCGACGGAAAGCCATACATCAAGTGATTACGGTGACCGTCAACTGGCCCGCCCTGCGTGAGGTCGCCCTCGCCGCCATGAAGACGGCCTACGTGCCGTACTCGAAGTTTCCGGTCGGTGTTGCCGCGCTCGTCACAGACGGGCGGATCATCAGCGGATGCAACGTGGAGAATGCCTCCTACGGCCTCACCCTCTGCGCCGAGTGCGGTCTGGTCTCGGCGCTCCACCGTAGCGGCGGTGGCCAGCTCGTCGCGTTCACCTGCGTCGATGGCAATGGCAACATCCTCATGCCGTGCGGTCGCTGCCGGCAGCTGCTCTACGAACACTCCGCTCCGGGCATGCTGCTCGAAACGGTGTCGGGCGTCAAGACCATCGACGAGGTGCTTCCGGATGCGTTCGGGCCTCGCCAACTCGCCGACTACCGCGTTGTCAAGGAGTCCACGCCATGACCGCCATCGAAGCGTTTGACGCCGTCGACCTCATTCATACCAAGCGCGATCGCGGCGAACTCAGCGAGCCGCAGATCAACTGGCTGATCGACGCCTACACGCGTGGTTTTGTCGGTGATGAGCAGATGGCCGCCATGACCATGGCCATCTTTCTTAACGGCATGAGCCGAAGCGAGATTCGTGCGCTGACCATGGCCATGCTCGCGAGCGGCGAGCGGATGAGTTTTGCCGGCCTCGGCAAGCCGACCACCGACAAGCACTCCACCGGCGGTGTCGGCGACAAGATCACCCTGCCGCTGATGCCGCTCGTCGCGGTGTTCGGCGCGGCCGTTCCGCAGCTCTCCGGCCGTGGCCTTGGCCATACCGGAGGTACCCTCGACAAGCTCGAGTCCATTCCAGGCTGGCGTGCCAATCTCACCAACGCCGAGATGCGGAAGCAGTTACAGGACTTCGGCGGGGTGGTGTGCGCGGCCGGCAGCGGATTGGCTCCGGCCGACGGTAAGCTCTACGCCCTGCGCGACATCACCGGCACGGTCGAGTCGATTCCGCTGATCGCGTCGTCGATCATGTCGAAGAAGATCGCCGAGGGCACCCGTGCGCTCGTGCTCGACGTGAAGTTCGGCTCCGGTGCCTTTCTCAAAGACATCGAGCGGTCGCGGGAACTGGCGCGCACGATGGTCGAGCTCGGCGAAGATGCCGGGGTGGCGACATCCGCTCTGCTGACCAACATGAACGTGCCGCTCGGTTTCGCCATCGGAAACGCCAATGAGGTGCGCGAGTCGGTCGAGGTGCTCGCTGGCGGCGGCCCGGCCGACGTGGTCGAGCTCACCGTCGCCCTGGCAGAGGAGATGCTGTCCCTGGCCGGGATCACCGGCGTCGACGTGGGCGCGGCCCTCACGGACGGTCGGGCTATGGATAAGTGGCGCGCGGTGATT
Organism: Cryobacterium sp. Y57; assembly: GCF_002929505.1. GTDB lineage: Bacteria > Actinomycetota > Actinomycetes > Actinomycetales > Microbacteriaceae > Cryobacterium. The sequence goes on from NZ_PJJL01000066.1 coordinate 75,577, forward strand.
CGGGCGCAGGGCGGCGACCCGGATGCCGCGTTGCCGGTCGCCCGCGAAACCCACGTCGTGCTCGCCGAGAGGAGCGGCGTGCTGGTCGAACAGCAGGCACTGCCCTTCGGCATCGGCGCCTGGCGGCTCGGGGCTGGCCGGGCGCGCAAGCAAGATCCCGTGCAGCATGCCGCCGGAATCGACCTGCACGCCAAGCCCGGTGACACCGTCGTGGCAGGTCAGCCGCTCTTCACACTCAGTGCCGACGAGCCCGAGCGGTTCGCCCGGGCGCTTGCCGCCGTCGAGGGAGCCTGGCGCATCGGTGACCCGGGGGAGCCCGTGCAGGATGGCGGTCCGTTGATCGCGGAACGCATCGGGAGCCGCTAGCGCGGCGCCCTCTTGCGCCCCAATAGTGGCGTGAGATGTCAACCTTGGCCCCTTGATCTTGGTGAGGTGCCACTTTTGGCCGCTTGACGCGCTTTCATGGTGTTAAAGGTGGCATCTCGCCTGGATCGGGAGGTGCTGTTGGGGTTAAAGGTGGCATCTCGCCGGGGTCGGGCAGTGCTCGTCGGGCTAACGGGGGCGCCTCGCGTGGCTCACGCGACGTTTCAGGGCGAGATCGCATACGACTGCCCGCAACCCTGTGGATAACTGCCGGGCCGGTCGTCGACCGTGGCACTCTCAGGCCATGAATATCCCAACTTCCCTCCCTCCCGGCTTCGAGTCCGGAGCGTTCACCTCTGCCGAGGCGCTGGCAGCGGGCATCTCGGCTAAGCGCCTGCGGTCGCGCGGGTGGCGCCCGTAGCTTCGCCGCCGTCACAAAACGGGGCGCCGGTGCCTAAGCTGGGGGCATGCAAAAACGAATCCTCGGAAGAACCGGCCGCACTGTTTCTGTGATTGGTCTCGGCACCTGGCAGCTCGGGGGCGATTGGGGCGCCGTGACTGACGCCGACGCGACCGCCGTGCTGGCGGCATCCGCTGATGCCGGAATCACCTTCTTCGACACAGCGGATGTCTACGGTGACGGCCGCAGCGAGCGTTTGATCGGGCAGTTTCTCGCGAACGGCGCTTCAGGTGCTGAAATCACCGTCGCCACCAAAATGGGCCGCCGCGCCGAACAGCTGCCGGAGAATTTTGTGCTCGCCAATTTTCGCGAGTGGACCGACCGGTCGCGCACCAACCTCGGCAGGGATACCCTCGACCTCGTGCAACTGCATTGCCCGCCGAGCGCGGTCGTTGAATCCGGCGAGGTGTACGACGCGCTCGACACCCTCGTCAGCGAGGGTGTCATCAAGAACTATGGTGTGAGCGTGGAGACCTGCGACCAGGCTCTCGCCGCGATCAGCCGCCCGGGCGTCGCCACGGTGCAGATCATCCTGAACGCTTTTCGGCTCAAGCCGCTCGAGCAGGTGCTGCCCGCCGCGCGCGCTGCCGGGGTGGGCATCATCGCCCGGGTTCCGCTGGCCAGCGGGCTGCTCACCGGCAAATATTCTCACGAGACCGTCTTCGCCGACAGCGACCATCGAAACTTCAACCGTGACGGCAGCCATTTCGACGTCGGCGAGACCTTCTCCGGCGTCGACTTCGAGGTCGGCCTGGAGGCCGCCATCGAGTTCACTGCCCTGGCCCCGGTCGGCCTCACCCCGGCCCAGGCCGCACTGGCGTGGGTCGCCCAGATCGACGGCGTGAGCACCGTCATCCCGGGAGCCCGTTCGGTCGCGCAAGCGCAGGCCAATGCCGCCGCCGGCGTAACTGAGCCGCTGGGCGTCGCCTTCAACGAGGGCGTTCAGGACATCTACGACCGGCTCCTGCGGGAGCAGATCCACCCGCGCTGGTGAATCCGACCGGCCCCGGTTGAGGCCCGGGATCAGCCGGTCATTCCAATGCGTCAGGGTCGCCGCGGCTGTCGACGGGCCGGCTTCGGAGGACGACACCGGCGCGACTGCACGCAGGACGTTCACGATCAGGGTCCGCCCAGCATAGCGTCAAACATCTGAGCCCGATGATGACGATAAGCGGTTGGGCCTACGACCACCTCCCGCGGTTCCGGGCTCGGCCCGCGGCCGCTCAGTCGAGGTCGTCGGGGTCCTTACCGGTGCGCTCGCCGCTGTCGAGTGCCGCAATCGCCGCAAGATCCTGCGGATCGAGCACAATGTCGAACACGTCAATGTTGGCGCGAATGCGCGCTGGTGTGACCGACTTGGGAATGACAATGTTGCCGAGCGACAGGTGCCAGGCGATCACGATCTGCGCCGCCGATTTGCCGTGCCTGGCGCCGATCGCGTCGAGGATCGGGTTGCCGATCGCGCGCCCGCGGGCCAGCGGTGACCACGCTTCGGTACGGATGCCGCGGGCCGCGTCATACACGCGCACTTCGGTTTGCGGCAACCACGGGTGCAACTCCACCTGGTTGAGCACGGGCACGACCTCGGTCTCGGCCAGGAGCCGGTCGAGGTGGTGCGGGTGAAAATTGGAAACGCCGATCGAGCGGGCCCGGCCCGTGGCGCGGATCGCTTCGAGGGCGCGATAGGTGTCGACATAGCGGTTCTGCTTCGGGGCCGGCCAGTGGATCAGGTACAGGTCGACGTAGTCCAGGCCCAGCTTGGCGAGGCTCTCGTCGAAGGCTTTCAACGTTTTGGCGTAGCCGTGGCGGTCATTCCAGACTTTGGTCGTCACGAACACGTCTTCCCGAGGCACACCGGAACGCATGAGTCCCTGCCCGACGCCGACCTCGTTCTCGTAGAGCGCGGCGGTGTCGACGTGACGGTACCCGGCGTGGAGCGCGACCTGCACGGTTTCGGCGGCGAGGTCATCCGCTACCTTGTACACCCCGAGACCGAGCTGGGGAATCAGGTGGCCGTCGTTGAGGGTGAGTGAGTTCATCCCTTCATGCTAGGAGAACAGGGGCTAGGAAACCTGCACCTGAATGGGCTCGGTATCGGGGATGGGGCTGATGTCCCGGCCACGCAGGTCGGGGTGCCAGCGACGACCGAGCGCGGGAATGATGCAGCCGAGGGCGGCGAAGCCCGCGGCGACATAGATCGCCGAGACCGGTCCGGATTGGTCGATCGAGAACCCGGCAATGGCAGAGCCCATAGCGGCGCCGATCAACTGGCCGGTACCGACCCAGCCGTAGGCCTCGGCGGTGTCGCTGAACTTCACGCTCGCCGAGACGATGCCGAACAAGACCGCGAAGGCGGGGGCGATGCCGACCCCGGCCACGAGCAAGGCCAGGGACAGCCACCAGAAGGTGAGCCAGAGGCTTGCCAGGGCCAGTCCGATCGTGACGATGAGCATGCGGGAGGCCAGTGCCCACGGCCCGATCGGGGTGTGGCCGAGCGCGAGCCCGCCGATCAGGGAACCGACGGCGAAGATGCCCAGCACCCAGCCAGCGTCAGCGCTGCCATGCCCGAACACCGCGACCACTCCGGCTTCGACGGCGGCGCAGGCGGCGACGAGGGTGAACCCGACGATGGTGCTGAGCAGCACAGCGGGCTTTTTCAGCACCACACCGAGCTTGCGGCGGCTGCGCGGAATGCGCACCCGCCCCACCTCCGGCAGGGAGACGAACCAGATTCCGCCGGCGACCAGAAAGAATGCGGCGAGCAGGATGCCCGCGGTCGTCGAAACCTGCAGCGCCACGAAGGTCGCGATGACGGGGCCGAGTACCCAGATGATCTCCTGCGCCGAGGCGTCGAGTGAGAACAGCGGGGTGAGCTGGCGAGAGTTGACGATTTTGGGATAGATGGTGCGCACGGCCGGCTGAATCGGCGGCGTTGACAGGCCGGCCACGAATCCGATGAGCATGAGGCTCAGCACCGACAGCGGAACCAACGCCATAACGACGATCGACACCGCGCAGATGAACATGGTCGCGATGATCACCGGGCGCATTCCGAGCTGTCCCATCAGACGACTGGTGAGGGGGCCCGCGATGGCCTGGCCGATGCTCATTGCGCCGAGAACCAGCCCGGCAGCACCATAGGAATCAAAGATCTGCTCGATGTGAATGAGAAAAGCGAGTGAGAGCATGCCGAACGGAAAACGGGCCGTCAGCTGCGCGCCGATCAGGCGGGACACGCCGGGGGTGCGCAGGAGCGTCCAGTAACTTTTCACAATGATTTCAGTCTACGGTCGTGCGCGTCGATAACCGGGGCGTCGCCACTGGGACGCTCAGACTGGGACGCTCAGACTGGGGCAGTGAAATCGGGGGAGACAGGTGGCCATGCTGAGTCCCTGGGCGACAGAGCGGCCCACTGTGAGGCAAGGCATGCCATACTTAGGTAATGCTTACCTTACCGATTCGGAGCAGATTGGGCGCCCCGGCGGTCACTGACCGCCCGGCTTACCGGCCCTACCGGGGCACCGTGGTCGGCATTCGCGCGCTGAGTGATCATTTCACCCGGGTGACGTTTTTCGGGGCGCAGTTCGATACCTTCGGCACGGCGGGGCTCGATCAGCGCATCAAAATAGTGTTACCGCTGCCCGGCTGCGGCCTGTCCGATATCGGCGAAGATGATGAACGCGCCGGCGCCGACGCCGACGGCACCTGGTACGACCGCTGGCGTGCGTTGCCCGACGCCGAACGTAACCCCCTTCGCACCTACACGATTCGAGCAGTGCGCCCCGAAGCGCGCGAAATCGATGTGGATTTCGTGACCCACGCCGGCCACGGCGCCCCCGGGCCGGCCGCGCGCTGGCTGCAGGCTGCGTCCATCGGGAGTGACGTAGTCATCGTCGGCCCCGACGAACGCAGCCCGGATCGTGCGATCGGCCTCGACTGGCACCCGGCCCATGGGACCGACCTGCTGCTGGCCGGTGATGAAACCGCCGCCCCTGCTATCTGCAGCATCCTCGAGAGCCTGCCCGCTGGCCGCCGCGCCCGCGCCTTCATCGAGGTGCCTGTCGAAGCGGATGCCCTACCCCTCGTGTTACCGACCGGTTGTGAGATCACCTGGCTGGCCCGCGATACAGCGCCGCACGGAGAACGCCTGGATGCAGCCGTACGGGACTGGGTCGCCGACAACGACGCGCTGATCAATCTGGCGGTCGCCGCACACGCGCAGCCGCTCGTCGAGGTCGACGTGGACTGCGACCGGCTCTGGGAATCACCGAACGACGAAAGCGGCACCGGTTTCTACGCCTGGCTTGCCGGCGAATGCGGCATGATCAAATTGCTTCGACGTTTTCTGGTGAGCGAAACCGGCATCGACCGTTCACGGGTGGCTTTCATGGGTTACTGGCGGCGGGGCCGGTCCGAAGCTCAATGACCCGGACTCTCGAACGACCTGCACCCGCTGCACCGGCGCCGGCCCGCGTTCACCCGCGCCGCGTCGTCATCGGCTTCATCATGGCGCTCGTGCTGCTGGGGCTCAGTATCGCCGCGTCGCTCCTCGTCGGCACCCGCGAGATCTCCCCGGTCACCGTGTGGAGCGCGCTGTTCAACCCGGACCGCACCCTGACCGACCACACCGTCATCCTCGACCTGCGAGTGCCGCGCACGGTCGTGGGCCTACTGGCAGGCCTCGCCCTCGGCCTGGCCGGCGCCCTCATGCAGGGCGTCACCCGCAACCCGCTCGCCGACCCCGGCCTACTCGGCGTCAATGCCGGAGCCTCCCTGTTCGTCGTTGCCGGCATCGCCTGGTTCGGCGTGACGTCCTCGCTCGGCTACGTCTGGTTCGCCTTCGCCGGCGCCGCTGTGGCGGCAACGATCGTCTACCTGATCGGATCGCTCGGCCGTGAAGGCGCGACGCCGGTGAAGCTCGCCCTCGCCGGAACCGCGCTGACGGCAGCGTTCACCTCGCTCATCACGATCGTGTTACTGGCCGACTCCGAGGCTTTCGACCGCTACCGATTCTGGGCGGCCGGCTCTCTCGTCGCCCGCGGCCTCGACGCCGCCCTACCGCTGGCCCCGTTCATCCTGGTGGGGACGATTCTCGCCATCGTGGCCGCCCGCATGCTCAATACCCTCGCCCTCGGCGACGATCTCGCCCGTGGTCTCGGCCAGAACCTGGTCACCGCACGCATCGTCTGCGCCGTCGCGATCGTGCTGCTGTGTGGCTCGGCGACCGCGATGGCCGGTCCGATCGTGTTCGTCGGCCTCGCCGTGCCGCACGTGGCCCGCTGGATCACCGGCCCCGACTACCGGCTCATCATCGCGTTCTCCGCTTTCTTCGGGCCCACCCTGCTCGTCACGGCGGACGTACTCGGCCGCATCATCGCCCAGCCGGGGGAGATCCAGGCCGGCCTCGTCGTCGCGTTCCTCGGGGCACCGGTACTCATCGCCCTTGTGCGCCGCGTGAAGCTGGCCGGTCTGTGATGACCACCCGCAGCGAGGTGAAAACGGATGTCGCGCCCCTCAGCCACGCGCGCGCCCGGCAGATCAGGCGCGAGCACCGGCTCGTGCTCGCGCTGCTCGGTGCCCTCGTTCTCGTGGCCGCCTTCAGCCTCGCGGTCGGCGCGTACTCGCTGGGCGTGCCCGACCTGCTGCGCACCCTCACCGGTCAGGGCACCCAGAGCGAGAACTTCATCGTGCTCTCGCTGCGCCTACCCCGGCTGACCCTCGCCGTGCTGGTCGGGGTAGCGTTCGCGATCTCTGGCGCACTGTTCCAGACCGTGCTGCGCAATCCGCTCGCGAGCCCCGACATCATCGGGGTCACCGGGGGAGCGAGCGCCGCCGCGGTGTTCGGCATGCTCATCCTCGGTTTCGGAAGCGTCGCCACCTCCCTCGCTGCGTTTGCCGGCGCCAGCATCGTTGCCTGCGCCATCTACCTGCTGGCGGGCCGCGGCGGCGTGGTCGGCTACCGCTTCGTGCTTATCGGCGTTGGCGTCGCGTTCATGGTGCAGGGCCTGCTCGGCTACTTATTGTCCCGCGCCGATCTCAACGACGCCCAGGGCGCTCTGCTCTGGCTAGTCGGCAGCGTCAACGGCGCCGGATGGCAAGAGATCGCGGTCGTGGCCGTCGTGCTACTCGCGCTGCTGCCCGTCGTTCGTGTTCTCAGCGGCCGCCTGCGCGTACTGCAACTCGGCGATGACCTCGCCACGAGCCTCGGCGTCGGTGCCGAACGCACCAGGCTCGTGCTGCTCGTAGTCGCTGTCGCGCTCGCCGCGACGGCGACCGCCGCCGTCGGACCGCTCGCCTTCGTGGCGTTCGTGGCGGCACCGATCGCCCGGCGCCTGCTCGGCACCGGCGGTCTGGCCCTGATTCCCACGGCGCTTATCGGAGCGCTCATCACGACCGTCGCCGACTTCACCGCCCAGCACCTGCTGCCCGGGCAGCTCGAACTGCCTGCCGGAATCATCACGGGAGCCATCGGCGCCCCCTACCTGCTCTGGCTGCTCGCCACCAGCAATACAACCGGAAAGAGCGCCTGATGACCCACCTACTGCGCGCCGAGAGTGTCAGTCTCGGCTATGACCACACTCCCATCATTGAAAACCTCGACCTTGAGATCGTTCACGGTGCCGTCACGGTCATCGTCGGAGCCAACGCCTCGGGCAAGTCCACCCTGCTCAAAGGCCTCGCGCGCCTGCTGAAACCGGATACCGGCCAGGTCACCCTGAACGGGCGCAACATCGCCGCGCTCCCCGCAAAAAAGGTCGCGACCATCGTGGGTCTGCTGCCGCAACAGCCCATCGCGCCCGACGGCATCACCGTGGCAGACCTCATCAGCCGCGGCCGCTACCCGCACCAGGGGTGGTTTCGGCAGTGGTCGAGCACCGACGACACGATCGTCGCCGCAGCAATGGCCGCCACCAACACCCACGAACTCGCCGAGCGCCGCCTCGAAGACCTCTCCGGCGGACAGCGCCAGCGCGTCTGGATCGCCATGGCGCTCGCGCAGGACCCCGAGATTCTGCTGCTCGACGAACCGACCACGTTTCTCGACGTAACCCACCAGATCGAGGTGCTCGACCTTCTGCTCGAGCGCAACCGTGAGCGCGGCACGACCGTCGTGATGGTGCTGCACGACCTCAACCTGGCCGCCCGCTACGCCGACCACCTCGTCGTCATGTGCGCCGGACGCATCGTGGCGAACGGAACGCCCGCCGAGATACTCAGCGCAGACATCGTGCGTAAGGCCTTCGACCTCGACGCCACGATTGTGTCCGACCCGGTCTGCGGCGCGCCCATGGTCGTGCCGATCGGCCGGTTCCACGGACTTGTTCCGCCGGGCTCACCGAGGCTGAACGTCCCTGCCCTTGAGTATTAGCACATCGGAAATTAGGTTAGGCTAACCTTATATTGGCGGGGCACCCTGTCGCCCGCGCCCGACGAACTGGAGAACTTCGTGACCCGACGCCTGACCCTCACGTTTGTTGCCGCAGCGAGCATCCTTGCCCTGGGCCTGAGTGGTTGCACGGCCGCCAACGATACGGCTGACCCTGTCGACGCCGCGGCATCCGGCAGCTTTCCCGTCACCATCGAGCATGCCTTCGGTGAAACCACGGTCGACTCGCAGCCCGCCCGCGTGGTGGCCTGGGGATGGGGCAGCGCCGACGACGCGATCGCGCTCGGCGTGATCCCGGTGGCTATCCCGTTCCAGAGTTACGGTGGCGACGAGAACGGCGTGCTGCCGTGGATCGTCGAGGCCCTTCAGGGTGAAAAGATGCCCGTCGTGCTGCCCGATACCCAGGAGCCGCCCTACGAAGACATCGCAGCAGCAGCCCCCGATGTGATTCTCGCCGCCTACTCCGGCATCACCGAGCAGGAATACGACCTGCTCAGCAAGATCGCCCCCGTTGTCGCCTACCCGGGCGACGCCTGGGCCACCCCGTGGCGCGATCTGATCGAGATCACCGGAACCGCGCTCGGCAAGACCGACGAAGCGAGCGCCCTGCTCGCGTCGATCGACACCGAAATCGCCGACCAGGCCGCCGCGCATCCCGAATTCGCCGGCAAGACCATTGCCCTCACGAGCGACAGCGCCGGCAGCTTCTACGTCTACAAGAAGCACGACCCGCGCGTCGATTTCACCCTCGACCTCGGCTTCGTCAGCGCGCCCGCCGTCGATGAGCTCGCAACCGACGAGGCGAGCTTCTACTACACGCTCAGCTACGAACAGCTCGACCAGCTCGGCAGCGACCTGCTGGTGAACTTCGGTTCCACCCCGGAGGAGTCCGACGCGTTCCTTGCCGCCAGCTACGCGCAGGCCATGCCGCAGGTGCAGGCCGGCACGGTCGCATCCCCGGTCGGCGCGGCCTTCATCACCTCGGTCTCCCCGCCCACGGGACTGTCGTTGTCCTGGGGCCTGGACGACTACGTCGCCCTGCTCGCAGCCGCGGTCAAGTAGGACTGTTTTCGAAACGGATGCGGCCGCATCCGCTCGTCAAAATTTCCCCCCGGGGTAAACGCTCGAATTTGCCGCGCCGCGCGTGCACTAAGCTCGACAGGTCATACCTGCGTGTGGGTTCATCGGCGAACCCACGCATTTTCGACCATCCAGAGAAGGAAGTGCCATGCGCGCACGATACATTATTCCAGCATTCGCTGCCGTCGCCGTCGTGCTGCTGACCGGCTGTGTCGACAACTCCACTCCTGCAGCCACGACGACGCCCGATGCTGCAAGCTCCATTGAAGCGGATCCCGCCGCTGTCGCACTGCTCCCCGCGGACATTAAAAGTGCAGGGGTGCTCGTCGTCGGAACGGACGCGGCCTACCCGCCGAACGAGTTCAAGGACCCGTCCGGTGCACCGATCGGCTGGGGTATCGAGCTCGCCGACGGTATCGCCGCCAAGCTCGGCCTCACCACCAAGTATCAGATCGCGTCGTTCGACACCATCATCCCGAGCATCACCGGTGGCACCGTCGACATTGGCGAATCCTCCTTCACCGACAACCTCGAGCGCGAGAAACAGGTTGACTTCGTCAACTACTACAACGCTGGAATTCTCTGGGCCGCGCCCGTTGGCAACACCGTCGACCCCGACAATGCCTGCGGTCTGACCGTCGCCGTGCAGGACAACACGGTTGAAGAGACCGACGAGCTGCCCGCCAAGAACGCGGCCTGCGTCGCCGCCGGCAAGGAGCCCATCGATGTGCTGCCCTACGGCTCCCAGGACGAAGCGACCAATGCGGTCGTGCTCGGCAAGGCCGATGCCCTCAGCGCCGACTCGCCCGTCACCCTCTACGCCATCAGCAAGGCCGACGGCGAGCTGGAGCCCGCCGGCGAGAGCTTCGACACGGCGCCGTACGGAATCACCGTCGACAAGGGGTCCGAGCTGACGGCGGCCGTGCAGGCCGCCCTGCAGTCCATGGTCGATGACGGCTCCTACGGCAAGATCCTTGACGCCTGGGGTGTCACCGACGGTGGCATCGACACCATCACCATCAACGTCGCCTCCAAAGGCTAGAAAGAGTAAGCGACCCACATCATGACTCACACGACCGCGACCGGCGTCGAGACCGAGCCCGGTATTAAGGCCATCCGCCTGCGCCACCCCTGGCGCAACATCTTCGCGGTCGTGTTACTGATCATCGTTGCGCTGTTCATCACCGATGCGGCGATGCGCCCGGCCTACGACTGGCCGGCGGTCGGCAAGTACCTGTTCGACCAGCGCATCTCGCAGGCGGCGTTCATCACCCTGCAACTCACGGTCTACTCCATGGTCATCGCGATCATCCTCGGAGTGACCCTCGCCATCATGCGGCTCTCACCCAACACGGTCGTCAGCAGCATCGCCTGGGTCTACCTCTGGATCTTCCGTGGTACCCCGGTGTACGTTCAACTCGCATTCTGGGGCCTGATCGGCACGATCTACCAGACCATCGACATCGGGTTGCCCTTCACCGAACCGTGGGTGTCTTTTCCGACCCGCGTCGCGCTGAGCGCGTTCATTCTCGCCATCGTGGGACTGGCCCTGAACGAGGCCGCCTATATGGCCGAGATTGTGCGCGCCGGCCTGCTCTCGGTCGACAGCGGGCAGGAAGAAGCGGCGACCGCGCTGGGTATGAGCTGGTTCCAGACCATGGTGCGCATCATCGTTCCCCAGTCGATGCGGGTGATCATTCCGCCGGCCGGCAACGAGGTCATCTCGATGCTCAAGACCACCTCGCTGGTGACGGCCATTCCGTTCACCCTCGAGCTCTACACACGTTCCCGCGACATCGCCGCAGTGACCTTCGAAACAGTGCCGATGCTCATCGTCGCGTCGATCTGGTACCTGTTCTTCACGTCTATTCTCATGGTCGGCCAGTACTTCCTCGAAAAGCGGTTCGCCCGCGGTATTGGCGACCGTCGCCCAGACAAGAAAGCGGATGACGCGGCCGCGTCGCTCACGGGGGCCACCCCGGTCGTCGGCAGCGGCCAACCCACCGTGGTGCTGCCCCCCACCGACCCGCCCCAGGGAGATCGCTGATGCTCGACACACCCATGGTCGTCGCCGACCGCGTCTCCAAGAGCTTCGGCTCCAACGAGGTGCTCAAGAGCATTTCGCTCGAGGTCAAGCGCGGCGAGGTCATGTGCCTGGTCGGCCCCAGCGGTTCGGGCAAGTCCACCTTTCTGCGTTGCATCAACCATCTCGAAGTCGTCTCGTCCGGGCGGCTCAGCGTCGACGGAGAGCTCATCGGCTACCGCGAGACCAATGACAAGCTCTACGAGATGCACCCGAGGGAAGCGGCCCGGCAGCGCCGGGACATCGGCATGGTGTTCCAGCGGTTCAACCTGTTTCCACACATGACCGCGCTGCAGAACGTGATGGAGGCACCCATCCGGGTCAAGGGCCTGTCGAAGGCCGGGGTCGAGGCCAACGCCCGGACTCTACTGGCGCGGGTCGGTCTCGCCGAACGCGCTGACTACTACCCGGCGCATCTCTCCGGCGGCCAGCAGCAGCGGGTCGCGATCGCCCGCGCCCTGGCGATGGAGCCCAAGCTCATGCTGTTCGACGAGCCCACCAGCGCGCTCGACCCCGAGCTCGTCGGCGAGGTGCTCGACGTCATGCAGGGCCTGGCCCGCGACGGCATGACCATGATCGTGGTCACCCACGAGATGGGTTTCGCCCGTGAGGTCGCCGATTCGCTGGTCTTCATGGACGGCGGAGTCGTCGTCGAGAGCGGCGTGCCCACCGAGGTGCTCGCCAACCCGCAGCACCACCGCACCCAGGCCTTCCTTTCCAAGGTGCTCTAGCCCCACCCACCCCCACCCACACCCGCACCAACGAATGCGGACGGGGCCCGGGCCCCGTCCGCGGGCCCAGTTTATAGACTGGGCCCGCGTTCATAAGGTGGGCCGGGGGCGCGAACTATCCGGCGAGCGCCTTCTGAATGCGCTGCAGCGAGACGGGCTCCGCCGCCCTGAGCTCCTGCGCGAACAGGCTGATGCGCAGCTCCTCGATCATCCAGCGGGCGCGCAGAACGGATGCCGTGGCATCCGCTTGGAGCGGCATGGTACCGCCGGCGTTCTCGAACCGGGCGGTGGCCGCCTGGGTTTCGTTCATCCAGACCCGGTCGCGGTTCGGGTTGTCGACGAGTTTGGGTACCCGGGCGCTGATGCCGCCGAGGTAGCGCGGCAGGTGGCGCAGCTGGACGAGACCGGTTTCGCTGACGAAGCCGGGATAGACCAGGGCGGTGAGCTGTTGGCGGGCATCGCTGATTCCCGGCAGCAGCGCCATGCTGGTTGCGGCCTTGAGCGCCTTATCAGCCAGGCGCTGCGCGGTGAGGATGCGGGCGACCAAACCCACCGTTTCGAACATGGAATCCATCACCACCCCGGACACCCGGTCACGGATGGTGTCGAACTCCGCCTTCATGAACACCTGCCCGTCGGGGCGCACCCGAAACAACACGTCGTCGACCGCGGCGGCCAGGCAATCCGCGAACAGGGCCTGCGTGGTTGTGTATGGGCTGGTTGCAAGGCTGAGCTTTTCGGCGGCGGTGAGGTGCTGCTGCACGTACGCGGCGGGTGACGGCGTCGCGAGCAACAGCAGCCGGCGCACACCGCGGGGCAGAGCGCGGGCCTGCTCCAGCTCGGTGCTCATCATGCGAATAGAAACGGATGCCCCATCATCGACGAGCGTCGGATACCCGCGAATCGTGTTGTCACCCTGCTTGGTGTCCAGGAAGCGGGGGAGTTCACCGAGGTCCCAGGTCGTGAGGCCGCCCCGCTCGATCGCGTTGCTCGGCGCAGCGGCGCTCGTCGCCTTCGCGACGCTCTCGCGCACCCGGGTGCCGAGCCGGCGTTGCAGGTCGGCGAGGTCCTTGTCGGCGGCGACCGTGCGACCGCGCTCGTCGGTGACGACGAAGGTCATGCGCAGGTGCGCGGGAATTCGGTCGAGCTCGAAATCGCGCATGCTGACCGGCACGTAGGTGAGCTTCTGAATCAGTGCCGCGAGCGTCTCGGCGAACGATGCTTCCGGCACTGCTGTCGGCAAAGTCTCGACGATGCCGGGCTCGCCGGGCAGTTCGCCCAGCAGCCGAACGGCCCAGTCGGCAGCGGGGACGACATTACGCCGGATACTTTTCGGCAGCGACTTGATCATGGCGGTGACGAGTTCGGCGCGCAGGCCCGGTACCTGCCAGTCGAAACCGTTCGGTGACAGGCGGGCCAGTAACGCGAGCGGAATGCGCACGGTCACTCCGTCGTCCTCTTCGCCGGGCTCGAAGCGGTAACCCAGGTTCAGGCGCTGGTCGCCCTGCTGCCAGCTCGGCGGAAAGAGTCCCTCGTCGATTTCGGGGGAGTCCTCGGCCACGAGGGCGTCGGCGGTCATCGTGAGCAGGTCGGGGGTGTCGAACCTGGCCGTACGCCACCAGCCCTCGAAGCTTTTGGTCGACGACACCTCGGCCGGAATACGGCGCTGATAGAAGTCGAAGACGGCTTCATCATCAAAGAGGATGTCCCGGCGCCGGGTGCGTTCCTCCAGCTCGGCCAATTCCTCCCGCAGCCGTGCATTGGCGCGTTCAAACGCCCACATGCCGGGGTCGCCCGTTTGGCCGGGCCGTCCGCCACGGCTCGCGCTCGAGCCGACGGCGGGCGCGCCGTCTGATCGGCCAAAACCGCGCCCACTCGACGCTGTGCCGCCGTCGACCGCGATGCCGACGCGTTCGTTGCGCGACGGCCCGCGACCGCCGCGATCCGCTTCCTTTTCCGCCACGGGCGTTTGCGGCCCCGAGGCCCGGTCCCACTCCCCGGCGACCAGCGCATGGCGAATGAACAGCTCGCGGGCATAGGCCGCGTCGATCCGCGAGAACTGCACCCGACGGCGGGCCACGATCGGCACGCCGTATAGCGTCACACGTTCGTAGACCACGGCGGCGCCCTGCTTCATTTCCCAGTGCGGTTCGGAGTAGCTGCGCTTGCACAGGTTGCCGGCGAGCGGTTCCGCCCAGGCCGGGTCGACGACCGCGTTCATGCGGGCGAACAGCCGGCTGGTTTCGACCAGTTCGGCGCTCATGACCGCGTTCGGCTGCTTCTTGGCCAGGGTCGATCCGGGAAAGAGCACGAAACGCTGCGCTCGAGCGCCGACATAGTCCTTCTTCGCGACGTCTTTCAGGCCGATGTGCGAGAGCAACCCAGCGAGCAGCGAACGGTGGACGCCGTCGGGGTTCGCGCTCGGCTCACCGAGATGCAGGCCGAGCGGCTTGGCCAGCTGGCGCAACTGCCGCAACACGTCCTGCCATTCGCGCACCCGCAGGTAGTTGAGGTATTCGTTCTTGCACAACCGCCGAAAGGCGCTCGAGCCCAGCTCGGACTGCTGTTTTTCGAGGTAGTTCCAGAGATTGAGCAGGCTGAGAAAGTCGCTCGTGGGGTCGGCGAACCGGGCATGGAACTGGTCAGCCTGGGCGCGACGCTCGAGCGGGCGCTCCCGCGGGTCCTGGATGGTGAGTCCGGCCACGATCGCCATGACCTCCCGGCTGGTGCCCTGCGTCTTCGATTCGATCACCATGCGGCCAAAGCGCGGGTCGATCGGCAGTTGCGCGAGTTGCTGGCCGATGCGAGTGAGGCGCGGGGTGGCCGGGCCGGTGGTGACGGCCGGCGCCGCGGCATCCGCTGCACCGCGGGCAGCGCCGCGACCGCTCTTGGTGCGCCCGGCGCCCGCGGCCTCGATGGCGCCGAGTTCGGCGAGCAGGTCAAGGCCATCCTTGATATTGCGGCTGTCCGGCGGGGTCAGGAATGGGAACGAGGCGATGTCGCCGAGGCCGAGCGAGATCATCTGCAAAATGACGGCGGCGAGGTTCGTGCGCAAAATCTCAGGCTCGGTATATTCCGGGCGGCGCATATAGTCTTCTTCGGAGTACAGCCGAATCGCGATGCCGTCGCTGGTGCGCCCGCTGCGGCCGCTGCGTTGGTTGCCGGAGGCCTGGGAGATCGCCTCGATCGGTAGTCGTTGCACCTTGGAGCGCACGCTGTAGCGGCTGATGCGCGCGGTTCCCGCGTCGATGACATAGCGGATGCCCGGCACGGTCAGGCTGGTTTCGGCCACGTTGGTCGCGAGCACGATGCGTCGTTTCACCCCCGCCACGGTCGACGGCTGGAACACCCGGTGCTGGTCGGCCGACGACAGTCGGCCGTAAAGCGGCAACACCTCGGTCGGGTTACGGCTGGCCGAGGAGACGTATTTGCCCTGCAGCGCGTCGGCGGCGTCGCGAATCTCGGTCTCGCCGGAAAGAAAGACGAGAACGTCGCCGTTGGACTCCCGTTCAAGCTCGTCGAGAGCCGCGGTGATGCCCTCGATGTAGTCGCGGTCAACCGGGGGAGCGGAGTCCGTCGTGTCGTCATCGTCATCGATTCCCGGCTCGGCGACGAGTGGTCGGTAGCGAATCTCGACCGGAAAGGTGCGGCCAGACACTTCGACAACCGGCGCCGGGGTGCCGTCGGCGGCGGCGAAGTGCTTCGCGAAACTGGCCGGGTCGATGGTGGCCGAGGTGATGATGAGCTTGAGATCGGGGCGTTTGGGCAGCAGCTGCCGCAGGTAGCCGAGCAGAAAGTCGATGTTGAGGCTGCGTTCGTGCGCCTCGTCAATGATGATCGTGTCGTACTTGCGTAGCATGCGGTCGCGGTGAATCTCATTCAAGAGGATGCCGTCGGTCATCAACTTGATACGGGTGTCGGCGCCGACCTTGTCGGTGAACCGCACCTGGTAGCCGACCAGCTGCCCGACTTCCTGCCCGAGCTCCTCGGCGATCCGTTCGGCGATGGTGCGCGCGGCGAGCCGGCGCGGCTGGGTGTGGCCGATGTTCTTGCGGCCGAGCTCCAGACAGATCTTGGGCAACTGGGTGGTCTTGCCCGACCCGGTCGACCCGGCGACGATCACGACCTGGTTATCGCGAATCGCGCGGGCGATGTCGTCCCGACGCTGGCTGACCGGCAGTTCGGGCGGGAAGGTGATATTCAGCGTTTCCATGAAGCCTTAATATTACGTCGGCCACATCACCGCTTTCGCGGTGAGTGAACATTGGGCGTTCACGGGGGTTGCGGCAGAACAACAGCCAATAGGCTGACGGGATGACGAAATCTGTTCCCACCATCACCCTCAACGACGGCTACACGATTCCGCAGCTCGGTTTCGGCGTGTTCAAAGTCGAACCCGACGAAACCACCCGCATCGTGGCCGACGCGCTCTCGGTCGGCTACCGCCACATCGACACCGCCGCCGTCTACGGCAACGAGGAGGGCGTGGGCAAGGCCCTCGCTTCCTCCGGCATCGACCGCTCCGAACTGTTCATCACTACCAAGCTCTGGAACGACCGTCAGGGCACCCAGTCGGCCTTCGATGCGTTCGAGGAAAGTCTCGAGAAGCTCGGCCTCGATTACGTCGACCTCTACCTGATCCACTGGCCGGCCCCGGCCAACGACAAATTCGTCGAAAGCTGGAGAGCTCTCGAGAAGATTCGAGAGTCCGGCCGGGCCCGCTCCATCGGTGTCTCGAACTTTCTGGTGCCGCACCTTGACCGCCTGCTGCATGAGACGAGCATCGTGCCGGCCATCAACCAGATCGAGCTGCACCCGGCGCACCAGCAGCCAGAGGTCACTGCCTTCTCCCGCGAGAATGGCATCAACATCGAAGCCTGGGGCCCGCTCGGCCAGGGCAAGTACCCATTGTTTGAGGAGCAAGTGATAGCGGATGCTGCCGACGCGCACGGCAAGTCGCCCGCACAGGTCGTCATTCGCTGGCACCTGCAGGTCGGCAACATCCTGTTCCCCAAGTCGAACCGGGTGGAGCGCATGACCGAGAACTTCAACGTCTTCGACTTCGAACTCACCCACACCGAGGTCGCCATGATCTCCGCTCTGGAGCGCGCCGGCCGCGTCTCGGCGCACCCCAATGAGGTGAACTAGCACGCAGCGTGCATGTGAGGCCGTGGCCCCGCTGACTCATGGTCGGTGGGGCCACGGCCTTCTGCTCGGCTGGATTCGGCCCGCCAGCGGCGTACATTGGGATGCGTTGCGTTTTTTATGAGGCGCGGGCGCGCGTCCGCGCCGATAGGCAGAAAGATCCCATGAATCCGATTGAATGGCTGTTCGACGCCCAGTTGCAGATCGGCACCCAGACCATTCTCTGGCGCGAGGTTGTCGGCAATGCGTTTGGAATCGCGAGCGCGGTCGGCGGCATGCGCCGCAAGATCTGGGCCTGGCCGGTGGGCATTATCGGCAATGCGCTGCTGTTCACCGTGTTCCTCGGAGCCGTTTTCGGCACGCCCAATCCGGTGAACCTGCTCGGGCAGGCTGGCCGCCAGATCATGTTCATCGTTGTGTCGATCTTTGGCTGGGTGCAGTGGCGCCGCAGCCGTATCTCCACGGTGCAGGTGGCCGTCGTGCCGCACTGGGCCAGCAATCGCACGCGTGTTCTGCTGGGTCTTGGCCTCGTCGCCGGCACGCTGGTGCTCACCCCGATCTTTCGCGCGCTCGGCTCCTTCGAGCCGGTCTGGGCGGATGCCTGGATCTTCACCGGCTCCCTGCTGGCGACCTACGGCATGGCCAAGGGCTGGACCGAATTCTGGCTCATCTGGGTGGCCGTCGACATCGTCGGGGTGCCGCTATTGATCAGTGCCGGCTACTACGCCTCCGCCGTGCTGTACCTGTTCTACGGGGCGTTTACCGTCATCGGGTTCATTGTCTGGGTGCGGGTGCATCGCCGCGCCCAAGCACTCACGATACGTCGTTGAGCGTCTTCTCCATCGCCGTGAGCCGGCTCTCAAGCAGTCGCCACTGTTCGGCAACGTCGCGTTGGGCGGTTATGCCCTCCCGCATCACTTGCAGGGTCTCCTGGGTCGTTGCCGCGCTCGCGCCATTGTGACCCTCTGTCCCCAATCCACACGAGAACCACGGCATATCCGGGAGAGCCAGCTCGAACCAAGTTTTGATTGTCAAACGAACATTTGATGTCGACTTCTTCTACATGAAATCGTCCGACGGTTTATTTTGCGAGCATGTGATGGGATTTCTGATTCATCACCAGAGCATTCTTCGCTGCAATGTGCCCATCTGTTGTCACGTGTGCCGAGACAGCGATCGAGCGCGGGTACCCTAACCTGCGCGGTCGGAGCACAATGGAAGAATGCCCAACCACCTAGCTGATGCCATCAGTCCATACCTGCGTTCCCACGCAGAAAACCCCGTGCACTGGCACAGCTGGGGCATCGAAGCCTTTGTCGAGGCAAAAAAACGTGATCTGCCCGTTCTGGTATCGATTGGATACTCGACCTGCCATTGGTGCCACGTGATGGCTCGGGAAAGCTTCAGCGATCCAGATATCGCCGGCTATCTCAACGAGCACTTCGTGAGCATCAAGGTGGACCGTGAGGAACACCCCGATGTCGACGCGAGCTACCTCGCCGCCGCGAGCGCCTTCGTGCAGGGCCTCGGCTGGCCACTGAACGTGTTCGTCACGCCCGACGGGCAGGCCTTCCATGCCGGAACGTATTTTCCCCCGGTCGGTCAGCCGGGACATCCATCATTTCGCGACGTACTGTCCGCGGTGACGGATGCCTGGCTCACCCGCCGCGAGGAGGTGACGGCGGGTGCAGCTCGGGTAGCCGAAGTGCTCGCCGAGTCGGCTCGGCAGCTTGCCGCGGGGTCGGAGTCGGTTGGAGGGGATGGTTCCACGGCTGACGCCCGACCCAGCGCGGAAGAACTCGACCACGCCGTCGCGGAGCTCGTCGGCTTCGAAGACACCCTTTTCGGCGGTTTCGGCGGCGCGCCGAAGTTTCCGGCGTCGCCGACGCTCTCGTTTCTGCTCGGGCACGGCAGGGTGTCGAGGCGCGATATCGAGGTCGCCCCCGAGCACGAGCACGAGCACGAGCCCGAGCACGAGCCCGAGCCCGAGCACGACGCCGCGCTGAGTAGCGCGGTCCCAAGCGACGGCACGGCCCTTGCGCTGCGCACGCTCAAGATCATGGGTGCATCCCCGCTGCGGGACTCGATCGAGGGTGGCTTCTTTCGCTACGCGGTCAACCGGGATTGGAGCGATCCGCACTACGAACGTATGCTCTACGACAATGCTCAACTGCTCGGCCTCTACACGCGCGCCTGGATGCTCACCGGCGGGGCGTGGGCACGCCACGTGGCCGAGGGCGTCGCAGGTTTTCTCACTGATGTGATGCAGCTTCCGAGCGGCGGGTTCGCCAGCGCGCAAGACTCTGAGAGCACGGTTGATGGCGTGCGGGTCGAGGGGGGCTACTACGCGCTCGCGGCGAGTGACCGCGAGCGGCAAATTCCTCCCGCACTGGACGAGAAAGTGCTGACCGGCTGGAACGGCCTCGCCATTCAGGCCCTGGCCCGAGCCGGTTTCGTCTTCGACCGCCCCGACCTCATCAGCGCCGCCCGTCGTGCCGCTGATTCCCTGCACGAGCAACACGAGCGCGCCGACGGTACCCTCGTGCGCGCCTCTGTTGCCGATGTAGGCGCCGCCCGGGTCAACGCGCGCCGCGCCACCCGCGATGACATCGCTGCCGCCGCCACTGCTGCTGCCGATGGTATCGCTGCCGACGCCGCTGCTGCCGATCGTGCTCTCTCCGGCCGTACGTCAGCGGCCAAAGCCACGCTGGAGGACTATGGCATGTACTCACGCGGGCTCCTCGAACTCGCACTCGTTACCGGTGACGTGACCTACGCCAGCCGGGCTCGCCGCCTGCTCGACAGCACGATCTCAAACGCCCCCTCCGCCGCCGAATCGCCGCAATCAGCGACGCGGTCCGGAGCCAGTGGCACGCACCAATCCGCTATTTTCCGCCCGCCGCACGGCGCGGATCCGGTGCTCAGTGCGCAAGGGCTGGTCAGCGTTGTCGATCCCTCCGAAGGGGCCTACCCGTCCGGACTGTCCGCGACCGCCGACGCCGCCCTGCTGTTGTACCGCCTCACCGGCGACGATCGCTATCGCCGGGCCGCGCAGGCGGGCCTCAGCCTGGTGGCCTCACCCGCGCCGCGGCAGCCGCTTGCCTTCGGCGCCGCACTGCACCTGTTCGACGAACTGAGCACCCCGATCGAGCAACTCGTAATCGTCTCGCCCGACCGGAGCGACGAAAACCAGCAGACCGTCACGCCGCACCCCGTCACGCCGCACCCCGTCACTCTCTCCGACCTCGCACGGCGGCATCCGGCGCAGGTCGTCGCATCCGTTTCAGAGACCCAGGCCCGGGCCTTCGCCGCCGCCGGCTTCGCCCTGTTCGACCAGCGCGCCGCGCCGAGCGGTCTACCCACCGCGTATCTCTGCCGCGATTTCGTCTGCCAGCTGCCGGTGACCGACCCGGGCGAGCTGCCGTTGCCGGCGGCGACGACCGACCTGATCGCTCGCGTGGTGGCCGAACGGCAAAACCCCGACTCGGCGCCCACACACTAACTTCGGCCAACCCGTCCCCTATCCGAAAAACCCATCGAAAGAACCGTCATGGTTCCCGAAATCAAAATCTGGGCCGGATTCACTGCAGCGCACAAGGTCACGCACGTTACGTTCGATCGCCGCCCGGCCGGCCTCAGCGGCTTACCCTCGCCCCAGAACGGGGGATGATTTTGTTGATGGCCCTGATCAGGGGCCTCTTCGATATCGCCGCGCTCTGGCCCCGTTAAACCGGCGAACGGATGCCGCAGCATCCGTTCATGCGCGGCCGGTCTGTTGGTCGGTCGCGGCACCGAATTGCCGACGTCAAGACGTACACTAAGTACAAATGCCACCGCGTTTCACAAAACGCCAGTCGCTCATCGAGAACCTCGTCGCTTCTCGAGAAGATCGTCGCTGCAAAACACCCTGAATCATTCACGCCGGCAATTTCGATGCACTCCTCGGTGTCAGCCCTGGCTGGTCCACGATCGTGCGCACCACTTTCTCAAGGAGGACCATGGCGACACGTGATATCCCCGAGGCACAACCCGAGACTCCCGACCAGGGCTATGCCGATACTTTCGACGGTGACATCTTTGACACCGACGCGTTTCGCCCCGACTCGGTCGGATTCGATTCGAGCGAGCCTGAACCCCCCACCAACACCGGGCTGATTCCGACCCTGTCTCTCAGCAGTGAGCCCGAGTTGGTGTTGATCACACCGGATGCCCGCACCCGTCGCTTCGACCGTGACGATCTCGTCGTGCGTAAGGGCGAGATAGCCCTCATCAACGGCCACTACACGCCGCACGAGTCCATGGTGAAGGACCTCGTGGCCGTGTACGACGCCCTCACCGCTGCTGGCATCGACTTTCTGCTTGTGCGCGGCGACCACAACCGGCCGGTCATTGCCGTCGACCGCAAACGACGCAAGGAAATCACCAAGGTATTGAGCCGGGCGTTCGCCAACGAGCCTTTCTACGCCAAGCCGCAGGATGGCAACGTCAGCCAGCAATTTCTGCTCGCCGACGGCGCTCTCACGACGCTGCGCAAGTCCTCCGTGTTTCGCGTCTACCGGCCGCGTATCGAACCGATCGGCCGCCTACGCTACGGCGCCCAGACCGCGTTTCAGCTGGAATTGTGGCGCTTCGGCGAAGACGAAATAATCGCCCCGGTGGAAAATGCCCTCATGCGCACCCGGCTGCCGCGCGCTGAAGCCCGTGAAACCACGGTCGACCTGTACGGGCGCTCCTGGCTGACCCTGCAGAACATGTTCGATGACCTGGCGAGCGACGTTTCTTTCGATATCGACCTTGTGTTCAGCTGGGTCGACGGGTCGAGCGACGAATTTCAGCGGGAACGCGCCAAGCGGATGAAGGCCTACGTCATCGGCGAGGGTGACGATTCCGACGCCCGTTTTCGCCAGATCGACGAGCTCAAGTACGCGCTGCGGAGCGTGTATATGTTCGCCCCGTGGATTCGACGTATCTTCATTGCGACCGATTCGCCCGCGCCGGAATGGCTGGCCGAGCATCCGCGTGTCACGATCATGCGCAGCGAAGACTTCTTCGGTGACACGAGCGTGCTGCCCATTCATAATTCGCACGCCGTGGAAAGCCAGCTGCACCACATTCCGGGCCTGGCCGAGCACTTTCTGTACTCGAACGACGACATGTTCTTTGGTCGTCCGGTCGGTCCAGAGCTGTTCTTCTCGCCGGGCGGCGTGACCAAATTCGTCGAGGCAGCCACTCGTATCGGTCTGGGCGAGAACGACCCGACCCGCAGTGGGTTCGAGAACGCTGCTCGGGTGAATCGGGCGCTGTTGCGTGGGCGCTTCGGCAAGGTCACCACCCGGCACCTCGAGCACACGCCGGCACCCATGCGTAAGAGTGTGCTGCTTGAGCTGGAACGGGAGTTTCCCGAGGACTTCAGCCGCACAGCCGCCAGCCGGTTTCGCTCGCCGACCGACATCTCGGTCACCAACTCGCTCTATCACTACTACGCCTTGATGACTGGTCGCGCGGTCGCGCAGACGCAGGTGCGTTCGCTGTATATCGAGACGACGCTGCGTATCGCCCTGCGACAGATGAATCACCTGCGCAAGCATCGCGATCAGGACATGTTCTGCCTGAACGACGGCAGTCGCCCGGAAATCTCTACCGAGGTGCGCCGCGCCGCGGTGACCGAATTTCTGGAGCTGTACTTTCCGATCGTGGCACCATGGGAACGGGCCAGCCCGGCGACTAGTGCAGAACCGGGATCGGCCTGGTCATCGGGGGCTCGCGCAGTGCGGGCAGAGTTGCCGACGGCATAGTCTCGACGCCGGAAGCGTGCAGGCGACGAGCGCTTTCGGCGGCATCGACGTATTCCAGTGTTGGATGCTGGCCGAGTGGCACCACGGAATGCAGCACTGTACCCGGGAAAACGTGCACCAGGTTGAATGCGCGAGCGCCGTCGCGGCCGAGGGTGCCGCCGACGGGAACGTTGAGGTCCTGGGTGTAGCAGGTCGCTGACGAAACCGACACGGGGATGCCCGCGAACATCGCCATCGACGAGTAATGCAGGTGACCGGCGATGATGCTGCGCACGTCGGAGCCGCGCAGCACCTCGGCCAGGCGCTCCTGATCGCGCAACTCAACAGCGGTGGCCAGGTCGAGCACGCTCGGAATCGGGGGGTGGTGCATGGCCAAAATGGTGCCGTCGGGCGCGGGCACGCGCAGTTCTGCGGCGAGCCAGAGCAGCTGCTGGTCGGTCACGGCGCCGTGGTGGTGGCCGGGAACGGACGTGTCGAGGGTGATGATTCGCAAACCATTGAGGTCATAGGACCGGTCGATGGGCGATTCACTGGGCAGTTGGTCGAGCAGTTCAGCGCGAAACGCCGAGCGATTGTCGTGGTTGCCCATCACCCAGATAACGCGGGCGCCGAGACGTTCAGCGGCCGGTTCGACGATTGCCCGCAGTAGTTCGTAGGCACCCGGTTCGCCCTTGTCGGCTAGATCGCCGGTGAAGACGATCGCCTCGGGACGGGCGCCTGAGGCCTCGACCTCGGCGAAAAGGTCGGCCAGATGGATTTCAGCGTTGATGCTGCCATAAAGCTTCGAGCCTCCCGCCAACAGGTGGGTGTCGCTCAGGTGTAACAGAAAGTGGTCCGGCCGGGGAAATTCAGCCGTTCGAATGCTCACAGAGCGTCCATTCGTTTGTCGCGGGCGTGCTCAATCTGGCGCGTCATCACGATTGTTCTTACTATTGGATCAGAAGTTCTTGAACAACGGGTGTACGCCACACATCAATCGAACATCGCTGGGGTAAATGGGTAAAAGTTCGTTCAATCAGTGATGGCGCTGCGCTGGCGGCCCGGCAGCACCGCGCTACGAGGCGGTTTCACCCCGCGGCAACGGCGTCGGCAAACAGCAACGGCAACGATTTATCCGGCGTCATCGACGAGTTGGGTGATGCTGTCCCGCGTTTTCCAATCGGTGACGCCGTGTTCGACAGCAAGCGGATTCATGTGGACCCGGTCTGATCGCAGGCGACACTGTGCCTCCTCGAAACCCGTGGCATGCTTGACCGTGCGCAATTGGTTACCTCGAAGCTCCCTCCGGCAGGGACCGCTGATGTACCTCGTCGGGGCATCGTTGACCGCGTTCGCCTTCCTCGGCCTCTATCTTTTCTTCGTACGCAGCCATGCCGGCCAGGAGGCCGACCAGCTCGCGTATGACGGCGCCGAATTCGGCCGGCTCAGCATCACGCCGTTCACCGGCCGGGTGCTCGACTCCGTGCCGGATATCGCCGTGGTATTCGGGGTGGTGCTGACCGCGATCATCGCGCTGGTGCGCCGCAACTGGCGCACCCTGATCGTTGCGCTGGTCGCGGCCGCGGCGGCCACGGGGTCGGCGCAACTGCTGAAATACGGGATACTGGCCCGCCCTGACCTTGCGGTCGAGGGGTATGCCGGAAATTCATTCCCGTCGGGGCATACGACGGTGGCGGCGGCATCCGCTCTCGTGGTATTTCTGGTCGCGAGCCCGCGCCTGCGCCCGATGGTCGCCGGCTGGGGCACAGCCTTCGCCGTGTTGGCCGGTGTGGCAACGCTCGCCAACCAGTGGCATCGACCGAGTGACGTCATCGCAGCTCTGCTCTGGGTCGCCTTATGGGGGTGCCTCGCCGGGGCGGTTCTGGCCTGGCCGCGCCCGGGCATCGTGACGCGTGCCGGTACTGCGATCCCGGCCCCGACACCTCGTCGCCGAGAATTCACCGGGCTGCGCCACTCGACGGTTCGCATTGTTCGGTGGGTATCGATTGGCTGTGGGGCGTTCTCTGCCGTGGCGTTCATCGCGACTCTCGTGCTGGACAGCAGCCTGTTCGAGCGCGTCGGCACGCTGGGAACCGTCGTCGCCTACCTGGGCGGAGTGGCGGCCATCGTGACGGCCGGTCTGCTGCTGGCGCTCAGCGGAACCCGGCTGTTTGCCCGCCTGCACTAGATTCATCGCCGAGGGGTGTACTCAGTCAGAGCCACGTGCGACACTGAATCATGGCCGTCACGCTAAGAGCGATCCAGACTGTAGTTCCCCCGACGATTCTGATTCAAGAGCAGGTGCGCGACATCTTCGCCGCCCAGCCGGGGCTGAGCCGACTAGCTCAACGGCTGGTCAGCACGAGTTTCAACGTGTCGGGCATCGAGACCCGACACACCGTCATCGCCGAACTCACCATCGACAACGATGCAGCCGAACCCCAGTTCTTCGATGCGCGCCAGCAGCTTCTGCTGGTCCCGAGCACCAAAGTACGCAACGAGCTCTACATCACCGAGGCCACCAAACTCTTCGTTGAAGCTGGCCGCCGGGCGCTCGCCGCCTGCCCCGATATCCGGCCCGACGATGTGACCCACGTGGTCACCGTCTCGTGCACCGGGTTTTACGCGCCCGGCCCCGACTACATGCTGGTGCGGGAGCTCGGGCTGAAGGCCAGTACCCAGCGGTACCACCTGGGATTCATGGGCTGCTATGCAGCGATGCCGGCTCTTCGCACCGCAAAGCAGTTCGTCGAGGCCGACCCGAACGCGGTCGTGCTCGTGGTCAGCGCTGAACTCTGCTCGCTGCACCTGCGCACCTCGAACGACCCGGACACCATCGTTGCTTCCTCGCTATTTTCTGACGGTGCCGCCGCCGGTATCGTGAGCGCCAGAGCCCCGCTGCCCGGCGAGAAAGCCCTCGGCCTCGACCTGTTCGAAACGGTGATCACCCCGGTCGGCGAAGGCGACATGGCGTGGAAGATCGGTGATGAGGGCTTCGAGATGATTTTGAGCACGTATGTGCCGCACATCATCGACGAGCACATCGAGGAAGCCCTCGCTCCACTGTTCGCCCGCGATGCATCAATTACCGCGCAGCTCGCAGCTCCGCTCAGCGAGGGGACGAGCGAATCAGCTGCGGGAGATAGCGTGGCCGCCCGTGTTCTCACCCTCGCGCCCCCGGCCTCGCTCAGCTCGGTGATCGAGCACTGGGCAATCCACCCCGGCGGCCGAAGCATTCTCGACAAGACCGAAGCAAAGCTCGAACTGCGCGCCGACCAGCTGAGTCCATCGCGAGAGACTCTGCGCACCAACGGCAATATGAGCAGCGCGACCATTCTGTTCGTGATGAAATCCATTCTTGACGGTGCGGCCACCGCCGATGGTGAACGGGTCTGCGCCCTGGCGTTCGGCCCCGGTCTCACCGTGGAGTCCGGCCTGATGACTGTGATCGAGGGCTGAATGGCCCTTCCATCGCTCCGCGTGCGGGCGCACAGGGCCGTGGAACTCATGGATTCTCCGCTGTGCGACCCGGCCATGCTCACCCGCACCTATCAGGATTTTCGTGTGGTCAACGCAGTCGTGTCTGGCTGGTGGAAGATCTATCGCCGCAGCATCCGCCCTGCTCTGTCGACGACGACCGAGATGACGCTGCTCGACGTTGGCTCCGGGGGCGGCGACGTGTCGCGGGCGCTGGCTCGCTGGGCCGTGCGCGACGGTCTGCGGCTCAAGGTGACCGGCATCGATCCGGACTCCCGTGCGCACGTGTTCGCGACCAGTCAGCCGAAAATCGTCGGGCTGTCATTCCAGCGGGCGCTGAGCTCTGACCTCGTAGCGGACGGCGAGCGCTTCGACTTCGTGGTCTCCAATCACGTGCTGCACCACTTGAGCGTCGACGAGCTGAAAGGGTTGCTCTTGGATTCTGAGGCGCTCGCGAGGCGCCGGGTGCTGCACGCCGACCTCGAGCGATCGAATTTCGCCTACCTCGGGTTCGCGGCGGCGACGTCGCCGTTCTTTCGGCACTCGTACATACGCCCCGACGGGCTCACCTCGATTCAACGCAGCTATACCGCCGAAGAATTGCGGGCGGTCGTGCCCGCCGAGTGGACCGTA
Source organism: Cryobacterium sp. Y57 (assembly GCF_002929505.1). Classification (GTDB taxonomy): domain Bacteria; phylum Actinomycetota; class Actinomycetes; order Actinomycetales; family Microbacteriaceae; genus Cryobacterium. The sequence goes on from NZ_PJJL01000066.1 coordinate 102,710, forward strand.
TCGCGTGGCCTCCCCTCTCGGTTAGAGCTGCGCTGGGAAGCTCCGAAGCAGCCGGCAACGACCGCGGCTGATCCCGCGCTGCATGATGCGCCAGATGCTCCAGAGGCGCCAGGGCCTGTGGGCAAACGATCAGAGCCTGATGCGGCGCCAGAGGCGGAAAGCACATCGGATGCGTGACGTGCTGATCGTCGGTGGGGGACCGGTGGGCACGATGCTGGCCTGTGTCCTCGCCGTCGGCGGCCTCGACGTTGAGGTGCTCGAGCAACGTGCGCAGCCGTCGCTGCGCTCGCGGGCGATTGGCATTCACCCGCCGTCGCTGCGGGCACTCGCCGCAATCGGCGTTGCTAACGCTCTCCTCGAGCGAGCCGTGCGCATTCGCGCGGGGGAGGTGCGCTCCGACGGCCATAGGCTCGGGCAGCTGTCGTTTGAACGGGCAGCGCCGGGATATCCGTTCGTGGTCGCCCTGCCGCAGTACGAGACGGAGGCCCTGTTGCGCGCGCGGTTCGACGCGCTCCGGCCCGGACGATATCGCAGCGGCGTGACGATGACCGGGGTGCGCGATCGCGGTGACGCCGTCTCGGTGTCCACCGATTCCGGTTTGATCGAGGCCCGCTATGTGATCGGGGCCGACGGAGCGCGCAGCCGGGTACGCGAGGCGGCGGGCATCGCCTGGCGGCAGCTTGGGCGCAGCGAAACCTACCTCATGGGCGACTTCGTCGATACTGCCCCGACGAGCACCCATCCGGGCGACGCCGGCGCGGTGCTCTATTTCGAGCGCGGTGGCGTGGTCGAATCGTTTCCGCTGCCCGATGGTCGTCGCCGCTGGGTGGCGATGACCGATTTTCTCGCAACGGATGCCGACAGCGCCGACCTGGCCGCGCTCATTCGTCATCGAACGGGGGTGCGTGTGATCGAACCCCTCGGAGCCGCCAGCGCGTTTGCCGTACAGCAGAGGCTGGCCCGGCGCATGCATTCGAAATCGCTGCACGTTTTGGGTGGGCCGAGCTCCGGTCCCCGGGCTGCGGGCCGCATCGTGCTGGTTGGCGACGCGGCACACGAGATCAGTCCGATCGGCGGGCAGGGCATGAATCTCGGCTGGCTCGACGCCGTTGCACTCGCGCCGGCACTGCAGCGGGCGTTGCTCGATCCGGCGGCGGCAGCATCCGTTTTGGCAACCTACGACCGCACCCGTCGCAGCGCAGGGCGTCGCGCTGCCCTGCAGGCCGGGTTCAACATGAATATGGGCCGCCCCGCCCACGGTGCGCGGCTCCACGCCCGCAACGCCGTCGTGCGCTCACTCACGCTGCCGCCGGCCAACGAGGTCGTCGCCCACGCGTTCACCATGCGCTGGCTGTGACTGGTGCGGGCATCGGCCGCGCATCGAGTTGAATAGATGAGTGACTTCTGCAACTCTGATCCCGCGCCTTCGCACCGACCTCGCTGCCGCCCACTTCTCGGTTCCCGGCCTGACCGGCCTGTGGGGGATCGACGCGGATGCCGCGCTGCACCGCAACCAACGGGTTCCGGCCCGGCGGGCGCTCGCCGCCCTCGCTGTCAAACTCGGCCGAAACGAGCCTGCCGCGACCCTGGCCCGGCTGTTCCTGCTCGGTGACCCGGTTTCGGTCGCGGACCTCGACGCCGCGCTGCCGTCGCTCGGGGCTGCTGGCGCTCTGGAGCTGAGTCTTGTCGCCACCGACAATGACGTGCGCGTGCGCCCGCTCGTCGACCTGCGCCCGTATAGCTTCATTGACGCCCACGGCGCCGACAGCTGGTGGATCGTGAGCGATCTCGGGGAGCTGGCGCTTGGGCATGCGCTCGGCGAAACCCATGTTCTCGGCATCGGCGGAGCGTCCCTCACCCTGAGCGGACTCATGATGCCAAACCCGGTGGAGCGCGTGCTCGACATCGGCACCGGCTGCGGAATCCAGGCCATGCACGCCTCCCGAAACGCCGAGCATGTTGTTGCGACCGATATCTCGGTGCGAGCGCTCGAGCTCGCGGCGCTGAACGCGACGCTCAACGAGATCGACAATATCGAGTTTCGGTTCGGCAGCCTGTTCGAGCCGGTGGCGGGGGAGAAATTCGATCACATCATCTCCAATCCGCCGTTCGTGATCACGCCCCGGGCCGAGGGCGTGCCGAGCTACGAGTATCGCGACGGCGGAATGGTCGGCGACGCGCTGGTCGAGGCCGTCGTGCGCGGGGCCGCGAGGCACCTCACGCCCGGCGGCGTCGTGCAGCTGCTCGGCAATTGGGAATACCACGGCGAAACGGATGCCTTCGAGCGGCTCGAGCGCTGGGTCACGCCCGCGATGCTCCCGGGGGCCGGCGCGCCCGCGACATTCCCGGCGTCCGCACCGGCCGCATCCTCGCCGGCACTCGACGCGTGGATCATCGAACGCGAAGTGCAGTCGCCAGGCCAATACGCCGAAACCTGGATTCGCGACGGCGGCACCCGGCCCGGCCCCGACTTCGACCGGCTGTACGACGCCTGGTTACAGGACTTCGACGCGCGCGGCGTGCGCCGGGTCGGGTTCGGCTACCTGCTGCTGCGACTGCCTCACGCGCGTCTTGCCGCCCCCACCCTGCGTCGCCTCGAACGGATGCCCGATGCCCTCGGCCACAACCCGGCCGGCCTCGGCGCGCACCTCGCCGAGTGCCTCGCCGCCCACGACTGGCAGGCCCAAACAGAGGATGCGCGCCTGTTACGCACGCAGCTCACCGTGGCCTCCGACGTCACCGAGGAACGCCACTACTGGCCCGGTCAGCAGGATCCGACGCTCATGACCCTGCATCAGGGCAGCGGATTCGGCCGTTCGGTTCCCCTCGACACGGCCCTGGCCGGTCTGGTCGGCGCCTGCGACGGAGACCTCGCCGTCGGCGCCATCATTGGCGCTCTCGCCCAACTGCTCGACGCGGACGAGGCAGCGCTTACCGCCGAACTCCTGCCGAAGGTGCGCGAGCTGCTCGTCGACGGCTTCCTGTTGTTGCCCGAGCCCGCCTAGCGCCCCCGCCCCGCCTGGCCCGGCCCTGCCCCGCCCTGCGCCCCCGCCCCGCCTGGCCCGGCCCCGCCCTGCCCTGCCCATAACTCCTGCAATCTGCACACGCTTCAGAAAATTCGGCCGGAATTTCGGGCATCCGCCTGGCACCGACCCCAAATTGCAGGAGTTATGCGCCGGACACCGGGTTCGGGGCAAGGGGCACCGGGCACCGGGCGCGCAGGCGCTAACCTGTCGCCGTCGGCGACGCTGAGATGGGCTACGGCGACAGTCTGACCAGCCCCGCTCGAGGGGGATGGGGGCCTTGCCCTCAACCTGTCCACGGCCTTGCACGCCACGCGCGCCGTGATCAGTTTCCTGCGCGCAGCCGGCTGGGCCGCCTTGTGACGGTGTCGAGCGCGAGCGGAACGATCAGGGCGAGTTGCGGCGATGTCGCCTACGCCGCGGCGAAGGCTGACTTGGTGGGCCTGACCCGAGCCCTCGCCGTCGACGAAGCCGGTGCCGGCATCACCTCCAACGCCCTCGTCCCCGGCTGGATCGCGACCGGCTTCGAACTCACGAGCGAAGCTCTGGAGGGTGCGCTGGTACCGGCTGGTCGCAGCGGTACACCGGGAGAAGTCGCATCCGTCAGTGCATTTCTCGCCTCACCCGGAGCCGCCCACGTCACCGGGCAGGTGATCGTCGTCGACGGGGAAAACTCCGTGGCTGAGCCAGTCGCCCGACCTGACCCCTAGCTTTTCGGGGTGGCCCGGCGCAAGGCCAGGAAACCGCCGAAACCCGCGATAGCGGCCGGGAGCAGCAGCCAGGCGAAGATACCCGCGATGCCTTGCGCGCCGTACCAGAGGCCGACGTCAGGCCAGCTGTTCGTGAATGTGATGATCGTGACGGTACCGACCACGGCCAGGGCCAGGGAGCTCCAGAACACGAGCATGCCGGGCATGCGCCAGCGCATGTAGATGGTCGCGATCGACGCGCCGATGAAGAACACGAGCAGTTGCATGACGAAGAAGGAGAACAGATCGACCCAGAACCCGTCGAGCCCGAGCCAGAGCGCGTTGAACATGTAGGTGTCAATCCACCAGCCGTTGGTGAGCTGTTCAATCTGCGTCAGCACGGCGAAAGCCAGTGCGTTCGCGGCCGAGATCAGCACGAACAGCAACGCGGTCCCGAGATAGAAGTCCCGGCGGGTCACACCGAAGCCGAGCGCGAGCGGAAACCCGAACGAGATGGCCTGCACTCCGACGATGACGAGATACCACTGCGGCGAGAGAACGGCCCAGCTGTAGCGCTGACCCTCGATCGCGTCGGGGGTGCCTAGGCCGCCGGTCGTGAAACCGACGATCTGCGCGACGAAAATAGTGACCACGAAAGCCATGCCGACGATCAGCCAGGGGATGCCGATGTAGGTGCGGCGGTCAACAAGGTGCAGCCGCACCACGTTCCAGATGCGCTCCGGGGCGCTTCGCGGGTGCACGGATGTCGCTGTGTCGGTCACGAAATCGGTGGCAGTCATGCGCGTGCACTCCAGGCGTCGGTCTTGATCTCGGGTTCTTGGGTAATACTCGTTGTGCGCTGCACGATCAGCTGCTGCAGCGACACGGGGGAGAGTTCGAGCCCGGCGGCGCGGGCGGCGGCTCGTTCGGCCTCGCTGAGGCCCGCGACGGTCACCGAAGCCAGCCCGCCGATACCATCTCGAGAAATGATGTCGCGGCCAGCGACGAAAGCATCGACATCTGTTTTCTTGCCCACGACGGTACTCGCGGAGCCGCGCAGCAGCTCGGCGTCCTGGTCCATGAGAATGCGGCCCTCGTCGATGACGAGAACATGCTCGAGCAGGTTGCTGACCTCATCAATGAGGTGCGTTGACAGAATAATGGTGCGCGGATGCTCGACATAGTCCTCGAGCAGGCGATCGTAGAAGATCTGCCGTGCGACCGCATCGAGCCCGAGGTAGGGCTCATCAAAGAAGGTGAGCGGGGCGCGGGAGGCGAGCCCCACGATCACTCCGATCGCCGAGAGTTGCCCGCGGGAGAGTTTCTTGATCGGGCGCATCAGCGGCAAGCGAAAGTCGTCGACCAGGCGGTCCGCCAAGGCCGCGTCCCAGTTGGCGAAGAACCACGGCGCGCTCGCTAGTACGTGTTCCGGCCGAAAGCTGTCTGGATACTTCTGGCTCTCCTTGATGAAACACAGCGACTGCAATACCCGCGCATTTTCGACCGGGGAGGCACCGAATACTTCAAGAGAGCCGCTCGTGGCGAACTGTTGTCCGGAGAGCAGCTGCATCAGGGTGGTCTTGCCGGCACCGTTGCGGCCGAGCAAGCCGTAGATCTTGTTGCGTTCGACCGTGAAACTCATATCGTCGATGGCGGTGAAAGCGCCGAACTTCTTGGTGAGGCCGGTGACGCGCACGGCGGTGTCGGTCATGAATTGCTACCCTTTCGTTCGGTACTGGATTCGATGCGGATCATGCCGGCCACCTGCTCGGGGGTGATGCCGAGCTTGGCGGCCTCGCACAACAGCGGTCCGACAAAGTTGGCCCGAAACTGCTCGGTGCGAGCGCCGATGAGTCGCTGCCTGGCTCCGGTTGCTACAAACATTCCTATTCCTCGCCTCTTGTAGAGAATGCCGTCTTCCACCAGACGGTTGACGCCCTTACCGGCGGTGGCCGGGTTGATGCGATGAAAGGCCGCGAATTCATTGGTCGATGGCACGGGCGTTTCCTCTTTGATGACTCCATCGATAATGTCGTTCTCGATCTGATCCGCGATCTGCACGAAGATCGGCTTGCCCGCTTCGATCAAGGACTGCCTGCTTTCATTAAGTGGATGCCGCCCTCACGACCGTCAGCCGGTTCACTGGTTAGTTGGTCATGTAACTAACTAACTACCTTCAGAAGAAAATGTCAACCCGCATGGTCTGCGGTAGTTTGGACTCATGACTGGCGCCGTACTGAACGCCCGCGGGCGCGCGCCCGAGATTTGCCGTTCTGAAACAGACCGATCGTGAATCGGCGCACTTTTTTGCTCGGCACGGCGTCGGGATTTTCGGTCTTGGCGCTCGCAGCGTGCGTGACGCCGCAGCCGATGCCATCGCCATCCGTTGCACCACCCACGCTGACACCGTCCCTCGTGCCCCAGCCGCTCACGGTCTCCCGCACGAACTGGTCGACCGACCCTTTCTCCCGCGGATCCTTCAGCTACGCCGCCGTCGGAGCCACCCCTGAGCACCGAATGGCCCTCGGTCAGTCCGTCGACGCCCGCATGTTCTTCGCCGGTGAAGCTACCGCAGCGCAGGAGCCTGGAACCGTGCAGGGCGCGCGTGCCTCTGGCCTGCTGGCGGCCAGCCAGGTGCGTGACGTCGCCGCTCCGGGGGAACGCATCACCATCATTGGTGCCGGAATCGCCGGCATCACGGCGGCTCGCCAACTCGTCGACGACGGCTTCAGCGTGGTCGTCATCGAGGCGCGCGACCGCATCGGTGGGCGTATCGATACCGTCAGTGGCGACTGGCCGTTTCCGATCGAACGAGGCCCCTCGTTCGTGCAGCGCGCGTCCGGGGATTTTCTGTACGACGAACTGACCGCCCTCGGGGTGAGGCTCTTACCGTTCGCGCGCACACCAGAGGTGCGTACTCGGGCCGGCAGTGTCGTGGAGGTGTCACCGCTGGGTGCTCAAGCCATCGCCGGCGCGCTCGACTGGGCGGCGAATCAGCAGCAGGATGTCTCGGTCGAACGCGCCCTGATTGATTCGGGCGAGGCCAGCCTGTCGAAGACCCCGAACGCCGAAGGCCTCTCGGATGCCGACTGGCTCGACTACGAAATCGCTACGAAACTCAAGGTCGAATCCGGGGCCACTCCGAGCCAGCAATCGGCCTGGTACTCAACCGACATCGCGAGTAGCGATGACGATCAAATCGTGATCGGCGGATACTCGACCCTGCTCACCCGCGAAGCGGAAGGCCTCGAACTGTTGCTCTCCAAGGTGGTCAACCGTGTGGCCCGCGACAACAACGGCGTGAGCCTGCGCCTCGGCACCGGCGAGTCGTTGTCCGCCGATCGAGTCATCGTGACCGTGCCGCTGGGCGTGCTGAAGAATGCGGCGATCGAATTCTCGCCGGCGCTGCCGTTTTCTCACCGAGGTGCGATCGCCGCCCTCGGCATGGGCGTGGTTGATAAGATCTGGCTGCGCTTCGACGTGCCGTTCTGGGACACGTCGGCCAGGCTCTGGACCATCGCCGGCGCAGACGCCGACTTTCCGGTCTGGATCAACATGATGCCGCTCACCGGCGAACCTGTTCTGATGGGCCTGGTCGCCGCCGAAAATGCGAGCAGGTTGTCCGAGCTCGATGATGACGCCTTTCTGGCGGCAGCGCTCACCGGCCTCGAGCCGTTCCTCGCGGTGCCTGCCGCGAAGTAGTCGAACGTCAGGCAGCCGAACGTCAGGCAGTCGAACGTCAACTAGCCGAAGCGACCGGTTCAGGGGGAGTTGCGCCACGGCGGAAGGAGATGCCGCGGCATCCGCTTCAGCCGGGTGATCCCCGTGAGCAGCGCCGCAATTCCGGTGATGATCATCACGATGAGCAAGCAGTACGACACGGTCTCGCCGGGGCCGCTCACTTGCCGGGCGTCGAGAAAAAAGTAGGGGTACCAGCCCACGATCGGCCCACGAATGAGCGTGAAGACCAGCCAGAACACGGGAAAAACGATGGCCCAACCGAGATATTTCCACGGCAGTCGGGCTTTATACGGATCGATGATCCAGTCGATGAGGGCGAATATTGGAATCACGAAGTGCAGAATCTGGCTCGACCACGGTACCTCGATGGAGTAGTTCGCGCTGGAGGACTGCCAGACGATGATGCCGTAAACCACGCCCGAGACCAGAATATAGGTCGTGACCATGGCCCGAAGCATGTCGAGCCAGGCCGGGTCGGTAGGCCGTCGCAGCGCGACAACGGCGGCCGACATGAAGACGAGAATCGATACGATGGCGCTCTGCACCGTGAAATAGCTGAAGAAATTCGCGATCGCGAACGTGGACACCCCGAGGGTGTACTGAAAGTATCCGATGAGGGCAACGAGTCCTGTCGCGGTCAATCCGAGGCGCGCCACACCGAACGCGGTTCGCGCTCTCATTCCCGTACCCCGGCGGGGCTCGTGCGCGCGGTCATAGGCTAACGCTACGCCAGCGCCGGGAAGCCCCCATTCGCCGGCGATGATCTCCAACTCGCCCCTGACGGTGGGAGTGACATCACCCACCTCGAGGGCGGTCACGGCGGCGCAGCACGATGCGGTTTTCGGCCAGAGCAGCATACGCGTAACGGATGCTTGCCGCCCCTTGATTTCAGTGCTGCCTTCGGGCTGGTTACGAGCGCAGGTGCGCAGGGTTATGGCAGACACGAGGCCGGGCCGTACTCTGGAAGCATCGAAACCCTGGAGGAACAATGACTGTGTTGACCGCCGATTTGTATGATGAGCGTGGCGACGAGCTGCAGTCCGTACCCCTGCAGTTTCAGACGATCGGCGGTCGAGCCCGGTTCAGCGGCCCCATCCGCACCGTCACTTGTTTCGAAGACAACGCACTGCTCAAGTCGATCCTGTCCACGCCCGGTCATGGGGCGGTGCTCGTCATCGACGGCGGCGGCTCACTCAACACAGCGCTCATGGGCGACATGATCGCCGACCTCGCCGTGGCGAACGGCTGGTCCGGCGCGATCATCAACGGTGCCGTGCGTGACCGCGTCGCTATTGGAGCCCTCGACCTTGGGGTGAAAGCCCTCGGCAGCAACCCGCGCAAGAGTTCCAAGACCGGGGCCGGTATAGCGGATGCCGTCGTTGAGATCGCTGGCGTCGTCTTCACGCCCGGACGCACCGTTTACTGCGACGAAGACGGCATTCTGGTCGAGCGCTAACGACGTTGAACGCGTGTGGCGCGAAGCGAAGTCACCCAGCGCCACACGCGAAAACGGGTCTTACTGCTGTACGTCGTCGATGCTGACGACGACGAAGTTGGCGTCGAGGTCGACGTCGCGGTCGGTGCCGTCATCGACGGTGACCTCAACCTCGTAGAGGTGGTTCCAGTCGTCGTCCCGGTCGAAGTCGGTCACCCGGCCGCTGCCGATCGCAGCGAGAGCTGCGGCCTCAGCGCTGGCTCGCTCGCTCGCCGCTTGGGCGATGGCACTCGTGTCGGCTTCGGCGCTAGGGGTGGCACCCGGCGTGGATGAGCTGGTGCTGTTGCTTGAATTGCTGGAGTCGTCAGTGTCGAAATCGCCAACCCACACCACATCGAATGCATCGTTGAGTTCAACGTCGACGGTCCTGCCGTCGTCGAGACGCAACTCCAGGTCGTAGGCGCTTCCGCCGTCATCATTGCGTTCGGCCTTGGTCACGGTGCCCGGGCCGACCCCGGCCATGGCTGCATTGCTCGCGCGGTCGAGGGTCTCGCCGGTGAGTGGGCCGTCATTGTCGTTGGCGCTCACGGCCAGGGCCGTACCGGCGCCGGCGAAGAGTAGAACTACGCCTGCGGCGACAGCGATGAGAACATTCTTCTTATTCATGGATCAATGCCTTACGTCGGTGCCCCCAGAAGCCGGAGACCGAACGGCCGTGCCCAAGTTGCTTGGTTCAGCATAAGCGAAGGAATGTACGCCCCTTCTACGTCGGCGTAAGCCTCAGCCAATTCACGGGTAGATCATGCAAGCGCCGACACCCTGCCACCGTAGGCGGCCGGTCAGAGGCGATTCAACGCATCCGTTGCGGCGAACTGTTCGAGCAGGCCCGCACCTGAATAGACACCTCGGTGCGTCCTGATCGTACGTCCGGGGTGCGTAGGGCCGGAAGTTCGCTCGGCGTCGGAAAATTCGTGTAGGCGTCGCGCATGAATTGGTCGAGGCGCTCACCCACCCGGGGATCTTCGGTCCACGTCCGCGGAAGTCGCGCCGGCTGGCTGAGCGGATCAAAACCGAGCAGGGCTACCCGAGTGACGATTGCCACTGTTGCGTTTGCGTCGTCCAGGGGCAGTGGGCGAGCCATGCGCACACCGGCGAAGACCACTCCGGTGCCGGGCAGCAGCCAGGCGATGGGAAGGATCGCCTGCATGCTGACTTCACCGCCGGTGACCAGTACAAAGAAGTAGGCGAAGATCCAGACCACCGGGGACAGCAGCATGAGAGCGACACCGCCTCGACGAATGGATCGCGAGCGCTGTGATCGAGACGCGGTCGTGCCCAACTGCCCCCCCGTACTGGGGTGTACGACGCTCTCTGAACGTGTAGGTCGGGCACCTGATGCGCGCACCGCCCGATCGGGGGCTGCTCCAACTGGGTGCCGGGCGGATATATTCAAACACCGAACAGGAGAACCGTGACAATCGATGCGCCCATAATGCGACTGCGGTGCCCCGCGCAGTCGATCATAGAAGTGCTCCTGCTGGAGCAACGGCTGGTTGCCCCCCGTCGGGCGTTGGAGCGCCTGGTCGGTCGGTCGCCACTCGGCGCCGACAGCGTGCGCTGCCTCGATGCCGCCCGGGCGGAAATCGCCGTGGGGCTCGCGCTGGCCGAGCTGCCTCGGGACTGGATCGTCTTCCATTCCCTGCCGGTGGGCGACAGTGGCGCCGACGTCGACCACCTTGTGATCGGACCTGGCGGCGTATTCGCCCTCCATTCTGACCGTCAGGCGCGCAAATCTGTACTGGTTGCCGGACGCAGTGTGCTCGTCGGCGCCCGCAAGATTCCGTATATAAGGGAGGCTGAATTCGAGGCGGTCAGCCTCACTGCCCTGCTTTCCCAGCGGATGCCGAGCACAGCGTCGGTACGGGGTGTCGTCGTACTCGTCGATACCAAACGTGTGACCGTGCAGACGCAGCCGTCGCGGGTGAAAATCATCAAGGTCACCGACCTGTGTACCTGGTTGCAGGGGCTTCCTTCTGTGCTGCCCCCCCCCTCGACCGGTTGGAAATTACCCGATTCGTCGAGAACCCCGCGCTCTGGCAGGCGCTCACAGCACTGCAGCCGGCTGAAACTCTGCAGCGCTTTAGCGAGCTCGAGGCAGAAGTGGCCCGTGCGAGACACACCCGCCTGCGATGGATGGCGCTTGGAATAGTTCTCAGCACACTCGGCGCCCTCCACGTGCTGCTGCTGCTTCCGCAGATTGCCAGCGCGCGGTAGCCGCACCGGAACCGCAGTGTCAAGCCCTGCAGAAGTGGCGCGACACTATGCGGGTACACGGTGCACAGCGGCTTCTACGCGGGACTATTCGCAGCCGGCGCCGTCACCGTCGCGATCGAGATGGCCGCCGTAGCCGGGGTCACCCACGTGCACCGGCGCCGCGCCGGACTCGCGGGCCGCGGTGCAGTTAGGAAAATAGACGTCGTTCGGCGTCTCGACGAACGGTGCCGCTCCGGGCCCGACGACGGCGTCCGTCTTCGGGGTCGTCGTCGTCGCGAGTTCGTTGGGGCAGTTGGACAGGATGCGTCTCATCGCATCGTGTTCGGCCGCGGTCACCCACAGCGCATAGGTCGCTTTGACCGAAACCTGCCGCGCTACGTAGGCACAACGGAAGTTTTTCAGCGGTGGCAACCAGGTGGCCGTGTCGCCGTCACCCTTGCGTGCATTGGTCACGCCGTCAACGGCGAGCAGATTGAGTGGATCATTGGCGAGCGCCACCCGCTGCTCCGGCGACAGCTGCTGCGCTCCGGTCTGCCAGGCATTGGACAGTGCCACGAGGTGGTCGATCTGCACGAGCGACGAGGTTGCCCGCCCGCGCACGAAGGCGATGGTCAGACCGGTGTACGGTCCGATCAGGGTGCCGCTCTGCACCTCGCAGCCGTCGTCAACCACGAGGACGCTCAGGTCGCGGGCCAGTACGTCGTTGCGGGTGTCGCATCCGTTCTGGTCCACGTCCTGCCAAGCCGATCCGAAGCTTTCCTCGCGGTCGTAGCCGGTCTGGGGCGCGCGTCCCCTCACCGGCAGGGTCTCCAGCACAAGAAGGGCCGCAGTGTTGGTCGTGGCCGTCGCTTTGGTGGTCGAATCGGGCGTCAGTTCGGGCGTCAGCTCGGGTGTCAGTGGGGGATCAGCTGTCGCTGTTGGCATCGCGCTGTTTGTCGGCACGGCCAGGTTCGACGAAACGGATGACCCCGCCACCGCGGTTCCCACCAGGATCGCCCCGAGCACACCCACGACCAACCCCATCACCAGAAATGTTCGGGTCGAGCGTCGAACGGTCATGATGCTCCTTTTGGCCGCACGGCACGACTCTCCGAATATACGTGCTGCGGCGTGGCAGCCTCGCAACACGGCAGCATTCGTTTCGTGAAACGTCCCCCATTCTGGGGGTCTTGCGGCAGGAGTGGCACTGGCAGGATAAAAGACCCGGCGAGGAGCACTGATGATTCACATACTCTCCACGTGGCGGCGTCGGTCGACGCCCCCGGAATCACTCGAATCGAATCGCATCGCAACGCCTCGATCACTGGTCGGGCCGGCCTGGCTGCCCGGCTATGCGCCCCGCCCGGCGGTCACGTCGATCGACCTGGCGTTGGCCCGAGCTCGCAGTGAATCGGCCATCGACACGCTGCTCGCAACACTGCCCGAAAATTGGGCCGCATTCACGTTGCCCAGGTTCGGCGATGATGGCGCGGGCGTGATGCGCCTGCTGGTGGGCCCCGGCGGGGTCCTTGCCCTGCATGCACGACTGTACGACGGCCAGATCGCCTGGGTGCACCGACAGGCTGTGCTTGTTGTCGGGCAGTGCTCGCCGGATTTCACGGTGGCCACAGCTGGCGCGAACCGCCTCACGCTGCTCCTGCGCGGTCGGGTGCCGCTGCGTACCGCGGTGCAGCCGGCACTCGTTCTGCTGGGCACCCGCGCGCTATGGACCACCGGCCGTTCGGGGTCGGTCGAGTCGGGTTCGGTCAAGGCGGGGGCGGCCAAAATAGCCCCTGGCAGGACACCATCGGTGCCGGTGCTCGGTGCCGCCGTGCTCGGTGACTGGCTGGTCGCACGCCCACAGGTGCTCCGCCCGATCGAACGAATGGAACTCGCCGCCGTGATCGACAACCCGCTGACCTGGGGTATTCGTCCGAGAATCCTGCCCCAGCCCGGTAGCGTGGGGGTTTAGCGCGAGCGCTTCCCTGGGCCGTGGCCCTTGGCCGACAGCAGTCGGGCGCGCACCGAGAACGCGCCACCGATGACGAGCGAAACCACGGCGGCCGGTAGGACCACGTCGACGAACTGGTTGCCCGAGAGCAGGTTGGCCAGCAGCAGAAGCACGGCCAGGCCGCTGAAGGCGAGTCCCGCGATCGCGCAAACGTTGAAAGTCAGGTGTTTCACGAGTGAATCCAATCGCTGGGGTGGTTTCAGGCTAGCCGACGTTGCCCTACTTAATGGGGGAGGCCCCGGCAGGGGTCGCCACCTTATATTGACAGCGGATGCTTTGCGCAAGCCTCGGGGGTCGCCTCGGAGCGTGAATGAGCATTACTTACGATTTGCTAACCAAAGCTGTGACGCAGCCGATTGTTAGGACGGAATCGCAGGTGTCGGTGGCACCCTCATACGATCGAACTCGTAGTAAGGCAAGTGAACGTGGCTATGACAACTCTTGGTACTGGAAGGCAGGCTCATGATCACGAGCCGGCAGTTTCTGTGGCGCGCAACATGTCCCCGGTGTCCATCGCGCCCGGCCGGTTTGCCGGTCAATCCGTTGTCGAGGAACTGCTGCGCCAGCACGAAGACCGGCCGCCGCAGTCCTGGCTGGCACGCACCCTGGGTGTCGCGCCGCTCGATGCGAATGGACTGGGCTGGCTCCGCGCTGCGCAGGCCGAGATGATTGTCGGCGACATTCTCACACGGCTGCCTGATGGCTACACCGTCTATCATTCCCTGCCCATTCGCAGTACGGCGTTCTGGGTCGACCACCTCGTCGTCGGTCCGGGAGGAGTCTTTTCGATCAACGCGAAAACTCACTGGGACCGCGACCTGACCGGGTCGCCGCGCTCCATTCCAATCGGCGACCACGCCATGCCGTACCTGCGTGACGCTCGGTTTGAATCGGCCCAGATCACCGCGTTGCTGGCGGCGGTGATGCCGGCAGCGAGCGTTGTTGAACCCATGATCGTGCTGGTCAACCCGCACAAGATTTTGCTCGACCGCAAACCCAATGCCGTCACGGTCATTGATTCGCCTCGACTGCGCCGGTGGCTCGTGGCGCGCCCGCGAACGTTCACCCCGGAGCAGCAGGCCGCGGTCACCGCGCTCATCGACGACCCCGCGACCTGGCGAACAGCTCCCCAGCCGATTGCGCCAGCGCACCTGCACGCCCGGTTCACCGCGCTCGAACAGCAGGTCGCGGCCGCCCGAACGCGGCGCACCACGTTCACGGTACTCGCTGCAGCGGCGGCCGCGACCCTGCTTGCCGCCCTGACATCGCCCCTCATCGTCGCGGCCGTGGAGTACCTCACCGTACGCTGAGCCAATAGGTCAGGCGAGGCGCTCGAGAACCGTGCCCTCGCGCATCCGCTCGACGCGTACAACGTGGTCGCGCAGGTCGCGCACCCCGCGCACGATGGCGAGTTCGGCGATGTCCTGTCCCTTGGTCACCGCGTGAGAACGGGCGGGGTGCCGGTAGTCTTCGATCGATTCGAAGGTGCCCCGCCCGCGTAGCTCCTTGCTGTGCCGCTGCGCGAAGCCGGAGTTGATGGCACTCAGTTCGATCTCGTCTTCGTGGGTAGCGACCAGGCTCCTGGTGTTCACGGTGATCACCGTGTGGGCATCGTCGCGATAGGAGCGGGCATTCAGCAGGTCGCGCAGCAGCCGTGGCTGCAGGTGAAAGAAAACGCGGTCGTTCAGCGCCGAGTACCATTCGGCCAGTGTCATATCTTGGAGGGCGTCTTCCAGCGACTGCTCATGGATGGCCTTCTGATGACGGATGACCGCGGTGCCGAATTGGGCATGCTCCAGCACGCGCGACTCGCCTCGGCGCTTGCCCAGAATGGCAGCCTGAGGGGCGCCCTGCTTGACGCCCCATCGGGTGACGAGCGCGGCTGGGCTGAGCAGCCCGTGCCGCTCGATGGCCGGCCAGCTTCCATCGGCGGCCACGTGGTAGAGCTCGGGGTACAGCCGAATCAGATCGCGAGACAACACATTTCGAGCGTACTCGCCGCCGGAACGGCCCCGAGCCAGCCCGAAAGTTCACCGTCGGCGCATTCGGCGCATTCGGCGCATTCGGCGCAGGCAGTCGGGGCAGTCGGGCCAGCCGGGGCAGGTCGAGCGTCGTGAGCGCCGTTGTCAGGGGACCATCCAACCGAGCACGGGGGTTGATTGCAGCCAGATCAGGAGGGTCATCAGCACGAGGAGGAGCGCGCTTTCCGCTCCGGCGAGTCCGACAGCAGCTGCGGCCACTGCAAGATTTTGCAGCGAGAGCATCTTGCCCAGCACGCCGGCTGAGGAATTCGCAGCAGCCATCAAGACCGGCGAGAGGCCAGCCGAGTTGGCGGCCGAGACCTGCAGCTGCCCGAACAGGGAGTTGGACGAAGTGTCGGATCCCGTCAACGCCACACCGATCCACCCGAGCAGCGGGGAGAGCAGGGCGAAGAAACCGCCGGTGGAGGCGAGGGCGACGCCCAGCGTGCTAGCCTGGCCGGACAAATTCATCACGAATGACAGGGCGAGTACGGCGGTGACGGTGACGATGGTCCGGCGCAGCTGCATCAGGGTTTCCCGGTAGATCCGCAGTCCCTGGCGGGGCGTGATCTTGTATTAAGCCATCAGGACCGCACCGGAGATCAGCACGGATGTGCCCGCTGCCTTGAGATGGTCCAGTTTGAAGAGCTGAGCGACAACGGGATTGCCAGCCGGGTCGATCACATTCAGCCCCGGCCACCGGAACGTCACGCTGCCGAAAGCGGTCAGCCAGGCCTTGACTATCGGCACTTGGGCAATCGAGAAGATCACGATGATGATCAGGTAGCGGGCGATAGCCGTCCAGACCTGGCGCGCGGCAGGCCGCGTGTCTGGTGCACCGAACATCGTGATGCGCTGGCTCTAGACCGTGGGTGCGGCCTTGTCAGTCATCCCCTGAGCCTAAAGACGGCACATCCGTTGACCCTGAATGAAGCGACGCTCTAGGATGACATCCACGAAACAATATTAAAATTTCACCATACGAAAATTGGTCAGAGAGGACCTAATCGTGGACAATCTCGCTGTGCTGAGCCTTCTGGCGCTGGCACCAATTCTGGTGGTGGGCATTTTGCTCGCCGGATTTCGATGGCCCGCCAAGTACGCCATGCCAGTGGGCTACATCGCGACCGTGATCGTAGCCCTCGTGGTGTGGAAGATGGACTCTCGCGGAGTCATCGCCGCTTCGCTCGAGGGAGTGATCATCGCGGCAACCCTGCTGTACATCGTGTTCGGTGCCCTCCTGCTGCTGTCGACGCTGACGGTCGGAGGGGCGATGTCCAGGATCCGTGCCGGGTTCAACAACATCTCACCCGACCGGCGCATCCAGGCCGTCATCATCGGGTGGCTGTTCGGAAGTTTCATCGAAGGCGCTTCGGGCTTCGGTACTCCCGCCGCGGTCGTCGCGCCGCTGCTGCTGGCGATGGGCTTCCCGGCGATGGCCGCCGTTATGGTGGGCCTCATCATCCAGAGCACGCCGGTGAGCTTCGGTGCGGTCGGCACCCCCATCATTGTGGGCGTCGGCGGCGGACTCGGCGGCGATCCCGCGGTGGCCGAACGCCTCTCCGTACTTGGTGTCACGATGCCTGAGTTCGTGGCCTCGATTGGATTCCAGGTGGCGTTGATCCACGCGATCGTGGGACTGCTCATTCCGCTGATTCTCGTCTGCATGCTCACGGGCTTCTTCGGCCCCGAGCGCCGTTTCCGTGACGGGCTCGCGATCTGGCCGTTCGCGCTATACGCCTCGGTCGCCATGACCATCCCCTCGGTTCTCGTGGCCCGTTTCCTCGGCCCGGAATTCCCCTCGCTTTTCGGCGGCCTCTTCGGACTCATCCTGGTGATGTTCACCTCAAGCAAGGGCTTCTTGATGCCGAAGAAGACCTTCGACTTCGGTCCGCGCGCCACGTGGAGCCCGCGCTGGATGGGCACTATGGAGCCGGCGGCGGCACCCGCCGCATCCGCTCGCCCCATAAGTATCGTGAGTGCCTGGGCGCCCTACGTGCTGATGGCTGTGCTCCTCGTGGGCAGCCGAATACTCGTCCCGGCCAAGGAATTTCTCACCGGCATCACCATCCCCTTCAACAACATTCTGGGCACCGACATCTCCACCGCCGTGCAGCCGTTCTACTCGCCAGCCTTCCTGCTCATTCTGGCGTCACTGTCCGCCTATGCACTTCACCGCATGAACGGCAGACAGATTCGCGAGACCTGGGCTGTCTCCGGCAAGCAACTCGCTGGAACCGCCGTGGCCCTGCTGTTCGCCGTGCCGCTCGTGCGCGTGCTGATCCAATCTGGGCCGGACCTCAACGCGTCCGGTCTCTCGAGCATGCCTGTGACTCTTGCCGAAGGTGCCGCGGCCGTCTCGGGCAGTTCCTGGCCGTTCATCGCCCCGTTCATCGGAGCGCTCGGAGCGTTCGTCGCCGGTTCCAATACCGTGTCGAATCTCACGTTCTCCCAGTTCCAGTTCTCCACCGGTAACGCCATCGGAGTGAACCCCGAGCAGGTAGTGGTCGCACAGGCTGTAGGAGGCGCCGGCGGAAATCCGATCGCCATCCACAACATCGTGGCAGCCTCGGCGACGGTGGGACTGCTCGGCCGAGAGGGAGACCTGCTGCGCAAGACGATCCTGGTCACGCTGTACTACTGCATAGCAGCCGGCTCGATCTCGTTCATTTTCATCTACGGCCTCGGCTTCAACCTCGGCTCAATCATGCTCGTGCTGCTCATGACGACGCTCGGGCTGATCGTGCGCTGGATGTTGCGCCAGAAGGCAGCCGTGCTGGCCCCCGAACCAACACACGTTTAGTACCGCCACCCGAAGAGCGGGCGGCAGCGGAGGCATCCGTTGTCGCCTGCTGTGTTGTTCCGGGCACGCACAAAAAACCGGAGAATGTGAGACACACGAAGCGGGTTGGTTCACCGCGGTATGTCTCACAAACCCCGGTTTCAGGGACGTGGGCCTACGGCCGGGTGACCTCTTCCAGGATCTCGAGGACGTGACGATACGGTTTGCCGGTGGCACGCGTCATTCCGAGTTCGCAGGTGCGGTTGCAGGAGGCGTGGGCGGTGGCGCCCATGGCGACGACGTCCGCGGCCTGAGCGCGGGTTGCGGATGCGGTGAGTTCAGGATGGAGCATTCCTCGGTCGCCGGCGAACGCGCAACACCCCCAATTCTCCGGGATCTCAACACGTTCGGCGATGGCGTCGGCGATGGTGTCGAGGGCCGGGTTGATGCCCAGTCGGGTCGAGGAGCAGGTGGGGTGCAGCGCCAGAGACTCGATTTTTTGATACCCCGGCAGGCTCGGCAGGATGTGGATGGCTGCGAACTCCACCGCGTCGATGACGGTCAGGGGCCGCGCACTGGTATCACCCTCGATGATGTGGCGAAGGCCCTCGGTGCAGGAGGAGGCATCACAGATGACGGGCAGGGCGCCCTCGCCGGTGGCGGCGCGCAGTACGGCAAGGGTTTTGTGGCTCATGGTGGCGAGCCCGTCAGCCATGCCCTTGGACGACCATGGTGTGCCGCAGCACAGCGCGTCGATTCCGGCCGGAACGAGGAGGGTGATGCCGGCACGTTCGCACAACTGCTCGAAGCCGACCTGTACGCCGCGAGTTCCGGTGGTGGCCGGACCGAACATTGTTTGCACGCAAGCGGGAAAATAGACGGCCTGCGGCGCATCCGTTGGCCGGGTACGCTGCCGGGTGGTTTCCGACGATGGATTACGCATGTCTGGTTTCGCTTTCTTCGACGGTGATGGACGGGCGCGCTTGGGGCGCAGTCGTCACCGCCCGATGTTTGCGGCTGGTGCCGCCACCGGGCAGTTCGGGGGAATAGAGGGGCACGGCGTCGGTGCCGAGCACGGCGCGGGCCAGCTTGTTGGGCGCGAGGATGACGCCGACGGGTACCGTGCGAACCACATTCAGGGCCACGCCGGCAACCCGGGTCACGGCGCCCCAGTTCTTCGCGGCAACATTCCAGATTGCCTTCTCGACCGGGTTGGCGTCATCTCGGCGCAGGCGTTTCATGAGGTCGCCGGTGTTGATCGTTACCGGGCAGGCTGTCTGGCACATGCCGTCGGCGGCGCAGGTCTGCACGGCGTCGTACTCGTAGTCCTTCTCCAGCTCGGCCACCAGGGCGAGGTCGCCATCAAGCCGGGCCTGTTCGATTGCACGCAGCGACACGATGCGCTGCCGGGGGGTGAGCGTCACGTTTCGGCTCGGGCATACCGGTTCGCACCAGCCACACTCGGTGCAGCGGTCTACTTCACTTGCCACGGCAGGGATGGCCTTGAGATCTTTGAGGTGTGCGTTCGGGTCGTCATTGATGAGCACGCCCGGGTTGAGCAGGCCGGCCGGGTCGAACAACACCTTGATGCGCCGCATGACGTCATAGAGATCGTCGCCGTATTGGCGTTGCACGTAGGGTGCCATGACGCGCCCGGTGCCGTGCTCGGCTTTGAGTGAACCACCCTCGCCGAGTACGAGGTCGACGAGGTCTTCGGTGAACCGGCTGAACCGTTCCAGCCCGGTCGGGCTGCCAAAATCGTCGGTGAGCATGAAGTGCACGTTGCCGTCCTTGGCATGACCGAAAATCATCGAGTTCTCATACTCGTAGGTGGCGAAGAGTCGCATCAGCTTCATGCAGGTGCGGGCGAGCGCTGGCACGGGAACCACGATGTCTTCGAGCAGGGCGCTCGTGCCCTGCGGCCGGGTGCCGCCCACGGCGGGGATGATCCCCTTGCGCAGGTACCACAGTTGGCCGCGAATGCCCGCATCGGTCGTGAAATCGGCCGGCAGGGTGAGATTCAGCGTGTTGACGGTCTGCATGCCGGTCTGGAGCAGCTGCGCCAGTTTCTCGGCCGACTCGGCGTGGTATTCCACGAGGAGGGCGGCGTGCTCCTGAACAACGAGGTCGAGCACGATGGCCGGGGCGCCGGGCATCTGCTGCCCCACAGTCAGCGATAACGCATCCATCAGTTCCAGGGTGGCCGCGCCGGTCGCCACAAGGGCGGGCAGCGCGGCTGTGGCGGCCTCGAGCCCGGGAAAGACGAGCAGCGCCGTCGTCACATGCGGCAGTTTGGGCACGGTACGAAAAACCGTCTCGGCCACGAAGCCCAGCGTGCCCTCGCTGCCCACAATCAGGTGCGCGAGTATGTCCACCGGCCGGTCGAAGTCCAGAAGAGAGTTCACGCCATAACCCATGGTGTTCTTCATCGAGAACTGCTGCCGAATGATGGCGACGGAGGCCGGATTGTTCCGGGTGCGCTGTGCCAGTTCGAGCAGGCCGTTATATAAAACCGGCTCCCGCCGGAAGAGCTGATCGTCGGCATCCGCTGCACCGGTGTCGACGACGGTGCCGCTCGGCAGCACCACGACGACCGATTCGAGGGTCTGGTAGGTGTTATCGACGGTGCCACACGCCATTCCGGAGGAATTGTTTGCCACGACGCCGCCGATGGTAGCGGCGGACTCGCTGGCCGGGTCGGGCCCGAACTTGCGGCCGTACTTGGCCAGCCGGGTGTTCACGGCCCGTACGGTGGCGCCCGGCTGCACCCGCACCCGGAGGCCCCCGTCGAGCACCTCGATGTTTTTGAAGTTGCGACGCACATCGACCAGTACCCCGTCGGTGATGGCCTGCCCGCTCAGGCTGGTGCCTCCCGACCGGAACGTGAGGTGTACGCCCTGCGCGGCAGCAACGCGTAGGAGCGCGCCGACCTCCGCAGCGTCCGTGGCTACCACGACTGCCTGCGGGATCAGCAGGAAGTGCGAGGCATCGTGGGCATTGGCGTAGAGGTCGATGGCCCGGGTTTTCACCCGGGCCGGATCGGTCACGGCCGCGCGGAGGGCTCCGAAGACGGTACTGCCGGTCTGGGCACTAACGGTTGTTGTACTCACAAGAACTCCTTTGTTCGTGAATTGCACGTGCACTAAGTCAATGGGGCGAGTCAGGCCATAAAGGAAAGCGCGGTGGGTACATCGGCCGCTGTCTCAGCCAGGGCTTCGAACTCGATCACGGCGTCGATCTCAGCGGCGGCCATGGAGATATTCGTGACCCGCTCGAGGATGACCTCGACGACCACGGGTACCCGGAACTCGGCCATCCAGTCCCGAGCCTGGGAGAACGCTGCCTGCAGATCATCGGCTTCGCGCACCCGGATGGCCTTGCAGCCGAGGCCCTCGGCCACCTTGACGTGGTCGACGCCGTACCCCTCGAGCTCGGGCGAATTGATGTTCTCGAAGGCGAGCGACACCTGATAATCCATGTCGAACCGGCGCTGCGCCTGCCGGATCAGGCCGAGATAGGAGTTGTTGACGACGACATGGATGTACGGGATGTGAAATTGGGCCCCGACGGCCAGTTCTTCGATCATGAACTGAAAGTCGTAGTCGCCGCTGAGCCCGACGACCGTTTTCGTCGGATCGGCCACGGCCACGCCGAGGGCGGCGGGCAGCGTCCAACCGAGGGGACCGGCCTGGCCGCAATTGATCCAGTGCCGCGGGTGGAACACGTTGAGAAACTGTGCCCCGGCAATCTGAGAGAGACCGATCGTGGTCACATATCGGGTCTCGGTGCCGAACGCCCGATTCATCTCCTCATACACGCGCTGCGGCTTCATCGGTAGGTTGTCGAAGTGGGTCTTGCGCTGCATCGTGTTCTTGCGGTGAACGCAGCTCTCGACCCAGCTCTCCCAATCGGGCAATCCGCCTTCGGCCTGGGAGTGCCGTGCGAGGTCAACCAGACCGCGAAGAGCCGCCCCGGCATCGGAGACGATGCCGAAGTCGGGCGAGAAGATGCGCCCGATCTGGGTGGGCTCGATGTCGATATGAATGAACGTACGACCCTTCGTGTACGTGTCGAGGCCTCCAGTGTGCCGGTTCGCCCAGCGGTTACCGATGCCGAGAACGAAATCCGATTCGAGCATGGTCGCATTGCCGTAGCGGTGTGAGGTCATCAGTCCCACCATGCCGGCCGCGAGCCGGTGGTCGTCGGGAATGCTGCCCCAGCCCATCAGCGTGGGAATCACCGGAATATTCAACACCTCGGCGAGCTGTACCAGCTGCTCCGAGGCATCCGCGTTGATCACGCCGCCGCCGGCGATGATCACCGGGCGCTTGGCCTGCAGCAGCATCGCCAGTGCCTTCTTCAACTGGGCAACCGATGCCGCGGGCTTAGCCACCGCCAGTGGCTCATAGGTGTCGATGTCGAACTCGATTTCCGTAAGCTGCACATCGATGGGCAAGTCGATCAGCACCGGGCCAGGGCGGCCGGAGCGCATCAGGTAGAACGCCTTCTGGAAGACGCCGGGAACCTGCCCGGCCTCGAGCACGGTGACGGCCATTTTGGTGACGGGGGCCGCAATAGAGGCGATGTCGACGCCCTGGAAGTCTTCCTTGTGCAGCTTGCTCACCGGAGCCTGACCGGTGATGCAGAGGATGGCCGTGGAATCGGCCCACGCGGAGTAGAGCCCGGTCATCATGTCGGTGCCAGCCGGTCCGGAGGTGCCGATGCACACGCCGATGTTGCCGGCTTTGGTGCGGGTGAATCCCTCGGCCATGTGTGAAGCGCCCTCGACGTGGCGGGCCAGGATGTGGTCGATGCCGCCATGGGCGCGCATGGCGGAGTAGAACGGGTTGATGGCGGCGCCCGGAACGCCGAAGGTTTGGGTGGCTCCCTCTTTCTCGAGGATGGCGACGGCAACGTCGACTGCACGCATTTTAGACATGTGGTTCTCCTTGGAGCTAAATAGTTGGTGTGTCGATGTGTGAGCGGCCGGACATCTGCTCGACCAGCAACAGCAGTGCCGAGTGATCGAGCGAACCGTGGCCTTCGGCGCGCAGGGCGCCCATCAGCTGGGCCACCACCGCACCTAGCGGAATGGCGACGCCGGCGGCGCGGGCGGCGGCGGTGACGATGCCGAGGTCCTTGTGGTGCAGGTCGACCCGGAAACCCGGTTCGAAGCGGCGTTCCAGCATCGAGGCGGCCTTGCGGTCCAGGATGCGATTGCCGGCCAGCCCACCGGCTAGAACCGTGACGGCGGCCTGGGTGTCAACCGAGTGTGCCTCCAGAAAAACGAGCGCCTCGGCGACGAGCTGGATGGTACCGGCGACGATGAGCTGGTTGGCGGCCTTCACCGTCTGGCCGCACCCGGCCGGACCGACGTGTACGACGGTGCTGCCCATCGCGTCGAGCACGCCGCGAATGGCCTCGACGTCGGCGGCATCCCCGCCGACCATGATCGACAGGGTGCCCTCGATCGCACCGGCCTCACCGCCGGAGACGGGGGCGTCGACGGCTTTGAGGCCGGCCTCCTGTGCGGCGGTGGCGAGGCGAACGGTGACGTCGGGACGGATGGTGCTGGTGTCAATCCAGGTGGCGTCGGCGGGGGTGTTGGCGAAGACGCCGTCCGGGCCGCCGACGACGTCCTCAACATCGGGCGAGTCGGGCAGCATCGTGATCACCACATCGGCTTCCCGCACGGCTTCGATGATGTTGGCCGCGCCGCGGCCGCCCGCGGCCACCAATTGATCGATCCGGGCCGGACTGCGGTTGAAGCCGATGACGTTATGGCCGGCCTTGACGAGATTGATCGCCATGGGAAGGCCCATGATTCCCAGGCCGATGACGGCAACATTGGTCATTTTCGTTGTCCTTTACTCACTGATGGTGGATGCTTGTGGCCGGTTGGACAGCGTCGAGCCAGGCAAACGGATTCGCTGCGGCCGTCTTGTACTCCAGCCCGATGACGCCCTGGTAGCCGAGCCCCTGACTGTGTGCGAGCCACTCCTGAATGGGCAACGTGCCCGTTCCTGGTTCGCCGCGGCCCGGTGCATCGGCAATCTGGATATGGCCGAATTCGTGGGCGTGCTCGATGATCACAGCGTCGACGTCGTCGCCGTTGACGGCCAGGTGGTAGAAGTCGGCGAGCAATTTGATGTTCGTGTCGCCGGTCTCGGCGCGTACCCGGTCGATGACGGCCAGCACGTCGGCCGCCGTTCGTAGGGGATACCTCGGTGCACCGCTCACCGGCTCCAGCAGCACGGTGCCACCGATCGGGGCGACGGATCGCGCGGCGAGGGAGAGGTTTTCGACAGCGAGCTCGTCTTGTTCCTCGGCGGTGACGCCGTCGATGCGGTTTCCGTAGAGGGCATTGAAGGACGTGCAGCCGAGGCGCCCGCCGATACCGGCCGCGACCGCCAGGTTGTCGCGGAACTCGTGGGAACGGGCGGGCCAGGAGACCAGGCCCCGGTCTCCGGCCGGCATGTCCCCGGCCGCGAAATTCAAACCGGTCAGCCGAACATCGGCATCCGTGATCGCGTTTTCAAAGTCGGCAATGTCCGATTCGGTGGGAACCGCAGCGGCAAAGGGCCACCAGAACTCGACCGCGTCGAAGCCGGCGGCCTTGGCGGCGGCTGGGCGCTGGAGCAACGGCAGCTCGGTCAGCAGGATGGAGCAGTTTACGGTGTACGGCATGGGCGTCCTTGCTCGAGTCGATAAATCAGCGACTATGTTCCAGATGATTTCGTATCGTGGAAGTTAGTTTCTGTTATACGAAAAGAATAGGGTCGGTGCGGCCCCGCGTCAACTGCTGTGTACTCTGAAGGACCCGGCGACGATTTTCGCAGTGCAGAAATCTGTTGTCACACACGGTCTGGAGGATGGCAGATGGCGGAACGCGGCGCTGGTAGCGGTGTGCAGTCCGTAGAACGGGTTTTCGAACTCCTGGAGCTGATCACGGCTGCCGGTGGCGAGGTGATGCTGAGTGAGCTCGCGGCCTCTACCGACCTGCCGCTGCCCACCATCCATCGGCTGCTGCGCACGCTGATGGCCAAGGGATACATTCGCCAGCTCGCCAATCGGCGGTATGTCCTGGGCCCCGGACTCATTCGCCTCGGAACGGCAGCAAGCCAGCAGCTGGGCGTCCTGGCCGGCCTGCAACTTCGGTCGCTGGTCGATCAGCTCGGGGAGACGGCGAACATGGCCGTTCTCGATGCCGATATGGCGCTGTACATCGCCCAGGCGCCGTCCAAACACTCCATGCGCATGTTCACGGAGGTCGGCCGACGCGCGCACACCCACGCCACCGGGGTCGGCAAGGCGATTCTGGCGCAACTGGGCGATGAGGCCGTGCGCGCCATTATGACCCGGACAGGTATGCCGAGGCCCACGACCATGAGCATCGGAACGGTGGATGATCTGCTGGTGGACCTGGCTCGGATCCGGGAACGCGGCTACTCCATCGACGATGGCGAGCAGGAACTCGGTGTGCGCTGCTTCGCGATGGGGGTTCCGAATGCGCCGACGCCCACCGCCATCAGCGTGTCCGGACCGGTGTCGCGGGTCGATGATGCGTTTGCGCAGCGTGCCATTCCCGCGCTGCGCGCCGCTGCGGACTCCATTTCTTTGGACCTGAACCCGGCAGCCTAAGTGGCTTCGGGTGCGGTGCCGCACCAAATCTCCGCTCGAATGCGCCCATGCCTGTTGTTCTAGCCGCCGAACGCTGCCGACGGTGCGCCGATGGTGGTGGTCACGGCAACGAAGGTGGGGCGACCGGTGCGCTCGGCGGCGAGCCGCAGCATCTGGCTGGGCACGAGAGCGAATGCTCCTGCCTGCAGGTCAGCGTCAGTCCGGCAGTACCGTGACCGTTACGAGCAACTGGGGCTCGGATTGCTGGGGCCAGACACCGGTGACGGTGGCGGTATCCTTCCGGCGTGGCGCCGTTGATGTGCCGTCGATTACCCTCACGACGGTTACGCGCAGGGCGCCGGCCGTTGCGATCGTGGTGCCCGCCGTCGACGTGGTCTCGATCGTCGCAGAAAGTTCCGGAACTGGTGTTTCAAGGGTGCCGTTGCCGCGGACGGCGGTGCTCGACGCGACCGGAATACGGTCACCGTCGAGCTGCTCGAATTGGTCAGCCTCGTGCCCGCCATTCAGGGCTACGGTCGCAACCGTCGCCAGATAGATCGGGTCGCCGGTGGCGTCATAGATCCAGCGGTCGCCGAGCACGGAGTGCGTCATGGTGCCGATGAGCCAGTTCTCGCCGCCATCGTGCGGTGCGCCGCGGTAGGTCAGTGGAATCTGCAGAAGTGGCCCGGTGCCAAATCGCAGCAGGAGCGTTTCGACGCCGACCTCGCCGTCGGGGTCGTCGAAGCGAAACGATGCGACTCGCTCGACGGTGGCCGCCGCGTCGCCGACGAACCACGTCTGCGTCGGTGCCCACGCGGCGATGAGCTCAGACTTGGAGGGCCGCAGAACGGCGTCGTAAAGGAGTGCCATAGCTTCGATCGTAGGTGTTGCGCGGCATCCGTCTCAGAAACATCAATATCTCTTGACATCTCTTGATAGCAATTGAAACGTCAGCGACACGATCGGCCAACTCGTGGCCCTGCGCGCAGTCGCCGCACGCGATCGACGCCGACCTCAAGGCAACCGCCGCCGCAGCCAAAGCCGAGGCTAAAGCTGCACGTGCGGCCGCGGCGGCCGAGTTGGCCGACAAGCCGGCGTAGTCGTCGAGGCTGGCCAGAGAGAGGTTGCGCCCAGCGGTGCGGCCTCTCTTCGGGCGCTGCAGAGTCGAGGTCAGGGTATCAGCACGATCTTGCCCACGTGAGCGGATGCTTCCAGCCGGCGGTGCGCATCCGCTGCATTCGCGAATGAGAATCGATCGTCGATCACCGGTCGAAACTCGCCCGAGGCGATCCACGGCCAGACCGCCGACTCGAGCGACCGCATGATGGCGACCTTTTCGGCGTGCGACCGCGCGCGCAGGGTGGTACCCCAGTAGCGGGCACGCTTTTGCATGAGGCGAAACGGATCGAACGTGGCCGGTTCACCGCTCTGGTTGCCGAGCACCATGATGCGCCCGTTTACCGCGACCGCCTCGATGTTGCGTGCCGCATAGGAGCCACCCATGATGTCGAGGATCACGTCGGCGCCCCGCCCGTCGGTCGCGGCGGTGATCTCGGCGACGAAGTCCTGCTCCCGATAGTTGATCAGGACGTCGGCCCCGAGGCTCGCACACACGGCGAGTTTCTCGGCTGACCCGGCCGTCACGGCCACGCGCGCATCCAGGAGCCGGGCGAGTTGAATGGCGGTCGTGCCGATTCCGCTTCCACCGCCGTGCACGAGCAACGTTTCCCCGGGCTGGAGCTTAGCGTCCAGGAACACGTTCGACCACACCGTGGCCAGGGCTTCGGGCAGGGCTGCAGCGTCGATGAGGTCCATCGACAGTGGCACCAGCAACGCCAGGTCTTCGTGCACCACAGCTTCGGTGGCGTAACCGCCGCCGGCGAGCAGCGCGCAGACGCGATCACCGATGCCGAACCGAGTCACATCGTCGCCCACCTCGGTCACCACGCCAGACACCTCCAGCCCCGGCCACTGGGGTGCGCCGGCGGGCGAGGGGTAGTGGCCCTGCCGTTGCATGATGTCCGCTCGGTTCACGCCCGCCGCAGCGACCTCCACTCGAATCTCGTGGGCCCCGACTTCCAGGTCGGGCAGGGTCGAGAGGGTGAGGGCATCCGGCCCGCCGGGGGAGCTTACGATGATTGCGCGCATATGCGCAGCCTACGCGCAGGGTGAGACAGGGCTGCCGGGGGCCGCCGCACGGGCGACTCCCGTGTGCCCGCAGTCATCGACGCCAACATCGGTTCCTTTTCGCAGGGGATCCGGGCGTCCTCACTCACCGCATCGAACGTCGATTGCTTGACATTGCAACTCCGCCGGATAGAGTAGGTACATTGTGTACGGACACATTGTTCACGGGCATCGCCGCCCCTATCTAAGGAGATTCGCCATGGTAGCCGAATCCAAAATCGTCAGCCGAGTGCCTTTGTTTGACGGCATGAACCGCATTCCCGGTGGGCTGATGCTCATTCCGCTTATTCTCGGCTCGGTTGTCGGCACGTTCTTTCCCGGCTTCCTCACCCTGGGAAACTTCACCACCGCGCTGTTCCAAGCCAGCGCGCTTCCCCTGATCGGCCTGCTGATCTTTGCAACCGGCATGCAAATCACCCTGAAGACGTCCGGTCCGGTTCTTGCCACCTCCGGAGTCCTGCTGCTGTGCAAATCCATTCTCCCGGCCACCATCGTCGTGCTCCTCGCCCAGATCGTGGGCCTCGACGGAATATTGGGTGTCTCGATTCTCGCCCTACTCGTCACCATGGACAACAGCAACGGCGGCCTCTGGCTCGCCTTCACCGGGCGCTACGGTGACGCCCGCGACCGCGGCGCGTACATGGCATCGGCCATCAACGACGGGCCATTTTTCTCGATGCTCTTCCTCGGCGTCGCCGGCCTCGCCAACATCCCCTTCCAGCTGCTTCTGGCGGCCGTTATTCCGCTGTTGATCGGCATTCTGGTGGGCAACCTCGACCAGAAGTGGACCGAGATCATGCGCCCGATTCCGAACATGATCATCCCGTTCTTCGCCTTCGCGCTGGGTACCGGCATCAACCTGCAGAACGTGCTGGCCGGCGGGCTCTCCGGCATCGTCGCCACCCTGTTCACCGGCGCACTCGCCTACCTCGGCTACCGCTTCATTCTGCGCCGCGGCAATAAGTCCGGCATCGGCATCGCTTCGGCCACCACGGCCGGTAACGCGATCGCCACTCCGGCCATCATCGCCCTGGCCGACCCCACTTTTGCGCCCTACGTCGAGGTCGCCACAGCCCAGGTCGCGTCCGCAGTACTCGTCACTGCGGTGTTTGCGCCCCTGCTGGCCTCCTGGGTACTGAAACGAGCGGGTGGCCTGGTCCCCAACGAGCCGGAGACCGAGTCGTCCGGCGACACGGTGTCGATACGCACGATCGAGCACTCGTGACCGGCCACCGCGGCATCCGTCCCGATCACACCCGACGCCATGACTGAACCGCGCCCGAACGCCGTGGCGCACCCGGCCCCACCGGCAAGCCCGACGAACGCCGACCATATTGCCGTGGGTATCGTGGCCGATGATCTCACCGGTGGCGGTGATTCCGCGGTGCAATTTGCCCGCGACGGATGGCGCACCCGGCTCGTGCTGACCGCGCTCGACAGCGGGCTCGCGAGCCACGGTACGGTTCTCGCAGTGGTGTCCGATGCCCGTGCCCAGCCCGCCCCGCTCGCCCGGCTGAGCACGGCGGAGGCCGTGGTAGCGCTCGGGAATGCGGGTGTCAATCGGCTGCTGCTCAAAATTGACTCGACGATGCGCGGATCGGCCCACGGCCAAATTCTGGGCGCGCTCGACTCCTGGCAGAAGCTTCATACCGCCGCCTTCGCTGTGGTGTGCCCGGCCTATCCGGCTATGAGTCGAACCGTGCAGAACGGTCGGGTCCTGGTCAACGGCCAGGGCGTTGAGACCACGGCCGCGGGTACCGACCCGGTGACGCCGGTGACGACGAATCTGCTTTCGGAGTTGGTGCCGGGAAGCGTGCACGTCGCCCTCGGCAACGGGACCGCTTCGGATCACGCCAGGCAACTGCGCGTAGCGGCCCAGAACCCGACCCGCGTGGTCACGGTCGATGCGGCGACGGATGCGGACATCCTGACACTGGCCGAAGCGGTGGCCCTGCTCGGACCGGAGGCCATTCCCGTTGGGAGCGCCGGGCTTGCCGTTGCGCTCTCGCGAGTCTGGTGCCGTGACCTCGCCGTCCCCGAAGCGCCGACGCCGGTGCGGGCTGCGCGTGTCGTTGTCGTGCTCAGTTCACTGCACGATATCTCCCGGTCGCAGTACGACCATCTGGTCGGAGTCACCCCGCCGCAACACCTGCGCACATTCGCGCCGAGCCTCAACGTGTTTCTCGAACCGGGTGCGATCGGCCGCTGGATTGCCGGTGAACTGGCTGCAAACCCGCACCTTCCCGCGGTCGTGATCGTGGCGACCCCGTTGGAGCGGCCTGATGCAGCCACTGCCCCGACGGCATCCGAAACGGCAACCGTGATCATCGCCGACGGGCTCGCGACCATGACCGCAGCGCTGTTCGCACACCGTTCCGTGGGCGCCTTGGTGCTGATGGGCGGCGAGGGCGCGCGTGCCGTGCTCGATCGTTTCGAGGCCGGCGCCATCGTGGTGACAAACGCGATCCGCGAGGGAATCCCGGTGGGCCTGATCGACGGCGGCCTGGCCGATGGCCTCACGGTTGTTACGAAGGCCGGCGGCTTCGGTGCCACCTCGTCGATTGCCGACATTCTTCCCCAACTCCTGGCTGACCACGTGCTCAGCCCCACAGCAACCCCGAACACTGGAGTACACCTATGACGCTTCCCATCCTTGCGCTCACCATTGGAGATGTGGCCGGAATCGGTCCCGAGATCACGGCCAAGACGCTCCTCGGCCACGAAGACGTTCGCACCCGCTGCGTTCCCGTCGTGATCGGCGATGAGGCGGCGATGCGCCGTGGCGTGCTCGACGTGGGCGGCGACCCGGCGGCCATTCGCGTGATCAAAAGTGTCGCCGACGCCCGTAACGAGCCCGGAACGATTGAGCTGTTGCAGACCGGTCCCTCGCTCGAGCACGTGGAGCAGGGTGTACTCAGCGCGGCAGCCGGCGATGCCGCCTACCGTTTTGTGGTGGAAGCCTGCCGGCTCGCCCGCGCCGGCGAGGTACAGGGAATCGTCACCGCGCCGCTGAACAAGGCCGCGATGCATGCCGGGGGGCACAACTGGCCCGGCCACACCGAGTTGCTCGCCCATGAGTTCGGGGTGAAAAATTTCTCCCTCGTGCTGTCGGCCGGGGACCTGTACTTCTTTCACCTCACCACCCACGTGTCGATGCGGCAGGCGATCGAGAACATCACGGTCGAGCGCACCCTGACGGTATTGGAACTGGCTGGAGCCTTCGCCAAGTCCATGGGCAAGCCCGATGAGGTGATCGGGCTCGCCGGGTTGAACCCGCATGCCGGTGAAAATCGCCTCTTCGGAAATGAAGATGCGGACATTTTGGCCCCGGCCGTGGCCGAGGCCCGGGCTCGTGGACTCAACGTCGTAGGCCCCCTGCCCGGCGACGCCCTGATACCGGCAGCCGTGCGCGGAAAGTACAACCTGGCCGTGGTCTGCTACCACGACCAGGGGCATGCTCCCTTCAAGGCCGTCTACGGTGACGATGGAGTGAACATCACGGTCGGGCTGCCGGTCGTGCGCGTCTCGGTCGACCACGGCACCGCGTTCGATATCGCCGGTCAGGGAATCGCCCGCGAGGCCAGCCTCGTGTTGTCGCTGGAGCGCGCCGCCGCACTCGCACCTGGGTGGGACCACGTGTGGCGGGCCGCGCAGAACGCCTAAGCGCCATGACCGGGCGAGCGGATGCCGCGGCAGCGCCGGTCGCCCGGCCCGGACGATGCCGTCCACCGGCCTACGATGGAACGATGTGGCTAGATAAGGTGCCCGCCAGCGCGGTCGATTCGGCAAACGGCGCCCCGCTGCACAGCCAGGTGGGGGCGATCATCCGTTCCCACATCGTGGACGGCGTGCTGCCGCCCGGGTCGCAGTTGCCCACCGAGGCCGAGTTGCAAAATCGATTCGGGGTGTCCCGTTCGGTCGTGCGTCAGGCGTTGGCCGCGCTCAGCGCCGACGGCCTTGTGCAACGCGGTCGCGGGCGCGGCAGCGTGGTCTCGCCGCGCGGAGAGCACCATCGTCTCGTGCAGCGCATGTCGGGACTGTCCACTCAGATCTCGGCCGAGGGCGCTGACGTCTTCACGGCCGTGCTGGCATTAGCGCCCGAGCAGAATGCTGTCGCGTCGGCGGCGCTGGGCGCGGCTGAAGTCGTGGGTATCCGTCGCCTGAGATCTGCGGGCACCGGGCCCCTGGCGGTCATTCACACCTGGCTTCCCTCGTCGATCGGTGCTGGCCTCACGGTGGCCGAGCTGACGGATGCCTCGCTACACACCGTTCTGCGTTCCCGCCTGGGCGTATCGATCGTCTCCGGGCGCCGTCAGGTGCGCGCCGTATCGGCAACGACGGCACTGGCACGGCTGTTGGAGATCGCCGTGGGGGAGCCGGTGCTGCTGCTTGAAGGTACAAGCCTGGACGAAAAAGGCGTGCCCATCGAAGTGTTCTCCACCTGGCACCGCGCCGACCGGGTTGTTTTCGACCTCGACGTGGTCGGCGCAGACGTGTCAGCATTGGCCCCCGCTCCAGCAGACGCCGGGGAACGCCCCACCCGCGCTCAGCTGGCGGGCATGGCCGCAGCTCTGGCACGTCAGCTGCATGACCTGTCGGTAGAAATGGCTCGAAGCGACTGACCAGCGGTGATGTCTGTGGGCCTCGGACCCACCCGCTTACGGCCGTGATTGACATGAAAGGCACCAACTTGAGCACCATGACACACCGTCCCGCCGCCCTGGTCGAGTGGATGAGGAGGGTCGAGCGCCATCGCGGCGACCGGCTCACGGCTGCGTGCCGGGCCCGTCCGCTGGCTCTCGTGCAGATCTGATGCGCCGGCGCCAGTCAGGCACTCGCGCGGTGGTTCTCGCAATGGGCGCCACCATCACGGGCGGGCTTCCGGTGTTTTTGCTCGGCGCCCTGTTCGTGCGGATCCAGCTCGATATTCCGGCGCCGCAGTGGGTGCTCGGCGCGGCCGTGGCCAGTTACTGGGCCGCCGCCGCGATGATGTCAGTGCTCGCCGGGCGCGTAGTGTCCTGGTTGGGAATTCGTTCCACAACGTTGTTCGGGGTGGCAGTCGGCGCGCTGAGCTTGATTGGATCGGCTTTTCTGGTGCCGTCCTGGGCCTGGCTGCTGGTGTGGGCCGCGGTTGGCGGTGTGTGCAACGGCATCAGCCATCCCGCCGCGAATCAGCTGATCAACCTGCGGGTGCGGCGCGGAATGCTCGCGACCGCGTTCGGCATCAAGCAGTCGGCGATTCCGTTTGCCGCGTTCCTGGCCGGGCTGGCGGTGCCGGCACTCGCGCTCACCTTGGGCTGGCACTGGGGGTTCGGCCTCGCCGGCCTGTTCGCGCTCGCCGTCGGGGGCCTGTTCTGGTGGTCTGTGCCACGGGGGGAGCTCGCGCGTCCCCGGCTCGGCGGTTCGCACGTGCCGCTGACCCCGCCGCTGATGAAATACCTGCTGCTGATGGCCAGCGTCACCACGCTCTCGGCGGCTGCCACCGGCGCCGTGACTGCGTATGCGGTGATCACGGGCATCGAGCGGGGGCTGCCGTTGGCCGGGGCAGGCATTCTGTTGAGCGTCGCCGGGCTGCTCAGCGTCGTCGTGCGCGTTGTCGTCGGCCGAATCGCCGACCAGGCCAACAGCGCGTTCGCGCTCGCCACCGTGGCCGCCATGATGTTCATCGGCGGTGCCGGAGTATTGCTCATGGCGGTGGACACCCAGTGGACGTTCGTGGCGGGCATGCTGCTGGCCCTCGGGATCGGCTGGGGCTGGCCAGGGCTCACGCACTTCGTGGTGTCGCGGGTGGCGGGTCCGGCCACCCCGAGCGCGACCGGCGTCGTGCAGATCGGCACCTATGTCGGCAGCGGCGGCGGCCCGCTCGCCTTCGGTCTGCTCTACGCGGCCCTGCCGCAGACTACGTTGTGGATCATCGTCGGCGCGGTACAGATCGTCGCAGGGTACATCGCGTTCGTGCTCGCCCGAAAGACGCCGCCCGCTGTGCCCGTCAGCTAGGGGCGATTCGCAGCCTCAGTAAAACCCCTGGCATCATTCAGGCCCTGCCGTTCCCCGACTTTCGTATGGATCTCGGCACACCTCACCCCGATGAGGAGTTCTCCTTGGTGTTGGCAGTCACGCGCGAGCGATTTTCGCGTTGAGAGCGTGGGCCGCGCGGCGCAGCCACGGGTCACCGTCGCCGGCCCACCGCGCCAGGGACGCATCCGCTCGGGCACCATTCGCGCCGGTCAGCGCCTGTACCAGTGGCAGCACCACGGTGAAGGTGAGCGGATCCGCGAGCTCTGGCAGCCTCGCTCCGCGCAGAAACCCCTCAATGCGGGTGAGGTCGGTGTTGTCGAGCCGGGTCACGTTCGATTGCAGCAGCACGATCGCGGCGAGGCGGCGCTCGAACACCGGCACGTTCCAGAGCTCGGAACTCAGCGCGGTCACCTCGTCGTGGCCCATATTCTTATGCCGGCGGGCCAGGTCGCGGATGGTTCCCCGCACGGCGCCCACCGATGCGCCGTAGAACTCGATCTCGTTCCCGTACCGGGCCTCTGCCTCAGCAGCCCGCTCCCAGGTTGCTTCGTACTGCAGCGTGCGGTCCACGAAGTCTCCGGCATCGCTCATCCATCTATTCTGCCTCGATTGATGTCTCGGGTGGCAGCCGCGCGCGCGGCGCTAATGATCAGCACGATCAAGGCGAGCAGGGCGGCGGCACTGACCACGTACAGCACGACACCCCACGGGGCGTGATCCCCGCCCGAAATCATGAACGTGTCGGCGATCGACATGCCGGGACCGAAAGCCACAAAGATGTGCCCGGGAGCCGCGAACACGAGCAGAACGAGATAGGCCGCGGCGACCGGCAGGACCGCACTCGTGTGTCGCACGATCGTCACCACGAGAACCACGGCGGCGAGCACCATTCCTATCGCCGCCCAGATGACGACGCCGTTCGCGTTAAGCGGTTCATTCGCGAGGGTCATATTCGTACGAATTTGCCCGAGCGTCGCGCCCGGCACCGCCGCCAGTGGATTCCACACCAGTATCTGCAGGACCCCGGCGACCGCGTAGGCCGCAACGACGGTGAAGCCCACGGCCGCCGATAGGACGGCGCGGCGCGGTTGTCGTGTGTCGGTTTTGCTCATCTTGCCAGCGTACCGACCGACCCGCTTACTTCGAAGCGGATCCCGGTCAGCGGCTCGGCGCCGCGACCGTACAGCTTTCTGATCGAGCACAAGCGGGCCGATGTTGTAGGCGTCATTACAGAACTGCGCGATAAGACCACGCGCAACCTTACACGGTGCACGCTCGCCAGCCCGGCCGGTCAGACGATCTGTTCGCCGCGCGTAAAGCGGCAAGTATGGCCGCGATTTCTGAAACCGAATGGTGCGGCCGATGGGCGCTCAGTGCACCAGTGCCAACAGCAGGGCGACGGTCACGAAGAGTCCGCCGAAGGTGCGGTTGAGAATGAGCTGCCCGCGGGCGGTGTTGGTGAAGCGCTGGAACGATTTGGCCGCCACCGCGAAGAAGAACCACATCACGACGATGTCGATCAGTACCACGGTGACGGTGAGTACCAGGTATTGGGGGAGCAGCGGCTGCTCCGGCCGAATGAATTGCGGCATGAACGCGAGAAAGAAGACGAGTGCTTTGGGGTTGAGCAGGTTCACCCAGAAGCCGCGGC
Source organism: Cryobacterium sp. Y57 (assembly GCF_002929505.1). Lineage (GTDB taxonomy): Bacteria > Actinomycetota > Actinomycetes > Actinomycetales > Microbacteriaceae > Cryobacterium. Next base: position 138,141 of record NZ_PJJL01000066.1, read on the forward strand.
GAAACATCGACCTGGCTGGCTCCCGGGTCACCGGCATGGTCGGGTCCCGTTGGGAGCCGGGCTTCTGCACAATCAAGCGGATGCCCAGATACACCAGGTAGGCGGCACCGGCATAGCGAATGACGTTGAACAGCACGGGGGAACCCGCGACGAGTACCCCGACACCGAGCGCGACAACGATGATGTGCACGATGAGCGCAGCCTGCTGCCCGAGGATTCCCCAGATCGAGCGCCGAAATCCGCTGGTCAGCGAGTTGTTCATGGTGTTGATCGCGCCGGCGCCCGGGGTGAAGCTGATCAGTACGCCGGCACCTGCAAGGGCCAGCCAGAGGGAAAGTTGCACACGTCAGCGTAGCGCGGGCGGGTCGTGCCGATGGCACAACGGCACCGGCCTCCGCCTTCGCAAGTCGCCCGGTGAGGACGTTGCCATCGGTGGTGCTGTTTATTCGCGGTTAAAAAAAGTGCCAAGTGCCGAGAGACCGGGGATCTCAAAGTTCGACCCCAGGTCGGACACCTGCTCGCCGAGGCCGGTCGCGTACTCGCCCGCCCCGTCGGCGACGCCCTGGGTGACTCCCTCGAGACCACCCGTGACGCCCTCGAGTCCGCCGGCGAGGCCCTCGAAATCGACGCCCAGTCCGGCCGCCTGTTCCAGGAGGGGGCCAGCCACAGTGCTGAGCACTGCGCCACCGGCGACGGCGGCGAGTAGCCCGCCAGCCCCGAGCCCAAGGGCGGCGACCCCCGCTCCGGCAGGCGCGCCGCCGGATCCTCGGCCGGACGGCCTGGCAAACAGTTTCTTCAGCAGGCCGGGTTTCTGAGCTTCGCCGCGGGTGGCCGATCGAGCCAGGTCCTCGGGGCTGGTCGATGCCGGGTATTCGTTGGAGGGTAGCTCGGTGCGCAGCTGGGCGTCGACCTCGTCGCGTTGCGCGGGCGTGAGTCGCGCGAACGCATCGCGGTGCACCTGTTCAAGCTGCTGGGGCTCTGCGGTCTGCAGCAGGTAATCGTAGCGGGCGATGGCCGCGCGGTCGTCCGCGCTCAACGCCGACGACGTATTCGACCCAGAACGGGGAGCGGCACTCCGCTGCACATTGCCCGCCGGGGGTCGACTGTCTCCGGTGACCTTGTCGGCTGTGGTGCGCACCATATCGCGCCAATCTGTCTTGCCCGACCCGCCGGAAGACGGCTGCCCCTTCTGCTCGAGGGCCTTCGATGCCATGCGCAGAATGCGTTGGAGGTTGCTCATTGGGGGCCTTTCTGTTTGATTGGGTCCTCAAGTGTGCCTAGCGCGCCTGAGTAAAGGCTCCCAGCCATCCCGCTATCCGGTACTGAGCGCCGCGGTGCAGAGCGGGCAGCCAGAGTGACACGTGCACGCGGCAGCGCATTGCAGGTGCGCGTCGATGCAGTGCTACAGCGGATGCATCGGTTGCGGCAGCAGAACTGGCCGTGGCGTCGCGCTCGACGTGCACTGTCAGCCGACAACCGCACCAACCCGGGTTCTCCGTACGTCCCTCCCTATCTTGAACCGTACGTTGCGCCCGCCGTTCTTAACGTCGACACCTACACCGGATGCCGCGCCTACGGCAACAACAAAACCTCCGTCGCTAACAAAGGTCATCGACGCAGCTGAGACGCGAGTGCGCTTGCTCTTACCCACGCTTGCACGACAGAACATAGCCATATTGACTTACGTCTCATAAACTGTAAGACATGAAGACCGTCGTAACGTTGAGCAGCAAGGGGCAGCTAACGCTTCCCGCGGCCGTGCGTAAGGCCCTGCGACTCGAACAGGGTGATCGATTTGAAATCTCGATCGACGAAAAGACCGGCACGATGAATATCGCACCGGTTGCAGGCATCGAAGCGCTCAGCGCGCTAATCTCCAGCTGCGCGACCATCATCGAGCCCGTGACAGACGTCGACGCCTATTACCAAGAACATCGGAACGGCGAGCGCGCAAATTGAGCGCATCCTTGGATGCAAATGTCGTTCTCCGATTGCTACTTAGCGATGTGCCCGAGCAACATGACGCCGCTGTGCTCCTGCTTCAGACGGGCGGCACGTTTTTCGTATCGGACATTGCACTCGTCGAGACAGTCTTCGTGTTGGGCCGCGCCTACGGGCTGAATCGAGAGCAGCAGCGAGAAGCTATTCATGGCCTCGTGAATCTGCCGCAGATCGTCGCCAACGCTTCACTGTTTGATCGCGCGCTGACCCTGTATGTCGCCCATCCCAAATTGTCCTTCGAAGACTGCTATCTCGTAGCGTCGGCAGACGTGACGTCGAACCAGCCGCTCTGCACATTTGACCGCAAACTGGCCAGCCAAACGGATGCTCGCCTGCTGCCGACGGGCTAGGAACCACGCGCCGGACTAGCGTCCCGCGCACGATCGCCCCGGAGCCTTAGATAACCGCAGCAACTCGGGTGCGTTCGTCCCGTGACCCGACGCCTGAAAGACGCTGGTTATCGCGCAGAGCAGTGGCAGCAGCGCAAGGCGCCGCACATCAAGCCGGTCAATGACTACGTCGACGAGATCAGCACGCCAGACCTCTGGGTTCCCTGCGTCGCACCGATCCACGGCGGCATCAACGCTCGCGTACTCTTCGTGCTGCGCGATCCGGGACCGGCCACGCAGAGAGAGACCGGCAGCGGATTCATCAGCATCGAGAACGACGACCCCACCGCCGAACGTCAGTGCAATCGCTTCGAGTCCGTCGGCCTGAGTGCGTCTGCCATCTTGCCGTGGAACGCCTACCCCTGGTAATTCAACCGTGCCCCAAAGCCGCCGAGTTGGAGACTGGCGTCGACACCATCCTCGAAATGCTCCGCCTGGCCCCCGCGGTCCAGGTCGTGCTGCTTCAGGGTGGAGACGCCCACAGGTCGTGGCGCCGAGTGCTGCGGCGCACGCCGAATATCGCCAGAGATCGTGACCTCACGGTCATCCCGACTTACCACCCAGGGCTTCAGGCTCTCTGTCATAAGGATCTGACGGAGCGCAGCCGGCGCGTAAATGATCAAGCGGATGCTTACCAGCAGCTCGCAGCGGTTCTTGCCTAGCGCAGTACGGAAAGGCCCGAGGGCAGTGTGCTCGCCGCGCAGAAGTTACCAAGCGATTGAGCGATTAGTGGTTTTCGCTAGATTCGCAATAAACCATCGGGGGATGCATGACAACACAGCAACCGGGCATGAGCGACCAGATCGCGGCCCAATCGGTTATTGAAGAGCTACTGCGCCTGCAGCAGGCTGTGCCGCCACGCTCTGGCTTTGCTCGATTTTGGGGATACTCCCCACTGCCTAAGGAGAGCGTCGCCTGGTATCGCGGCGCCCAGGGCGAGATCGAGTTCGGCAGGATTCTCAGCCGTCTCCCACTGCGTGTCTGTGCCCTCTGTATGGATATACGTTGACTAAAGGGCTGAATCCGAGCTTCAATATGCGTCGCGACTGAGAACACCGCTGTCTGCCATGCGGTCCAACATGCGAAGGAGGACGGCAGCCTGACGCTCAGAGGGCACCTTGCCCTGCAGAACGCCAAACTTTTGGACAAGGTCTCTTTCGGTTGGCGAGATTGGCACTTGCTCTATTGAGCGCAACACTAGCTCCCACTCCAACAATTTGACGGCGAGAACACGTTTGATTACCTCGAAGCCAGTGTCCATGGCGCGTTGTTGTCGGTCATTAGAAATTCGAAGCTTCGCTTCTTCGGAACCGATTAGATCGGTCTTGACTGCGTCGTCGAGATGGAATGCGACTTTTGTGAAGCGCTCCCAACACGCCTGCTGCTTCGCCCATTGGGTTACGTTTGCCTGTGGGCGGTTTTGATCGGTCAGGTGCTTTTGAGCGCCGCGGGCGATCCCGAGCAAGGCCGTTAGTGTTGTGTCGCTCATTGTCTGGCTTAGCCAGAGGCGACCGAAGTCGTACTTGGCGCTGAACTGGATTCCGATCTGGAGAGCGAAGCGCGAGATCGTGTACGCAACGATATTGGCGAGGTAGCCTCGCTCAGCCTTGTACCAGTCCTGCTTCGCTATCTCGGTGCGCAACGCCTCGTAGATGATCGCTTTGCCTATGCTGGTGCGAAAGTACCCATCACCGTAGGCGTCGGCGCCCTTACCGTCGTCTTTCGCCCATTGCGCATCGACCTTCGCCGCATAATCGGAGAATACTGATTGTGCACCCTTGCTGACGAGGTCAGGGTGTTGGTTCCAGCAGTAGTCGTACTTTGCCCAGTCGGTCTTTGTAATCCGTTGCGACTTCGGATACTCAAGCTGGAATTTCGCTTGTTCACTGGCGGAGCCGCGCGCTGTCCGGTCATTTTCCCACTGCCCTCTGGCCCGTTCGTAGAACCAGCCAGTCTGGTATTGCTGGCCCTCCTTTGAAGGCGCCTTGAGCCGACGGCTAATCTGTTCCAAGCGGATGTGAAACGCGTGCGTGGAGAACAGGTCCGCGGTGCTTACTCTGTTCTGGCTGTTCGCGTACTTGGCGACCGCCTGCACGACCGTCGCAGAGTCCGCGTCGGTCACTGTTACGAGTTTCATTTGAATTGAAACCCCGTCGAGATCTGTTTCCTTGTGGTTACGGAGGAAATACGCAATCGAGGCCGTTGTCTGACCCCCATTGACGATTTGCCATCGGTCCAGGCTCCGGATGGTGACACCTTGCGTCGAGCGGCCAAGTTCCACCCCCGACGCGGTCGTTGTCAGCCCATTGTTGTAGGCAAGAAATCGCTCCGGCTCTTGAGCGAGGGTGCTCTGGATGCCACGGTTCACTTGCCCACGCGCGCTCAAGAACGTCCGGACGTTCGACTCCAAAAGCAAGCTGCCGTACTCGTCGAAGACCTCTGTGAGCAGCCGTGCAGGAAGGACTGCGAGGTACGTTCGGGTAGTCTCGTCATCACCGGGAGCGACCAAGCAAGGAAGTCCGTCCGGGAGCCATTTCGTGAAGTCGACGTGGATATCCTCGCTGCCACGGTCAGGAAGTGCCGCTTCAACAATGCGCCGTTGATCCCATACCTCGTAGGTCGTCTTTATTCCGGCGACGGTATCGGTCTCTATCGTCCGAATCCGATCGCTCATCAACCCATCCGTAATGAGAACGACGCGAACTTTAGCGACTCTGCCGGCTTTTATCTGCTTGGAGAAGTAGTCTGCGTACTCCCATTCGCGAGAAGACATCTCTAAATTTGTCGTCAACCAGCCTTCGACTGCTGCTTCGACAAAACCGGTCGCTCGTCCACTCGCGTCCTTTGCATCGGTCATCGTAAGGGTCTCGTCCCGGCCAAAATACCGGCCGGCAAGGATCACAAGGGCCTGCTCAAGCGGACTCTCCGCGTAGCCGAGCAGTTCAAGTCGCTTTCCCCTCGGACCGTTGCACCGGAGCGGTTCGACATTTAGGTTTGCGACTGCCTCGGCGTCCTCGAGCCTTCGAGCGAATACCTCCGCGAACGCCTCAATCTCGAAAGCACCGTCACCGGCGGCCGCTTCAAACTTTATCTCGTTGCGAAGCTCGTCAATTTCTACTCCCATCGCAGTCCCATTTCCCGGAGAAGTTCGCCGAAAGGCTTGATGAAAGGAGTCAACCGCAGCAACTCAAGGGAATAGCGCACATCGATAATTCCTGGTGGGAGTGAAGGTATGTCGAGGTGCGGAAAACCGAGACTCACCTCGAATCGTCGCCACTCGCCTGGAAGGAAACGGTATCTGTCGTACCACTCGTCAGAAAGATCGAGTGACAGTGCTTCGATTGCTAGATCCCACTTTGCGGCGGCTCGTGGACCAGCAGCTGAGACGACTTCGCCGGTCTCACGTGCGTACTTGCGGAAGGATATCGCCGCGCTGAAGCTAACTGGAGCGTCCTCGAACGGAAGCACAACGAGATCGAGCTGCTGCCCCAATGGCACTAGCTGGCTCGAAGACGACACGCGTATCGTGCCCGGAGGCTGGTGCGTCGACTTCACTTCGATTCCACGGCCATCCGAGAACGTGAAGTCATGAACGCCCAGCCCCGCCTTCGCCCACGGCCCGCGCCATGCCGTCACAGCGTTTTCGGCGTTCATACCGGAGTCGATCAGCTTGCGCATTAGCAGGAGCTCGGCGAAGGTACCGCGCACCAGTGACTCAGATAAACGACCTCTCCGTTGGCCGACAAATCGCCGGTATTCATCGATTGAACGGGTCAGGACCTCGACGCCTTCCGCCACAGAACTTGTTGCTCCCACTCGCTCAAGGACATATTCGACCAATTTCAGGAACAGCGGTGGTAGCCCTCGGTCGGTGGCTGTGATCTGGACGTAGTCGTTTTTCCCGCTACGAGTCGTCTGAACCGAGAAGCCCTGTCCATCGCTGACAATTTGAGAGGGTGTCAGCGATACACGTATAAATAGAGCGGCGCGGCCGTTGTCGTTGACGGCTGCGAACATGACGGGACTTCGGCCGATGATGACCATCCGACCGCTCGAAGCTTTCAGGACTTGCTGAAAAAGACTTTCCAAAGAAGGGGATGTCATCAGATTTCGTCTCCGTCAAACTCATCGTCACCCGGGTCTTCGACGTAGCCGTTGTATGCGCGCCAATAGACCTGATTGACCTGATACACCTTCGAATCCAGAGTCGCGTCCTCGACTTGCTTCTGAGTCATTTTCGGGAAGGCAATAGCAACTGCTATGCGCGTCAGATCTTTCTCAACCTTCACGAGGTCATGATCATCTTCGGGACGATCGGGAACTTCAGCTGTGACGACGTAAATCATGAGGAGTGGATGGTCGATCCAAGAGAGCGTTTGTGCCTGCGACGACAGCGGCTTTCCATCCGTTGTAAACCGTGGCTTAGCCTCCATTGCGTTACGCTCAGACGCCATGAGCGACCTAACGACGTCAGTTCCGGTGGAGACTCGCCGACGATCGAGCCTGATGTGCCCGTCGGAGCGGTCGCGGCCCATTTTGTTTCGGACGCTCATGTTGACGGCGAAATCCGGACTGAGATCGTACGCAATCCCCTTTCCGCTATTTACCAGCACGACCTGCCAGCGGTCGCATCCGGGTGCCGCCTTGAAAGCGTCTGCGATTGGCAGCGTGCCATCAGAACCCCGGTTGAACCACTGGCTGCCCTGGTCGCCCTGAAAGCTTCGGAAGAAGTCCTGCACTACAACGAGGGGGACGCCCATCCATGAATCAAAGTCGCCGCTTGTCTTGATTGCGTTCGCGGCGCCGAGCCGCGCGATGAGTGCCTCGACGGCGGCCAGGTTGGTGGCGTCGACGTCGGCGATGCCGGTGAGGTCATAGGACTCGGCGAGTCGGTTTTCCCAGACAATCGGTCCTATTTCAACGATTTCAGTGTCGCGTCCCTTGTTCGCCGCAACGATGTCAACGCTGTCAGGGTGGACTCGAACTCGCAACCCGAAGTCCCTCGGGGTTAGGCCGCGTGCCTTCATATCGACGAGTGTCTCTCGCAGTTCTTCGGTGACTTCCGCGGAATGAGTGAATGCTGAACGTGTTGTCTCCGGCATCCAAATTCGCACTAGGTCATCAAAGTGGGCTCGGTATCCGAACCAACGCCCCATTTGCATGAGCGTATCCATTGTGCGTGGTTCGCGCACAAAGTAGCTGACCTGGAGGCCGTCAAGGGTAAGTCCGCGCGACAAGATATCCCCGCCGACCACAATCTTTGGAGCGAGGTCGTCCGCTTGTCGCTCGGTGACGGTCATTAATTTCCGGCGCTTGGCTCGTTCCTTCGCTGTGTCGCCATTCACGAGGTCAATCCGGAACTCATGAGCGATTTCGAGGAGTTTTTCGGAAATCTGGTCCCAGGTGACGTCCTTCACTGAGGCAAACCGGACACCCCAGAGTTCGCGCATTATTTCTGCGGGCACGCTTCTGTCCGTGGTGCGTCGGGCGAATTCTCCGAGAATAACGGCGACCGCCTTTTTGAGAAATTCTTCGGCTCGATCCGCGACATCGCGCTCCACGCTCTTGAACCGAGAGACATTAATGAGCATCGACGCGGCTTTGGTCTTTTTGTCGCGGATGCGGCGAACGGCTGTTCCCAGGAGAAAATCGATCATCGCCGTCTTCATTGACTCGGGGAGCGCGGTGACGGGATGGTGGTTCTTGTGTTTGATCGGGATAGTTTTGAGGCAGTCATCGACCTCGGTGTTTAGCAAGGCGTGCCCGCCCTCGGGGAAGTATGTTCCGATTCCGAAATAGTTACTCGGCGGGAAGGCGACCCTGATGAAGTCGCTCGGGAAGAGATCTGGGAGCACAGTCCCAGGGCCGTCGTCCTCTGGCTCACCTTTCTTCCGTTTTTCCACAAACTCAAATTCCGCTTGGTCATCAATAAAAATGTTGGCGAATGGCGTGGCCGTGATCGCAAGATAGGAACTTCTTGTCGATACATCGAGGAGTGCGCGGATCGCCCGGTTGACGCTTGTCGGGTCTATCTTGTCGCGCGTGTTTGGACTCCCCCAGTCCGATTCGTCGTCTACGACGATTAGTGGTATATCCAGCCGACCACCCGGGGCTTGGTCCTTGATATACGTCCGAATGTTGTTCAGCAGAGAAGGGTTCTTCTTGGTGACGAAGACCGTCGGAAGTCCACCGTCCACCCAGGTGATGCTGGAACCGCGCTTCGATCGCGAGAAGTCATGTCGAACGGTCGTCATCAGGTGGGCGCGAAGACCGGAATTTTTTCCTACGCCGACGTAGCGGATCGCGGCGTTGTTAATGCCGTCCTCCCACGTCTCTGAATCTACCCCGAGGAGGTCTGTGTCGAATCGTGTCTGTGTCTGCTGACGAAGGTCTTCAGTGTGACCGCCGATGACGATAATCACGCGATAGCCATAGTCAAGGGCCTTGTTGAGGATGCCAAGGTAAGTTGCCGTCTTTCCGGACTGGACCTCTCCCATGAGTAGGCCACGGCGCGGCCACGTGCCGTCAACCTGCGTGGGGTCACCAAGGAGCTCTACTACGTCGTCGGTCTGAGCGTCGAGCGTGTTGATGACGTTCGCCTCCCAATCTCGACTGATTAGCAACTTTTTATATGCGTCCCAGCGCGGGGTTTCGGTCGTTTGCCGGCGCTGCTCGATCCAAAGCTTGAAGGTCGCCCGGTCGACGATGGAATCGCCTAGGGCCATCTCAACGGTATTTTCCTCGGTCAGTTCCTGGAGTACCTCTTCACTCTCTAGCGCGCTTAGATCCTCGAATAGCAAGGACGCCAACCCGCCGGCCTTGGTCTCCAGCTCATCAAAAGTCAGTGGGCGGATATGGTTGAATAACTGACTCTTGAGGTACGCTTTAAATTCGGTTTGACGATCATTGAGCTGCATTAGTGCCCTTCCAAATGAGATCGACGAGCGTGCGCAGGTCATCGACAGTATTAAACGGCTCGACGGCGATCAATTGCGTCACAGCCACAGCCGGGTCATTGCTCAAAATTTCCGACTGATGAATCACGGTAAGCCGTGCAAGAATCACTTCTCGTTCCGGCTGGATCGTGTTAACTGGGGCGTTCGTCGCCACCTCAACATAGGCATCCATAAAGGGAAATGTTGAGGCAATGGTTTGTAACAGGTCGACCACACGCTCGGCATCTTCCGCTTCTAGGCGCGATAGGACTGATCCAACGAAGGGGCTCTCGAGGTTGACCTCGTAGGCGAAGCCGTCTCGGGTGCTTAGTTTTCTCCAAACGTGCGCGACTTCGGTGCTCTCGCGCCGTCCCCGAAAAGTGTGAACGCGGTGCCCGCGGTCCAGGATTGGGTCGATCAATTGCCGAAGTCGCAACTTGAACGACTGCGGCGGTAGTGCTTGAGACTTCTTGATGTCGAGTTGCCATAGCGCATCGAGCGACGGTGGCACATCGACCTGGACCCGAGTCTGCTTCGATAGTTCGTTCATACGCGCGAGTCCGTACCAATGACCATGGGAGATGAGGCGCTGGTTCCGGTAGACGTAAAAACCCTGCGCCTCTCTCATGTCGTTGCCGAGGTCGGGGCGTCGTAGCTCCTCGGGCGTGAGGCCAGATGGGTGCGGGAGCGTAAACCCTTCCACTCGAACTTCAACACCACCAATGTCGATAGCTTCTGGCCCAGTGCGCTGAGTCTTCGGGTTATCCGACAGGAACGGGTCGATCGGTCGGAGGCTTACTCCGTTGATTGTGATCGAAAGTCGTTCACGTCGACGAGCGAGGAACCGATGAAAGACGAGGGCCAGAGTGGAACGGACACCGCTCAGCTGCTCAGCGACAAAAGCCCCGGGCTGAGTTGTGTCACCGAGCAGAAGATCCAGGTCGTGCCACACCACAAGGGTGCCAGCGGACTGTGCATCGAACTCGCTCCACAACGGCAAATTGCTTACCTCGGTCTCGTCGAGCACGATAAGAAGCCACTTGCCCGAGGCGCGTACGAAGTTGATGTCCCAGCGCAGTGCCGTAACCACGCCGGCTCGCTTCGACACGACTGTCAAGCAGCGCGCTTGTGACAATGACGCCGTTTTGAGGCCGAGCCCGAACCGTCCGAGATCCGAGTCCTCGCGATCGCCGACGGAACCCGCGAGTCTTAGCGCTTCTCGTGCAACCTCAAATGTCATACCCCGGCCGTCGTCGAGAATCGCCAGATATTTGCCCTCGATCACATCCGCGTCAAGGATTACGAAATGCGCTCCTGCGGTGATGCTGTTGTCAATGAGATCCGCAACAGCAGCTCCGAGTGAGTAGCCGACGGAACGCATGGATTGGAGCAGGTTCACGCTCGGTGGGACTTCTTCAGAGTTCACTGTGCTCTCTCCCCCTCCCCGGGTCTGATGCACGACTCACGATAGCCGGACATTTGAGCGTTGTTGCTAGGCCGCTTTGCTCTGCTTCCGCGAGAGGACCTCGGTGATCTTGATATTTGGTTCAATCGACGGATAGGCGATCCCGGCGAAAGATTTGAAAAGCGCGGTAAAGATTGCCTCAGCACCCTTCACCGGAACGGCCATACCAACCTGCTTGCGCACGCTCTCTGAACGACCCTCGAAAACGAAGTCATCTGGGAAAGATTGAAGACGCGCTTTCTCCCTGTTTGTCAAGGATCGGTCGAGCATCCAGTGATAGATGTACGATCCGCCCCCACCAGCGCCAGTTACAGTATATGACGGCTTGTCAGGCTCCAGACGCTTGTATGTGGTGCTGATCGTTGTGCGCGTTTTGATATGAAGCCTCTGCGGCATCTCAGCAAGGGCACGAGGAGAGAATGCATGCTCGCCCGGCCGTAGGTAGCTGAGCCGATCGATGACTTGCGCAGAGAGCCGCGCCATTTGGTGATTAGCCGTGTCCGACGCAATGGCCGGAACACTAAGTGCACTTTCCACGCTCACATCGATGTCCTTGTAGATGTCCGGCGAGGGGACCCGGAACTCAGCATCAAGGTCCTCGCGGATTCCGACAATCACGATGCGTTGACGCCGTTGCGGGACACCATACTCGTCGAAAGAGTAAAGGTGCGGGACGATCCGATAGCGTGGACCGCCATCGGGAGCTTGAAGATGTTCGAGAATCTGCTTGAAGGCCCGGCCCTCGTTCGCGCCGCGAAGCCCCGACACGTTCTCAGCGACAAACCACTTGGGCTTCTTCGAGGCAAGGACTTTGACCCCGTAGCTGTAAAGAGGACCGTATTCGCCGCTCAGGCCTTTCCACTCGCCCACGAGGCTGTAGTCGTTGCAAGGAAAGCCAAAAGCAAACCCATCGATATCTCCAAGCGCATCGATGTCGAGATCGTGGACGTTTTGGTGCACAACACCTCCACCGGCCGCGGGGAGGTCTGCCGAGGACTCAACTACCTTCGCGTCTTCGCCATACTCAGGCACCAGAATGTTGATTTTGTAAGTGTTGCAGGTGTCCAGGTCGTAGTCGTTCGCCCAAGCATGTTTGAGCGCAACGCCGTCGACGGCCTGTGCCGCGAGCCGTGCCCCGAGTGCCATGCCGCCGGGCCCACCAAACAACTCGCCCATGCGATAGGTCTGGACGGTCATGTCCTGAGCTCCTCGGGTTTCATTTGTCATCAGAACGATCCTATCGCCCGCTGTCGAACCCAGAATGCTGGCGCGCTGGGTCACCGTTAGCAATGGCGTCAGCGACCACCTACGGCTTGGTCCGATCCGGTCTTCCTTTCTTGAAGGTAGTGGAATCGTCCGACATTGAAGAATGATAGGTGATGGTTTCCGACGCGGATGGCTCGCCAGATAACTCCTGGGACCGATCCCTATCGCGCGGGAAATGATACCGACGCAGTGACACCGCTAGTTGCCCGCGCTTTTGAAACCTTTTGATGCAAAATTACCTGCGGGCTAAGGCCGGTTTACCCGGGCCGCCGACGCTGATTCGTTTGCGGAGGTCGGTGAATCCAAGGCTGCCGTATTGCGATCGTGTGTGGGCCGCGACGGCGCAGGGAGAGGTATTGAAGGTGCTGAGTCGCGCTGGACGCCAAGAACCGACCTGCCTAGCTAGCACTGCCTTCCACGGATCCATTTTGTTCGACCTTATTGCGATGACCTGAAGCTACGTGCGGGAAGCAGCTTTGCAACGCACGAATCATAGTCGCGGCAAATTCCTCGTCAAATTGGAGTGTCTGACTGGTCTTCGGCTTAGATTCGCGAGAGTCAGAACCGAAAGTCGACAACTGCAAGTATTTTGAACCGGTCGGGCCTTCCACTATCTGCAAAAGGCAGTCGACTTCCGTTGGATGTATTTTGACGTTTTGCGTTCCGATGGCCATCGACCGAATTCTTGCCATGATTCCCACTCCGTTAGATATCTCATTCGCTCATGTACGTCTTGCGTGTAAGTATGCCCGTGTATGCAGCGCCGCCACCGCTATCCGCGCCGTGGTCTGCTTAGACAACCGGACGCTCGTCGTCGCCACAGCTGTATCCGGCAAGGCCTCGACCATGGTCGCTACGTCCCGGGGATGCGCTGCCCCGCAACCGGATGGCGGCCGACAAGTTCCTCATGCTCGCCTTCAACAGCGCGGCCGCGAAGTACTGCAGAAGCGGACTCGCCACGGCTTCGGTGCGCTCGGCTTCGAGGCCGAGCGCACCGTCGCCCGCACACTTCACGCCTTCGGCCCCGACATCAGCGGACAGGCCTGTGGCAGGAAGCAATCGCATACGACGTGGCTTTAGTGAGTGGCAGCGACATTGCCCAGCTCAGCGTGATCATCGACCGGCTGAGCGCGACCGACATCGCGTTCCGCAACGAGTAGGACTTCCTTCGCGCGGTGCTCGCCCGTAAAACGGGTGCTGATGCGTTCCGGAAAAGTGGGTGCCGTCTGCTCCATAGTCCGCGTCCCGCCTTTTGAGGCGTGCATGGTCATTAACGAGATGTCCAGCAGATCGGCGAGGTGTTTGCAGCCATCTAGATAGCGGCTCCGCTGTAGATAACGACCGAGCACGAGCATCGACAGCTCACGGCCAGGCGCGCTGGGGATCGCGCCGCCCGGGATGCGGCTGTGCAGGGTGGTCAACGATGACGGATGGCTGCTGCCACGGCGCTGTCGGCTTCGAGCGTCATAATTTCCACCATTGGCGCATACTCGGCGGTTAACGAAACGACGCTTTTGGCGATTTGTGCGGGCTCTGCATGACGAAAGCGCTGGAGACATCCGCAATAGATTGAGAAAACGAAAAGTACGTTCCAGGCGGATGATGTCGCTCGGGCCGAACCAGGACTCAAAGTCGGTCATGACCGACACATCGGCACCAGCGAAGGGATTGATACTTTGCCAGTCGTCGCAGACCGGGAAAGAGTAGCGTCCGGGTCTGGCCAGGAGCACCCGAGCGAGGCGAGATGAGCCGACCCCGCGGTGATTGGGAATCGGAGCTGCTGGCCCGCGCCGTCGCCCCGAAAAGTGCGGTGACCAAGAAGGTCACGCTGTTCGTGGCGGCCGACCCAGACTTCCTCTCGGGCAAAGCGCTTAAGGCCTGGCAGCCCGATCGTGGGCGAAGCCGTGGCAGACATCCACTCACATGCATCGACTTGTCCTTATGTATCGCGACTATGCCCTCAACTCGTCCTGGTTCCGCTGAGAATCGCAAAATCCGACGACGGTCGCGAGCTCGGCCGGGAGTCGATACCTCAATGGGCAGCCAGGCGGGTCAAGCGTTCTACATTCACCCGTCACGGCAGCAGCGACGACGACGAGGGCATGATCGGCACATACACTTAATCTGGTCTCGTGGCTTACCGGAAGCATGAGGGCAAAAAACCGATCGCGATCACCTGGGACCTCCAGCGAGAAATGCTCGCCGACGACGACATAAGCGCCCGCGCCGTCCCGCGAAGAGCGGCCTGCGGGTCTGTCGGCGGCGATCAAGGCCGTGGCGCTCTGATTCGCCAGAACCTCCCTAAATCAGCCCTGTCCGAGGGCCGCGGGCCGGCTACGTGTTAACTAGAGTGCGAAGTGCGGGCTGAAGCCCGCCTCGCGCACTCAGGACGATTAGTGGAATGCACGGCCATTTAGCCGTGGGCCCTGCAACCGGATCGAACTCGCCGAGCTAGCGAGAGGACAGCCAGCATGCCGGCGACTTGGCAGCCATCCGCCTGGGGCAAGGCCCTCACCAGCTCCGGCGACTGGAAACTCGCACTCCACGGCGACTCCGTCACGGTCACCGTGGGTGGCGTCGCTATTGTGACCGCGGTTGCGGACGTTGAGGCTGTCGTCGTCACGCGCGGGCTGTTCTGGAGTCAGATCCGGCTCGAGGTGGGGGAGTGGGTGAGTCGGCTCTACGGCATCCGCTCAAAGGACGCTGCCGCGTTTGAACGAGCCTTCGTCGCGTCCCTCAAGGCGCTGCAACTTCGGCAGTGCAGCGCGGAGTTCGATGCGGCGGCCCACCGAGCGAGCCTTGACTGAACGGCTTCACTGTCGCGCTCGCGAACTATTTGCAGATCAAAGGGCGGATCACCGCCGGATTCAGCGCCGAATGGGCGGCCCGCAAATCTGCCGTCGGGTTCAGCCAACTGCTCGACGACGAGGTTGTGCGCCCGCATATTGACGCCGAGTCTGCCGACATTGCCGAGACGCCAATGGGAGACGCTCATCAACCTCGGGCGTCAGGACATCCATCTTGTGCGCGCCGCCGATGTGATGCACGCTCCCACCTTCGCCGAGGTGGCCCCGCTGCTCGTGGCGCTGCTCGACGGCCGCGGTCCTTGCTCGCGTGTTCAGTTGCTCCGGCCAGTAACGGGAATTCGTGTCGCATGTTTCAGTGGGCTGCAGGTCTGCTCCCAGAAGAGCGCTACGTGAGTCTCAGGAGTATGCTACCGGCGTCGATTCGGATGGGAGCCGTGGCGATGCATAAAGTGGGCGCACACGAACCGAGCAACACTGCCTTCTCCGTCACGGGCGGTGTGCTCACTGGTGTCCTGGCCGCTCTGACGGTTCAAGCCGCACAAGACCTACAGGCAAACGCCCAGCTGACCCGTGCGGAGATCGAATCAGAGCAGAAGAAAATGCAGACGATACCGGTGCCAGAACCGGGTTCCGGATTCGTTTCGGACGGTCGAGCCAAAGTGCGAGCACCGGCGTCGCCGGAGAAACCAGTGAATGGGGTGGGATCGACATGACACAGAAGAGCATCCGCTTACCATCGGCCAAGCGGCCGCACGCCTCAGCCCGCACGTTCTTGGTGCTCGTACTTGCTGGGTTTCTCCTCACGGGCTCCAGTTGCGCTCGGAGTGGCACGAGCAGCCTGGATGACCTGGGTCGCATTCTCGGCCGATCTGCAAACGAGACCGAACGCATTGTAGGGGGCGGTTCCGCCGGCGCGGAGAAAAATGCCGCGCGTTGGCTCGAGAAGATCGAGGCCTATGGTGACAGCGATATGCGTGCCGCCTGCAACCTTGCCCTGGCCATGTCGGGCTTTGGAACACCGAAGACTCAGGCCGATCTTGAGCATCTACTGCAACTTACATCCGCCATCACGAATCCCACGGCTGAAGTGACAAACCTGCGGGACACGACGGCGTCTGCATTGATCGAGGATTACCAATCAGCCTCCCTGGCCGCGGCAATAACGGTGTTCGACGAGACCCTCTGCTGACCAGACGTGCGTGGTCAGATGAACGTTGACCATCGTGATGAGTAGACGCAACTGAAGCAGAAACCGCGGCCGGATATTCTCCCGCTCGAAGGCTGGATGAGCGTTGCCGATGCGCATTTCGGTCGTCCACGACGGTAAGCCGTCGGCGGTCAGCTCGTCGAGCGCCTCTCGGATGAGTTCGTCCGGGTAGAAGTCGGCCATCGCCATCGGGCGAAACGTACGACGGTTGAGAGGAGCTGTGGCGCATCCGTTTATCGGGTTTACCGTTTACATCAGCGTGCTGCCGCCATTCGTGGGAGCATGACGCATGCACAACTTCGTGAGCGAGATCGTCAACCAGGCTCCCCAACAGAACAGCTGGTGGCTTAACGGAGGCGGCTGGTTCGTACTGGCCCTCGTCAATGCGGGCCTGGCCGAACAGAAGAACCGTTCGCGCTGGACCTGGTTCGTACTCTCTCTGTTTCTCGGGCCCATCGCCACGTTCCTCATTGTGGTCTGGGAGCCCGTCACCCAGCCGCCACTTGAGCTGGGGAATCCGTTTGCGCGGGCCGACGACCGCTATCTCACCCTCGCTTTTCTGGCTTTCGTGTTCACTGTTGGCGCAGTGCTCTTCGCCGTGGCCGGGCAGACCTGGTACATGTGGGTTGCCAGCGGCGTTGGTGCCGCGGCGCTCGCGCTCTTTCTCGCTCTGTTTCGACGTGCACGCGCAAAGCGGATGGCAGCACGCGCGCACGCGCGCAGTGCCGCAGTGCCGACTGTCTGACCCCTACAAGCGCTACGGCGTGTCGACGGGTGCCGTGTTGTCGCGCAAGATAGAAGGTATGGCGCACCGTCAACCGAAACCCACCGATACCGACTCCACACCGGGCCGAGCGGAGAAGACGTGCGCCTCGTGTGGGCGTCGCATCGAGTGGCGCGCGAAATGGGCCAAGAACTGGGATTCGGTGAAGTACTGCTCGGCAGCGTGCCGGTCACACGGCGTCAACGCGACCGACCTGCAGCTTGAAGCGACCATCGTGACGCTACTCCACGCGCGGGCGCACGATTCCACGATCTGCCCCTCTGACGCGGCGCGAGCCATCGGCGGTGAGGACTGGCGCGACTTGATGGAGCCGGCCCGCCGAGCCGCACGCCGCATGGTCGCCCGCGACGAATTGCAGATCACGCAGGGCGGAGTCGTGGTCGATCCGTCGACTGCGAAGGGTGCGATCCGGTTGCGAACGCCGCGGTAGAGCGTTACAGAAGGTGCGGGTCGGGTGATTGCCGCCGTGCTACCGGTGAATCCTACGGCGTGTCGACGATCTGCTTGCCGAGCGGCATGAGCGCGACCGGGATCAACTTGAAATTGGCGATTCCGAAGGGGATACCAATGATGGTGATGCAGAGAGCGATGCCCGAGAGCAGATGCTCCAGGGCGATCCACCAGCCGGCCAGAATGACCCAGACGACATTGCCGAGGAGCGACGCGACGCCGGCATTCGGCGTCTCAACCACGGTCTTGCCAAACGGCCAGAGCGCATAGACGCCGATGCGCGCCGCTGCGATCCCCCAAGGAATCGTGACTATGAGGATGCACATGATGAGTGCCGCGACCATATAGCCGAGGAACAGCCAGAAGCCTGAGAGCACGAGCCAGATGATATTGAGGAGGGTCTTCATGATGGTTCTATTCTCTCAGGCCGCATAGTGCAGGCCTGCGGTTACTCGCCGTCAGTGATGGACCAAGTCCCGTCTATGGACACCAAAGGGAAGGCCACAAGCGAGCCAAGCGCTTGTTCCACGCTGTTCAATGCCGCTACATCGTCGCCGGAGTAGACAAAGTTCGCCGGGACGATAGTCGCCGTTGTTCCAGTGATGGTTACCGCTGAATCCGGAACCTCGACCGTGAGATAGGTGTCGTTCGCCATCTGCGTCAAGAGGAGGAACGGGAAATACGCCCCATAGGTAGATGACTGTTCCTGCGCGAGCGCGGCTGCGTCGGGGAAAAATATCGACAGTGATTCCAGCTCGGGAATGAGGTGCGCAAGGTATCCATTTGCTAGCGCAAACTCATCCTCTGTGCTCGACTCCGAAAGCGTCGAGCGAATCTCCATCACGTCGGCGGCATCTGCTGCCAGTGCGGCGTTGAGCAGGTTTTCCAGGGTCTTCGCAGGGGTGAGACCGGCTGCATCGTCCACCACGGGAATCTCGGTGGCCGCGGGCTCCGCAATGCTCGTGGCTGCTGGCGTTGCTTTGGACTCGACGCTCGCGGTGGCACCGCACCCGGTCAGCAGAATGCTCAGAAAGACTGTTCCGACGGCGACGATCGGCACCTTGACTGTGTGTTGCATGGTTCCCCCTTGTTGCGGTCTATCAAAGACCTGTTGAGTCTATCTGGGAGCCAGCCCTGAGCTTCCGCTTTCGTGTATCGCTCGGGTGCATCGCTAGATATCGTTGAGTATCGTTCGCACTTCATACTGAGGAGGCAATCATGGGCAATTCATATCCAACAAGCGGGTTCAACGCCGGCAACATCGACGGCATCTGGCAGGCGATGGAGCAGTTCCGCTCGAGGTTCGAGAAGCAAACGGGAACCCGCGCCGGCCGTGGTGAGGTGCGCACGGCGGTGCTCGCGTTGCTCGCTGAGCAGTCGATGCACGGCTACCAGATCATTCACGAAATCGAAGAGCGCAGTGGTGGCAGCTGGAAACCCAGCGCCGGATCGGTCTACCCGACCCTGCAGCTGTTGGCCGACGAGGGCCTCATTAGCGCCGAGGAATCCAATGGTCGCAAGATCTACTCCTTGACCGATGAGGGGCGCGCCGCTGTCGCTGACTCCGACATGAGCGCGCCGTGGGAAACGACGGCGTCGACTTCTGGCCACGGGCATGGCCATGCGGCGTTGCCGAAAGCAGGGATCGAGCTCGCGCAGGCAGCGGCGCAGGTTGGTCGCACCGGTTCGCCGGAGCAGATCAAGCAGGCCGTCATGGTGCTCGACGACGCACGTCGCAAGCTCTACTCGATCCTCGCTCAGGACTGACGGGGTGCCACTGGTTCGTCGAGGTAGCTACGATTCGAACTCGGGCGCGGGAAATATGCGCGCCCGCTACCGCCGCATTCTGCGTTTCGCCAGTTGGTATCTGGCCATAACGTGGTGGTTCGAGTTGTTTTTGCCCCGCATCGGGCTGGTGAAAATCGCTGAGCGCACTCGCTCTAAGCGGATGCAACGCTTCGCCAAGGGCTTCTACGTGCTCGCGTCCGACCTCGGTGGCCTCATGATCAAGGTCGGGCAATTCATGTCCTCGCGCCTCGACGTGCTGCCGCCCGAGATCACCAAAGAACTCGAGGGCTTGCAAGACGAGGTCGCGCCGGTGCCGTTCGCGGCTATTCGCGCGGCCGTCGAGGCAGAGTTGGGCATGCCGCTCGAGCGGGCCTTTACGTCGGTCGACGAGACGCCGGTGGCCGCGGCATCCCTCGGGCAGGCGCATCGGGCGCAACTGACCGCGCTCGATGCTGCTGACACGGGGCTCGACGGGGTCATTATTAAAGTGCAGCGGCCGGGGATCGACGAGATCATCGACGTCGACCTGGCCGCCCTGCGCAAAGTGGGCGGGTGGCTCAGCCATGTGAAACTCGTCTCCAACCGAGTCGATATGCCGGCGTTGGTCGAGGAATTCGCCCAAACCAGCCTCGAAGAAATCGACTACCTGCACGAGGCAGCCAGCTCTGAACGTTTCGCGGCGGCCTTTCCCGACGACGACCGAGTGAGCGTACCCGTCGTTGCCTGGGAGCGCACCACCCGCCGCGTACTCACCCTCGAAGACGTCACGGCGATCAAGATCACCGACGTCGATGCCCTGGTCAAGGCCGGCATCGACCCCGTCCAGGTGGCGCCCGTCTTCGCTGAAGTCATGTTCGACCAGATGTTCACCATGGGGTACTTCCACGCTGACCCGCACCCCGGCAACATCTTCGTCACCCCGCACGCCGACAGCGAGCGTGGCTGGAAGCTGACATTCATCGATTTCGGCATGATGGGTGAGGTTCCCAAAAGCACGCGCACCGGGCTGCGCAAAATGCTGATCGCCGCCGCCTCGCGGGACGGACGCGGACTGGTCAACGCCATGAACGACGTGGGAGTGCTGCTCCCCTCGGCCGAAACGACCGAACTCGAGCGCGCAATGACACAGCTGTTCGCCCGGTTCGGCGGAATGGGATTCGCCGAACTGCGCGAGGTCGACCCCCGTGAGTTTCGCGAGTTCGCCGTGCAATTCGGTGACGTCGTGCGCTCGTTGCCATTTCAGCTCCCCGAGAACTTTTTGCTCATCATTCGGGCCATGTCCCTCACCTCCGGAGTCTCGAGCGCGCTCAACCCCGCATTCAACCTGTGGGACTCGGTTGAGCCCTACGCGGCGCAGCTGCTGCGCGATGAGGGCGGCAACCTGGTGCAGGACTTCGCCAAACAGGCGTTGGAGACCGCCGGTCTCGCGTTTCGCCTGCCGAAGCGGCTCGACGGGTTGATCACCCGCATCGGAGACGGCACCGTAGCGGTCGCCAGCCCGGTCCTCGAGAAAAGAGTCGCGCGCCTCGAACGCACCGTGCGGCAGGCGATCTCGGCGCTCGTCTTCGGCGCACTGCTCATCGCGGGCGTCCTTCTGCGAGCGGATGACGCGGTGCTCGGCACCGTACTAATGGTCGCGTCGATCGCCCCCCTGCTGCATGCCCTGTTCGCGGGGCGCCGCGGGGTCTAACCGAGGGCGGTGACAGCCGTTGCCGCAAACGCGACCCGATCGACGGACGTTGAATTTCGACAGTTTCCAGATTGCACCGTGCCTGGTGAAGTCGTGGGCAAAGACCCACGCCGCGGTGCGCGACGCCTCACACCGGGCGGCCTCAAGGAGACATGTCAGTGTCCTCGGCGATGAACTAACGCTGCGGGCGGCAGGTGGCGACTGCCGACAAGAGCGGTCACTTGGTTGCTTCAGCATGGTCGCAGTGACCATTTTTCTACACTTGTAAATGAGAAGAAACTTCTGATCTGACGTCACTTTTATGCTGAGATTTACTCGCTTTAATGGTCGATTCGGGCTATAATTGTGGGTGAAGGAGGCACTGACGCCATGAC
>NZ_PJJL01000063.1 GCF_002929505.1 Cryobacterium sp. Y57
CCAATTTCATCACCTTCCATAATGGTTGGTGGCCCTATTTTCAGTTGGCGTTCTTGGCCCTATTTTCAGTCGGCGTTAACAGGCCGGCCTCTTCGAGCGCGCGGTATGCGCGCGCCGCTGACGGCGAGAACGATGAGTCCGAGATGCTGACCGGGACAGGTCCGGTTTCCGGCGTGGGATCAGGTGCTCAGACTGACGAGAGCTGGAGTCCGATCACGGAGCAACGGCGTTCAATGTCCGAGGTAGCTTGACCCCACGAACGGCATCCCAGTTCAGCGCGGGTCAGGGTGAGGTGGTAGGTAATCCCGGACAGTTTTCGCTTGGTCCTGGGTGTGGCAGGCAAGCTGCCCGTTCAGGCATACCGCGCTGTCGAGGAGCTTCTTTTTCATCGTGTAATTGGTCAGCGGCACGCCGCCTCTCACCGGGTGCTGTTCTGCCTCGACGGTGAACCCGTGGCGCTCGAAGAAGGGGCGGGCTGTGATGCTGACGTCGGCTGTCAGTTCTGTCACCTGCACCGAGCGCGCGTGGGTCTCCACGTGTCTGATCAGTTGGCGTGCAACCCCGCGTCGCTGAAATTGGGGCGTGACGAACAGCATGTCGATATACCCCGCAGAGTTCACATCAGAAAAGCCGGCTGGTGCACCATCCACGGTCGCCACGTAACTGTTCCGCTCCAGCATCGACGCATGCCAGGTGGAAAGATCTCGCGCTCCTGGCCGAGCCCACGCTTGAATCTGCTCCGGCGAGTAGTCGGCGGCAGCGGTCTCGGTTACCGCAGCAAGGAATATTGCCACGGTGTTTGCGGCATCCGCTTGACCGTAGGGCCGGATGACAACGGGATGCGTATCGGTGCTCTTGTTCAATTTCACATCACCAGCATCTCACCGTGCCGGGCCTGGCCTCGCGGCACTTACGGTGCCCCGGAAGACGAACGGTTAGCGCACGTCGAGACGTGAGCCGAATACCGGTCGAACATTTACTGTTGCAGCGTGATCATCCTCTTAGCTTGAGGCATCTATTGCACAGTTAAAAACGTGATCAGCGTGGATATATTCGTGGTGCCCCCACTGGGACTTGAACCCAGACTGTGACGATTTTAAGTCGTCTGCCTCTGCCAATTGGGCTATGGGGGCATGCCCGATGACGGGCGGATACAGCGCGGGTGCCGTCGGGCGATGCTCTCGCCCGACAGTACCCAGCGAAAAACCTACTTCGTAGCGGATGCCTGAGCGGCCGCCTTCTGCCCGACGGTTGCCTGCTTTGTGGGAGCTGCAGCGTCTGCTGCAGCAGCCTTGACCGTGGGCTTGCGCGGCGCACGGGGCGCGCGCGGAGCCGTCGGCGCCTTGGCGGCCGGCGCTTCGGCCGGTGCCGGTGGCTTCGGACGCGAAGCAAACTCTTCGAACACTGCGCGCGGGTTCTCGGTGGCGCTAAGCGAGACAATATCGCGACCGAGGAACACGTTGTTGCTCCAGCCCCAGACGACGCGCAGCTTGCGCTCCCAGCTCGGCATGGCCAGGCCGTGGTAGCCGCGGTGGGCGAACCAGGCTGGCAGTCCGGTGATGGCGAGGTTGCCGCTCTGGAACACGCCCACACCGACGCCGAGACCGGCGACGGCACCCAGGTTTTTGTGCAGGTACTGCACGGGCTCTTCGCCGCGCAGCACGGCAACCAGGTTCTTGGCGAGCAGCTTGCCCTGGCGCACAGCGTGCTGGGCGTTGGGTACGCAGTTGCCGCCCACGCCGCCACCGCTCAGGTCAGGAACGCTGCTCACGTCACCGGCGCCCCAGGCGTCAGCGATGATGTCATCTTCGGTTCCGACGCGCAGGTCGGCGCGAACCCGCAGGCGACCGCGCTCCTCGATGGGCAGGTCGGTGTGACGCACGATCGTGGGGTTGGCCATGACACCGGCAGTCCAGACGATGAGGTCGGTCTCGAAGGTCTCTCCGGTGGAGAGTTCGATCTTGCCGTCGACCGCGCTGGTCAGCTGGGTGTCGAGGTGAATCTCCGCGCCGCGGCCGGCTAGGTTGTCGATGACCCACAGGCTCGTCTTGAGCGAAACTTCGGGCATGATGCGGGCCATGGCTTCGATGAGGTGAAAGTTGGTCTCTTCGAAGCTGATCTCCGGGTACAGGGTGAGCAGCGAGGTGGCGAAGGAACGCAGCTCGGCAAACACCTCGATCCCGGCGAAACCGCCACCGACAACGACGAACGTCAACAGGCGTTCACGCTCGGGGCCGGCTGGCAGTGCGGCAGCGCGGTCGAAGTTGGTCAGCACACGGTCGCGAATAGCGACGGCCTCTTCGATGGTCTTGAGGCCGATGGCCTGGTCGGCGATGCCGGGAATGGGGAACGTACGCGACACCGCGCCGGCGGTGACTACAACGATGTCGTACGCAAACTCGTACGGCTCGCCGATGGGCGGCGTGATCGTGGCGGTTTTCTCCGCATGGTTGACGTAGGAAACCTTGGCAGAGACGACGTTGGTCTTTTTGAGGTGACGACGGTGAGACACGACCGCGTGGCGGGGCTCGATAGATCCGGCAGCGACCTCCGGAAGGAAGGGCTGGTACGTCATGTACGGCAGCGGGTCAACGATGGTGACCTCGGCTTCGCCGGATCGCAGCCATTTCTCGAGCTTCCATGCCGTGTAAAACCCGGCGTAGCCGCCACCAACAATGAGAATTTTGGGCACGATGAGAAAGCCTCCTACATGATTATTATTGTGCGAAATCTTTGGGGTTGCGCCGAATCCGCTTGATGTGCCGAGTGGCCCCAATGCCTAACAGCATTACTAGGATACCAAACACCACGAGTACAGCGAGCGGCAGACTGATATAAGTCAAGGTCAGTTGGTTCGGAAGCCAGGCCGTGAGCACATTTTGCACGGGCAGAGGCGGGTCCTCGTGCGCGACTACCGGAGCCTCAGCGACCGGAACTTCGGTGGGAACCACCTCGATTTCGGCACGACGGTGCAGTGTGATCCACTCGGTCAGTAGTGCGCTCGGGGTAGCCCCGGTCGCCGGAGCGACATACCGGGTCACGGCGGCGGCAGCGTCGATCAGGCCATTGCCGTAGATCGGACTCGGAACGGACTGCCCGTTGGCGTTCGCGGTCGCGATGACACGGTTCATGACGCCCGCCGCATCGAGATTTGGATAGGCTGCTCGCACGAGGGCGACCAGCCCGGACACGATCGGCGCGGCCGCGCTGGTTCCGTCCCACTGAACGTAGCTGGAATCGGGCATAACGCCGACCAGTTTTTCACTCGGAGCGGCGATGGCGATGGTGATGCCCTGCGAGGACGCATCGAAGCTCGCCGTTTTGTTGCGGTCGACACCCGCCACGGTCAGAACGCCGGGGATCGTCGCGGGAGCACCGACCTCGGTGGTGCCGCTCCCCCGGTTTCCGGCCGCGGCCACCACGACGACATCGTTGTCAAAGGCGTAAAGAAAGGCCTCATCCCAGCTCTCCGGCCAATACAGCGTGTTCCGGGTGAGTGACATATTGATGACGTCGGCGCCGTTGTCCACAGCCCAGCGGATGCCCTGCGCGATCTGGTCATCGTTGCTCACTGCGGAACGGGTACTGCCGAACCCCACCGACACCGCCAGAATGGATGCTTCCGGGGCCACTCCGATGAGGCCCGTGCCGTCACCGGTGCCGCGACCGGCCAGCAGCGAGGCCACCAGGGTGCCATGCTCGCCGTCATCGTCGTCACCGGCGACCGGGGTTTGGCCGTTTGGGGAGCCGAGACCGGAGACATCCGTTCCCCCGGTCACAACGCCGTTCAGCTCGGGGACGCTGCCGTTGACCCCGGAGTCGATGACGGCCACGGTGACGCCAGCGCCCCGCGTGGTCTTCCAGGCTTCGGTGAATCCGTAATCGTTCAGCCAGTACTGCAGGTCACGAATCTGGTCGGCATGCGCGGCGGGTGCGTCGAGCACGACGGAACCCGCGACAGTGCCGCCGAAGAGCGCTGCGGTGAGGGCGACTGCGACGCCCGCGCTGACTCGACGCCCACCGGCCCGGCGCCTGCCGGTCCGACACTTACTGATTCGTCGCGCAGTCGGAGTCACTCCGGAACCGTCCTGCCTGTCGCGGCTGCGGCGGAGTAGTCCAGGCAGACACAGACCGTCGGCGACCAGGCCGCACGCGCCAGCGCGAGGTCACCGATGGGATTTACGCCGGGTCCGGCGGCCAGGGAGTGCGCGGCGAGGGCGTGCAGGCATTTGACCCGACTCGGCATGCCACCGGAGGAGATCCCAGCGATCTCCGGCACGGCGCCGAGCTGCTCGCGGTCGAACAGAAAACTCTCGTGAGCGGCTTGGTATGCGGCGCGCACCTCGTCATCGTCGGCGAGCAGATCGTTGTATTCGTTCATGACCTGGGTCGCTTCGAGCGAGGAGATCGCTGCCGTCGCGGCCGGGTGGCACAGGTAGTACAGGGTAGGAAACGGAGTACCGTCGGCCAGCCGCGGGGCGGTGGCGACCACGGTCGGCGCGCCGCAGACGCAGCGCGCAGCGATGCCGACCACGTTGCGGGCAGGGCGACCGAGCTGGGCCGAAACAAGATCGATGTCGGCTGGAGAGAACGGATCGAACGGCGGCCGGGTCACGGAGCCACCGGCTGTGGGGCGTCCGTCGCTGGTGGCGCTGGTGCTGCGGCTTGCGGAGCGAGGCCGGCTGTCATAGTGGAGGCGAACAAGGAACCCAGCCAATCAATTGTGGTGCTTTGAATATTGGTGCTGACCGGGCTCGTATCCGCTTCAAGCGGAGCGACGGCCGGCAGATCGTTGATGACGAGAAAACTGATGTCGCCGGGCAGCACGTACGACAACCGCTCGCGTGCCTGCGTCGTGACGTAGGTGCGGTCGTTCCAGCGCTCTCGCTGGCTTGTGAGCCGATCGACCTCGGCTTTCTGGTCGGCCACAGCGGCACTGAGCTGGCTGATCTGCTGCCGCTGCTCGGCGTAGGTGCGCAGGCTCGGCGCGAGCACCACGACGGCGAGGATCAGCACGACCATCATCACGAGCGAAAATCCGGAGAAGCGGATGCTGCGCAGCCAGCCACCGGCGGGGGTTTCGGCCTCTGGAGTAACGGGTTGCCGTAGGGCCGGTCGTTTCTGATCCATGACAACTCCTTACGCTGGCGATGAACGTGCTGGTGAAAACGGTAGCAAGTGTGGCTGTGGGCCCCCGGCCAGCCGAAAAACGGTGGTCGGGAGCCCGCAGGCTAAGTCGAGCGGTGTTACGCGGTGAAGCGGGGGAACGCGGAGCGGCCCGCGTAGACAGCGGCATCGCCGAGTTCTTCTTCGATGCGCAGCAGCTGGTTGTACTTGGCGACGCGCTCGCTGCGTGCGGGGGCGCCGGTCTTGATCTGGCCGGCATCCGTTGCGACGGCGAGGTCGGCGATGAAGGTGTCTTCAGTCTCGCCTGAGCGGTGCGAGATGATCGCTGTGTAGCCGGCGCGCTGCGCCAGTGCCACGGCATCCATCGTCTCGGTCAGGGTACCGATCTGGTTGACCTTGACCAGGATGGAGTTCGCAGCCTTGAGCGTAAGGCCCTTGGCCAGACGCACGGGGTTGGTCACGAACAGGTCATCGCCAACGATTTGCACCTTGTCGCCAAGAGATGCGGTGAGGTGCACGTAACCGTCCCAATCGTCTTCTTCGAGCGGGTCTTCAAGGGAGACCAACGGGTAGTCGGTGACGAGCTCGGCGTAGTACGCGCTCATTTCTTCGGCCGAGAACTTCTTGCCCTCGAAGTTGTAGCTGCCGTCCGTGAAGAATTCGCTCGCGGCGACGTCGAGGGCGAGGGCGATGTCCTTGCCGGGAACGTAACCGGCGATTGTGATGGCCTCGACGATGAGGTCGAGCGCGGCCCGGTTGCTCGGCAGGTTGGGGGCGAAACCGCCCTCGTCGCCGAGGCCGGTGGACAGGCCCTTGGACTGCAGCAGCGCCTTGAGGCAGTGGTAGACCTCAACGCCCCAGCGCAGCGCCTCGCTGAACGATTCAGCACCGAGGGGAACGATCATGAATTCCTGAATGTCGACATCGTTGTCGGCGTGCGAGCCGCCGTTGATGATGTTCATCAGGGGCACCGGCAGGGTGTGCGCGTTCGGGCCGCCGAGGTAGCGGAACAACGGCAGGCCGGCTGAGCTGGCGGCGGCCTTGGCCACGGCCAGGCTGACGCCCAGGATGGCGTTGGCGCCGAGGCGCTCCTTGTTGTCTGTGCCGTCGGCTTCGATGAGCACGAGGTCGACAATGCGCTGGTCGGTCGCGTCGATGTCTTCGACCGCTGGGCCGAGGTCGTCGATCACTGCTTCGACGGCCTTGAGCACGCCCTTGCCCTGGTAGCGGGCTTTGTCGCCGTCGCGCAGCTCATAAGCTTCAAATACCCCGGTGGATGCGCCGGACGGTACTGCGGCGCGGCTGACGGTTCCGTCGCCGAGCAAAACTTCGACCTCGATGGTCGGGTTGCCGCGGGAGTCGAGAATTTCGCGTGCGTCTACTGCCTCAATTAGGGCCACAACTGTCTCCTGATTTGTCGGGGGTGAACGCCTGGGTAGACGCCGGGGTACTGGTCGAATGAAAGTAGGGTGTGCCGGATGATCCAGGCGGTTTCAGTCTAACCAAACGCATCGGCCGATCCGCTGAAGCGGCGTCAGGCGTCAGGCGCCGAGCGGCTTGAAGTCGAGGTCGACAGCGGCCTGCGTGTCAGCGGTCACGAACGCGAAGCGTCCGTAACCGGCCTCCCCGGCTCGGTCGAGCAGGGCCTTGAGGTTCTTGGTGCGGCGTTCCAGACGCACCCGCAATCCCCCGGCGATGAGGTCACGCTTGAACGCGACCAGACGGGCCGAATCGGCGTCTTTCTCGTAAACGAGTACGACGGCATGCTGAGCGGATGCGGCATCCGCCTGCAGCAGGTCGACGATGCGTTCAAAACCGATCGAGAATCCGCAGGCGGGTACGTCGGTGCCGAGGAATCGGCCGATCATGCCGTCGTAGCGGCCGCCGCCACCGAGGGAATAAGCCAGGTCGGGGTGGGAAATCTCGAAGATGGTGCCGGTGTAATATCCCATGCCACGCACCAGGGTCGGGTCGAAGACCAGGTCGACGCCGGGAAGGGCTGCGCGCAGGTTCGTGAGGTCAGCGAACGCCGTAGTGTCAAGCCACTTCGGGGCGCTGTCGCCGAGGGACCAGCCACCGGATCCGAGTTCGGTGAGCAGCGTGGCCAGGTCGGGGGCGTCGATGCCGAGGGTGCCCAGTTCGGTGGCGACGCCGTCGACGCCGATCTTGTCGAGCTTGTCGATCACGATCAAGGCCCGTTCGGTCAGTTCAGCAGCGACATTCCAATAGGCGAGCAGGGCGCTGAGGATGCGCCGGTCATTGATGCGAATGGAGCACCCGTCGAGGCCGAGCTGGTCGAGCGTCGCGGCCGTGGCGGTGATCAGTTCGATCTCGGCGAGCGGGCCGGCCTCGCCGATGATGTCGATATCGCACTGCATGAACTGGCGGTAGCGCCCCTTCTGCGGGCGCTCGGCCCGCCAGACCGGGGCGATCTGGATCGACCTGAACACGGCGGGC
Organism: Cryobacterium sp. Y57; assembly: GCF_002929505.1. Taxonomy (GTDB): domain Bacteria; phylum Actinomycetota; class Actinomycetes; order Actinomycetales; family Microbacteriaceae; genus Cryobacterium. Next base: position 7,585 of record NZ_PJJL01000063.1, read on the forward strand.
AGTGCGGCGCGGTGGGTGGCGTAGAACCGGGCGAGCGGAACAGTGAGGTCAAAGCGCAGTCCGAGGTCGGCCAGGGACAAGAGGTCATTTTGCTCGGCTGCAGCCGCCACATCCGCTGGGCTGAGGCCGCGCTTCAGCACCGCGAAGGCAAGCTTCTCGTTGTCGCCGCCGAGCCCTGCGTGCAGCCGGTCGGAGTCTTCCATGACCGGGGTTTCAATCTCGTCGAAGCCATGCGCCCGAAAACTGTCGCGGATGATGCCGAGAGAACGCTCGCGCACGGCCTTATCGGCGGGGAGAAAATCGCGCATGCCGCGCGGCGGGGTTACTGCAATAGCCATGGGGTAATTCTCTCAGGTGCTGTCGACGCGATTCACCGTCCACCCCCGAACGGGAGTGCACCCTAGACTCGGGGGAAACAAGCGGGGGTGTGTCGATGTCGGTGACGACAGTTTTCGGGCCTGGCGGGTCTGACCGGCTTGGCGGGCCTGACGGCCCGAACGGGATCGTGCCGAGCGGCATCGCGGTGACCGGGGTCAGTCGATCGTTTGGCAGCGTGCCCGCACTGCTCGATGCCACGTTGACCGTTCCGGCCGGGTCGGTCACCGCCCTGATCGGGCCGAACGGCTCGGGCAAAACCACGCTGCTGCTCATGCTCGCCACGCTGCTCACCCCCGATACGGGCAGCATCCGCATCAACGGTCACGACCCGGTCACCGAACCGGAGCGGGTGCGCGCGCTCATGGGCTGGATGCCCGACACCCTCGGCTCATGGCCGAGCCTGAGCGCCCGGGCGGCGCTTGTGACCACGGGCCGCATGTACCGCATGACCGGCGAACAGGCCGCCGTGCGCGCCGACGCGCTGATCGCGCTGACCGACCTCGGTGACTTCGCCGACCGGCCATCGCGGGTGCTGTCGCGCGGCCAGAAACAACGCCTGAGCCTGGCCCGGGCGCTCGTGCACTCCCCCGGAGTCCTGCTGCTCGACGAGCCGGCCTCCGGCCTCGACCCTGCAGCCCGTGCTTCGCTGCGCCAGCTGCTGCGCCGCCTGGCCGGCGAGGGCGCCGCGATTCTCGTGTCCAGCCACGTACTCGCCGAGCTCGACGAGATGGCAGATGCCGCGGTGTACCTCGCCGACGGGCGCACGGCCAGCCCGGAACAGGTGGCCGCGGCGGGCGCGAGTGCCAGAGCCTGGCGCATCCGCTCCCTCGATGAGTCAGCGTTGGAACGTGCGCTGGCTACGCCTGGCGTGGTCGGCGCCCTCGTACAGGTTCTCGGCGTGGACCAGCTCGGCACCCTCGTACAGGTCGAAAATGAAGCTTCCGCAGCCGCCCTACTGCATAATTTGGTGCTGAGCGGGGTTCCGGTGTGCGATTTCGGGCCGGCCGTCGGCAACGTCGAACACACTTTTCTCGACCTCACGCGGGACAGACCGGCGCGACATAGTTCTGTCGTCGTCAACCCGGAGGTCACGCCATGAACGACCGCAATCGCCTGTTCCTGACCGGACTCTGGTTGATCGTCACGTTGGAACTGCGCCAGCGGGTGCGCGGCGTCTCCTGGTACGTACTGCTGGGCGTCTTCATGCTGCTCGTGGGCATCGTCACGTTTCTGCTCTGGCTGGCTACCTCGGCTTGGCTATCCGGCGGCGGCGGGGTGTTCTCGACCATCATTTTCTTTGTGCTGCTGCTAGCAACATTGGTGTCGCCGGCACTGTCGGGCAACGCCATCAACGGTGACCGGGATATCGGCACCCTCGCCACGACGCAGGTCACGCTCATCAGCACCGGGCAGCTCGTTCTCGGTAAGTTTCTGGCCGCCTGGATCACCGCGCTCGCGTTTCTGGCGGCGGCGTTGCCGTTTCTCATCTTCGCGGTCGTTCTCGGCGAAGTTTCGCTCGGCACGATCAGCGTGTCGATGCTGGTGCTCGCGGCCGAGTTGGGTGTGATCGCGGCGGTCGGTGTGGGGTTGTCAGGCATCCTGAACCGACCGCTGTTTTCGATCGTGCTGACCTACCTCCTGGTCGCGGCCCTCAGCCTCGGCACGCCCATTGCGTTCGCCCTGCTCGGCACTGCCACGCAGCAGGAGGCGACAAGCGTGAACTACCAGGTCGTGCAGTCAACCTACGACCAGCAGACCGGCAAGCAGTCGGACATCGTCTGCTCCACCGCCCAGACCTCGACCTACACCGTGCCGCGCTTCGACTATTTCTGGTGGATCCTCGCGGCGAACCCGTACGTGGTGGTAGCAGATGCCTCGCCCGGCAGCTTCGACGAGGGCGGCCGCCCCACCGACCTGTTCGGTCAGATCGCCGTCGGCGTGCGTGGCGCGCAGGCCGCGCCAGAGCTGTATACCGAGTACAACGGATGCGATGAGGCCGCCAAGGGGTACGCTAACCAGCAATCCGGCATCGGTCCCACACCGCAGGAGACCTACGACGGCGCGGTGCCCAGCTGGTTCATCGGCCTCTTCATTCACGTAGTGCTTGGCGCGGGCGCCCTGGCCTGGGCTTGGCGCCGCACCCGAACCCCGGCGACGCACCTGGCGGCAGGCAGTCGCATCGCCTAGCCAGCGGAAGGCTAGGTCGGCAGTGCGACGATGCCGGCATCGAAGGCATCGGCGGCCGGATGCTCGGCACCACGAATCTCAGATTGCAGATCGCGCACGGCGGTTCGCAGCGCTCGTTCGGCGTCGAGGCCCTGGGCCCGGGCGGATGCCACGATGGCCAAGAGCAACGGTCCGAGATCAGCCTCGGACTCGATCGGAAGCGGGAAACCGGCATCCGCTTCAAGCAGGCCGATCTTCTCAGCCCGGCCAAGCACCTTGTCGGCCAGGGCGAGCGCTGGCATGCCGGCCGGGATGCCGTCCAGCACACTCGTGCGCCCCGGCTTCTCCTCGGCCTTGAAACCGTCCCAGGCAGCCGACACCTCCTCGGCCGTCTCGAGGGTGAGGTCCCCGAACACGTGCGGGTGCCGCCCGATCATTTTTTCGGTCAAGCGAGCGGCGACATCGTGAATATCGAAGTTCTCCTCCGGGGTATGGGCAGCCAGGTCGGCGTGGAACAGCACCTGGTAGAGCACATCACCCAGCTCTTCGAGCAGGTCGTCCCGGCTGCCGTCTTCGATCGCCTCGATCAGTTCGTGGGTCTCCTCGACCAGGTAGCGCACGAGCGAGGCGTGCGTCTGGTCGGCGTCCCACGGGCATCCGCCGGGCGCACGCAGCCGCGCGACGGTCGCGATGAGGGTCTCGAGGGATGTTGCGGCCGGTTGCGTTGCGTGTGGCGGAACAGTGGATGCCAGATGCGCGACGCCGTCTGCCGCCCGCGGCGCTGGCGGGTTCGATTCCGGCAGCGAGGCTCGGGCTGATGAAAACAACGGATCTGTCATGGTTGTGCACTCCTCGATCGGTTCCATCGTAAACGGCCTCTTGGGGGCGCTCAGCTGCCTCGTGTATTCTGGGTGACGGTGAGCCGGGAAGTCTGGTCGGCACATTACGAGCGCGCCGGAAATACCAGAGGATTTATTATGACCAAACCATTCCGCCAGCCCACGCCCAAATCGACCCCGTCGTCGACGACCATCCTGCGTCGCGGCAGCCACAGCGAAGTCGTGCGCATCTCCAGTATTTTGCGTAAAGAAACCGTTGGTGGTGCCATTTTGCTGGCCGCGACCGTGGCCGCCCTGATCATGGCCAACTCTGGCCTCTCAGACGCGTACTACGCATTGCGCGACTTCAAAATCGGTTACGAGCCGTGGCACCTGCAACTGAGCCTCGGCGCATGGGCGGCCGACGGCCTGCTGGCGATCTTCTTCTTTCTCGCCGGTCTCGAGCTAAAACGTGAGTTCGTCGCCGGCGATCTGCGTAGTGTGAGCCGTGCCATCGTTCCCGTAGCCGCCGCCGTCGGTGGCGTGATCGTCCCGGCCCTCATCTACGTACTCATCAACCTCGAGTCGGGCGCCGAAACACTGCGCGGCTGGGCAATTCCCACCGCGACCGACATCGCCTTTGCCGTTGCCGTCCTCGCCGTTATTGGGTCGAAGCTTCCGCCGGCGCTGCGCATCTTTCTGCTGACTCTCGCCGTGGTCGACGATTTGCTCGCCATCACGATCATCGCCTTCTTTTACACGGACGACATCGCCGTTCTGCCACTCGTGCTGGCCCTGGTCCTGATCGCGCTGTTCTGGATGTTGACCCACAAATTCTCCTACTTCTTCGGCACCAGAGCCTGGACAGCGTGGCTGATACTGCTGCCTCTCGGCTTCATTGTCTGGGCGCTCGTGCACGGTTCTGGCGTGCACGCGACCGTAGCCGGTGTACTTCTCGGCTTTGCCGTGCCGGTGCTGCGCAGCAAACGTGGCGGCGGGCCCGACGCCGGGCCCGGTCTGGCCGAAACTTTGGAACATCGCATTCGCCCGCTCTCCAGCGGATTCGCGATTCCAGTGTTCGCCTTCTTCTCCGCCGGCGTCACCATCGGCGGCGCCGATGGCCTGTACCGGGCGCTCACCGACCCGGTCGCGGTCGGCATCGTTGTCGCTCTCGTCGTTGGCAAGCCGATCGGTGTGTTGCTCGCGACCTTCATTGTGACCAAGACCACGAGGGCGGCGCTCGACCCTGATCTGGCCTGGATCGACGTCATCGGCGTCGCCGTGCTGGCCGGCGTGGGTTTCACCGTGTCGCTGCTTATCAGCGAGCTCGCTTTCGGCCAGGGCAGCCCGCACGACGACCATGCCAAGGTAGCCATTTTGGTCGGTTCGCTCCTCGCCGCACTCCTGGCCGCGGTGATCCTGCGTTTGCGCAACCAGCACTATGGGCGCATTGCTGAGAAGGAGGCCATCGACAGCGACAACGACGGCATCCCGGATGTCTACCAGCCGGAACAGGCGTCGAAAGGCTAAGCGGAGCATCCACATGCACGCCCGCTAACCCGCAGCACCGTCGTTGACCCAGCGACGGTGCTGCATTCTTTAATGCCGCGGTGCTGCCCGACTGTTAGCCGGCCGGGAGCACGCTCGGCACGGCCGGCGGGAAGATCGCCGCCAGCAGCGTCTTGGTCCACTCGATCAGGGCATTGTCATCGAGCGGTTCACCGTTCGGGCGCGGCATCGGTACGCTGAGCGCACCGGTCGCGGACACGTACCGCGAGCCGGGGTACATCCGCTGCAGGCGCACCTGAATCGAGTCGGCCAGGTCGGCCGGCGCTACGCGCAGGTTCGAGCCCATAGCTACGACCTCGCTGAGGTTCGCGTGCTGGGCCTGCCAGCGCAGCCGCGACACCGCCACGAGGTTCTGCACCGGCACGGGCGGTTCGCCGTAGCGGTCGGTGAGCTCGTCGAGCACGAGGTCGATCTGGTCGTCGGTCGCCGTCGGTGAGCTTGCGCTGGAGAGCTTCTGGTAGGCCTCGAGGCGCAACCGTTCACTGTCGACGAAGTCGTGCGGAATGTGCGCGTCGACCGGCAGCTCGAGGCGCAACTCGGTCTGTCCCTCGGCGACGTCGCCGCGGAAGGTGCTCACGGCCTCACCGATCATGCGCAGGTACAGGTCGAAGCCCACACCGGCGATATGCCCGGCCTGTTCGCCGCCGAGCAGGTTGCCGGCGCCGCGAATCTCGAGGTCCTTGAGGGCCACCTGCATGCCGGCGCCGAGTTCGTTGTTGGCGGCAATGGTGGCGAGCCGGTCGTGGGCGGTCTCCGACAGCGGCTTGTTCTCGTCGTAGAGAAAGTAAGCGTAAGCCCGTTCGCGCCCACGCCCGACCCGGCCGCGCAGCTGGTGCAGCTGGCTCAGGCCGAACTTGTCGGCCCGGTCGATAATGATGGTGTTGGCGTTATTGATGTCGAGGCCGGTCTCGATGATCGTGGTGCAGACCAGAATGTCGAACTTGCGCTCCCAGAAATCACCGACTACCTGTTCCAGCTGCGCCTCCGGCAACTGCCCGTGCGCGATCGCAATGCGCGCCTCCGGCACCAGTTCGGCGAGCTGCGTGGCGATGCGGTTGATGCTCGTGACCCGGTTGTGCACGAAAAAGATCTGGCCTTCGCGCAGCAGCTCCCGACGGATGGCTGCGGCCACCTGCCGCTGTGAGTACGGCCCGACAAAGGTCAGGATCGGGTGTCGGTCTTCGGGCGGCGTGGCCAGGGTCGACATTTCACGGATGCCGGTGACCGCCATCTCCAGCGACCGTGGGATGGGTGTCGCGCTCATCGCGAGGATGTCGACGTTGGTCTTGAGCTTCTTCAGGGCGTCTTTGTGCTCGACACCGAAACGCTGCTCCTCGTCGATGATGACAAGGCCGAGGTCTTTGAAGATGATCGACGGTGACAATAGTCGATGGGTGCCGATAACGACGTCGACGGTGCCGTCGAGCATGCCGGCGATGGTTTCGCGTGATTCCTTATCGGTTTGGAACCGTGACAGGGCGCGCAGGTGAATCGGGAATCCGGCGAAGCGTTCTTTGAAGGTCTCCATGTGCTGGCTGACCAGCAGGGTGGTCGGCACGAGCATGGCAACCTGTTTGCCGTCCTGTACGGCCTTGAAGGCGGCACGAATGGCCACCTCGGTCTTGCCGAAGCCGACGTCGCCGCTGAGCAGCCGGTCCATCGGGATGGGCCGTTCCATGTCGGCCTTGACCTCGTCGATGGTGGTGAGCTGGTCGGGGGTCTCCACGAAAGGAAACGCCTCTTCGAGCTCACGCTGCCAGGGGGTATCCGGTCCGAAAGCGTGACCTCTGCTGGCCATACGCGCCGAATACAATTTGACGAGCTCAACGGCAATGTCGCGTACTGCTCGGCGCGCCTTGGTCTTGGCGCTCGACCAGTCGCTGCCGCCCATCTTGCTCAGGGCCGGTGCCTCGCCGCCGACATAGCGGGTGACGAGGTCGAGCTGGTCGGTCGGCACGTACAGCCGGTCGCCGGCGTGCCCGCGCTTCGACGGTGCATACTCCAGCACGAGGTATTCGCGGGTGGTCTTGACCGGATTACGGCCTCCGCTGGACACCTCACGCTGCGTCAATTCGAGAAAACGGCCGATGCCGTGCGTCTGGTGCACCACGTGGTCGCCGGCCACGAGCTGCAGCGGGTCGACGACGTTCTTGCGGCGGCTGGCGAGCTTCTTGATCTGCCGCGCGGAGTACCCGACGGTGCGCCCGTAGAACTCCGACTCGCTGATCAGCGCGAGCTTGCTCTGCGGCAGCTCAAAACCGTGGTCGACGGATGCCTTGAGCAGGTACGCGATGCCCGGTTCCGGTTCGAGCGGCCATACCTCCACCACCCGCGCCGGCAGCTCGCGTTCGGCGAGCACCTGGGCGGCCCGTTCGACCAGGCCGGCGCCCTGGGCCACTATGCCGACGACCCAGCCGTCGTGCAGCCGGGAGGCGACGTGACCCACGGCTCCGTCGACGCTGCCGGCGAAGGTGGGAACGGCGTCTGCTTCGATGCGAATGGTGAGCAGCTCGTCCATCTCGCGGTGTTCGGGTAAAACCGGCGCATCGGTCGGTGCGGCCTGGAACGTGCTCAGGGTCCACCAGTTGTGACCGGAGGCCGGTGCGCCCGGCGCCGAGTACGTCACGCTGTCGCGCAGGCGCCCGAGGGTGAGAAAGTCGCCCGATTCCAGGTCGATCGGGGCGTCGGCGCCGGCCGTGGCTGCGCTCCAGGCGGCGCCGAGAAACTCACGGTTGGTCTCGGCGAGGCTGATTGCTCGGCTTGCGACCCGTTCCGGCGAGAGGACGGCAACGGCGGCGTTGGTCGGCAGGTAGTGGGTGACGGGCACCAGCCGGTCGACCAGCGCCGGCGCGAGGCTTTCCATGCCCTCGACCGGAATACCCTCGGCGATCTTGGCGAGCAGACCGGCCAGGCTGGGGAATTCATGCTGCATCTCGCGGGCGCGTTGCCGCACGGCGGGGCTGAGCAGCAGTTCCCGGCTGGGCGGCAGACTGACCGTGTCGACGACCTCGGCCAGGGATCGCTGGTCGGCGACGCTGAACAGGCGAATTTGTTCGACCTCGTCGCCGAAGAACTCGACCCGGTACGGGTGTGATGCGACCGGCGGAAAGACGTCGAGGATGCCACCGCGCACGGCGAACTCGCCGCGCCGGGTGACCATGTCGACGCGGGCGTAAGCGAGGTTGACCAGCTGCAGCACGATCGCCGCGAGGTCGTGGCCGCGCGCGCCGATGGTGAGCTCGATCGGTTCGTAGTCGGTGAGGTTGTCGGCGACTGGCTGCAATGCGGCCCGTACCGAGGCGACGACGATCAGCGGATGCCGCGTGGCCGGCTCGGCTTCCTGCCATTCGCGCATGCGGCGCAGGGCGTAGAGGCGCTTGCCGACGATCTCGGCACTCGGGCTCAGGCGTTCGTGCGGCAGGGTTTCCCAGGCCGGAAAGTCGATGATTTCGGCGCTGGTGGCGAAGCAGCCGAGGTTTTCGCGGATCGCTTCCGATTCGCGGCCGGTCGGCGTGATGACGAACAGTGCCTGGGCATCATCACGGCGGAGGTCGAGCAGAGCGGCCAGCAGCGCGGCGCGCAGGCCCTCGGTCAGCGAGAAATCAGCGTCCCGGCTGGCGTAGGCGAGGGCGTTATCGAACGTGGAGGCGCGTGCGAGCGCTGCGATTAAGCCCTGAAGGATCACTGAATGAGTCTACGCACTGGCACCGACAGCGCCGAACTGGCCTCAGGACGGCGAGTGGAACTTCTGCTGGGCCGCCACGACACCGTCGGTGGCGATCAGCTCGATCGCGTCGGCGGCATCCGCTATCAGATTGGGCAGAACGGTGCGCTCGGCGGCAGCAAAGTCATGCAGCACGAAGTCGGCCGGATTCTGGCGGCCGGGCGGGCGCCCGATACCCATGCGAATGCGAATGAAGTCGTTGGTTCCGGTGGCAGCGATAATGTCGCGCAGCCCGTTGTGGCCACCGTGACCGCCGCCGACCTTGATCTTGAGCGTGTCAAAGGGCAGGTCGAGGTCATCGTGCACGACGATGAGCCGGGACACGGGCAGTGAGTAGAAGCGCAGCAGCGCGGCAACCGGGCTGCCGGAGACATTCATGAATGTGGTGGGCTTGGCCAGCACCAGTTTGGGTGCGCCGGGCGCGAGGCGCCCTTCGGCAACGAGGGCGGCCGTTTTGTGACGCTTGAAGTGTGACGAGAGGCGGTCGGCGAGCTGCGCCGTCACCATCTGACCGACGTTGTGCCGGTTGCCGGCGTAGTCGGGCCCGGGGTTGCCGAGCCCGACTACGAGCCACTGGTTCGTATCCAGGGGAGTCCTCCGTGTGCCGGGGTGAAAACCCAGACGGAACCAGTTGATGAGTGCTTTTACTACGCGGCGGGCGTGGCGGCCGGCGTTCCGGCGGTGATGACCTCGGTCTCGGCATCTTCTTCATCTTCACCGCGCGGGGTGTGGATGTAGACGACGAGGGCCTCTTCATCGGAGATCAACGTGGCGCCGGAGGGCAGCGGAACGTCCTTGGCGTGAACCTGGGCGCCGTCTTCGAGGCCTTCGATCGACACGGTGACGTTCTCGGGGATGTCGGTCGCTTCGACCTCGAGCAGCAGGGTCTTGGTATCGAAGTCGGCGACCGTGCCAGCGAAGGACTCGCCCGACATGTGCACCTGAACTTCAACCTGGACCTTTTCGCCCTTGCGCACGACGACGAGGTCGATGTGCTCGATGATGGCCTTCACCGGGTCCTTCTGCACGTCCTTGACCAGCACGAGCTGCTTGGCGCCGGCAATATCGAGCTCAAGGAGCATGTTGGCGCGACGCAGCAACAGGGCGATGCGGTGGGCGGGCAGCGACACGTGCACCGGCTCGGTGCCGTGGCCGTAGATGACGGCAGGAATCTTGCCGAGCACCCGCAGCTTACGGGCCGCGCCCTTGCCAAAGCTTTCGCGCAGTTCAGCGACGACAGCGGTAACTTCTCTAGCCATGATATTTCTCCTTGCGGGGCGTGAGCCCCGGTCGTGGTTCGCGGGTCGAAGCCCGAGAAAGAGGGGTACTGATTCAACTCGAACGCATGTCAGCGTGAGGAAAAGCCCAAGGCCTCGTCCGCCGCGTCGATCACGGATGCCGCCGGTCCAACAGTCTGGCCCGGCAGAATCCCTCGCCGAAGTTCGTACCTAAGCTTACACCGTTCGGGCCGGTGCTGTGCCCCGGGCGTGTCGCTGCTGCGGCTGCGACTGCGCCTCGGCAGACGTTAGGGTCGGAGCATGTCATCGAGCCTGCACAACCGCGTGATCGACGCGGTGGGCACCCCCATCGTCGACGGCTACACGCCGGCCGGAACGGTCATGCTCTCAGAGCAGATCGAGCGCGCTCAGGGGGTCAGTCGATCGGTCGTGCGCGAGGCGATACGCGTGCTCGCTGCGATGGGCCTGGTCGAGTCGGTCAAGCGCGTCGGAATTCGGGTGCGTCCGCAGTCAGGGTGGAATGCGTTCGACCCGGTACTCATCCGCTGGCGTTTGGCCGGAGCGGGCCGGGGCGCGCAGTTGCGCTCCCTTACCGAGCTGCGGGCATCCGTCGAGCCGATGGCCGCCGAGTTGGCCGCCCAACACTGCCCACAGGCGATGTCGGGCGAGCTCATGAGCGTGGCTGCGCAAATGCGCACGGTGGGACGTTCCGGTGACCTCGAACAATTTCTGGCTCTGGATATCCATTTTCACCGCCTCGTGCTGCACGGATCAGGCAACGAAATGTTCGCCAAGCTCGACGAGGTGATCGCCGCCGTACTCTCGGGGCGCACCGGCCTCGGCCTCATGCCAGCCCACCCACACGAAACCGCGCTGCAGTGGCACGTCGACGTGGCGGACGCCATTCAGGGCGGCCACCCCGTGCGTGCCCGCGAATCGATGGAACTGATCATGCGGCGCACCATCGCTGAAGTAGAAGAGTCCTGGGTGCACACGGCCCGCATTTTCTTCTAGAGCGCGGGCGGGCACCGTGCGAACCGATCAGATTAGAACAGGCTGGCCAGGAGGTAGATGGCCGCGGCAATCGTGAAGCCAACGATTCCGACGAGGGCTTGACCGACCGTCCAGGTCTTGAGCGTGGTTTTCGTGTCCATACCGAAGAAGCGGCTGACCAGCCAGAAGCCGGAATCGTTGACGTGCCCAGCGAAAACCGACCCGGCGGCGAGGGCCAACACGATGGCGGCGAGTTCGACCGGGTTGAACGCGGGATTGCCCATCACGACCGGCTGCAGAAGCGCCGCTGTGGTGGTCAGGGCCACCGTGGCCGAGCCCTGCGCAATGCGCACCAGAGCGGCGATCACAAAACCGGCCACGATGACGGGCAGACCGATCGCGTCAAGCGATTCGGCCAAGGCAGTGCCGATGCCGCTGGCACGGAGCACGCCGCCGAACATTCCGCCGGCGCCGGTGATGAGGATGACGGCCGAGACCGGGCCGAGCGCGCTGTCCACAACGGATTCTACGAGGGTGGCCGACTTGCGCTTTTTCCAGCCCAGCAGGGCCATGGCAAGCACCACGGTGATGAGCAGGGCGACCGGGGTCTCGCCGATGGCACGCAGGACCTGCACCCAGGCGTCGTCGAGGGAGACGAGCCCGGCGGTTGCCGCCATGTTCAGACCGGTGTTGAGAAAGATCAACCCGATCGGCAGCAGAAGCAGCGTCATGATGATGCCCACGCGGGGCGCGGAGGCGAACTCGGTGAAGTCACCGGTGCTGCCGCGCAGTATGGCCGGCACAGGGATGTCGTACTTGCGACCGACGTACCCGCCGAACAGGTGGCCGACGACGTACCAGGTGGGCAGAGCGACCAGAAGTCCGAAGATCAAAACGAGTCCGACGTCGGCGCCGAGCAAGCCGGTCGCTGCGACGGGCCCCGGGTGCGGCGGCACGAAGATGTGCATAACCGAGAAAGCCACGGCCGACGGAAACGCATAGCCGAGGAACGATCCGCCGAGGCGACGGGCGACGGCGAAGATGATCGGCAGCATGACGACCAGGCCGGCGTCGAAAAAGATCGGAAAACCGAGCATAAGCGAGGCAACGGCGAGAGCGATCGGCGCGCGCCGTTCGCCAAACCTGGTGATCAGGGCATCCGTCAGCACCTGCGCTCCACCGCTGGTTTCCAGCATTCGGCCAAGCATGGCTCCCAGGCCGACGAGCAGGGCGACCCCGGCCAGGGTGCCGCCGAAGCCTTCAAGCAGGGTGGGCATGAGACGGGCGGTCGGAATTCCGGTGGCGACCGCGGTCAGCAGACTCACGATGATCAGCGACAAGAACGCGTGCACCTTGAACTTCATGATGAGCACGAGGAGCACCGCGATCGCGCCGGCGGCAACGCCGAGCAAAGCGGGGGTGCCGAGCACCCAGTTCATTTCAAGATCGGTCATCAGTGAGCTATCCCTTTGTGGATCAAGCCGACGAGTTCGTCGGGGGTGTGGATGAGGTCGACGCGGAGTCCCGCTTCGTCGGCCGCGAGAGGTTCGAGGGTCGCAAATTGCGAGTCGAGAAGTGTGGGTGGCATGTATTCGTGGTTGCGGTGGGTGAGACGCTCGGCGATGAGCTCACGGCTGCCGTACAGCTCAGCGAAGACGAGCGTCGGCACGACGGCGCGCAGAAGATCGCGGTAGCTGCGCTTGAGGGCGGAGCAGGCGACGACAACGGGTTTACCCTGGGCGACGGCGTCCGCTATCATCTCGGCGATGCGGGTGAGCCACGGCAGGCGATCCTCATCGGTAAGAGGATGCCCGGACGCCATCTTGGTGCGCGCGGCCACGCTGTGCAGGTCGTCACCGTCGAGAAAACGCAGGCCGCGGGCCTGCGCCAAGGCGAGACCGACAGTGGACTTACCACACCCCTGAACCCCCATCACGATGATGGGAATGTGAAAGTGATCAGGCATGGTGTTCCTCCGAGGGCCGCTGCTTCATTACATCGGATCGTGGCGCAACGGGCACGCATTAAATCTGATTACAACGTTCAAAATAACATTTATATCTGTTTCTACGAAATCGTGCTTGTGCCCCGCTTGTGGGACCATTCAGGCCCATGCGCTAAACTCGTAGGTGGTCTGTTCAACGCAGCCCCGAAGGAGAAAACGTGTCAGAGTCACGGCAAGCACAGGCAAATATCGGTGTCGTCGGTCTGGCGGTGATGGGTTCCAACCTGGCCCGTAACCTCGCCGGACGCGAGGGAAACACCGTCGCGGTCTACAACCGCTCCCCCGAACGCACCCGCCTACTCACGACCGAGCACCCCGAGGCGAATTTCGTCGCCTCCGAGAACATTGCCGATTTCGTCGCCTCGCTGACCAAGCCGCGCACCGCGATCATCATGGTGCAGGCCGGCCGCGGAACCGACGCCGTCATCTCTCAGCTCTCTGAGCTGTTCGAACCCGGCGACATCATCGTCGACGGCGGCAACGCCGACTTCACCGACACCATCCGTCGCGAAAAAGAGCAAAGCGCCAAAAGCATAAACTTCGTCGGCGCCGGTATCTCCGGTGGCGAAGAGGGCGCCCTCAACGGCCCGAGCATCATGCCCGGCGGCTCGGTTGAGGCGTACAAGACCCTCGGACCCATTCTTGAATCCATCGCCGCCGTCGTCGACGGCGTGCCCTGCGTCACCCACATCGGCACCGACGGCGCCGGCCACTTCGTCAAGATGATCCACAACGGCATCGAATACGCCGACATGCAGCTCATCGCCGAGGCCTACGACCTGCTGCGCAAGGTCGGCGGGCACTCCCCCGAAGCCATCGCCGATATCTTCACGGACTGGAACGATGGGGAGCTCAACAGCTACCTGATCGAAATCACCGCGGAGATTCTGCGCCAGGTCGACGCCAAAACCGGCCAGCCGTTCATCGACGTCGTGCTCGACGAGGCCGGCTCCAAAGGAACCGGGGTCTGGACCGTGCAGAATGCCCTCGACCTCGGCGTTCCGGTCGGCGGTATCGCCGAGGCGGTTTTCGCCCGCGCCGTCTCAAGCCACCCCGAGCAGCGCGGACCGGTGCGTGCCAGCATCACCGCGCGGCCCGAGATCGCCGTCGTCGGCCACACCTTCCAGGAAGACGTACGCCAGGCGCTCTACGCGTCGAAGATCGTCGCGTACGCGCAGGGTTTCGACGCGATCATCGCCGGAGCGACCAAGTACGACTGGAACATCGACAAGGGCGCCATCGCGACCATCTGGCGTGGCGGGTGCATCATTCGCGCCCAGTTCCTCAACCGCATCGTGACCGCCTACGATAACGACCCGTCGATCTCGAGCCTGCTCGTCGACCCGTACTTCGCCGCGGCCGTCGCCGCCGGCGAGGCAGCCTGGCGCCGCGTCGTCTCGACCGCGGCGCTCTCGGGCATCCCGGTTCCCGGCTTCGGTGCCAGCCTGAGCTACTTCGACTCGCTTGCGAGTGAGCGGCTGCCCGCCGCTTTGGTGCAGGGACAGCGCGACTTCTTCGGAGCGCACACCTATCACCGAGTCGACATGCCCGGCACCTTCCACACCCTGTGGTCCGGCGACCGCACCGAGATCGTCACTGAGGCGTCCACGCACTGACCATCCGTGCTGCCGGCCGGCAGCATCCGCTCACCCTCGTCGGGCTGAGCGGATGCCGCCGGCCGGCTTGGGTTAACCGGTCACTTCACACGAGGGTCTGGAAGAATGACAGTACTTATGACTGATGATCACCCCGAGCTTTCCGGCTACGAGCCGAACGATAACTACCGCCCGCTGCGCGGCAAGCATTTCGCGTCCATTTTGCGGATCGTCGTGGTGCTCGGGTTGATCGCCCTGGTTGTGCCGGGCATACTCACCACTATGCGGGTCGCCTCCGACACCGCCGCCAACGCCTGTGCGACCGCGGTCGCCCAGTATTATCCCTTTGCGGTCGACTTCGACGCTCGCTTCGACCTGACCGGTCCCGGCGGCTTCGGCTGGCAGTGCTACGCCGTCGATCAGAACGAGCGCGAAACCTTTGTGACACCGCTCGGGATCATCCCCTCCGCTCCACGCCAGATCACTCCGGGCACCCGCACGTAGCGACCTTTCGTATTCGTCGGAGCCGTCGACCCGTGGTTTTCGACGGGTCAGCACCGCGGGGTCGTGCAGTTCGGTCTTTCGACGCGGTGAGATGAGCAGAGGCGATGGCCGCAGCCACCGCCTCCCAAAACCAGCCGAGCATGAGGCCGACCGGTCTCTGCCCTATGCGGCGACGTGCCCTATGCTGCACCGTCGAACATCGAGGTGACCGAACCCTCATCAAAGACCTCGTGGATGGCGCGAGCCAGCAGTGGCGCGATCGGCAGCACGGTGAGGGTTGGGAAGCGCTTCTCCGGCGGGATCGGCAGCGTGTCGGTGACGACGACGGCGCTGATGGCCGGGTTCTGCAGCATATCTACGGCCGGGTCGCTGAACACGGCGTGGGTGGCAGCTACGACGACGCCGATAGCGCCGGCTTCCCGCAGGGCCTCGGCGGCCAAGGCAATGGTGCGACCGGTATCGATCATGTCGTCGACGATGAGGCAGACGCGACCGCTCACCTGGCCGACGATCTCGTGCACGGAGACCTGGTTGGGAACGAGCGGGTCTCGTCGCTTGTGGATGATAGCGAGCGGCACACCGAGCCGGTCACTCCAGATGTCGGCGACGCGCACGCGGCCCATGTCGGGCGAAACCACGGTGAGGGTGGCCGGGTCGAGCTTCTCGCGGAAGTGCTCCAGAAGCACCGGCATGGCGAACAGGTGGTCGACGGGACCGTCGAAGAAGCCCTGGATCTGGGCGGCGTGCAGGTCGATCGACATGATACGGTCGGCGCCGGCGACCTTGAACAGGTCGGCGACCAGGCGGGCCGAGATCGGCTCGCGACCGCGGCCTTTCTTGTCCTGCCGGGCGTAGGGGTAGAACGGTGCGACGACGGTGATGCGCTTGGCGGAAGCCCGCTTGAGCGCGTCGACCATGATGAGCTGTTCCATCAGCCACTCGTTGATCGGCGCGGTGTGGGATTGGATGACGAACGCATCCGAGCCGCGCACGCTCTCATCGAACCGGGCATACAGTTCGCCGTTGGCGAAGGTGCGTGCATCGGTGTGGAGCAGCTCTGAACCAAGCTCCGTGGCAATGTCGAGAGCGAGCTGCGGGTGTGCTCGCCCCGACACCAGTACGAGTCGTTTGTCGCCACTGGACTTAATTTCCGACACTTATTCTCCAGTCTTTTCGCTGCTTGTGGGGCGCAGACTTGCTGCCGCCGCGGTATCCGCGGCTGTGCCCGGACGGTTGACGTGAACCCAGCCGTCCATGTTGCGTTGCGGCGCCACGTTGATAGCCAGTGCGCCGGCCGGAACGCTCTTGCGAACGACAGTGCCAGCCCCCGTGTACGCCCCGTCCCCAATTGTAATCGGCGCGACGAACACGTTGTGCGACCCGGTGCGCACGCGCGATCCGATCTCCGAGTGGTGTTTGGCCACGCCGTCATAGTTGGCGAAGATTGTTCCGGCACCGATGTTCGACCCCACACCAACCGTGGCGTCGCCCACGTAGCTCAGATGGGGCACCTTGCTGCCGGCGCCGATCTGCGCGTTCTTGGTCTCGACGAAGGCCCCGATTTTACCGTCGGCGCCGAGTACGGTCTTCGGGCGCAGATACGAGAATGGCCCGACAGACGCTCGCGCCTCGATCACCGCGAGGGTCGCGTCAGTACGATTCACGCGGGCGCCTTCGCCGATCTCGCAGTCGCGCAGGGTGGTGT
Organism: Cryobacterium sp. Y57; assembly: GCF_002929505.1. Taxonomy (GTDB): domain Bacteria; phylum Actinomycetota; class Actinomycetes; order Actinomycetales; family Microbacteriaceae; genus Cryobacterium. The sequence goes on from NZ_PJJL01000063.1 coordinate 24,280, forward strand.
CGGGTCCGATGATGGCGCCAGTGGCCACCACTGTGGCCCCGATGATCTGGGTGCCGGGCAGCACCGTGACGTCGGCCGCGAGCACGGCTTTCAGGTCGATCCAGGTGGTGGCCGGGTCTTGCACGGTCACGCCGGCGAGCTGCCAGCCGCGCACGATCAGGGCGTTGAGCTTCTGGGCGGTGTCGCCGAGCTGGGCACGGTCGTTGATGCCGGCCACGATCCAGGCGTCGGCGACGGGAACGGCGCTCACCTCGGAGCCGGCCCGGCGCAGCAGTTCGATCACATCGGTGAGGTATTTCTCACCCTGCGCGTTCGCGGTGGTCAGCTGCGCCAACTGCACGCGCAGCGCGGCCAGGCCGAACAGGTAGACGCCCGCGTTGATCTCGGTGACGGCCAGTTCGGCATCCGTCGCATCTTTTTGCTCGACGATGCGGTCGAACGCACCCTCGACCGAGCGGATGATGCGCCCATACCCGGTCGCATCGTCCGGGTAGGCGGAGAGCACGGTTCCCGCCGCTGCGCCCTTGCGGTGGGAGGCGATGAACGAGGCGAGGGTTGCAGCGTTCAGCAGCGGCACGTCGCCGTTGATGACGAGCACGTCACCGTCGAAATCAGCGGGAAGCGCGGCGACGGCCTGTTCGACGGCGCGGCCGGTGCCGGGGATCTCGTCCTGGTCGACGATGGTACTTTCCGGCAGGTCTTCGGCCACGACGGCGGCGAGCAGGTCGCGTTCGTGCCGTACGACGGTCACGACATGCGCGGCGTCGAGGGCGCGCGCAGTGGCCAGCACATGGCTGACAATGGGCACTCCGGCGAGCGGATGCAGCAGCTTCGGCAGACTGGACTTCATGCGGGTGCCCTGGCCGGCGGCCAACACGATGATGGCGAGGCGGGCGTCTGTCACAGGTTTCCTAACGCAATCGGGAGAGAAAGTGAGGGCTCCGCCACCAGGATTCGAACCTGGACCGAACAACTCCAAAGGTTGCCGTGCTGCCGTTACACTATGGCGGACCATGCCGGCCGGAGCCAGCAACCAGTCAAGTCTGCCAGATTCTGGCGGTCCGCGACGCCGCTGGCACCCTCTCGGGGCTTCTGCGCGAAGAAACCCCCGGAAAAGCGGGATAATGGAGCAATGCCTGGCCATGATGAAGTCGACCGAATCGTCGATTCGTGGCTGCGTGAACGGCCCGATCTTGATTTTGCGCCGCTGCAGGTACTCAGCCGAGTCGCTCGATTGTCCAAGCACCTCGACCGGGCCCGTCGCACGGCCTTCTCCCGCTCCGAGCTCGCGTCGTGGGAGTTCGATGTGCTCTCGGCGCTGCGCCGCGCGGGCACCCCATACGAGCTGAGCCCGAAAGCCCTTCTGCAGCAGACACTCGTTTCCAGCGGCACCATGACGAACCGCATCGACCGTCTCGTCGACCGCGATCTGGTCAAGCGCCGCTCTGCGCCCAACGACGGCCGCGGCATCCTCGTGGGCATGACCCCGGCCGGTCTGACCCGTGTGGATGCCGCCATTACCCGGCTCGTCGACGCCGAAGCCGAACTGCTCGACACCCTCTCGGTCACCGATCAGGACCGGCTGGCCGGCCTGCTGCGCAAGCTCAGCCTCGACTTCGACTAGCCACCGCTACCGGCGAAGAGCCTTGCGCGCGAGGTAGTTGCCGAAGAACTGCACGAACTGCACCAGCACGATGATCAGCAGCACGGCCGCCCAGGTCACGATGGGGTTGAACTGACGATAGCCGTAGAGCAGCGCGAAATTACCGAGGCCCCCGCCACCGACGTAACCGGCAACGGCCGACATATCCACCAGCGCGACAAAGATGAACGTATAGCCGAGAATCAGCGGCCCGAGCGCCTCGGGCAGCAATACCGTGAAGATGATACGAATCGGCCCGGCACCGACACTGCGCGCAGCGTCGATCACGCCGGGCGTCACGGTCAGCAGGTTCTGCTCCACGATGCGAGCCATGGCGAAGGATGCTGCGAGAGCGATCGTGAAGATGATCGCGTTGTTGCCGATGCCGCTGCCGGTGACGGCCCGGGCCAGCGGTTGGGCCGCGGCCAGAAAGATGATGAACGGAATCGGGCGAATGAAGTTGACCAGCAGATTGAGCACGAAGAACAACGGCTTGTTCTCCAGGATGCTGCCGGCTCGGGTCAGGTAGAGCCCGAGGCCCACCAGCAGTCCGCCAATGCCACCGAAGAACAGGGTCATCGCGACGATATACAGGGTCTCGTAGGTGGCCGTCCACAGTTCGGGCAGCAGGTCGATGAGTGCATCCATGTCAGCGCACCTCCGTGACGGTCGTGAGCGTTCGAATGTGGGCAAGCACCGTGTCGATCACCCGATCGGCGGCTGTGAGGGCGAGGGTGAGATGCCCGAACGGTCTCCCCTGGATCTCGTTGATTCCGCCGTAGACGACCTCGAAAGCGATGCCTGCCCGAGCCAGTTCGCCGAAGACGGCACCCTGGTCGACCGCGCTGTCGCGAAAGGCGAGCGTGACGATGCGACCGGCATGCCGTGCGCGCAGCACGGCGAGCTCGGCCGCAGACGGCACCCCCTTGACCACGGTCGCGACGAATCGAGCGGATGCCGCGGCTTGCGGGTTCGAGAACACGTCAAAGACCGGTCCGCGCTCGATGACCCGACCCTGGTCCATCACGGCGACCTTGGTCGCGATGGTCTGGATGACGTCCATTTCGTGGGTGATCACGATGATGGTGACCCCGAATTCCGCATTCACCCGTTTCAGCAGCGCGAGCACCTCGTGCGTGGTCTCCGGATCGAGCGCGCTCGTGGCTTCGTCAGCGAGCAGGATGCTCGGCTGGGTGGCGAGGGCGCGGGCGATGCCCACCCGCTGCTTCTGACCGCCGGAGAGCTGGTCGGGAAACGACCCGGCTTTATCGGACAGGCCGACGAAGTCGAGCAGTTCGGCCACCCGGGCGGCGCGCTGCTTTTTGGGATACCCGGCCACTTGGAGCGGGTAGGCCACGTTGCGGGCCACGGTGCGAGAGCCGAGCAGGTTGAACTGTTGAAAGATCATGCCGATGCCGAGGCGTACCTTGCGCAGGGCGCGCTCCGGCAGCACGGCGATATCCTGCCCGTCGACGATGATCTCGCCGCTCGTTGAATGTTCGAGAGCATTCACGAGTCGCACAAGAGTGCTCTTACCGGCACCGGAATATCCGATTATCCCGTAGATGTCGCCGGCCTCCACGTCGAGACTGACCGAGTCGATCGCCGTGACGCTCGGTGCGCCCTTGCTCGCGGGCGGGTATACCTTGCTGACATTCCTCAGGCTTACTAGAGCCATCCGTTGTTCCTCAAAAACCTTCTTGTTGCTGATGTGTCCTGGTGTCGCGCCGGGGAACACGAACGAGCAGTCTCGGCTTTTGGCCGTGAATCTCACAAAGAACCGAAACTGCTCGCGCGGTAGCGCTGATGCTTACTTCTGAGCCTTAGTGTCGGCCTCGACCGCGACGCGCGACGCTTCAAGCTCGGAAACGGGCGTCGTCAACAGCACTGCCGTATCGCCGGACGCTTCGCGAACGCCATCCTGAACGGCCTTCGTGGTCTGGTAGATCTCGACGAGCTTCTGGTATGTCGCGTTGTCTTTGTCCTCGGCACGCGCTGCAAAGACGTTCGCATAGGGCACGGACTTGGCGTCGGCCGGGTCGTCCTGGGCGATGGCGTCCGAGAAGCTGAGCCCGGCTTTTCCAACAAACTCGTTGTTGACGATCGCGGCGGCGACGTCGGGTAGCGAGGTCGTCGTGAGCGACGCGTCGAGAGCCGTCACTTTCACCCGCGAGGCGGCGGTGTCGATGTCGTCGAGCGACGACGAAATCGTGCCACCGTCGGTGAGCTCGATCAGACCGGCTGATTGGAGTACGACGAGGGCGCGGGCCATGTTGCTCTGGTCATTGGGCACGGCGACCGTGTCGCCCTTCTGAATCTCATCGACGCTGGTGTACTGCGTGGAATAGAGACCCAGCGGGTAGATTGCGGTGGCGCCGATTGCCGAGAGGTCCTGGCTGCTCGCCACGTTGTAGTTGGCGAGGTAGACGATGGTCTGAAATTGATTGAGGTCGATTTCGCCGGCGGTCAGGGCGGGGTTCGGCTGCTCGTAGGTCGCGAAGTTGACCAGGTCGACCGTGATCCCTGCGTCGGCGGCGGCTTCCTTGAATACGCCCCAGTACGGTTCGCTCTCGTCGACGACACCGATTTTCACGACATCTTCATCACCAGCGGCGCCTGCGCACCCGGCTAGCAGTGCCGCAAGCGGCAGGATCGCGAGTGCGGCCAGTACGGACTTCTTGAGGGAACGTGGCTTTTTCATGGAGGTTCTCTTTCGCTGTGTGAATTCCCCGAGAGCGCCGATGGCGATAATAGGCACAGCGATTATTTGGGCACAGAGCAACCCCGGGTATTGGGGGTGGGGGTCTGTGCCGCAGCTCTGCGAGGCACTCAACAACGATACGCGCCGAAACTGCGACGCGTGGGCCTTCCGGACACACTGCGTCACAGTTTCTGCGACGTTAGCCCTCGATCAACTCAGTAAGTTCGACCCAGCGCGTTTCGAGCGTGGCGATGGTCTCTTCGAGTTCGGTCAGCTTCACGCCGAGCTCGCTGAGACCGGCAAAATCGAACTGGTCGTGCGTGGCGAGTTTCTCATGTTTCTGGGCGATGCGCTCCTGCAGCTTGACCACCTTGCGGTCGATCGATCCGAGCTCCTTCTGGGCGTTGCGCAGTTCAGCGCCGCCGAGGGTGGGGATCTTCTTGTTCGCGCTGGCGGCATCCGCGGGGGTTCCGGAGGCCGGGCCGGCGACGGCCTTGCGGCGCACCTCGAGATACTGGTCGACGCCGCCGGGCAGGTGGCGAAAGCCGCCGTCCATGACCGCGTACTGGTTGTCGGTGACGCGCTCGATGAGATACCGGTCGTGCGAGACAACCAGCAGGGTGCCGGGAAAGGAATCGAGCAGGTCTTCCATCGCTGCGAGCATGTCGGTGTCGAGGTCGTTGGTGGGCTCGTCGAGAATGAGCACGTTGGGTTCGTCGAGCACGATCAGCAGCAGCTGCAGGCGACGCTTCTGACCACCCGAGAGGTCCTTGACCTGGGTGGTGAGCTGGGCGCTGAGAAAGCCCATACGTTCGAGCATCTGCCCCGGCGTGATCTCCTTGCCGCCGGCCATGTAGCTGGTCTTCTGCCGGCCGATGACGTCGCTGACGCGGTCATTGCGAATCTCATCGAGTTCGAACAATTGCTGGGTGAGCACGGCAACCTTGATGGTCTTGCCGCGCTTCACTTGGCCGGTCGTAGGCTGCAGCGTGCCGGCGACCAGGTTCAGCAGGGTGGACTTGCCGGCACCGTTGACGCCCATGATGCCGGTGCGTTCCCCTGGCGCGATGCGCCAGGTGATGTCATTGAGAACGGTCTTCTCGCCGAACTTCACGCCGATGTCGATGAGGTCGACGACGTCCTTGCCGAGGCGCTGCATCGCCATGGACTGCATCGAGACGGTGTCGCGGGGCGGCGGCTCGTTTTCGATCAGCACGTTCGCGGCATCGATGCGGAACTTAGGCTTCGCGGTGCGGGCCGGGGCGCCGCGGCGCAGCCAGGCCAGTTCCTTTTTCATGAGGTTTTGGCGCTTGGATTCGACGACGGAACTCATGCGGTCGCGCTCCACACGCTGCAGGATGTAGGCGGCGTAGCCACCCTCGAAGGGCTCGATGAGGCGGTCGTGCACCTCCCAGGTGATGTTGCAGACCTCGTCGAGGAACCACCGGTCGTGGGTGACGACCACGAGCCCGCCGCTCTGCGCGGCCCAACGGGTCTTGAGGTGCCCGGCGAGCCAGGAAATGCCCTCGACGTCGAGGTGGTTGGTGGGCTCGTCCAGGAAGATCACGTCGTAGTCGCCGATGAGTACGGCAGCCAAGGCCACCCGGCGGCGCTGGCCACCGGAGAGGTCGTCGACGAGGGCGTCCCACGGAATGTCGCGCACCAAGCCGCCGATGACGTCGCGCACCTTGGCGTCGCCCGCCCAAACGTGTTCCTCGATGCTGCCGACGATGGTGTGGCCGACGGTCTGGCCCGAGGCAAGGTCATCGGACTGGTCCAGCATGCCGATCGTGACACCGCGACGGCGGGTGACCCGTCCCTCATCGGGTTCCATACGGCCGGCCAGCAGGCGCATGAGGGTTGACTTGCCGTCGCCGTTCTTGCCGACGACGCCGATGCGGTCGCCCTCGTTGAGGCCGGCAGTGACGCTGTCGAAGATGACGCGGGTGGGAAATTCGAGGTGCAGGGACTCAGCCCCGAGAAGATGTGCCATAGCCGCCCAGTTTACGGCACGGCCGCGGCCCCCGGATCAGCGAGCATAACTCCTGCAATTTGCCACCGTGCTTTCTAGGTCCCCCGGAATGACGCGGGCGTTTCGCCACTGTCCGGCAGATTGCAGGAGTTATGCCCGGAAGGGACTAGTCGTTGATGAGGCGAGCACCGTGCACCGGGCCGGTGGCGCGCACGACGCGCAAGCGACTGGCCGAGAGCGCGACCTGCAATTCGAGCGCGCTGTCGGCATCCGCGACCAGAAAAGCCACGGTCGGGCCCGAACCCGAGAGGATACCGGCGAGGGCGCCGTTTTCTTCGCCGAGCTGCAGCACCTTACCGAGGCCCGGGACGAGGTGCAGTGCGGGGGCTTGCAGATCGTTGTGCAGCACGTCGGCGAGCATATGCGGGTCGCCTGCTCGCAACGCCTGCAGCACGTTCGCGTCGACACTGGGCTGGTGTTCCGCCGGAAAGATGTCCTGGGCGTGGCGGTCGCGGTGCCGGTCGAGCTCGTGGTAAACCCCGGGAGTCGACATTCCAAAGTCGGCCAGGGCGAGTACCCATTGAAACTTGCCCTTGGCCAGTGCCGGGCTGAGCTGGTCGCCCCGGCCGGTACCGATGGCGGTGCCACCGGTGAACGAGAACGGTACGTCGGCGCCGAGCGTGGTGGCAATGGCGAGGAGTTCGTCTTTGCTGGCGCTGGTGCCCCAAAGGGCGTCGCAGGCGAGCAGGGTAGCTGCGGCATCCGCCGAGCCACCACCCATTCCGCCGGCGATCGGAACGTTCTTTTCCACCTCGAGGTGTACGCCGCCGCGGTAGCCGGCCTTGCGGGCAAGGGCCCGAGCTGCCTTGATGACCAGGTTGGTGCCGCCGACGGCGAGGCCGGAAGTATCGATGCTGCCGCTGAACTCGACGGAGAAGTCGGAGGCCGGGCTGGCCCTGACCTCTTCGAACAGCGAAACGGCCTGGTAGGCGGTCGCGAGGTCGTGATAACCGTCTTCCATTACGGCGCCGACTTTGAGGAAGACGTTGACTTTGCCGGGGGCCCGCGCGTGCACAACGGTGGTACCGGCGGACGTGATCATGCTTTTAACTTAGCCCAGCCGCTTAGCCTCTAGCGACGCGGCCAGTACCGGCTACGCTGGCGCTGCCCCCTAAGCCCGCGTAATGTCGGCGGTGCAATCTCGGCGGCCACGGTTAGACGCTGACACGTCAGTGAAACGGATGTTCGCCGCGCGACTTTTGCGCAGAAAACACGGCGGCCAAAGATCGAACTGTTTTCTAGTTCTCGGGCCAGACCCGGGCGATGGCCAGAAAGTCATGAACGGTGAGCTGCTCTCCCCGCGTCGTCGGGTCGATACCCGCCGCGCTCATCACGGCAGCCGCCGCTGCTGAGTCCCCGAGAACGACCGACAGGGATTGCCGCAGCATCTTGCGTCGCTGCTGAAAAGCAGCGTCGACGAGCGCGAAGGTTTTGCGGCGCAGTTCTTCGGATTCCAGCGGTGCCGCGCGGCGTTCGAAGGCGATCAGGATCGAATCGACGTTCGGAACCGGCCAGAATACCTGCCGGCTCACCTTGCCGGCGGTGCGGAAATCGCCGTACCAGGCGGCTTTGACGCTCGGGCTTCCATAGATCTTATTGCCGGGCGGGGCGGCGAGACGTTCGCCGACCTCGGCCTGCACCATGACGACACCGGCTCGGATCGACGAGAAGTGTTCGAGCAGGTAGAGCAACACCGGTACCGAGACGTTATAGGGCAGGTTGGCGACGAGCCGGGTGGGGTCGCCGGGCAGCTCGGTGATCTTCAGGGCGTCGGCGCGAATGACGGTGAGCTGGGCGCCCGGCTGCATGAGTTCGACGGTCAGTGGCAACTGCTCGGCCAGGCGGTCGTCGATTTCGACGGCGACGACGCTGGCACCGATCTCGAGCATGCCGAGCGTGAGCGAGCCGAGGCCGGGGCCGACCTCGACGACGGTGTCACCGGGTGCGACGGCGGCGACCTTCACGATGCGCCGCACAGTGTTGCCGTCGATGACGAAGTTCTGGCCGAGCTTCTTGGTCGGATTGACACCGAGCATCTCGGCGAGGTCGCGAATCTCGGCGGGTCCGAGAAGGGTCTTGACGGGTTTCGCCTCCTCAGCGGTTCCGTCGGTCATGCCAGACCTCCATGGGGGGCCTGGTCTGGGCGCGGAACATCGTGAGCCGCGGTGACCGGCTCCGCATCCCAGCGCCCGTAGACCAGTTCCGTGTTGGCGGTGATTTGAGCGGAGAGCAGGGAGACATCCGTTTCGAGGTGAGCGGCCATGCCGCGCAGCGTGTTGGGCAGCAGGTACGGCGCATTGGGTCGGCCGCGGTAGGGCAGCGGGGTGAGGAACGGGGCATCCGTTTCGACCAGCAGCAGGTTGCGCGGGGCGGCGGACAGGGCGGCGCGCAAGTTGTCGGCGTTTTTGAACGTGACATTTCCGGCAAAGGACATGTACCAGCCTCGCGCGGCACAGATTCGGGCCATGTCGGCGTCGCCAGAGAAGCAGTGAAAGACGGTTCGTTCGGGGGCGCCGACCTTGAGCAGCGTTTCGATCACAGCCTCGTGGGCATCGCGGTCGTGAATCTGCAGCGCGAGGTTGTTCTTCTTGGCGATGCGAATGTGCGCCTCAAAGGAGCGAAACTGGGCGGCGCGACCCGCTTCGGGAGTACGAAAAAAGTCGAGCCCGGTCTCGCCGACGGCGACCACGCGCGGCTGCCCGGCGAGTTCGTCGATCGCGGCGATGGCGTCGTCGAGGGCGCCGGCTTCTTCAAGAGCAGGCGCCTCGTTGGGGTGGATCGCGACCGCGGCGAGCATGCGCGGTTCGTTCAGTGCCGCGGCGGCCGACCAGCGTGAGGTTTCGACGTCGCCGCCGACCTGGATGACACCGCGAACGCCAACGCTCGAGGCGCGGTCGAGCTGTTCCCGATAGCTGAGCGGATACTCGCCGTCGGCGATCTCGAGATGGGTGTGGTTGTCGTAGACGGGCACCGTGAGCGGCTCCGGCAATGGCGGGTAGCTCAGGTCGCGGCGCGCGGTGTTCTCGCGGCGGCGAATAGCGCTGCCGTAACCGTCGACGCCTCCGTCGAGCCCGGCCAGCGAGTCGCTAGCCATCGGTTGGCTCCACGATCGATTCGATACGTGGGAACAGTGGTTCGAGCGGGCTCACCTGGGAGCCGCCTGCCCATTCCCAGGCCCGGTCGACGCGCTGGTCTGCGAGGGCGCCGTCGCCGCCGAGAGCGTTCCACAGTTTGGCGGTGGCGATGGGGATGACCGGCGAGAGCAGCACGGTGAGGGTGCCGAGACCGCGTACGGCGGTGTGCAGCACTGTTTCCAGTCGCGCTCGCGTTTCGGAGTTCTTGGCCAGCGCCCACGGCTCCTGCAGGGTGATGTAGCCGTTGAGCTCATCGACGAGTTCCCACACGCTGGCCAGTGCGTCGTGGATGGCGAGAGTCTCGATGAAGGCACCAGCGGCATCCGTCACCCGCTTTTCGGTCGCTGCAATCGCGAGGTCGGCGGCCAAAAGCTCGCCGCTGACGGGCACGATGCCGTCGCAGTAGCGCACCACCATGGCGGTCACGCGGGAGGCGAGGTTACCGAAGCCGTTGGCGAGCTCGGACTGGTACCGGGCCGAGAGGTCTTCCCAGCTGAACGAGCCGTCCTGGCCGAAGCTGATGGCGCGCATGAAGTAATAACGAAAGGCGTCGGAGCCGAACGTGTCGGTGATTTGGCTCGGGGCGATTCCGGTGAGCTTGGACTTGCTCATCTTCTCGCCGCCGACCAGTAGCCAGCCGTGGCCGAAAACCTGCTTGGGCACCTCGATGCCGGCGGCCATGAGCATGGCCGGCCAGATGACGGCATGAAAGCGCAGAATGTCCTTGCCGACGATGTGCGTGGCTGGCCAGCGGCTCGCGAACTCCTCATCGTTTTGACCGTAACCGGCCGCGGTGATGTAGTTCAGTAGAGCGTCGAACCAGACGTAGACGACGTGTGATTGATCCCAGGGCACCTTGATGCCCCAGTCAAAGCTCGAGCGGGAGATCGACAGGTCGGACAGGCCGCGCTTGACGAAGGACATGACCTCATTTCGCGCCGCCTCCGGCTGCACGAAATTGGGGTTTTCTTCGTACAAAGCAAGCAACCGGTCAGCGAAGGCGCTCATCTTGAAGAAGTAGTTCTTCTCGTGCAGCAGCTCGACCGGCTTGGAGTGGATCGCGCAGACCAGCTGGCCGACGTACTCCCCGGTGCCGTCGACCAGGTCGGTGGCCTGTTTGTACTCTTCGCACCCGACGCAGTAGTACCCCTCATACTCGCCGGTGTAGATGTGACCCTCATCGTGCAGGTGCTGGAGAAACTTCTGCGCGTTCACCTCGTGGCGTTCGTCCGTCGTGCGGATGAAGTCGTCGTTGTTAATATTGACGGTCTCCAGCAGCGGCTTCCAGGCGGTTTCAACCAAACGGTCGGCCCATTCCTTGGGGGTGACGCCGTTGGCGATCGCCGTGCGCAGAATCTTCTGGCCGTGTTCGTCGGTGCCGGTCAATAGCCAGGCGTCGTCACCCGACTGCCGGTGCCAGCGCGCGAGAACGTCGGCCGCCACCTCCGTGTAGGCGTGCCCGATGTGCGGCACATCATTCACGTAGAAAATGGGCGTGGTGATGTAGAAAGAACCTGCGGACATGCGTTCATCTTATGCGGCGAGCGCTTATGGTCTGGCCCGGTTACGCCCGGGGGTGTCAGATCAGCCGAGCGGAAAGGCCGAGCGGTCGGGTTTCGGCAGCGGCGCGCCCGCCCTGGCCTGCAGGGCATGCTCGTAGAGTTCACGCTTGCCGAGCCCGCTGGCGGCCGATACGTCGGCTGCAGCGTCTTTCAAACGGATGCCGCCGGCCACCAGTTGCAGCACCTCCGCTACCCCCACGGCTAGGTCCAATACCCGCACTTCGGCGCCCGCAACGACGATACAGATTTCGCCGCGCACCCCCGCAGCCGCCCACTCGGCCAGTTCGCTCGCCGTGCCACGTTTGACTTCCTCGAAGAACTTGGTCAATTCCCGGCAAACCACGACCCGGCGGTCAGCGCCGAGCGTTGTGGCCAGATCGGTCAGGGAGTCGGCAAGACGATTGGGCGATTCAAAGAACACCATGGTGCGACGTTCGGCAGCGAGCTCACGCAGCAGTTTGACCCGCTCGCCGTGCTTGCGCGGCAGAAACCCCTCAAAGGTGAACCGGTCCGTCGGAAGCCCCGAGACGGCAAGAGCGGTCAGCACAGCCGAGGGTCCCGGCAGGGCCGTGACCTGCACGCCAGCTGCGGCTGCGGCATCCACTAAGTGAAAACCCGGGTCAGAAACGGTGGGCATTCCGGCGTCACTGAGCACCAGAATGTCGACATCGCGGGCCAGTTCGACGAGTTCGGCTGCCTTGCCGCGTTCGTTGTGGTCGTGCAGGGCAATGAGTCTTGGCCGATTTTCGATCCCGAGGGCCTTGAGCAGGTGCACGGTGACGCGGGTGTCCTCGGCCGCCACGATGGTGATCGTGCTCAGGGTCTCGATGAGGCGCCGGGAAGCGTCGCCGAGGTTTCCGATCGGGGTGGCAGCAAGGATGATCATGCTGCAATTCTCGCAGCACCAGCCGAACATTCGTTCTTCGCTCGCTCGCTACGATGGTGTGGTGCTCGCTACTAGTCGATGGGTTCGCTGGGGCAGCCACCTCGCCGTAGTGCTACTGGCCGCCGCGTTGCGTTTGTGGAACCTCGGCCTGCCGCACGCGCTCGTGTTCGACGAGACCTTCTACGTGAAAGACGCCTGGACCCTGTTCAACAACGGCTACGAATCGACGTGGCCGACCGACGCCAACCCGCTGTTTGAAGCCGGGCAGACCGATATCTACATGTCGGATCCCTCTTTCGTGGTGCATCCGCCGCTCGGCAAGTGGCTGATCGCGCTCGGCATGAATCTGCTCGGCCCCGGTAATCCCTGGGGCTGGCGACTGGCGACGGTCGTGGTCGGGGTACTCGCGGTTGTGCTCATCATGCTCGTGGCGCAGAAACTGTTTCAGTCGCGATTACTCGCCTTGGTCGCCGGTTTTCTGCTCGCCATCGACGGGCATGCCATCGTCATGAGCCGCGTGGCGTTACTCGATAATTTCGTGATGTTCTTCGCCCTGCTCGGTTTCGGCGCCGTGTTGATGGACCGAGAGTGGCACGCGACGCGTCTCGCAACCCGGCTCGCGGGTCGAAACAACCCCGGCTGGGGTCCCACACTGTGGTGGCGGCCGTGGTTGCTCTCTGCCGGCCTCGCCTTTGGACTGACCAGTTCGGTGAAGTGGTCAGGCCTGTATTTTCTCGCCGCGTTCGGCGTCTACCTCGTCGTCGTCGATGCCCTGGCCCGGCGTCGTAACGGCGTCTCATTCTGGCTCAGTGCTGCCATCCTCAAACAGGCCCCCGCCACGTTCCTGACGCTCGTTCCCATCGCCGGCGCCACGTTCCTAGTCTCCTGGACCGGCTGGTTTGTCACCCGGGGTGGCTACTACCGCGACTGGGCTGACGGGGTGGGCGCCGCCTGGACCGGACCACTGGCGTGGGTGCCGCACACGCTCCAAAGCTTCTGGCACTACCAGGCCGCTGCGTACACCTACCACGTGGGGCTTGCCACACCGCATCCATATCAGGCGAACCCACTGACCTGGCTGTTCATGATCCGGCCAACCAGCATGTATTACCGCGGCTCGGACGCGGGCGAACTCGGCTGCCAGTTTCAGAGCTGCTCCGAGGCCATCACCTCCGTCGGTAACCCGCTGATCTGGTGGGCCGCCACAGCGGCCTTGTTCTACCTCGTCTACCGACTCGCCCGGTATCGCGAGTGGCGGGTCGGCTTCATCCTGATGGGCATGGTCGCCGGTTATCTGCCGTGGCTGATGTATCTGAACCGCACGGTCTTCCAGTTCTACACAGTCGCGTTCGAGCCATACCTGCTGCTCGGTCTCACCTTCGTCATCGGGCTACTCCTCAAGCGTATTCCCGACCAGGCGCGGCCACGACGCAGGCATTCAGCACATTTGCAGGTGCCGGAATATGACCTCCAACCGCGGGCGGGCGCCGTCACCGCGGTGGTCCTGGGGCTGGGAGTCACGCTGCTGGTTACGGCATTCTTCTTCCCGGTTTGGACCGGAATGCAGACTTCCTTCGCGTTTTGGCAACTCCACATTTGGATGCCCAGTTGGCGATAGATCGGTCAGATACATTCCATTTTTGGCATATAATGACTGAGAAAAACGTGTGAATTGTGAGCGAACGGGGAGTTCCCGACCGTAGACTGACCGCTATCTGTTCCACGAGTAATTGCTCATTTCCCGGCTGAGAAGTCCCGAACGCTGAGAATTCCAAGCTCAGGAAGGCCTCATGTCGGAAGCACTAGCCGCACCCTCGGTCCGCATCATCAGGACCCGGCCGGGTGGAGACACGAAAAACCCCACCACAGAATATTCAGCGCTCCTGCACACCGTGCGCAATCTCGGTCTTCTCGGCCGCCGCACCGGTTTCTACTGGCTGGTTTTCTCGACTCTCGTGGCTGCCACCCTCGGCGCTGCCGTCGGATTCGTGCTGCTGGGAGACACCTGGTACCAACTGATCATCGCCGCCGCGCTGGGCCTCATCTTCACCCAGTTCGCCTTCCTGGCTCACGAAGCCTCGCACCGCGCCGTGTTCACCTCCGGCAAAGCCAACGACCGAGCGGGCCGCGTTCTCGCCAACCTCTTCGTCGGCATCAGCTACGCCTGGTGGATGACCAAGCACAGCCGTCACCACGCCCAGCCGAACGTCATCGGCAAAGACCCCGACATCGAACCAGACTTCATCGTCTTCCGTGAAGACGACGCCAAAAAAGTCAGCCGAGTCGGCGCCATCATCACTCGCAAACAGGGCTATTTCTTCTTCCCGCTGTTGATGTTCGAAGGCATCAACCTGCACATCCAGGGCTTCAAGACCGTCTTCGGCAAGAACAAGGTCAGTGAGCGCTGGGTCGAGATCACGATGCTCGTGACGCGCATCATCGCCTACTTCGCCGTCATCTTCTACTTTCTACCGCTCGGCATGGCGTTCGCCTTCGTCGGCGTGCAGATGGCGGTATTCGGCGTCTACATGGGCGCTTCCTTTGCCCCCAACCACAAGGGGATGCCGCAGCTTCCGGCCGAAAGCAAGGTCGACTTTCTGCGCCGCCAGGTGCTCACCAGCCGCAACATTCGCGGAGGAACCTTCATCGACCACTACATGGGTGGCCTCAACTACCAGATCGAGCACCACCTGTTTCCGAACATGGCCCGCCCCCACCTGCGCAAGGCCCAGGAGATCGCCAAGAAATACTGCCTCTCCCACGACGTGAAATACACCGAAACCGGCGTCTTCGAAAGCTACGGCATCGTCATCGCGTACCTCAACCGGGTCGGTCTCGCGGCACGAGACCCGTTCGATTGCCCGATGGTGCAGCGCTTCCGCACGCACTAGGCCGACGCAATCATCGTCAGGCCGTCTCCCTTCGGGGAGGCGGCCTTTTTTTCATTTTGTGGGCATTCGGGTATTGGTATCCATAGCAAGGTGGAGTTGTTACGATGAAGATCCTTCGACTCGGGTCGTCGGTACCGATAGGTGTCAGCCAGTGCCGAAACCATCGGCATCTCTAGGGGGATTTTCGTGGCAGGTCGCACCGAGCTCGGTCTGATCGGATTGACGAGTATCGTTCTGGCCGTCGGACTGGTCGTCGTTCTCTCGCCATCGGCCAGCGCCGACACCTCCTCCGACGCGATCAGCTCGGCGATTCTCGGCGGAGCACTCTCGGCCGTCGTCTCTGCACCCACGCAGATGACCCCCGTCGTTCTGGACGGGCGCTCGGGCCACACCTCGGTCGGCAGCCCCGCTCAATGGACCATCACGAACGGTCGCGGCTCCAGCGCAGCATGGAGCCTGTCGGTGAGTGCCACTGATTTCACCAGCGCGCCGGGCACACTCGATACCATCGAGCGCACCGTTGCCGTGGAGAACCTGACCATCACGCCCGGAATCGTCACCGCCCACTCCAGTGAGGGCGCCGATGCCGCCCCCACGACCGAACCCGTCGCCGTCTCCGGCCGGCCGCAGGCCCTGGTCTGGACCAGCACCTTAGGCAAAGGCACGTTCACCCTGACGCCGGAGTTCAGCCTGAGGGTTCCGCCCAACGCTTACCGATCGAATTTTTCGGGTGTGATCGACGGATCCCCCGTGCACCCGTTCGTCTCGGTCCTCACGTTCACAATCGCCTGATCCGGCCCTGCGCGAACCTTGAGCGAATGCTGCCAATCTTGAGCCAACACTGACCGCCACACGGGCAAAAATTGGGGACCGGCGTGTGAGAATAACCTAGTTCCTCAACTGGGGGGGTCATGCCGGATACCACGCTGAGGTCCACCCCATGTCACACCGTTCCACCGCACGTCGCCGGATACCTGTGCGTCAGCCCACACCAGATTCGTTTCGGAAACCGGCTGGTATGCGTCTGGTTCGCCGGCTCGCTCTGCTCGTGGCCGTCGCCGTGCTGGCCCCCGGGTTCGCCACCCTCATTGTGAGCTCGCCCGCCGCCGCCATCGATGACGGGACTCTCGGCATCCGCCCGGAACTCTAATCAGACTTTTTCCACTTCACCCTCGCTCCCGGTGCCGCCGTCCAAGCCAACGCCATTGTCAGCAACCACACGGATGCCGCGGTCACTCTGTTCAATTACGCGGTCGACGGTCAGAGCACCGCGCAGGGCGCGTTCGCCCTCGCCGCGCAGGCCGACGCGCAATCGAATGTGGGCAGCTGGGTGACTCTCGGCGCTGAAGCAATCACCGTTCCGGCCAACTCTGACCTGTCCGTTCCGTTTCGACTGAACGTTCCCCTGACAGCGACCCCGGGCGACTACGCCGGTGGCATCATCATCCAGAGTCCGCCCATTCAGGGTGAAACGACCACGTCCACCGGCGACGCGGCGCTGCGCCTGGACGTGATCCAGCGTCAGGGTGTACGTATCTACCTGACGGTGGCTGGCAACGCAACGACCCGGTTGAGCCACGGCGGCTTGAACTGGGAACGCTCCGGTGACGCGGTCTCGTTCACCCTGCCGATCCAGAACACGGGGAACACCATTCTGTATCCGAAGGCCAGCCTGAGCCTGAACAGTGTGATCGGCGCCACAACCGAGCTGCAATTTGAAACGCCGGAGAGTATCCTGCCCGGCGCGACACTCACCCTGCAGGCGACGCTGCCGCAGGCTGCCTTCATCCAGCTGGGCAGCGCCGACGCTACCCTCGTGTCCGAAGCGGGAACTGAGCGAATGAACACCGCGTTCAGCTACGTGCCGTGGTGGATCATCCTCATCGGGCTCGTGCTGGTACTGGTACTCGTGTTCGGCGCCTGGCGTGCCGCGCTCTTCGTTCGGCGTGCCCGCCTGGCGCTCGCGCAGGTCGCGCAGATGCCGCGGGCCGAGCCTCGAATGGCCGGCGAGTCAGCGGTCCCGATGGTGCGTGGCGATTCCGACAATTCCGAGTCCGCCGTTCCTGAGCGGCCTTCGGGACGATGACGCGCACGCACCCAGCCCGACACCACGAACGCAGGCCGGGAGAGCGTCGAACACACCCGCTTGCCACCACGGGGCTCACGATTCTCCTCCTGCTGGCCAGCTTTCTCGTGCCGCAGTCCCCCGCCGAGGCTGCCGCCGCAACGGTCGATCTGAAGACGGCCGGCAGCTACTCTGCGCTCGCCTTCAACGCCATCGTGAGCACGGGCGACAGTGCGCTGAGCGGCAATGCTGGAACCAGCCCTGGTACGGCCATCACCGGCTTCCCGCCCGGGATTCTCACCGGCAGCATCCACGCCGGGGACAGCCATGCCAAGGCAGCCCAGGCCGACCTCGCCTCGGCCTACGCTGATGCTGCGGGTCGCCTACCGACCGGCGCCGTTGGCGGAGATCTCGCCGGGCACACGCTCACCGCGGGCGTCTACAAATCCACCGCCGCCCTCACTGTGAGTACAGCCCTCACCCTCGACGCCCAGAACGACCCCACCGCGGTGTTCATCTTCCAGGTCGACGGGGCGTTCGACACTGCAGCGGCCAGCAGCATTATCCTGGCCAACGGCGCCCAGGCGTCGAATGTGTTCTGGCAGGTCGTCGGAGCGGTCTCACTCGGCGCAGCCTCATCATTCAGCGGAAACGTACTGGGCCTCGCCGCCATCTCCATCGGGGCTGGCACGACCTTCACGGGCCGAGCACTCACCTCCAACGGCGCCATTGTCATGGCGAGCAGTATCTTCATGACCGAACCGCCCGCGACGCTGAAAACCGCCGGAACCTATTCGGTTTTGGCCGGCACATCTGTTCTGAATTCCGGTGGAACGACCCTCAGCGGCAGCCTCGGAGTAAGCCCGGGTAACGGCCTGACCGGCTTTCCCCCCGGGATGGTGACGGGACGTACGCACCTCGGCACGGCAGAGAGCGCCCAGGCTCAGATCGACCTTCTAGCGGCAATCAACGATGCCGCTGCGCGCACGCCGACCTTCAGTCTGAGCGGCAATCTGACCGGCCAGACGTACAAAGCCGGCGTGTATGCCGCTTCGGGAGCGCTGGCCCTCGGTTCGTCGGTGACCCTCGATGGGCAGGGTAACCCGAACGCCGTGTTCATTTTTCAGCTCGACAGCACCCTCACGACCAGCGCAGCCAGCAACCTGCGCCTGATCAACGGCGCACAGCCGTCCCGGGTGTTCTGGCAGGTCGATGGCGCCGTGCAGCTGGGAGCGTCATCATCGTTCTCGGGCATCATCCTCGGCCAGGCGGCGATCACCGTCGGCACGAATTCGAGTTTCATCGGCCGTGCGCTCACCCGAAACGGCACCGTAACCCTCGGCAGCAGCACCTTCACGACCGATTCCGGAGTGAACCTCGGCAGCGCAAGCAGCTACGCCATCCTGGCGACCACCTCGGTCGCCAACACGGGTAACTCCTCCTTCGACGGCGATATCGGCGTGAGCCCGGGAACGGCGGTCACTGGGTTTCCGCCTGGCGTACTCAGCGGAACCATCCACGGCGGCGATGCTGCCGCGGCTGCCGCGCAGGTCGACCTCGCCGCAGCGTACAAGGATGCCGCGGCGAGGCCAGCGAGCACCGCCCTCGCTGGTGACCTCGCCGGCCGCACCCTCACCTCCGGGGTCTACAAGGCCGCTGCCGCCCTCGCCATCAGCACCACGCTCATCCTCGATGGACAGGGCAACCCGAACGCTACCTTCATCATCCAAGTGGATGCCGCCTTCAACACGGCTGCCGGCAGCAGCGTCATCCTGACCAACGGAGCGCAGGCGTCGCGGGTCTACTGGCAGGTGGCCGGGGCGGTGTCGCTCGGGGCGACATCCGCTTTCACCGGCACGATCATCGGCATGGCAGCGATCTCGATCGGAGCCGGAGTCAGCTACCTCGGACGAGCGCTAACCGCCAACGGCGCCGTCATGATGAGCACGGCGAGTTCCACCAGTCCGGTGCCACCCGCCGGTCACCTCACCGCTGCCACCGCCGGCGCGACACTGTCAGCGGTGACCCTCCTCGGCACCCACCCCCAATTCGCCACGGGCGTCTCGACCCAGTGGTCGATCATCGATGCGCGCGGTACCGGAGCGCCCTGGACCCTCTCGGTGAGCGCTACCGTGCCCACCAGCGCGGCCGGAACGGTCGAAACCGAAGACCGAATGCTTTCCGTGCATAACCTGAGCATCGCCCCTGGCACCATCACCACCGGCTCCAATACCGATGCCGCGACCGGCATCACCGCGCCGACGCTAGCGCTCTCAGCCAGCCCGCAGACCCTGATCGCTACCACCGGCTCGCACCGGGGCACCTACCTGCTGACACCGACGTACAGCCTGATGATTCCCACCAACGCGTACCGGTCGAACTACTCCGGCGCCATCGACAACTCGCCAATGAACCCCTATGTCACGGTGCTCACTTTCACCATTTCGTAGCTCGCTGCGACCGGTGCCAATGCCCATTCGGGGCATTGCGCCAACCTTGAGCCAACGCTGATTCAACTCTGCGCGACGAACCCCACATCGGTGCGGACGCCGTGTGAGGATTGATTCATCGCCACTGGAACTCGTGCATAACGGATAACGAGTTCGGTTCACCGCCTGCGATATCCGCTTCTCCCACACTTTCGTGGACACGCTATTTGGCGTGCTCGCGCCCTAGATCCAAGTCAGAGGACACGCACCATGCACGCTTTCACCACGACCGTCGGAATCATCCTCGCTACCGGCATCCTGTTCGGTGTGGCCCTTTCTCCGGCTCAGGCAGTGGACGGCACCGACACGCTCAACGCCACCATCACTGGTGGCAACCTCACCGCCGACCCGACCGCGCCCGACGCGATGACCGCGGTCGTTCTGGACGGCCTCAACGCGCAGTCCTCCACCGGCACCGCGCCTGTCTGGACCATCACCAACGCTCGCGGCACAAACACCGCCTGGTCTTTATCGGCCAGCGCGACCGACTTCGTCAGCGCAGCGGGCACCGTCGACACGACCGAGCGCACCCTGCCGGCCTCCAACCTCGTCATCACCCCGGGCGCCATCACCGCTGGCACCGGCTCCGACGCTGCGCCGACTGCCGAGCCCGTCACGATCAGCAATGTCGCCCAGGCGCTCGTGTACACCGCAACCCTTGGCAAGGGCACCGTCAACCCCTACGTGTCGACCATCACGTTCACCATCGCCTAGCGTTCTCGCCGGGTTCCCGGGCTGGACCTCTCGACTCGCGCCTCGCACTTTACGGTGCGGGGCGTTTGGGGTTAGGCGCCGTGTTGAATCCGGGTATCGTCCCCTGCCCACCACGCCTGGGTACCGTACGATGAAGACCGTGACAGTGTACGTCTCAGCCCTGGACCTGTTTTCCATTGGAATCGGCCCGTCCAGTTCCCACACGGTGGGCCCGATGCGTGCTGCGCGCCTATTCGCCGAAGACCTCGTGGCAACCGGGCGCCTCAATGCGGTGGGGCGCATCCGCTGCTCATTGTTTGGGTCTCTGGGGTCAACCGGTCTCGGCCACGGTACGCCCGATGCCGTGCTCGCCGGATTGACCGGTCTGCGCCCGGAAACCTGCGACCCCACTCAGGTGCGTGCAACCTGGTCCGGCATCCAGGACGGTGCCAACCTGACCCTGCTTGGCGGGCGCAGCATTCCTATCCATACCAACGACGTGTACTTCGAGCCTCGCACACGCCTACCTGGGCACCCGAACGCGCTCACGCTGGCCGCCTATGCGACCGACAGCCGGGCAGATTCCGTTCCTCTCCTCGAGGAGACCTTCTATTCGATCGGTGGCGGGTTCATCCGCAGGGGCACCGAACGCTCGAGCGCCCAGACCCGCGTCACCCAGCCACTCCCCTATGATTCCAGCGCACAGCTGCTCGCCCTGTGCGAAGCCCATGACCTGTCGATCTGCGAGGTCGCCCGCGGCAACGAGGAAGCGATTCACGGCGCCGCAGCACTCGACGAGGGACTCGACGCCATCTGGGCGGCCATGCACGCCTGCGTGGAGGCCGGACTCAGCACCACCGGCGTGCTGCCGGGCGGCCTCAACGTCAAGCGCCGGGCATCCGCGGTACGGATCCGCTTGGAAGAATATGACGGGCTGGCCCTGTGCGACCACGACACGTCAACAGAATGGCTGCACGCCTTCGCGCTCGCCGTCAATGAGGAGAACGCGGCGGGCGGAAGAGTCGTCACCGCGCCGACGAACGGGGCGGCTGGCATCATCCCCGCCGTCGGCCATTACTACCTGCGTTTCGTTCCAGGGGCGGATGCTGCCGGTATTCGTCGGTACCTGCTCACGGCCGTCGCCATCGGCTCCCTGGTGAAGGCCAACGCCTCGATCTCAGGGGCGGAGGGCGGTTGCCAGGCTGAGGTCGGCGCCGCGTGCGCCATGGCTTCTGGCGCACTCTGCGCCGTGCTCGGTGGAACGCCGCGTCAGGTCGAGAATGCGGCGGAGATCGCGATGGAACATCACCTCGGGCTCACCTGCGACCCGGTCGGCGGGCTCGTGCAGGTTCCCTGCATCGAGCGCAACGCGATCGCCTCATCGACGGCGGTATCGGCGGCACGTCTGGCGCTGCACGGCGACGGAACACACCTGGTTTCACTCGACACCGTAATCGAGACAATGCGGCAGACCGGACTCGACATGATGACGAAGTACAAGGAAACCAGCGAGGGCGGGCTTGCAGTCAACGTCATCGAATGCTGAGCGCAACACCCCGAACGGGGGTAATCGACTCGGTCGAGCCACCACGCGTTCAGCCTAAGCTGGCTGAGTGCGCGCATAGCCGCCGTCACAGTGTGTCTCAGAAAGCAGGGTTGAACCATTCGCAGCTCACTCGTACGTCGCCCGTGGGGCATCATCGTTACCGCTGTCCTACTCGTGGCGGTGGCTGGCTGTGCCGGTGAACCTGCTCCGGCCGTCACTGTGACGATCACCCCGACTGTGCCCCCCACTCCCACCCCGAGCCCCACGCCGACACCGACGCCGGTTCCCACCGAAGAGCCGGCGCTTATTCCCAACCCAACGGTTCCCGACCTCGTTCCCAACGCGGAACCCGTGCCCCTGCCGCAGGGACCCGCCGCCGACCAGGGCAGCACACCGGGTGCCCGCGGCACAACGACCGCTGACGGTGCGGGAGCCCTGCTCACCTATACGGTCGTCGAGGGCGACGCGTTCTTCGACATCGCCCAACGATTCAACGTTCCGGTTCAACTTATGCTCACCATGAACCCCTCGGTTCCGGGGCTCGGCGAAAACATCTATATCAAGCAGATCATCAACCTGGACTGGACCACCACCCGGTAGCCGGATGTCGCCCGATGTCGCCGGATGTCGCCGGATGACTTGCCCGGGCGCCGGTTCTGCCCCGTGTCGGCGGCCGCCGCTAGCCTTATGTCATGAGTTCTCCCGTTCCTTCGTCGCCCGTCGTCTCCACGCAGTGGCTGGCCGATCATCTCGGTTCCGACCACCTCGTCATTCTCGACGCCACCGTGCTCGCGCTCGCACCGTCAGATTCCGGGCCGCGCTACCTCAGCGGGCGTGATGACTATCTCACCAAGGGGCACATTCCCGGAGCGGTGTTCGCTGACTTGTTCGACGTCTTCTCCGACCCAGCGGGTGAATTCGATTTCTCCCGGCCGAGCGCCGATCTATTTGAGGCGGCCGCAGCATCCGTCGGCATCGACAACACCACGACCGTCGTCGTTTACGATGCCGTGGTGGGACAGTGGGCTGCCCGCATCTGGTGGCTGTTTCGCGCTTTCGGCTACGACAATGTCGCCGTGCTCGACGGCGGTCTCACCAAGTGGCACGCTGAGACCCGCCCGTTCGCCACCGGCGGAACGCGACCACAAGTCGTCGGCGGCTTCACGGCCACCCCGCGTCCCGAGCTGTGGGTCGACAAGAGCTTCGTCGAGTCGATCATCGCCGGCACAGCGGATGCCGCCCTTGTCTGCTCCGTTCCGCCGGCGGAATTCGCCGGTACGGCCGGGTCACGCCCGCGCGTCGGACACATTCCCGGCAGCGTCAACCTTCCGGCCGGCACACTCGTCGACCCCGCCACGAATACGTTCCTGCGCGGCGACCAGCTCCGGGCAACGGTCGCCCCATCCGTGGCGGCGTCGGCAGCTGGGGCGTCGGGCCACCTGGTGACTTACTGCGGTGGCGGAATCGCGGCATCTGCCAGCGCCCTCGCTCTCATCCGTGCCGGCCACGAGCACGTCTCCATCTACGACGGTTCGCTCAATGAGTGGGCCGCCGACGCCTCCGCTCCGCTCCGAGCGCCGGGCGTTTAGCGCCGT
Source organism: Cryobacterium sp. Y57 (assembly GCF_002929505.1). GTDB lineage: Bacteria > Actinomycetota > Actinomycetes > Actinomycetales > Microbacteriaceae > Cryobacterium. Next base: position 47,516 of record NZ_PJJL01000063.1, read on the forward strand.
GATCTCTCCGGGCGGGTAGCGCTACAACCGGTTGACACCGGTCACGCGCACGACCGCCGCGCCGAGTTCATCGGAGCCGGCGAGGTTCACGCTCGCGCTGATCCCCCAGTCATGGTCACCGGCCGGGTCGTCGATAATCTGGCGCACGGTCCATTCCTCGGGCCCCTCCTCGATGATGAGCAGGTCAGAACTGCGGGCGTTATTGCCGGTGAGTATCTCGTCATGCTCGGCAAAGTAGCCGTCCATTGCTTCAGCCCAGACATCATCCGAGTAGCCGTGCTCCCGGTCGAGTTCGCCGAGCTCGTCGTAGTGCTCCAAAGCGGCGAGCTGCACCCGGCGGAACAGCTCGTTGCGCACCAGAATACGAAAAGCTCGCACGTTGGTGGTAAGTCGACGCGGTGGCGGAGGCAAAATCGTGTGTGCGTCTGCCTCGTGCGCGGCAAGATCGGGGTGCAGCAATTCTTCCCACTCGTCGAGCAGGCTCGAGTCCACCTGGCGAACGAGCTCACCGAGCCATTCGATCAGGTCGAGCAGGTCTTCGTTCTTTGCCTCGTCGGGAATAGTCTGCCGGGCTGCCCGGTACGCGTCCGACAGGTAGCGCAACACGACACCCTCGCTGCGGGCGAGCTTGTAGAACGCGATGAATTCGCCAAAGGACATGGCCCTCTCGTACATATCGCGTACGACGGACTTGGGCTTGAGTTCAAAGTCGGCGATCCACGGCTGGGAAGCCTTATAGGTGTCGAAGGTGTAGTTCAGCAATTCTTCGAGCGGCTTGGGGTGCGTGATCTCCTCGAGCAGCGCCATCCGCTCGTCGTATTCGATGCCCTCACGCTTCATCGCGTTCACGGCCTCGCCGCGGGCGGCGAATTGCTGCCCCATGAGCACGGGCCGCGGATCGTCGAGGGTTGACTCCAGAATCGAAATCATGTCGAGCGAATAGGTGGGCGCTTCCGGATCGAGCAGTTCGAACGCGGCCAGCGCAAACGGCGACAGCGGCTGGTTGAGCGCAAAGTTCGCCTGGAGATCGACGGTCAAACGGATGCTGCCGCTCGCGCTCTGCTCCACGATTCCGGCTTCGCGCAGGGTCTTGTAGATACCCAGAGCCCGCCGGGCCAAAACCAGTTGACGCTTCCAGGGCTCGTGGTTGTCAAAGATGAGGGAACGCACGTGGGCGAAAGCATCGCCGCCGCGGCCGATCACATTGATAAGCATCGCGGCGGTCATCTGCATGCTCGACGAGAGGGTCTCGGGTTCAGCGTCGACCAACCGACGGAAGCTCGGTTCGCCCCAGGACACAAAGCCGTCCGGCGCCTTCTTACGCACGATTTTGCGTTTCTTTTTGGGATCATCGCCGGCTTTCTCGATGGCCTTGAGATTGTCGCTCTCATGCTCGGGCGCCTGAATCACCACCGTTCCTGCGGTGTCATAGCCCGCCCGCCCGGCCCGGCCCGCGATCTGGTGAAACTCGCGCACGTTCACCTGACGCATTTTCACACCATCATATTTGGTGAGGGCGGTGAACAGCACGGTGCGAATGGGCACATTGATGCCAACGCCGAGGGTGTCTGTGCCGCAGATAACCCGCAGGTAACCGCGCTGCGCGAGCTGCTCCACCAGGCGGCGGTATTTCGGCAGCATGCCGGCATGGTGCACGCCGATCCCCATGCGGATGAGCCGGGACAGGGTCTTGCCGAAACTGGTGGTGAACCGAAACTCGCCGATCAGCTCGGCAATCACGTCTCGCTGCTCCCGGGATGCCACCTTCGCGCTCGCAAGAGCCTGAGCACGTTCCAGTGCAGCCGCCTGAGAGAAGTGCACGATGTACACCGGCGCTTTATCGGTGTGCAGCAGCTCTTCCACCGTTTCGTGCACCGGAGTCTGCTCGTAGTAATAGCTGAGCGGAACCGGGCGCTCCACCCCGGTGACGACCGCGGTGGCCCGCCCGGTACGCCGGGTCAGGTCATCGCTGATGAATTTCACGTCGCCGAGTGTGGCCGACATGAGGATGAACTGTACCCGGGGCAACAGCAGCAAGGGAACCTGCCAAGCCCAGCCGCGCTCCGGGTCCCCGTAGAAATGGAATTCATCCATAACGACGAGGTCGACCTCGGTATCTTCGCCGTTCCTCAGGGCGAGATTGGCGAGAATCTCGGCGGTGCAGCAGATGATTGGAGCGTCGGCGTTGACGCTCGAGTCCCCGGTCATCATGCCGACGTTCTCAGCCCCGAAAGTTTCGACCAGAGAGAAGAACTTCTCACTCACGAGAGCCTTGATCGGCGCGGTGTAGAAGCTGCGTTTACCGGCGGAGAGCGCCGCGAAATGCGCTCCGACGGCCACGAGCGATTTGCCGGTTCCCGTCGGTGTGCTCAGGATGAGGTTGGCCCCCGAGACGATCTCGATGACCGCTTCCTCCTGCGCCGGGTACAGGGTGAGGCCCTGTTCGGTCGCCCAGGTTTCAAACGCCTCGAAGAGAGCGTCGGGATCGGTTTCGTTTTCGAGGCGCGCAAGCAGAGACATAGTCCCTCAAGACTGCACTACTTCGCACCGTGTCTTCGACTTTCCCCTTCTCGTCTTTATAACCGTCCCCTTTCGCCGCACACCCGCTCGGCCATCGCGCATAACTCCTGCAATTCGCGAGCCGCCGGAACACTCGGCGCGAAAAGTCGGGCAGGTTCGGCGCCCCGGCCCCAAATTGCAGGAGTTATGCGCGGTCACTGGCCGGTCTGGTGCCCCTGTGGATGGTCGGTAGAACTTGCTGAATTGGCCACCAAGCCGAGCCACAAAAATATTGCGGACGTCTGACGAAACCCACAGAGGCCCCTGGCCGGGTGGCAATCACAGTCGCCCGTTCTAGGCTGGACACATGGTCTACGTCACTCCTGACACTGCGGTTGCTCCGCCACACCGTGCTCAGACACTTTGGCGCCCGGCGGCCGCCGGTCTGGCTGCCGCCCTCGCCGGTCTCGGCGTGGCCGAATTGACCGCGGTCTGGATCGCCCCCGGCGCCAGCCCAGTGCTGACGGTCGGTGTCCTCGTCATCGACATCGTTCCGGCCGGCGTCAAGGATCTCGTCATCAGCTTGTTCGGCACGGCCGACAAGATCGTGCTGATCGTGACCATCGTGCTCGTGCTGCTCCTGGTCGCCGCCTTGGCCGGCATTCTCGAGAGTCGACGCCCACCATTCGGCCGCCTGCTGGTGGTGCTCATCGGCGCGATCGCCCTGTTCGCGGCGCTCTCCCGTTCGAGCGCCTCGACCCTCGACGCGGTCCCAGCCGTCGTGGCTATGGGGGTCGCGGCCATCGCGCTGACCTTTCTCACGACCCGGCTGCCCGTCGATCGCCGCACCGGGTACACCGCCACGGCATCGACGCCGGAACAGGTGCCGGCGCGCGTCGACGGCAGCGGTCCAGGCCGTCGCCGCTTCCTTGTTTACACCGCAATCACCGCGGGCATCGGCCTGCTGGCTCTGACCGGCGCACAGTTCAGTGCCGCAGCCACCCGGGCAGCGGATGCTGCGCGCGCGCTATTTCCACTGCCCACGCCATCCGTTCGCGCCGCCGCGATTCCGGCCGGGGCGAGCCTCAACGTGGCAGGGATCACCCCTTTGATCACCCCGAACGCCGACTTCTACCGCATCGACACCGCCTTGAGCGTGCCGCGCATCGACCCGACCACCTGGCGGCTGAAGGTCACCGGCATGGTCGAGAACGAGGTCGAGATCGATTTCGCCGAGCTGCTCGCCCTGCCGCTGGAAGAGAGCACGACCACCTTGGCCTGCGTGTCGAACTACGTCGGCGGCGACCTGATCGGCAACGCTACCTGGCTCGGCTACCCCATTCGCGCGCTGCTGGCGCGGGCCAAGCCCACGGATGGTGCCGATATGGTGCTCTCGACCAGCCAGGACGGCTTCACCGCCGGCACCCCGATCGAGGCGCTTACCGACGGCCGCAACGCCATCCTCGCCGTCGGCATGAACGGCGAACCGCTCCCCCTCGAACACGGTTATCCGGTGCGCATGGTCGTGCCCGGCTTGTACGGCTATGTCTCGGCGACGAAATGGGTCGTCGAACTCAAACTCACCCGGTTCGACCAGGAGCAGGGCTATTGGACCCCGCGCGGTTGGTCAGCACAAGGACCGGTCAAGCTCTCCTCCCGCATCGACGTGCCCCGCCAGGGAACCTCGGTATCCGCCGGGTCAATCGTCGTTGCCGGTGTGGCCTGGTCGCAGCAGGTGGGGATCAGCGCGGTCGCCGTGCAGATCGACGACGGGCCCTGGCAGGACGCCGCCCTCGCCGACGCGATCTCGGTCGATACCTGGCGTCAATGGGCGTACACCTGGAACAACGCGGGCGCCGGCGACCACACCATCAGGGTGCGGGCAACGGATGCCGCGGGCCTCGTGCAGACGTCGGCCACCGCCGACGTCGCCCCGGACGGCGCCACCGGACTGCACGAAATCTCGGTATCCGTCTCGGCGTGACCTGCTCGGCGTGACCTGCTCGGCGCGGGCTGGACGATGTGCCCGGCCGCCGAACCAGTGATGATCGCGTCGGGAGAACATCGGTGAGCGGATGCTGGCCGCTTACGTATCCCCGCCGATGCCGCCGGGTGCAGATGGTGCCTTGCTGTCGCACCGAGAGCGAGGCAAGACGCGATACCGGGGGTTACGCCTCGGCGGGAGATGCGGGTGTGGCCAGAACCTCCCCGTCAGACGTGTGCGGGAGTACCGCCACTCAGCGAGAGTCGAACCTCTCGGTCAGTGACGATAATCCCGCACCAGGGATCGGTGTTCCCTAGCCGTTGGCCCCGCTGGTGTTGATGACGCCGTTCACACCGGCCGGGAAGAACCCGCCCGACTTCACGGGCGCCGCATTGAGGTAGGCGATGTTGAGCACCTGCGCGGCGCTGCGGCTGAAGACCAGGCCGTTGGCGTCGGTCGGCACCAGGTTCGACATCGACGCGGTGCCAATGCCCTGATCGAGGTCGGTCGGACCGTCGACGGCGTCGCGCAGATCGGAGATCTTCTGCACGGTCGTGTACACCGAGGGAAGCGCGATGCCGAGTGCGTACAGCGTGCTGCGGATGACGCCGGCGTGATAGGCCTCGACCGCAAGCAGCCCGGCGGCCGCTTCGAGAAATGTCTTGTTCGTGATCAGCGGCGCGGCGCCCTTGTACGCGGTGACTCCGACATCCTCGAAGATGAACGCCCCGAAGAGGAAGTTCGCCTCATTGGCGTACACGTCGAATTTCTGACCGGGCTTGACCAGACCGGCCGCCTGGGCAGCGGCCGTGAAGCTCGCGTCGAGGTTGATCTTGGGGCGAGACACCTTTGCACTGCCCAGGGCCGACCGCAGGAAGGCCACGTGGGACTTCTCGTCGGCGGCGATTTCATCGGCATACCTCTTGATGATTGAGGTCTTGAAGTGCACCATGCGGCCGCCGGTCACACCGCCGCGCGTGCCGGTTCCCGTAGTCATGCTGTCGGGCAGCCCGCGGCCGGTTGTCGCCCGCAGGTAGAACTCGGCCTCGAGGTATTCGAGGTTGAGGGCGAAGTTCAAGATGGCCGAATCGCTCGGCGCCTCCGCCGGGCCGGTGGATTCGGCAGCCAGCGCCGGACTACCGGTAGCGAGCACCGCTGCTCCTACACCGAAGCCCGCCACACCCGCCGCACGTAGAAAGTTTCGGCGATCCGACGAACTCTCTGCGCTGCGATTAATGGCATTAGTGATAAAACCCTGATCAAACATTCCAGTTCTCCTGACGGTAAGTGAACGTTCCGGGTATGGGTCAGTAACACCGGTAACGTACCCTCGGAACTTACTCTCGTGTCAGGGTGGACAAAAGTTGTAAGCAAACGATAAGAATCATTCTCACTTTTGTGCATGTGCAGTTGACTGCGCTTTTTTTGCGCGCCATCGAGCGTGCCGTCTCGGTGAAATCATCGAGACGGAGCGATCGTAAACTAGAGCAGCAGGCCGTCTGCGCCGACGCGCGGCACCCGACGGGCGACCCGGCGGTCATGAAGCAGTGCAATTCCGTAAGCGGTGAAGTACAGCACGACCATCGGCACGGCGAGCAGGAACATGGACACGACGTCGGCTGCCGGCGTCGCAATGGCCGTGAACAGGATGATCACCAGAATGGCCAGACGCCAGGATTTGATAATGGAGCTGGCGCTGATCACCCCGGCAAAGTTCAGCAGCACAATAAATACCGGCAGCACGAATGCGATCCCGATCGCGATCATCAGTTTGAGCACGAAGTCGAAGTAGTTTCCTGCATTGATCAGTGCGGCGTCCTGCTGCGGTGCGAAACTCGTCATGAGTTCAACCACGTGCGGCAACACGTACCAGCCCGACGCGCACCCGATCAGAAACAGCGGCACAGCGGAAAAAAAGAACCCGAATGTGTACTGCTTCTCTTTGCGCGTGAGACCGGGCGTCAGAAAAGCGAAGACCTGATACAGCCACATCGGGCTCGACACGATCAGTCCGACGTAGAAGGAGATGCGCAGTTTGAGGTCGAAGGCGCTCGTGATATCCGGGTAATTGATCTGGGCGTTGCGGTTCTGGGCGCGCACAATGGCGTAGATCGGCTCCCGCAGACCATCCCAGACGAAGCCGGAAAGAAACCAGCCGGCGATGGCACCGATGAGGATGCCCGCAGCGGCGAGAAAGAGTCGCTTGCGCAGCTCGAGCAGATGCTGCCCAAGCGACATCTTTTTCTTGGTGGGCGCGGTGCGCACGCCCTCCACCACCACGATTGCCTAGGCTTTCGGGTTCGGCGTGCTGCTCGGGTCCGCGCGAGCACCATCGGCGCGAGCACCATCGGCGCGAGCACCATCGGCGCGAGTACTGTCGGCGCGAGCACTGTCGGCCGAACTATCCGGCGTGCCGTCGTCGGTGCGTTCCGGGGTGATCTCGCTCTTGAAAATCTTCATGGACTGACCGAGACTGCGGGCGAGCCCCGGCAGTTTCGGTGCTCCGAACAACAGCAGGATCACGACGAGAATTATCAGGAAATGCCATCCGGTCAGGTTGCTGAGCATGCGAATTCTCCCTCTAGTGAGTCGGTCGTGCAGCAGTGTAACGGTCTCACTGGAGTTAAAACCGGGTAAACCTCATTTATTTTTCCCGTATCGGGTATTTCCGCACTCCCGCACACAGAATTCGGGCTGTCAGGACGTCGCCCCGGACGTTGCGAAACGTTCGAGAACCTCGCCGATGCGCACTTTGCACCCGCCGCATCCGGTGCCGGCTCGGGTCGCTGCACCGATACAGGCGACACTCGTGTTGCCGACCTCGGCCGATTCGGCAATGGCACCCGCGGTGACGCCGTTGCACCAGCACACCGTCGCGCCCGGGTCGAAGGCGCCGCCGACCGAGGGCTCGTAGTCCGGCCCGTCGTAGCGCAGCAGCACCGACCGGTCTGCCGGTAGTTCGCTGCCGCGCTCGAACAGTAGCGTCAGTTCGGCGGCGGAGCGCGGCATACCGACGCAGACGAAGCCTTCCAGAATCCCCGCGCGGGTGACCATCTTCACATAGCGGCCGTGTTCGGGATCAGCCCACTGCGCCACGTTCAACAAAGCTGCGTCACACGCGGCGGCATGCTCATCGGCCCCGTGATCCCACGGGTCGGCTGCGGTGTTGCCGACCGACACAACCTCGACGCCCTCTGCTTTCAGCATCACCACGGCCGCCGCCGCACCGATCAGGGCATGGACCTCTCCCGTGCCCAGCACCTCGTTGCTGAACCGCCGGGCGAGCCAGTCAGCCTGGCGCCAGCCCGGCCCGATCAGACCGCTCGGGCCGCCGGTCGGCAGCGCCGTCGACTCACCGGCACGGCGGACAGGTGCCACGTGGGCGCAGTCGCCGATCGCGTAGATGCGCGGATCGCTCCAGCTCTGCAAGTTCGAATCAACCAGGATTCCGGTCGAAACCGGCAGCCCGGCCAGCTGTGCTAGCTCGGTTCGAGCGCCGATTCCGCACGAAAGCAGCAGCAGGTCGCCGTGGATCTGCTTGCCGTCGGCGCAGATAAGAGCGTCGAACCGGTCTACGCCGTCGTCATCCTGGTGAAAGAGCAGGCTCTCGGCGCGGGAATGATTGACCATGGTCACGCCCGCCCGTCGGGCGCTCTGGGCCAGCACAGTGCCGCCGCCGCGGTCGAGGTTGCGGTTCATGGGAATTTCCCCGTGGTAGACGACGCAGGACTGCGCCCCGGCCGAAGCCGCGGCGAGCGCGATCTCCATGCCGAGCACGCCGGCGCCGAGCACGACGATGCGCTTGCCTGCGGTCACGGCCGCGAGTACCCGCTGGGCATCATCGAGGTTACGCAGCACGGTGACCCCGCGTGGAAGTGTGGCGCCGCTGGCGTCGAGGGCAGCGGCATCCGCTGCCGGCATCTGCCGGTCACGACGCACCCGGATGATCCCATCCAGGGTGGGAATGTTGGCGCGGGCGCCGGTGGCGAGCACGAGCCGGTCATAAGTCAGCAGGGTGCCGTCACTGAGCGATACAGCGCAGCGGCTGCGCAAAATCGCGGTGACGGTCATGCCGAGGTGCAGGTGGACACCGGCCTCGCGGGCCGCGAAGGTGTCGGTGATCTGGAGGCTGTCACGGTCGGCGTTGCCGACTGCATGTTCGGCGATCAGCACGCGGTTGTAAGCGTCGGTATTTTCGGTCCCGACCACGGTCAACGTGGCAGCGCCGCGGCGCACGAGCGGCAGGAGTCCTTCGACGAAGCGGGCTGCGACCGGACCGTAACCGACGAGCACAATGCGCTCAGGGTTGTGCGCTGGTGAGGTGCTTCGTTCAGACATGGGCGCCTGCTTTCACGAGTGCACGCACCCGAACGGTTGTCTTCTTGAACTCGGGCATGCCGCTCACCGGATCGGTCTCGTCGTCGGTCAGCAGGTTGGCGCGCTGGTCGCCACTAAAGTGGAACGGCAGAAAGACCGTGTCAAGGCGCAGGTCGGTGCTCACCTGTGCGCGGCAGTGCACCGCACCGCGGTCGTTGCTGACCTCGACCCAGGCCTCGTTATTGATTCCGAGCTGCTCGGCGGTCGCCGGGTGGAGTTGCAGTCGGGCCTCCGGTTGGGCGTCGGAAAGCTCTTGAACCCGCCGGGTCTGGGTGCCGCTCTGGTAATGCTCGAGCAACCGGCCGGTGATGAGGGTCAGGGTACCTCCGACCTGGGCCGGCGCGCCGAGGCGCCGCGCATCGACGACTACGAGGCGAGCCAGGCCGTCGGGGTGGGCGAAGCGGTCCAGAAACAGCCGCGGCGTGCCAGTCGACCCGACCGGGTAGGGCCAGAACGCCGGTTCCTCGGTATCGAGGAGGGCATAGCTGAGGCCGGAGTAGTCGGCGAGTCCGCCCTTCGACGCCCGGCAGAGTTCGTCGAACACCTCGCTCGCCTGGGAGCTGAAGGTTCCGGCCGAGTCGAGGCGCCGCGCGAGCTCCTGCCAGATCCACAGTTCGCTCCGTACGCCCTCCGGCGCGTCGACGGCGAGCCGGCGACGGATGACGCGGCCCTCGAGCGAGGTCATCGTGCCCTCTTCCTCGGCCCACTGCGTGACCGGCAGCACGACGTCGGCGAGCACCGCGGTGTCGGAGAAGAAGAGGTCGGCGACCACCAGAAAATCGAGGGTTTTCAAGGCAGCTCGCACCCGGTCGGCGTTGGGCGCGGAGACGACCATGTTGGAGCCGTGCACGAGAAGACAGCGGATCCCGCCCGGCTCCCCCAGCGCGCCGAGAAGCTCGACCGCGGGCAGGCCAATGCCGGGCAGGCTGTCGGGGTCGACTCCCCATACCCCGGCGACGTGTGTGCGAGCGGCGGGATCGTTGATCTTGNATACCCCGGCGACGTGTGTGCGAGCGGCGGGATCGTTGATCTTGCGGTAGCCGGGCAGCTGGTCGCACTTCTGCCCGTGCTCGCGACCACCCTGACCGTTGCCCTGGCCGGTGAGGGTGCCGTAGCCGGAGTGCGTGGTTCCGACGAGGCCGAGCACGAGGCTCAGGTTGATGGCGGCAGTGGCCGTGTCGGTGCCGTCGGCGTGCTGCTCGACACCGCGCCCGGTGAGGATATACGTTCCGCTGCCGGGCGCGGCCCCCCGTGCAGCACCGGCCGCGAGACGGCGGGCCAGCTCACGCAGCTGCCAGACCGGAACGCCGGTCTGTTCCTGCACTCTGGTCGGCCACCAGCGGCTCACGCTGCGGCGCACCGCGTCAAACCCGGTGGTGCGATTGGCGAGGTAGTCCCGGTCGGCAAGTCTCTCGGCGATGACGATGTGGGTCAGGCCGAGTAGCAGCACGAGGTCGCTGCCCGGGGTGGGCTGCACGTGCATTCCCGCGCCATCGTCGGTGAGCCGCGCTGTCGCTGTGCGGCGCGGGTCGATGACCACGAGGCCCCCGGCTGCACGAGCGCCCTCGAGGTGACCGATGAACGGCGGCATCGTCTGCGCCACGTTGGAGCCGAGAATCAGAATGGTGTCGGCCGTGTCGAGCTCGTCCACCCGAAACGGCAGGCCTCGGTCCAGTCCGAAGGCCCGGTTGCCGGCCGCGGCGGCACTGGACATGCAGAAGCGGCCGTTGTAATCGATGCGGCTGGAGCCCAGCGCCACCCGGGTGAACTTACCGAGCTGGTAGGCCTTCTCGTTGGTGAGGCCGCCGCCCCCGAACACGCCGACCGCGTCGGCTCCGTACTCAGCCCGGGTGACGCGCAGCTTTGCAGCAACGAGGTCGAGCGCGTCGCTCCAGGAGGCCGCTTCGAAGGTGCCATCATTCTGCCGCACCATGGGTTCGAGGACGCGGTCTGGCGAGACGAGCAGTTCAGCGGCGGTCCAGCCCTTCTTGCACAGGCCGCCCCGGTTGGTCGGGAACGCCCGGCCGGCCACCGTCAGTGAGGCGGCCGGGGCGCCCGGGGCAGCCGGGCCGGCCGGGGAAGCGGATGCGGCAGGGGCAGCCGGCGAAGTGGATGCGGCGGCATCCGCTTCACCCGGCGTCGTTTCACCGGGACTGAGGTTCATGGCGCACTGCAGCGCACAGTACGGGCAATGTGTGGCGGTGGTCACCGGGCGCCTAGATCTTCTGGCCGGCAACGGATGAACCGCGGCGCAGGTAGACGAAAGCGGTGACGCACATCATGACGACGTAGGCGATGGCGATGGCGAAAGCGTAGATCGCGCTTGAGTAGTCGCCGGTGGTGGTCTTGGAGAAGCCGAGCGGCAGCACGGCCGCGACCATGAGGGCGCCGACGCCCATCATGCCGAAGGCCGCAACGGTGACCAATGCCCCGCCGAAGCGATCAGCCAGGCGTCCGCCGGCCGGCCGGGCCAGCGACCCGACGAGGGCACCGATGAACGCGAGGGAGAGCGACGCTGACGCGACCTGGACGGTGGAGTAGGCCGGGAACTGGTCGGCGATGAGCTTGGGGAACACGCTCGCGAAGCCGATGAAGGAGCCGAAGGTACCGATGTAGAGCACGGCGAGAATCCAGAAATGTGGTTCTTTCACCGCGGCAATGGAACCGGCGAAGTCGGCTTTGGCGTTGGTGAGGTTGTCCATGTACTTCCAGGCGCCCCACATGGCGAGGAGGATGAATGGAATCCAGAACCAGCCCGCAAGGCTGATATTGAGCGTGCCGACAGCGCCGAGGGTGATCACGATCGGCACGATGAGTTGGGCCATCGCGGCACCGAGGTTGCCGCCCGCAGCATTCAAACCGCGCGCGTAGCCCTTCTGGCTCTGCGGGTAGAAGTAGGTGATGTTTGACATCGAGCTGGCGAAGTTTCCGCCACCGAAACCGGCCAGAGCCGCGACGAACAGCATGACACCGAAGGGGGTGTCCGGGTTGCCGACGCAGAGGCCGAGGGCGATGGAGGGGATCAGCAGCAGGCCGGCCGAAATGATGGTCCAGTTGCGGCCACCGAATTTGGGCACCATGAACGTGTAGGGAAAACGTAGGGTGGCGCCGACGAGGCTCGGCATCGAGATGAGCCAGAACACGTCGGTGGTCGAGAAGGTGAAGCCGGCCGCCGGCAACGACACGACGACGATGCTCCACAGCTGCCAGATGGCGAAGCCCAGGAACTCGGCCAGGATCGACCATTTCAGGTTGCGAGGGGCGATGAGCTTGCCGCCCTGTTCCCACTGCTTTGTGTTCTCGGGGTTCCACTTGTCGATCCACCGACCGGGATGGTGCACCTGCACCGCATCGTCGATCGTGGATGTGGTGTGGCCGAGCGCTGATCCCACTGTGCTAATTGTCATCGAAGTCCCCCTCGGGATTGGAATGAAACGGCGGTGCGAAATCTGCAGGCAGCCGGGGCGACTCCCCTGCTTTGACGTTAGCCAACGCGTGTTTCCGGCAACGCTGGCACCGGTTACCTTTCGATCACCAGATGATCACACGCCGTTCCAGGGGGTGTTGGGGCGCTGTTACACGACAGACACAATCGGCGCTCTGGCGCCAGCAATACAGATACGGGATGCCCGGGGTGGCAGACTGGTAGACCCGCGCCCGCGCATCCGCTGTTTGAAAGGCCCCACATGACAATCACCGCCGCCGCCGACGGTTCTGCCCTCGGGAACCCCGGACCAGCCGGCTGGGCCTGGTACGTCGACGACTTCTGCTGGGCCGCCGGCGGGTGGAAGCACGCCACCAACAACCAGGGCGAATTGAATGCCGTGCTCGAGCTATTTCGCGCCACCGCGCACATCGACGACGACCTGCTCGTGCTGTGCGACAGCCAGTACGTGATCAACTCCGTCACCAAGTGGATGAAGGGGTGGAAGGCCAAGGGCTGGCGTAAGGGTGACGGCAAACCAGTGATGAACCTCGACCTGCTCAAAGAGATCGACGAGGTTATCGCCGGGCGTCGGTATCGATTCGAGTGGGTGAAAGGACACGTGGGGCATCCGCTCAACGAGGCCGCCGACGAGCGCGCGCGCGGCGCGGCCGAGGCGTTTCAGCGCGGCCGGCCAGCCCCGGCCGGACCCGGTTTTGCCGAGCGGCAATCAGAAGCTCAACCGGTTGGACGGGCGCGCGGCGCGGCATCCGGGGGGCTGCGTACCGCGGGCTCGCCGACTGCGTCGACCCTGACCACTGGCCGAATCACGGAACGAGCGGTCGCCTACGCGCACGACGAACTCTTCTCGTTTGACGATATCGGCGACGATATCGGCGAGGATCGGCGCGACCTCACCGATCCGAACAGCCCCGACGCCATGCGCGGCGGCGATGAGTTGCACCGGGTGACGCTCTCGCTTAGCGCCGAGGAGCATCGGCTTCTGATTTCGCGGTCAGACGAGCGCGGCGAGACCGTCGAGGATTACCTGCGCGGCCTGATCATCTAGCCGACGCTGCCCTGCCCACTGGTTCGTTCGTCCACCCGTGTCGACCTCTCAGCGAGGCGGCCCCCGACCCGGTCAGCGCACTCCGATGAGAGACCGCAGGCCGAACTCGGAGACGATCGGAATGCCGTAGTCGCGGGCTTTCCCGGTTTTGCCGGTGATCGACGCGGGGTTGGCGGCAACGAGCAGGCGCGTGCGCAGGGTGACCGCCGTGCCCAGGGACAGACCGCGAGCGACCAGTTCGCGGCGCCAGTCGGAACGAGCCCTGGCCATATTGCCGGTGAGCACGACGATGTCGCCCTGTTCTAGCAGTACAGTGTCGATCGAAGCGGGCGGCAGTTGCACCACCGACGCGGGTGCCGCCAGTGCGGCGGCAACGATTTTCGGCGCGACATCGAGCATGCGGGCGACCGCGATCAGGTCGGCAGAATCCGCGACGCTGAGGGCGCCGTTCAACCAGGCAACCTGCACGAGGTCCTCAAAATAGCGGCGGTGCAGTGCGATGCACTCGGCGACCGTCAGACCGCTGAATTCGGCCAAGACCCGAAGTTCACGTGTTTCCTGCGGCGAGAGAACATGATCGAGCAGGCACAAATCGAGCAGGGCGAGGTAGTCGAGATGTTCTTCGGTGCCGGTGTAGTCGGGGAGTTTCACGGCCGCCCGGGCCAGGAAACTCGGTGCCGGTGCCTCGTCACCCGGCGTTGACGGGTCGCGGTGCACCCATTCTGCGTCGGGGGCAGCGGTGATTCTCGGCCAGGCGGATTGCTCGGCACGGTCGAGAGCGTAGCTCCACGGCGCGACGCAGGGCGAACCCTGCACGTACGCGGAGAGAAGACTCGCGCAGGCCACGGCCTGCACCAGTGCCCCTGGTCCGGGCTCGATTTCAATGTCATAGGCGGCGCAACAATCGACCAGCAGCCGACCAGCGCCAGGCAAGTATGTGCGGGCCAGGTGCATGGTGCAGACGGCCTCGAGTCCGCGGCCGGGGGCATAACCGATCAGCTCGAATTCACGCATGAGAAATCCGGTAACGAACTGGGCATTGTGCGTCACCAATACCCGACCACGGAGCCGGTCGACCAGGCGCGGTGCAATCTGCTCGAACGTCGGCGCGCGCAGGAGTTCGGCGGTGCTGACGCCGTGGTTCGCCACGTCCCCGGCGTTGCTTCCCGGGTTCACAACGGTTTGCCAACGCGCAGCAATGCGACCACCCACGTCGAGATGCACCACAGCAACCTCGACGACCCGATCCCGTTGATACGGGAACAGTCCGGTAGTTTTCAAACTTATAACGGCGTATCCACGTTCGGGCATGGCCACACTCCACAATCTTGTCCTGTGAAGTTATCGACAAACAGGCCGAATCGCGACAACCCGTTCGGGGGCTTGTGGGTATCGCCAAATACTGCTTAGATGCCTACTTGACGGAAGCGGCCTTCCGTGCTGAGTTCTTCGGCGGCAGCAGAGTATCAGCCTCTTCCAGCGACATTCCGTTGGTTTCGGGCACCTTGCGCAGCACGAACCAAAAGGACAGTCCGGCGAACAGGGCGTACATGCCATAGGTGATCGGCAGGGAGGCATCCGCCATCGGTGGAAAGCTCACCGTGATCAAGAAGTTCGCGATCCATTGGGCTGCTGCGGCCAACCCGAGGGCCTTGGCACGAATCGAATTGGGGAACATCTCACCGAGGAGCACCCAAACGACCGGGCCCCAGGAAGCTCCGAATGAGATCACGAACAGGTTTGCGGCAACGAGCGCGATCGGCGCCCAGGCACCCGGCAGGCTGAGCGCACCGTCGACCGTGACCGACTGGCTGAACGCCACCGCCATTGTTGCCAGCGACACCGTCATGCCGATGGAGCCGGCCAACAGGATCGGTCGTCGGCCGATCCGGTCGACCAGAGCGATCGCCACCAGGGTGACCAGAATGTTGGTGATCGAGGTAATCACCGAGATGGTCAGCGAGTTGGATTCCTTGAAGCCGACGGCGCTCCAGAGGGTGGTCGAATAGTAGAAGATCACGTTGATGCCGACGAACTGCTGGAACACCGACAAGATGATGCCGACCCAGACAATCGGCTTGAGGCCGAAGGCATTGCCACGCAGAGACCCCGACTTCTGCGACCGCGCGTCGACCTCGATCGAGCGACGCATGTCGCGAATCTCGCGGTCCACGTCCCCGCTCGGCCAGAGCCGGGTGAACACGGCGCGGGCATCCGCTTCTCTGTCTTTGAGAATGAGGAAACGCGGGGATTCTGGAAGGACGAACGCAATACCGCCGTATACGACGGCCGGAACGGCGCCGACGAGGAACATCCAGCGCCAGGCTTCCAGCCCGAACCAGAACTCGCCGGCTGCTCCGCCAGCACTCTCGGCGAACATGGCGTCGGACAGCAGCGCGGTGAAGATGCCCAGCGTGATTGCAAGTTGTTGCAGGGAGCCGAGTCGTCCGCGCATATGCCGCGGTGAAATTTCGGCGATGTACGCCGGTGCGACAACGGACGCGAGGCCGATACCGAGCCCGCCGATGATTCGCCAGATGATCAGGTCGACCACGCCGAAGGCGAAACCTGAGCCGATCGAGCTGATCAGAAAGACCACGCCGCCGACCACCATCATGGGGATGCGTCCGTAACGGTCGGCGAAGCGACCGCCGAAGAACGCACCGGCCGCGGCTCCGAGCAGCGCGCAGGCTACCGCGAAACCGGTCAGGGTAGCGTTCAGTCCGAATTCCTGCTGCACCGCGTTGACGGCGCCGTTGATGACCGAGGAGTCGAACCCGAACAGAAATCCGCCGAGGGCACCGGCGACGGCCAAAACGATGACTTTTCTGTTCGATCCGGGTGCCAGGTCAGTTGCCTTCGTCGACGCGTTCATCGTGCTGGGTATCGATTGCTCACCTGATCAGCCTACTTCGGGTGTCAGCGGATGCCGCGCCGAGCAGTCAAATAAACTGGTGTGCGTCAGTTGCGAATCGCCGTGCAAGCGTCGGAGGACCCACTTTCCGCGCAGCCGAAACGCAATTCATCATCCGTTCAGCCGTCGCGAACGGCGCATCCCGTGGACCTGATCCGTTAGCGTTTCCGTGCGTCATATGCGACGACGTCCCGCTCTCCTGGCGGCCGCTTACGGCGGTCGTCCAGCGAGGCAGGGCTACCATCCGGATATGGGCAGATTCACGGATAGCTGGCGCTCGCACCTGTTAGTGACCCTCTCGGGGAACAGCGAGGGGCGACCGAAATGGGTCGGCCAGATTGCCACGGGGGACAACGCCGGCTTCTTCGGCCCGGGAAGCGCTGTCTGGACCGTGCATGGAGGCATGGCAACTATGGTTGCCGGCATTCGCGCTCTCCTCATGCAGACCCTGCATCCGGGCGCTATGGCCGGCGTACACGACTGGTCGCGGTACCACGAAGACCCGCTCGGCCGCCTCTCCGGCACCATCCAATGGCTCATCACGGTCACCTTCGCCGATACCGTTGTCGCCGAGCGGGAATCGGGACGGGTCGCACACTTTCACGACCGGGTGATCGGCACCTATCTTGATGCTCGAGGCGAGGAACGGCCCTATGCCGCCGACGACCCCGAGCTTCTGTCGTGGGTACACGTCGTCTTCACCGACGCTTTTCTGCAGTCCCACCTGCTGTGGGGTACAGCTATTCCCGGTGGCGCCGATCGTTACGTCGACGAATGGGCGACTGCCGGCGAACTCGTCGGCGTGCGGAATGCCCCGCATTCGGCGGCCGAGCTTGCCGCGCAGCTCGAAGCCTTTCGCAGCGCTGGAACACTCAAGAGCGACGCCCGCGTAGCCGAGGCGGTGCGGTTCATCCGTTACCCACCACTTAGCCGCGGGATGCTGCCGTTCTACCGCATCATGTTCGCCGGCGCCGTCGCGTCGATCCCCCGCGAGTATCGCGACATGCTCGGCCTGAAACGATCCTTCCTGCCCACGATCTGGGCTACCCGATTGGTCCTCGGTGTCGTGCGCGCGTTGCTTGGCCCCTCGTCGACCTCAGAGGATGCCGCCCGGACGCGGCTCGCGCGCATCGCCGCAACGAAACAGCTCGAGCACCCCAGCGCGCCGTAACTCCACCGGTCACGCGATCGACAGAGCGTTTGTCCGCGCTGGGCCCGATGCCGGATACCCAGCCCAAGAATCACCGTGATGGCGAACGCGACGCTGTGAAGCAGCAGGGTAACGACGGCGCGCGGTCGCCGAAGGCGGGGCCCTGCACGGATCAGACCTCGGGTGCGAAGAAAGCTGCGGTCGCCGCTGCGAGCGACTGCGGATCGTTGACGTGGCACATTTCCCGGGCCGAGTGCATCGACAGCAGTGGCACGCCGACATCCACGACCCGAATGCCCAACCGGGTCGCCGTCAGCGGCCCAATGGTCGAACCGCAGGGAACGGTGTTGTTCGAGACGAACTCCTGATACTGCACGTTCGCCTGGGCACAGGTGCGCGCCCAGAGGGCCGCGCCATGGGCATCCGTCGCATAGCGCTGGTTGGCATTAATTTTCAGTAACGGACCGCCGCCGAGGATGGGCTGGTTAGCCGGATCGTGGCGCTCGGGGTAGTTCGGGTGCACGGCATGGCCGGCGTCAGCGGAGAGGCACCACGATTCGGCGTAGGCCTGCAGCCGCTCCGACCCGGTCGCGCCGAGGCCGTGACCGATGCGGGTGAGAATGTCGTCCAGAAACGGACCGCTGGCGCCGGAGCGGGACTGCGAACCGAGCTCTTCGTGGTCGAAGGCGGCGAGCACATTAATCGAGCCCCCCGTTGCCTCATGACTGGTCGCGATGAGCGCGTGCAGGCCAGCATAGATGGACGAGAGATTGTCGAGACGGCCGGCGGCGAACAGTTTGTCGCCGAGGCCGAAGGTGGCTGGCGGGTTGGTGTCGGCGGTGAGAATGTCGTAACCGGCGATATCCGCTGCCCGAAGCCCGGCCAGGCCCGCCAGGTGGGCTACCAGGTCTGCCTCGGATACCTCGCCGACGCCGAAGACGGGCGTGAGGTGGCGTTGCCGGTCGAGGGCCAGGCCGTTGTTCACGTCGCGGTCGAGGTGCACGGCGAGTTGTGGAATGCGCAAAAACGGTCCGGTACGCACGAGGTGCTCGGTGCCCTGCCGGGTGACCAGCCGACCGGCGAGTTCAAGCTCGCGGTCCAGCCACGAGTTCTGCAGCGGCCCGCCGTAGACCTCGACTCCGGCCTGCAGCCAGCCGTGTGAGCTGATGGTGGGTTTGGGCTTGAGCTTGAAACCCGGGGAGTCGGTGTGGGCACCGAGAATGCGAAACGGTGTCGTCGGCCCGGACCCGGTCGGCTGCGACCAGGCGATGACAGCGCCATCACGCACGACATAGTAGCCAGCGGCCTCGTCGATCGTCCACTTCTCCGGCTCATCAAGCCGGGTGAAGCCGGCCGCGTGCAGCCGCCGGGCCACTTCTGCAGCGGCGTGGTACGACGACGGTGACGCGTGCAGAAAGGCGGAAAAATCGGCGATGTAGTCGAGCGTTGCGTCCATTCATCCATCCAACCACCCGCGCAGGGCAGCGGATGCCGGGGGCGTGCCGCTACTCGATGGGCGCGTCAGCCTGCAACGCAGCGCGCGCGAAAGCGGCGCCACCGACGGTGACCGTGCCGCGGTCGCCATGCCACGCCTCGGTCTGCTCGAACACTCCGAGTCGGTCGAGCAGGCGCCATTTCGTGTCGACGAGGTGCCAGACCGACTGCGTCGTCGGTTCCTGGCCGTCGAACTGTACCCAGCCGAGCGAACCGAGCGAGCGCGACAGGGTTGTGAGGTAGTCCTCGCGTCGCGCCAGGCCGCGGGTCGCAACGAACAACAGCAACAGACGAGTGGCGTCACCCACGGCCGGGGTGCGGCTGTGGTGAATGGTGCGGGCGAGGTGCCACCAGAGTTCGCGGGGGGTGGCAGAGAGGGAGCTACCCTTCTTGGTGAGCACAAGCATCCCCTTGCTGATCCGCAGCAGCCCGACGTCGCGCAGGTGGCCGCGCAGTTCCTGCAACGGACGCAGGTGCGCCTCGCGGTTCACGCTGATCGGCCAGCCCCAGTCGAGCTCGGCCGATGCTTCCAGGACGACCGAAGGCGGCAGGTGTCCTGCCTTGGTCAAACGGATGCCGTCGGCCCCGACCCGGGTCAGAATCCACTGCGCCGGGGCCACCATGCGGGCCATGGCCCGCTCCTGCAGCAGGATCGGATCTTTCACCCGGGCCTGCCCAATGAGTCGGCGAAAACCGACAACGGCCTGTTCCGGCAGCCGCGTTTCGATCTCCTGAATCACGTTCACCCACCGAGCCTACTGAGCGATCCCGCTCGAAGGCGGCGAATGCCCTGCGACACGCGCTGCAGACCCCGTCTGCGCCGCTATGCGCCCAGGAAGGACCACATGTACGTTGTGGAGTAACGGCATTTCGGTGGGGTGCGCATGGCGAGTCGACCAGCGATCAGTATCGCCAGCATACGGAACGGGGTTGTCGGTGGCATCTGGCACCCTTGAAGAATGACCGACACCCGCGAATCCGCTCTGGCCATTCTGCGCACCCTGGTAGGGCGAGCCGACGCCGACTTCCATGACGGACAATTCGAGGCCATCGAAACCCTGGTCGACCATCGTCGCCGTGCGCTTGTGGTGCAGCGCACCGGGTGGGGCAAATCGGCCGTGTACTTTGTCGCGACCCTGCTGCTGCGACGCCAGGGCGCTGGCCCGACCATTTTGGTCTCGCCGCTGCTCGCCCTGATGCGTGACCAGGTCGCCGCCGCGGCCCGGGCCGGGGTGCGGGCGGTATCGATTAACTCGTCGAACGCGCACGAGTGGAACGATGTGCGACTCCTGCTCGACGCCGACGAGGTCGACGTGCTGTTGGTGTCGCCCGAACGACTGAACAATCCCTCGTTCCGCGATAAGCAGCTGCCCGCCCTGATTTCCCGGGTCGGCCTGCTCGTGGTCGATGAAGCGCACTGCATCTCCGACTGGGGCCACGATTTTCGCCCGGACTACCGCCGCCTGCGCGACCTGATCGCCCAGATGCCGACCGGCGTGCCCGTGCTCGCCACCACGGCCACCGCCAACAGCCGCGTCGTGCAAGACGTCGCGGAGCAGGTCGGCATGGTCGCCACCGGCTTCGATGGCGCCATCGCCGGAACCGCTGAAGTCGTCACTATTCGCGGTCCGCTCGCCCGCTCGTCACTGCGGCTCGGTGTGCTGCGCCTGCCCGACTCGCGGGCGCGGCTCGCCTGGCTGCTCAGCCACCTCGGCGACCTGCCCGGCAGCGGCATCATCTATACCCTCACAGTGGCGGCCGCCGAAGATACCGCCCGGCTGCTGCGGGAGGCCGGTCACGCGGTGCGCGCCTACACCGGCCAGACGGACACGGCCGAACGCGAAGAATCCGAGGAGTTGCTCAAGACCAACCAGGTCAAAGCCCTCATCGCTACGAGCGCCCTCGGCATGGGATTCGACAAACCCGACCTCGGCTTCGTGCTGCACCTGGGCGCGCCGTCCTCCCCCGTTGCTTACTACCAGCAGGTCGGTCGCGCCGGCCGTGCCACCGCCTCGGCCGATGTATTACTGCTGCCCGGCGCCGAAGATGAGGCCATCTGGCACTATTTCGCCACCGCCTCAATGCCCAATCAGGCCAAGGCCCTCGCCGTGGTCGGCGCACTCGAAGCCGCCGGAGCGCCCGTGTCCACACCGGCGCTTGAAGCCCGGGTCGACCTGAAGCGCACGCCGCTCGAGCTGCTGCTCAAGGTGCTCGACGTCGACGGCGCGGTGCACCGGGTCACAGGCGGCTGGCAGTCCACCGGGCAGCCCTGGGTCTACGACAAGGAGCGCTACGATCGCATCGCTGCCGCCCGGTTCGGTGAGCAGCAGGCCATGCTTGAATTCGAAACCACCAGTGGATGCCGCATGGAATTTCTCCAGCGCGCCCTCGACGATGAAACTGCGGTGGCGTGCGGGCGTTGTGATAACTGCCAGGGCGCCTGGTACCCGACTGACGTGGCCGAGGGCGCGGCCGCCACTGCAGCGAAGTCGCTCGAGCGGGTCGGCGTCGCCATCGCTGTGCGTGCACAGTGGCCCACCGGCATGAGCAGCCTCGGCGTCGCGGCCTCCGGCAAGATTGCGCTCGGCGAACGCGCCGAGCCCGGCCGCGCGCTGGCCCGCCTGACCGACCTCGGCTGGGGTGGCCCGCTACGGGACTTGTTCGACACCCAGGCAGCGGATGCCGCCGCCCCACCGGCCATCCTGGCCGCCTGTGTGCGAGTGCTCGCCGAGTGGGGGTGGGCCGAGCGACCGGCGGCTATCGTCTCGATGCCGTCGCGGCGGCATCCACTCCTCATCGATTCGGTGGCCCGATCGTTATCCGACGTCGGTCGGTTGCCCCTGCTCGGCGCCCTGGACTGGGCGAACGGCGGCCCCACCGGCGAGCCGGGCGGCAATAGCGCCTATCGGCTATCCAGCGTGTGGGACCGCTTCGCTGTTGGCGCCGAGCTGACTGAGGCACTCGCTGCGTTTACCGGCCGCCCCATTTTGCTGATCGATGACCTCGCCGACAGCCGGTGGACCGTGACCGTGGCTGCGCGCGTCCTGCGACAGCACGGCGCATCGGCAGTGCTCCCGTTCGCCCTGGCCCTGCGCTCGTAGCCCTTATATTTGACGTCGTCGGAATAACTGCGCCGTCCAGTTCCTTGACACACTACAGAGGAGGCTACCCGTGTCTTCGGCACATCCTGGAGAGCACTCGCACAACCCGCGCTCGCCCCATCTCGTTCGTTAGGCGTTCTTTTCATGAAGCTCAGATTTATTCCGGTTGCCCTGCTCAGTGTCGTTGCCCTCGCCCTCACCGGCTGCTCCGCCCCGAGCACCACCGACGAGTCGCTGAGCAGTGTGCTGGATTCCGGTACCCTCACAATCGGCACCGAGGGCACCTACCGGCCGTTCTCATTCCACGAAGGCGGTTCAGGCGCGCTCACCGGCTACGACGTCGCGGTGGCGCGCGCCGTTGCCGCCGAGCTCGGCGTTGACGCCGTGTTCGAAGAAACGCAGTGGGATGGCATTTTTGCGGGCCTCACTGCCGGCCGTTGGGACACCATCGCCAATCAGGTGTCGATGACCCCGGAGCGCGTGGAGGCTTACGAGTTCTCGACGCCGTATACCTACTCCCCCGGTGTCATCGTGGTTCTCGCCGACAACACGTCGATCACGTCGTTCGCGAGCCTCGACGGCCTGACCACGGCGCAGTCGCTGTCCAGCAACTGGGACACCCTGGCCACCGAGAGCGGCGCGAACGTGAAGCACATCGAGGGCTGGGCCCAGTCGGTCGCCTTGGTCGAACAGGGCCGAGTGGATGCCACGATCAACGACAAGCTGACCTTTCTGGACTACCAGAAGACCAACGACGCCGACAACCTGAAGATCGCGGCCGAGACCAAGGAGCGCTCCGAGAGTGCGTTCGCTTTCGCAAAAGACGGCACCGCGCTGGCCGACGCCGTGAGCGGAGCTCTGGCTACCCTCAGCAAAGATGGAACGCTCGCCAAGCTCTCCGATAAGTACTTCGGCGCCGACGTCAGCCAGTAACCCGACGATTCGATGATCCAGCCTGATTGGGAGTTGTTCCTCGGCTCGTTCTGGCCGATGCTGGACGGCGCGGTGCGGGGCACGATTCCCCTGGCCCTGACGTCGTTCGCGATCGGCCTCGTGCTCGCTCTCGTTCTCGCGCTCATGCGGTTATCGCCGAAGCGCTGGTTGTCGGCCATCGCTCGCGGCTACATCTCGATCGTGCGCGGCACCCCCTTACTCGTGCAGCTATTCGTGATCTTCTATGGATTGCCCTCGGTCGGCGTGCTCATCGACCCGTGGCCGAGCGCTATCGTGGCGTTCTCGATCAACGTCGGCGGATACGCCGCCGAGGTCATCCGGGCCGCGATTCTCTCGGTGCCGAAAGGCCAGTGGGAGGCCGCATACATGATCGGCATGTCGCACAATCGGGCTCTTACCCGAATTATCCTGCCGCAGGCGGCTCGGGTCTCGGTGCCTCCGCTGTCAAACACGTTCATCAGCCTGGTCAAGGACACCTCCCTCGCCTCGCTGATTCTGGTCACCGACCTGTTCCGCGAGGCTCAGCAGATCGCATCCTTCAGTAACGAGTTCATGCTGATCTACCTCGAAGCAGCCTTCATCTACTGGGTTATCTGCCTGGTGCTGTCCACCGGGCAGGGTTTTCTTGAGAAGCGATTAGACCGCTATGTCGCCCGCTGACTTCCCCACGACGACCGGCCAAACAGATGCTGCGGCATCCGCTGCTCTGCTCCGCGTGCGCGGGCTGCAGAAGAGTTTCGGCAGCAATCGGGTGCTGGAGTCGGTCGACCTCACCGTAGGCCGCGGCCGGGTGCTGGCCCTGATCGGTCCGTCCGGCTCCGGTAAGACCACAATTTTGCGGTGCCTGAACGGCCTGGAGTTGCCCGACGGAGGCACCATCGAGGTCGCCGCCGCAGTAATTGGTGACCGCGCTGGTGGCGGCATCACCACCGGCGGGGGCGCCGCGTCGTCCGCGTCGGTGACCCTTGACTTTGCCGCGAAGACCTCGCCGAAACAGCTCGGCGCTCTGCGTGACAGGTCGGCCATGGTCTTTCAGCACTACAACCTGTTTCCGCATAAGACCGTGTTGCAGAACGTGATCGAAGGACCGGTCATCGTCCAACGCCGCCCGGTCGCCGAGGTCACGGCCGAGGCGCTCGCCCTTCTCGCACGGGTCGGCCTGACAGACAAGCAGAGCAGCTTTCCGTTCGAACTCTCCGGTGGCCAGCAGCAACGGGTCGGCATTGTGCGGGCCCTTGCGCTGCGCCCGCAGCTGCTCTTGTTCGACGAGCCGACCTCCGCGCTCGATCCGGAGCTCGTGGGCGATGTGCTGCGCCTGATCAAGGAGCTGGCCGACGAAGGGTGGAGCATGGTCATCGTCACGCATGAACTCGAATTCGCCCGCGAGGTCGCGCATGAGATCGCCTTCGTGGACGGCGGCGTCATCGTCGAGCATGGCGAGCCGAAACAGTTGCTGCGGCACCCGCAGCAAGAGCGCACCCGCCAGTTTTTGCACCGGCTACTCCACCCGTTCTAGGGCGCAACGGCCGGCACGGAAAGAACTACGGGTGTGGCGTGATGATCACAACGGTGATGCGGTCAAGGCCGGGGCCGTAGTGCCAGTAGATGCGACCGGCGGTCGGCGTGCGATGTTCGATATACGAGTCCCAGACCGCCTCGCCCTTCTTACCAGCTAGCGACACGTATCTGTGCGAGCGCAATGCGGGATCGTCGGGGTTGAGCTGCAGCCGGCCAAGAGCAGTGCGCACCCGCTTCAGCCGACCGACCAGTTGAGGTCTTGTTTCGAGAATGGACAATCCTGATGCCGCTTCCCTCGTGAGTAAAAGCGTAAAACTCATGATTGGGGCTCGGCGGAAGCGGCCGATTCATCAACCGCGTGCTCCTCTCCGGCGAACCGGGTGAAGTCGCCACCCTCGCTGGTGTCGTCCTTGCTGCTGTGTTCGAGGCCGCGCACCAGGGCGGCACGGATGCCTTCGTCGTCCCAAACGAGAAGCTCACGGCGCGGGATAGACACGAGTGGGGTCAGCAGAATCTCACCCTCGGCGTTCACTGCCACGGCGTACCGGTCGTCGCGGTGCACACCCGCTTTGCCGAAAGCCATTCTCGAACGCTCATCGGCACACACCTCGCCCATCGGAATAAAATCCGATTTGAGTTCCGTTGACTTCCTCAGTTCCACCATCGTCTTCACCCGATCACTTGGTGGCCCGCACCGGTCCGAGTAAATCACCGAGACCGATCCATGCCTGCCTGCCTGCCTGCCTGCCTGCCTGCCTACCTACCTACCTACCTACCTACCTACCTACCTACCTACCTAAAAGTGAGATTACCCCAGATTTACATGTGGGTAAACCCCTAATCAAAAGTTCACGACTGAGTTTGGTGAGCCGCGAAGCGTGATTGCTGGTCGGATTCGTGCAAAGCAGGAAGGTCTAGTTCGTTTGGCAGGGCACCAGGACTGGTCCAAACGACCCTCAATATACAACGGCGCAGCCGGGCACTCAATGGCTACGTCAACCTTTTTCCTTGCAAGATTTACTCCAGCAGGTTGTGACCGGTCGGACGGCACGAGGATAGCGAGCCAATCGCCGTTACCGAGAAAAAGCAGCGCCGCCCCGGATCGCCGGTCGCTTTCCGGTCCGGCGCGCCACGTCCGGGTACGACGAGTTGTCGGCACGCTCCAGCAGATACCGCGTCACCGTATTCCAGTCGGGAAACAGCGGGGTCAGAAACTTGATCAGTTCGCCCTCGAACCGGTCAGCGCCAACGGCTGATCCGTCGTCGACGAGAAAGTCACCGCGATTCAGATGCTTGTGGTGCGACAGAATGAGCCGTTTATAGGCCGGCCCACCGGCGTCTGCTCCGAGGTGTTCCTGCACCCACTCGAGCTTGTGGTGCCAGGCACTCGCGTTGCCCCACGGGGCCATCGAGAGAATGTACGTATCAAACGATTGGGCGAGGGTGTGAAAAGCGTCGATGGCACCGCTGATCGGTTCCATACGGGTGAAAATTCCGGGCACTTCGTCGAGCCTTTTTTCATAGCGAGAGTACTCGGCGTTGGTGAGTCGATCGATTCCCGACTGCACATTGACGAGGGTGTTGTCGAGGTCGATATAGAGGATCTTTTTCATTCGGGCGCCCTGGCAGGCACGCTTCATTGCGGTAACGCTTCGATCGTGACAGGCTCACCACGGATCGGCAATGGCCAAACCAATCCATTTCCTCAGCTCGGATGCCCCACACGGCCAGTGGACAGCCAGAGTACGGCCTCTGAAAAGTCATTCGATCGGGGTGTCGGCCTCGATTCGGCTGTATCCCTGATCGGTGACCGAGATGCGCAGCGTCGCCGGAATCTGCTCTTTCATTGAGTCAACGTGGCTGATCAGGCCGATCGTACGTCCGCCGGCGCGCAGGGTGTCAAGGGTGCTCATGGCAGTCTCGAGGGTCTCGCTGTCGAGCGAGCCGAAGCCCTCGTCGACGAACAGGGTATCGAGGGTGATACCACCTGCTTGCCCGGTGACCACCTCGGCTAATCCGAGCGCGAGTGAGAGAGAGGCAAGGAATGTCTCACCCCCGGATAGCGAATGCGTTGGCCGGGCGCGACCGGTGAACTCATCTCGGATCGCCAGCCCCAGACCGGACCGAGCGCCACCCTTCGCACGCGAGTCATCGTGTTCAAGGGTGTAGCGTCCACTTGTCATCGTGCGCAGGCGCACGTTCGCCGCCACGACGATTTCTTCCAGCTGAGCGGCCAGGACATAGGTCTCCAAACGCATCCGTTTCGTGTTCGGTTCGTCGCCCTGCATGACATCGGCTAAGGCACGCACCTGTGAGTGCTGGCCTATCAGGTCAGCGGATGCCGCAAATCGTGTCGTGACTCCCTGCACGATCGCGTGCAGCTGGCCGGCACGTTCGGCGAGCGAGCTGTGCGAGCTCACAGCGTCATCGCGCGTGTTGCTCGCTGATTCGAAGGCTCGCAGGAACGGCTCGAGATCGATCGGATCTGAGGGAAGATCGACCAGCTCAGGATCGGCCACAGCAGCCAGGGCTGCTGCACGTTGGTCGTCATAAGATCGCACGACGTTCGCCAGCTCGATGACCTGGCCCTCGTCAAGCCGCGCCCCGGACGCCATCTCCTCATCGTCGAAGTCTTCCTCCGCCAGCTGGTTCGCGAGGTCGAGAGTGGACGCATCACGGGCATCGGCGCGTTGCCGGCTGAGGTTGAGGGCGTCGTTTAGTGCGCGCGCGCAGTCCAGCTCGTGCTGCAGTGCGCGCACCTGATCCGTCACGGTATCGCTTGCACCACGCTGCGCGCCCACGCGGGCCGTGAGCAGGTCGCGCTGCCCGGATCGCTCACTGTGGGTGTCGGCCGCCATATCGCGTGCCGCACGGAGGCTCACCAGCGCGGCCGCGGCAGTGGTCTGGGACTGCCGAAGGTCGGCTTGTTCGTGCTGAAGCCCGCCGATCAGGTCGGCAGCCGTGCGCGCGGTGGCCAACCGGGCACGGGCAGCAACGCACTCGGCTCGCAGTTCGCCGACGCTGCGCTGCCCGGCCAGCGCCTGCGCCTGCCCGAGATGATTCGTCAGCGACGTCGAGGTCTCCTGGGCATCGGTCAGCTCCTGCTGGCGACCCTGCATCTGCCGGCGGGCCGTGGTGAGGTCGGCTGCGGTGACCAGCTCACCCTCCGCTGCTGCGGGAGCAGGGTGTTCGATGGCCCCGCAGACCGCACAGGGATCACCTTCGACCAGACGGCTGGCTAGTTCAGACGCCTGCCCGGCGAAGCGGCGGGTCACGAGCGCCTCGTAGTCGACGGCGGCTGCCGCGTTGTCACGACTGCGCTCCACCAGTTCTGTGCCCGCCGTGGCCAACTCCCTCAGCAGAGCCACCACGTCTTCGGCGGCCGCAAACCCGATTTCAGCCCGGCGCAAGGCCTCAGCGGCGTCTGTCGCCCCGGCTGCAGCGAGGGTTGCCGCCGTGAGTTGCTCGCCGACGAAATCGATCTGCTGGGGCAGCTCATCGGTTCGCTGCTGGGCACGCGTCAAGCCATCGGTGTGGCCGGCGAGCGCGTCAAACAAGGCTGTGATCTCTCGGTTCAGCGCTGGGAGCTGTTTTTCTTCCGCGAGTACCTCTGCCAGCGCTCCGAGACGTCCTACGAGGGCATCCATGATCGGACGAAGCGCCCGCTGCGAATCGCCACCGCTGTCACTCGCAGCGCTGTCACTCGCAGCGCTGTCGCCAAAAGGCAACCAAGCAGTCCTGGCCGTGGTTTCATCGGCCAGGGCTGTCTGCCATTCACGAGTCGCGGCCCGGCTCGTGCGAATATGCGGCCAGACCCGTGCCGCACGGGCCGCGCGCAGCAGCGTGCCGCGTTGCCCCTCGACCGCGGCGTGGCGGCTCTCGAGGGTGGCAAGAGCGGTGTCGGCCAGAACACGCCGAGCCTGGCGCCGCTGGGTCTCCGTTGCCGCTCTATGTTCCTCGCTTACAGCGGACAGTCGAGCAGCCGCACGGGTCGCCTCCGCCGAGGCGACGTCGACTGCGCTATTCAGGCCGGCCAGAGCAGCACGGAACCAGTCGAGGTCGGGCACGACTGGTGCTTCGGTAAGTCGAAGCTGATGCAGGGCAGCGGTGGTCTCTTCCGCGACATCACGCTGTACGTCGGCGAGCCGGTCGTCGAGCGACTTGCGGCGCAGCACGAGCGCGGTTTCCAGTCGTTCGAACCGGGTGGTTCCGAACAGGCTGCGCAGCACGGCACGCCGTTCATCGGTTTTGGCCAGCAGAAAAAATTGGAACCGGTTCTGGGCGAGCAGGATCACCTGGAGGAATTGGTCGGCCTTCAAGGGCAGGATCGCGCTCAGTTCCAGGCCGACGGCTTGTACCTTGGCTGCACTCGCCCGCCATTCGGTGCCGTGCAGAACATAAAGCTCAGCAGTGGCGGCTGCCGTGGTGGTTCCAGTGCCCTTCTTCTTGGCTCGCTCATACTCGGGGGTGCGCAACAGACGGTAATCACGCCCGCGCAGGCTGAAGTCGAGTTCGACAAAGGTAGGATCATCGGGCTCACAGTAGTCGCTGCGCAACGGCTGCTTTCCGTCGGGAAACCGCGGCACTTTGTCATACAGAGCGAAACAAATGGCGTCGAGGATACTGGATTTACCGGCGCCGGTTTTACCGGTGATGAGGAAGATTCCGTCAGCATCAAAGCGTTCAAAATCGACAACCTGCTCGTTCTTGAATGGTCCGAACCCGGCTAGACGCAGTCGCTTGATCTTCATGCGTTCACCTCCTTCGCATTCTGTTCGTTCAGCAGTTCTGCGATCAACGCCCCTTCAAACTCGCTGGGTCCGACCCCATTGCGCACGAACGACAAAAAGCCCGCCACGATCTCGGGATCACCCGTGGCCGCGCGAATACGCTCGGCGTAGGTCGAGCCATCCGCTTCGACGGTGAACGCTGGCCGGTGCTCGAGCGCAACCGCGTGCGCAAATCGGGAGTGAAGTGCGCGCATGGCGTCAAGCGGGCGCACCCGGTCGGTGAGGATGGCTTTCACCCAATCGCCCTCGTTGTCGGCGTACGCCTCGTCAGCGAGCAGATCAGCGAGTTCACCGGTAAGAACGACGAGTCGGCGCGGAACGGGCAGGTCGACCCACTCGATCGGGCCGAGACCACCGGCCTCGAGTTCGACCAGCCAGGCACCGCGCGCCTTGCCGACCTCGGCGAAGGAGTAGTGCAGCGGCGCCCCGGAGTAGCGCACCCGCTCGGTCAGAGTGGCCCGCCCGTGGATGTGGCCGAGGGCGACGTAGTCGCACCCGTCGAAAACCTGAAGCGGTACGACGTCGAGTCCGCCGGCGGTGATGTCGCGCTCTACATCGCTCGACTCGGTGGCCGGGGCGACGCCGGCCGCAAAGCAGTGCGAGAGTACGACGCTGCGGCCGCCGCACTCAGTAAGGCGGCGCAGTGCCAGGTCATCGCGAATCCGCGTCATGGCGAAATCGAGAACCTGTTCGTGTGTTTTCAGCGATGCACCCGGGTGCAGGTGGCGAATGAGTGCGGGCTCGAGATACGGGATGCCATAAAAATGCACTGGGCCATACTCGTCAGTGATGGTGATGGGTGAGGCGTATTGATCGGGCCGGGTCACAACGTGAATGCCGGCCAGTGCCGCCCACTCCGACTGGAAGCCGAGCCGAGTCGCCGAATCATGATTGCCGCTCGTCATCACAACGCACGCCCCGGCCTCCTTCACCCGCCGCAACGTGTCGGTCAGCAGTGCATAGCTCTCTTTGGAGGGCATCGCGGAATCGAACACATCCCCCGCCACCGCCACCACGTCGACAGCGCGTTCTGCCACCACCGCAACGAGGGCATCCAGAACGAATCCCAGGTGCTCGAGCGTGGAATGGGTATGGAAGGTGCGCCCGATATGCCAGTCCGAGGTGTGCAGGATCTTCATGCTATGTACGCTACCGGGGCCCACCGACAGCGCCGACCGGCGGAATCCGCTGGGCGCTGCTCGCGCCCAGTCGGCCCTGCAGCCCACAGACGATTCTTTGTTTTTCTTCTTTTTTTTGACAAACAGAAATAAACGCAGGTAAAGTCAATGAAACCAAATTCGTGACTTCGTCACTCATCGTCGAGGAGGCTTTCGTGTTCGCCGAAGAACGTCAACTCTTAATCGCCGCTCTCGTGGCAACCGAGGGGCGAGTCTCCGTGACCGACCTCGCAGCGCGGTTCGCCATCACCGCCGAGACCGTGCGGCGCGACCTCGACACCCTTGAGGCCGCCCGACAATTACGTCGCGTGCATGGCGGCGCCGTGGCCATCGATCGCCTGAGCCTGTCGGAGCCGAGCCTCGATGAACGCCAGACGCAGCGCCTCGACCAGAAGTCCCGCATTGCCGACACCGCGATGCGCATGATCCCCACCAGCCGCACCGGGTCGATCCTGCTCGACGCCGGCAGCACCACCGAGCGCCTCGCTGATCGTCTGGGCAGCTTCACGCCCGCGGTTGCCGGTGATCAGCTGCTCGTGGTCACAAATGCGGTGCCGATCGCCGGCAAACTCTCCCGCAACGAGGCGATCCAACTACACATACTCGGTGGCCTCGTACGCGGATTAACCCGTGCCATCGTCGGTGCCGGCACCGTGGCGCAGCTCGCGGCGCTGCGTCCCGATATCGCCTTCATCGGCACCAACGGCATCAGCGCAACCTTCGGCCTGAGCACCCCGGACTCGGTCGAAGCGGCCGTCAAATCGGCCATCGTGCGGTCGGCCCGCCGCGTCGTCGTGCTCGCCGACTCCAGCAAACTCGACCACGAGACGTTGGTCTGCTTTGCCGAGCTCGCAGCGATCGATACCCTGGTAACGGATGCTGCGCCATCTGCTGACCTTGCCGCCGCACTCGCCGCAGCCGACGTCGATGTGGTGATCGCATGATCGTCACCCTGACCCCCAACCCGAGCCTCGACCGCACCATCGAGCTGGCCGGCCCGCTCGAGCGCGGCGAGGTGCAGCGAGCGGTCGCCGCGCACGGCGAACCCGGCGGCAAAGGCGTCAACATCTGCCGCGCCCTCGAAGCGAGCGGTATCAGAAGCCTCGCCATCCTGCCGGGCGACCCCGACGACCCGGTGCTGCTCGCCCTGACCAGCCACCGGATCCCGCACCTCGGCCTGCCGATCGGCCTGCCGCTTCGCAGCAACGTTGCGATCACCGAACCCGACGGCACCACGACAAAGCTCAACGAACCCGGCCCGAGGCTGAGCCCGGAGCAGCAGCGTGCACTCATCGACCTGGTGCTG
Source organism: Cryobacterium sp. Y57 (assembly GCF_002929505.1). GTDB lineage: Bacteria > Actinomycetota > Actinomycetes > Actinomycetales > Microbacteriaceae > Cryobacterium. Next base: position 79,274 of record NZ_PJJL01000063.1, read on the forward strand.
GAGCAGGCGGTCGGCGCGAGCTGGCTTGTACTGGCCGGGTCGGTTCCACCCGGCGTGCCCGACGATTTCTACGCCCAGATCATTCGTGAGCTGCGCGCTCGGCTCGGCAGTGACGCACCGAAGGTCGCCGTGGATTCCTCGGGCGGCCCACTCGCTGCAGCCGCACTGGCTCACCCCGATCTGCTCAAGCCCAACGCTGAGGAACTCGCCGAGCTCAGCGGACTCTTCGACGGCGACACGCTTGAGGCGAACCCCGCGCGAGTGGTCGATGTGGCTCGCGTGCTCATCGCAGGCGGTGTCGGTGCCGTGCTCGCGACCCTCGGAGCGAAGGGTGCCGTACTCGTCACCGCCGAGGGCAGCTGGCTTGCTACCACTCCCCCGATGCGCGCCGTCAGCACCGTTGGCGCCGGAGACTCCGCCCTGGCCGGCTACCTGCTTCAGAGCAATCTCGGCGCGAGTGCCCCCGTCTGCCTGCGCCAGGCCACCGCCCACGGCGCCGCTGCAGCCTCCCTACCCGGTTCCACTGTTCCTGCCCTGCACCAAACCAACCCCAGCGCCGTCACCGTGACGGACCTTGCCCCAGCACCGGCCCCTCGGCTGGTACTGGCCACACATCCAAAGGAGGATGACCAGTGAGTGCACTGATTACCCCGGAGCTCGTTGCTCTGGACACCCATCTCGGTTCCGAGCCGAAGGACGTCATTCGGCACCTGGCCGAGCTCGTCGTCGCGTCGGGTCGGGCCACGGAAATCGAGGCTCTGTACGCGGATGCCCTCGCCCGCGAGGCAAAGACCGCCACCGGCATCCCGGGGGGCCTCGCTATTCCGCACTGCCGCTCCACCGCCGTGCTGGAACCCACGCTCGCGCTCGCCCGCCTGTCGACCCCGGTCGATTTCGGCTCGAAAGACGGACCGGCCGACCTCGTTTTTCTTATTGCCGCGCCCGACGGGGCCGACCAGGAGCACCTGAAGATTTTGGCCAAGCTCGCCCGGTCGCTCATGAAGAAGGACTTCACCGCCGCGCTGCGCGATGCATCGAACACGCAGCAGATCGTCGAACTCGTCAACAACGTCGTCGCCCCGGTGGCCGTAGCGGCCGGCGCCCACGCTGCCGGTGACAGTGCGAACACCGGTACCGGTCCAGCACGGACCGGTATGAAGCGAATTGTCGCCGTCACCGCCTGCCCGACCGGCATCGCGCACACCTACATGGCCGCCGACTCCCTGGTTGCCGCGGCCAAAGCGGCTGGAGTCGACCTCCAGGTGGAAACCCAGGGGTCAGCCGGCCTCACCCCGCTCGACCCTGCGGTCATCGCTGCGGCCGACGCCGTTATCTTCGCCGTCGACGTCGACGTGCGCGGCCGGGAACGCTTCGCTGGCAAGCCCGTCATCAACGCCCCGGTCAAGCGCGGCATCGATGAACCCGGCCGGTTGATCGAAGAGGCCCTCGCTGCTGCCCGCAATCCCAATGCCCGTCGGGTCAGCGGAACCGTTGACCAGAATGACGCGACGGAGAAGAGCGAGCACCTGGGCCAGAAGCTCAAGCGCGCGCTGCTCACCGGTGTCAGCTACATGATTCCCTTCGTCGCCGGCGGAGGCCTGCTCATCGCCCTCGGCTTTTTGCTCGGCGGCTATGCGATCACGGATGTAGCCGACCAGGTCGTGCTGAACAATAGCCTCTTCAATCTGCCCGAAGGCGGCATGCTTACCTACCTCGGAGCGGTCTTCTTCAAGATCGGCGCCCTGTCGATGGGCTTCCTGGTTCCTGCGCTGGCCGGCTACATCTCCTTCGCCATCGCCGACCGTCCTGGTATCGCCCCGGGCTTCGTCGCCGGCTCCGTCGCCGGTTTCATGGGCGCCGGGTTCCTCGGCGGCATTGTCGGCGGCCTGCTCGCCGGCGTCGTAGCCGCGAGCTTCGCCAAGCTCAACGTTCCGCGCTGGCTGCGCAGTCTGATGCCCGTTGTGATCATTCCCCTCATCGCGTCGATCGTCGCCTCCGGTTTGATGTTCATCGTTCTCGGCGGGCCCATCGCGCTACTCACCGTGGGACTGGGCAACTGGCTGAACGGCATGACCGGAGCATCCGCTGTGATTCTCGGTGTCATCCTGGGCCTCATGATGGCCTTCGACCTCGGTGGCCCGGTCAACAAGGTCGCCTACGCCTTTGCCGTCGCCGGCCTCGGAGCGGCAACCCTCGCCAACCAGGCGCCGTGGCAGATCATGGCCGCGGTCATGGCCGCCGGCATGGTGCCGCCGCTCGCGATGGCCCTCGCCACCGTTCTCGACAAGAAGCTGTTCAGCGTTTCTGAGCGCGAGAACGGCAAGGCGGCCTGGCTGCTCGGTGCCTCGTTCATCTCCGAAGGCGCCATTCCGTTCGCCGCCGCCGACGTCTTCCGCGTGATTCCGGCCGCCATGCTCGGCGCCGCCGTCACCGGTGGCCTGTCGATGGCCTGGAACATCACGAGCAAGGCGCCGCACGGTGGAGTATTCGTGTTCTTCGCCATCGACAACTTCCTGCTGTTCCTGCTCGCCGTTGCGATCGGTACTGTTGTATCGGCGTTTGCCGTTGTCGGGCTCAAGCGTTACGCGGTGCGGAAGCGCGCGGTCGACGCCCCGGAAGCCGTTCTCGTGAACGCGTAACCCGACAAGCATCAGACATGCGCGCGGAACGACACGCAGTACAGTGACGCCAGCCGCCCGCTGGGGAGAAAAGGAATGAGGACGATCGTGCAGACGCTTCCAGGCAGTGCCAGTACAGACCAGTCCGAAACCGGCCGCACCTTCGCTGGAGCCGGAGTCAGCCCCGGACGCATCATCGGCTCCATTTTGTTGATGCCCCAGGCCGTGCGCGAACCCGCTGTGGGCGAGCGGCTGGCCGCGGAAACGTCGTCGGAGGAAGCATCCACCGCTCTGCGTACCGCCGCGAAGGCCGTGCAGTCCAATCTCACCGCCCGCTCGGTCGGCGCCTCCGGCGCCGGCCGGGAGGTGCTGGAGGCGACAGCTCTGATGGCGAATGATCCGATGCTGGTCAAGGCTGCCATCAAGCTCATTACCAACGGGGCTTCGCCGGAGCGGGCCATTTGGGACGCCGCTGCCTCGGTGGCCGAGATGCTGCACAACCTCGGAGGCTACATGGCCGAGCGGGCGACCGACGTTCTTGATGTGCGCGGGCGCATCGTCGCTGAACTACGCGGCGTTCCGGCCCCTGGCATTCCCTATTCTGACACCCCGTTCATTTTGATCGCCGAGGACCTTGCACCGGCCGACACCGCCACCCTCGACCCGGCGAAGGTGATCGCGCTCGTCACGTCGAGCGGCGGACCGCAGTCCCATACCGCTATCATCGCCCGTGCTCTCGGGCTGCCCGCGGTGGTCGCCGCTGTCGGGGTCGACGCTCTCGCCGATGGCACCCGTATCTTCGTCGACGGGGCTGCCGGCACCATTCTGGTCGACCCCGGCGCCGACGAGGTCGCCCTCGCCAAAGCTTGGGAGACCGCCGCCGCCGCCCTAGCCGTGTTCGACGGCACCGGGCGGCTGCACGACGGTCACCTGGTGCCCCTGCTCTCCAATGTCGGCGGCTCGAAGGATGCGGTCAAGGCCGCGGCAGCCGGCGCCGAGGGCGTTGGCCTGCTGCGCACCGAGTTCTGTTTTCTGGAACGCGACACCGAGCCGTCCATCGCTGAACAGGTGGAGGCTTACCGCGGGGTGTTCGACGCTTTTCCCGGTAAGAAGGTCGTCGTGCGCACCCTCGATGCCGGCGCCGACAAGCCATTACCGTTTCTGACCGATGCCTCCGAGCCGAACCCGGCGCTCGGTGTGCGCGGTTACCGCACCGATTTAACGTCTCCTGGGGTGCTCAAGCGTCAGCTTGAAGCCATCGCGCTGGCGGCTGAGGGAACCGAAGCCGAGGTCTGGGTGATGGCCCCGATGATCTCCACAGCGGAAGAAGCCGAGCACTTCGCCGCACTCTGCGCAGCCGCTGGCCTCGCGACACCCGGCGTTATGGTCGAAGTGCCCTCGGCCGCGCTGACCGCCGCGAGCATTCTCGAGCACGTCGATTTCGTGAGCCTCGGCACCAACGACCTCACCCAATATGCCATGGCCGCCGACCGCCAGCTCGGCCCGCTCGCCGCTCTCAACACGCCGTGGCAGCCGGCCGTTCTCCAGCTGATTCGTCTCACCGTGAACGGCTCGCGTGACGAAGGGCACGACAAACCGGTCGGTGTCTGCGGCGAGGCCGCAGCCGATCCCGCCCTGGCAGTCGTACTCGTTGGACTCGGTGTGGCCACACTGTCGATGACCGCGCGGGCACTATCGTCCGTCGCCGCGGTACTCGCGAGTGTGACTCTCCCCGAGGCACAGCAGCTCGCCAAGCTGGCGTTGACGGCGCACTCGGCAACGGACGCGCGTCGTTTGGTTCGCGAGAAACTACCCATACTCAATACGCTGGGTCTCTAACCCGTCGAACCCTTTTCATCCCGCCGACTTTTCACACGCCAACTCAGGAGAATCCCATGTCTGAACGAACCGCCGTCATTGCCAGTCGTGTCGGACTGCACGCCCGCCCGGCTGGTATTTTCGTCGCCGCCGTTGGCGAGTTACCCATCGAGGTCACCATTTCCATGGCCGGCGAACCGGTCGACGACGCCATGGATGCTTCGAGTATTCTCTCGATCATGAGCCTGGGCGCCTCCAACGGCGACACCGTGGTACTGCGAGCAGAGGGCGACGGCGCCGACGAGGCTCTTGACTCTCTCGTCAAGATTCTCGAGACCGACCTCGACGCCGAGTGATACCCGTTCCCGTTTGCGTGGAATCCTTTACGCCGCACAACTAGGTAGCTAAAGTAGGAAATCTCGGGGTTTATCCTCGTGACCGGCGCAGCTACCGGTACCGGCAACATTTTTCCTGCGAGCGAAAAGGAACCTACCGTGACCGAACGACAGACGTACCTGGGTAATGTCGAAAGCACCCCTGACAACACGGAGCGCACCATCACAGACTGGACCGACCTCGGCCAGGAGATGTGGTCGTACCTTACGGGCAAGGGTGCCGCTATCAACTACAGTTTCGTTGATATGGTCGTCGAGGTTCCCCGCGACATCGGCCCCGACGCCCCGCGAGCAGTGTGGAAATTCAACGGCACCCTGCGCGTCACGACCAGCGACGAGAAGACAGCCGGCTCCGACCCCTTCCGGAGCTAGTGTGAACGCCTCTGCGGGCTCCTCAACCGGAAACTCAAAAGTATCGGCCACACAACGGACACCGTCCCGCGTCAAGCTGAACTTTGATCTCAGCTTCTCCCTGGTGGAGCCCACCGGAGCCGCCGGCGCTTCGAAAGCTCATCCTGATACGGACTCGACCGGTTCAGAATTCGGTGATTCCTTCGGGGCAGAGGATGCCATGCACGGCACGGTAACGGCCGACGGTACGGAAATCACTGTCTTTACGAGCAACCCCGAAATGTTTGTGCAGGGCCGAGCACTCAATCTGGAACCGTTACGCACGATCGCCTCCGAGTTGGCCAGTCGTGGTCTGACCGTCTCCATCACCGGTCCCGTCGGGCTGATCGCCCGGCTGGGCGACGTGCAGGCATCCGTCACGCAACGTCTGGTAACGCGGTCGCCCAACATCGTACTCGGGTCCCGCACCGCTTTGGGCCCGCTGGTACAAGCGCGAATTCGGGGACAGGCCCGGATGCCCGTGGCGATTCCACTTCCGCCATCGACCGTGTTCCCGCTCGTTCCGACCTTCGACCGGCGCAATCGCCGCCGCGTCACGACGACTCACTACACGCCCGGCAGCGGGCGTCCTCGCCTCATTTTCGTCGTCGGGTCACAGAACTGGAACGGGCAGATGCCCCGTGAATTCGATCTGCTGCCGGGCATCACGACGATCGGTTCCTCGCCTGAGGCCGACCTGCAATTGCCGGGATTGAAACCCTTGCACGCCGAGATCCGCCACGATGACAACGACGAATACCGTCTATTCGCCACCGGTGATGTCGCGGCCAGCTCTCGACCGTCCGACGACGGTCGCAGCAGTCGCAACGGGCAGATTTTGCGCACCGGTTCACGACTTGAAATGGGCCCGTGGCGGATGGGTTACTTTCGTGAGGAGTTCGCCGACCACGGCCGTCCGTTCGGCGGACGAGTGGGGGGCGAACTGGCTGTGCAGAAACCTCAGCCGCCCAGGCGTCGCGTCTGACCAGCAGACGAGGCCGGGGTGCCGCACTTGTGTGCGGCACCCTACGAGGTGAAGAGGCCGGTCCAGACTGCCCGTGATCCCGACTCTCCAATGAGCGCCACGGTGACCACCGCTCCGACCGCGCTCACCACAACCACGAGATCGATAATGACGGTGGCAATCAAGCGCCCGGTACGGCTCCGCAGAACGGATGCGGAACGGGCACCGTCACCGTTGATATAGCAATACCAGCCCCATTGCAGCGCAGCCACGAGGAACAGAGCGATCACCCACGGCAGCAAGGTTTCACCCAGGGACGTGTGCGCACCGAGCAATGGCGTGATGGTGACGAGGCGGGACTGCAACCATTCGCCCGCCTGCACCGCGAGGGGAACCAACACGAGCGCGGCGAGGGCGCTGAGCGGCGTCACGATGCCCAGCCGCCGCCGAACCGCCGGCCAGAACGCCGTGAGCACCGCGCACAGCGCGGCCAACGGCACCACGATCACGACCGCGTGCACGATGAGCACGTGCAGCGGCAATCCGTTGAATTCCCAGTCAAAGTTCATTTATTGTCTTCCCTCGTCTCGGGTATGCGCAGCCGTCGGGTGTAGATCCTGAACATAGCCTGCGACGACAGGACCGCACACTCTTGGCCTGATCATCGCATGAATCGAGCCGATTCGAGGCAGATACTCCAATACATCCGGCCGTCAGCATCCGATCACGCCGCAACGATTCTCGGGGGGCTCCACGGGCGCACCCTGCCACCGCTCGTGCGAGGGTGGGGAAGTGACCTAGACCGCACCGAACGTCTTCACCACCCGTCCGACCCTGCGGGGAACCTTCGAAATGACCGCCTCTACGCATTGGCTCGCTACGGCCTGCGCTCAGGCCGTGCTCGAACGGGGCGGCAACGCCTTCGACGCGGCCGCAGCAGGGTGCGGAGGCATCCGCTGCAGTCGGCGAACCAACGGTCGATGCACCCGCCCGCACCGAGGCTGAGTCAGGCGCCCGCACGACCCTCACCCCGACGCTCGCGTTGAAGGACGGGCAGACGGTGGCGGCGCTCGGCTCCACCGGCGGTGACCAGCAGGACCAGTGGCAGTGCTGTATCTGCTGCGCACGATCGTCGGCGGGTGCACTCCGCAGCAGGCGATCGATGCGCCCGCCTTTCACAGCACCTCGTTTCCGGGGCTCGTTCTGGCCGCGTACCGGGGAACCCGGCAGCGCCGTAGTCGAGGATCGGCTCGGCGAAACGGTCATCGCCGAGCGGGAAGGGCGCGGCTACCGGATCACGCAGGCCGGCGACGGGGCGCTCGGGCGCATCTCAGCGGTCAATCGCGAACCGCGGAGCAGGCTGCTGCAGGCGGCGGCGGATGCACCCGGCACGCAGGGCTACGCGGCCGGTCGCTAACCTGGCTATAAAATACCACCGTTTAGCGTATTTTTCTGTCCCACGAATGGGGAGGACATTGACTTGTCTATCCCCACTAGATTGAAGTTATCGAACCGATTACCCGAGTCGGCGATGGAACGGACAATCGTGAAAATGTTGCAGACAGAGTGCCCAGAATGCGAGCAGATGGTGTGGATCACGTCGGATACCCGATTCGCGACCTATCACTCGCTGGCCAACTCAACCAAGGATTGCCCCGGCTCCCGAATGAACGTTCCAGTACCGCCCAAGCAGACCGCCGCGAGCCGTCGACGCGCGCAGGCTGAGTTGCTCGCCTGGGCGCACTCCACGACCGCAGCTGGCGCCGACAAACATCAGGCCGCCTAAACCCATTCCTTTCCCCGACCGATGCCATTGACTCACCCGTCACGTGCTGCCGTCGGTAACGCAGACAAGGCGGTGCTCCCGAATTGCCGGGACTGCACCGCCTCGTCTGATTTAACGCGGCCCCCGACCACCCACGTGCGCCCCGAGCAAGTAACTCGGTCGAGCAGCGGTTACAACGGGTACATAACAAACCGACCGACCGGGAGGCACCGGCCGCGTACTGGGGATAGACTCCGCAATCGGTTTTTATCAGCCTCTTCTCAGGCCATCCCCGTACCGTTATATACGGAGTTCCCCCACTCCAACGATTGGCCCCGGCATATTTCTCACCTCCCCCAGGCGAGAAGTGTCGGGGCTTTTTCGTAGTCCCTTCCGGCCAGGTGGTCACCCCCGACTCGTAACGTTTGATGTTGGACGCGGCGGCCGGTCTAGCGTGGAAGGATGACCTCTCGCACCGAACCGATCCCCGCCTCAAACCCGGAACCACGGCCGGACAAGCATGATCCGGCCACGCTGGGCTTTCAGACCCAGTCAGTCCACGCCGGCAACGCGATCGATGTCGGCTCGGGGGCGCTCCGCACACCGATCGTGATGGCCAATTCATACGCTCTGCCCGACGACCCATCGATGATGAGCTGGTCGGGCGCGACACCTGGTCTCTACACCCGCAACACCGGCACAAATCAGCAGGGCCTGCAGCACAAGCTCGCCGTGCTCGAGCGCGGCGAAGACGCCGTGGTCTTAGCCAGCGGTGTCGCCGCCCTGCACGCCGTGTTCTTCACACTGCTCAAGACCGGCGACCACGTTGTCGTCGCCAACGTCACCTACGAGGCCTCGTATCGGCTCTTCACCGAACTTCTGCCCGACAAATACGGAATCAAGGCCACCTTTGTGGACGCGACGGACCTGGCTGCAGTGCGGTCCGCCATCCGCTCTACGACGCGTCTGATTCACATTGAGACGGTCGGCAACCCCACGACCGCGGTGACGGATGTCGCGGGCGTCGCACAGATCGCGCACGAAGCCGGCGCGCTGCTGTCGATCGACAACACGTTCACGCCGCCACCGCTGTTTCGCCCCCTCGAGCACGGAGCCGACCTTGTCGTGCACTCGTTGACAAAGTACATCAACGGGCACGGCGACGCGATGGGTGGCGCCGTCATCGGCAGCGCGGCGCTGATTCGCCGGATCAAGGTTGACGCGATGGTCGACGTGGGCGGTGTGATCAGCCCGTTCAACGCCTGGCTGATCATGCGCGGCTCGGTTACGCTCCCGCTGCGCATCCGGCAGCACTGCGAGTCAGCGCTCGCCATCGCCCGTTTTCTCGAGGCCGATCCGCGGATCGCATACGTCGCCTACCCGGGGTTGGCCTCGCATCCGCAGCACGCCGTGGCCCTGCGGCAGCTCCCGCAGGGTTTCGGCGGGGTGCTCGCCTTCGCCGTCACTGGCGACAAGGCGACGCAGAACCGGTTCGTCGCGAACCTGCGCGTGATCACGTCGGCCGTGTCGCTCGGGCACGATGAGTCACTCATCGTGCACGTCGACAACTCCGGGCCGCGCGTCGCGGCGTACCCGGCACCGTTTCGCGAATTCGGGCACCTCCGCTTCTCGGTGGGCCTCGAAGACACCATTGACCTGGTGGCCGATCTCGCGGCGGCCCTCGATGCCACGTTCGCCGCCGCCGTTCTCTAGCCCGTCGCGCGGCTAAGCGGCCAGGGCGCTCGTGACTCGGGCCTCGACCCGCGTGCGGGCGTCGTGCTGAGCGGTCAGTCCGGCCAGGAGCAGAGCCAGCTGGTCGGCCGGGGAATCGGGCGCTTCGGGGTGCCACTGCACACCAACGATCGGAGCGCTCCCGTGCTCCAGCGCTTCGATCAGGCCGTCCGGGGCGTGGGCAGCGGCCACCAGCCCGGCGCCGAGACCATCGACGATCTGGTGGTGGGCGCTCTGCACCGAGATGTCCACCCCGCCGAGGAAGGTCGCGATCGTGCTGCCTGTGGCCAGCGTGACGTCGTGGGTAGAAAGGATCTGGTCGATCGGCACGTCGATGTTCTTGTGAATACCGTCGTCGATGTGCTGCACCAGAGTGCCGCCGAGGGCGACATTGATGATCTGCAGGCCGCGGCAGATGCCCAGCAACGGTGTGCCGAGCGCGAGCGCACGCTGCACGAGAGCGATCTGGCCCTCGTCTGCGGAAGCAAAGTGCACCGTCTCGCCCTCATAACCGGTTGTGCCGCCGTAGTAGCTGGGGGAGATATCTTCGCCGCCGACGATGACGACAGCGTCGGCATCCACGGTACGGCGCAACAGTTCGGCGGGGGTGACGTCGGCGGCGGCGACGCGGGTGACAGACCAGCCACCTGCTGTGGCTTCAGCGACGACGCGAGAGTTGAGCACCTGCACCTTGGCGTGGTAACCGGGCCGGTCAGGACGCGCGGTCGTGACCTCGACGACGGCGAGCATGCGGTTCGTGAGTTCTTCGTTCATGCGGGGCTCCCGTCGGTGTCGATTGCGCTGCGCTCAACCAAGGCCGCGTTCATCCCATCTTGGGCGGCGCGCGTCGAGTGTGCGAGCGGTCCTGTAACACGGGGCAACATCGGCCTCAGGCAGATTTTTGGAGGTTCCCAGACTCGCGTCTACCGGTCACCCTAAACTTTGCAACAGACACGCACTTCTCTGGCGGAATCCTTCGGCCAGGGCCACTCTTTGTGAAAGGACCTCCGAATGACCAAGCAGTCCATCTTCGGCCGTATCTCCCAGCTTGCGAAGGCGAACATCAACGCCATCCTGGACTCGGCGGAAGACCCGGCCAAAATGCTTGACCAGATGGTGCGCGACTTCTCGGGCAGCATCTCCGATGCCGAAAGCGCGATTGCCGAGACCATCGGCAACCTGCGTCTGCTCGAAGATGACCACCGTGAAGACCAGGAAGCCGCCGTGGAGTGGGGCGACAAGGCCCTCGCTGCGAGCCGCAAGGCCGACGAGCTGCGCCTGGTCGGCAACGCTGCCGACGCCGACAAGTTCGACAACCTCGCCAAGGTCGCGCTCGGTCGACAGCTCACCTCCGAAAAGGAGGTCAAGACCGCCGAACCACAGATTCAGGCGCAGACCGCCGTCGTCAACCAGCTCAAGACCGGCCTGAACGCCATGAAAGAAAAGCTGGTGCAGCTCACCAACAAGCGCGCTGAGCTGATCGCGCGCTCCAAGACCGCCAAAGCGCAGGTACAGGTGATGGACGCCGTCAAGAGCATCGACATGATGGACCCGACCAGCGAGGTCAACCGCTTCGAAGACAAGATCCGGCGCGAGGAGGCCCGCGTACGCGGCGCCCAGGAACTCGCCGCATCCAGCCTCGATGCACAGTTCGAAAGCCTCGACGATCTCGGCGAACTCACCGAAGTGGATGCCCGCCTCGCCGCTCTGAAGGCCGGCAACACCGCCGCCATCGAGGGTTAGGCCGGCGCATTCGACACGTGCCAGTCGTGCCGGCCCGGTGTGCACCCGGCACATTCGTCGAGTGACGGCAGGGCGGCATTCGTTCCCCGGTCGGCCGCAAGAAATTTGTTGTCGGCGAAGCGGATGCTGCCTGCACGGTCGCTGGGCCATACTGAGGTATGGCTCCCACCTTCGTTGTAGTACCGCAGTGGCAGGGTTCGACTTCTCCGCGCGCAATGCGCCTGATCGACGGGGCGGCGGCTATCCAGGGCGACCTCCCCTTTTCGGCCACGCGCCTGGTGGATGTGCCGGTCGAGGCCGGTGATTCGCTCGATACCGGCGTGCGTCGGTTCTCAGCGATCCAACAGGTACGCGAACGACACACCAGGATCTTGAAGGACACCACCGATTGGGCCCTCTCGATCGGGGGCGACTGCGGCATCGCGTTGGCCGCGGTCGAACACGCGGCGCGCACGCATCCGGGCGATCTGGCCGTGGTGTGGTTTGACGCCCACCCCGACCTGCACACGCCGGAATCCTCGCCGTCGGGCGGATTTTGCGGCATGGTCTTGCGCGCGATCAGCGGCGAAGGGCCGGCCGAACTCGAGCTGGCCGCCGCGAGCAGCGTGCGGCTGCAGAACGTCGTTCTCGCCGGCATTCGTGACATCGACGATGCCGAGGACGTTCTGCTGAACGAGCACGGCCTGGTGAGCGTGTCGTGCTCCGAGCTGGCTGACCCCGCCGCGCTCATCGCGGCGGTTGCGGCAATCGGCGCCACGCACGTTTTCGTGCACATCGACCTTGACGTGCTCGATCCTTCGTCGCTCGATGGCCTCAGTGATCTCATTCCGTTCGGGCTGAGCGTGGCTGATCTCGGCGGCGCGATCACCGCCCTGCGTGCCAACTTCGCCCTCGCCGGCGCGACCATCACCGGGTTCGCGCCCGCGTCCCCGGCGGCGGCGACCGATGACCTGCCGAGTATTCTGCGCATCATCGGCGCTCTCACCCGCTAGCTGGATGCCCCGCCACTGCGCCCCGCGCCGGCCACAGAGAAACCGCTGACCACGTCCGCCTGCAACGTCACCTGTATCAATGGAGGTCCCATGACCGACGAGCCCCGCATTCTCACCGAGCGTCGCGGCCACATTCTGCTGATCGGGCTCAACCGGCCCGAAAAACGCAATGCCGCCGATTTCTCGCTGTTACAGCAGCTCGCGCTCGCTTACGGTGAGCTCGACCGCGACCCCGAGCTGCGTGTCGGCCTGGTCTACGCGGTCGGGGAGCACTTCACGGCCGGACTCGACCTCGCCGATATCGGCCCAAGACTCGGCCCGAACGGGCTCGAAATGGTACCGGAGGGCGGCATCAACCCGTGGCAGGTAGATGGCCACTCCCTCAGCAAACCGGTCGTCATCGCTGTGCAGGGCACCTGCCTCACCCTCGGCATCGAGCTGATGCTGGCGAGCGACATCGTGGTCGCCGCCGAATCGACTCGGTTCGGTCAGATCGAGGTCGCCAGGGGCATTCTGCCGTTCGGGGGCGCGACGATTCGGTTTCCGCGTGCAGCCGGCTGGGGCAATGCCATGCGCTGGCTGCTCACCGGCGACCTGTTCGATGCCGCCGAAGCGCACCGCCTCGGCCTGGTGCAGGAAATCGTGCCCGACGGCGCCCAGTTCGACCGGGCGCAGGAGCTCGCTGAGAAGATCGCGGCCCAGGCCCCGCTCGCCATCCAAGCCACCCTGGCCAACGCGCGCCTGGCCCAGCGGAGCGGTCCGGCATCTGCTGAAGCAGCACTGCAGCCGGCTCTCGCCCGTCTGGTAGCCACCGAAGACTCCCGCATCGGAATGCAGTCGTTCCTGACCCGGCTCCCCGCCGTCTTCCTCGGCCGCTAGTACCCCACGCCCCCTCACGCGTGGACGGGGCCTGGGCCCGGAACGCGGGCCCAGCTTATAAACCGGGCCCGCGTTCATAAGGTGGGCCCGGGGTCACAGCGCTCGTTGCAAGCCAGATGGCCTGATTCCAGCCCCATTCTGCTTCCGCGTGCACGACGATAGCTTTTCGCCCAACGCCATCGGTCTTGATGGGCTTGTCAACGACAACAGCCCGCCGGCGTTCTGCATCGGATAATGCCGGCGGGGCTGGCTTGCCGATACGTCAACCGGCATTCAGCGCACGTGGAGAGTTTGCGGCAGGTGGCGATGTCTCAAATAAACTCGCACACTGAGTAAGAACGTCAGGGTAAGCTGCACTGATTCAAGCTCTCCACGTCTCGGCCAGCGACCACCAGCCCGAGCAGCCGTGGTCGGTTTTTCGTCACCAGGCCGGTACACCCCGAATCAAGGAGATTCAATGTCGAGTCAGAACTACGACGTCATCGTCATCGGCGGCGGAGCCGTCGGGGAGAACGTCGCCGACCGCACCGCCCAGGGCGGACTGCGCACGGTCCTCGTCGAGAGCGATCTGGTCGGCGGCGAGTGTTCGTATTGGGCCTGCATGCCGTCCAAAGTGCTGCTGCGCAGCGGCGCCGCCCTCGCTGCCGCCCGCCGGGTTCCGGGCGCCGCCGAGGCCGTCACGGGAAGCATCGACGTGCGGGCGACCCTCAAGCAACGCGACTCCATCACGAGCAACTGGAAAGACGACGGCCAGGCACAATGGCTGGAGTCGGCTGGCATCGGCCTCGTGCGTGGCCATGCCCGTCTCACTGGAGTCAAAGAGGTCACCGTGACCGCACCGGATGGCGCGGTCACCGTTTTGACCGCCACCCATGCGGTCGTCGTCAGCACGGGGTCGGCGGCATTGCTGCCCGACATTGACGGTCTGAAAGAGATCGAGCCCTGGACCAGCCGCGATGCGACAAGCGCCCAGCAGATTCCGGAGCGTCTCGCCGTGATCGGCGGCGGCGTCGTCGCCGCCGAGATGGCCGCCGCGTACTCTTCGCTCGGCTCGACGGTGACCGTGATCGCCCGCAGCGCGCTGCTCGGCAAGCAGGAACCCTTTGCGGGCGAACTCATCACCGCCGCGCTCGAGGAGAATGGGGTGACCGTACTCGTCGGCCCGTCCACCACGACAGCGCGCCGGGATGAAACCGGTACGGTCACGCTCACGCTCGATGACGGCACCACCGTTGCGGCCGACCAGGTGCTCGTGGCCATCGGTCGCACCGCGCACACCCACGACCTCGGCCTCGGCACGGTCGGTCTCAACCCGGGTGACTGGCTCGTGGTCGACGACTCGCTGCTCGTGCAGGGCGACTCCCCCGCGCTGGCCGGCGACTGGCTCTATGCCACCGGCGACGTCAACCACCGGGCACTCCTCACACACCAGGGCAAATATCAGGCCCGCGCGGCCGGCGACGCGATCGTGACCCGTGCAGCCGGCACCCCGGTCGATGATGTGCCCTGGGGCGCGCACGTGGCAACGGCCGACCACGCCGCCGTTCCGCAGGTGACCTTTACCGACCCGGAGGTTGCCTCGGTGGGGCTGACCGCAGCGTCCGCCGTGAAGGCGGGATATCGCATCCGCATACTGGATTACGACCTCGCCAACCTGGGTGGCGCCTCGGTACTCGCGGTCGGCTACGTCGGCAAGGCCCGAGCGATAGTCGATCTCGACCGGGAAGTCCTCCTCGGCGTTACCTTCGTTGGCCAAGACGTCGCCGAGCTGCTGCACTCGGCCACGGTCGCGATTGTCGGCGAAGTTCCCCTCAACCGCTTGTGGCACGCGGTACCAAGTTTTCCCACCCTCAGCGAAGTGTGGCTGCGCCTGCTCGAAGCCTACGGACGCCCGGGATTCACCGACGAGACTTCACGGTAAGGCATGCGTGGCATCCTCTTTGATTCACCGGTGAGCCGGGCAGGCTACCTCTACGCCACTGCAGTCGGGCTGGTCTGGGGGTCGATCTGGAGCACCGGGCGGGTCGAGAAGAGGGCAGGGTTGTTCGTGTTCCGCGGCATGCCACGATGGACCTTCGGTCGCGGCGGCTCCTGCGTTGGCGGCTGCTACCTCACCAACCAGAACGTCGCAGCCGGTGTGCTCGAGCATGAAGCCGTGCACAAACGTCAGTGGCAACGGTTCGGCATGGTCTTTCCGCTGCTGTACGCGGTAGCGGGGCGCAATCCGCTGAAGAACCGTTTTGAGATCGAGGCCGGCCTGAAAAAAGGTGGCTACCTGCGTTAGAGCAGCGGCTGGCCGCCGCGGCGGCCAGCCATCCCTCGCGTGACGTTCACCCACCGACCAGAGCCAGCCCCCGATAGTCGATGTACGCCCCCTCGCGAGCAAAACACACACAAAACCGCCCGGCCTGCAATCAGGCCGGGCGGTTTCTATTCGTGCGGGTGCTTCTACTGGCCGGCGACGTATGCCGCATCGACCGCTGCCGCCTCGGCGAAAACGGCGAGGTTAGCGCGCAGCTTGGCGCCGAGGTCGGCGTCAACGCTGGTCCAGTACCAGATTGCCCGCTCGGTGACCTCGGGGCGGGTCACGCCGCTGATGGCACCGGTGATGGTGTCGAGAAGACGCGCTTTGGCGCCATCGTCGTAGACCTCGCGGTAGAGCGTTCCGGCCTGGCCGAAGTCGCTGTCCTCGCTGCGCAGGGTCGCCGCGGCACGCAGCAGAGTCCCGTCGTCCTCCCACGCGCCCTCACCGGCAGCCGCCGGGTCGGCGACGGGGCCACCGAGGGAGTTCGGCGCGTAGTTCGGTACGCTCGGTGCGTTGAAGTGGTGGCGCTGCGAGCCATCCTGTGAGTAGTTGTTGAGCGGGCTCTTGGGAGCATTGATCGGCAGCTGCGCGTAGTTGGTGCCCACGCGGTAGCGCTGAGCGTCTGGGTAGGAGAAGATACGCGCCATGAGCATCTTGTCGGGGCTCGCCGCAATGCCGGGCACGAAGTTGGCCGGCGAGAACGCCGCCTGCTCGATCTCAGCGAAGAAGTTCTCCGGGTTGCGGTTGAGGGTGTGGGTGCCGACCGGGATCAGCGGGAAGTCGGCGTGCGGCCAGACCTTGGTCACGTCAAACGGGTTGAACCGGTAGGTTTTGCCCTGTTCGTACGGCATGACCTGCACAGACACGTTCCACGACGGGAAGTTGCCGGCGGCGATCGCGTCGGACAGGTCCCGACGGTAGTAGTCGGCATCCGCTCCGGCGAGGAGTTCGGCCTCTGACCCTTCCATCTCGACGTTGCCCTGGTTGGATTCGAAGTGGTACTTCACCCAGAAACGCTCGCCCGCGGCGTTGATCCACTGGTAGGTGTGCGAACCGAAGCCCGGCATCTCACGCCACGAGCGCGGCAGGCCGCGGTCACCCATGAGGTAGGTGACCTGGTGGGCTGACTCCGGAGACAACGTCCAGAAGTCCCACTGCATGGTCGCATCGCGCAGGCCCGTGCCCGGCAGGCGCTTCTGCGAGTGGATGAAGTCGGGAAACTTGATGCCGTCGCGGACGAAGAATACCGGGGTATTATTGCCGACGATGTCGTAGTTGCCCTCGGTCGTGTAGAACTTGACCGAGAAACCGCGCACGTCGCGCCAGGTGTCCGGACTGCCCTGCTCGCCGGCGACGCTGGAGAAACGCTGCAGGGTCGGCGTGACCGTGCCCGGCTGGAACACGGCCGCGCGGGTGTACTTCGAGACGTCGCCGGTGACGACGAACTCGCCGTGCGCTCCGCCGCCCTTGGCGTGCACGATGCGCTCCGGAATGCGCTCGCGGTTGAACTGGGCGAGCTTCTCGACTAGGTAGCGGTCGTGCAGCGCGATGACGCCGTCGGCGCCAGTGGTGAGGGAGTGCGCGTCGCTCGCGACGGGCGTTCCCGTCTGGTCAGTAGTGGGCTTGATAGTCATAGTGCTCCTTGAGGGTGGATCAGCAACGCGTCGTTGACGGTGGAAAGCTAGGGGAGAGCGGTTTCGAATTGGCACTGGGCGCAGAGGCCCCAGTAGATGACCTCGGCGGCGCGCACGTCGAAGCCGAGCGCATCCGCCGGAGTGAGGCAGGGAGAGTGACCGACGGCGCAGTCCACGTCGTGCACTACGCCGCAGCGGGTGCAGACGATGTGGTGGTGATTGTCACCGACCCGGCGTTCGAACAGTGCTGGCGAGCCGGCCGGTTCGATTTTGCGTACAATCCCTGCGGTGGTGAACGAGGCCAGCACTCCATAGACCGCCTGGAGTGACGTGCCCGGCAGTTCTTCGCGCACAGCGCCGAACAGTGCATCGGCGGTGGCGTGCGACCGCTCGGCGAGGGCCCGCAGCACGGCCAGACGCGGTGCGGTCACCTTGAGTCCAGCCGAGCGGATACCGCCCTCGAGCAACCCGGCGTCGGCTACAGCCGGGCGTTCGTCTGCGCCGTAGCTCAATTCGGGTGTCGACATGCTCCGAGCCTAGCATTTTGTTTTGAGTAATTCAAAACAATTGTGCACTCGTTTAGCTAGCTAGGATAGCGATCAGTGACATTCTGGGAGGAACAGTGCTCGCGATCACCCGCTTTATCTCCGGCAAACGCACCGCCTGGGCGGTGTTGCTCGGAACAATCGTTGCCGTGGGATTACTGTTCACCCTGCTTCCGGCCAATGACTCCGCAGATTTTCCAGCCGCGGGGTTGCCGGAAAGCAGCCAGGCCGCCCGGGTCACCGAGCTGCTCACCACGTTTCCTTCCGCCGATCAGACCGCTGCGATCGTGGTTTGGTCCCGGGACGGCGCCGGCCTGACCGCGGCCGACAAGGCGGCAATCACCGCCGCGGCAGCGCAGCTCGGTGCCGCGTCGATCGCCCCGCGCGCGGCAACGCCGCTCTTCAGCGACGACGGTCAGGCTGCACTGAGCGTGGTGCCATTACAGGCCCTCGGGGCGACGGCCGATATTGAGAAGACGGCCACCGCTATCCGTTCTCTGGCGTCGACCGCGCTGCCCGGAGGGCTGACCGCCTACGTCACCGGGCCAGTCGGTTTTCAGGCCGACATCACCAATGCCTTCGCCGGAGCCGACTTTCGCCTGCTGCTGGTGACCGTGATCGTCGTCGCGGTGCTGCTCATCGTGACCTATCGCAGCCCAGTACTGTGGATCGTGCCGCTCGTCGTGGTCGGCCTCGCCGACGGCCTGGCCGGCAAGGTAGCCAGCGCGCTGGCCGAACCGCTCGGTTTCGCCCTCGATGCCTCGATCTCAGGAATTCTCTCCGTGCTCGTGTTCGGCGCCGGCACCAACTACGCCCTGCTGCTCGTGGCGCGCTACCGCGAAGAATTGCTGCATACCGAGAATCGCAACGTAGCGATGCGTACCGCAGTGACGAGCGCCGGCCCGGCCATCGCGGCCAGCGGCGGCACGGTCGCGCTGAGCCTTCTCACCTTGGTGTTCGCGGAACTCGCCGGCAACCGGGCCCTCGGTATTGCGTGCGCCATCGGCGTGATCATCGCCATCCTGTTCGCCCTGCTCGTGCTGCCGGCAGCCCTCGTGGTGTGCGGTCGCGGCCTGTTCTGGCCGTTCATTCCGCGCGTGCAGGCTCAGACAGCGCCAACGCGCACCGGTTTCTGGACACGGCTCGGCCGGGGCGTGTCCCAGCACCCGGTGATCATCACGGTCGTCTCGGTTCTGGCGATCGGCGCTCTCGCTTTCGGGCTGAACGGCGCCGCGGTCGGGCTGTCCCAGGCCGACCAACTGCTCGGCAACCCGGAATCGGTCGTTGCGCAGCGCATCGTGGACGCGTCGTTTTCGGCGGGGCTGACCAGCCAAACCGTTGTGTTGGCGCCGGAAACGGCATCCGCTGACACCGTGGCGGTCGCTCTGGCCACCCCCGGAGTTTCTGCGGCGGTCGCCGGTGAGAACGCCGGCGGCCTGACCCGCATCGACGTCACGCTCGACAGTGAACCGGGCAGCGACGCAACGTTCGCGACCATCGCCGCCCTGCGCACCGATATAGCGGATGCCCCCGGCGCCGTTTCGCAATCACTGGTCGGTGGCAGCGACGCCACGGCGCTCGACACGAAGACCAGCGCCGAGCGCGATCAGCGTCTGATCCTGCCGCTGATCCTCGGCATCGTCTTTCTGATTCTGGCGCTGTTACTGCGCTCGATCGTGGCACCGGTACTGCTCATTGCCACGGTGCTCGCCACCTTCTTCGCCAGCCTGGGCGCTTCCAACCTGATCTTTCACAACCTGCTCGGATTTGCCGCATTCGACACCAACGTCGTTTTGTTTGCGTTCCTGTTCCTGGTGGCGCTCGGCGTGGACTACAACATCTTCCTGACGACGCGTGCCCGCGAAGAGGCGCGGCGCTACGGCACCCGCGAGGGAATGGTACGGGCGCTGTCCTCGACCGGCGCCGTGATCACGAGCGCCGGCATTTTGATCGCCGCCGTGTTCGCCGTGCTCGGGGTGCTCCCTGTTGTTGCTCTTACCCAGATCGGTGTGATCGTCTGCATCGGCGTGTTGCTGGACACCCTGGTCGTGCGCACCGTGCTCGTGCCGGCCCTGGTCTTTCTGTTCGATGACCGGTTCTGGTGGCCGTCCAACCCGGTGGCGACGCGTCAGTAGGTTGACGCCGGCTCGGGCGGTATTCGCTCCTGCCAGCGGATGCGCCGCTCCAGTTGCGCGCCGAGCGCGAGCAGCGTGGCCTCGCCGCCCGGCCGGCCGATGAGCTGCACCCCCATCGGCAGGCCGTTCTCGGTTTGGTGCACCGGAAGCACGATCGCCGGCAGTCCGCTCACGTTGATCATCGAGGTGAACGGCGTGTACTGCACCTGCTGGGCGAAGTTCGCCTCCGCGTCGTGCGCGTCGTACCATCCGACCGGCCGCGGGGTCAGGGCCATGGCCGGGGTCAGCACGGCATCGAATTTCGACAGTTGCTGAATGAACGACCGCTCGAACGCGGTCAGCGCGGCGAGCGCCTCACCAAGGTTGCGCGCGCTGAGATTTCGGCCCCGGGCGAGCAGCCACTGGGTCAACGGTTCGAGCAGGGCGATGTCGGCCTCGGTCTCGGCCGGGATACTCGCCGCGCCAGCCTGCCAGATGGTGCGAAACGCCGGCCCGTAGCTCGGGTCGGGCACAAGCGCCGTCTCTTCGAGGCCGTGGTGCAGCGCGGCGAATCCGGCGACGGCCAAGTCGAGCGCCTCCTGCGCTTCGGGGGCGATTTCGATGGAGTAGTCGTTGTCCCAGGCCGAGGTCGTCATGACGCCGAGCTGAAACCGGCCCTCGCCCCGCACAGCCGCTGCCAGCAGCGGCGTCTGATCATCGGGGGCCCGCAGTGCGTAGTAATGGTTGGGGTGACTGTCCCGGGGCGCGATCATGGCATCGAGCAGGAGGGCGGCATCCGCTACAGTGCGAGCGAGCGGGCCACCCACAGAGAGGCCGGCGAGCTTGTCGATGCCGGAAGCGGCAGGCACACGCCCGCGACTGGGCTTGAGGCCGACGAGGCCGCAGGCGGCCGCCGGAATGCGGATTGACCCGCCGCCGTCGGAGCCCGGCGCGAACGGGAGCAAGCGCGCTGCGACCGCAACAGCGGCGCCGCCGCTGGATCCGCCGGCACCGAGCGCGAGGTTCCACGGGGTGCGGGCGGGCGGGGAAGCCAGGCTTTCGGTGTACGAGGCGAGCCCGAATTCGGGCGTGTTGGTTTTACCGAGGCTGACTCCCCCGGCGTCATCGAGTGCCTGCACCAGATCGTCGGACCGGTCGGGCACATAGTCGGCGAACAGGCGCGACCCGAACCCGGCGTGCACCCCTGCACGCTGGTTGAGGTCTTTGTCGGCGAAGGGGAGGCCCCACAGCGGCACGGTGCGCGGTATCTGCTCTTCAACGAAGCGGGCCCGGGCCCGGGCGGCATCCGCGGTCACGGTGACGAAGGCGCCGAGCGTTGGATTGAATTTCTCGATGCGGGCCAGGTAGTGCTCGGTGAGCTCGCACGGGCTGATCTCCCGCCGCTGCAGGGCCTGCCATTGTTCCAGGGCGGTCAGTTCGTGTGGATCAGCCATGATCCGAGCCTAGTTCGACCGGGCCCGGTGATCGGCCACCTCTGGTCATGTTCGATTCGGGAGGCTAACCTCAAGCCATGGCCAGCGCTTTGTACAATCCCATCGGCACCACCGCGCTCATCACCGGAGCGTCGAGCGGACTCGGTGTCGGGTACGCGCACGAGCTCGCCCAGCGCGGCGCGGATCTCGTGCTGGTCGCCCGCCGTCAGGCCCGCCTGGAGGCGCTCGCGGTCGACCTGGCCGAGAAATACGGCACCGTCTCCACCGTGATTCCGCTTGATCTCAGCGCAGCGGATGCCGTCCCCGAGCTGGTCTCCGACCTGCGCGAGCGGGCGATCACCATTGGCACCCTCATCAACAACGCCGGCTTCGCTACCTTCGGCACGGTTCTCGACTCCGACCAGGCACGGGAGACGGAGCAGGTCGCCCTCAATGTGCACGCACTGACCGCGCTGACCCATGCCTTTCTGCCCGATCTGGTCGAGACGGCCTCGCTGCATCCGCACACCGCAGCGCTGGTGAACCTGGCGAGCACGGCGGCGTTCCAGCCGGTGCCGCGCATGGCTGTCTACGCGGCGACCAAGGCCTACGTGCTCAGCTACACCGAGGCGGTCAGCTACGAGACCCGCCCGAGCGGCCTCAAGGTCACTGCGATCTGTCCGGGTCCCGCCGACACCGAGTTCTTCGAGATCGCCCAGGCCAGCGGCGATAAAAAGGGCACGCCACTGACGGTCGACGAGGTCATGCGTGCCTCCTTCGCCGCTCTCGACCGGTCAGTGACGCCGTCGGTCGTACTGGTCGGCGCGCGCAACGCGCTGCTCGCCCGGATGGTCAGTATCTCCCCCCGGCGCGCCGTGCTGAACGCGGTCGGGCGCATGAACACGCCGCGCGCCGCCAGGTGACGACCTCGAGCCCTGGCAGAAAACCGACGACTAGCACCCCGGCCCCGGGCGCTTCTTCTGCTGCGCCGGGCGCCGATCATCCGAATACGCGAGACTGGACGCATGCCCGATCTCACTTTGCACGGCGGCGTCGGCAGCCGTGTCGACGCCGAGATCGAAGTAAAACGATCCAGATTTCTGTGCCGCCTGGTTAGAACCGAGACAGAGGATGCGGCGCGCGCTGCGATCGATGACGCACGGAAGGCGCACTGGGGTGCTCGCCACCACTGCTCGGCATTCGTGCTCGGGTCATCCGGTGCTCCCGATCAGGTACGTCGTTCAAATGACGACGGTGAACCATCGGGAACCGCGGGGCGGCCCATGCTCGAGGCGCTGTCCGGGCGAGGTTTCGTCGACTGCGTGGCCGTCGTCACCCGCTACTTCGGTGGCACCCTTCTCGGTGCTGGCGGTCTGGTGCGCGCGTACTCCGAGGCCGTTCTCACGGCGATCGACGCGGCCCAGTCCCTGCGGTTGGTCGTGGAGCGCGAACGCCGTGAATTGTTCACGCTCGCCCTGCCCCACGCGGATGCCGGGCGCATCGAGGCCGAGTTGCGCCAGCGTGGAGTGCTCATTTTGGGTACGCAGTATGGGCTCGACGCGGTGCTGAAGATTGCCGATGACGACGCGACGCGGCTCGCCGCGATCGTCGCTCGAGTCACGGCCGGAACCGGGGAATTGGAAGCCCTCGGCCACGAATGGGTCGACGTCGAACGGTAACCAACGACACAAGTCCCCGAGCGCACGGGTTGCGCGCTTGGCCATGCGTCGGCAGTGGCGGTCAGGCGCGCACATCGCTGGGCACGTACTCGCACCCGCGACTGCACTACTTCAGGCTTTTCTGCAGCAGAATCGTGCCGAGCCAGCGCTCGAACTTGAACCCGACCTTGCCCATGCGGCCGATCTCGTCGAAGCCGAAGTCGCGGTGCAGCTTGATCGAGGCATCCGCTCCCTGGTCGGCGATGACGGCGATGATCTCCTTCAGACCGGCCGCTTTAGACCGTTTGATCAGCTCGCCGAGCAGCTCGCGGCCAAGCCCCTTACCCGTCGATGCCGCGCCGAGGTAGATCGAGTTCTCCACCGTGAACCGGAACGCCTTCTTCTGTTTCCACGGGCTGACCAGGGCGTACCCGAGAATTTGACCGGCCGGTGAGACCGCGACGATGAACGGCATGCCCTGCTTGTTCAGGTAGTAGAACTTGTCGCGCCACTCGGCGAGCGTCATCGCGTCTTCGTCAAAGGTCACGGTACTGTTCGCGACGTAGTAGTTGTAGATCTCGCGGATGTGCGGCAGATCCGTTGCTCGAACCTCGCGCATCGTGTATTCGAACGGCGCCTCGACCGCGATTTCCGGTCGCAGGTGGCGGGGCAGTCGACGACGAGGCTCGTATTCTTCCTCAAGCACCCGGCACTCCCCTTTCTGGTTGGTTCCAGATTACCGGAAGAGCCCACTGCACCGATGCCGCGCCCTGCAGGGTGAGCAGCCGGTTGGCGCCGCTGAACGGCTGGGAACCAAAAAAGCCGCGACGGGCTGAGAGCGGGCTCGGGTGCGCCGATGCGATGACGGGGGTAGCGCCGAGCAGGGGCCGAAGCGCACCGGCATCCTGGCCCCACAAGATGGCGACGAGCGGATGCTTGCGTTGCACGAGTGCACGGATCGCCTGGTCCGTCACGCTTTCCCAGCCGTGTCGACGATGCGATCCGGCTGCACCGGCCCGCACGCTGAGCACGCGGTTGAGCAGCAATACCCCCTGGTCAGACCACGCCGAGAGGTCACCGTGCTCGGGGCGCGGCAGGCCCAGGTCGGCCCCGAGCTCGGTGTAGATGTTGCCCAGGCTCCGCGGCACCGGCCGCACGTCGGCGTTGACGGCGAAGGCCAAACCGATCGGATGCCCCGGAGTGGGGTACGGGTCCTGCCCGACAATGAGCACCCGTACGGCGTCGAACGGTTGTTGAAACGCGCGCAACAGATGCTCCGGCGCGGGCAACACTACGTGGCCGGCCGCCCGTTCGCTCGCCAAAAAATCACCCACCCGGGCCATATCGCCGGCCACGGGAGCGAGCACTCGCGCCCAGCCCGGGTCGATCTGCCCGGTTGCCGCGAGCGCATCGAGGTTCATGAGCCGCTCAGGCGCCGATGGTGCTCACGAGAACGCCACCGTCGGACTGACTGATGCGCCAGACGCTGCCGGCTCCGAGCACGCCGAGGGCGCCCTCACCGACCACGAGCACGGTATTCTCGTCGATGGCGAGGCCGCCGTCGATCAGGCCCGCCTCGGTCGCCGCGATCAGTCGGGACAGGCTGCCGGACTGGGCAGCATGCACATCGACCGTGACGTCGAGCAGGCCGATCCCCTGGGCCAGGGTGATTTCATCGAGGCCCTCCGAGACGTGTTCCGGAGTGACCTCGACGCCGCCGATACGCCAGCCGCCGATGAGGGCGCGTTCAGCAGCGATCATGGCGCCGGCCGAGAAACCGAGGTAGGGCACACCACTAGACACCTGGCGGCGAATCTCGCCGGCAATCGGCAGCAGAGCGGCCAAATAGTCGGGCGTCACGCCGCCGCCGATGATGATGCCATCGACGGCGCCCACAGCGGTCAGGGTGGCCGTGCCGCCGGGCACGAGCACGGTGCGCCGGGTCTCCACGTCGGTGCCGAGCGATGCGGCGAGCTCGTCGGCGTGCGCACTGCCCGGGCCGACAGTGATGATCGCAACGACCGGTGCATCGCGGCCAGCCTGGCCGGCATGAGCGGTCACCTCGGACCGGAAGGTCGTGAAGACCGGAACGTCGTGCACGGGGTCTCCCCCGCCGCCGACCAGGTGCACGCTCACGCGGCGACCCCGGCCGTCACGTCGGCAGGCAGGTCGGCGAGCAGGTCGGCGAGCGCTTCCGGCGCGCTACTGTCGGGCGCTCCCGCAACTGGCGCCAGCGCCGACCAGGGGAACACGATCCATTTGTCGGTCTCGCGCCAGGTGAAGTCGGGCACGTGCACCGTGCGCGGCTTGGTATACAGCGTCGCGGTGCACACCTCCATCGCGGTTTCGCCGAGCAGGCGCATGACCAGGGCGAGGGTGTGGCCAGAGTCAGAGACGTCGTCGACGAGCAAAACCCGCTTACCGGCGAGGGCCGGGGCGTCGAGCATCGGCGCCGACAGCACGGGCTCGGGCAGTCGTTCGTCGATGCCGGTGTAGAACTCCACGTTGATGCTGCCGCAGTTCTTCGTGCCGAGCGCATACGACACAGCGCCAGCCAGCAGTAGTCCGCCGCGGGCGATGGCGATCACCACATCGGGATGAAAGCCACTGCCCCGCACTCGAGTCGCCAGCTCACGCGACGCCGCGGCGAAGTCGGTCCACTGCAGAATTTCGCGGTCAATCACGAGCGGAGGGGACGCATCTTGGGCATCTAGTGTCATCCGTCAATGCTAGCTAGGTCTGAGCGCGCATGAAGCGGATGCCGCGCGGCCAACGGCAGCGCGGCATCCGCTTCGCAAGAATAGACCGCTACTCAACCTCACGCTGATCGAGGCCGTTATAGGCAGACAGCGGGCGAATGAGCGCGTTGCTTTTCTTCTGCTCCATGATGTGCGCGGTCCACCCGGTGATGCGCGCCGCGACGAAGATCGGCGTGAAGGTGAGGGTATCGAAGCCCATCAGGTGGTAGGCCGGGCCCGACGGGTAGTCGAGGTTGGGCAGAATCGCCTTGCGCGTCGTCATGGCCGTCTCGAGGGCTTCGTACAGTTCGAGCAGTTCCGGCTTCTGGTAATGCTCGACCAGGGAGACGAGCGCGGCACGCATCGTCGGAACCCGCGAGTCACCGCTCTTGTAGACGCGGTGCCCGAAACCCATGATCTTGCGCTTTTCGGCGAGCGCCCGGGCCAGCCACGGTTCGGCCCGCTCGGCCGCGCCGCTGCCGAGACCGATCTCGGAGAAGGTGTGCATGACTGCTTCATTGGCGCCGCCGTGCAGGGCTCCCTTGAGCGCCCCGACGGCGCCTGTCACGGCCGAATACAAATCGGACAGGGTCGAGGTGATGACCCGCGCGGTGAACGTGGACGCGTTGAAGGAGTGCTCGGCGTAGAGAATCATCGATACGTCGAAGGCGTTGACGACGACAAGCTCCGGCACCTCGCCGAAGGCCATGTGCAGAAAATTCGCCGAATAGCCGAGGTCGTCGCGCGGTTCGACCAGATCGAGCCCGTGGCGGCGGCGCTGGTCGTAGGAGACGATCGCCGGCAGCTGGGCGAACAGGCGAATCGACTTGGCGAGCTCGGATTCCGGCGACGGATTCTCGGCCTCCGGATCGCTCGCGCCCATGACGCTCACCGCGGTGCGCACCACATCCATCGGGTGCGCGGTGAGCGGCAGCTCGTCGATGATGCGCTTGATCACCGGGCTGAGGTGGCGCATCGACCGTTCGAGCGCCTCGAAGTCGGCGAGCTGCTGCTCTGTGGGGAGTTCGCCGTGCCAGAGCAGGTAGGCGACCTCTTCGAAGCTTTTCTTGGCCGCGAGCTCCTGCACCGGATAGCCCCGGTAGAGCAGTGAGTTGGTCTCCGGATTGACCTTGGAGACCGCGGTCGTATCGACGACGACACCGGTCAGGCCCTTGTAAATGTGCGGAGTGACATGTGGCAGTGTTTCGGTGTCAGACATTGTGCTCCTTCAGACCTTGCGCCGGACTGGGCGTGGAAATATGCGGGTTCAGGGTGAAATCGAAGATACCCGAATCGAACTGACTGTACGAGGCATAATCAAGCAACTCGTACAGGTCGGCTCGATGCTGCATCTCGGGCAGCATCGTGGTGAGCGAGCCCGTCTGCTCGATCGCGTCCAGTCCACGCGCCGCCGCCCCCATCGCCAGGCGCAGCAACGACACCGGAAAGATCACCAGGTTCATACCCACATTCTCGAGCTGCTGCACGGTGTACAACTCGCCCTTGCCGAACTCGGTCATGTTGGCCAGGATCGGCACCGACACGGCTGCCCGAATCGTTTCAAACTCGGCCAGGCTGCCCATCGCCTCGGGGAAGATCGCGTCGGCCCCGGCATCCTGCAGCTGCTTGGCCCTGGTGACGGCGGCGTCCAACCCGTCAACGGCACGGATATCGGTGCGCGCCATCACGAGAAAGTTCGCGTCCCGGCGCGCGTCGACCGCGGCGCGGATGCGCTTGATCGCGGTATCGGCGTCCACGACCTGCTTGCCATCGAGGTGACCGCACCGTTTCGGGTTGATCTGGTCCTCGATGTGCATGCCGGCAAGTCCCGCGTCTTCCAGGGTCTGAATCGTGCGCGCCACGTTCATCGGCTCGCCGAAACCGGTGTCGGCATCGACGATGGCCGGCAGGTCGGTCATGCGGGCGATCTGCTGCGACCGGCCGGCCACCTCGGTAAGAGTGGTCAGGCCGATGTCGGGCAGGCCGAGGTCGGCCGAGAGCACCGCGCCCGAAATGTAGACGCCCTCGAAACCCTTCTGCTGGATGAGCTTGGCCGAGAGCGGATTGAACGCGCCGGGGTAGCGCAGAATCTTTCCGCTGGTCAGGCCAGCCCTGAGCGCGATGCGCTTGTCGGCTGCCGTCACGCTGGCGTAGAGCATTAGAAGATTCCGTTCGGGGTGGCAATCGACGCCAGCAGTCCCGGCTTGGCCACGATGGTCAGCCCTCCGAGGTCGGCGGCACCCAGCTCCGGCAGGCGCTGGGCCAGGGCGAGGAATCGCTCAATCTCGAACTCTTCCATGACCGGCGCGGCCAACGTGCGGAACTTGTTGATGTACTCCGCGCGAGCGAACGGACGAGCGCCGAGCGGATGCGCGTCGGCGACGGCGATCTCGTCGACCAGGCGGGTTCCATTGGTGAGTTCGATTTCGACGCGACCGCCGAAGGCTTTTTCGGCCGGATCGAGGGAGTGGTAGCGACGCGTCCATTCCGTGTCTTCGGTCGTCGTGACGGTGTTCCACAGCGCGATGGTGTCGGGGCGGCCGGCACGCTCGGGGCTGTAGGAGTCGACGTGGTTCCAGGTTCCGTCCTGCAGGGCCACCGTGAAAATATAGGGAATGGAATGGTCGAGGGTTTCGCGGCTCGCGGTGGGATCGTACTTCTGCGGGTCGTTGGCGCCGGAGCCGATCACGTAGTGCGTGTGGTGGCTGGTGTGGATGACGATGTTCTTGATCGCGCCGGCCACGAGCAATTCGGCGTGCTCGTTGTGCAGCCTGCGGGCGAGGTCGATCCAAGCCTGCGCCTGGTATTCGGCCGAGTGTTCCTTGGTATAGCTGTCGAGAATGGCGCGTTTGATGCTACCGGCCGCTGGCAGCGACACGTCGTAGGAGCCGTCTGGTCCGTCGAGCAGCCAGGCGATGACGCCGTCCTCGCCCTCGTAGATCGGGGTCGGGCTGGTCTCACCGCGCAGCGCCCGGTCGACGGCTTCGACGGCCATCTTTCCGGCGAATGCCGGCGCGTGGGCCTTCCAGGAGGAGATTTCGCCCTTGCGCGACTGACGGGTCGCGGTCGTGGTGTGCAGCGCCTGGCCGACGGCCTGAAAGATGATCTCCTTGTCGAGGCCGAGCAGGGTGCCGATGCCGGCAGCGACCGACGGGCCGAGATGGGCAACGTGGTCGATCTTGTGCGCGTGCAGGCTGATCGATTTCACCAGGTCGATTTGGATCTCGTAGCCGGTAGCGATGCCGCGAATCAGGTCGCTGCCGGTCAAGCCGCGCGGCGCAGCGAGGTGCTGGGCGACGGCGGTGATCGGTGGGATATTGTCGCCCGGGTGGGAATATTCGGCGGCCAGAAAAGTGTCGTGGTAGTCAAGTTCACGAACGGCGACGCCATTGGCCCAGGCCGCCCACTCCGGGGAAACCCGGCGTGCCGGCGCGAGGCCGAACACGGTTGCGCCATCACCACCGTTGGAACGCGGGTGTGCCAGTGCCTGCGAGCGCGCTGCGATCACCGGGCGCCGGGTCAGGCTGGCCGCAGCCACGGAGGCATTGTCGATCACCCGGTTGATGACCATTTCGGTCACTTCCTCGGAGACTGCGGCGGGGTCGGCGGCGACCTCGGCGATCTTCCAGGCCAGCTGGTCCTCGCGGGCCAGATTCTCGTCGCTCGTGTGAACTCGAACATGGTGCTGCTGCACGGTGGGTCCCTTCGTTGGTCGGCCGGAGTCGTTGATCGACTACCGTTCCGAGTCCTCTTCGATCGCCGCGAGGACGCTCAAGAGGCTTTGGTGAAGATGAATATGGGTGGCATGGGCTGCCAGCGACGGATCGCCGGCAATAATGGCGTCAATAATCAGCAGGTGCTCGGCCGCTGCGGCACGTAGCCGCCGCGGGTTGCTTCGGGCCAGCCGACGGATTCGGGCCAGGTGGGTGCGTACGGCGCGCAGGGCGCCGACCAGAAAAGGATTTTCAACGGCCGCATCGATGGCGTCTTCGAGTTCGTCGATGAGCACGTAGTAGCGGTGCACACCGATATCGCCCTGCTCCAGAAGATCAGGGGCAGTCACGAACGCATCGCGCAGTTCTTGAAAAGGTGCGGGCTCGCGCCGAGTGGCAGCCAGGCGAATGGCCTGCACCTCGAGCGCCTGGCGCAGTTCGTACAGTTCGGAGATACTGTCAACGGAGATGTCGGTCACCTCGAAGCCTCGACCACGGCGTCCCACGACGAGGCCGTCGGCGATCAATCGGGCCACCGCTTCGCGCAACGGAGTGCGGGATACGCCGATGCGCTCAGCCTGTTCGACTTCGAGCAGGGCGGCACCGGGGGCGAGGAGGCCATTGAGAATCTCCCCGCGCAGCTGACGGTACGCTCGCTCGCTCGCCCGAAGCGGTGCGCCTAACCTCAACATTGCGGTTTCTGTATACACAAAAGTGATCCTATTCCACCTTGCTGGGTTATATGCAATACTTCAAGCACTCTTTGTATACAGAGAAACTTCAATGGAGAAGGTTTACATGAACAGCGAATCAGGTGCGGGCTACCGGGAGGCTTGGCGACGCAGCATTTCGTCGCCGGAAGACTTCTGGCTGGAGGCCGCCGCCGGCATCGACTGGATCATGCAACCGACGAGCGCCCTCGCCGTTGACGGCACGGCGACCGGAAGCTGGTTTCCGGGGGGCACACTCAACACGAGCTACAACGCTCTCGATCGACACGTTCTGGCCGGGCGAGGCGCCCACACGGCATTGATCTACGACTCCGCAATGACCGGCACCCGCATACAGCTCAGCTACCTCGACCTGCTCGGTCGGGTCGCCAAATTCGCCGGCGCCCTGCGCGCCAACGGTGTCGGTACCGGCGACCGGGTCATCATCTACCTGCCGATGATTCCCGAAGCCGTCGTCGCCATGCTCGCCTGCGCTCGCATCGGAGCGGTGCACTCCGTCGTGTTCGGCGGTTTCGCAGCGACGGAACTCGCCGTGCGCATTGATGACGCCCGCCCCAGTGTCATCGTCACGGCATCCGGGGGTCTCGAACCCGGCCGCATCGTTGAATACCTGCCACTCGTCGAGAAGGCCATCGCCCTGAGCCAGAACTCGGTGCACACGGTCATCGTGCGGGACCGAGCGAGTATTCCCGGTTCCGCTGCAAATTACCACGACGGTTCCACGGATACCGTGTGGCTGGACTGGGACGACGAGGAGGCCAAAGCGGCGCCGGCTGACCCGGTCGCCCTGCGATCCGAGGATCCGCTGTACATTCTCTATACCTCCGGCACGACCGGAAAGCCCAAGGGCATCATTCGCGACAACGGCGGCCACGCCGTTGCCCTGAACTGGTCGATGCGCAATGTGTATAACGTGGGCTACGGCGACGTGTTCTGGACCGCTTCCGATGTCGGCTGGGTGGTCGGCCACTCCTACATCGTCTATGCACCCCTCCTGGCCGGCGCGACCACGGTAATTTACGAGGGCAAGCCCATCGGCACCCCCGATGCCGGGGCTTTCTGGCGTGTCGTCGACGACTACAAAGTGAAGGTGCTGTTCACCGCTCCAACGGCCATTCGAGCCATCCGTCGCGTCGACCCTGACCTGCTCGAACTGAAGAACCACGACGTGTCCAGCCTGACCAGCCTGTTCCTGGCTGGGGAACGCCTCGACCCCGAAACCTTCCACTGGGCCAACGATGGGTTGCACTGCCCGGTCGTCGACCACTGGTGGCAGACCGAGACAGGATGGCCAATCTGCGCCAACCTGCTCGGCATCGAAGAGTTGCCGACCAAACCGGGCTCGGCCACGGTTCCGGTGCCCGGGTACGACATCGCCATCCTCGATTCCCGGGGCCGACCGATCGAGAAGATCGGCAAGGACGGCAACATCGCCATCCGACTTCCGCTGCCGCCCGGCACACTTCTCGGGGTCTGGGGCAGCGAGGACCGTTTCACGAGTTCTTACCTGACCGCTTTCCCCGGCTACTACGCCACCGGCGACTCCGGCCATTTCGATACCGACGGCTACCTGTTCGTGATGGGTCGTACCGACGACGTGATCAACGTTGCCGGGCACCGGCTCTCGACCGGTTCCCTCGAAGAGGTCCTCACGCTGCACCCTGCCGTCGCCGAGTGCGCGGTGCTCGGCGTCCACGACCCGCTCAAGGGTCAGCGTGCCGCTGGTTTCGTCACCCTCAAAGCGGGCAGTGCCATCGATCACGACATACTTGCCGCAGAACTCGTCGCCCTCGTTCGGGAACACGTCGGCCCGGTCGCAGCCTTTCGCGACGTCACCATCCTCGACCGACTGCCCAAAACGCGGTCGGGCAAGATCCTTCGGAAGACCATTCGACAAATCGTCGATGGAGAAGAATATTCCGTCCCTCCCACCATCGAAGACGCCACCGTTCTCGACGATCTGAAACGGGCGCTGTCGGCATCCGTTTCCCAACCCGGTCACCAGCGCTCCGCCCCCACCCGGAGCCCGCACTTTTTTTCCACACCCGCATTTTCCATCCCTGAGGCAAGGAGGCCCCATGAGTGAAGCAGTGAAAGACGCCCCACCAAAGTCCACAATCGATTACGAGGCGTACGAGAAGACGCCTCAGTTTCTGCACATGAAGAAGACCCGCAACCGATTCGTCGTGCCGCTCTCGATCTTCTTCCTGGTCTGGTACATCGCCTACGTTCTCGCCGCGGCGTATTTGCACGATTTCATGGCGACACCGGTCTTTGGCAGCATCAACATGGGTCTGCTCCTCGGCCTCGGCCAGTTCGTCACGACCTTTGGCATCACGATGAGCTACGTGACCTTCGCCAACCGCAAAATCGATCCCCTGACCGAAGAGCTACGCGGCGAACTTGAGCGGATGGAACAGCGATGAACACGTTACAAATTCTGGCCGAAACCGTCAAACCGGTCGAAAACAACCCGGTACTCAACATCTCGATCTTTCTCGCTTTTGTGGCGGTGACGCTGATCATCGTGATCCGTTCGGGACGCAACAACAAGACCGCCGCAGATTATTACGCGGGTGGCCGCTCCTTCACCGGGCCACAGAATGGTTTCGCCATTGCCGGAGACTACCTCTCAGCAGCCTCGTTCCTCGGCATCGTCGGCGCAATCGCCGTCACCGGCTACGACGGTTTCATGTACTCCATCGGATTCCTCGTGGCCTGGCTCGTCGCCCTGTTGCTCGTCGCCGAGCTCATGCGCAACACGGCCAAGTTCACCATGGCCGACGTGCTCTCCTTCCGGTTGAAGCAGGGCCCCGTGCGCATGGCAGCAGCCACGACCACCCTGGCGGTCTGCTTCTTCTACTTACTCGCCCAGATGGCCGGTGCCGGCGGA
Source organism: Cryobacterium sp. Y57 (assembly GCF_002929505.1). Lineage (GTDB taxonomy): Bacteria > Actinomycetota > Actinomycetes > Actinomycetales > Microbacteriaceae > Cryobacterium. The sequence continues at coordinate 112,333 of NZ_PJJL01000063.1, forward strand.
CTCGTCTCACTGCTTCTCGGCATCAATGACAAGCTCGGCCAGTCCATCGTGGTGACCGTCGTGGGTGGCCTGATGATTGTCTATGTACTGGTCGGCGGCATGAAGGGCACCACCTGGGTGCAGATCGTCAAGGCATTCCTGCTGATCGTCGGCGCGTTCGCGATGACCGTCTGGGTACTCGCGATCAACGGATTCAACCTGTCGAACCTGCTGGACAGCGCGGTCGCCGTTTCCGCCGCCGGCGCCGACATCCTGGCCCCGGGACTGAAGTATGGCGCCAACCCGCTCGACTTCATCTCCCTCGCCCTCGCCCTGGTGCTCGGAACCGCCGGCCTGCCGCACGTGCTCATGCGCTTCTACACGGTACCGACCGCCAAGGAAGCTCGACGCTCGGTGGTCTGGGCCATCTGGCTCATCGGCGCGTTCTACATCTTCACCCTGGTGCTCGGCTTCGGTGCCGCGTCGCTGGTCGGTGCGGAAACAATCGAAGCCGCACCGGGCGGCGTGAACTCGGCAGCCCCCCTGCTCGCTCTCGCGCTCGGCGGACCGCTGCTGCTCGGCTTCATCTCGGCCATTGCCTTCGCGACGATCCTGGCCGTCGTGGCCGGCATCACGATCACGGCAGCCACGAGCTTCGCGCACGACATCTACGGCTCCGTCATCAAGAAGGGCAAGGGAAACCCTGATGACGAGGTCAAGGTCGCCCGTCGCACCGTCGTTGTCATCGGAATCCTGGCCATCGCCGGTGGTATCGGCGTGCAGGGGCAGAACATCGCGTTCCTGGTTGCCCTGGCCTTCGCGGTCGCTGCAAGCGCCAACCTGCCGACCATCCTCTACTCGCTGTTCTGGCGTCGGTTCACAACCCGCGGCGCGGTCTGGAGCATGTATGGCGGACTGTCCTCGGCCGTTCTGCTGATCATCTTCTCGCCGGTGTTCTCGGGCACGCCCACCTCGATGTTCGGTGAGGCCGTGGACTTCGCGATCTTCCCGCTCAGTAACCCCGGGATCGTCTCGATCCCGCTGGGATTCTTCCTGGGCTGGCTGGGATCAGTCACTAGCACCGTGAAGGAGAGCCCGAAGCTCGCCGCCGAGATGGCAGTGCGTTCGCTCACCGGTCACGGCGCCGAAAAGGCCGTCGAGCACTAACCGCGCGTAACACCGAACGGGCTGGCCAGGATCTCACGATCCCGTCCAGCCCGTTTTTGCGACGCTGCGGACTGCTGGCTATTCCCGAACTTTGAGAGGACCACGGGCGATGCGGGTCGTGGCGGCCTGCGCGACCGGCTTGATCACGATCAGGTCGAGGTTCACGTGCGCGGGCCGCTCTACACTGGCGACGATGGTCTCGGCGATATCCTCGGCCGAGAGCGGGTCGGGCACGCTATCGTAAGCTGCGACAGCCTTGTCGGCGTCACCGTCGAAGCGAACCAGACCGAACTCATCCGTTTTGACCAGGCCCGGTGCGATCTCGATCACCCGGATCGGCTCGCCGGAGAGTTCGAGGCGCAGCACCTCGGTCATGGCGTGCGCGGCGAACTTCGCCGCGTTGTAGCCACCGCCGCCGAGGTAGGCGACATGGCCCGCAAGCGACGTGACGGTCACAATATCGGCCGATCCCGCCCCGGAATCGATGCCGGCGCGCAGCAGCGGCAGGATGGCCGTGGTGACCCGCTTGACGGCGAGCACATTGATCTCGTACATCCAGGCCCAGTCTTCGATGCTGCCGGCTTCGACCGAGTCGAGACCCTTGGCGCCGCCGGCATTGTTGACGAGGGCGTGCACCGGGCCGCTGGCGGCGAGGTAGTCACGCAAGGCGTCGACATCCGCCTGCACCGTGAGGTCGGCGGTGAAGACATCCGCTCCGGTTTCGGCGTGCAGCGTTTTGAGACGGTCGGCCCGCCGCGCGACCCCCACGACATTCCAGCCATGCTCCCGGAACAGGCGTGCCGTCGCTGCTCCAATTCCTGAACTTGCTCCGGTCACAACCACTCGTCGAATACTCATTTGTCCATTGTGGCGGGAGAATGGTGTCAATGAGCGCACTGGACCCCACCACTCCACCACAGAAGCGTCGCGTACCCCTCTGGGACAACGCGCGCTGGGTGGCCGTCACCCTCGTGCTGATCGGCCACGCGATTCTCAAACTCATCGGCGAAGCGGATGTCGCCTACACGCTGTATCTGTTCATTTACGCCTTCCACGTACCGGTCTTCGTGGCCGTGAGCGGCTACTTCGCCAAGTCGGGATCACCAGACGCGCGGCAGATGCACCGGCTGCTCACCGACATCATTTTTCCGTACGTCATCTTCGAAACAATCTGGACGGTGCTGCGCTGGATCCTCGGCGGCAAGTTCGTTCTGGACTATTCCACCGCGAGCTGGACACTGTGGTTTCTGCTCGCCCTGCTGCTCTGGCGCATTGCCCTGCCCTACCTCGTACTTCTGCGCTACCCGCTCATCATCAGCATCATTATCTCGATCGGGGCCGGCTACCTGCCCAATATCGACGGCACGTTCACCCTGTCCCGCACCCTCGGGCTGCTGCCATTCTTCGTCTTCGGCTGGAAAATGCGCCAGTGGCAGCTGACCGATACCTGGCTCGAACTGCGTGATGGCCTGATCTGGCGTTGGCGGGCCGGCGCGATCGGGCTGTTCGCACTGCTGTACCTGCTGATCGGGCTCAACATCGCGACCCTGCGCACCCTGCAGGTGCGCCGATTCCTGCTCTACGACGAGGCGTACGCAGTATTCGGGTATTCCGAGTTCTGGGCCGGCGGCATCCGTTTGGCCGTCATGCTACTCGCCGGTGCGCTCATCGTGGCGTTCCTCATGCTGATTCCGCGCCGCACGACCTGGGTGACCAACCTCGGCACGGCCACGATGTACATCTACCTGCTGCACACCTTCGTGCTCTACCCGCTGCGCGAAACGGGTGTGCTCGACGGGCCGCAGCCCGCGTGGGTATTGCCGGGCATGATCGTGCTGAGCGTGGCGACCTCCTTGCTGCTGTCGACGCCCCTCGTTCGACGGCTGGCTCGGCCCCTCGTCGAACCGAAAGCCCGGTGGCTGTTCGGCACGACCACAGCGACGCCGATCGGAACGATCGTGTTGCCACACCGCGAGCGCACCTGACCGCCGCGACAACGTGACGTTGTGTTTCGCCCACTCTTGCACGGCCACTGGCGGCTTCATATGCTCGGGGCGAAGCCGGATCGTCCGCGCTGAGTAATCCGGAGGCTACTGTGACCGATAATTCTTCATCGTGGAAGTTTGAAACCAAGCAGGTTCACTCCGGCGCCCGGCCCGACCCGGTCACGAACGCGCGCGCTACCCCGATCTATCAGACCACCTCGTATGTCTTCAACAGCGCCGAGCACGCGCAGAACCTGTTCGCGCTGGCCGAGTTTGGCAACATCTACACCCGCATCCAAAACCCCACCCAGGCCGTCGTCGAAGAGCGCGTGGCCGCCCTCGAGGGCGGAACCGCGGCGCTGCTGCTGTCCAGCGGCCAATCGGCATCCACCTTCGCGGTCTTGAACATTGCCCAGGCCGGCGATCACATCGTGTCGTCGAGTTCGATCTATGGCGGAACCTACAACCTGTTCAAGTACACCTTGGCCAAGCTGGGCATCGAAACCACCTTCGTCGAAGACCAGGATGACGCGAATGAGTGGGAGCGTGCGGTGCGCCCCAACACGAAGCTGTTCTTTGCCGAGACGATCGGCAACCCGCGCATCAACGTGCTCGATATCTCGCTCGTCGCCGATATTGCGCACGCGGCCGGCATTCCGCTGATCGTCGACAACACGATTGCCACGCCTTATCTGATTCGCCCGTTTGAGCACGGCGCCGACATCATCGTGCACTCGGCAACGAAGTTTCTTGGCGGCCACGGCGCCATCATCGGAGGCGTACTCGTTGACGGCGGCACGTTCGAGTGGTCGAAAAACGTCGAAAAGTTTCCGGGACTGACCGAACCCGACCCGTCGTACCACGGCGCGAGCTACACCACCGCGGTCGGCGACGGCATCGCTTACATCATCAAGGCCCGCGTACAGTTGCTGCGCGACCTCGGAAGCGCCATCGCCCCGGCCAGCGCCTGGCAGCTCATTCAGGGCATCGAAACACTCAGCCTGCGCATTGAACGCCATGTACAGAACGCCCAGGACATCGCCGAATGGCTCGACCACCACGATGACATTGCCTCGGTGAACTATGCCGGACTGCCGTCGAGCCCTTGGTACGCCAACGCCAACAGGTACGCTCCACTCGGCGTCGGAGCTGTGCTCTCGTTCGAGTTGAAGGGCGGAGTCGCGGCCGGCCGCGCCCTCGTCGACAACCTGACTCTGTTCAGCCACCTCGCCAACATCGGGGATGTACGTTCCCTGGTCATTCACCCAGCATCGACCACGCATTCCCAGCTGACCCCTGAGCAGCAACTCACGGCCGGAGTCACGCCCGGACTGGTGCGGCTCTCCGTGGGCATTGAGAACGTCGCCGATCTGAAAGCCGACCTCGAGGCCGGTCTGGCTGCAGCCCGCGACGTCGTCAAGCGCGACCGCAGCAACGCCTGACGATCGTTCTTCGCCCGGGTGTACGACGTAACATGCGCCCGGGCTGTTCATCCGACCGCCAGAATAGACGTGTATGGAATGGCAATCGTCAGCAGACACGGTCCCGTCGAGCTTCATCACCGAAGCCCAGGCGTGCTCGGTACTTGGCAAGCCTCCGGCGACCGGAGCCTGGCGCGACGGCGACCCGGTCGGCCACCGACAGTTCCTCAACCTCGGGCCACTCACCTTCGAGGCCGGCGGCAGCCTGCCGATGGCCCGCCTCGCCTATGAAACCTGGGGTACGTTGAGCCCGACCGGCGACAACGCTGTGCTCGTGCTCCATGCCCTCACCGGTGATAGCCACGTAGCGGGCGCCCCCGGCCCCGGGCAGGAGACCGGCGGATGGTGGGACGGCATTGTCGGCCCCGGCCTCGCCATCGACACCGATTCATGGTTCGTCGTGGCGCCGAATATGCTCGGCGGCTGCCAGGGCAGCACCGGACCGGCCTCGCTTGCGCCCGACGGTCTGGAGTGGGGCATCCGTTTTCCCTATCTGACCATTCGCGACCAGGTCAGTGCGCAGCGAGTGTTCAGTGACCTGCTCGGCATCGACCGCTGGGCGGCCGTCATCGGCGGTTCAATGGGCGGCATGCACGCCCTCGAATGGGCAATCGAGACCCCCGACCGGGTTGAACGCCTGATCATTTTGGCTGCGCCACCGATCACGACCGCTGATCAGATCGCGCTCAATTCGGTGCAGATCGAGGCCATTCGCACCGACCCGGCGTTTCGTGCCGGCGACTATTACGACGAAGCAGACGGCGACGGGCCGACGCGCGGTTTGGCCCTGGCTCGCAGAATGGCCCTGCTCAACTACCGAAGCCCGGCCGAGCTGAACGCCCGTTTCGACCGTGGCTGGCAGAGCGGCATCAGTCCGCTTGGCGCCAACGGCCGTTTCGCCGTGGAATCGTACCTCGACTTTCATGGCAACAAATTCACTCGACGTTTCGACGCCAACAGCTACATAGTGTTGGTTGAAGCCATGAACTCCCACGATGTCGGTCGCGGACGCGGCGGCGTCGCCGCTGCCCTCGGTCGAATCAGCGCCCACTCGGTCGTCGTCGGAATCGATAGCGACCGTCTCTTTCCCGTCGATGGCCAGCGCACGATCGCCGCGCATCTGACCAACAATATCGATGGACCCACCGCGGTGGTCCTGAAATCCAGCTACGGCCACGATGGCTTTCTCATTGAGAACGAGGCAATCGGAGCCCAGATCAAGCGGGTGTTGCCCTAAGTCGTACCCACCTGTGCGTCGCCCGGTATGGTGCTGATAGAGCACCTTCATCTGCAACCGGACAGGCACCTATGCAACGCATCATCAAGGAGCGCGACCGTCTCCTGCGAAGAGGGGTGCAGGCAGGCGGGCTCGTTGGTTCGGCAACAACGCTGGCGTGCGTGCTGGTACCGGGCGGTCTGGAGCCTGACGCGCGCCTCGGGTCTGCCGTGCTGGTGTTGCTTATGGCCGCTGGCCAGTACCTGCTCGGAAGCACCGGAGCGCTCCGCTGGGCCGTTCTGACCCTGCTCAGCGGGGAAGCGATCATTCTCATCGTGGGTTTCACCAGTCATCCCGGCGTTCCCCTGAACTTGATCGAGGAGAGTGTCATCGGCATAGTCTCCACCGCGCCGATGTGCGCGGTCGCCGCAGTGCTCCTGACGACCCCCCGCCGCCTGATGCTACTCGCGGCATTTTTCGCGCTCACGGTCACCAGTGTTGCTGTTGTGACGGTCGATGCTCCCGACCGAACGGTGTTATTGGCCCTGACCGTGGCCATGTGGCTGTCGTTCACCCTCGCCTCCTGGTGGATCGCGCAGAGCGTGCCCCGGGTGATGCATCGCATCGCCGCCATCGGCCGCGCCCACCGGGCCGAGCGGCATGCGAGCGAGCTGGAGGCGCAGCGCCGCCAGGATGCCCGCCTGTTGCACGACACGGTGCTGGCCACGCTGACCCTACTCGCCCACTCCGGTGTCGGGGTGAGCCCGAACGCACTGCAAAAACAAGCCGGTGATGACGCGCGGCTGCTGCGCCAGCTACGCCTCGGCGGGCTGCCGACGCCGCGTCGTTCCGGGGTCTACAGCCTGGAATCGGCGTCGGTGCTCACTCTCGGCGACACCCTGGACGCCGTGCGCCAACGCTTTGAACGCCTCGGCCTCACCGTCAACTGGCATGGCAGCGGCCAGGTACAGCTGCACAGTAACGTTCTGGATTCCTTTCTCCTGGCTCTCTCGGAATGCCTCGAAAACGTGCGTCGTCACTCCGGTGTCGACCAGGCAGACGTGACGATAACGGATGACGACAGCACCGTTCGCGTGATGGTCACCGATACCGGGGTCGGTTTCGACCTCGGCCGGGTGGGTTCTGAGCGGCTCGGCGTCGCCGAATCGGTCATCGCCCGGCTGCGCGACATCGGAGGCAATGCCCGCCTGTTCTCGTCACCCGGGGCCGGAACGACGGTTGTGCTGGAGGTTCCGAAGTGAACCACTTCAACGACACCGCACCCATTGCGACCCACCCGCGAGCACGTGGTGTCGGTTTGCGTCTGCTCGGCGGGTCCTCTGAACGCAGCTGGCCACCGGCATCCGCGGGCCGGCGCACTCGAGCTGACCTGTTGCCCTTGCGTTTTCCACGCACGATTCTGCGCCGTGACGGTCACGTCACCGTCTTTCGGTCGGACCGAAACGGTTTAGGCGCCCGTCATCTGGGTATCGGCATGAGCGTCAGCGGAGCGTTCATCGCTGTGTTCCTGCTTGCGCGGTTGATCATCGAGTGGGACCCAGCGCGGGTCCCCGTGCTGAGTATTCTGGCCTGGATCATTCTGCTGGCCACGGCGGTGGCCGTGAATATCGCGGCCTGCAAAATGGGCTGCCGGCTGCCGCTCTGGCTGTTCCTGGTAGCCCTGGGAGCCTGTGTGATCGTCGTGACGCTCGATCTGGCCGGATCCTGGGGAGTGAACGGCGCGGGAGACTTTCCCACAGCGGCGCCCGCCGTCGGTGCTTTCCTCCTGTCGATCGTGACGCTGCGAGAAACCGGCGATATCACCATGGTCGCGGTGGCCCTCGGTCTGGTCATAAGCGCCGCGACGCTGTTCAAAACGCGCACGGACCTGCTCACCCTCGGCCCCGACATTCTCTCCATCGCCCTCGCCGTCGCGCCCCCGTTGGTCGGTGCAAGCATCGTGCAGGCCTTTCGGCGCATGGTGCAGCGCGAACTCGATCTCGTGCTGGTGCAGAGCACGGTCTCCCAGCCGCGATTCGCGGTCGGGATGCTCGCCTCCGAACAGTTGGCGCGACTCGATCTCGATGCCGAGACCCTGCTCGATGATGTAGCCCAGGGCCGCACCGCACTGCCACTCGCGCCGTCGGCGGCGGCAACGGCCGCTTCTCTGGCCACCCAGCTTCGATTGCACCTGATCGAGGGACGCACCGAAACGTGGCTGCACCATGCCATCACCGAGAGTGAATTTCTCGGCCCCGTTGTCGCCCTCAGCGATCCGGCCGGCCTGGCCGGGCTGCTTTCCCCGCCACAACGCGATGGGCTGCTGTTGACTATTTGGCTCCTTATGGGGGACACGGCGCGGTCCGGGGCGTCCATTTCGCTTCGCTTTGGACCAATCGCCCCCACACATGGGGCGCTCGTGCACCGAAAGGTGCGTTTTCCGATCGAATTGACCACAACGGGGGTGTCCCGGCGGCGTGTCGATCCCGAAACTTGGCAGGCAATTCGTGCCGTTGGCCCGCATGTGGACTCGAATCGGGCCGGAAGTCTGTGGGTAGACATCGAGTGCAGCGTAGACAATCCCGCGGATGCCTAATGTTGGGTATTTTGACGATAGTGTGCAGGAAGTAGGAGGCAAAAAATGACGACGACAGACCGTCCCATCCGATTGGCCCTAGTGGATGACCACAGGATGCTGCTCGGCGCACTCACCGAGTGGATCCGAAGCGCAGCTGATGACATCGAGATGGTGGCGGCGGTGACCACCTGGCCCGAACTGCTGACTCACCCCGAATTTCCGGTGGATGTCGTTCTGCTCGACCTCGACCTCAAGGACAACATTCCGGTTTCCCTGAAGATTTCCACGCTCAGGACGACCGGGGTGAAAACGGTGCTCATGAGCACCTATTCCGAGCCAGCCCTCGTGCGCGAAGCCCTCGCCGCTGGCGCTCTCGGCTACCTCGTCAAGAGCGAGGAAGCGAGCATGATTGTCGACGCCATTCGCGCGGCCTACAACGGCAAGTCGTACATCTCGGCCGAGCTCGACTACGCGCTCAACTCGACCGACAACGTCGAAGGGCCCCGCCTCAGCGCGCAGGAACGCCGCGTCATGGCGCTCTACGGGGCCGGCGAGCCGGTGAAGGCCGTCGCCTACCAACTCGGCATTTCCGAGGAGACCGCCAAGAGCTACCTCAAGCGCATTCGCGAGAAGTATCGCCTGGCCGGTTACGACGTGGGCACAAAGGTCGCGCTGCGCAAGCGCGCCATCCACGACGGCATCCTGCTGCAGACAGACTAAACGCGCAGCATCCGCTTCTCCATTGACCGGCCAACATTTCGATGCTGGCCGATCAAATGCGTTAACGCTGCCGCACGACGGCGATCAGCTGGGTTCCGTACGGCACGTGGTGGCCACGGTGACGACGGCTGCGGTCGATGCTGAAAGTGACCACGGTCAGCAGCACGCCGAGCGCGCTGAGCCCAACACCGATCCATACCGGGGCGAGATAACCGAGCCCCGCAGCGATGGCCACACCACCGAGGGCCGCGCCGAGGGCGTTGCCGACGTTGAGCGAGGAATGATTGAGCGCCGCGGCGAGCGACTGGCTTTCGTGCGCCACATCCATCAGCCGGGCCTGAATGGTCGGCGACAAAGCGGATGCCGCAGCTCCGACCAGGAACATCCCCACCAGCAACCCGGCCAGGAACTGTGCCGACAGGCCCAGGGTGACGAGCGCGAGGATGAGCACGCCGAACGCGATGTACATTGTGCGGCGCACGCTCCAGTCGGCCAGGGCTCCCCCGGCGAAGTTGCCCGCTGTCATGCCGAGGCCGACGACCACCAGGATGAGTGGCACTGCTGCGGCGGTCAGCCCGGTGATCTCGATCACGAGGGGGGCCACATAGGTGTACACGGCGAACAGGCCGCCGAAGCCGATCGCGCCGATTGACAGGGTGATCCAGACCTGCAATTCGCCAAACGCCCGCAGCTCGGCACGCATGGTGGCTTTCGGGTTACCGGCCTGGAACGGCACGAAAACGGCGACGGCCACGAAGGTCAGCGCGAAAATAGCGGCGACGACGAGGTAGGCGACGCGCCATCCGCTCATCTGACCGATCCAGGTGATCGTGGGCACCCCGATGACGTTGGAGATGGTCAGGCCGCCGAGCACGATCGCGATGCCACGAGCCCGCTTACCCGGGCCCATCAGGTGGGCGGCGACGAGCGAGGCGATGCCGAAGTACGCGCCGTGCGGCAGCCCGGCGACGAACCGGGCGGCGAGCACGGTCTCGAAGGTGGGTAGCAGGGCCGACGCGATGGTACCGAGGGTGAACGCGGTCAGCAGGCCGAGCAACAATTGTTTGCGCGGCCAGCGGGCTGCAGCCGCGGCGATCGTCGGCGCGCCGACGACGACACCGAGGGCGTAGGCCGAGATGAGCCAACCCGCCTGCGCGTTGGCGGCATCCGGTGCGCTGGCATAGAGTTCCGGCAGCAGGTCGGAGGCGAGGTTTGGCAGCAGACCCATGGCCACGAATTCGGTCGCACCGATACCGAATCCACCCAGAGCGAGCGCTAACAGGGCAAGACGGACTCGGGTCGACGACAGCTGCGTCGACCCGTCAGGAGTGGGGGGGCATGCAACAAGCCTAAGCCCCGGCTCGCCCGCACGCCGGATTCAGGCGACCAGGGCGGTCTCGAGGCGCTCGAGCTTGCCGGTGAGCTCACCGGTGTGCCCTGGGCGAATATCGGCCTTCAGTACCAGGGATACGCGCGGCCCGAACGCACCCACCGCCTCGGTCGCGGCCTTGATGACGGCAAAGACCTCGTCCCAGTCGCCCTCGATCGTGGTGAACATCGAATCGGTGTGATTGGGCAGGCCGGAATCTCGCACAATACGCACGGCAGCGGCGACCGCGTCGTGCACCGATCCCTGCGAGTCGGCGGCGACGGACGGTGCAACGGAAAATGCGACGAGCATAGTGGCTCCCTAAAGGTGGTGGTTGGTGAAATGTTGGTTTTGATCAGCGGATACGGGTTCACCCCGCGCTGGTGTGAGTCGATACAGCGCCCACAGGGCCCAGCCGAGCAGCACGAACTCGAGCAGGTTGCGCGCGGTCAGCACAAGCATCATGACCGGATCGGCCCTGAGTACCCCGTCATACAGATAGGGGTAGATGAGCTGGGTGAGCGCGGCGAGCGTCAGACCGAGCAGCGCCGGGGTTCGCCAAGTTCGCCCGTTCACCGCGAGTCCCAGAATGATCGGCGCGGCCAGCCAACTGATGAACTGCGGCGAACCGACCTTGTTGACCGCGATCAGGGTCGCCGTCAACGCGAGCGTCAGCGGCGGTAGTACCGCGAAAGTGCCAGCTCCCCGGCGCTGGGCACGTATGCCGAGCAGCAACACTGCGACGGCGGCTAGGGCCAACAGCGGGGTCATCAGAGCGCTCACTGCGGTGGTGCCAGCGCCGGCGACCTGAAACGTGAGAATCTCGTGGTCGTAATAGATGAAACTACCCGGCACGCCCAGTGCGGTCTGCCAGAGCCAGGGCACTGCGACGGGCGATTCAATCTGGATCCCCCGGCCCGCCTGTTCGGCCACGAAACTCAGCACGTGAATGCCGCTACCGCGGCTCAGGCTGAGCGCCCCAGCCACGGCGATGACCGCGGCAGTGACGACGGCGGCAACGCCGACCATGCGCCACCGTCGTTTCGACGCCACGAACAGGGCGGCGAGCGCGGCGACCGGCCAGATCTTGATCCAGGTCGCGATCGTCAGCAATGCCGTGCCCCAGAACGGGCGGCGGCGCAGCCACAGCAGGGCGACGATGCACAGCGGTACCGTGATCGCGTCAATTCGGGCGAGCGCGATGGGGCCGAGCAGCGCCAGAAAGGCCAGCCACCACCAGGCCACCGCTCGGTGCGAGCGAACGAGTACGACAAAGGCCCCCGCGTTCAATGCGGTCACGACCGCGAACCAGGTGGCATGGTAGGCCGTGCCACCGAAGGCGAACGCACTGACAATCGGTACGAGGGCGAGCACCGGATAGACGAAATTCTCCGTGATCCCGACGATGCGCCCAGCAAACGCATTCTCGGCCCAGCCGCGGTAAACCACCTCGACGTCGCCGAGCGAATACCCCGGCCCGAACATGGCCAGGACGATCAACAGTACGTGCACGCTCACGAAGGCTGCCCACAGCACGGCGAGCGGATGTGGCAGCACCGTCCGCGTTGGGGCGGCGCTGCGGTTCTCGTCGTGAATTCGCACGCTTTACTTTCGCACAACCGACCGCGTCGTGTGCTGTTCTACCGGGCCACGCGCTGACCGGGGTCGATTCCGGGGTCGATTGCGGGGTCGATTGCGGGGTCGAGTAGAGCGGCGACAGCCCGCGGTATGGCATCCGCTATGTCGAGGGCCGCGATCGGGCCACCGGCTGAGGCGAGGATCGCAGCCTCGGCGTGCAGCAGGGCTGCGGTGGCGGCAAGCGGGGCGAGGGAGGCGGAATCCGTTTCGAGCTGGTCGGAATGGGTCGCCAGGAGCGCGCCTAGGATGCCGCCGAGCACGTCGCCGGACCCGGCCGTCGCCAGCCAGGCCGGCCCGATCGACACGGTCAGGCGGGCACCGGACGGTGAGGCGATGTGGGTGACGGCGCCCTTGAGCAGCACCGTCACGTCGAACAGGTGGGCGGCCCGAATTGCCCATTCCCCCGGGTTCTCGGCAATCTGCGAGGCCGAGCCAGGCTTGGTCTCATTCGCGAGCATCGTGGCCAGTTCGCCCGCGTGCGGGGTGATCACCGTCGGTCCGATCGCCCGCGAGACCAGGTCCAGAGCGCCAGCGTCGACGACGGTGGGCAGGCCCTCGGCGAAGGCTGCCGCCAGGGCGGCCGTGACGGTATCCGTTCGTGTGGACGCATTCATGCCGGAGCCGAGCAACCAGGCTTGCACCCGACCGGACACCGTGACTATTTCGGGCCGGCGTTGGAGTACGAGGTCTGCGGCGCGGCGCGGACCGACGTAGCGCACCATACCGAGACCGGTGCGCACGGCCGCGTCGACGCCGAGCACCGCTGCCCCCGGGTACTCCTTGGAGCCGGTGCGCACGCCCAGCACGCCGCGCGAGTATTTGTCGTCACCGGCCCGGGGCCGCGAGATCCAGTCGCGGGCCTGTTCGGCCTCCCATTCGAGCCAGCCGCGCCGTTTCACCATGCTTCCACGATAGGTCGTTTTCGATCCGCGCGCGGATCCGCTTCCGGCTTGTGCACGTGCGCCCGCAGGCGCAGGCGCAGGCGCAGGCCGTGATGGTGGTTTAGTCGCGGCGGGTGGCGTCTTGCACTTCGCCGACGAGCTCCTCGATGATGTCCTCCAGAAAAAGCACCCCGGTGGTCTCGCCCTCGGCGGTGAACGACCGCGCAAGGTGCGCGCCCGAACGACGCATGATCGCGAGGGCATCTTCGAGGTCGGTGTCTTCGAAGATCGAAATCAAGGTACGGATGCGCTTGGCGGGGATCGCTCCCGCGTAGTTGTCGGGCACAGCCAGCGTTGCGGCACCGGCCGAGGCCGACGGCACATCGAGGTCGAGCACGTCTTTCAGGTGCACGTAGCCGGTGAGGTAGTCTTCCGCATCGACGAGCACGTAGCGGGAGAAGCCGTGGCGGGTCACGGCTTTCTCCACGTCGGCCGGCGTGGCCGACTCCGGCAGGCTGACCAGCTTGCCGAGGCCGACGGCCACGTCGCGCACTTTGAGGTTGGTGAACTCGAACGCCGCGCTGAGCGCACCGGTTCCGTCGCTCAGCACACCCTCGCGGGTGGACTGGGTCACGATCGTCGCCACTTCGTCCAGGGTGTACGCGCTCGTCGCCTCGTTCTTGGGTTGTACCCCGAACAGGCGCAATACTCCGTTGGCGCAGGCGTTGAGGGTGACGATCAGCGGCTTGAAAACGCGGGCGACAAACACCAGCGGCGGCGCGAGCAGCAGCACAGCACGGTCCGGCACCGAAAATGACAGGTTCTTGGGAACCATCTCACCGAATACGACGTGCAGGTAGGAGACCACGAGCAGTGCCACAATGAATGCGATCGTGCCGATGTAGGCGTCCGGCAAGCCGGTCAGACCCAGCGGCACCTCGAGCAGATGGTGGATCGCCGGCTCTGAGACGTTCAGAATGAGCAGCGAGCACACTGTGATCCCCAGCTGAGACGTCGCGAGCATGAGCGTCGCGTGTTCCATCGCCCATAGCGCAGTTTTGGCGCTGCGCTTTCCGGCCTCGGCGAGCGGTTCGATCTGCGAACGACGGGCCGAGATCACAGCGAATTCCGCTCCGACGAAGAACGCGTTGGCGGCAAGCAGCACGACCAACCAGGCAAGTCCGGCCCAGTCGCTCATTTGTCGCCCATGTTCTTTCGCTCGGGCTTGGTTTCAACAGCCGATACGGGTTCGGGCACGGCCTCTGGAGTGAAGCGCAGCCGGTCGATCCGGCGCCCCTCCAGCCGCTCAACGGTGAGGAAGCCGCCGCGCAATGGTACCCGATCACCGATCACTGGCAGGCGGCCCAGCTCACTCATGACAAAACCGGCCACGGTCTCATAGGGGCCGTGCTCCGGCACGACGACGCTCGTGCGTTCCAGCAGTTCATCGGGTCGGAGCATGCCGGGAAAGGTCAGTGAGTCGGGCGAGCGCACGACGCCCGCTCGGGCCCGGTCGTGCTCGTCGGCCACCTCGCCGACCAATTCCTCGACCAGGTCTTCGAGGGTCACGACGCCGGCGGTTCCGCCGTATTCGTCGACGACAATGGCCATCTGGTAGCCGCGGGCGCGCAACTCGCCGAGCAGGTCGTCGAGCTTCATGGTTTCGGGTACTCGCACCGGGTCGGTCTGCAGGGCCGACACCGGAACATCCGCTCGGCGCGTGCGCGGTACAGCCACTGCCTGCTTGACGTGCACGATGCCAACAACGTCGTCGACGCTCTCGTCGACGACGGGAAAGCGCGAATAACCGGTAGAACGGGTGAGGTCGATGACCGCCTGCGCCGAATCGGTGCGGTGAATGCTCGCCACCCGCGGACGCGGTGTCATAACGTCGGATGCCGTATGCCCGGAGAACAGCAGGGTGCGGTGCAGCAACGTGGCGGTATCTTTTTCCAGCAGTCCAGCGCTGGCCGAACGGCGCACGAGTGAGGAGAGTTCCTCGGCTGTGCGGGCACCGGAAAGCTCTTCTTTCGGTTCGATACCGACAGAGCGCAACAGACCGTTGGCGCTGTTATTGAGCACCAGCACTGCCGGTTTGAAAACGGTCGTGAACACGGTCTGGAACGGAATCACCAGGCGTGCAGTCTGAATGGGCAGGGCCAGCGCGAAGTTCTTCGGAACCAGCTCACCGATGACCATCGACACGAGGGTCGCCGTCAAGATGGCGATCGTGGCACCGAACACCGGCACCAGATCGACGGGCAGGCCGATCGAGGTGAGCGGGCCGCGCAGCAGCGACGACAGGGCCGGTTCGATCGTGTAGCCGGTGAGCAGGGTGGTCAAGGTGATACCCAGCTGTGCGCTCGACAGGTGCGTCGAGGTGATTTTCAGCGCGGAGATGGTCAGGGCGAGGCGGGTATCCCCGCGATCGCGGCGCGCTTCGAGGTCGGCGCGGTCGAGATTCACCAGGGCGAATTCACTGGCAACGAATAGGCCCGTTCCGACGGTGAGGATGAGGCCGACCCCGAGCATAACCAGCTCAGACAAGGAGTTCACCGCCAGCGACTATGGGCGAAGGTTTATGGGACGAGGGTTCAGCAGTGGGAGGGTCATCCATTATTCAGTCGAGTATACCGGAGCACCTGCCCGCGCGCCCGGTGGCCAGCGGATACTGCGCCCGAAAAATACCGCCAGCACTACCAGGACACCGGCAGCGCCTTACCCTCCTCGTAGCCGGCGGCCGATTGAATACCCACGAGTGCTTTCTCGTGAAAGTCGGCGACAGTGGTGGCTCCGGCGTAGGTGAATGACGAGCGCACCCCCGAGGTGATCATGTCGAGCAGATCTTCGATCGACGGGCGCAGCGGATCGAGGTAGATTTTCGAGCTCGAGATTCCCTCGGCGAACAGGGTCTTGCGGGCGAGGTCGTAGGCGTCGAGGCGCTCGAACCGCGCCTGAACGGCCTTGGTCGACGCCATGCCCCAGCTTTCCTTGTACACCGCGCCGCTGGCATCCATGTTCAGCGTGCCGGGCGCTTCGGTGGTTCCAGCGAACCAGGAACCGATCATGACGGATGCTGCGCCAGCCGCCAGTGCCAGGGCCACGTCGCGCGGGTAGCGCACCCCGCCGTCTGCCCAGACGTGAGCTCCAAGCTCATGCGCGGCGGTAGCCGTTTCGAGCACGGCCGAGAACTGGGGCCGGCCGACGGCGGTCATCATGCGGGTGGTGCACATTGCCCCGGGACCCACTCCGACCTTGACGATGGTCGCGCCAGCGCCGACCAGATCGCGCACGGCGTCCTTGGTCACAACGTTGCCGGCCACGATGGGCAGCCCGAGGTTCAGATCGGCGACGATGCCAATCGCCCTCAGCATGCCTTCCTGGTGGCCGTGCGCGGTGTCGATCACCAGAATGTCTACGCCGGCGGCGGCGAGCGCACGAGCCTTCGCCGCGACGTCACCGTTGATGCCGATCGCCGCTGCGACCTTGAGCCGTCCGTGTGCGTCGAGCGCAGGCTGGTAGAGCGTGGAGCGCAGGGCGCTCTTGCGACTGAGGGTTCCGATCACGACGCCGTGGTGCAGTACCGGAGCAAAGTCGATGTCGGCCGCGGTCATCAGGTCGAAAGCGTGGCGCGGCCCGTCGACGTCATCGGCGTCGATCGCGGTCAGTTCACCGTGCAGCAGGTCACCCAGGCGAGCGTCAGGCAGGGCTGTCGCCAGCCGACTGGCGACGATGCAGCCGAGGTAGTCACCATCAGCGGAGTGGATCACTATTCCCTGTCCGGGAACGGCCGGAACCTGCCGACGGGCGAGCTCGACGGTGTCGTCGGGGGCGAACACGAATGGTGTGTCGAAACGAACCGACTGGTCTTTCACCCAACGGATGGCCGCATCCAGGTCTTGCAGGTGCATGTCCTGCGGCAGCACCCCGAGCCCGCCACGTCGGGCGAGCGAGGCCGCCAGACGTGGCCCGGTGACCGAGTTCATATTCGCGGACACGATGGGTATCGTGGCGCCGGTGCCGTCACTCGGGGCCAGCGAGACATCTAAACGGCTGGTGACGGTCGATTGGCCGGGCACCAAGAACACGTCGGAGTAGGTCAAATCGTGACTGGGTGTCGTTCCATAGAACTGCATACCAAGAACGCTAGCCGTTCAGAGCGGTGTTCATGGCGGCGCGGGATGGGATTAGGCTAGACGGGCAGACTGACCTGGCGGTCAAGATCGTCAGCGACAGGCTCGATGAAAGCGCAGATTGACCCGGCGATTGAACCCGCCGAGGGCATCCAAATTCAAAGCAGAGAGTGGGCGATCCCACGGTGTCAGGCCAGGTAACCGGTGGAGCTTCCGACGAGACAACGTCGGGCGAATTCGGAGCAAATGAGTGGCTCGTTGACGAATTGTACGAACGCTACTTGATCGACAAGAAGTCAGTGGATGAATCGTGGTGGCCGGTGCTCGAGAGCTACCACCAGACGGCGAACACCCCGACAACCGCCAATGCGGCACCGCAGGCCGCCGCGCCGGCAGCACCGGCGCCAGCAGCACCGGCGCCAGCAGCACCGGCGCCAGCAGCACCGGCGCCAGCAGCACCGGCGCCAGCAGCA
>NZ_PJJL01000068.1 GCF_002929505.1 Cryobacterium sp. Y57
CGCACAATGCGCGCAAAAAAGCGGCCAGACCTGCGATAACAGGCCCGGCCGCATCCATGTGCCAAAATAAACGAATTTCGACTCTGCGATTCTCGCGCGCGCCGGGCTACGCGGCTACGCGGCTACGCGGCTACGCGGCTACGCGGCTACGCGGCTACGCGGCTACGCGGCTACGCGGCTACGCGGCTACGCGGCTACGCGGCTACGGATTATGGGCGACGAGTATGGGCGTGCGAACGCACGCTACTGGCTTGATACGGCGACGTGGCGCGGGCGGGCTGGGTCAGGAGTCGACGGGAGGCCAGATGCCGTCGCATCCGCTTTGATCACAAGCGAACTGCCACGCATCCCCGTTGAGCACGACCTGCATCGGCATGAGACAGCGCACGCAGTTGGGCGGGCCGAGCACGACCGTGTTGTCGCTGGCTAGTTCGGATTCGGTATAGGGCGGACCGCAGTAGACCAGCGAGCACGCATAGTTCTCGCAGCCATAGTCGTAGGAGATGCCGTGCCAGGAGACCTGCATGGGGTCGTTACACTGCGGGCACAGCCGCGGCCGGGCCACGTCTTTCTTTTGAAAAACCCACGACACGTTGTCGTCCATGAGGTGAGACTAGTCCTGCTAGTGGGAGCTCGGTATGGTTTTGCCAATTTGTGGAGAGCCGAGCGGTTCCTACTCCGGTCGACGTTCACACGTGCGCAGACCGTGGGTGAGCGCAGGGGCATGTTGGCGCGGCTAGCATGGCTCGCGAAAATTTGCCCAGGTAACCGCGGCATCAGACTCCTGCCGCGATGAGGGCTGCCGTGATCGTGGTGACGGAGACATTGATGGCCGCCGCCGCACGGGCGTACACGGTCGTGGACTGCCGGTAGGGGTCATTGACGTCGTCAAGAGTGGGGGGAATGGGCGAAGGGTGGAGTCCGCGGGTCAAGGCGACGTCGGCGATGAAGGCTGCGAAGTCGAGGGGTGGCGGGGCCTTGATGACGGGGGGCAGGAGTCTCATAAAGGTCTCGACAGGCTCGACCGCCGAGTTCTGGGCTGCGGAGCCGGCGCCGGCCGAGGCCGACGCGTCGACGCGAGCAGCCGGGGCTACCAGACGCGCAAACTGGTTGAGGGTGAAGGTGTAGCGGGTTGCCTTGGGCAGCATCGATACGACCTGACGACGGTGCTCTCTGGTGGCAGTCAGCACCAGGTCGGCATCGGCGATGAACTCCTCGATGAGCTGCCGTGCTGCGTGCCTGGTGTGTGACGCACCATACTGCGACGCCAGCGCCGCTGCCTCGGGTGTCATGGCACTACCGGTCATGGCTTGGGTTCCGGCACTGGTGATAACGGCGTCGATGCCTGCTGTGCGCAGGTTTTCGCGCAGTAGCAGCTCGGCCAGCGGTGACCGGCAGATGTTGCCGGTGCAGACCATGAGAATACGGGGGGCGCGAGCGGGCGCGGCGCTCACGTGCACGGATGCAGCGTATGCGGCAGCGTTCAGGTCCCTGCTGGTCTGGGATTCGTTCATGTTTTGCTCTCGATCGGCCGGAGTTTGTGGGGCGATGACTTCGGGGCCGGAAACGTCACCGTCGGTGTGTCCATTTTCGTAGTGGCTTTAGCCGTCAGTACCGGCCTCTCAGCATCGGACTCGCAGCAGGCAGCGCGGTCATGACGGCGCCGCGAGCACGACCAGAAGTTTTCGAAGGTGAATCCCGTGTAGCGCGGTGGTACCGGATGGCTCTGCTCACCCAGGATCGCGGCGTTCTGCGATCGCTGTGGTCATTCGTGGCGATCCTAACAAGCGAATTCTAATGATGCGGTGTCGTTGAGCACGATCAGTGGTGTGCTGCGCAGTTCGAGCTGGCCGGTGAAGGGTTTTGCGCCCAGCCAGTTGAAGCGCAGCACGGTGCTCTCGCCGGGTGCCAGTTCGATGCCGATCGAACTCACCGGATACCCGGCATCGGTAGCCGGATGATACGGCACTTCGACGCCGTCACGGGTGAGGCCGACGTTGTGCACCTCGGGGGTGCCGTAGCCCGCGACCATGGTCTTGATATTGCCGGGTGCTACACCGAAGGCGCCGCCACCGGTGACGTAGGCCGGGAGGCTGGTGGCGGCATCCGCTGGGGCAGTGTTGGTGAGGGTCACCTCGAACGCATACTGCGGGCGCCGGTCCTGGCGGCAGGTCTGCTGGCCGATAGCGGTCTGCACGTCGAGGTAGAGGTCTATTTTGGAGCCGGTTCCGTCGTTCAGGTAGAGCCCGAACCGGTTGGTCGTGTCGTCACTGACCGGTCTCGCGCCGGCCAGGGTGGTGTCGTTGAGAATCGTCTGCTCGGCTTCGTCGGCATTCCAGACCAGCACCCGGTTCTCGGCAGCGGCCCTGGCGAGCGCTACGATGAGCTTGGCCGGGTCAGCGTTGCCGCTTTTGACTACGGTGAACACGGCGTCGGCTGCGGCCGCGAAAAAGATGTCTTGCTGCTTCGGATCGTCATATCGCGCGTACACGTCACTCAGCAACAACCGCACGGCATTGTCGGCGTTGAGCTGGTCGCCCGTGGGGAGGGTGATCGGGCCGGTGGCTTTGAGCAGGTAGCTGAGCGCGACCGGGTCGATCGAAAGCACACCATTTGCTTCCAGTCCGAAGTCAAGGCGCCACATTTCGCGGGCGAGCTCACCGGTTTGCGCAAAGTCAGGGGCCATTGAGACGTTCTGAATGAACTGCCCGGTGATGTCGCCGTAAATGCTGCGAATCTCCTCGCCGAGGGGCAGCACCGGAGCTGGGTATTGCGCAAAAGAGGTCGAGCTGGCCTGCTGGGTGAGTTCAATGCTGCCGTTATCAGTGTGGAGCAGCGCGAGCGCACCGGGGATGCCGCCGGTGGACCGCAGTTCGGCCGGGTTTTGGAACAGCAGGATGTAGTCGCGCGGCTCGGTGGCGCCGAGCATGGCCGGCAGCAGGGTCACTGCCCGGTTCATGCCGTCGAGCGTGGCCGAGGTTTCACCGGCGACGGTCTGCAGCCGGGTGACGGCACCGCGCACGACGTCGAGCACGTCGTTGGTCTCGATGGCTTTCACGTTCGTCACTGAGCGGGCCAGGGCTGCATCGGCAGCTGCTACTGCCGGCTGCGCATCGAGCAGCGGTTGCAGGGCAATGGCGCCGTCGACGGGCTTGAAATCGGTCAGGTCGAGATTGCCGGCCAGCGCAGCCAGAGGGGTGACGGCCCTCTGCGCAACGTCGTCGACGACCGCGGCGATTTGACGCACGGCCACGAGGTTGGAGCCGAGAAAGGGCAGCAGCTCGAACGTGCGCCAGACCGGGTCGCTCGTGCGTGACCGGGCGGTGGTGGCGTATCCGGCCAACTGTGCAGCGGTCCGGGCAGCAGCCTCACCGTCACCGGAGACGACTTGGTCGGTGATTTTCTCGGCCAGCGGCACCGCAGCTTCGAGTGCGTCCTTGGCCTGCAGGCCACGAATACCCACCCAGGCGGTGGCCGCCACCACAATGACCAGCAGACCGAGCACCAGGAACCCCACGGTGGTGCGTGTTCGCGAGCGCTTCGGAGGCGTGGTCTGGGCCGCGTGAGAAGAGGACATGGCCATATTCAAGCAGACCTCGGATGTCGGCTACGGCTTAACGCGCGCGCCGGTGCGGCATCCGTTTCGCTGGCTTCCGGGCGGAGCGCTGGCGCGATCATCGCGGACCTGACTTTCATCGGCCTCGTGATCGAGCCTGCCTTAGTGATTTTCTGACGATATGCGTGCTGGCCATGCGCTAGCAGCCTCACACCGATCTAACTGTCCCTAGAATTGGGTCTGGGTTATAGCTAACTAAGCGAAATACTTTGCGTCGGAGTTCACTAGGCTCAGCAGCATATGGAAATTGTAGTTCCCGTTTTGGGAAGGAAACCCGTGGTTGTATGCGATTCGGCCTGCCGTTCGCATTCGCCGATGAACCAACGCGAGGCACAATAATGGGCAAGTTGACGTATGACTCAAGTATCACCGTCGAGTTCGATGACCGAGTACTCGCGCACATTCAACTCGTGGTCGGCGCCAAGCTGCGCCGCGGCGAATCGTTCTATTTCTCCTGGCGCGACGACCCCCCCGTCGGGGGAGGCCGCAGCACTGTTTGGATGCACCCCGGCATTTCCTTGGCCTATAAGTACTTCGGCAGCAAGGTGCCGGCACTCAACCGCGACTGGGTTGAGGCGCTGTCGCTCTCGGCCAACTCCGCGACCGGCCTGCAGGTGATGGCGGAACCGGCGCAACGCACCCCCCTAGCGCTGCGCCCCGGCGGTTAGTCTCACGTATTCCCCGGCTACTCCCGAGGAGCAGAACTCGCACAGTCACGCATCGCGTTGAATCGGGCGCGCCCTGTGTCCGTCGTTGAAAGTGGTCGCGCTAATTCAAGTTCTCAGGGGTACGACGCAAGGGGCCTGCGCATTGGCCGCACAGACCGCGAGCACCACACGCTCGCGCTATGTGCGGCGTCAACACGGTCTGGGTCGACGTCACTCGTAATTGTTGAACCGTCCGAGAAGCGCGATCATGAGAACGAGCGCTCCACCGGCCTTATTCGGGCGCTGGTCGGCTGCGATTGTTCAGCACGCCGTGGCTCTCATCGAGGTAACAACTGCCGCAGAGTGACTCGTAGGTGACTTCTTCGCCATCGATAGCCACCTGGTCGCCGTCGAATACGAAGACGCCGTCGATCTTGCGACCGTTGAACACGGCCTTGCGCCCGCAGCGGCAGATAGTTTTGAGTTCTTCGAGGCTATGAGAAACTTCGAGCAGGCGGCGACTGCCGGGAAAAGCGACGGTCTGAAAGTCCGTGCGGATACCGTAGGCCAACACGGGCACGTTCTCCAAAATAGCGATGCGCAGCAGGTCATCGACCTGGGTTTCGGTTAGAAACTGAGCCTCGTCGAGCAGCAGCGCACTCACGTCCCGGCCGGATCTGTGCAGAACCTGCGCGCGGTGCTGCTCGAACGCGGCGTACGCATCCGTCTCGGGGGTGAGCAGAAAATCGACGGTTCTGGTGACACCGAGGCGAGAGAGGATGCCGCGGTCGCCCTTGGTATCGACGCTCGGCTTGGCCAGCAGCACATGGTGGCCGCGTTCCTCGTAGTTATAGGCCGCCTGAAGCATGGACGTGCTTTTGCCGCTGTTCATGGCGCCGTATCGAAAGTACAGTTTTGCCATTATTTAATGCCTTTGATCGTGGTGCGTTCAGCATTGAATTTTAGCGTGAGCAGCGCCTGCCGACTGGTCACCCGCACCCGCGTGAACACGGCGCGCAACACGCTCAGGTACGGGCGCAGGGCACGGCGGCGCTGGTGCGGCGGCAGTGAGGTTACGACCTGGATGGTGATGGTGTCTACGTCGCGGTCGTCGCGGCGGGGTTGCATCTGGGAATGCAGCTGCGCTTGGGCACGCGCCTGGGTGCGGGCCTGCGCGGACGCCTGCTCCTGGGCGGCGGTGACGATGGCGATGGTCGTGGTGTCGGTAGCCGGCGTGGGAAGAGCTCCGCGCAGTCCGAAGGCCTGGGTGACCTGGGCGGTGTCGGTCGGGGCGGCGCCGGATCCGTCGATCTGCACGACGAGGCTGGTCGGGTCGAATCCTTTGAGAGTGCACAGCGCCACGATCATGGCACCAGCGGCGGCGCGCTGGTCGGAGTCGAAAGCGGTCGCTCGACGGTCGGGGTCGGCGATGACGCAGAGCGGGTCGAGGCCGCGATCGGTAAGGCCGATGCGTTCGCGTGCGATGAGGTCGTCGAGCCAGGTGTGGTCGACCTCGGCTACGAGCACCCGCCGCACCTGGAAGGCGAGGGAGCGCGCGCGTTTGATGTCGGCGGCAGTGAGTTCTTGCCGACCGAGGACGTCGGCGAAAAAGGGGAGTACATCGGCGCCGAGATTGGTCAGGCGATGGTCCACCACCTCGTGCGCGAGGGGGCCGCGGCTCTCTTCCGTGCGCGCGCGGATGGCGCGGCGGGCATCCGTCTGCCAGCGGTGAATGGAGTTGACGACTTGTCGAGAGTATGCGGCGGAGGCCAGGGCGGGCGCGAGCACCTGCGTCATAGCGATGATGGCGAACAAAACGGGCGGCGTCTGCACACCGAGAAACGGTGACTGAACCAGGGCCGTGATGCCCACTACCGTGGCGGACGAGCCGCCGAGCACGAGGATCTCTTTCCACGGCCGGAACGGCGCGAGGGCCAAGAGCAGCAGGCCGAGTCCGATCGGGGCAAAGTCGTCCTGGATCATGCCGTTGAACTGCCAGGTACTCGCCGCGGCGAGCAGGTGCGCAGCAAGCCCCAGGGCCACGATCACGATGGCGCGGATACGGGTGAATGGGGCCAGGTCGGGACGAGCCGCCCAGACGAGCACGGCGGCCGCGATCATGAGTACACCAACGGACACCACCGCAAGCTCTATGAGCTGAATCTCATGCATGCGCGAGATCGTCGCGGCGACGGCGTAGGTGACGACGATGGCCGAGACAACCGGAGCGAGCGGCCAGGCGGCCAGGCCTCCGATCGGGTCGAGCCGCTGCTGAGAAGCGGATGCCGGCGCCCGCGGCCGACGCGGAGTGGGGGTCGCGCGGGTCATGCGGCGGGCCGTTTGACGCGGTTCGGCCGATCCTGGGGCTGTATTGGTGCCGCCGGCACCGTCAGGCGCACGTTCGTGCCGGCGCCGGGTCTGCTCCAGATCAAGACGGATCCGCCGAGTTGTTCGATACGGCGCCGCACGGACTGGCGGATACCGAGGCGGTCGGACGCGGATTCCGATTCGGTGAAGCCGCGGCCCGCATCCGTTATAAGAAGTGAAATAGTGCTCAGGTCGGATTCGACGGCAACCTCGGCGGAGGCGACGCCAGCGTGCAGGATGACGTTGACGAGGCAATGCTGTACGGCGAGGCCGACGTCGCGGTCGCTTTCGGCGTCGAGGCGGGCGAGGGCGTCGCGGTCACCGGTGACCTCGACGACGAGTCCGCGGTCACGGCTCCGTTCGATAGCGGTGTACACGGCGCTGGAGAGCCAGGCGTCGCTGGGTGACTTCTGGGTGTCAGTCGGTTGCAGGGCAGTCGTGGTGCGGGCGTCGATGTCGGTGAGCCAGTTAGTGTCGTGCAGGGTGGTCAGCGTGTATTTGAGGCTCGCGGTGAGGCCCGGTGAGAGCGCTCCGGGCTCGGCGAGCGACAGCGCGACGAGCTGAGCCACCGTCGTGTCGTTGAGTAAGGCAATAGCGCGGGTATCGAGGGCATCACGCAGCTGCCGGTTGGCGCCGTCTTGCACTGCGCGGTGGATCGCAGGCTGGGCGGCGTTGCTGGCCCGACGGTCGATTCCGGCGAGCACCATGGCGCCGACCAACACGAGGTAGGTAGACAGGGTGAACAGATCGGGCCGGTAGGGCACGGTGGTGGTGAGAATGGCAAGGAAAGCGGAGGCCTCGGCGAGAATGAAGGCGGCGGTGCTCCAGAGCACGCCGCCGATAGCGGTGATTCCGGCGCCGCCGACCATGACGAGTGCCATCTTGGGCATGGCAACGAGGAACATATTCGACGCTGGGAATGCATCTGGGACGCCGAGCACGGTCGTGGTGAAGACGTAGACGCCGAGGGTTCCCACGACCAGGTAGGCGACCGCGAATGCAATGCGGCGGTGCCGGGTGAACAGCACGAGCAGGGCGCCCATGGCCACGATGACCCCGACTGTCACCCAAAGTTCGGGACTGTGCAGACTAAGAATGGCAACCGAGACGACTGCGGCCATAAGACAGGTCAGCGCAAACCAGTGTGCGGCCCGCGCGAGGGCGCGCGCGAGCGTCAGCTGGACCAGGTGGCCGGGTAACCCTAGAGACATATTTCCCCCAGGTTAAGTATGCCACCGGGGTGGGCGGTGGTTGAGCGGGGGTGGTTCTGGGGCGGTTGGGGCTGGCGTGGTTGGGGCGGCGGTTGGGGCTGGCGCTTGCGGCATCCGCTCGCCGGGCCCACGTCATGACCCCGGGCCCAGTTTCTAAGCTGGGCCCACGGTCCGGGCCCGGGCCCCGTCCCGGAACGGAGTCAGAACAGGGTCGGCGTCAGATCGAGCGGCAGCTCCGCCGCGATCAGCGATCGGGGCGCGTCCGCAGCGCGGGCCCACGTTATGGCCCCGGGCCCAGTTTCTAAGCTGGGCCCACGGCCCGGGCCCGGGCCCCGTCCACTTGGCGCGGCCGGCACACTTGGCGCGGCCGGCACACGGAGCGCGGCCAGGAGCGGCGCGGGCGTGCGCGACCCTGACGTCGGCATCCGCTCTGGGGAGGCCGGAAGAGCACTCGACCGCAGGCCACCGGTGGCTGGGTCGACGATTCCACGCTCCAGGCCGTGCGCACGAATGAGGGGTTTGATGCGGGCGGCGAGCCAAGTGCGGTACTCCTTGGGCGCGTATTGGCCGCCGGCGTAGAGTTCCCGATAACGGCCAACGAGTTCCGGATGCTCGCGCGTCAGCCACAGCAGATACCAGTCTTTGACGGCCGGTTTGAGGTTGAGCCCCGAGTAGAGCACGCTCGTGGCGCCGGCGGCCTTGGCCCGCCGCAGGGCCTCGTCGAGGTGGGCGCGGGTGTCGGTGAGAAAGGGCAAAATCGGCATGAGAAAGACGCCGCAGTCGAGTCCGCGTTCGCGAACCGCGGTGACCGTGGCCAGGCGCGCCTTGGTGGTGGGGGTTCCGGGCTCGACCGATTGCTGCAACTCGTCATCGTAGATCGCGATCGACATGGCCAGGTCCACCGGAACGTGTTCGCTCGCCTCCACGAGCAGGTCGAGGTCGCGGCGCAGCAGCGTGCCTTTGGTGAGAATGGAGATGGGCGTCTTGCTGTCGGCGAGGGCCGTAATGATGCCGGGCATGAGGCGGTAGCGTCCCTCCGCGCGTTGGTAAGGGTCGGTGTTGGTGCCAAGAGCCACTGGATGCCGGCCCCACGTCGGCTTGGCGAGTTCTTTCCTCAAGACCTCGGCCACGTTGACCTTCACGATGATCTCGCTGTCGAAATCTTTGCCGGCGTCGAGGTCGAGGTATTGGTGCGTGGTGCGCGCAAAGCAGTAGGTGCAGGCGTGTGAACAGCCGCGGTAGGGGTTGATCGTGTAGCCGAACGGCATCGTGCTCTGGCCGGGAACATGGTTGAGCGCCGACTTGCACAGGATCTCGTGGAACGTGATTCCCGCGAACTCGGGCGTCTGCACGCTGCGCACGAGGTTGTTCAGTCGGGCGAGACCCGGCAGCGCACCGACTTGTTCGGTCTGTAATTCTTGTGAGCTCCACCGCATGCATCCAGTCGAACACAAGTACTAGTCAAGTGCAAGTGCAACGCAATATATTCGGACTGAAACGAATGCCGGCGGCCGCCCCGCGCGCGCTGCTTCTTCGCGGCACTCGTCCGAGAAGCGGGTACCTCTAACACGGGGTGCCGTGAGTTGCAACGAGTGCCGCGAGGCCTGACGTGCGGTGCGACCCGCGAGACGGGGGTGGTGCCGCATCCGTGCTCGGGTGATTCGCACTACGCTTCGGGCAGGCGCACTGAGAGGGGATTCGGATTACTCGGTTACGACGCAGCGACCCGACCCGACCTGGGTATTCCCGGCGGCGAGCGGGCACGGGGTTCAGCTATCGCGATCCGTCGGGCCAACAAATCACCGACCCGGAGCTGCGGCAGCGGTTCGCGGCCCTCGCTATCCCTCCAGCGTGGAACGACGTCTGGATCTCGCCGCACCCGAACGGTCATATCCAGGCGATCGGTATCGATGCCGCCGAGCGCCGCCAGTACATCTACCACCCGGCCTGGCGTGAACAGAAGGACCGCCTCAAGTTCGAGCGCGCGCTGCAGTTGGCCTCCTCTTTGCCGCGGGTGCGCGGCCAGGTCACCCGTGAGTTGCGCGGCGACGGCCCGCCGCGCATCCGGGCACTCGCCGCGGCATTTCGCATGCTCGACCTGGCCTCACTGCGCATCGGCAGCGAGCGCTACGCCGACACCTACGGCAGCCACGGACTCTCGACCCTGCTCTGCTCGCACGTCACGGTGCGCGGTGACGAGGTCAGGCTTGATTTCCCGGCCAAGAGCGGGCAGCAGTTCGAGGGCGTGATAACGGATGCCGACCTCGCCACCTACCTGCGTGCCCGACTGCGCGAACGGCCGGCCGCACCCCTGCTGTCCTGGGTGTTGGATGACATCGAGGACGTCGTCTCGGCCGCCGACATCAACGATTTCATCAGGGAACGCACCGGCGGCGAGTTCACCGCAAAGGACTTTCGTACGCTGCGAGGCACGATCGCTGCCGCGCAGAGCCTCGCTCAGAGCTTGACAGAGAGTCTGGCGGCGAGCGAGCGACCGGCCGGGCCAGCTGCTAGAAGGTCGACCGGTGGGGCGGGTTCCGATGGCGTGCCCGCCTCGTTGGCTGCGCCCCCGGCATCCGCTGCGCGGCCACCACGCGCGGCCACGCGCAGCCGACGCTCCGATGACCGCGCCATCGCCGAAGCGATGCGGCAGGCCGCCGATGCGCTCGGCAATACGCCGGCGATCGCCCGCACGAGTTATGTCGATCCGCGCGTCGTGGATCTGTTTCGTGCGGGTGAAACCATCGACCCGGCCAGCCGGGTATCGGTCGAAACAGCCCTGCGCGCACTTCTGCTCGGCGACACGGAGTGAGCAAAAAAAGTCACCCGGCACATTGTCACGCCGGCAGCGCGAGCCAATTTCAGTGGATGTCCCCCGTTCGGGGTATAACTTAAACGTCGCCGATCGAGGCGCAGCTATGGTCGTCGAGAAAGGTATGCCCGTGACCCACGATTCTGATCCCGTTGAAGAGCCGCAGCTCAATATTCCGGACCCACCGAGCACACCGACCAATCCCGACCAGCTCGTGGGACCGGACGGCCCAGACGGCCCGGACGCAGAACACGCGGGGTCTACCGGGAAACCAGCCGGTTCTTCCAGGGAACACCCCAAACCGACCATTCTGATCGCGAGCGCGAGCACCGGCCCGGACGGTCCGGCTCCGAGCGTCGATGAGTCGACGGCGGGAGAAGCCGCCGTCGCAGCCGCGGTCGAGCCGGACACCGACACCGACAGCGACAGCGACAGCGACAGCGACAGCGACAGCGACAGCGAAGACGACCAGAACAACCGCGACAACGAGGTGAACCTCGACGACGTAGACCCGGTCGACGATCCCTCGAACCCTGATCTGATTGGCCGCGACGTGGATGACGATGATCCCACCCGCACCGAACCCACGACGCGGATGACGAAAAAACCACCCGCGCCGAAGCCAGGGCCTCAACCCCGCAACCTGAAGGAGTCCCCATGAAAGGCAAATTCCTGTTCCTCGCCGGCACCGCAACGGGCTTTGTGCTCGGATCCAAGGCTGGCCGCCAGGCCTACGACCGCCTGAGCGCGAAAGCCCACCGGCTCTGGGGCGACCCCACCACACAGAAGGTTATCTCGCAGGCCGAGACCATCGCACGAGACGCGGCATCCGTGGCGCAGACCAAGGTGAGCGATCTGCTGGATCGCACGGAGGCATCCGTCAAGAAAGAAGAGTCCAGGACCAGTTCGAAAGAGGATGACGGGGGCCACGTCATATAGACCACCCGCGGAGTCGGCGGCCATGGGGACTCTGTGCCGGTACACGGGCCTCTGTGCCGGACAAGGGCTCTCTGCCGGTACACCGCCTCTCTGCCGGACACAGGCTCTGTGGCGGTACGCGGGCTCCGTGCTGGTACACGGGCAAGGGCGTCGTGTCGCACGGGCCGTCGCGTCGGCCACTTCGCTGTGCGTGAACCGACCGGCTGGGCTGGCTGCGATGCTACTGGAGCCGCCGGTGCGCCTCGCACCAGAAAACTAGCCCGGGCCCGGTCGAACGAGGAGTAACCCACCTTGTCGTGCGCACTCCGAGCTTCGTCACCTCGAAGGCTCCCCCGCTCTGCTGGATGACTCCCCGCAGGGCGTCCGGGTCGCTGTCAGAACTTTCGCACCCACCATTCGGTCGGTGCGAGTTGAAGGATGCCGAGCTGCGATACGCGCAGGTTTCCGCATCCGAAACGCCAATGTTCGGGTGCACTTGCCGCCTCCGGACCGTTCTGAGCCTCAAGTAGATATCAGCTCGTAGACATCAGCTGGCCTTGATCACAGGGTTGACAGGACGCTCCTACAAAAACTCTGACGTCACTTCAAGGCACCACCTGCGCATGACTCCGGCACAGCCCTCCGGGCAACTTCTCTCAGGCGCATAACTCCTGCAATTCGTTCGAGGCACGACGAGGCTTCCGCGTGATCACGCAGGAGCCCACGTAGCGGCACGCAGATTGCAGGAGTTATGCGCCTCGCCAGCCGACCAGCCAGCCAGCCGACCAGCCAGCCGAGCAGACGCCCAACAGCAGCCGAGCAGAGACCGGGCAGTAGCCACGTAGGCGAAAGCCACGTGGGTGCCCACCCGGCCGGCGCCGGATGGCTAGTTGCTCAGGTGCAGGACCTCAGCGGTGGCGGCCAGCGACGCCGCGGCCGCGGCCGGGTCGTCGGAGAGTTTGGTGCCGTAACTCGGGATCATCTGACGTATACGCGGCTTCCAGCCCTCGATGCGGTCGGGGAAACAGCGGGCCAGCAGGTCCACCATGATCGGCGCGGCCGTCGAGGCTCCCGGCGAGGCGCCGAGCAGGCCGGCGATCGACCCGTCAGCGGACGTGATGACCTCGGTGCCGAACTGCAGCACCCCGCCGAGCTTGGCGTCGTGCTTCATGACCTGCACGCGTTGGCCGGCCGTGATGAGCTCCCAGTCGCCAGAGACCGCAGTGGGAATGAACTCGCGCAGGGCCTTGAGCTTGGCGTTTCGCGAGGCGAATACCTCGCCGAGAAGGTATTTCATCAAGTCGAAGTTGTGACGTGCGACGGCGAGCATGGGGCCGAGGTTGTGCGTACGAATCGAGAACGGCAGGTCGAACCAGGTGCTTGTCTTCAAAAACTTCGGGCTGAAACCGGCGTACGGGCCGAACAACAGCGACATTTCGCCGTCGACCATTCGGGTATCGAGGTGCGGCACCGACATGGGCGGCGCGCCCTTGGCTGCCTTGCCATATACCTTGGCCTGGTGCTGGGCGACGAGCTTTGGATTCGTGGTGCGCAAAAACTGGCCGCTGATCGGAAACCCGCCGAAACCCTTGATCTCGGGGATTCCGCTCTGCTGCAGCAATGCCAGGGCTCCACCGCCGGCGCCGACGAAGACGAAGCGGGCGTTGATGCTGGTGCGGGTCTGGCCGACTTGGCGCAACAGTTTGAGGTTCCAGGTGCCATCCGCTTTGTGCTTGAGACCGACGACCTGCTCGTTCATGTGCATCGTGACCCCCTGCTGTTCGAGGGTGTCAAACATGAACCGGGTGAGGGCGCCGAAGTCCACGTCGGTTCCGCTCACGATGCGCGTCGCGGCAATCTTCTGGCCGGCCGGGCGCTTGCGGGTGAGCAGGGGCGTCCACGTACCGATCTTCGCGGCGTCGTCGCTGAACTCCATGCCGGAGAACAACGGCTGGGTGGCCAGCACGGCGTGACGTTTGCGCAGGTACTCCACGTTGGCTTTGCCGTGCACAAAAGTCATATGCGGGGTGGAGTTGATGAACTTGTCCGGCTCCGGCAGGGCGCCGATGGAAACGAGGTGAGCCCACAGCTGGCGGCTGATCTGAAACTGCTCGTTGATGACGACAGCCTTGTCGGCCGTGACCGAACCGTCGGGTGCCTGCGGCATGTAGTTGAGCTCGCACAGGCCAGCGTGGCCGGTGCCGGCGTTGTTCCACGGGTTCGAGCTTTCCTGGGCAAGTTCGCCGAGACGCTCGTACACCTCGATGCGCCAGTCGGGCTGCAACTCCTTCAGCAGTATGCCGAGGGTGGCGCTCATGATGCCCCCACCAATGAGGACTACGTCGACGGTTCCCGAAGAATTCACACTGTTGAGTGTATCGCTGCGAGCGGATGCGCCCTACCGTGCCGCCCAGCCCCGCGGCGGCCCACACCTATCGGCGAGCGGGCGCATTGAGGCACCCGTGGGTCGCGCAGTACCGTTCCACGGCTACTTTCACGACGCAGCGCACACCGAGGTCGATCACCGGCCAGCGCCCACCCCGTGCCGGCAGCGGGGAGAACGTCGCAGTGATTTTCGGCCAGGATCGGAACGGTCTGGTTATTAACGCAATAAGTCACCTCGGTGAGGATCTGCCGACTTAACGGGATACTGGAGTGCATGTTGTCAGAAAAACCCGAGCAGCGCGTCGCCGTCATCATCGAAGACGACGCAGACATTCGTAACCTGCTGGAGGCCGTGCTCACCCAGGCCGGGTTCGAGACAATCGCCGCGAGCAACGGCCTCGACGGTATCGCCGCGGTACGCGCCTACGATCCGATCGTCACGACCCTCGATGTGAGCATGCCCGGTATGGACGGCTTCGAAACGGCCAAGCGTATCCGCGCGTTCAGCCCTACCTACCTCGTCATGCTCACCGCCCGTGACGACGAAATTGACACCCTCCAGGGCCTCGATGCCGGCGCTGACGACTACCTGACCAAACCGTTTCGCCCACGGGAACTGCGGGCCCGCATCGAAGCAATGTTGCGACGCCCTCGCCACACCATCACCGCGGCTACCGTCGTCCCGCCCGCCGCCGCAGTGCACGCCGTGCCCGCGCCGGTAGCGGCCCGGACAGGGGCGGTGGTGGCCGACCCACTGATCGCTGCGCCCACCAGCACGAGCTTGACCAGCGCTGTGCCAAGTGACCCCCCTCGTGACTCGGTATTTCGACAGACCCACGTCGCATCCGCTCCTACCTTCGCTCCGGCCGAAGACGCCGCGAGCCCGCTGCGCGGCGCCACACCACGAAATGGTTGGTTTGAACACAACGACCTGCGCCTGAATCCCGAGGAACGCCTCGTGCAATTGGCCGGCACTCAACTCGAACTGACCCGCACGGAGTTCGAACTGCTCGCCGCCCTGCTCGAATCACAGCGGCGGGTGCGCAGCAAGAACGACCTCGCCCTGCTGCTGCGCGGCGAGGCCTACGCGAGCGCCTACCCGGTGAACGAGGCCGATCGGCGCGCGGTTGAAGTGCACATGGGCAACCTGCGTCGCAAACTCGGTGACAGCAGCACGACACCGCACTGGCTGGAAACCGTGCGGGGCGTTGGCTATCGCCTGGCAGCCGAGAAGTAGTGCGACGAGACGCAAGCGCCGGGCCACATCTGGCCGGCTGAAGCAATCTAACGCGCGATATACCGCGACAGCGCCAAGCAGGTATCTGTGGCCACAGCGGTGAGAAGGGGCAATTGCTGTCGGCACCCGGGCAGGTCCTGGTTCTTCAGGGTGCGGTGCAAAAGGCCCGCAGTGTTTTCGAGACGCACGGCTCCCAGCATTTGGCTGCTCGAGCGGATGCTCAGCAACACAATGTCGGCAGCCTCGAGGTCTGCTGCAGCCAGGGCGGCGCACAAGCGCAACTCCCGGTTGTGCCAGAGATCGAGAAAATCGTTCACAAACCGGTTTTGTACAGCGGCGTCCCCGCCGAGATCACTTCTCAGCCGCAGCAATGTGGCCGGGTCGACCAGCGAACTCATGCCGGGCATCCGCTGGTCGCGGTGGCAGAATTCATCGGCACGGTCACGCGTATCACTCTGACAGATCTGGGTGTATTTCGGGGCTGCTTCGCGTCAAGATCTGATCAAGATCCGTCGTGGCCGGTCGCGGCGAGTTCGACGGCGATGTCGTTACCGCCGCGCGCCTTGACGGTTTCTATGGCCGTGTTGACTGCGATGCTCAGCGCGGTCAGCGCATAGCCGTGGTCGAATGTGTCGGCAATACCAAAACTCGCGGTCAGTCGAATCAGGGAAGCCTCCTTCAACGGTTCGTCGACAAGGGTCGCCTGCATGCGTTCCGCAACCGCGCGGGCTTCGGCCGCCGACCCGGCGCCGACGAGCACCAGAAACCGCCCGCTGGCAGGGTGCCCGATGATCGACAGCACCGGAGCACTTGCACGTAGTTTCGAGGCGAACGCGGCGATCGCCTCGTCGCCGGCCACCCGGCCGAAGGCAACGTTGATTTCCGGCAGGTTGTCGATATCGGCACCGATCACGGCGAGCCCCACGCCCGCATTTCTCGCACGACTCAGATGGTCGGTGGCCGCCTGCCCGAAGGCGGCAGCCGACAGCACACCCGCCGCCGAGTGGATGCCGTCGGTCAGGTCACCGACGGCACTGCCCGGCATGTGCTGCGCGCGCAGGGCGGAAACGGCGATGGTCAGCAGCACCACGACACACAGGCTGAGCGCCGTGGTGTTGGCCGTGTTGAAATAGGTCAGGAACAGCGCCCCGGTCTCCCCGTCCACGGTGAAGACGATGGAGCGAGCCGTAGCCGCCGCTGCAGTGACCCACAGGGCCACGGCCAGAATCTGTCCGCTCAGGTTGCGGCGCATACGCCCGCGCACGGCTTCGAGTGCACCGAGCAGGCACAGGACCGCCACAGCAATCCACAATTCTGCGGCGCCGGCCCAGCGGCCGGCGGATTCTCCGTGCAGCAGCGTTGCGGCGAGCACAAGAACGCTGATCGCGCCGACCACCCACAAGCAGCCACGGCTGCGCCGGTTGTACCGCCGGAGCCCGGCCCACAGCGACCCGACGGCGATCGTCAACGATACGTTCGCGACAACGATGGCCCACCAGATCAGCTGGCCGGTCGCGGAAGCGTCGTGCGCAATGGTGACGACCATGGCGGCGATGAAGCCCAAGCTCCAAATGCGGCCGACGGAATCGGTGCGATGGAACGCAGTGTTCAGAATGAAGGACACCCCACACAGCGCGACGATCACTCCGTTCATGACGAGCAGAGTCAGTGTGTCCAGGTTCATGCCCCTACCCCTTGATTGCCGTTCATGATGTGCGCGGTAACGTCGCGATGGCGCTGGTGCCCTTGCCAAGCTCGGATTCGAGCCTCAGGTCTCCCCCATGCTGGCGGCAAATGTCCCGGCTGATACTCAGTCCGAGTCCAGTGCCGTGGACGCTTGACCCGCGCACCGAATCGGCACGGTAGAACCGATCGAACAGGTTCAGCTGCTCGCCCGGGGACATCCCCCGGCCGGTGTCGGTCACGCGCAGCTCGATCTGGGCATCGGAATCGAGCAGGGTCACGTCGATGCGTCCGGATGCGACGTTGTACTTGATCGCGTTCGAGAACAGGTTGTCGATCACCTGGCGCAGGCGAAAGGCATCCGCGTGCAGTCGCACGGTCGGCAGCGCCGAGAGTACGAACGTGATGTCGCGCTCGGCGGCGGCCGGCCGCAGCGATTCAATGGCGTCGGTGATGATCACCGACAGGTCACAGGGGGCCGGGATCATCGCCAGCTCGTGCTTGGCCGCGGCGGCCGTTGCCAGCAGGTCGGCGACGAGAGCCAGCAATCGGTCGGAGTTCTTCGACGCCACTTCGAGCATGCGCCGGGTCGACGGATCGAGGGTGTCATCGTCGAGGGCCAGCTCGAGATACCCCATGATCGAGGTCAGCGGCGTACGCAATTCGTGCGAAACGGATGCCACCAGGTCGTCGCGCGCTTTGATCGCGCGCAGTTCGACGGTGACGTCCCGCGCGACCAGGACACCGCCGTCGTAGTTGTTGTTTTCGTCGAGAATAGGGCGCGCGGAGACGAGCACGGCGGTCTGCTGCGTGCCCTGTTCCCCCAACCAAACCGTCACGCGGTCGACCGTTTCGCCGCGCATCGCTTGTCGGAACGGCCGATCCCGCTCGGCCAGGGGGGTGACCTGGTCCTCGTGGTACACGTCGATAGAGCCGAGCTGGCCTTCTTTCACCCCGAACCGGGAGAACATTTCACGCTGGGCGCGGTTGATGAGGTTCGGCTTGGCGTCGCGGTCGAATCCGACGACGCCGAAGTCGATGGCGTTGAAGATCTCGTCGAGGGTGCGCTCCTCTCGGCGCGAGCGACGCAGGGCTCCTTCGAACAAAATGGACTGCTGGGTGAGCAACACCCGCTGCGCTGCGGCACGTTTCGTGGTCGTGTGGGTCGTGGCGGCGACAAAGCCCAGCACGATGGTCACAACGGCTAATCGCGGAATCTCACTGCTCGACAGTGCCTCGGTCCGAAACAGGCCGGCCGCCCACAGCATCGCGGAGGTGAACACCACGCCACCAAGAGCACCCCGACCACCAAAGTGCGTCGACAACCAGATGATGGGAAAAACAAGCAGAAACGTCGTTCCGAGCAGCGGCTCGCCTTCCCGGGCGATCACCAGCCCGACCAGGTCGACGACTGGTAGAACGATGATCCATTTTTTGTCGAGACGTCGCCAGGGCACCCCCGCCGCGACCGCGGTGGCGACAAAGATAATGAGGATACCGGCCAGAAACAGCTGGTTGGTGAAGAGGTCGATGTTGAGCATCCCCGACACCGCGACCAGGAGAAGGGTCGACGAACCGACCAGCAGCTGGGAGAGAAAAACGGAACGTTCGACCCGATAGCGAAGCGCTCGTTCGGGTCGTGGGCGGCTGTGAATTATGACGGTGTCACCGTCGCATGCGGCGTAATCGGCGCGAGCGCGGGGCTCGCCGAGGCCGGTAGTACGGCCTTCGCCCCAAATTCATCGAGCCGGTCAACGGTTTCGGTGAACCCCTTCGGTACACCGAAGTGAAAACCCTGGGCGCTGCGAATGCCGAGCCGCGCCAGCTCCCCGGCCATGTATTCGTTCTCCACACCCTCAACGATCATCGAGTACTCGAGCTTGTCGCCGAAACTTTGCAGTGCGGTGAGCACTTCACGCTGGCGCACGTCGGCGAGGTCATCGACCAGGCTGCGATCAATCTTGAGAATGTCCATCGGCACTCGAACGAGCGAATCGACCGAGGAATCTTCGGAGCCGTAGTCATCGAGTGCGATCAGAATACCCACCTCGCGCAGCCGATCAGCCTGCTCTCGAATCTGCGCCGAGACCCGCGCCGCCGAACGTTCGTTGAGCTCGAGGCATAGCAAAATCTCGGGGTAGCGACTGTTCAGGTTTTCTGCGAAGACGCCGAGTCGTTCCGGCGCCAGCTGTTCGGCCTCAACGTTGACGGTGATGCAGATGATGCCGGGTTCGACGAGTCGAAATTCGGCGGCCGCGGCCATGGCCTTCTCGGCAACCTGCCGGGTCAGCTTGTCGAACCGGCCCAGGCTCTTGGCCTTTTCCACCAGCGACGGCGGTGAGATCGCGCCCAACTCCGGGTCGACGTAGCGCAGCAACGCCTCAAACGCCCAAATACGGCCGGTGACGAGGCTGACGATGGGTTGATAGGCCAATTGCAACTGGTTTTCGTCGATAGCACGAGCAACCGTGGCGTTGAGCCGTGAGGAGCGGTGGCCAGACACGTTGATGCTCGCCACACCGTCGGTGCTGCCGCGGCGGCGCCTTTTCTTGACCATGAGCATGCTGTGGTCAGCGTCGTGAACGAGCGCGGCGATATCCGTTTCGATGACAGCGGAGAACGCCACGCCGATGCTGAGGCTGGGCGTGAAGCTCTCGGTGCCGACAGCGAGCGGCGCCGCGGATGCCCTGAGGATCGTTTGGGCGATGGCCGTGGCTTCGTCGAGGGTGGCCAGGCGGGTGAGGATGATGACAAATTCGTCGCCGCCGACCCGCGCGACGACATCGTGCGGACGCACAGCCTGGCGCAGTCGTTGGCCGAGAACCCGCAGCACCTCGTCACCCACCTGGTGCCCGCAGGTGTCGTTGAGACGTTTGAAATCGTCAAGGTCCATGAACAATACGGCGATGGCTTCGGTGTCGCTGCGGGTGCTGTTGATGGTGTCCAGGGCCTCCTGGAAGGCGCCATAGTTGGGCAGGCCGGTGAGCGGGTCGGTGTTGGCTTTCGCGGTGAGTCCGGCCACATTCTGCCGGGCTTTTCCGGCCAGTTCAGCGGTGGCAGCAAGGGCTTGCAACGCGTGCCGGTCGACGCCGGAGAACGCGCCATCCATCGGGTCACGACGGGCCACCAAAAACTGAGGTTCTCCGGGGGTGAACGTGACCGGGACACCGATGGCACCGGCCTCGGCGGGGCCAGGCTGCAGGGCGATGGACTGCACACCGACCGCGGCCGCCGCCGTCTGGCAGAGGGCATCCGCGAGGCTGTCCACGCTGCGTGTGCCGCTGAGGATGCTGCTGCCGACCACGAGACCGTTCAGCCTCCCTCGCATATTCCACGCGGAGCGCACAACAATGACGATCACGGCCGCCGCGAGACTCCCCAGGAGCGTGCCGACCGCGGTTTGGATGCTGGTGCGACCTTCTCCAGGAGTGGGTAAGCCGGCGCTAATCCAGTGGACCGAGAACATAGTCAACGCGGCAACGGTAACCAGCAGCGCAGCCAGTCGCACCGGCGAGACGAATAGACGGCCGCCGCGGTCTGCTGGGGCGTTGAGCAGGTGCATTCTGACGACTTCGAGCGCCAATACGAACAACACATATCCAGCAGATGCCGCGGCTGCGGCTGGCAGCGCGGCCGCGCCGAACTGACCGAGAAGCCAATCGATCAGAAAGTAGACCATGCAGCCGACACCGGCGAGGCCCGAGCTGTAGACGGCCACTGTGATGCGACGGGACTCCAGCAACCGCAGGAGGAGAATTCCACACATCACGACGCCGATGATGGCCTGCCCGGGCAGTACCGGAACGAGCGCGGGAACGGCGAGAATCGGCAGGCTGACGACGGGCGTTCGATGACGCACACTGCCCACTCGAATCCAAGCCAATTCCAGGGCGGCAACGCACAGGATTCCGCTCACCGCAGCGGCGATTCTGGTGCCAGGATCAGCCAGAACGGCAACGATTGCGCCCGAGATGAACGCCACAGCCGCGACCGTGAACATGCCTAAAGAGACGCGCTGCAGCACGCCCGACACCCCAGTTCGAGTCACGCGGTCAAAGCCTACGCGACTTGTCGTGGAACGCGCGCACGGGACGGGATTTGATCGCGGTCGTTGGTTGGGCTGTGGTGACAAACGGCGTTCAGATTTCGGGCGCACCAGCGAAAGCGGGCCCGCGCGCGTCGAGGTTAGGCTACGACGAGGTCGACCGCGATGAGCTCAGCGATCTGCACGGCATTCAGCGCTGCACCCTTGCGGAGGTTGTCGTTACTGATGAAGAGGGCGAGGCCGCGGCCATCCGCTACGCCTTCGTCCTGGCGGATGCGACCGACGAAGCTGGCGTCCTGACCGGCAGCCTGCAGCGGGGTGGGGATGTCGCTCAGTTCGACGCCAGGGGCGGATTGTAGTAATTCCTGAGCGCGGGCAACGCTGATCGGCTTGGCGAACTCGACGTTGATCGACAGGGAGTGGCCGGTGAACACGGGTACACGCACGCAGGTTCCCGAAACGAGCAGCTCGGGCAAGTCGAGAATCTTGCGGCTCTCATTGCGCAGCTTCTTCTCTTCGTCGGTCTCGAACTGGCCGTCATCAACGATGGAGCCGGCCAGCGGAATCACGTCGAACGCGATCGGACGGGCGTAGATGGTGGGCTCGGGCAGGGCAACCGACTTACCGTCGTGCACGAGCTGCAGAAGGTTTTCGTCCTGGGCGGCGACGCGTACCTGGCTGGCCAGCTCGAACGCACCGGCCAGGCCGCTGCCAGACACCGCCTGGTAGGTACTGACGATGAGCCGTTTGAGGCCGGCTTCATCGTGCAGAACTTTGAGCACGGGCATAGCTGCCATGGTGGTGCAGTTCGGGTTGGCGATGATGCCCTTGACTGCTCGTTTGATGGCTTCGGGGTTGACCTCGCTGACGACCAGCGGAACGTCGGGGTCCATGCGCCAGCCCGAGGAGTTGTCGACGACGAGCACGCCGGCTGCGGCGAAGCGCGGGGCCTGGGCTTTCGAGAGGGTGGCGCCGGCCGAGAAGATGGCCACGTCGAGCCCGGTGGGGTCGGCGATCGAGGCGTCTTCGATCGTGATGGGCTCACCCTTGAAGGTGAGGGTACTGCCAGCCGAGCGGGCCGAGGCGAAGAAGCGGATGCTCTGTACCGGAAAATCGCGCTCCTCGAGCAGGCGCCGCACCACGGCGCCGACCTGTCCGGTGGCTCCGACGACGCCGATGTTGATACCGGCCGTGTTGGCTGAGGTGGTCACGTGTGTTTCCTAACGTTGTTCGCCCTCACGGGCACTTCATGCTGTCGAGGGGCTAGCGGCCGGAGCCACCGTGCACGACGGCCTCGATCTCGCCGTCGAGCCCGAACGCAGTGTGCACCACGCGGAGGGCTTCGTTGATGGTGTCGGCCCGGGTGACCACCGAGATGCGGATCTCACTCGTGGAGATCATCTCGATGTTGATTCCGGACTCGTAGAGGGCCTCGAATAGTTTCGCCGATACGCCGGTATTGGTGCGCATGCCACCGCCGACCAGGGCGAGCTTGGCGATCTGGTCGTCGTATTGCAGGCTCGCGAAACCGATGAGCTCCTTCTCGTTGGTCAGCGCGGTGAGTACCCGCTCCCCTTCCGACTTAGGCAGCGTGAACGAGATGTCGGTGAGCCCGGTGGCGGCAGCCGACACGTTCTGCACGATCATGTCGACGTTGGCGTTGGTGCGCGCGACGATCTTGAAGATGAGCGCGGCCTTGCCGGGGATGTCGGGCACACCGACCACGGTGACCTTCGCCTCGCTCAGGTCAGCGGCGATTCCGGCGATGATTGGCTCTTCCACGATTTCTCCTTTTTCTCGCGCGGTCACGGCGTTGTACACGATGGTGCCGGTGTTGTTGTTGAACGAGGAGCGCACGTGGAGCGTGACGCCGTGGCGGCGCGCATATTCCACAGCGCGAATATACAGAACCTTGGCCCCGGCAGCGGCGAGTTCCAGCATCTCTTCGCTCGTGACGCGCTCGAGTTTGCGAGCGCGGGGAACGACGCGCGGATCTGCTGTGAAGACGCCATCGACATCGGTGTAGATCTCGCAGATGTCGGCGCCGAGGGCAGCGGCGAGAGCGACGGCGGTGGTGTCGGACCCCCCGCGTCCGAGGGTGGTGATGTCTTTGGTGTCGCGGTTGAAACCCTGGAAACCGGCAACGATGGCGACGGCGCCCTCGTCGAGCGCCGAGCGGATACGCCCCGGTGTGACGTCGACGATACGCGCGGAACCGTGCCGGGCATCCGTGATCATGCCGGCCTGGCTTCCGGTGAAGGAGCGTGCGTCGTAGCCGAGGCTTTTGATGGCCATCGCGAGCAGCGCCATCGAGATGCGTTCACCGGCCGTGAGCAGCATATCGAGTTCACGCGGGGCGGGCAGCGGGGTGACCTGATGGGCGAGGTCGAGCAGTTCGTCGGTACTGTCGCCCATCGCCGAGACGGCGACGACGACCTCATTTCCAGCCCTGCGGGTGTCGACGATGCGCTTGGCGACCCTCTTGATACTTTCGGCATCGGCGACGGATGACCCGCCGAACTTCTGCACGATCAAGCTCATGTGACTCCTGAAATGGGGGTTTGCGGGCCGATGATGCGCGCCCCGTCCAAGGTCCCATCCTAAATGCTGGCGCTCGGGGACGGTGCCATGTGACGCTGCGCTGCTTTGCGGACCGCGGCGGAAGTGGCTAGTGCGAGACCTCGCGGCGACCCTCGAAGGCGCGGCCGAGGGTGACCTCGTCGGCGTACTCGAGGTCGCCGCCCACCGGAAGACCGGAGGCGAGGCGGGTCACCTTGATCTCGAGAGTTGTGAGCAGGCGCGACAGGTAGGTCGCGGTGGCCTCCCCCTCGAGGTTCGGGTCGGTCGCGATGATAACCTCCTGCACCGTGTTATCGGCGAGACGCTGCATCAGCTGGCGGATGCGCAGGTCGTCGGGGCCGACGCCGTCGATCGGGCTGATGGCACCGCCGAGCACGTGGTACAGCCCCTTGAACTCGCGGGTACGTTCTATTGCTACGACGTCTTTGGCCTCTTCAACCACGCAGATCGACGTGGGCTTGCGACGTGGGTCGCGGCAGATTAGACAGGTGGGCTGCTCGGAAACATTGCCACAAATTTCACAGAATCGCACCTTGTCGCGCACCTCGAGCAGCACGTTCGCCAGCCGGGTCACGTCGAACTTCTCAGTCTGCAGAATGTGGAATGCGATGCGCTGGGCGGACTTTGGTCCGATGCCCGGAAGCTGGCCGAGCTCGTCGATCAGTTCCTGAACGATGCCTTCATACATGGTCTAGTAGTCGTTTCTGGTTCGGGGTGCCGCGGTGTACGGCTGCTCTTCGATGAAGGTGGCGCCGAGTATCTCGCGCACGACGGCTTCGCCGTAGCGCTGCTTCGCTGCGAACGACGGCGCCCGCGATGGATCTTTTGGGGCGCCGCGCTGGCCGGCGTTCGGGTGCTGCCGCCCACGCTGCGCGCTGGTCTGCACGGCGTTGGTCTGCACGGCGTTGGTCTGCACGGCGTTGGTCTGCACGGCGTTGGTCTGGACAGGTGATGCCTCAGCCTGCCCCGCGTAGTTCGGCACACGTTCGTCGGCGGGAGCGTCCATCTCGGGGGGAACGTCGTCATCGAACGGTGGTGGTACATCGTCAAACGGCGGCTCGTCGTGACGCGGCGGCGCGGCGAACGGCGCAGCAAACGGCGCAGCAGCCGAGGCGTCAGGCACTACGGAGTTCGCAGCCCGGGAAGTGGCAACTGAGGACACAACTGAGGACGCAACTGAGGTCGCTGACGAGGACGACGAGGCCGACACCGGGGCAGTCGTTGAAACCGGCGCAGCGGCGTCGGCCGTGGCGTCTGTTGTCTCGTCGGCGATAACGGGCAATGCCGGACCATTGGGCGAACCGGGAATGGCCACGGTGGCCCACCCACTGGTCGATGCGGTGACCGGTGACGCGCCTGCGCCCGGCGACGCTACCGCGCGCGCAGCAGCGGCCGGAACGGACGCCGTGCGCGGGGTAGCACCAGCCCCACGTGCAGTCGGTGTGGCTTTAGTCGGTATGGCTGCACGGGATGCCGCCGAAACCATAGCCCCTGGATCTGGCTCAGCCGCTTCGAACGCATCAGCCGCGGGTGCTGCACTTACGGTTGATTCGAGTGCGGGGTTCGCTGGCGCAGGCTCCGCGGCGGCGGTCGGCGAGGCGCCGGACGACGCGCTGGGCGAGGAGGTCTCCCGGCTCGCTTCGACGCGCGCGATGAACTTGACCCGCAGGCCGAGCACAGCCACGATCGCCGTGCGCAGAAAATCACTGGTTCCCATTCCGGGAACCTTTTGCTGCTTGAAGCTCTCGACGTCGGCTTGGCTCGGGAACGAGAGGGCGAGCACATCGCCGTTCAGACCGAGCACCTGAGCGGTGTAGACGACGAGCCACGCCGTGGTCTTCTCGTTCTTGACGGCTTCGAGAATCTCCGGCCAGGCATCCTTGAGCTGCTGCAGAGTGACCGGGGCGCCGGGGGCGATAGCGGGGCGGTCAGTGGGGCGGTCAGCCTGCGTTCCCGAAATGGCAGACTCGGCTACCGGTTGTGGAGACAGGATCGGCGCCGAGGCTGCGGGCGCGGAGGATGGCGACGCTGGGGAGGCGGGCAGTATGCCCCGTGCGGCGGTCTTGGCGGGCTCGACCAGCGGTGCGGGCGCGGAGGAGGCGTGCACCGAAGGAGGCGCGACAGCCGCGCCCGAGGCAGGCGGCACAGATGCCGCGGAATTCGCCGAGCCACCAACGGCGGGCGCCGCAGCAACACCGTCGACGCCGATGCGACGCTCGAGGCGCTCGACCCGAGCCAAAGCGCCGCGGTTCGTGTCATCGGTCGCGGGAATCAGGGCGCGCGCGATCATGAGCTCGAGGTGCAGGCGCGGCGAGGTGGCCCCGCTCATCTCGGTGAGCGCGGCGTTGAGAATATCGGCGGTCCGCGAGAGTTCGGCCGTCCCAAAAGCGGCGGCCTGCACGCTCATGCGCTCGAGTTCGTCTTGCGGCACTCCGCGCAGCACGGCCGCGGCCCCGGCGACGCTCGTGGCCGCGACGATAATGAGGTCGCGCATGCGTTCCAGCAGGTCTTCGACGAACCGGCGCGGATCTTGCCCGGTCTGGATGACCCGGTCGACCGCATCGAACGCGGCGGCGGGATCGCGGGCGCCGATGGCCTCAACGGCTTCGTCGAGCAGGGACGCACTCGTGTAGCCCAGCAGTGCCACGGCGCGCTCATACTCAATGGACTGCCCGTCAGACCCGGCCATGAGCTGGTCCAGGAGCGAAAGAGTGTCGCGCGGCGAGCCGCCGCCAGCGCGCACGACGAGTGGCAGCACCCCGGGGGCAACGACCATCTTTTCGGTGTCGCACATCTGCTGCACGTATTCGAGCATCGGCCCCGGCGGCACCAGCCGGAACGGATAGTGATGGGTGCGCGAGCGGATGGTGCCGATCACCTTTTCGGGTTCGGTGGTCGCAAAAATGAACTTCACGTGTTCCGGCGGCTCTTCGACGATCTTGAGCAGCGCGTTGAAGCCCTGCGGCGTGACCATGTGCGCCTCGTCGAGGATGAAGATCTTGTAGCGGTCGCGAGCCGGCGCGAAAATAGCGCGCTCACGAATATCGCGGGCGTCGTCGACACCGTTGTGGCTGGCCGCGTCGATCTCGACGACATCGAGGGAGCCTCCACCGTCGCGGGCGAGTTCCACACAGCTCGGGCAGACACCGCAGGGAGTGTCGGTCGGACCCTCGGCGCAGTTCAGGCAACGAGCCAGGATGCGCGCCGACGTGGTCTTGCCACAGCCACGCGGACCGCTGAACAGATAGGCGTGATTCACCCGGTTGGTGCGAAGCGCCGTCATCAACGGATCGGTCACTTGGGACTGGCCGATCATCTCGGCAAAGGTCTCTGGCCGATAGCGGCGATACAGGGCGGTAACCACGTTCTCCATGGTACTTGCCCGCACCGACACTCGCCCGCGCTCGCGCCCTTGACTGTTCTGCGCCCGCGCGTCAATCCGGTCGATCCAGAACAGGGCCCTCGAGCGGGCTAACCCACCGTCGCCAAGGTCTGGCGGGCGATCTCAAGCTCTTCGTTGGTGGGAATCACCAGTACGGTGACCGCGGAATCGTCGGCGCTGATGACGCGCGCGCCCCGTTCGGCGGCCTTGTTGCGCTCAGGATCGATGCGGATACCCAGCGCCTCCAGCCCGGCAAGTGACCGTTCGCGCACGAGCGGCGCGTTCTCCCCGACACCGGCCGTGAACGAAATCACATCGAGCCGGCCGAGCTGCGCGTAGTACGCCCCGAGATAGCCCTTGATTCGGTGCACATACACGTCGATCGCCAGTTGCGACGGCCCGTC
Organism: Cryobacterium sp. Y57; assembly: GCF_002929505.1. Taxonomy (GTDB): domain Bacteria; phylum Actinomycetota; class Actinomycetes; order Actinomycetales; family Microbacteriaceae; genus Cryobacterium. The sequence goes on from NZ_PJJL01000068.1 coordinate 27,288, forward strand.
ACCGGCCGTTGCGGCTTCCAGGACGTCGCGCAGATCGCCGCGTCCGGTGAGACCGAGCAGCCCGCTCCCGCGGTTGAGCAGGGTGTCGAGGTCATCGAAGTCGAGTCCGGCTCTGCGGTGCAGGTGAAAAAGCACGCCGGGGTCGATATCACCGGAGCGGGTGCCCATGACGAGTCCCTCGAGCGGCGTCATACCCATGCTGGTCTCGACCGAACGGCCGCCGGCGACCGCGCAGACCGAGCCTCCGTTGCCCAGGTGCAGCACGATCTGGTTGAGTTCCGTCACCGGGCGCGCGAGAAAGTTGGCCGCCTCGCGGGCCACGAATCCGTGGCTCGTGCCGTGAAAGCCATAGCGACGAATGCGAAAACGCTCGGCCAGATCGGCATTGATCGCGTAGGTGAACGCCTCCGGAGGCAACGTCTGGTGAAACGCCGTATCGAAGATGGCCACGTGCGGCACATCCGCGAAGGCTTCACCGGCCGCGACGATGCCCTGCAGCGCGCCCGGATTGTGCAGCGGCGCGAGCCCGGACAAATCATCGATGTCACGCTCGACCTGCGGCGTCACTAGGGTCGGCTCGTGAAAGCGCGCTCCGCCGTGCACGACCCGGTGCCCGACCGCGACCGGCGCGTGGGCCGCGAGCGATGGCCCGTGGGTCGCGAACGCCGCGAGCATCACGGCAAATCCGGCCGTGTGGTCGGGAATGGGCAGCTCACGCTGCCATTTCTGATCGGCGGATGCTGAAACCGGTGTTTTCGACGCGGCGTCCGCCTCCGCGGTCGTTGCCGCCACCCCGGCGACAGAGTGTGCGGCGGCGCCCATGAGCTCACCGATGCGCTCGACCAGACCACTCGCCAACGTGGTCTCGGTGTCCATTTCGATCAGCTGATATTTGAACGAGCTCGAGCCGGAGTTGACGACGAGAACCGCAGTCACCGAGTTGCTCCGGCGGGTGTGGCATCCACGACCGGCATGCTCCGCGCGCCGCTGTCCGAAGCGGAGGCAAGCCCGGCCGCCTGGATGGCCGTGATTGCGACGGTGTTGACGATGTCCTGCACCAGCGCGCCGCGCGACAGGTCGTTAATCGCCTTGCGCAGGCCCTGCAGCACAGGGCCGATCGCGACGGCGCCAGCACTGCGCTGCACCGCCTTGTAGGTGTTGTTGCCGGTGTTGAGGTCGGGAAAGATGAACACAGTGGCGCGACCGGCCACGCTGGAACCGGGCATCTTGGTGGCGGCGACCGCGGCATCCGCTGCTGCATCGTACTGGATCGGACCTTCGACCAGCAGGTCGGGCCGGCGTTCGCGCACGAGGGCGGTGGCGGCGCGTACCTTCTCGACGTCGGCGCCCTCGCCGGAACTGCCGGTGGAGTACGACAGCATGGCGATTCGCGGTTCGATGCCGAACTGCACCGCCGTCGCCGCAGCGGAGATAGCAATGTCGGCGAGTTGCTCGGCCGTGGGCACCGGAATGACGGCGCAGTCACCATAGACCAGCACGCGGTCGGCGAGGGCCATGAGGAACACGCTCGACACGACTCCGACACCGGTCTGGGTCTTGATGATCTCGAAGCTCGGCCGGATGGTGTGCGCGGTGGTGTGGGTGGCCCCGGAGACCATGCCGTCGGCGAGACCCTGCTGCACCATCATGGTACCGAAGTAGCTCACGTCGGTGACGGTCTCGTTGGCCTGGTCGAGCGTGATGCCCTTGTGGGCGCGCAACTGCATATATTCCTGCGCGAATTTGATGCGCAGCAGGTCGTCGTAGGGGCTCACGACGTGGGCCTTGGAGATGTCGAGGCCCAGGCCGATGGCGCGCGAGCGCACCTCGAATTCCTCGCCGAGGATGGTCAGTTCGACCACATCGCGGGCCAGCAGGGTGGCAGCGGCGCGCAGCACGCGGTCGTCCTCCCCCTCGGGCAGCACGATGTGCTGGCGGTTCTGCCGGGCCCGTTCCAGCAGCGTGTACTCGAACATGAGCGGGGTGACGACCTCGGCCCGGCTCACATCGAGCCGATCGAGCAGTGCGGCCGCGTCGACGTGCGTTTCGAACAGGGCCAGCGCCGTGTCGTGCTTGCGTTGCGAGTCGGCGGCGAGCCGTCCTCGGGTGCGGGTGATGCGCATGGTCGTGTCGTAGGAACCGAGCGACGTCCGAATGATCGGCAGCGATGGGGCGAAGCCCTCCATCAGCTGCTGGATAGCGTCGGGGAGTTCGAAGCCGCCGTTGAGCACGATGCCGGCGATCGACGGGAACGTTGCGGAGGCGTTGGCGAGCAGCACGGCCAGCAGCACGTCCTCACGGTCGCCAGGCACGACGACGACAGCGCCTTCGATCAGTCGCGGCAGCACGTTGACCATCGACATGGCCGCCACGACGACGCCGAGTGCCTCACGGGCTAGCAGCACCGGGTCGCCCTTGATCAGGGTGCCATCGGTCGCCTCCATGATGCTCTGCATGCTCGGTGCGACAAGGTAGGGGTCTTCGGGAATAGCCCAGATCGGTACGCCGAAGGCTCCGCCCGAGCGCGCCGGCTGGGCGTTGGTCGTGGCGCGCACCGACTGGATAATCTCGGTCAGGGCCATTTCGTCGGCGCGGTTGACGATGATCGCCAAAATGGATGCGTGTTCGTCGCGCAATTCCGCTAGCGCCACGTCGGTCTGCTGACTGATGTCCATGGCGGAGCGGGCGTCGCTCTGGCCGAGGCGTTCACCCTCGCCGGGGCCGACACGGCCGCCGAGCACAAGCAGTACCGGGGCGCCGAGATTCGCGGCGATGCGGGCATTGAAGGCGAGTTCGGTGGGGCTGCCGACGTCGGTGTAGTCGCTGCCGATGACGACGACCGTGTCGCAGTGGGCTTCAATCGCCTTGTAGCGCGCAACGATACGGGCCAGGGCCGCGTCGGGGTCGGTGTTGACGTCGTCGTAACTGACGCCGATGCTCTGCTCGTAGGTTTGCCCGGCAGCGGCGCCGGGTCCGGCGTTGGCCTGCAGGTGGCGAAGCAGCAGCTCGACGACATAGTCGGGTTCGGTTGCGGTGCGGGCAACAGGGCGGAACACGCCGACCCGCTCCACCAGGTGGGTGAGCGTGTCGAGTACGCCGAGAGCGATTGACGATTTGCCGGTATTGCCTTCGGCGCTGGTGATATAGATGCTTCGAGCCACGTTGTCCATTCAAGCGTATCTGGGGTGTGAGTGTGTTCCAGCTAGATGTTGTCGCTGCCGGTTTGGTCGGCGCGCGGCGCGGCATCCGTCTTCGACCAGGACCAGTCGGTGACCGCTGGCAGGTCCTCGCCGAAGTCCCGGGTGTACTGGCGCGCAGCCAGGCGGGCGTCCTGCATCTGCTGCCGGAGCAGGCCGGCGCGGGCGGCGAGGCCGGGGGTGCGGTCGATGACGTCCATGACGAGGTGGTACCGGTCGAGGTCGTTGAGCATGACCATGTCGAACGGGGTCGTCGTGGTGCCGTTCTCCTTGTAGCCGCGAGCGTGCAGGTTCTCGTGGCCGTGGCGCTTGTAGGTGAGCCGATGAATCAGCCACGGGTAACCGTGATAGGCGAAAATAATGGGCTTGTCGGGCGTGAACACGGCGTCGAAGGCGCTGTCGCTCAGGCCGTGCGGATGGTCGTCCTCACTCTGCAAGCGCATCAGGTCGACGACGTTCACGACCCGCAGCTTGAGATTCGGCAGATTCTCGCGCAGAATCTCGGCGGCGGCGAGCACCTCGATGGTCGGCACATCGCCGGCCGCGACGAGCACGACATCGGGCTCCTGACCGGCAATTTCAGTGCCCGCCCAGTCGAAGATGCCCAGCCCCCGGGTGCAATGGGCGACGGCCTCGGTCATGGTGAGCAGGTTCGGCGCTGGCTGCTTGCCGGCCACGACCACGTTGACATAGTCGACGCTGCGCAGGCAGTGGTCGTAGGTGCTCAGCAGCGTGTTCGCGTCAAAGGGCAGGTAGACCCGCACCACGTCGGCGCTCTTATTGACGACGTGGTCGATGAATCCGGGGTCCTGGTGGCTGAAGCCATTGTGATCCTGCCGCCAGACATGCGAGCTGAGCAGGTAATTCAGGCTCGCGATCGGCGCCCGCCACGAAATATCGGCGGTCACCTTGAGCCATTTGGCGTGCTGGTTGAACATCGAGTCGACGATGTGGATAAAGGCTTCGTAGCAGTTATACAGCCCGTGCCGCCCGGTGAGCAGGTAACCCTCGAGCCACCCCTGGCACTGGTGCTCGCTCAGCACCTCCATGACCCGGCCGGCGCGCGCCAGGTTGGTATCGCCGGGCTTCATCTCGGCGTTCCACTGCTTATCGGTCACCTCGTAGACCGGCGGGGCCAGCCGGTTCGAAGCGGTTTCATCCGGCCCGAAGATGCGAAAGTTGTCGGGATTCAAGCGGATGACTTCGGCCAGGTAGCCGCCCAGCACCCGCGTGGCCTCATCAACCGTTGCGCCCGGCTCTGGCACGTCGACGGCGAAATCGCGAAAGTCGGGCAGGTGCAGGTCGCGGCGCAGGAGTCCGCCGTTGGCGACCGGGTTGGCGCTCATGCGCAGGGGGCCGACCGGGGCGAGAGCTCGGATGTGTGCGACGGGAGCACCGGTCGCGTCGAACAGTTCTGCGGGACGGTAGGAGAGCATCCACTTTTCGAGCAGGGCCGTGTGCTCCGGGGTGTCACGGGCGTTGGCGAGCGGAACCTGATGCGCCCGCCAGGTGTTCTCCACCTGCACGCCATCGATGAGGGCGGGACAGGTCCAGCCCTTGGGAGTGCGCAGGATGATCATCGGCCAGCGCGGGCGGGTGAAATCCTCGTTGTTCTTATCGGCCTTCGCCGCGGCTGCCTTGATCTCGGCAATCTGGTTGAGTACGAGATCGAGGGTCTCGGCCATACGGGCGTGCACGAGCAGCGGATCTTCGCCGTCGAAGCCGCCGGAGACGATGTATGGAGTGTGACCGTATCCGCGCATAAGATCGAGCAGCTCGTCTTCGGGGATGCGCGCGAGCACGGTGGGGTTGGCGATCTTGTACCCGTTGAGGTGCAAAATAGGCAACACGACGCCGTCCTGAATCGGGTCGATGAACTTGTTGGAATGCCAGCTGGTGGCGAGCGGCCCGGTTTCAGCCTCGCCGTCGCCCACCACCGCGGCCACGAGCAGGTTGGGATTGTCGAATGCGGCCCCGTAGGCGTGGCTGAGGGCGTAGCCGAGTTCGCCGCCCTCGTGAATGGATCCGGGGAGTTCGGGCGAGGCATGGCTGGGGATTCCGCCGGGAAAGGAGAACTGGCGAAACAGCTTCTGCACGCCGCGGGCGTTCTGTTCGATGTCGGCGTAGACCTCGGTGTAGGTGCCGTCAAGGTAGGCGTTGGCGACCATTCCGGGGCCGCCGTGGCCCGGGCCGGTGATATAGATGGTGCTCTGGCTGCGTTCCTGAATGGCGCGGTTCAGGTGCGCATAGAGAAAGTTGAGGCCGGGCGTTGTGCCCCAGTGCCCGAGCAGTCGCGGTTTGACGTGGTCGCGGGTGAGGGGCTCGGTCAGCAGGGCGTTGCCGAGCAGGTAGATCTGGCCGACGGCCAAATAATTCGCGGCACGCCACCAGGCGTCGATACTCGCGAGGGCCTCCGGGCTAAGCGGTGCGGGTGCACGCGAAGGCCAGGTCATGGTGCCGGAATCATGGATCATCGGTCCTCCGCATCGTCTCGCGGCCACGCAGCCGCGCTTCTTCCATCCTATTCAGCCTTGCTCGTGCCTCAAGTGCCAAAGGTCCCGTAGGCCGCGGAGGCGTCCACCCCCTGGCGACAGTCCAGTAGATCTACTTCTGAACGCAAGCTAATCCAGTCATAAGATCGTTCAATGGAACTGCGTCAACTTGAACACTTCGTTACGGTCGCCGAGGAACGTCACTTCACCCGTGCCGCTGACCTCTTACAGATCTCGCAGTCCGGCCTCTCGGCTTCGATTCGCGCCCTCGAAGGTGAACTCGGGATGTCGCTTTTCGCCCGCAGCACTCGACGGGTCGAACTGACCGCGGCCGGACAGGCGCTTCTGGCAGACGCCCTGCGCACGCTGGCCAGCGCCGCCGCGGCGCAGAATGCGGTCGCGGCCGTTCGCGGCGTCATGCGTGGCCGGCTCACCGTCGGGGCCGAACCGTGCGCCGGCGCAATCGACCTGCCCGCCGAGCTGGCGCAGTTCCGCACGGTCAACCGTGGTGTCGAGGTCAGACTGCGCTACGCGGGTTCGGTCGACCTCATCGAGAGCGTCGCAAGCGGGCGAGCGGATATCGCGGTCGTCGTCGAAACCGGTCCCACCCCGCCCGGGGTTACCCTGCACGAGCTCGGCACGCAGAGGCTCGTCGTACTGGCCCACCCCGACCATCCGCTGGCCGGCCGATCCTCGATCACCCTGGAGTCTTTGCGCACCGAGTCGCTGATCGGTTTTCAGTCCGGTTGGGCCGCGCACGTGCTCGCCCGACGGGCCTGTGCGGCAGCCGGATTCGACTATCGGGCGGCGATGGAGGTCAACGACGTGCATCCTCTACTGGATCTGGTGGGCTACAACCTCGGTGTCGCCATTGTTCCGGCGAGCTTCGCCGCCAAGCGTCCCGAAACCCTGCGCACGATCGAACTGCCCGGCGGCCTGCCGACGTGGAGTGTCGCGGTCGCCGTTTCCGACGAGCCGAGCCCGGCCGCCAGAGCGTTTTTGGATCAGCTCTTGACAAACGTGGCGGTTCAGGTTCCGGGCAGTTCGGTCGACGCCAGCTGAACCGCCACGCTTATTGCTGGCTGCTAAGCCCGCGTCCTCGCCGCGTCAATAAGCGCCTCGAAGCTGCGCTCGAGGTCCTCGTCTCTGATTTGCGCGTCGGGGTGTGCGTCGAACCAGCGGATGGTGTCGCGCGCGCCCTGCGCGAGCGGGGTGGTGCAGACAAAATCGGGCACGAGCGCCTTGATCTTGCTGTTGTCGAAGATGACGGAATGTGCCTTGTCGCCGAGCAGTGCCGGGCCGAGATGCGGCACCGCAGCCGCGATGGTCTCCGACGCCACGTGCACCAGCTCGGGCAGTGGCACGCCCGCTGCCTCGGCGTACAGCTCGTAGACCTTATTCCACGCCAGAAATTCGTCAGAGGTGATGGTGAAACTGTCGCCGATGGCCTGCGGCAGGCCGAACAGCCCAACAAAAGCTTTGGCGAAGTCCGTGCTGTGCGTGAGGGTCCAGAGCGAGGTGCCGTCACCGTGCACCAGCACGGGGCGACCGGCGCGCATGCTGACGATGTCACTCCACCCGCCGGTGAGCGGGATCGCGGTCTGGTCGTAGGTGTGCGAGGGGCGCACGATCGTGACCGGGAATCCCTGCTCGCGGTAGGCCGCGACCAACAAGTCTTCGCAGGCAATCTTGTCCCTCGAGTACTGCGAGTAGGGGTTGCGAAGCGGCGTGGATTCCAGAATGGGCAGTCGAGTCGGCGGCTTCTGGTAGGCCGACGCCGAGCTGATGAAGACGAACTGGCCCGTGCGTCCCGAGAACAGCTCGATATCGGCCGCCACGTGCTCAGCTGTGAAAGCTACGAAGTCCACGACGACATCGAAGGTTCGCTTGCCCACGGCAGCCCGGATCGAGGCCGGGTTGCGCCCGTCTGCCGTGAGCACCTCTACACCGGCGGGAACCGGGCGCTGGGTTGTCGTCGCCCGGTTCAGCACCGTGAGACGGTGCCCGGTCGCGACCGCACGTGCGGCGGCGGCAGCGCTGATCACGCCGGTGCCGCCGATGAACAAGACGTCGAGCCCGCGCATCACCATGCGTAGTCTTCCGGAGCGCTTTTCTTGCCGGGAAAGATCTCGTCGAGGCGGGCCAGTGCCGACGTGTCGAGTTTCACATCGAGGGCGCGGATACCCGCAGCCAGCTGGTCCTGCGTGCGTGGACCGATGATCGGGGCGGTGACGCCGTTCTGGTGCAGCAGCCAGGCGAGCGCGACGTCGCCGGGTTCGTGGCCGAGTTCGGCGGCGAAGTCTTCGTACTTCTCGATCGCGTCGCGGTGAGTCGCGAGGGCGTGCACGGCTTGGTCGGAAAGGCGACGCTTTCCGTCTCGTTGCTGGCGGAGGACTCCGCCGAGCAGTCCGCCCTGCAGGGGGGACCAGGCGATGACGCCGATACCGTTGGCCTGTGCGGCCGGCAGTACTTCGAGCTCGATATCACGGGTGATCAGGTTGTAGATGGACTGCTCGCTGATCAGCCCGGTGAAATTACGTCGACGCGCTTCGGCCTGGGCCGTGGCAATGTGCCAGCCGGCAAAGTTGCTGCTGCCGGCGTAGAGGATCTTCCCCTGCGCAACGGCCGTCTCCATGGCCTGCCAGATCTCGTCCCACGGGGTGCTGCGGTCGATGTGGTGAAACTGGTACACGTCGATGTAGTCGGTCTTGAGCCGGGTGAGGCTCGCGTCGAGGGCGCGGCGGATGTTCAGGGCCGAGAGCTTGCCGTTGTTTGGCCAGTCGGTCATGTCACCGTAGAGCTTGGTGGCGAGCACGGTCTTCTCGCGGCGCTCGCCGCCCTGGGCGAACCAGTCGCCGACGATCTTCTCGGTCGCGCCGTGCCCGAGGTGACCGCCGTAGACGTTCGCGGTGTCGACATAGTTGATTCCCGCGGTCTGGGCGGCGTCCAAAATGGCGAACGATTCGGAGGGGTCCGTTTCCGGGCCGAAGTTCATGGTGCCGAGGCAGAGGCGAGAAACCTTGAGGCCGGAGCGGCCCAGTTGGGTGTATTCCATATCTTTAGGTTGGCCGCGCATCGGTCGACTGTCCAACAGCACCTACGGATACCACTGTGCACCTGCGCTTCTCAATCGAGAACGACTCCCCAGCCGTCTCGGCACACGGGTACCGCCCTGGTTGTCCCCGCGCTTCCCCGGATAAAAAAGACTCCTCGCGCACCCGCCAGAGCCCGGTTACCCTTGCTACGTTTCCGTCCTGGGGGAATTGGCCAAGGTGGCGCCACGCGAGGAGCCGAATCTTAGTTTAGGGTACGACGTGGGGCGTGGCCAACCGAGCGCGGTCTGGGCCGGTGGCGGCAGCATCCGCTGGAAACAGGTAAGATTCTCTGGTGCCGTTGCTTTACTGGAACGGCGGCCAGGAGAATTCGCCTAGTGGCCTATGGCGCACGCTTGGAAAGCGTGTTGGGTGAAAGCCCTCGGGGGTTCGAATCCCCCATTCTCCGCCAGATAAGCAAACCGCAGCGTGTTGGGTGACGCACAGCCCCATTTGCGGGGTTCGAATCCCCCATTCTCCGCCAGATCAGCACACCGCCCCACTTACGGGGTTCGAATCCCCCGTTCTCCGCCAGATCAGCAAACGCAGCGTGCTGGGTGACGCGCAGGTCAGGCGTCGGCGCGATCGGCGAGACCGCGCACAAAGGCGGCCTGGCCAGCGTGCTGCAGGTCGTCGGAGAGCACACTTGCCAGGCGCACACCGACCGTGACGGCGGGAGTCCAGGACTCGTCGACGACCCGCTCCAGGTCCGCTTCGCTCAGACCGGCTAGATAGGCGAGGGTCGCGGTGTGCACGGCGTCGTAATAGCCGCCGAGCAGGTCGGCGTCGGCTCGAACGGCGGCGACTTCGGCCGAGGTGAAGCCATAGCCGATCCTCGTCGGCTCGAACGGCAGGTCGAATCGTTCGGCCCACCCCTGCCCGGTGTAGACCTGCTCGCTGCCCGCGAGGTCGGCGATGTGGTCGTCTTGCAGGCGGGACAGGTGCCAGATGAGCCAGGCGATCGTGTTAGCGTCGGCATCCGCTCGATGCGTGAGGGTGGTGACGGTCGCGTTTTTCAGGGTCGCAGCTACGTATCCCTGGATACGGGAAAACTCTTCGATGAGCAGTTCGGACGGGGTCATGGCTCTCCTTAGTCGTTCTGCCACCGTACCCCCGCGCTTAGCCGCGATCCTGCCGGGACTCAGACGCATCCGCTGAACCGCGGGTTGTCGCCACCTCCGACGACACCAGAGCCTGGGCGATCTGCACGATATCTTGAGAGGAGAGCGCCCTGCGGGCGATGTTATTGCTACGCTCCGACCGGACGTGTCCAGCCACGATGGCCACAATCCCGAAATCGCGCAGGTCATCGATTCCGGCCGAACGCAGTCTTGTGTTGTTTACGTGGCGTAAGCGTAAAACTTCGTGCCTCGATCAGCGCTGCGGTCCACCGAGCACGCGCTGCCGCGTCAGGTCGAGTCCGAGGGCAACGACGCGCGCCGAGAGGCCCTCGGGCCCTTCGGCGCGCGCCCGCACCTCGAGCGCGTGCTGCAGCACCGACGCACTTCGCACGGGGAGCGCGCGCCAGAGGTCAGCAACGGTGTGGCATAACGAGATCGAGCCGGTGGCGCTGGTCACCGACCATCCCGCGGCGAGCGCCGAGATGCGGGGTGCGCCGGGCACGCCGGCACACACGGCGGACACCGTTTGCGCCACCAGGATGCGATTTCTGAGGGTGTGTTCGTTGCCCATCACCGGGTCGGGGTAGACCGTCGTGCCGCATGCTCCGCACATTTTTGGTTCCTGACTGACCTGACGGTCCGAGTTACTGCATCACGTCGCCGGAGTTGGGCCCGAGGGTCTGCCCCACATAGAGGTTTCCTCCCGGCTCACTCGCAAGCAGCAGCGCCGTCGGGGCGACTTCGGCCGCAACGCCGAACCGCCCAAGCGGCAATTCGGCGCGCTTGGCACTCTTCCAATCTTCGGAGATGCCCTGCACGAGCGGGGTCTCGATCGGGCCGGGAGCGATGCTGTTGACGAGCACGTTGTCGCTGGCAACTTCAAGCGCCAGCGATTTAGTCAGAGCCACAACCCCGGCCTTGGCCGCCGAATAGTGGCTCAGGCCGGTGCCACCCTTGATGGCGAGCTGGGAGGCGATATTGATGATGCGGCCCCATTTCTGTTGACGCATCTCCCCCACCACCTCCCGGCAACACAGGAACACCCCGGTGAGGTCGACCGAGAGAGTCTCGTTCCACATGGCGAGTGTCATGTCTTGCAGTGGCGACTCGGTGAGCAAGCCGGCGCTGTTCACCAGGACGTCGATGGTGCCAAGCCGTTGGCGAGCGGTCGCGAAGGCCGCGCGCACGCTGTCCTCCTGCGACACGTCGACGTTGATCGCGTCACTGTCCGTGCCCGCGCGATCGAGTACGACCACGCGGTCGCCGTTGGCGACAAATGCTTCGGCGATCGCCCGCCCGATTCCGCTACTGCCGCCGGTGACGACGACTCCGCGGCCGGTGGACGCGCGATGCTGCTGCACGGTCATTTCTGTTCCATTTCTAAGCGCGCATTTTCACGGTGAGTCCGCCGTCAACGATAAGGGACTGCCCGGTGACGTACCCGGCCTGCGACGACGTGAGAAACGCGATGACGCTGGCCACTTCTGCCGGTGTCCCCACGCGACCCCAGGGGATGTCCTTTCCGGCTCGGGCCAGGCCGTCCGGTCCCAGCGAATTTACCGGGTCGAGTGACTGCGGAGTTTCGATGAGTCCGGGAATGACCGCATTGGCCCGAATGCCCTGCGGCCCCAGTTCGACAGCCACACTGCGAATCAGACCGAGCACGCCGGCTTTCGCCGCAGCGTAGTGAGCATGACCTTCCCACCCGTAGACCGCGCCGGCGATCGAGGAGACCGCCACCATGGCGCCGCCCTCGGTCATGCGTTCGGCTCCGGCACGCAGTGTGCGCAGCACACCGGTGAGATCGACATCGAGCATGTCGGTCCACCGGGCATCCGTCATGTCGAGAAGCGAAGAATGACGCAAAATGCCCGCGTTGGCCACGGCGTAGTCGAGACGGCCGTACTCGTCAACCGCTCGTTGGGCGAAAGCGTCAACGGATGCCGTGCTGCGCACGTCGACCTCGTGCACGACGGCTTCACCACCGGCATCGCGCACCGACCGCAGTGTTTCCTGCGGGTCGTGCGGGTCACCCGGAAACGTGCCGATGACGCTGCGCACCCCCTGGCCGGCATAGTGCACGGCGAGGGCCCGACCGATGCCGCTGGCGGCTCCGGTAATTATCGCGACGCGGGCTTCAGACACGCTGGGCTTTCAACTCGTTTTCCGGTACGACAGCGAGCGGAGCTTCTGCCATGGGCTTGGCGGCGAACATGAGCACACCCGAGATGAGAATGCCGAGGGCACCGACCCAGAGCGCAGCGGTTCCCGTGTTGGCTCCGGCGGCGACGGCGGTGAACAGCGCGCCGCCGATAACGATGCCGGGCTGGCTCATCGCGCCGATGAACGCCGTGCCGGTGGCGCGGCAGCTCACCGGGTAGCACTCGGCCATGAAGTACTGAATAGCCGCGTACGGGCCCACGAGAAAGAACAGGCCGGCGCCGAAGCTCGCGACGATGGTCACGGGGCTGTTCGCGAGGGGGCTCAACATGATGGTGAAGGCGACCGATGCGAGGATCCAGCCGCTGATGATGGTGCGCTTGCGACCGATCTTGTCGCCGAGCCACCCGTGAAACACGTAGCCGAAGTAGGCCAGGGCGTTGATGACAATGAGCATCCAGAAGGCATCGGAGAGTTCGACGCCCTTGGCGTTCTTGAGTACGGAACTGCCCAGAATGCTGAAGATCATGATGCCAAAGAAGTTGAAGATCCAGGCGAGTGAGAACACGATCGTGTTCCGGCGCAGCTTCGGCTCCCAGATGAGCTTGAGTGGTGCGGTCGAGGAGTGCTCGACGCCATACGACCCGGCGAGCAGGTGGGCTTCTTCGGTGCGCCCGGCCTTCTCGAGTCGGGTGAGTTCACTGTGCAGTTCGAACTGGGGAGTTTCTTTGAGCTTGCGTGCGATGGCCCAGACGATGAGCGCTGCGGGGATGGTGGCCATCAAGTACAGGGCACGCCAGCCGAGGGTCGGAAGAAAGGCCAGGGCGAGCGCACTGGCGAGCAGAAAGCCGAGCGGCCAGCCACCCTGGATGAAGGAGTAGCTCAGACCCGGGCGCTTGCGCTTCTTCTCGTCTTCGGTGACCTGGTAGACCTCGTTCATGTAGGTCGCGTTGACGGCCTGCTCGGAGAACCCCAGACCGCCAAATGACCGAACGATCACAAGCAACCCGCTGCTGAGGAAGGCCATTCCGGTGGGGATGATGGCGGTGAGGCCGGAGACGATGGCCGTGCCACCGACGGTGACCATCATGCCCTTGCGTCGTCCGAGGCGGTCGATGACCGGGCCGACGCCGAAGCAGACGATCGCGGTGCCCACGGCGATCCAGGTGTTGATCGCGTAGGCTTCGGGCGCAGTCCAGCCGAAGGATTCCTGCATGGCGGGAAGGAGCGTGCCGAACAGTCCGTAGTCGAAGACGGCAACGGTCCAGGCCAACAGCGCCAGAATCGTGGCGGTGCGGGTCTGCTTCACGGTGAAGGCGGGAAAGCGACGTTTCTCGTTGACGGTCGCCGCCGTGAGATCGAGGGTGGGAGATTTCAGTTTCATGCGGAGGGAACCTTTCGGGGGGAACGGGCGAGGAACGAATCTGCAATCTGGTCGAAGGTGTTCCAGCTGACGCCTTCGTAGGAGTTGAAATATTCGATGAGGCGCTCGAGCATGAGGAGCACCTGCGGTCGTCCGGAGACGTCGGGGTGGATCGTCATCGTGAAGACGGCCTGATCCATTTCGCGGTAGACCCAGTCGAACTGGTCTTTCCACATCTGCTCGATATCGCGCGGATTCACGAAACCGTGTGAGTTCGGGGCGGCCTTGATGAACATCATCGGCGGCAGGTCATCGAGGTACCAGTTGGCGGGAATCTCCACCAGATCGGTCTCGACGCCGCGCACGAGCGGCTCCATCCAGGTCTGGGCGTTCTTTGCGTAGTCGATCTTTTTCCAGCTGTCACCGACACGCACGTAGTACGGCTCGAAGTCGTTGTGCATGAGCGAGTGGTCATACTTGATGCCGCGTTCGAGCAGGATTTCGTTCGTCACCGTCGAGAATTCCCACCACGGGGCGACATACCCGGTGGGGCGGTGGCCCGAGACGTTTTCGATCAGTTCGATGGATCGGTCCAGGATCGTGGTCTCCTGTTCGCGGGTCATCGCGATCGGGTTCTCGTGGGAGTAGCCGTGCACGCCCATCTCGTGGCCCGCGGCAACGATCATGCGGGTGAGCTCGGGAAAGGTCTCGATGGAGTGCCCGGGAACGAACCAGGTGGTGGGCAGGTCGTACTTGTCGAACAGGCGGATAAGACGCGGCCCACCGACCTCACCGCTGAACATGCCGCGAGAGATGTCGCACGGGGAATCTTCGCCGCCGTAGGAACCGAGCATGCCGGCGACAGCGTCGACGTCTACTCCAAATGCAATCTGGATATCTTTTTTCATATCTGTGCCTTTCGTTGCACTAACAAATTTGGGTGGACTCGACGATGGCTGCCCCGTACCGGGCAAACGCGTCGGCGATCTCGTCATGGTTGCGATCGAGCTGCAGCAGAAGGCTGAGCAGAATCAGCGATTGTGAGGGCCGCAGCAGGCCAGTGGGGATGGCACCGGCCGCGACGAGGTCTCGTCCCCCGCCGGCGCCGTAGACCGGGATGACCGGGCCGGCGCTCACCCGGGTGCTCGTCACCACCACGGTGCCGGCCGCGGTGGCGGCGGTGACGGCGGCGCACAGGGCGGGGTTGCCGTTGCCGCTTCCCGTTGCTTGCAACACGATTCCGCTGGCCCCGGCAGCCACGGATGCCTGCAGCAGGATTCCGTCCGCCCCCGGATAGGCAGACACCACGTCGACGCGTCTGGCCTGACGGGGAGGGAGGGGCGGGAGCGGGAGCGGGGGCATCCGCTCGTTATGGCGGGTGATGACGACGTCACCGGCGGCGGTCACAAAACCGGCCGAGCCGAAGTCGGGGTTGGTGAAGGCCGAGAGCGCGAAGGTCTGTGCTTTGCGCACGCCGCGGGCGGGGAATATCTCGCCGGCGAAAACGATCAACACGCCGAGGCCTGCTGCCGCAGGTGATCCAGCGACCGCGATGGCATCGGCGAGGTTGCCAGGACCGTCGGGGTCGGCGGCGTCGGCGGATTTCTGCGCCCCGGTGAAGACCACCGGGCTCACGTGGTCGTGGGTGAGGTCGGCCAGGTAGGCGGTCTCTTCCATCGTGTCAGTGCCGTGCGTGACGACGACCCCCCGCACCGATGGGTCGGCGAGGGCAATCTTGATCTGCGCGCAGATCGCGATCATGTCGACGAGAGTGAGTAGGTAGGAGCCCTCACAGGCGACGTCGACGACCCGCACGGGGTAGGCCGGGGCTGTGGCCAGACCGCAGAGAATTTGCGCACCGGCGTCGGCGGCAACCGCGGCACCGCCTTCCGCAGAGCGGGCGCGCGACGAGATTGTTCCACCGGTCGCCAGCAACACCACGTGGGTGCCGGCACGATTCGTCATTATTTTCTCCGGGGGTCGGTACCCAAACGATTGGGTTTCTTGATGTAAGAGTAGATACCCAATGTTTCGGCCGACTGCACGCGTCATTGCGGGTATGTAACGCTCATTACCCAATCGTTTGGGTAGTGAGGTTGTAAAACTATAGAATGAGATCGACAGGCAAGTCAAGCTTCGTATCCGGCTTTCTCGGGTCACGGAAACTGGAGACAGCGACATGACAGGCATCGGACCGGGGTCCGTCACCCTAAAAGATCTGGCCGCCGAACTCGGCCTGCACCCGTCGACCGTGTCACGGATCCTGCATGGGAAAGCTGAGACGGCACGCGGTGCCGCCGCGCCGGTCACGGCCCAACGTGTGCGTGACCTCGCCAAGAAGGTGGGCTACTCCCCCGACCCCCAGGCCACGAGCCTGCGCACGCGGCGCACGCATCTTCTCGGAGTTATCGTTCCGCGTCTTTCCGACCTCGTGCTTGCGGTTATGTACGAAGGAATCGACGAGGCAGCCGACGACGCCAACTACTCCACATTCGTCATGAACTCTCGTGACGATACATCGATACAGCGGCACAAAATGGAAATCATGCTGTCTCGACGGGTAGACGGCCTCATCATCGGTGACGCGCACCTTGACGGCAATATTCTCGACGAGCTCGCCGAACGCAAGGTGCCGTTCGTGCTCATGAACCGCGCCATTGCCGGTTTTGCATCAGCCACCTGCGATGACACCCTGGGCGGAGCTCTGGTGGCGCAGCACCTGTGGGACCAGGGCCACCGCGATGTTTCCATCATCGCTGGTGAACCCTACGCCAGTACTGGAGTCGATCGCACGCACGGCTTCGTCTCCCGGTTTCGCGCGCTCGGTGGAACAATCCCTGAGAGCGCCATCGTGTGGTCGCGCTTCGACACATTGGGCGGGCACACCGCAGCAAATAGCATTCTGCGAGACACAGATCGTCGCCCCAGCGCGATCTTCGCGGTCAACGACTTCGCAGCCATCGGCGCTATGGGCGCGGCAAATTCTCACGGATTACACGTGGGCCGCGATCTGGCAATTGTCGGATTCAATGACACGTCGCTGGCCGCGCAACTGCCTATCGCGCTGTCATCGGTGCACTCGCCGATGCACGACATCGGCCGGGTCGCCGTGAAGTTGCTCCTCGGCGTGCTGAACGGAGACGCCGTGGAGTCGATCAAACTTCTTCCTGTTTTATGCGTGCGAGACAGCAGTGATTTCACCTGGGCGGCGGGGTAAAAGACGGTTACTGCCCGAAAATGCTGCGGCTCCCCCGGGTACTTGGTTGGTGCAGGTCACAGTTGACGCTCCCTGGCACATCATCGCGAAATACCCTTTTTCTCAGCGTTGCGCGCCGTCCCTGGTGCCCGGAATGTACACGTCAGCGACGGTAGGCACTCACATCGGTGGCCTTGACCGAAAGCCAGACCGTCGAGCCCACCTGCAGGCCGAGGTCGGCAACCGCGGCCGGGGTCAGCTCCGCGATGACCTCCGGGTCGCCGCTCGTGCGCAGTCGCACTCCGCCCGTGCCCGGCTCAATGCTCCTCACCCGGGCCGACCAGACGTTGCGGGGACTCGCGTGATGGGGCCGTTCCGTGTGCACGACGACGGATGCCGGGCGAAAGACTGCCGCGACGGGCGCGGGGGCTGCGGGCGCGGGGGTCCCGGAGCCGGGGGCCTCTCTGGCGGGGGTTGCGGGTGACAGGGCCGCGGCATCCGCTGGGCGCACCCAGAACGTGCGGCCGTCTGGGGCGACGACCGCGCCGTCCTGCGCGGTACCCACCACAAGATTGACGCCGGCGAGGGCCGCGACGAAGGGGTTCTGCGGGGCCGCGAGCACCGCTGCGGTCGTGCCTTCGTCGATGAGTGCACCGTGGTGCAGCACGGCGACGCGGTCGGCGAGCACGACGGCATCGACGATATCGTGGGTGACGATGATGGCGCTGGTGCCGGTTTCGGCAAGCTGCTCGCGGATGAGTTGACGGATGAACGGTGCTGTTTCCGCGTCGAGGGCGGCCATCGGCTCGTCGAGCAGGAGCACGCGCGGGCCGGCCGCGAGGGCGCGGGCGAGGGCGACGCGCTGCTGCTGTCCGCCGGAGAGGGCGCCCGGCAGGTTGCTGCCGAGGCCGGCCAGACCGACCCGGTCGAGCCATCGGTCGGCCTGCACCCGGGCCGACGCGGCGTTCAGTTGCGCTTCACCGACCCGGAGCGCGAAGGCCACGTTGGCGCGGGCGCTCAGGTGCGGAAAGAGCAGCGGCTCTTGTCCGAGCAGGCCGATCGCGCGATTCTCGGGTGCCACAAGCCGGCCGGGGGCGGTGAGAGTCGCGCCACCGAGGGTGACGGTTCCGGTATCGGGGGTGGCCAGTCCGGCGAGCAGATCGAGCACGGTCGACTTGCCTGAGCCGTTCGGGCCCAGGAGGGCCAGCACCTCGCCGGGCGCGAGCGTGAGTTGCACGTCGAGGGTGAACCCGCCTCGGGTGAGTTGGAGGTTCGCGGCGAGAAGTGCGGTGACATCCTGGCGGAGGGTGGCGGTCATGAGAGCACGCTCGCCCGGCGGGTTCCGACCAGCACGAGGATGATCACCGCGACCGCTATGAGCAGCAACGACAGGGCCACGGCCTGGTCGGTCGTCACGCCCGAGCCGTTGAAGGCGGTGTAGATGGCGAGGGGCATGGTGCGGGTGACGCCGACGTGGTTACCGGCGAAGAGGGCGGTCGCACCGAATTCTCCGAGGGCGCGGGCAAAGCTCAAAACGGTCCCGGCGAGCAGTCCGGGGCCGACCAGCGGCAGCGTGATGAGCGCGAAGACCGTGCCGCGGCCGGCGCCGAGGGTCGCCGCGACGCGCTCATAGCGGATGCCGGCGGTGCGCAACGCCCCCTCGACCGCGATCACCAGGAACGGCAGGGCCACGAAGGTTTGCGCAATGACCACCGCGGCCGTCGTGAATGGAATGCGCAGTCCGGCAAGTTCGAGGGTGTTGCCGAGTACGCCGCCGCGTCCAAGCAGGGAGAGCAGCGCGATGCCGCCGACGAGCGGCGGCAAGACGAGTGGCACGGTCACGAGCGCGCGTAATAAGCCGGCTGCACGCGGCTGAGACCGCGCGATGACGACAGCCAGCGGCACGCCGAGCAGCAGGCAGAGCAGCGTCGAAACGGATGCCGTCACCAGCGACAAACCCAGCGGCTGCAGGGCCTCGGGTGAGAGCAGCAGGGCGGGCAGGGCAGGCCAGTCGACCTTGAGCAGGAGCCCGGCGAGCGGCAGCACGAGCAGGGCCAGGCCGATGCTCGCGGGTAAATAGAGCAGGCGCGGGATCACGCGCGCCTCCTCCAGGATTCGGTCGCGGCTCCGGTCGCGGCTCCGGTCGCGGCTCCGGTCGCGGCTCCGGTCGCGGCTCCGGTCGCGGCCGGATTCCGGGCCCGGGCCCAGGCCCGGAACGGGGGCCCAGGTTCTAACCTAGGCCCCCGTTCACAAGGTGGGCCCAGACGAACCAGAACCCTCACGGGGCAAGAAAGCCGTGGGCGGCGAGCACGGCCTGACCGGCCGGGGAAAGGACCAGGTCGACGAAGGCCTGGGCGGCCTCGGCGTGCGCGCTGTCGGCGACGACCGCGATCGGATAGTGCCCGACGACCGCATCCGCTCCGGCCGGCGTCACGCCCTGGATGCGGTCGGGATTGGCGGCGACGTCCGTCGCGTAGACGAGGCCGGCATCCGCCTCGCCGCCGGCGATTTTGGTGACGACGGCCGTCACATTCTGTTCCTCGCTGGCGGGGCTCAGTGCGACGCCGGCTTTGGCGAGCAGGCTGGCGGATGCTGCGCCGCACGGGACCTGCACCGCGCACAGCACGGTGATCACGCCGGGTCGGACGAGATCTTTCAGAGTCTCGATCTTGAGCGGGTTGCCCGGGGCGACCGCAATGCGCAGGGTGTTGCCGGCGAACAGCGTGGCGGGGCCGACCAGTGCTTCGTCGCCGAGCGGCTGCATATTCTTCTGGTCGGCACTGGCGAACACGTCGGCGGGGGCGCCGGCCGCGATCTGGGTAGCGAGGGTGGAGGATCCGTCGTAGGTGACCTGCACGTCGAAGGCCGGATTCTCATGTTCGAGCAGGGTGGCGAGCTCGTCGAAGGCGCCGGTCAGAGACGCGGCGGCGTAAACGCTGAGGGTCTGGGACGCCAGCCCCTGACCGGTCGGCTCATCAGTGTTCGAGGTGTTCGAGGTGTTCGAGGGTGCACAGCCGGTGAGGGCCAGGGCGAGCACGGCCAAGACGGCGAAGGCCTGCGGGAGGCGGCTCATGGCATCCGTCCCGGAGTTTCGACGATCACGTTAGTGGCCTTGATCACGGCAACGCTGAGCGAGCCGATCTCGAGGCCGAGTTCGCGCACGGCCTCGCTCGACATGAGCGAAACCACGCGGTGCGGGCCACACTGCAGTTCGACCTGGGCCATGACCGTGTCCATGGTGATGGCGGTGACGATGCCGACGAATCGATTGCGGGCGCTGCGCCCCACGCTCGACGGGTCGGTCGGGGTGCTCGCCTGGTCGACCGCGAAGGCAGCGAGCGCGGTTCCGTCGACCGCGAGGCGACCGGTGGCGTCGGCATCCGCTGCGAGACGGCCACCGTCGACCCAGCGTCGTACGGTGTCGTCACTGACGCCGAGCAGCTCGGCGGCCTCACTGATCCGATATTGCGTCATAAATGGCACGATAGCACCGCATGTGCGGTTTCAACCCATCCGGCTGGCCCCGAAACCTTTCCCAGCTGTCCCGGAAACCACGGCCGGCTGTCCCGGAAACCACTACCGGCTGTCCCGCGCCAGGCGCATAACTCCTGCAAATTGCTCAGCCCGGCTGGTGCGAACCGCTCAAATAGGGGCAGAGTGACGGCGGCGGCGACAGATTGCAGGAGTTATGCCTCTGGGCAGGGCGGTTCGGCTGCGCTCTTCCCCGAGCTGGTGGCCGCGGGGCCGCGCAGCGCCTAGCGTTAAGTCATGGCTATTCCTCCCCTTGTCGAGCCCGTTGATCGGCTCACCGCCTCCGAAACCGTGCGTACCGCCCGCCAGCGTCGCCTCCCCCAGCTCAATGAACTCGGTCAGCGCCGCCTCGCCAACGCCCGGGTGCTCGTGCTCGGCGCCGGTGGCCTCGGCTCCCCCGCCCTGCTCTACCTCGCAGCGGCTGGCGTGGGCACCATCGGCATCGTCGACGATGACGACGTGGAGCCGAGTAATCTGCAGCGCCAGATCGTTCACGGGCAAGCGGATGTCGGCCATCCCAAGGTAGACAGCGCCGCGGAGCGCATCGCCGAGATCGCTCCGGAAACCACGATCGTCCGGCACTCCGAGCGTCTCGTCGCGAGCAACGCGGACGAGATCATCGGCGGCTACGACATCGTCATCGACGGCACCGACAACTTTCCGACCCGGTTTCGCGTCAACGACACCTGCGCGCGGCTGGGGTTACCGCTGGTGTGGGCATCCGTTTTGCGGTTCGATGCCCAGCTCTCGGTGTTCTGGGCCACTCCGCCGGCCGGCAGCGGCATCACCGGAGTGCACCTGCGCGACTTGTTCCCGACGCCACCGGCCGAGGGCGAGGTGCCCAACTGCGCCGACGCCGGTGTGCTGGGCGCGCTGTGCGGCCAGGTCGGGTCGCTCATGGCGACCGAAACCATCAAGCTCATCACGGGGATCGGCTCGCCCCTGATCGGTCGAGTGCTGGTGATCGACGCGCTATCGGGTCGGTTCAGCGAGATTCCGCTGCTCGGAACTGGCATTGCCGCCGAGCCGACCGCCGCCGAGATCGCCGCCGAGCGTTCAGCCGAGCTCGCCGAGGCGGCCATGAAGAGCACCCCCGAGGTCTCGAGCGTGGAACTTGTCCACCGCCTCACCGCGCAGAGCGCCGGCACCGATGATTTTCTCGTCGTGGACGTGCGCGAGCCAGATGAATTCGCCGAAAGCTCGATTCCAACGGCCCGGCTCTTGCCCATCGGTGAGCTTCTCACCGATGGGGCGCTCTCGGACAGTGGCCGCGCCGCGCTGCCTCACGACACGCCGCTGATTCTGCATTGCCACGCCGGCGGCCGGGCGGCCCGCGCCGCGAACGCGCTGCGTGAGGCGGGATTCACCGATGTTTCCGTGCTTAGCGGCGGGATCCTCGCCTGGGATGACCTCGTCACCGCCGGGGGCGCGTCGGGTATCGGCAGCCGCTGGGAGTTGCCAGAGCCCGTCCCGACTCGGCGGCACGCCTCGGCGGGCGACGACGCCGGCACCAGCGATCAGTCAGACAGTCTGGTCTAGCCGGTGACCGACACCGAACGCACACACGATCACACGCACACCGAGCGGGCGGATGCGTGCGCACCCGCCGCATCCGCACGCAGCGTTGCCGAGCAGCTCGCGATCGTGCTCGGCAGTGTCGATCCCCTGTCGCCGGTGCGGGTCGGGCTCGACGAGGCCCGTGGGCTCGTATTGGCCGAAGACGTACTCACGGTGACCGACACGCCTCCCTTCGACAACTCCGCGATGGACGGCTACGCCGTTATCCGCGCTGATCTGCTCGAAGCATCCGCTCAGAACCCGATCACCCTGCCCGTCGTGGCTGACCTGGCTGCCGGCACGGACCAGAACCCGCGCCTGGTACCCGGGCAGGTCGCGCGGATCATGACGGGCGCACCGATTCCCGACGGAGCGGATGCCGTCGTGCCGATCGAAGACACCGACCAGGGCACCGAGCAGGTCACCATTCTTCAGTCGCCCAAGCCCGCCGCGCACGTACGCCGGGCCGGAGAAGATGCCCACGCCGGGGACCGGGTGCTGCGCGCGGGCAGCGTGCTCTGGCCCACCCGGGTCGCCGCAGCGGCGAGCGCCGGAACCAGCTCCGTACTCGTGCACCCCGCCCCTCGGGTGGCCGTCATCTCCACCGGCAGCGAACTCGTCACTCCCGGCAGCCCGACGCGTCGCGGCCAGATTCCCGATTCCAACTCCTTTCTGCTGTCGGCGGCCGTCGCCGAGGCCGGTGGGATTCCGGTACGGATCGGCGCCGTGCCCGACGACGACGATGTGCTGCGTGCGGTGTTGACCGAGCTGGCCGGCCAGGTCGACGTGATCGTGCTCTCCGGCGGGGTGAGCGTCGGAGCGTACGACGTGGTCAAAGCCGTGCTCAAGCCGCTCGGCACCGTCGACTTCGGACCGGTCAAGATGCAACCCGGTAAGCCGCAGGGGTTCGGACGCTGGCCCGCCACCAACAGTGTGCCCGGACCGCTGATCTTCGCCCTGCCCGGCAACCCGGTCAGCGCCTACGTGTCCTTCGAGGTGTTCGTGCGACCCGCGCTGCGGCGTCTGCTCGGCCACGAGACCCTGCAGCGGCGCACCGTCACCGCTACGGCCGTCGATGGCTGGCGTTCCCCGCCCGGACGTGCCCAGTACATGCCCGTCATCCTCACGCACCGCACCGCCGACGCTGAGAGCACAGACGGCAGCACAAACGCCAGCACAAACAATTTCGAGGCACGCCCGGCTTCTCGCGGCGGGTCGGGTTCGCACCTCGTCGCCGGCCTCGCGCAGGCCAACGGGCTCGCCATCGTGCTCGAAGACACGACTCACATTCGCGGCGGCGACCTCATCACTGTCATGCTGACATCATGACGCACATCACCGACACGACCGGAGCGACCATGCCCGCACAGCTGTTCACCCACCTCGACTCGGCCGGACAGGCTCGTATGGTCGACGTGACCAACAAGGTTCCGACCGTGCGCAGCGCCACCGCCGCCGGTTTCGTGCGCTGCGGCGCGACAGTGATCGCCGCCCTCCGTGACGGCACCGCGCCCAAGGGCGACGTGCTCGCTGTGGCCCGTATCGCCGGAATCCAGGGCGCCAAAAAAACCGCCGACCTGCTGCCCCTGGCCCATGTGATCGGTGTGCACGGCGCCGTCGTCGACCTCGTCGTTGACGATGACGGCGTCAGCATCACCGCCACCGTGCGCACCGCCGACCGCACCGGCGTCGAAATGGAGGCGTTCACCGCCGTCACGGTCGCTGCCCTCGCGGTCGTCGATATGGTCAAGGGTCTCGATAAATCCGTCACGATTGAAAACGTGCGCCTCCTCGCCAAGAGCGGCGGCAAGAGCGGCGACTGGCTGCGCGCTTGACCCGGCGCGATTCCGGCACATCCTTCGCGCAAAACGGATGCCCCGCCATCGTCACGGGCGCGCCCAGTTTCGGAAGCCGCTATCCCGGCTACCGGAGCGCGCACCGAAATCGGGCGCTCCCATCCGCTCGGCAGGCGACATGAGTGCCCCTGCAGGCGGCACTGTCGATCTGCTCGTGCTCGCCGGCGGCCGCGGCCGCCGACTCGGCGGTGCACTCAAGCCCGCGGTCGAAGTGGCCGGGCGCACCCTGCTCTCCCGAGTTCTCGACGCCCGCCCGGTCGCCCGGAATGCCGTCGTCGTCGGCCCGCCCGCCGCCCGGCCCGCTGCCGGCGGCCGACCGGATGACGCCCTGGTCTGGGCCCTGGAGGATCCTCCGTTCGGCGGCCCGGTGGCCGGCATCGCGGCTGGCCTCACCGCGCTTGCGGCGAACGCCGATGCACCCGCCGATTGGGTGCTCGTACTCGCCTGCGATCTGCCCTGGGGAGCGGATGCCGCCCGCCTGCTGGTCGCGGCAGCATCCGCTGCCGAGACCAGCGGCGAACAGACCGAGGGCGTGCACCTCACCGACGACACCGGCCACGCCCAATGGCTGGCCGGGATTTACCGGGCGTCTGCCCTGCGCGCCGCCGTGGACCGACTGGGCGCTCACGTTAATGGTGCCAGCATGCGTGAGCTGCTCGCGGGACTCAACCTCATGGGACTACTCGACGAATCCGAAGCCGGCGCTGACGTGGACACGTGGGAAGATGTTGAGAGTAGCACCGCTCGCTTGACCGGTGCTCCGACAATTCAGCTCGACCAAAGGAGTGACCCCGAATGAGCGCTACACCGTTGCCTCCCGAAGCGCTCGACGAGTGGCTCACAGCCCTCGCCGATCGGCTGCAGCTAGACCCGGCCGACGTGCCGGTAGGCGACCTGCTCGACGCCGCCCGCGACATTGCCCACAACGTGGCCCGGCCGGCCGCTCCCCTGAGCACCTTTCTGATCGGCCTCGCCGCCGCGAAGAACGGTGGAACGGGCACCGATATTGAAGCTGCCTGCGCCGCCGCGAGCGAACTCGCCCGCGACTGGGCACCCGAGAAGCTCTGATGGCGACCCTGCGATTCTTTGCCGGCGCAGCCGAAGCCGCCCAGACTGACACGACCACGCTCGACGCTGGCACGATCGGCGAGCTCCGCGCCGAGCTCGGCGAGCGCTACGGCACCGAGTTCATGCGCGTACTCGGGCTGTGTTCCCTGCTGGTGAACGGCGCCCGCGCCGGCGATGACGCGGTTGCGCTTGCGCCCACCGACGCGGTCGACGTGCTCCCGCCCTTCGCCGGCGGCTGATCACCCGGTTTGCCGAACGCGACTTCCAAGATGTGCCCCGTCGCTTCGGTCCTGGTCGTTCGTAACCGGTCGAAACTATAAACCGACCCAGGAATGCGTTCCGTCAACCTCGTACTGCTTCTTCCAGATCGGAACCTCTGCTTTCACGGCCTCGACGAGACTCTCACAGGCCGCGAAGGCGTCGCCGCGGTGCGCGCTCGCCACGACCGCCACGAGGGCGAGGTCGCCGACCTCGAGGTGTCCGATACGGTGGCTGACCGCCAGCACCACCAGCGGATGCTTCCTCCGCACCCGGTCAGCGATCTCACCGATGATGCGCCCTGCATCGGGATGCGCACTGTAGTCGAGGCCCGTGACGCGGCCGGAAGCATCCGGATCGTGATCGCGCACCTGCCCGATAAACGTCACCACGGCGCCATGGGTCGCATCGGACACCGCCGACAGATGCTCACCCACGTCGAGCAGCGACTCGGTGACCCGGGCGAAGCCGACGGACATCAGTGGTCCCCCCCGTCGAGCTGGTCGATGATGTGCCGCACGAGCGGCGCAAGAATGGCCACACCGTCGCGCACCGCGCCGGTGGAACCGGGCAGGTTCACGACCAACGCACCGTTGTTGCCGACCGAATCGGCGATACCGGCGATACCGCGGGACAACACAGCGGTGGGGATCGTCGCGGCGCTCAACGCGCGCATCCGCTCGGAGATTCCCGGCAGCATCGTGTGGATCACGGTCGTCGTGCCCTCGGGTGTGAGGTCGCGCGCCGACACGCCGGTGCCGCCGGTCGTCACGACGAGGCGGGCGCCATCGCCGAGCGCTGCCAGGATCGCTCCCGCCACACTCTCGATGCCGTCGGGCACCACCCGCGGTGGCCCGCACGGAATTCCGACCTCCGCGAGTGCATCAACGGTGGCCGGCCCCGACCGGTCTTCGCGCTCCCCGCGCGACGAGCGATCAGACACGGTGATCACGACGGCCCCGAGTTCGGCACCAAGCTTGAGCTGAGTTTTCACCGTTCTACACTACCGCGACGCAGCCCGAGCGGTCCGGCTACCGGCATGCGCTCTGGGCCGAATTCATTTATCACGGTGTTTGCGCGGTGCACGCCGAACGGCAAACGAACAGGCTGGTTACGCAGCGGGCCGTATGCCCGATAACCAGCCGAGGAAGCCCATGTCAACCGTCTTACCACCACGCGTTACGTCCACGCTGAAGCCGGACCTCTCCAATTGGGATCCGGAACACGACGAAACGTGGGATTCGCGCCTTGCCTGGCGCACCCTGTGGATCACGACTTTCAGCATGACCTTGGGCTTCGCGGCCTGGTACCTGGTCAGCGCTATCGCCCCACGGCTCAACGACATCGGCTTCGACCTCGGCACCAGCCAGCTGTACTGGCTGGTCGCGCTGCCGGGCCTCGCCGCCGGCCTGCTGCGACTCATCTTCATGTTTTTACCGCCGATTCTCGGCACCCGCGTACTCGTCGTCCTGTCGAGCGCCCTGCTGCTGCTGCCGATGATCGGCTGGACCCTCGTCGCCCGCGACGTTTCCACCCCCTACTGGGTGCTCCTGGCCCTCTCGTTCGCCGCGGGTATCGGCGGCGGCAGCTTCTCGGGGTTCATGGCGTCGACGAGCTATTTCTTTCCCAAGCGCCTGGCCGGAACAGCCCTGGGCCTGCAAGCGGGGCTCGGCAACTTCGGCATCGGGCTCATTCAGCTGCTCACTCCGTGGGTGGTCGGTTTCGGCCTTCTCGGCACTGCCGCCCTCACCCCGGAGAGCGACTCGAATGGTGAACTGGTCTGGCTGCACAACGGCGGACTCGTGCTCATCCCCTGGGTGATCCTCGCGATCGTCCTCGCTCTCCTCTGTCTCAAGCGTGTGCCAATCAAGGCCAACTTCACCGAGCAGCTCGACATCTTCACGGTCAAGCACACCTGGATCATGACCGCCATCTACCTGATGAGCTTCGGCGCATTCAGCGGCCTGGCCGCGCAGATGGGCTTGATCATTCTCAACGTGTACGGCGATTTTCCGGATGCTCCCAACCCGCTCGCTTTTGCCTTCATCGGCCCCGTCGTCGGCGCCCTCGTGCGCGCGGCCTCTGGCCCGCTCTGCGACCGGTTCGGCGGCGCCATCTTCACCTTCATCGGCGGCGCAGGCATGGCCGTGGGCACCACCGTCACGGTATTCTTTCTCACCCCGACGAGCGTCGACGAGTTCCACGGCTTTCTCACCGGCATGATCATCATCTTCTTCTTCTCCGGACTGGCCAATGCCGGAACGTTCAAGCAGATGCCGATGATCTTCCCCAAGCGGCAGGCCGGCGGAGCGATCGGCTGGACCGCGGCGATTGCCGCCTTCGGACCGTTCATCGTGGGTATGGCCCTCACCGCCATGAGCCCGACCACCTTCTTCATCGGCTGCTCCGCCTTCTGCGTGGTCTGCACCGGACTGGCCTGGTTCTATTACGCGCGTCCCGGTGCCCCCAACCCGAGCTGACGCTCCCTCCATCGACCCGAAGTCCCCTCCTCCTCCAGCGGGGGGCTTCGGGTTTTTTCCTGCCAGCAGGGGGTCATACTGAAATGAGGAGGTCACCGATGGCCAAAAATGAAGAACCAGTAGGCGGCGACCCGGCCTGCTGGCTTGAACAGGTCTGCCCGGAGTGCGGCGCCTACGTCTCCGGCGAGTTGCCGGCCACCTGTTGGCGGTGCGACACGGTGCTCTCGCCGTCCTGACGGCGTGAACCGCGCATCCGTCAGCCCTTGTGTGAAGCGGATGCCGGCCCGTCGCCCACGCGGCCGGCGGTCGCATCGCGCGTGCCCGCGTGCATGCTGCGAGCTGTGGGCGGGCTGCGTGCGTGCGTGCAGCGTGCGTGCTGCGGACGCTGCGCACGAGGTGCAACACCCGCATCTAACACAGGGACCGCGCAACGCACCCCGCAAGCTTGGCACGCGCGGCGAGCTCGACCAACGGAATCGGCGGGGTCCACAGACGCATTCAGGCGCGGCCCGACATGCGGGCCGCGCTTGAAGTGCGTGTACTCGGAACGGTTAGACGCGCGTCTCGGACAGTTCAGACGGCGCGGGCTCCGCTACGTCGTCCGTAAAGGGCTGCGAGGTTCGCGGGGCGTTGTACAGCGTCTCCTCCAGGATTCCCTGGCGCTTGGCCACGATCGTCGGCACGAGCGCCTGACCGGCCACGTTCACGGCGGTGCGGCCCATGTCGATGAGCGGATCGATGGCCAGCAGAAGGCCGACCCCGGCCAGCGGCAGACCCAGCGTTGACAGGGTCAGCGTCAGCATGACGACGGCGCCCGTGGTGCCGGCCGTGGCGGCCGAACCCAGTACGGATACGAGAACGATGAGCAGGTACTGGGTGAGGTCCAGCTGAATTCCGAAGAACTGGGCCACAAAGATGGCGGCGACGGCGGGGTAGATAGCCGCGCAACCATCCATCTTGGTCGTCGCCCCGAGGGGAACAGCGAAGGATGCATATCCGCGCGGTACGCCCATGCTGCGTTCCGTGACGCGCTGCGTCAGCGGAAGAGTGCCGATGGATGAGCGCGACACGAAGCCCAGCTGAACAGCCGGCCAGACGCCGGAGTAGTACTGCCTGACGGAGAGACCGTGAGACTTGATCAGTACCGGGTAGACCACGAACAGTACCAGGATCAGGCCAACGTAGATGGTGGCTGCGAACTTGCCCAGCGAACCCATCGTGTCCCACCCGTAGACCGCGACGGCATTACCGATCAGGCCGATCGTGCCGAGCGGCGCGATGCGAATAATCCACCACAGCACCTTTTGAATGACCGCCAGAGCTGACGCGTTGAGGTTCAGGAATGGCTCGGCGGCTTTGCCCACCTTCAACGCTGCAATTCCCACCACGATGGCGATGACTAGAATCTGCAGCACGTTGAAGCTGACGGTGGTGCTGGCGATGCCGTCAACGACGGAGGTATTGGCGCCGAGTCCGAGGAAGTTCTTCGGGAAGAGTCCGGTCAAAAATGCCCACCAGTCTCCGGTCTTGCCGGTGTATTCGGCGTTATCGGCAATACCGGTGCCGGCCCCCGGTCGCACCAGCACGCCCAGTCCGATGCCGATCAGAACGGCAATCAATGCGGTGATGGCAAACCAGAGCAGAGTGTTCCACGCCAGCTTCGCCGCGTTGGACACTGCGCGCAGGTTCGCGATGGAGCTGACCACGGCCGTGAAGATGAGCGGTACGACGGCAGCTTGCAGTAGCGAGACGTAGCTTGACCCGATGATTTTCAGGGTCGCACCGAGACCGTTGGGATTCGCTTCGGTACTGCCGGTGTATTTGGCCAGCAGTCCGAGGCCGAGACCGATGATGAGCGCCGCGATGATCTGAACGCCGAACGAGCGCACCCATTTGGGAAATCTGCTGCCGTGGGTACTGACGGGAACTACTGAAGTCACTGGTTCGACACTTCCTATTGTCATTCGTAAGTCACACTGGCGCCCCTGTCCCGCGCAACGGAGCCCCTTGAGAGTCCACCGCCGCGTGCAGGCGCCCTTAGCCCCAAGGCTGAAAGGGGGCACAGTATTCCTTCACGCGGTAAGTGACCTGCTGCGGCTACTTCTCCTGCAGGTATTCGGCGAGCACCCGCGCATGGTTCACCCGTGGGTCCTTTGCTCCATAGACCAAGGTCGTCACGCCGGCCGCGGCGAGCGCGCGCAGCTGCACGACGGCCGCCTGGGTCTCGGTAGTGCCGTCGAGTTCGGCGCGATAGCGCACGGCGAACTCGTCCATGCGCTTCGGGTCGTGCTTCCACCAGGTGCGGAGCTTGGGTGACGGCGCGATCTCTTTCAGCCACTCATCGAGGTCGGCGCTCTCCTTGGAGACACCGCGCGGCCAGAGTCGATCAACCAGCACCCGGCATCCATCAGAAGCGGATGCCGCCTCATACGCCCTCTTGATCCGCACCATGAAAACAGACTACTTTCTGGAGCGCTCCAGCGGGCGCTCGCTTTTCTCCCAGCCCCGGTGGGGCGCCCGCGAACCGGCGCCTCGCGGGTCGTCGCGGGAACGGTAGACCACGTAGGGACGCACGAGGTAGCCGAGCGGCGCCGAGAACACATGCACCAGTCGGGTGAACGGCCAGAGCAGGAACAGCATCGTGGCCGTCAGCACGTGCAGTTGAAAGAAGAACGGCACGTCGCTCATCAGCGACGGGTCGGGCTGCAGGCTATACAGTGAGCGGATCCAGGGGGAGATCGACCCGCGATAGTCGTAGCCGCCGCCAAAGATTTGATACAGCACGGTCGCCGTCGTGCCAAAGGTGATCGTACCGGCCAGGAACACGTACATGACTTTGTCCATTACCGTCGTGACCAGCAGTACCCGTTTGGTCAGGCGGCGGCGGTAGATCAAAATGGCGAGCCCGGAGACGGTGAGTACGGCGGCGAAGCTGCCCAGCCAGGTTGCACCGAGGTGGTATATGTGCTCGGTCACGCCGAAGAATTCCAGCCACGGCTTGGGAATGAACAGGCCGACGACATGCCCGCCGATCACCATGAGAATGCCATAGTGAAACATGGGTGAACCCCAGCGCAGCAGGCGGTTCTCGTAGGTCTGACTGGATCGCGAGGTCCAGCCGAACTGGTCATAGCGGTAGCGCAACAGGTGCCCCACCACGAAAACGCCCGTCGCGGCGTAGGGAAAAGCGACCCAGAGCAGGTAATCCCAGGCGGTCATACTCTCACATCTTCGTTCGCGTGCGCGGAAAACGGCTTCAAATTGCCGAGGTAGGTCATGCCGACCGTCTCGGTCGGCGGCCCCTCATTGACCAGGTTGAGGTAGCGTTCGCGGGTCTCGTCGTCGATCACGGGCAACGACAGGCACACCGCCCCCACCAGGTGCGCGTAGGGACTGTCGAACTTTTCGAGCGCCGAGCGCAACACTTCGATGCCGTCGCGGTGCGCGGCGAGCAGTTCTTGCGCGATCGGCGAATCGGAAAGCGCTGAGAATTCCAGCACCATCGGCAGGTAGTCGGGCAGTTCATCGGCATCCACCTGCCAGCCCGCCGCCCGGTAGGCCTCGACGAACCGCACGAGCGCCATACCGCGGCGGCGGGTATCGCCGGCGGCGTAGTAGGTGAGGTACGGGCAACATTTGCGTTTCAGGTCGAAAATCGCAGTGAAGTGCGTTTCGAGCTCCTGCTGGCTGAGCGTGTTGACCGCGGTGAAAAATGCTTGGAAACTGCGGCGCAGTTCACCGGGCAGATCCGCAACGGATGCCTCCACCAACGAAAACTGCGCCCGCCGCTCGGGCGCGGGGTAGTCGAGCAGAATCGACGCCGCCATGTGCGCGACCACTCCTTGCACGGGCGTCAGCGGAACGGCCGCAAGCGCCCGCGGGGCCGTCTTGGGCGCCCGAAAGCCGAAATTCATCCGTGCGCCCAGGGTGCCGACGTTCACGCGGGGCTCCCGGCATCCGCTATCGGCGGGAACATGCCCTGGGGCGCTCCGTTACCGTTCCAGTTGAGCAGGTTGACCCGGCCCGGGGTGGTCGGCGCGGTCGCACTCGGACGCCCGGTCATCTGGTTGTAGTTGTCGACGGTGGCACCGAGTGGCATACCCACGGTGTTGCCGTATGGGCCACTGTGCCCGGCAGAGCCGGGCCCGCCCATGCCGGGGCCGCCGTCGGCGTCGAGCGAGCAACCGAGCTCTTCAAGCTCACGCGCGGTCTCGACGTGGGCCTTGGGAATGACATAGCGGTCTTCGTACTTGGCAATTGCGAGCAGCCGGTACATGGCCTGAATGGTCTCGCCGGTCATGCCCACCGCGTTCGGAATGCGCTCGTCAGGCTCGTTGCCGAGGTTGATATCGCGCATATAGGCGCGCATCGCGGCGAGCTTGCGCAGCGACAGCTCCACCGGAACCACGTCGCCGGCCGAGAACAGCCCGGCGAGGTATTCCACCGGGATGCGCAGCTTGTCGATCGCGGCGAACAGGGTGCGGGCGTCTTCCCCGTCGCTGCCCGAGTTGCTGACGACATCGACCACGGGCGAGAGCGGGGGGATGTACCAGACCATGGGCATGGTGCGGTATTCCGGGTGCAGCGGCAGGGCGATCTCGTACTCGGAGATGAGCTTGTAGATGGGGCTGTTCTGGGCCGCTTCGATCCAGTCGTCAGCCATGCCCTCTGCCTTGGCAGCGGCGATGACCTCGGGGTCGAACGGGTCGAGAAAGCAGGCGCGTTGGGCGTCGAGCAGGTCCTGATCGTTTGCGATCGAGGCCGCGGCGAGCACCGCGTCAGCGTCGTAGAGCATGAGGCCCAGGTAACGCAGGCGTCCGACGCAGGTTTCGGAGCAGATGGTGGGCTTGCCCTGCTCGATCAGTGGGTAGCAGAGCGTGCACTTCTCGGCCTTGCCCGTTTTGTGGTTGAAGTACACCTTCTTATAGGGGCAGGCGGAGACGCACATGCGCCAGCCGCGGCATCCGTCTTCGTCCACGAGCACGATGCCGTCTTCTTCACGCTTGTACATGGCGCCGGAGGGGCAGGCCGCCACGCAGGCGGGGTTGAGGCAGTGCTCGCAGATGCGCGGCAGGTAGAACATGAAGGTCTCTTCGAACTCCATCTTCACGTGCTCGCTCATCGTGGCGAGAATCGGGTCCTGCGCGGCAGTTTCCTGCGAGCCGCCCAGGTTGTCGTCCCAGTTGCCCGACCATTTGATGTCCATGTCCTGGCCGGTCAAAAGCGACTTCGGGCGGGCGACCGGGCTTTGCGTGCCGGCCGGGGCGGTGGTGAGCATGTCGTAGTCGTAGGTCCACGGCTCGTAATAGTCGTCGATTTGCGGCAGGTTGGGGTTGTTGAAAATCTGCGAGAGCTTCTTCAACCTCCCGCCGACCTTCAGCTGCAGGCGACCGCGACTGTTACGCACCCAGCCGCCCTTCCACTTCTCCTGGTTCTCGTACTCGCGCGGGTAGCCGATGCCGGGCCGCGTCTCCACATTGTTGAACCAGGCGTACTCCACACCGGTGCGGTTGGTCCACACCTGCTTGCAGGTGACGGAGCAGGTGTGACACCCGATGCACTTGTCGAGGTTCATAATCATCGACATCTGGGCCATGACACGCATTAGTAGTCCACTTTCTGGCTGCGACGACGAATCACGGTGACCTCGTCGCGTTGGTTCCCGGTTGGGCCGAGGTAGTTGAAGGCGAAGGACAGCTGGGCGTAGCCGCCGATCAGGTGGCTGGGTTTCAAGAGGATGCGGGTCAGCGCGTTGTTGGTGCCGCCGCGCATACCGCTGGTTTCGGCGACCGGCACGTTGATGGTGCGGTCCTTCGCGTGGTACATGTACACCGTGCCTTCCGGCATGCGGTGCGAGACGATCGCCCTCGCCACGACGACGCCGTTGCGGTTGTACGACTCGATCCACTCGTTGTCGCGCACGCCGATCTTGTCGGCGTCCTGCGGGCTCATCCAGATGGTCGGCCCGCCGCGAGAGAGCGAGAGCATGAGCAGGTTGTCCTGGTATTCGGAGTGGATCGACCACTTCGAGTGCGGGGTCAGATAGCGCACGGCGACCTCCGCGTGACCTGCGGCTCCGGTCACCCCGGCACTTGAGACGCTGGTCGCGCCGACGATCGAATCGTCGAACAGGCGGTGCATGTCCAGCGGCGGCCGAAAGATGGGGAGTTGCTCGCCGAGCTCGATCATCCAGTCGTGGTCGAGGTAGAAGTGCTGGCGACCGGTGAGGGTATGCCAGGGCTTCAGGTGCTCGACGTTGATGGTGAAAGCGCTGTAGCGGCGACCACCGTGCTCGGAACCCGACCACTCCGGGGAGGTAAGCACCGGAACCGGCGCTCCCTGCACATCCGGGTAGCTGAATCGGCGGCCCTCGTTGTCGCTGGCCAGTTGGGCGAGCTTGACGCCGGTGCGTTCCTCGAGCTGGCGAAAACCCTGGGTGCCGAGGCGGCCGTTGGTGGTGCCGGACAGTGCCAGCACCATTTCGCAGGCGTGGATCGCCGTCGACAGGCGCGGACGGCCGGCGGCTGGCCCGCTGGGCACCAGGCCATTCTTCTTGCCGAGGTAGGCGACCTCCACGTCGGGGTTGAATTTCACCCCTTTGGTGACCATGCCGAGCTTCGCGGTGAGCGGGCCGAGCGCGCCGAGCTGCGCGGCAAAGGCCGGATAGTCGCGTTCGACAACGACGAGCCTCGGCATGGTGACCCCGGGAATGAGCGGCTGGTCGCTGAGCACAATACCGTGCGGCGTGGCCATGCCGTCGGGGGTGTCGTGCTGCAGCGGAGCGGCGACGAGGTCTTTCCGCACGCCCAGGTGCGTCACCGACATTTCGGAGATTTTCGCGGCGAGCACGTGAAAGATGTCGAAGTCGGTCTTGGCCTGCCACGGCGGAGCGATCGCGGGGTTGAACGAGTGGATGAACGGATGCATGTCCGTCGTTGAGAGATCGTTCTTCTCGTACCAGGTGGCCGGGGGCAACACCACGTCACTGTAAATAGTCGTCGACGTCATGCGGAAGTCGCTCGTGACCATCAGGTCGAGCTTGCCCTCCGGCGCGCTCTCATGCCATTTCATGGTTTTCGGACGGCGAGCCGGCATCGATTCGACGGCGCGCACAGCGGAGGGCGCCCCGAGCAGGTGCTTGAGAAAATACTCGTTGCCCTTGCCGGAAGAGCCGAGCACGTTGGCCCGCCACACCACGAGCACGCGGGGAAAGTTCTCGGGGGCGTCGGGGTCTTCGCAGGAGAACTCGAGCGAGCCGTCCCGGAGCGAATCGACCACGTATTCCGCTGGCGCTTGGCCCGCGGCTGCGGCGTCGTCGACGAGGTCGAGCGAGTTGCGGTTGAAGGTGGGGTAGCTGGGCATCCAGCCGCGTTTGGCCGAGTCGACCATGGTGTCCGCGGTGGTGCGTCCCGTGAATATGCCGGCGCCGAGCGGGCTTGCCAGGGTGTCGGCGCTGAGTCCGTCGTAGCGCCACTGGTCGGTGGCGAGGTAGAAGAAGCCGGTGCCGATCATCTGGCGCGGCGGTCGTACCCAGTCCAGGCCGAAGGCGTATTGGCCGTATCCGGTGAGGGGGCGCACCTTTTCCTGGCCGACATAGTGGGCCCAGCCGCCGCCGTTGACGCCCTGGCAGCCGGTCATGGTGGTGAGTGCGAGAAAGGCGCGGTAGATGGTGTCGGAGTGGAACCAGTGGTTGGTGCCGGCGCCCATCAGAATCATCGAACGACCCTGTGAGTCCTCGGCATTCTGCGCGAACTCGCGGCCGATGCGCGCGGCGGCCTGCCACGGCACCGAGGTGATCTCTTCCTGCCAGGCAGGGGTGCCGGGCGTCGTCGCGTCGTCGTACCCGGTGGGCCACACGCCCGGCAGGCCGGGACGACCGACGGCGTACTGGGCGAGCAGCAGGTCGAACACGGTCGTCACAAGCACGCCGGCGACGAGGCGTACCGGTACGCCGCGGCGCACGATACCGGCCGCTCCAGCGTGCTGTTCACCGGCATTATCTGCGCCCGGCGTGACGTCGAAGCGGGGCAGGTCGATTGCGACGGTGGCACCGTCGTAATCGGGGGCATCCGCTATCGAGAGCAGCGGATCGCGGCCCTCGAGGTCGAGGTTCCAGGTGCCCTTGTCGGCCTCGCTGAACCGGTGGCCGATCGAACCGTTCGGCACGAACGGTTCGGCGTTTTCGTCGAGCATGAGGGTTTTGAAGGCAGCGCTCGACACCGATGCGTCGGTGCCGGGCAGCGCGTCAGCCGTCAGGAACTTGCCGGGAACCCAGGCATCCTGGCGCGGGGTGAGTGCGATCAGGTAGGAGGAGTCGCTGAACTTCTTCATATAGTCAACGAAACACGGGGTGCGCCGGTCGACCAGAAATTCCTTTAGCACGACGTGCCCCATGGCGAGCGCGAGGGCGCCGTCGGTGCCGGGGTGCACGGCAAGCCACTCGTCGGCGAACTTGGAGTTGTCGGCATAGTCGGGCGAGACCGTGATGACTTTCTGGCCGCGGTAACGGGCTTCCACCATGAAGTGGGCATCGGGGGTGCGGGTAACGGGAACGTTGGAGCCCCACATGATCAGGTAGCTCGAGTTCCACCAGTCGGCCGATTCGGGAACGTCGGTCTGGTCGCCGAACACCTGTGGGCTCGCCACCGGCAGGTCGGCGTACCAGTCGTAGAACGAGAGCATGGTGCCACCGAGCAGCGAGATGAAGCGGTTGCCAACGCCCTGGGACACGATCGACATGGCCGGAATCGGGCTGAAACCGGCAATCCGGTCCGGGCCGTATTTCTTGATGGTGTGCACGTGTGCGGCGGCGACGATTTCGGCGGCCTCATCCCAGCTGGCACGCACCAGTCCGCCCTGCCCGCGGGCACTCTTGTACTGGCGGGCGGTCTCGGGGTTATCGGTGATCTCCGCCCAGGCGAGCACCGGGTCGCCTAGACGGGCCTTCGCTTCGCGATAGAGGTTCAGCAGTACACCGCGCACGTACGGGTAGCGCACCCGGGTCGGCGAGTAGGTGTACCAACTGAAAGCGGCGCCGCGGGGGCAACCGCGCGGTTCGTATTCGGGGCTGTCCGGGCCGACACTGGGATAGTCGGTCTGTTGGGTTTCCCAGGTGATGATGCCGTCTTTGACGTACACCTTCCACGAGCAGCTGCCGGTGCAGTTCACGCCGTGGGTGGACCGCACCTCTTTATCGTGGGTCCACCGGTCACGGTAGAACGTGTCGGCGGCGCGGCCGCCGTTCTTGAACACGCTGCGCAGGTCTTCGCTGGTTTCGCCGCGGCGCAGAAAGCGGCCGAGCTTGATCAAAGAGTCGGCGACCGGGCCGTCGGTGCCGGGCTTGGTCGCGGCGCTGGTGGAAACTCTAGTGCTGGTGTTTATGCGCTTTTTCACGGCTGTCCCTTACCTGCCGGGGAATGCCGCTGCGGCACTCACCCTCGAAATAAGCTTTGCCGCTGGGTAAAACGGCTACAACCGCGAAATACCGTGAATAATGTTTTGCCCCAATTCACACGAGCCTGCATCTGCTTTTTGGGCACTCTGTTCGCTGTCGCGGGCACCGGAAACGGCCACCACGTCGATCACGCAGAGGTGCGGGGCATCGATGAGGTTCAAGCCGACCGCCCGGAGTGGGCCGTCGGCCTGCTCCAGCACACCCTGAATCAAGCGGTAATGCACGCCGCAGACCTCGGGATGGTCCTTGACCATTTCCGAGTACGGGCAGTCACGCAGGTTGAGTTGTGCACGGTTCGCGGCGATGCTCGCGTCGAAACCGGCCTGGTCGAGGTGGTCGTCGAGCGCATCGAGCTGCCGTTGCGCAGCCGGACCAGAGCAACCGGCGAACCCCTGACCGGCGGGCAGCAGTGGCAGCATCCGTCGCAGCTGGTCGGCACGCTCCTGCGCGGCCTCAATCTTGCGGCTGCGAATCGACCCGAGCTCGGCACTGACTCCGTCCGCAGCGGTATAGAGCATTTTGGGACGACCCTTACTGTCGCGCGACTCGGGCGCGCAGGTGACAAAGCCCTCGTTGATCAGGCGGTCGAGGTGTTCGCGGGCGGTGTTGTGATGCAGACCGGCGGCTTCGGCGAGGTCGTTCACGGTCATCGTTCCGCGGCTTTGCAGCTGGTAAAGCAGGTTCATGCGGCTGAGACTGGCGAGCGTTTTGTAACTCGGGGGTTGGGCGGCCATGAGTCTATTATGGGCACCAATCATGTGCGGCAGCAGAATCGATCAGTTTCTTTCTTTCTTCCCGCAGATCCTTCCGCTGCATGGTGGAAAAAGAAAATATTCAGCACACAGTATTAGTCTGGTCAGACGAAGCACGCAGGAAGTGGGATCACATGGCGGCAAAAGCCCGCACGCGACCGGAGTCAACAGTTGAGTCCACGGGTGGTGAGCCCGCCGACACCCTGCGTGACTATTACGAACAGATGTCGTTGGTGCGAGCCTTCGAGCTGCGCTCCAGCGAGATGTATGCCCGGGCCAAGATCGGCGGCTACTGCCACCTGAACCTCGGCGAAGAAGCCACGGTGGTCGGCCTGATGGCCGCCATCGAGGCCCGTGATTATCTGTTCACCGGCTACCGCGACCACGGCTATGCACTGCTGCGCGGGCTGTCGCCCGAGCGGGTCATGGCCGAACTGTTCGGCAAAGTCACCGGCGTCTCGGGCGGACGCGGCGGTTCGATGCACCTGTTCGACGCCGAAACGCGCCTGTTCGGCGGCTACGGCATCGTCGGCGGGCAGATTCCCCCGGCGACCGGCGCCGCACTCGCCTTGAAAAATCAGGAAGTGGCTGGCCCCGACGCTGCGGCGGTGATGTGCCTGCTCGGTGACGGCACCACCAACATCGGCGCGTTCCACGAATCGCTCAACCTGGCCGGGCTGTGGAAACTTCCGATCGTCTACGTGATCGTCAACAACGGGCTGGGCATGGGCACAACGGTGGAGAAAGCATCCGCTGAACCCGACCTGTACAAGCGCGGCGCGTCGTATCGCATGCCCGGCGTACGAGTTGACGGCGACGACGTTCTTGCCGTGCGCGACGCCGCCCGCGATGCACTCCAGCAGGCCCGCGAGTCGCGCCAGCCGGTGCTGCTCGAGGTCATGTGCTACCGGTTGCGCGGCCATTCCGTGGTCGACCCGGCCCGCTACCGCTCGAGCGAAGACACGACCATCGCCCAGCAGTCCGACCCGGTACCGAGCTTTCGTGCCAAGCTGATCAGCGCCGGAGTGCTCAGCGAAACGGATGCCGCCGCCATTGACGAGGCCGCCGATGTGCGCGTGTCCGAGGCGGTCGTTTTCGCCGACGAGAGCCCCGAGCCCGATGTTGACGACCTGTTCAAATATGTATACGCGACCGCGGTGGCAAATATGCCAACCGCCTTGGCCGGAGAACCCGTTATGGACGCACTGTGAACACCGAAGTAGCAACCACCCGCACGATCACCTACCGCCAGGCGCTCAACGAGACACTGCGCGCTGAGCTCGAACGTGACGACAAGGTCTTCCTCATCGGTGAAGAGATCGGCATCTTCGAGGGATCTTATAAGATCACCGTCGGACTGCTTGAAGACTTCGGACCCGACCGGGTGATCGACGCCCCGATCGCCGAAGAGGGTTTCGTGGGGGCAGCCCTCGGGGCCGCGATGCTGGGAATGCGCCCGGTGGTCGAGATCATGACCATCAATTTCAGCCTCATCGCGATCGACCAGATCGTGAACCACGCAGCCAAGATGCGGTCGATGTTCGCCGGCCAGGTGTCCATTCCCCTGGTCATTCGCATGCCCGGCGGCGGTGGCCAACAGCTGGCCGCGACCCACTCGCAGAACCTCGAGGTCTGGTACGCGCACATTCCGGGACTCAAGGTCGTCGCCCCGTCGACTCCGGCCGATGCCAAGGCACTCCTCACCGCTGCCATTCGTGATGACGACCCGGTGATTTTTCTGGAGAACCTTTCGCTTTACAGCGCCAAGGGCGAAGTTCCCAACGACGAGCAGGTTGCCGAGATCGGCAAGGCTGCTGTGGTCAAGACCGGCACCGACCTCACCATCGTAAGCTACTCGCGCGGCACCACAACAGCTCTCGAAGTGGCTCGCCAGCTCGAGGCGGAGGGTCTGTCGATCGAAGTCGTCGACCTGCGCAGCCTGCGGCCGCTCGACCGCGACACCATTTGCGCCTCGGTGAAGAAGACCGGCCACGCCGTCGTCTTCGAAGACGACTGGCTCAGCTACGGCATCGGCGCCGAGATATCGGCGACCATCGGCGAGGGAGTCTTCGACTTTCTCGACGCGCCGGTGCGTCGCGTCGCCGCCGCAGAGGTGCCGTTGCCCTACGCCAAATCCCTCGAGAAGGCCGCTCTGCCCAGCGCCGCCGATCTCGCCAGGGTCGTGCGCGAGGTACTCAACATTTCATCTACCCCGAACGACAAGTAGGAGCCGGCCATGCCCGACGTCATTATGCCCCGTCTCTCCGACACCATGGAGGAGGGCGAACTCAGCCGCTGGATGAAGCAGGTCGGCGACGAGATTCACAAGGGTGACGTGCTCGCCGAAATCGAGACCGACAAGGCCACGATGGACCTGGAAGCCTTCGACAACGGCATTCTCGAGCAGCTGCTCGTCGTCGCCGGCGCGCTCGTACCGATCGGTGCACCGGTTGCGCGCATCGGCGACGGGAGCAACATCGTCGCTGAAGGCGCAGCCCCGGCAGCCCCGGTCGCGGCCCCGGCAGCTCCGGTCGCAGTCGCTGCAGCAGCAACTCCCCCAGTCATCCCCCCAGCGGATGCCCCCACACCGGACACACACACGGCAACCCAGACGGGCGAACTGCGCACCTCGCCGCTGGCCCGCAAAATCGGCCGTGAGCACGGTATCGACCTGCACACCATCGCAGGCACCGGACCGCAGGGCCGCATCACGCGCACCGACGTCGACAGGGCGATTTTGGCCCAGGAGGCGGCAGCATCCGCTGTCCTGACGGCGCATCAAGCCGCAACACCGACGGCAACACCGGCCGCAGCACCGGCCGCAGCACCGGCCGCAGCAACACCGGCCGTCGTTTCGGCCGACTCCGTCTCCGTGCCGGTCAGCCGCATTCGCGCCGTCACGGCCCGCCGACTCACCGAGAGTCAGGCCGTTCCGCACTTCTTCCTCACCAGCGTCGTCAACGTTGAACGGCTGGTCGCTTTCCGCGCCGACGTCAACGAATCGCTCGCCGCCCTCGGCACCAAGGTGAGCCTGAACGACCTGTTCGTGCGCGCCAGCGCGGTCGCGCTGCGCGCGCACCCCGAAGTGAACGCGTCCTGGGGCGACGGCGTGATTCTGCGCCATAACCATGTCAACGTCGGCGTGGCCGTCGCGACCGACGATGGACTCCTCGTTCCCGTCGTCGCCGATGCCGACCAAAAGTCGCTCGGTGCCATCGCCATCGAAACCCGGGCCCTGGCCGGCCTCGCCCGCACCGGCAGCCTGTCCCTCGCCCAGATGTCGGGGGGAACCTTCACCATCAGCAACCTCGGCATGTTCGGCATCGACTCCTTCACCGCCGTATTGAACCCGCCAGAGGCCGGTATCTTGGCAATCGGCGCGGCGAGCGACGTTCCCGCGGTACGGGACGGCGTTCTCGTGACGGTACCAACAGTGAAGATCACCCTGACCGTCGACCATCGAGTACTCGACGGCGCCGTCGCGGCAGCGTTCCTGCGCGATCTCACGACCCTGCTTGAAGAGCCGCTGCGCATCGTTCTCTAGCCGGCCCACCCCACAAGATTAAAAGTACGCGACTCCTCATAATTCCGGGTTAGTCTTGTGGGGTGGATTCCGACGAACGCACTCCCGCCTGGCACGCCGCGCTGGCGTCGCCGATTCGGCGCAGCGTGCTCCAGTTTCTGGTCGCCTCCAGCGAACCGCTCGACGCGGCCGCCGTCGCCGAACGGATGAATCTGCACGTCACCACGGCCAGGTTTCACCTCGACCAGCTTCTGGCCGCCCGGCTCATCGAACGAGAGGCCGTGCGGTCCGGCCAGCGGGGCCGGCCGCGCATCCGCTTTCGTGCCGTGGCCGCCGCGCGCGTAGACACGCGCGACCAGCTCAGCCACGCGCTCGCCAGCGTGCTTGCCGAAGACGACGACGGCGGCCGTGCGCGGGCTATTCGGGCCGGCGAGAAGTGGTCGGAGGCCTTCACCGGCGGCCTCGCAGCATCGACCGGAGCGGGCGCCGCCCCGCTGGTCGAATTACTCGACGAGCTCGAATTCGCCCCCGAACTCGATGAGTCCACGCAATCGATCGCGCTCACGGCCTGCCCGTTTCGCGAGGCCGCCCGCGAAAACCCGGGTGTGGTCTGCGCCGTGCACCTCGGGCTCATCCAGCGGGTGGCGCGCACGCTCGGTCACGACGACAGCGTGATCGAGCTGCGCCCCTTCGTCGGCCCGCACCTCTGTGTCGTCGACCTCGGCAGCAACTGGAATGCCGCTCCGGTCGAGTTGGGTTAGTCCCGGCTCAGGTCGCGCCTCGGGCCCGTCGACTCGGGCACGGACTGTTCCCCGCTCAACCCGGATCCACCGCGCACGTGGGATAGCACGCCTTCACAGCGCGGCCGCCCCCAGTCCCGCGCCCTCCGGTGAAGGGGCGTTCACCCGGTCGAGGTGGTCGATTCCGTCGGCCGTGATCCAGATCACCCGCGCCGTGGACAGGTCGTAGAAGACGCCGGCAAGATGCACGCGACCGCTCGCGACCGCCGGGCCGACAAGCGGATGCCGCTGCAAATTCTGCAGCTGGTCGACCTCGCTGAAACCAGCATCTCGTGCCGCCCGCCCAACGGGATGTCCGTTGCGAAGGGCTTCACGGCTGGGGCGCACATGATCGAGCCAGGCATCGATGGCTCCCCGTTGGCGGCCGGCGCTATCCTCGGCGGCCGCCTCTGTCGCATCTGTCACGTCCATCGCCTCCGTCTCCTCCCGCGCCTGCTCATTGTGCACGGCCGCCATGGCACCGCAGCCGGAATGGCCACACACCACAATTGAATTCACGGATAGTTCGTCAAGACCGAACGCGAGCGCCGCGTCGATCGAGGGTTCTGTACCGTGCGCGCACACGACGTTACCGATATTGCGCACCGTGAACAGGTCACCGGGGCCGCTGCTCGTGATCAGGTTGGGAATGATGCGGGAGTCCGCGCAGGTCAGGAACACGGTGTCGGGATTCTGGGAGTCGGCCACCTCCTGCATGTGCGGGCGCACGCGAGCCGCATGGCGACGGTGATAGTCGTCGATGCCGTGGATCACCGGGTTCAGCGGACGCGGGTGCGCGTAGCTGTTGGCTCCGCCGCGGTCACGGCCCTGCCAGGCCTTCCAGGGCGCAAAACCGAGGCGGGTCGTGGACGGTGCCGAGTTTCTGCGGGGCGGGAGTGCCGCCGCCAATTCGAGGGTTGCGGCGCCGCCCTCGTCGATCTGTACCGTGCCGCCGGTGCTCTCG
Source organism: Cryobacterium sp. Y57 (assembly GCF_002929505.1). Lineage (GTDB taxonomy): Bacteria > Actinomycetota > Actinomycetes > Actinomycetales > Microbacteriaceae > Cryobacterium. The sequence continues at coordinate 70,131 of NZ_PJJL01000068.1, forward strand.
TGTTGACGTTGCCAGGCGCTGAGCGTCTCGTAGGCCGGATGGTCGAAGAAATCGACCGCCAGATCGATCGTGACGTGGGAACCCGCTGGCACAGAGCTCAGAACAGAATTCAAGCGCGGGAGCGACAGAAAACTGCACGACCCCTCGATCACAACCCGCCACAATTTCGATTCCGGAGGACCCGCTGGTTCGGCGTGGATGGAGGCGCGAACCACACGCCACAAAACGAGGGCGGCTGCCAAGGCGAGTCCGATCATGACCCCCTCAAGCAGGTTGAGAAACACGACCCCGATCAAAGTGATGCAGTACACCAGCAGGTCGCCGGTGCGTCGGGCGGTCTTGAAATTGGCCAGGCTCGCCAGCCGCACGCCCACGACGATCAGAAGTCCCGCGAGCACCGCCTGCGGAATCTGCTGAATCAGACCGGCGAACAGCAACGAGAAGACCAAAATCCACACGCCGTGCAAAATGGTGGACGTGCGCGACCGTGCACCCGCTTCCACGTTGGTAGCACTGCGCACGATGACCCCGGTGACGGGCAAACCGCCGATCGCACCGGAGAGCATGTTCGCCGCCCCCTGCCCCAGAAGTTCGCGGTTGAAGTTGGTGCGCGGTCCGGTGTGCATCTTGTCGAGTGCCACCGCAGAAAGCAACGATTCGATGCTCGCGATCAACGCGATAGACAGAACGCCCATCATGATCGCCTGCCAGTTTCCCTCGGGAACCTCGGGAAAAGACAGGGCGTCGAGAATTGACCCGTCGAAGGTGACGCGTTCCACGTTGGCACCGAGCAGTACCGACAGGATCGTGACGCCGACCACGGCAACGAGCTGTCCTGGAACCCGGCGCACGGCTGGCGGCAGTCGTTTCCAGAGCACCAGGATGGCGATGACCAGGGCACCGAGGAGCACGGCCGGAAGATTCGCGGCCGCGAGCGCTGCGGGGAGGCTCGTAATGTTCGCGAGGGCTGAGCTGCTCGATTCGGAGCCGATCATGACATGCAGCTGTTGCAGCACGATGGTGATTCCGATGCCAGCGAGCATGGCGTGCACGACCACCGGGGAGACGGCCAGTGCCGCCCGGCCGATGCGACAGGAGCCAAAGACGATCTGCACAAACCCGGCGGCGACGGTGATCGCGCAGGTCGCCTGCCACCCGAACTGGTCGATGAGGCCGGCGACGATCACGGTCAGCCCAGCGGCGGGGCCGCTGACCTGCAGCGGAGAACCGCCGAGGCTGCCCGCGACGATCCCGCCAACGGCGGCGGCAATCAGACCGGCCATGACCGGCGCGCCCGACGCCGCTGCGATGCCCAGCGAGAGGGGGACGGCTACGAGAAAAACGACGAACGACGCGGGAAAGTTGAAACGCAGGTCGTTCGTCAGGAAACTGCGAATGCGCCCGCTGCGCGACGTTCCGGGGGGCGAGGAGGCCGAATGGGTGAAGTGCGTGGTCATGAAAAAGTCCTTCGTTCGTAGAATATTCGTGCTGCCTGGGTCCGGAGACAGGCCATCGCACCAGGCGCCGAGTCTCGGGACGCCGATAGGCGGGTGCCGATAAGTCTCCGTGGACGCGCTGGTCTCAGTGAGCGCGCAACCAACCCGCTCCTGGGGGCACGTGAAAGGCGTGCACTGTCTCTGGGCAGGAATTGCGTGGCGGGGTGCTCTGCCGTGGGAATCTGCTCGACTTCTAGGTCTGGCTGATGCACAGTGCGGTAAGCGTGACCGGGCGAGGCGGGGCCTCCAGGCAGCGTATTGCTGCCGACCAGCGAATGCGCGGCGCGAAAGACAACACTGTGAGGGCGCTGGGCTGGCGAATAAGCGCTCGAGGCAGAACGATGCCTCGCCCGGGCTCTGCCGCCGCGCAGAGATCCGCGTCGTTGACCTGGAGTGCCGGTGCGGCCGGCTCTGTTCCGACGACCTGCACGGAGCTGATCGCCGAAGTGGCAGCGCTGTCACCCGAATCGGCCAGGAGCGCCCCGTCGAGGGAGTGTCCGAAGATCAACGAGATGGTCGTGCCGATAAGGGCCAGCATCATCGTCACGGTGCGGCGCAGGTCACCCGCCGCCTGAAACGCAGGGGTCATCGGGTACCTCCTTATCGGCACCTCAGGTCGTCGTCGACCCACGACCGCGAGCCTTCCGACCGCTGAAAACTCAGGTGATCTGGAAGGTAAAAAGTAGCAAGATAATCTCTGTTTAACCTGACCAGAAGGCAAATCAACGCTAGATGTTCACGCACTCGTCACGAAACCTTCAGGGCACGCCGCACGCGCCACGCAACTGATGGACGGGCCGGACGGAGCCTCAGCGCGGTCAGAAAGACTCAGCGCGGTCAGAAAAGCGCAGCGCGGTCAGAGAGACTCAGCGCGGCCAGAAAAGCGCAGCGCGGTCAGAAAGACTCAGCGCGGCCAGAAAAGCGCAGCGCGGTCAGGAAGGCTCAGCGCGGTAGGTGGCGGAAGCGTTTTGGGTGCACGTTCTGGTTCAGATCCTCACGTCAACCGGAAGCTTCAGGCCTGGGCCCGGCGCGGTCTTGGTTCGGGCGCCGGCGGCACGAGCTTCGCGGCCACGACGTCAGCCATCGCGAGTGTGACCAGTCCGCGCCGGGTCTCCACCGAAACGGATACCGCGCTGCGGCTCCGCAGAAAGCCCAGCGCGTCCGTGTATCCACCCGGAATGCTGGTGCGCACGACGACGCGAGTGCCAAGCGGTGCGTCCGTGAGAAAAACGAAGGGGGAACTCATCGCATCAGGCTGTATTCTTCGACTCGCGCAGATTCTCCGGCGATGAGAATGATGTCGCCATCTTCGATCACGGTGTCGAGCGAGGTGTAGCTCCAGCCTGTGCCGGGGCGGTGAAACGCGGTGACGGTGATGCCGTAACGGGCACGCACCTTGGCCTGGCCGAGAGGTACGCCGATGAGCGCCCGCGGCGGTGCCGTCTTGACCAGCGCAAAGTTCTCGCCGATCTCGATATAGTCCTGCATGGCGCCGCGCACCAGGTGCGCAACTCGCTTGCCCATATCTTTCTCCGGGTAGATGACATGGTTGACGCCGAGCTGGGTCAGGATCTCGCCGTGCGGGTCGCTGACCGCTTTGGCCCAGATGTTCGCGATGCCCAGCTTGAGCAGCAGCGAAGCGGTGAGGATGTTTGCCTGGATATCGCCGCCGATCGCCACGACCACGCTGGAGAAGTCGGGTACCGAGAGCTCCCGCAGGGTCGCCTCCTTGGTGGAGTCGGCACGCACCACGTGGGTGAGCAGTCGGTTGTGCATCTGTACCACCTCTTCGTCCCCGTCGATGCCGAGCACCTCGGTGCCACTGTTCATGAGTTCGAGCGCGAGCGCGCTGCCAAACCGGCCGAGACCGATGACGACGACCGACTCAGCTTCGGCGAGGCGGGCGGGGTCGCGGTTTCCGAACAGCGAATATTTAGCCAATGATCGGCCTTTCCTTGGGAAGTTCGTAGGTGGTGTGGCGTTCGCGCAGGGCGATGGCCGACGCGAAGGTGATCGGGCCGAGGCGGCCGATGAACATGAGCAGAATCAGGATGACCTGCCCTCCCCATGGCAGCCCCGCGGTGATCCCGGTTGACAGTCCCACCGTTGCAAAAGCGGAGATCGTCTCGAACAGCAGCGCGTCCAGAGAGATGTCGGTCAGGAGCATGAGTGCCGCCGTCGCGGCAATGATGACGCCGACGGCGAGCAGGGAGATCGTGATCGCCTCACGGTGCACCGCCCGGGAAAGCCGTTTGCCGAACACGTTGACGGCAACTTGCCCGCGCACCTCGGTCCAGATAATGAAGAACAGTACGGCGAACGTCGTGATTTTAATGCCGCCGGCGGTTCCGGCGGGGCCGCCACCGATCAGCATCAAAACGTCCATCCCGAGCAGGGTGGCGGAGTCGAGCTGGCCGATGTCGATGCTATTGAAACCGGCGGTGCGGGTCTGCACCGACTGGAAGAAACCGGCCAGTAGTTTGCCCGACCAGTCCAATGGGCCGAGAGTATTCGGATTCGACCATTCAACGGCGGTGATGTATGCCGTTCCGGCAATAAGTAGCACGAGCGTGCCGACCACCACGATGCGGGTATTCATGGTCCAGGTGCGAATCGACCAGGCGTGCTGTAACCAGTGCCGGGAACCCCGCCCCTGCCGCCGCAGCTGCCGCCGCAGCTGCACGATCACCGGAAAGCCGAGGCCACCGAGAATGACGGCGGCGGCGATCGGCAGGCAGATCCAGGCATCCGTTGCGTATCCCATGAGATTGTCGCTGAACAGGGCGAAGCCGGCATTATTGAAGCTCGACACCGAGTGGAACACCCCCAGCCAGATAGCCCGGCCGACGGGCTCGCCGTAGCCGATCATGAAGCGCAGCGCGAGCATCATCGCCACGGTGACCTCGATCGCGAGCGAGATCCGCACGACACCGAACACCAGCCCCTTCACGTCAGCGAGACCGACGCTCTTGGTTTCGGCGGCGGCCGTGATGCGCGAGCGCAAGGAGAGCTTGCGGGCGATCGCGAGCCCGACGACCGAGGCAAAAGACATGATCCCGAACCCGCCAATTTGAATGAGCAGCAGAATCACGACCTGACCGAACGGTGTCCAGTACACCGCCGTATCGACGACGGTCAGCCCGGTGACGCACACCGCGCTCGTCGCGGTGAACAGGGCCTCCAGAAACGATGCACCGCCCGGCCCGACCCGAGCATTCGGCAGCATCAACAGCGCCGTGCCGCCGAAAATGGTCAGGGCGAAGCCGGAAACGACGACCTGCGCCGGATGCAGCCGGTACCGCTTCGTTGTGTTGCCGCGTTCGCGGATGGCCCGTGAGTGCACGGACCAACTCTACGCTGGGCGCACTCGCCGCGGGTTACCCCTGATTCGTCGACCCGAGACCGTACTCGCTTCAGACGGCTTCGTCTACCCCCCTGAAATAGCAACGAGGTACTGGGTCGATGTGCGGGATACTCACTTTAAGGGGTGAAACGGAACACATGATGCGCGAGGGGTTCGAGCCGGTAGTCAAGCACGTTCTGCGACCGCGGCGCAAGCTGGTCAAGCGGTCGATTATCGCTGCACTGTCGTTGCTGGTCCCCGTTCTGATCGTGCTGTACTGGCTCACTATCCCCCGCGACACCTGGATTTTTGTCGCCGCTGTTCAGTTCGGCCTGACCCTTCTCGCAGTGATCGCTGTATTCGGGGCCCGCAGAGTGTGCGTGACCGTTGCGGCTGAGCGCTTGGAAAGCCGAAACCTACTGGGCCGGGTGACCACGTTTGGCACGGCCGAAATTGCCAGCGTCGTGCTCGTCGAGCTGTATCAGAGCGAGATGGTCGAGACCCTCTCGCACCTGTACCTGCTGGACTCCGGCGGCGACGTGCTGCTTCGCCTGCGGGGCCAGGTGTGGCCCCGATCCGGGCTGGAGAACATTGTCGACACACTCGGGGTGACGGTCGTGCGACCACCCGACCCGCTCACCGTGTCCGAGCTGGGGCGACTCCGTCCGCGGCTGGTGCGCCGCTGGACTCGACACGCTGCTCGGCTGGGAAACTCCTATCCCCGCACGTCTGCGCGGCGAGTGACAGATCCGATCGGCCGTTTACGGCCCCCGGCCCGACACGATGTCGGCCATGCGCGCGAACGGTGACGTGGTGCGACGCCCGGCAAGCTCTGCTCGACCAACCAGTGAGTAGGAACGGTAGAGCGGTGGCGGGGAGCCAACGCAACGACTCGGTTCCCAGTCTTGGACCCGATGAGTGACCCACGGTAGATCGAGGAGCCCGCTGTTGCGCGAATGTCAAACAAAGCGACGACGGGGACCTTGCCGTTCTGCCGGGGGGACCGTGCCGCGCGTGTCATGACGAAAGAGTTTTCCGCTCCTTCCGCTGCCGTTCGAGTCGGCGGCGGGCGGCGAGTGCACGTTCGCCATCGAGTTTGGCGGCGACCGGAGCCCACAGCACGATAGCGACACCGGCGCCGAGTAATAAGCCACCGATGGTGTCGGTAAGCCAGTGCGCACCCAAATAGGTGCGGCTGAGCAGCATCACGATCGTGTACGCGGCGCCGGCGAGCGCCACCCAGAGGCGCGGAAAGATGATGGCGACGCACACCGCCATGGTCGCCGCGTTGGCGACATGACCGGAAGGAAACGACCCAAAATCGGATGTGACCAGCATGTCTTCAGGGCGGGCCCGCCCAAAGACTTGTTTGAGCAGTTGCACGCCGACCGCACTCAGCACCGTGGCCACGAGGTAGTATCCGGCCGCCCACGGCCGTTTGATCAGCACAAGCACGAGGATGATGACCAGCGGCACGACGAGCACGCCGAACGCGCCGCCGCCGAGTGTGTTCATGAACAGCGACGGAACTTCCCAGACCGGCGAACGATGCTCGATGATCTCGTTCATCCACTCGGTGTCAACCTCGAGGGCGATGCTGTTTGCCCGCACGACCACGACGAGACCGAGCAGGGCAGCCAACGCCATCGCGGAGATCCCGCTGACCACGGGCCAGCGACGGGAGATGCGGCGAGCTGCGGGGTCTGCAGCGCGTTCGGGGTTAGTCATTCCGCCATCGTAGGTCAGCAGCCCGTTACTGCGCCTCCCATTGTGGACGGGGCCCGGGCCCGGACCGTGGGCCTAGTTTATAAACTGGGCCCACGGTCACACCATGGGCCCGAGCGGCGAAAGGGCTCAAGACGCGAAAGGGCTCAAGACGCGAAAGGGTCAGAGCGAGCGCCTCGGGCTAGCGTTCGAGCGCTGGCACGCTTCTCGGGCGCACAATCAGCCAGAGCGCGAGAATGGAGATCACGGCGGTGACGCCCATGACGGATGCCATCGGTATCGCCGTGCCTACTCCGAGCAGTCCGACAATCGGCGAGATCAGTCCGGCCACACCGAAGTTCGCGGCACCGAGCAACGACGCGGCGGTTCCAGCCTCGTGTCCGTGCGCGTTGAGCGCGATGACCTGAACACTCGGCAGGGTGAAGCCGCAGGCCGCGATGAAGAACCAGAGCGGCACCAGGGTACCCCATAGCCCCATGCCGCCGAGGTCGAGCAGCACGATCGCACCGGCGGTGATCACCAGCACAACCGTGGAGACGGAAAGAATCCACTGCGGCCCGATGTTGGACCGGTGCATCAGGCGCGAACTCAGCTGCACCCCGGTGACCACACCGAGGGAGTTGATGGCGAACAGCAGACCGTACTCCTGCGGACTGAACGCGTACACGTCCTGGAACAGAAACGGTGAGGCGGACAGGTAGGAGAACAACCCGGTGAAGGTCATCGCCCCGATGATCGCGACGCCCACGAAGGTGCGGTCGCTCAGTACCGCTTTGTAGCGTTGGCCGAGGGTGCTGTGGCCCGTCGCGTTGCGTTCGCTTTCGGGCAGGGTTTCAACGATCCAGAAGGCGACGGCCAGAATCACGATGACGCCGTAGGCGGCCAGTACCCAGAAGATTCCCCGCCAGCTCATGACGAGCAGCAACTGCGAGCCGATCACCGGTGCCAGCACCGGCGCGAGGCCGCTGACCAGCGCGAGGCGGGACAGCATCTTGACGAGCGGCCTGCCGCCGAACAGGTCCCGCACCATGGCCATGGCAACGACGGCGCCGGCCGCGGCGCCGAAGCCCTGCAGCACGCGGAAGATGGCGAGCACGATGATGTCGTTCGACAGGGCGGCGCCGACACAGGCGAGAATGTGCACACCGGTAGCGAGCATGAGCGGGAGTCGCCGTCCGACCTTATCGCTCCAGGGACCTACGACCAGCTGTCCGAAACCGAAGCCGATCATGGTGCCGGTCAGGGTGAGCTGGATGACCGACGGCAGCACGCCGAATTCGTTTTCCAGGGTCGGAAAGGCCGGCAGATACAGGTCGATGGTAAACGGGCCGAGCGCCGTGAGCGCCCCGAGAATGAGTATGTAGACGATGCGCTGGCGCCGAGTCAGTTTGTCCCCGGGATGCGCGGCGGTGGAGGCGAGTTGCGCGGCGCTAATCACGGGGATGCTGGCTGTAATCACGAAAACGGATGTCCTTGGCTGGTCTAGAGAGGCTGGATGGCGGCGGGCGGCGCGATTTCGGGCGACACGGCCGCAGTGGCACTTCCGGCCGCCCTTACGCTAAGCGAGGATAGACCCGAACTATTCCCGCTTTCGGACTGTGGATCGAGAAGCAGTGCTTCGAAGGCCAGCTCGGCGGCACCGATCAGGAGCAGGTTCGAGCCGAGAAGCGCGGGGGCGATCTGCACCTCGTCGAACGCAGTCCCCAGCGTCAGCGCGGCCACCGCGCTTATCAGGCGCCCCGGGTCGACCGCATAGAGCGCCCCGAGGAACCCGCCAAGCACCACGAGCTGCGGGTTGAGTATATTGACGGCGCCGGCTAAAGCCACGGCCAAAAAATCGAGCTGCCGGTTCACTTCGGCGCGGACCGCGGGCGCGGTGGAGGCGAGCAGTGCGCGTTCGAGGTCGTCGGCATCCGTTTTTCCGGCGGGCAGGCCGAGCACGTCAAGGAGCGCGCCGCGGGTGACCTCGGCTTCGAGAGTGCCGGCGATACCGGCCGAGTCGGTGCGGCAGCTCGCGCTCACCCTGGTGTGCCCGAATTCCCCCGCGTAGCCTGCCCGTCCGCCGGCCGCGACTTCCCCGACGACGAGGCCGCCACCGATGCCGCTCGAGCCGCCGTTGAGGTAGATGAGATCGGTCATTCCCTGCCCCGCTCCGAAATAGCGTTCCGCCGTGACGCCGAGGCTCGCGTCGTTGGCGGCCACGACGGGCAGACCGGTGACCTCGGCGAGCAGGTCGCAGAGTGGTTCGTCGACCCAGCCGAGATGTGGAGCGTTGCGAACCAGGCCGTCGTGTGCGCGCACCAGGCCCGGCACGGCCACCCCCATTCCGATAATGGAATACTCTCCGAGCTCGCGCCGCAGGTCGGTGACGATACTCGCCGTGATAGCGACCGCTTCGGCGACCGTTGGCGTGGTTGGCGTGGCGACGCGGATGCTCCGGTGCACGACGCCGCTGAGGGCGACGACTCCCACGGTGATCGCGTCGATTTCAGGATTCACCGCAATGGCCACAACGCGGTCGCTCGCCGCCACGATCGGGCTCGGGCGTCCGGCAAGTTTGGTGGGGTCGGGCGTGCGTTCCTCGACCAGGCCGCGTTCGACCAACTCTGCGACCAGCGCGCCGATGGTCGACCGGTTCAAACCGGTCAGGCGGGTCAACTGGGCCCGCGACGCCGCGCCACCGCGGTGTACGAGGCGCAGAATGATCGATAGGTTGTGCCTGCGCACATCGTCATGGTTACTACCCTGCATGGCGTCCACTGCTCTCGGCTTCCCGCTCGCTTTTTCGGTCAGAAGTCAGGTTACTGCGCCAGATGAGCTCGATGGATGATACGTTGCCAATGTCAACAAATCATCGAGGGCGCTGGCAGACACGAGGCGCCAGACAGGGACGTCATGGAGTTTCGATATCTTGGCAACAGTGGATTGAAAGTTTCAGAGATTACCTACGGCAACTGGCTCACCCACGGGTCTCAGATCGAGAATGACACCGCGACGGCCTGCGTACGCGCGGCCCTCGACGCCGGCATCAGCTCGTTCGACACCGCTGACGTCTACGCGAACACCATCGCCGAACAGGTATTGGGCGATGCCCTGCGCGGTGAACGCCGCCAGTCCCTCGAAATCTTCACCAAGGTCTTCGGCCCGACCGGTCCCAAGGGACACAACGACACCGGCCTCTCCCGGAAGCACATCCTCGAGTCGATCGATGGCTCGCTCACGCGCCTGCAAACGGAGTACGTCGACCTCTATCAGGCGCACCGGTATGACGTGGAAACCCCGCTCGAGGAGACGATGCAGGCCTTTGCCGACGTCGTACGCCAGGGCAAAGCCCTGTACATCGGAGTGAGCGAGTGGAACGCCGAGCAGTTGCGCGCCGGCCACGCCCTCGCCACTGACCTGGGCATTCAGCTCATCTCCAACCAGCCGCAGTACTCGATGCTGTGGCGGGTGATTGAATCCGAAGTGGTTCCGGCCTCCGAAGAACTCGGCGTCTCGCAGATTGTCTGGTCCCCTGTGGCTCAGGGCGTGCTCACCGGCAAGTATCTGCCGGGTCAAGCGCCCCTGAAAGGCAGCCGGGCAACGGATGCCCAGGGCGGCGCCAACATGATCAAGCGTTGGATGGATGAGCCGGTGCTCACCGGCGTGCAGAAATTGCGCCCGATCGCCGACGGGCTCGGACTGAGCATGGCGCAACTCGCGCTCGCCTGGGTGCTGGCGAATAAGAACGTTGCATCCGCCATCATGGGCGCCTCCCGTCCCGAGCAGGTCGCCGACAACGCGAAGGCCGCCGGTGTGCACCTTGACGCTGACGTGCTGGCAAGGATCGATGCGGCCGTTGGCGACCTGGCCGAGTTCGACCCGCGCAAGACGACCTCGCCGGAGCAGCGCGAGGTGTGAGCCAGCCGCATCCGCTTTTGAAACTTAAGGAGTATTCATGAGAATTGCCGTCACCGGTGGTAGTGGCAAGCTCGGCCGTAGCGTGGTTGCACGCCTGGCCGGCGAGGGGCACGAGGTCACCAATCTCGACCAGTCGGGACTTCGCGGTTCCGGATTCACCCAGATCGACCTGACTGATTATGGCCAGGTCATCGACGTGATGTTCGGCATCGACGACCGCACAGATGGGTTTGACGCACTCGTACATCTGGGCGCCATACCGGCCCCTGGCCTTCTGCCCGACGTGGCCACGTTCCACAACAACATGCTCGCGACCTTCAATGTGTTTCAGGCGGCGCGGCGGGCGGGCATCAAGCGCATCGTCTATGCCTCGAGTGAGACGACCCTGGGTCTGCCATTCGACATCGACCCGCCCTACATCCCCGTTGACGAGGAGTACCCGGCCCGGCCGGAGAGCACGTATTCCCTGGTCAAGCACCTCGAGGAACAGATGGCTATCCAGCTCGTGCGCTGGGATCCGCAGCTGAGCATCACGGCGCTGCGCTTCTCCAATGTGATGGACGAAGATGACTATGCGGCATTCCCCGCCTTCAACGATGACGCCACCCTGCGCAAGTGGAACCTGTGGGGCTACATCGACGGTCGCGACGGCGCCCAGGCCGTACTGCGCGCGCTCGAACAGGCCCAGCCGGGTTTCGAGACGTTCATCATCGCCGCCGCCGACACGGTGATGAGCCGGTCGAGCGCGAGCCTGGCCGCCGAGGTCTTCCCGAACGTCACCGTGACGAAGACGGTGGGCGAACACGAGACCCTGCTGTCGATCGACAAGGCGAAGCGGATGCTCGGCTTCGCCCCCGAGCACAGCTGGCGCGACCACGTGTAGGTAGCCACGGCAGCAACGCCACCTACCAGTTGCTGGGCACAGCGCCTTCGGGAACGAGATCCGGCCGCTCGACCGTGCTGGCCAACTCAATGACCGTGTGGTCGTGGCCAGCCCGCACTATGGCGTCCATGATCTCCAAGACGTGAAAAGCCAACTCAGCCGAGGCTCGGTGCGGACGATCGGTCGCGATCGCCCGCGCCATGTCGGCGAGCCCATATCCGCGCCCGGCTTCCGCATATCCGGCTTCGGCCGGAACCTCGCGCCAGGTTCGGTCGTCGCTCGTGAAGAGCTCAGTCACATCGCTGAACCGGTTCGGGTCCGGTACAGCGATCGTGCCGAGGGTGCCGTAGATCTCGATGCGCGGCAGCCGGGCCGCCCACACATCGAAACTCATCATGACGGTCGAAGTGACGCCGGAGGCGTGCTCCAGCAGCGCAGACACGTGAGTGTCGACATCCACTGAAATACTCGTGCCTTCAAGCGGCCCGGTCGCGACTGTGCGCTCCCGCCCGGAGCGCCCGACGCTGCCCGACACGCGCACGACCGGTCCGAGCAGGGTGACCAGGGCGCTCAGGTAGTACGGTCCCATATCAAACAACGGCCCGCCACCCGCCGAATAGTAGAACTGCGGGGCCGGGTGCCAGAGCTCATGCCCCGGCGCGGTCCAGAAAGCCGATGCCGCCACCGGCGTTCCGATGCGGCCACCGTCGAGCAGTGAACGGGCGGTCTGCACGCCCGTGCCCAGCACGGTGTCGGGAGCCGATCCCACCCGCAGCCCGCGTTCGTCGGCGAGCTTGAGCACCGGGGCAGCTTCGTCGGGATTGAGCGCCAGGGGCTTTTCCCCGTAGACGTGCTTGCCGGCGGCCAGCGCTCGCAAGGCGACCGCTGCATGGGCCGCGGGAATGGTGAGGTTGAGCACCGCGTCCACCTCGGGCGAGGCGATCAACTCGTCGACCGTCAACGCCAGAACGCCCTGCTCGGCGGCGACGGCTGTGGCCCTGGCTACATCCAGGTCGGCGACGGCCACGAGTTTCAGGCCAGGAAGCTTGGGAAACTCGGCGAAATACTGCTCGCTGATCTTTCCGACGCCGATAATTCCTATTCTCAACGGGCCGCCCATAGCAATCCCCTCTCAATCATCGTGCGCACGCTGGAGTTCTGCAGGATGTCGACCCGGTGCCCGGGCGTTGAGACGAAGATGCGCCCCTGCCCCCACTGCCGGGTCCAGACGGCCGGCGACGTGATCGGACGGTGCCACGGGTCCCATGGGCGCACGGCCTGCGTCGTCGTGGCCAGCACATCGTTGTAGTCGTCGTGCAATACCCAGTACTGCTCGCTAATGAGGTCGAAATCCTCGATGCCTTGGGTAATCGGATGATCTGCGGCCGCCGGCAGCATATTGATACGGTACGGAACGTAGTTGTCTGACTGTTCCCCGATGCGCTCGGCGGGCGCCTTACCGGGGTGCGCGGCGAATTGCCCGCCGATCAGCTGGAGGTAGTCCACGTTATTGCGGTAGGAGTCGGCGATGCCACCGTGCCAGCCGGCGAGGCCCGTGCCGTTCTCGATAGCCGTGCGCAACCCCAGGAATTCGTCCTTCTCGATCGTGGTCATGGTGTTGGTCTGCACCACGAGGTCGACATTCGTCATGTAGTCGGCATCGGCGTACGGCGCCGGTGATTCTTCGACACGCACCGTGAAGCCGTTCTCCTCCAGGAAAGGAATGAACAGAGCTGTCGTCTCGACGGGCTGGTGGCCGTCCCATCCTCCGCGCACGACGAGTGCATGGCGAAGAGCGGATGCTGCGGGGTTTGTGGTGGTCATGAAAATCCTTCCAGGGTTTGCACAAATGAGGTGTTATTCGCTGAATCCTGCCGTCGTTCCATTGAGCAACTGTCGACGACCGAGCACGTGAAGAACAAAGATGGACAACGTCGATAGCGTGATAAGGCGCCTCTGCTTCCTTACCCTTGACGATTAGGAGGTAATGGTCCAGGCGCTGCCTTTTTCGGCGCTGTTCTTGATCGCGTCGAGCACACGTTGCACCTGGAGGCCGTCGGCGAACGACGGTTCGGGGCGCAGGCTCCGCAATGTCGAACACCAGATCGCGAACCTGGTGAGAGAACGGGTGCTCGTAGCCGATGGTGTGGCCGGTTGGCCACCAGGCTGACAGGTACGCATGCTCCAGCTCTGTCACCAGAATGCGGCGAAAGCCACGCAGGTCGGCTAAGTCGGTCACGTCGTAGAAATCGAGCTCGTTCATGCGCTCGAGGTCGAAGGCCAGCGCTCCTTGGGATCCGCTGATTTCGATGTGGAAGGCGTTCTTGCGGCCGGTGGCGAAACGCGTGGCCTCGAAGGTGCCCAGCCCGCCGCCGGTCAGTCGCGCCGCGAACAGGGCCAATGTCGATCAGATCGATGTCGGGATTGTCCACGACTCGTCGCCAGTCGGTTTCGACGTGTGCCCAACCGAACTTCTGCGCCGCGGCGGCTGTACGGCCGGTGTGCCTGCCGACGATCGTGTGCATTCTCGGTTCAAGGGGTGAATCGAAGAACCGTGAAGCCACTCGCCACGCCTTCGGGTGGGCCGCACCCCTGAATCCGTAGCCGATCATCGCAACGTTCAGGCGGGGCATCCGGTGACTCCTTCGTCGGCGGGCCAGTCTGAGCTAGCCGCTACCCAACGCTATAGGTGTCGCAATAAATTACGCAACATGTAAGTTAATTATCAGAAACTTTCGCAGTTTAATTACCGCACGCCGCCGTACTAGCCCGCTGCACGAGGTTGACCGCAAGATCGAGCCTGATGTTCTCGGTGTGCCGGTCGGTGCGCAGTTTGAGTACGAGTCTGGTCGCCTCCTCCGCCATTTCGACGAGCGGCTGGCGCACGGTAGTCAAGGCAGGATCGACCCATTGGGCCACGGGGAGGTCGTCGTATCCTACGACCGAAAGATCGCGTGGAATCTGCAGATCCAGCGCCCGCGCTGCCTCGTAGAGCCCGATCGCCTGTAGATCACTGCCGGCGAAGATGGCGGTCGGGCGGTCCGGGCGCGCCAGCAGCTCGCGCCCGAGGCTCACTCCAAGCTCGCGGTGAAAGTCGCCGGTCTTGACGAGGCTGGCGTCAAACGGGATGACGGCCGCCTCAAGCGCCGACCGGTAGCCCGAAAGGCGAGCTAGCGAACACAGCATGTCCTCTGGGCCGGTAATGATGCCGATACGGCGGTGCCCGAGCTCGATCAGGTGCCGGGTGGCCAACAGCCCGCCCGACCAGTTGGCCGAGCCGATGGATGGCACGTCCGTGGCCGGGTCTCCGGCCGGGTCCACCACGACGAAGGGAATGTTGCGCGTGTTCAGCTCACGCTTGTGGTCAGCTGACAAATCGGAGAAGACCAGAATCACCCCGAGTGGTTGACGCTGCAACACGCCCTTGATCCAGTCTGGCGCGGGCGAGTGGCGGTCGCCGCTCTCGGTGAGAATGACGCTCAGGCCGTTCTGCCGCGCGACCCGCTCGACGCCCCGAATGATTTCGAGCGACCAGATACTGCCTATGTCGCTAAAGACCAGCTCGATCAGGGTGCTTTTCGAGTGCTCGGATCCGCGCCGACTGTACCCGGAGGAAACCAACAGCGCCTCCACCCGCACTCGGGTCGCTTTCGATACACCGGTTCGAGCATTGAGCACCTTGGAGACCGTCGACATTGACACGGATGCGTCGTGAGCAATTTGGGCCAGGGTGGCCCGGCCATTTTCTCGGTCGAGAAATGTTTCCTGAGTCATAGTGCCAACTCTAATCAGTGGGTCGAGCGGCTTCGCCAGAGGAGTGCCCGAGCCGTCGACTTGGCCTCTAATTACTTTCTACTCCATAGCGACACATTTATTGCTGGCTAGCCCGACAAAGAAGAACTGGCATTTTCGGCAGCCACCGCCCACACCGTTCTGTCGCATGCTTAGCGACTGACGGGCTCGTTGCGTCCCAGAGTTGCGAGCTCGCTGCGGCGTGGCATACCCTCCCAGTCCCCTGAAACCAGGCAGGCGTACGCGCCCACCGTCACGGCGGTGGTCAGCCGGGTGGCCACGTCGCGGCCCAGTAGGTATTCGGCGAGGTAGCCGGCCACGAAACCATCCCCGGCGCCCACGGTGTCGAGCGCCGCGGTCGGAATGGCCGCCCGCTCGTATTCGCGGCCCTGCACGACCGCGACGGCGCCGCGCTCGCCCAGTTTCACCACGGCCTCACCAGCCCCGGCTTCGATCAGCCGATGCGCCAGCAGCAGCGGGGTCGCCGCCTCGCCCACCGCGATGGCCGCCTCGTCGTCGCCGGCGAAGACCACGTCGACAAGCGGCAGGATGCGGCGGTACACGGCGCCGGCTTGCTCTGGCGACCAGAGTTTTCCACGAAAATTGAGGTCGAATGACACCGTGACCCTGGCCTCTCTGGCCACCCGCATCGCCTCAAAAACAGCGTCGGCAGCGGTGTTCGAGAGCGCGGGGGTGATGCCCGTGAGGTGCAGCAGCGACGCCGAGCGAATGAGTTCCGGATCGATGTCGCCCGGCGCCAGCCGCGACCCGGCGTTGCCTCGCCGGTAGTACCAGACGCGGGTATCCCGGCTCGTGCGGCGCTCCTTGACCATGAGCCCCGTCGGCGCCTCTGAATCGCGGATGCCCACCACCTGCACGCCCTCCGCGCTGATTTCGCGCAACACCATGTCGCCGAGAGAGTCCTCTCCGACTCGGCCGATCCAGGTGACCGGCGTACCGAGGCGTTGCAGCGCGATGGCCACGTTACTCTCGGAACCACCAATGCCGAGAGTCATCGCCCGAGAGTGCTGCAGGGGCCCGAACGAATCGGAGCTCATCAGGGCCATAGTCTCGCCGAAGGTGACGACTGATTGTGCAACGGCTGCGGCGCTCATCGCTGCGCCAGGGCATCCGCTGCGAGGCCGGTGACCCGCTGCGCCCGCTGGGCGAGTGCCGCGAGCGACCCGCCTTTCAACGCGTCGCCCACGAGCGGACCGCCGAGGCTCACGGCGAGGGCGCCAGCGTTTAGCCAGCGCGGAACGTCATCGAGGCCGATTCCGCCGGAGGGTACGAACTCGAGATCGGGAAACGGCCCGCGCAGGTGCGAGCCATACTGCGGCCCCACGGTTTCGGCCGGGAAGATCTTCACGGCCGTGGCACCGGCGGCCCAGGCGCCGAAGAGTTCGGTGGGCGTCAGCCCACCCGGGAACACTGGAATACCTTCGCGCACGGCGAGCGCGATCACGTCGAGGTTCACTATCGGCGTCACGAGATAGTGGGCCCCGGCCGCGAGGGCAAATTCGGCCTGCCCGACGGTCACGATGGTGCCGATCCCCACTTCCACGTCGTTACCCAAGCGCTTGACCAGGGCCGGCAGGTGCTCGAAGGTGCCGGGCGTGCTGAGCGTGAGTTCGATTGAACGCACGCCGTTCTCGGCGAGTACGTCCACCACAGGGTCGTAGTCAGACGCGGCGCTGGCGCGTAAAACGGCGATGATCGCGTGCTGGCGTAGCCGAGCGGATGCCGGCACGCGGGTCGATGAGGGGGCGGGGATCACGATGGCTCCGGAGTCTTTTCTTCACGAGGGTTGAGATCGACGGCGGCTCTCGCCGTCGACCGACGCACAATGAGGCGGGTGGGGACGCTGCCGTTCTGCTTCGATTCGGGATCGAGTACGGCGGCCGCGGCAAGGGCCCCGAGGGCCCGGCTCGAGCTGTCAACGGTGCTCAGCGCTGGCCAGGCAAGGCCGTCGGGGAGGGAATCATCGCAGCCGATAACGCTGATGCGGCCGGGAACGTCTATTCCGCGGGCACGGAGGGCAGCGAGCACTCCGAGGGCGACCTGGTCGTTGAAAGCGAGCACCGCAGTAGCCTGGTCGAGGTCGAGGTCGGTGCCGGCCGCGAGTCCAGCGGTGAAGTCTGGCCGTTCGATGCCGACGATGGTCAGGTTCAGCCCGAGCTCGCCGCAGACCCGGGTGAGGACGGCCCGTTTCTGACGCGCCGACCAGGACCGGGCGGGGCCGTCGAGGTAGGTGAGTCGGCGGTGGCCGAGTTTGTACAGGTGGGTCACGGCCGCCGTGAAGCCGGCGTCCACGTCAATGACCATCTGACTCAGCCTCGGCGGCATAGCCATGTCGTCGCCGAGCCGCCGGTTGGCGAGCACGATGGGCAGCCGGCCGGCCGCAGCCACGATCTGTTCGTCGGTCAGTCTGCTGGAGGTGAGCACGAGGCGGTCGACCTGGGTGGACATCTGGCGCACCAGGGCGTACTCGCGATCGGGGTCTTCGTGGGAGTCGCCGATCACAATGCCCAGGTCGTGCGCGCCGACCAGCGACTCGACTTCGGCCAGGAACGAAGTATAGAAGGGGTTGGTGATGTCGGGAAAGATCAGGCCGATGTTGCCGGTCGTGCCGGTCACGAGGCCGCGCGCCAGGCGGCTCGGGGTGTAGTCCAGTGCAGCGGCTACTCGTAAAACGCGGTCTTTGGTCGCAGGCACCACGGCATCGGATCCGCTCAGCGCTCGAGACGCGGTGGCGATCGACACCCCGGCAGCCTCTGCAACCTGTCGAATGGTTGTCGCCACTTGACCCGCCTGTCGGAAAGAATGATACTGGTGAATGAAATCGTTTACATTCACCTTATAGCAGCCACAAGGATCCCGCCAGATGCCCACCAGAGTCTTGCTCCGCGACGTTGCCCTGCACCTGAACGACCGGGACGAGGTGGCCATCGCCCTGCATCCGCTACCCGCCGGCACCGTGATAGATCTCGGCCGGAGCGGCGCTGAGCTCATCCTCCCTGCCGACATCTCGCGCAGCCACAAGTTCGCCCTGGTCGCTATCGCCACGGGCGCGCAGGTGCACAAATACGGGCAGTCCATCGGCCGCGCGACCACGATGATCGCTGCCGGCGAGCACGTGCACAGCCACAACCTTGGCATGGACGACACCGGGCGCACCCACGAGTTCGGCACCAGCCGCACCGACCTCGCGGTGCCGAGCGAGCCGATGCCCACGTTCCTCGGCTACCCGCGCGCCGACGGTCGGGTCGGCACCCGCAATTATGTGGGCATTCTCACCTCGGTGAACTGCTCGGCCACGGCCGCGAACCTCATCGCCGAGGCCTTTCGCGGCTTCGCCCTCGACGAGTTCGAGAACGTTGACGGCGTGATGGCTCTCACACACCAGAGCGGATGCGGCCTGGTCCCCACCAGCGAGGGTGGCCAGGTTCTGCTTCGCACCCTCCGCGGTTATGCGGCCCACCCCAACTTTGGTGGCCTGCTGGTGGTGGGACTCGGCTGCGAAATGGTTCCGGTTGAGTCCCTCGTCGAGGGCTACGACCTGCCGAGTGACACCCTGGTGTCCACCATGAACATTCAGAGCGAGGGCGGCGTGCGGGCCACCGTCAAGGAAGGGATTGCCCGCATCCGGGCCATGCTGCCCGAACTGAACCAGCGCAGCAGGGTTCCGGTTCCGGTGTCAGAACTGGTTCTCGGCCTGAACTGCGGCGGTTCAGACGGTTTCTCCGGCATTACCGCAAACCCGGCTCTCGGAGTGGCGTCCGACCTCCTCGTGGCCTATGGGGCGACATCCGTTTTGGCCGAGACTCCAGAGGTGTTCGGCGCAGAGCACCTGCTCACGAGCCGCGCGGTCTCGCCCGTGGTGGGGCAGCGGCTGCTCGACCGCATCGAGTGGTGGCAGGGCTACGCGAAGCAGGGTGGGGGCAGCCTCGACAACAATCCCTCCCCTGGAAACAAGGCTGGCGGGCTGACGACCATTTTGGAGAAGTCTCTCGGAGCCGTGGCCAAGGCCGGGCAAGCCGACCTGTCTGCCGTGTATGAGTACGCCGAGCGCATCACCGAACGCGGCCTCGTCTTCATGGACACCCCCGGCTACGATCCGGTTTCGGTGACCGGCATCATCGCCGGTGGCGCCACGGTCGTGTGCTTCACCACCGGCCGAGGCTCGGTGTTCGGCTCCAAGCCCACACCCTCGATCAAGCTCGCCACCAACTCGGACACATTCAACCGGATGCCCGATGACATGGACCTCAACGCGGGCCGCATCGTCGACGGCACGGCCACCCTCGCCGAAGTCGGGGCCGAGATCTTCGACCTCATCATCCGAGTGGCGTCGGGCGAACAGACCGTGAGCGAAGAACTCGGCGTTGGCCAGGAGGAGTTCATCCCCTGGCAATTCGGCACCGTCACCTGAGCGCTTCGGCTGCACCTTCCCGGCGCATAACTCCTGCAAATCAAAACAGCCGAGTTGGACTACCGCGTCATTCTGGGGCCGAACTATAGCCGGCCCCAGATCTGCAGGAGTTACGCGCCAAGGCCGGCGGAGATATCTCGTCCACACTCGGCAAGCGGATACCGTCGGGCTACCAGTCGTGCATGGTCCCGTCGCGCTGCAGCCTGTTCACCGGCAGGTACGCCGGCGTGTAGTCGAAGGTTGCGGCGAGCGCCTCGTCGTACTCGACACCGAGGCCGGGGTTGTCGCCCGGATGCAGCAGCCCGTTCTCGAAGGTGTAGCTGGTCTGGAACACAGAGAGGGTGTCCTCCGAGTGCTTCATGTACTCCTGGATACCGAAGTTGTGGATCGCGAGGTCCAGGTGCAGAGCGGCGGCCTGGCCGACCGGCGAGATATCGGTCGGTCCGTGAAATCCAGACTTGATCTGGTAGATCGCCGCGAAGTCGATGATCTTTTTGAGCGCGCTGATGCCGCCGGTGTGAGTGACGGCGCTGCGCACGTAGTCGATGAGCTGCTCGGTGATCAGGGTCTGATAGTCGAAAACCGTGTTGAAGACCTCGCCGATGGCCAGAGGCGTCGTGGTCTGCGCGCGCACCCGGCGCAGGCTCTCCTGGTTTTCACCGGGGGTGCAGTCCTCGAGCCAGAACAAGTCGTAGGGCTCGAGCGATTTACCGAGGATGGCCGCCTCGTTCGGCGTGAGCCGGTGGTGGCCGTCATGCAGCAGCGGCAGGTCGTAGCCGAATTCCTCACGCACGGCCGCGAAGATCGTCGGGATGTGGCGGAGGTACGCGCGGCTGTCCCACTGCTCTTCGGTAGGAACCGAGGTGCGCTTGGCGGGTTCGTAGTCGTAGCGTTCGCCGGGCTTCTGGTTCGTGGCCACACCGTAGACCTGACCGAGGCCCGGCACTCCCGTTTGCACGCGGATGGCCTTGAACCCCTGGTCGAGGTGGTTCTGAATGGAGTTGAACAGCGACGGCAGATCCGATCCGGACGCGTGCCCGTAGGCGAGGGCGCCCGTGCGGGAGGCCCCACCGAGCAGCTGATACACCGGCTGGCCGGTGACTTTGCCCTTGATATCCCAGAGGGCAACGTCCACTGCGGCGATCGCCGCCATCGTGACGGGACCGCGACGCCAATATGCCCCGCGGTACAGGTACTGCCAGGTGTCTTCGATCGACTGCGGGTCGCGGCCGATCAGCAGCGGCACGATGTGCTCCTGCAGGTAGGCGACCACCGAAAGCTCACGCCCGTTCAGGGTCGCGTCGCCGAGGCCCGTCACGCCGTCCGACGTGGTGATCTTCAGAGTGACGAAGTTCCGGCCGGGGCTCGTAACAAAGACTTCTGCATGTTCAATGACGCTCATAGCGCGGCTCCTTCTGGGGTTACAGAGGCTGGTGCCATGCCAGCGGATGCGTCGTCGCGGCGCGCGTATGCCGCCAGCGGCAAGGTGTAGGCGAGGTCGATGGCTGTCTCCGTCGCCTCGTCGAGGGTGAGTCGGTGTTCGGCCACGAGCTTGGATAGGTAGCCGGCGTCGATGCGTCGGGCAAGGTCGTGCCTGGCCGGAATCGACGCGAACGCACGGGTGTCGTCGACGAAACCGCTCGTGTTGTAAAAGCCAGCGGTCTCGGTGACGAGCTCACGGAACCTCGCCATGCCTCCAGGCGAATCGAGGAACCACCAGGGCGCACCGAGCCGCACCGAGGGGTAGGCCCCCGCGATCGGGGCAAGTTCCCGCGAATAGACGTTCTCGTCGGTCGTGAACAGGATGATGCGAAACCGCGGGTCAAGACCGAAGGCGTTGAGCAGTGGCTGCAGCCCGCGGGTGTAATCCACCTGGCGAGGAATGTCGAATCCATTGTCCGGTCCGAAGGCGGCAAAGATCTGGTCGGAAT
The DNA here is from genome assembly GCF_002929505.1 of Cryobacterium sp. Y57. GTDB lineage: Bacteria > Actinomycetota > Actinomycetes > Actinomycetales > Microbacteriaceae > Cryobacterium. The sequence goes on from NZ_PJJL01000068.1 coordinate 91,633, forward strand.
GGTCGCGCTGCACTCCCGGGTGCAGCTGCATCACGAGCCCGTCTTCGACCGACATGCGAGCGCTTTCGAACAGCATGTTGGCTGCGAAGGCTGCGCCGGTGGCCGCATCGACCGGCCCGGTGAGCGCCTGGTCAAAGATGCGCTGGGCATCCGCTGCGGAAAGTGGGGTGGTATCGGCGGAGAGGTGGCCATGGTCGGTGGCCCGGGCGCCGGCCGCCACGAATGCGAGCCGTCGTTCCTGTACGGCCACCAGGAAACTCGCGTAGTTCGTTATCTCGGTGCCGTTGCGGGCGGCGAGCGCGCGCACGGAGGCCCGCCATGCTGCGCGATCGGGGTAGAAAATTCCGTCGGGCCGGAAGGTGGGAACGACGCGCTCGCCCCAGCCGTCTGCGGCGAGCGCTGCATGGTCGGCCAGGTCGGAATCCGGCGCATCCGTTGTGCTGAGAATCTCGATATTGAAACGGTCAAAGAGTGAGCGGATGCGCCACGACGGCGTGGCCAGTGCGGCCGACAGCTGGTCGTAAATCGCGTCAGCCGTGGCGGCGGAGGGTTCTTCGGTAATGCCGAACACCTCTACCAGCTCGTGTTCCATCCAGTACCGGGTGGGGGTTCCCCGAAACAGCTTCCACGTGGAGCAGAAGCGCCGCCAGACGAGGCGGTGGTCGGTCTCGTACGGGTCGCCGTTCAGAGGCCGAACGCCGAGATCTTGTTGACGGTAGCCCTGGGACACGAGCATTCGCACGAGGTAGTGGTCTGGAATGATGAACAGTTCGGCCGGGTCGCCGAAGGCATCGTTGCGCCGGATGGCCCCGGCATCAATGTGCCCGTGCATCGAGACGATCGGCAGTGCGGCGACGCTCCGGTAGACCTCACGGGCGATCGAGCGCTGAGTCGGTTCGGCCGGGAGCGCCCGGTCAGGGTGAAGTTTCCATGGCATTTTGGCCATTTTCTGCCTCCTCGTTGAAACAAAATGAATATTGTTGCAGTCGGTCGCGCCTGATGAACGCGTCTTGGCCGGGTCCGCTGAGACCACTATATGCACGTAAGTAGGACTAATGGAACGGTCATGGTTGTCAATAATGCAAACTTTCTCCCGTTATAAAACTGAGACTTGACGAAACACTGCAAAGGTTTGCAGAATGTATCCACGGTCCACAAACGCTCGGACCATTACACAGGGTGGTGCTGAGCATGGTCGTGACTATTCGCGATGTGGCCCGCGCCACCGGCGTATCGATCTCCACGGTCTCGCGGGCGCTGGCCAACCCTGATCAGGTCGCCGAGGCCACCCGCCTGCACGTGCAGGAGACGGCACGAACCATGGGCTACCGCCCGAACCGCGCCGCCAGGGGGCTCGTCACCGGGCGCACGGGCAGCATCGGTCTGGTCGTTCCCGACCTCGAAAACCCGTTTTTCGGCTCGATCTGCAAGGGAGTCCAGGCCCGCGCCCGCGCCGCCGGCTACGCGGTGTTCATTGCCGACACCGACGAAGATCCGCTCCTCGAAGACGAGGTCGTGCGCGGCCTAGCCAAACAGGTCGACGGCGTCATCCTCTGCTCCCCGCGTGGCTCTGACGAGGCCGTTAGCCGAGCTGCCGAGGAGAGTGCGCTCATTCTCGTCAATCGAGCCCTTCCCGGAGTCCCTTCGATCACGTTCGACAACGGCGGCGGAGCCCGCGCTGTGATGCGGCACTTCATGGCGCTCGGTCACCGCAGGATCGCCTACGCGGCAGGCCCAATCACCTCGTGGTCCAACCAGGAACGCGACCTAGCGCTACGCGAATTCGCCGAACAGTCCAACGATATCGAGTTGATCGAACTGGGCAATTTTTCGCCGGTGTTCTCCGGCGGAACCCAGGCGGCGGACCTCGCCCTCGCGAGCGGCGCCACGGCTATCGTGGCCTACAACGATCTGATCGCTGCCGGGCTCGTCGATCGACTGCGACACCGCGGCATCACCGTGCCGGCCGATATCAGTGTCACCGGATTCGATAACGTGCCAATGTCCACCCTGGTCTGGCCCAACCTCACGACCGTTGATCTTCCCCGGATTCAGATGGGGCGCGCGAGCGTCGACGCGCTCCTCGACAGAGTTCTGGGCCGTTCAACGGGTCCACGCCCCAACCTCGAGATTCCGGTCGAACTCGTCGTGCGACAGTCCACCGGCGTCGTGCCTGCCATCCCGGCGTCATCCACTCAATCAGCAGCGACCCCCTCTTCCAAACGCAGTCGTTTGGTTTGAACAGAAGGAATGAAATCGATATGAGAGCTTTCACCCGCACCTATGTCACAGCGGCAGTCGCCGTGGCAGCCCTCGTTCTCACGGGGTGTACCGCACCGAACTCCGGCGCAGCACCGGCCACACCGGTGGCCAACGCCGCCGATGTGCCCGATAAGCCATCCGCCCCCGTGACGTTGAACATTCTCGACGTGGCGGGCAACCAGAAGCTCACCGGTCCCATGGTCGACGCCTTCGTGGCGGCGAACCCCGACGTGATCTCCGCGGTTACCTGGGAGAGCGCCGGCGCGCCGGACCTCGTGGGTTCCATCAAGCCGCAGGTCGACAGTGGAAGCCTGTCCATCGACATGGTCATGACCGGAACCGACGGCCTGTCTGCCGGTATCGGCCAGAACCTCTGGGTTCCGCTTGTCACCGACTATGGCGACCGGCTGTCGAACCAGGACGGCTACATCGAGCCCGCCGCCAACATGCAGAAGCTCGCCGAAGGCTTTGGCGTCGTCACGACGTACTACCCCTCCGGCCCGCTGCTGCAGTACGATCCCGCCGTGGTAACCGACGTTCCCAGCACCCCGGAAGAGGTACTCGCCTGGGCGCAGGCCAACCCCGGCAAGTTCGGCTACGCCCGTCCGGCCAACTCGGGCCCCGGCCGCACCTTCCTGCAGGGCCTGCCGTACATCCTCGGCGACTCCGACCCGACCGATCCCGTGAACGGGTGGGACAAGACCTGGGCTTATCTGAAGGAACTCGGCCTCACCATCGACAACTACCCCACCGGTACCGGCCAGGTCATCACCAATATGGCCGACGGCACCTGGGCCATGATCCCCACCACGACCGGCTGGGACATCGAACCCCGCGCGACGGCCAAAATGCCCGCAAGCATCGAAGCTGCCCCGTTCGACGACTTCACCTGGGTGACGGATGCCCACTATGCCGTGGTTCCGAAGGGGCAGACCGCTGACAAGATGTCCGCCATCCTGCTACTGCTGCAGGACATCCTCACGCCCGAGACCAACGCCATGGCGTATGACACCGGCTATTTCTACCCCGGCCCGGCCATCGAGGGCGCCACGCTCGACAAGGCGCCCCAGGCTAGCCAGGACGTCATCGCCGAGTTCGGCCGCGACTGGTACGACGACCTGATCGAGGAGATGCCCAAGACAACTCCGCTCGAGCCTGCCGCGCTGGTGCAGGCATTTGATATCTGGGACCGCGAAGTCGGTTCGGGAAAATTTGAGGCGAAGTAGCTCATGACACGGTCGACCAATACATTTGACACCCTCGAACTGAAGAACGTCGGTCGCAGCTTCGGCGGCCAGAATGCGTTGGTCGACCTCAATCTCACGGTTCGGGCGGGCGAATTCATCGCCCTGCTCGGACCGTCGGGATGCGGCAAGTCCACCGCACTCAACTGCCTCGCGGGACTCCTCCCGCTGACACACGGTGAAATCCTGATCGACGGCAAGCGCATCGACGTGCTGCCCTCCGAGAAGCGCGACTTCGGCATGGTTTTCCAGAACTACGCGCTGTTCCCCCACTTGTCCGTGGAGAAGAACATCGCTTTCGGGTTGCAGATGCGCAACCTGCCGAGGCCCGAGATCGCCCGGCGGGTGGCTGAGGGCCTGGCCCTGGTGAAGCTGCAGGAACAGGCGAAGAAACTGCCAGGCCAGCTGTCCGGCGGCCAGCAGCAGCGCGTTGCCATCGCCCGCGCCGTCGTGCTCGAACCGCGCCTCGTTCTCATGGACGAGCCGCTCTCCAACCTCGACGCCAAGCTGCGCCTCGAGATGCGCACCGAGATTCGTCGCCTGCACCAGTCCCTGGGACTCACCACCATCTACGTCACCCACGACCAGGAAGAGGCCCTTTCCCTGGCCGACCGGCTCGTGGTTCTGCGGGAGGGTCGGGTGCAGCAGGTCGGCACGCCGGAGCAGCTGCACGACAACCCCGCCAATTGGCACGTTGCCGATTTCATGGGTTATCGCAATATCGTCGACCTCGAGGTCGAATCGGTCGTGGGCGACCTCGCCAGAGTCTCCGGCCGCGGCATCTCGATCATGGCCACCCTCGCCCAGCCGGCGGCCGTCGGGGACACGGTTCGCGTCGCCATCCGCCCCTCCGACCTTGTCGTTGCCGGGCCGGATACACCGCCCGGTCGCGATACAGTTCAGGCCACCGTCAACGTCGTCGAATACCAGGGGCGCGAGTTCGCGGTCGAGGTCACGACCACCCAGGGCCAGAATCTTTTCGTGCACGCCTACACGGCGCTCGTTCCCGGTTCGACCGTGCAGCTCACCGTCGATCCGTCCCGGGCGCTCGTCTACCGCACGAGCCTCGACGGTGTCGACGCGCCCCGGGAACTCTCGGCGGTGCGATGATGACGTCCGCTACCAATACGGGCTCGCGGGCCCGGGGCTCGGCCAGCCTCAAACACCGGCTGGCCGAACGCGGAGTCGACACGAAGCTCTTGTTGCTCGTGCCGGCCATCGTGTTCGCGCTCCTGCTATTCGTATACCCGTTCGCCTACGGCATCGGGCTCACCTTCCAGCCGCTCGCCGCCACCCAGGAGCAGTGGGGCGGCGGACTCTTCGCCAATTACGTGGCGTTCTTCAGGGACGCGTTCATCTTTGACTCCGTCTGGATCACGCTGCGGCTCGCCCTACCCGCCGCGCTGTTCAACGTGCTCGTCTCGATCCCGATCGCATTCAAGCTCCGCAGTAAATTCCGGGGCAAGCGGATGCTGCAGACCCTGCTCGTGCTGCCGATCACGCTGGGTACCGTGCTCACCGCGCAGGGCCTGTTGATCTTTGCCGGGCGTCAGGGCTGGCTCAACCGGTTCCTGCTGGAAAACGGGATCATCGACCAGCCGCTCCAGCTCGTCAACAACTACCTCGGCGTGATGCTGTCGCTGATCATCTCCGGCTTCCCGTTCGCGTACCTGCTGATCTCGTCGTATCTCTCTGGAATAGATCCCTCGCTCGAAGCTGCGGCGAAAACCCTCGGCGCTAACTGGAAGCAGCGCTTCCGACGGATCACGCTGCCGTTGCTCGCGCCCGGACTGGCGACGACGTTCATCCTCACGTTCGTGCTCGCCTTCAGTGTGTTTCCCTCCGCCCGACTCGTCGGTGACGCCTCGGGTGAGACCCGGGTGCTCGCGCTGATGGCCTACCGGGCGTTCTCGGAGCAGCTGGACTACAGCATGGCTTCCACGATCGCAATCATGATGGGGGTGGTGGAGCTCATCGTGATCGCGTTCGTGTTCCTGGGCCGCTCCTTCCTCTACAAGGGTTCAACGGGAGGGAAGGGCTGATGTCCAACTCACGGCTCAAGGCTGCTCCACCCACCGAAGTGGTCAACATCGTCAAGAACCGCAATCACGGCAAGCTGGCTCCCGGCGAGAAATCCCTGGCGGCCTCGCCGGGAACCTGGTTCGTCTGGTTCGGTATCGCCGCGTTCTTCATTTTTCTGTTCGGCATCGTGCTCAGTGTGCTCGTAGACTCGCTCGGCAAGCCCTGGTTCAACACCTGGCTGCCGGAGAACTTCACCCTGGGCTGGTACCAGGAATCCTGGGCCCGATTCGACCTGGCGCACATTATCGGGGTCACGCTTCTGGTGGCCTTCTCCGTGATCGTCATCTCGGTCATCATCGGGGTGCCGGCCTCTTACGTGCTCGCCCGCAGTAACTTTCCGGGTAAGAAGCTCGTGATGCTGCTGTTCCTGCTGCCCATCCTGATTCCGCCGATCACCTTCGGTATTCCGCTGGCCACCGTGATGTATAACTTCGGCCTCGGCCGCACCGTGCTCGCCGTGATCCTGGTGAACCTCGTGCCCTCCGTGCCGTTCGTGATCATCACGATGACACCGTTCATCGAGCAGATCAACCCGTCAATTGAGAACGCTGCCCGCATGTGCGGCGCCAGCATGTACCGGGTCTTCACGAAGATCCTGGCTCCCCTTCTGATCCCGGGAATCCTCGCCGCCAGCATCCTCGTTCTCGTGCGAACGGTGGGCATGTTCGACCTCACCTTCCTGGTATCCGGCCCGACCTCCGACACCCTGGTGGTCGCCATCTACCGGGCCATGACGAGCGCCGGTGGCGGTGAGGCCCGACAGCTCATCTCCTCGATGGGCGTGATCTACACGGCGATGATGCTGCTGATTCTGATCATCGCCCTCCGTTTCATCAATCCCACCCAGCTGGTGGCCCAGGTCAAGGACTCGCGTGAAGACTGACACAACAGAACGACTGTCGCTCGGGAACATTCCTGGCGTTCACTCGGGGGGAGCCACTGGCCCGCGCGTCGACCCGGCCGCTCTCACCATCGGAATCGTGCACTTCGGAATCGGGGCCTTCCACCGGGCGCATCAGGCCGTGTTTACCGAAGACGCCGCCGCGGCCACGGGCGACACCCGCTGGGGAATCCTCGGCGTCACCGGCCGAACCGATTCCGTGGTCCGGCAGCTGCAACCGCAGGACTGCCTCTACGGCGTCCTGCAGAAGGGCGCCGCCGAGACCGCGCTCCGCATCGTGGGCACGGTTCGCGACGTGGCCTGGCCGGCTCGGGATTCCGAGAAGGTCACCGCCACGCTTGCGCAGGCGACGACCCACATCGCGACGCTGACGATCACGGAAAAGGGCTACCTGCAAGCCGGCGACGGAATCGACCTGAGCCTTCCCGTCGTGCAACAAGACTTGGCTCTGATCGAGCGAGAGCTCGACGGCGAGGGCGATTTGCCGGCCTCCGGCAGTCCGATCGGGCTGCTCGTTCGCGGCCTCGCCCGGCGGTTCCGCCGGGGCGCCGAGCCGTTTACGGTGCTCTCCTGCGACAACCTCGTCAACAATGGCGCCGTGACCCGGGCGTTGGTGTTCTCGCTCGCAGAAGCGCTGTCGGCGGGCGCGGGGCGCGATGATCTGCTGGCGTGGCTCGCGGCATCCGTTTCGTTTCCCTCGAGCATGGTCGACCGCATCGCCCCGGCGACGACGCCGGGCGACCGGGCCGAGGCGCTTACGCTGCTGGGACTTCGCGACGAAGCACTCGTCGTGGCCGAGCCCTTCACGCAGTGGGTCATCGAAGACGACTTCGCCGGACCGCGCCCCGCCTGGGAGCTAGCGGGAGCGATCCTGACCACCGATGTGACTCCGTACGAGCGGGCCAAACTGCGCATACTCAATGCAACGCACACCCAGCTCGCCTACCTCGGAGCCCTCAAAGGGCATACGACCATCGCCCAGGCGATCGCGGACCCGGCCCTGCGGGCGGCTGCGCGCCGCACGATTGATGCAGACATCCTGCCGACACTCGACGTGCCGTTCGGGCTCAACCTTGAGCAGTACCGCGACAGCGTTCTCGAGCGATTCACCAACCCGAACCTGCCGCACACGACCCTGCAGGTCGGCATGGACGGTTCGCAGAAGCTGCCCACTCGCATCCTCGGCACGGTCACCGACCGCTTGAATTCCGGCCACACGCCCGCCGGGCTCGCCCTGACGGTGGCCGCCTGGATTACGTTCGTCGCGTTCACTCTTCACAAGGATGGCCCAACCCTCGACGACCCGCTCGCCGCCCGGCTGCAGCAGGCCGTCGGGTCCGACCATGCCGCGGTGACAGGGCCGGCCGCCCTCGTTGACCGATTCTTCACCCTGGGCGACGTCTTTCCGCCGGACGTCAGCGCGTCGGCCGCATTCCGCGCTGCCGTCGTGGACCAGCTCGGTGAGGTGCAGCGACTCGTTCACCCGTCGGACTGAGCCGCGGTCCTGGGTCCGCAGTCTGACGCTGGTTCCGCCCTGAGCCAGATTGCGCACCCAACGCTGGGCGGCCCGCTCGGTCTGCCTGAGATCGGTTCGAATCAGACTCCGACAGTGGCCGTTGTCGCCATGCGCGTGGCGACCCACGGCGCCCCAGACCCTTCCATACTGAAATAGAACGGCGACGTGGCGTCGATGTCACCAGGTCGCACGCGCACCCCCGTGAAAGCGGAGGCATAGATGCCGGCGATGAGTTCGAGGGTTCTGCGGGCCGACGCGGTGTCGACCGGAAGAGGTTGACCCGCCGCAAGTGCCCGAGCGATGACTGCGAACTGGGCCGCGTGCCCAGATCCCTGGCCGTGTGGGCCGCGGGCAGCAACTTCTGCGACGAGATCTTCGTAGCCGGGGGCTGGCGTGACGCGCCAGTTGTCGTCGCTGTAGCCGTACAGGTGCTCGAGCTCGACGGTGGCGTACTCGAAGTCGAAGCGCAGATAGCTGGTTTCGCGGGGCGAGAGCAGGCTGTTCACGACGCTGATCACCGCGCCGCCCTCAAGCATCACGATGGCGTGAGACACGTCTTCGGTCTCCACATCCCGAGCCAGCCGCGAGGCAACCCCGACGACTTCGGCCCAGTCACCCACGAGGGAAAGCATGGTGTCGATCTGGTGGATGCCGTGACCCATCGTGGGCCCGCCGCCTTCCACGTTCCATTTGCCGCGCCATGGCACCTCGAAGTAAGCGTCGGGCCGGAACCACAGGGTGTTGCACACGCCGGTGAGCAGGCGCCCGAAACTAGCTTCGGCCACCACGTCGCGCAACCAGAGTGCCCGGCCGCCGAAACGGTGCTGGGAGACGGTTGCGAATGATGCCCCGCCTGTTTTCTCGGCCGTCCGGATCTCGTCGAATTCCTGCAGCGACAGTGCTGGCGGCTTCTCGCTCAACACGTTGATACCACGCAACAGGATCGCGATGGCCTGTTCCTTGTGCAGTCCGGGAGGAGAGCACAGATGCACGATGTCGAGCGGCCCGTCGACATTCGCATCGTCGAGCAATTGTTCGAGACTGGCGAAGGAGTTGGCGACCTGCCACTCGGCACAAAACGCCTGCAGCCGGTCAGGGTCGATGTCGGTCGCCGCCACAATGTGTGCGGCCCCGTGCAGTTGCGCTATGCCCTCAGCGTGCACGGCGGCGATTCCACCAGTACCCACAAGGGCGATGCGAAGCGGACGGGCGGTATCGATGGAGGTCATTCTGTGGCTTTTCCCTGCAAAACTCGGCGGCCGGAGTTAGCCAGTGCGGTGGCGCGCTCGCCTTCGGCCCGGCCGTCGGCGATCACCACTGCATAGGAGAACGCGAGTGTCTCTCTCGACGCGAAGCTGTATTCCTCGCTAAAGAACGGCGCGGGGTTCAGGCAGCCGAAATTCTCGCTGCGGGCAAACCACTGCGGCGGGTGTTGCAGGTTGTCGCTGTGGTCGACGATCACGATCGAGGAGAATCCGCCGGCCGAGTCGTGCTGGCCGGTGAGACCAAGCCATGGATGCCGCGTGCCACGTAGTTCCTCTCCGCCCGGCCCTTCCGGGCCGAAGAGAGAGCCATCGGTGAACGACCGTGGACCGCGCCAGAAGAGGCCGCCGTATCCGGCGTTGTCCCGACCCTCCGTGGTGGGAGAACCAATCTGAATGGACGAGGCGGAGACGTTGGTCATCTCGGTGTCCCAGCGCAACACCCAGGCGTCGGGAACGTCAGCGATGGAGACGGTCAATCGGCGACGCTCCTCCACGAGATCGTCACCGGACTGGGTGCGCCAGACCAGGTCATGGGCGAATGATGCCTCCTCGTCGTCGACGGTCACGTCAACAACGGTGTCGTGGGCCATGGTGCCGTTGTTGGGCAGTTGCTGGTAACCGCCCTCTCGCCGGTAGGTGACTCCGCCCCAAAAGTTATCGTCGCCGAAATTGGGCAGCGACCACGCGATGCCTTTGTGCCAAACGTGGTCGTGTGGGCGGAACAGACTCACGATGTCGCCGCCGAGTGTATGCACCGGGTGTACGTAAGGACGAGGGGATTCCATCTGCGCATCCGTGGCCTCGTAGGTATAGGACATGAGCGGGCGCCCCCGCCACGTGACGCTCACCCCGGAACCGATTGTGTGGATGAGGCCGAGGTCACGCTGTGGGTCGGGAAGGCTCATGCTGAATTCATTCCTTCGGTTCATCGTCATTGATTGCCAGCGCATCACTTCTCGAGCAGGCCAATACCAAGCCTAGGGCGCATTCAAATCATAGGGCAAGCGTTTTCCGGCGGCGGTATAGGCTGGGGGCCAGCCTGGCGCTGCCGCTCAGCACAAACCGCTAACCACGCGTCTGCACTATCATACGAACCACCCCCTGCACCACCAAGGAGAATCGATGATGACCTCTCACCGGAAAGTATCACGGGCAGAGCACCCGACGTGGTTGCCGAAGGAGTCCTCCCGCAACCTCGGCGACAAGCGCGTGCACATCGCCGCAACAGGTCCGCTCGTCGAAACCGTGCGTAGTGAGTTCAGGCGTGCAATGCGCCTCTTCGGCGGTAGCTTCGTCGAGAAAATCGGTGATGCCGAAATTGTTGTGATTGTCACCGGCGACCAAGGCCCGGTCGGCCTCGACGATGAGACTCCGGCCGCCGTGCACGAAGCGCTTGCGGCGCATGCGAGTGAACCCGTGTCAGCGGAGGGCTACTTTCTCGCCAATCGCGACTCCGTCAGCGTCATCGTCGCCGCCACCGATCGCGGCGCACTCTATGGCGTGCTCGACCTGTTACGTTCGGGTGAACCGGGCAGCGGCACGAGGCGCGAGGAACCCGCGCACGCGATACGAATGCTGGACCACTGGGACAACATGACGGTCCACCCTGTCATGGGCGCCGTCGAACGCGGTTACTCCGGCGACTCGATCTTCTTTGCTGACGGAGAAGTGCGCCGCGACCTCGACCGAGTCAGCCGCTACGCGCGCCTGCTGGCATCGGTTGGCATCAACCGGGTTGCGATCAACAACGTCAATGTTCATTCAACAGAAGCGCGCCTTCTCACCGACAAGCTCCCCGACGTCGCGCGTATCGCCGATGTACTGCGGCCATGGGGCATCCGCCTACATCTGTCAGTCAATTTCGCCTCGCCGACGCTGCTCGGCGGGCTGGCCAGCGCCGACCCGTTGCTTCCAGCCGTGCACGAGTGGTGGCGGCAGGCTACCGACCGGGTCTACGATTCAATCCCGGACTTTGGCGGCTACGTCGTGAAGGCCGATTCAGAGGGTCAACCAGGCCCATTCACATATGGACGCACGCATGCCGAAGGAGCGGAGCCGCTCGCTGTAGCCCTCGCCCCTCATGGCGGCATCGTGCACTGGCGTGCGTTCGTCTATGACCACCGCCAGGACTGGCGAGACCGCTCCACCGACCGCGCTAAAGCGGCTTTTGACCATTTCGTCCCGCTCGACGGCAAGTTCGCCGACAACGTCGTGGTGCAGGTCAAGCACGGGCCGATGGACTTTCAGGTGCGCGAACCGGTCTCCACGGTGATAGGCGCGCTGACAAAAACGACCGTTGCCGTCGAGTTTCAGGTCACACAGGAGTACACCGGCCAGCAGAAGCACGTCTGCTACCTCGGCCCCGCGTGGAGTGAGATCCTGCGATTTCGCTTCGGAGGCAGCGACGCTGCCCCGCTTGCCAGCCTGGCGACCGGCGGATTCGTCGCTGTCTCGAACGTGGGTACCGACGAATTCTGGACCGGGCATCCTCTCGCCCAGTCGAACCTCTACGCCTTCGGTCGGCTCTCCTGGGAGCCGCTCGCAGACAGCATCGAGATCCTCGACGAGTGGATCAGAGCGACCTTCCCCGACACCGACGACGGCACTAGGGCCGCTCTGCACGCCGTCTTGGACTCCTCCTGGGCGACCTACGAGAAATACACGGCCCCCCTCGGGGTTGGTTTCATGGTGCGACCGGGTCACCACTACGGCCCCGACGTCGACGGGTACGAATACACGCCGTGGGGCACTTATCACTTCGCCGACCGGGACGGCGTCGGTGTCGATCGGACCCAGACGACAGGAACCGGCTTCGCCGGTCAATACCCTTCCCCTTGGCGCGCGCGGTATGAGTCTCTGGCCGAATGCCCCGACGAACTCGTACTTTTCTTCCACCACGTGCCGTACGACCACGTTTTGCACAGCGGCTCAAGCGTCATCCAGCACATCTACGACACGCACGCTGACGGGGTAGAGGACGTTGCTCGGCTGCAGGGTATCTGGGCGGGGCCGACCCAGGGCATCGACTCAGCCACGCACGCACGTGTGACCCAACTCCTCGTCGAACAGCTGCGATCCGCAGGTGAATGGAACGATCAGATCCGTACGTATTTCTTCCGGAAATCCGGTTTGGCGGATGCCGGTGGGCGCCCCCACTTCTGATTGAGACTCCGTCACACAACAGTGCCCGCCACCGGAGTGGAGAGCACTGTCACCTTCTCGGCTCAGTTCTCGCGGAGAACGATCACACCCTTCGGTTCGAGGGTAAGGGCATCTCCATTACCGACGGTGTCACCCGTGATCAGATCCGTTCCTGCGGCGTGGGCGATGATGCTCACCGGGGCGTCTGCGTGGTTGAGTAGGAACGAGACGCGCCCGCCCGCACCCTCCCGCACGGCGAACTCAAGATCAGGCTCGTCTGCGTAAGGTCCGATCAGATCATGCTCGTCGAGCACGGCACGCACGATGACTGAAACACCGTCAGGGTCGAGCAGGGCTCCGACGTACCAGGCCGCCCCTCCCGCTGCGGACGGCATTCGGGTCACGGCCGCGCGTCCCGCGTAGAAGTCGTCAGCATAAGCGCCGACAACTTCCGCACCCTCCGGGACAAGAATCTCGAAAATGCTTCGTGAGCCGAGAAACCCATCGAGCCCTGCGCCGGACAGCGCAATGCGGTTGATCGACTCAGCAGGCAATGAGTCCGTCTCCTCAACACGTACACCGAACAGCGGCGCAAGAGGGCCAGGGGCATCGGCCAGGAACGCGTTCGTGTCTTGGTCGACGCGGCCAGACAGGAATGTCGACACGATCGACCCGCCCCGCTCGACCACGGCACGCAGGCGATTCTCGACGTCATCCTTGAGCATGTGCAAGAGCGGAGCGATGACGATGTCGTAGCGGTCGAGGGTCGCATCGGCGGCCACCACATCCACTTGGACGCCAGCCTGCCACAGCGCTCGGTGGTAACCAAGTACCACCTGCGGGTAGGTGACCGTCCGGTTGAGCCCGTCGGTGATTTCCGATGCCCACCAACTGTCCCAGTCGAAAAGCACTGCCACTCGGGCGGGCGTCCGCGCCCCGAGCACTGCGGCTCCAACGCGTTCGAAGTCGGCACCGAGTTGCGCCACCTCCCGGAATGCACGCGTGTCCATTCGGCCCGCGTGGTCAAGCACTGCTCCGTGGTACTTCTCACAGGCGCCACGTGACTGGCGCATTTGAAAGTAGAGCACGGCATCCGCCCCGTGAGCGACCGACTGCCATGACCACAGTCGAAGCACACCGGGACGCTTGAGCGGGTTGATGTCTCGGCTGGCGGTGATCGTCGGCGTCTGTTCCATCACCCAGAACGGATCGCCGCCCTTGAGTCCGCGCATAAGGTCATGGGTGAGGGCCATGCGCGACTCTGAGCGGTCCGTCGGCGGGTAATTGTCCCACGACGCGAAGTCGATGTGCTTAGCCCAGCGGTGATAATCGATGGGCCGGTACATGCCCATGAAGTTTGTCGTTGCCGGCGTCGCCGCGTCGTGTTCGCGAATCGCGGCCTTCTCATCGATGAAATTTTGAAGCATGGCGTCGGACATGAACCGAAGGTAGTCAAGTGTGATTCCCTGAAATGCCGTGTGATTCGGCCCCCGCCAGTGCTCGCTGATCGCGTTGGGTGACACGATCTGCTCCCAGTCAGAGAAGGTGTGCGACCAGAAGGAGGCATTCCACGCCGTGTTGAGCTGTTCCAGAGTGGTATAGCGTTTGCGCAGCCAGACCCGGAATGACGCGGCACAGTTCTTGCAGTAGCAGGCACCACCGTACTCGTTGCCGATGTGCCAGGCCACGAGCGCCGGGTGACCGGCATATCGTTCGGCAGTCGCGCCGGCAAGGCTGGTAGAGAGTCGGCGGAACACCGGTGAACTCGGGCAGGCGTTGTGCCGCTGTCCGTAGACGTGCCTGCGTCCTTCGAAATCGGTGCGGTTGACTTCCGGATGCTGGTGGGCAAGCCACGGAGGAAGCGCACCGGTGGCTGTGGCCATTACGAACTGACGACCGGACTCGGCGACCCTAGTCACGATCTCATCGAGCGAGGTGAAGTCGTATTTGCCTTCGGCATTCGAAATGAGCGCCCAATCGAAGACGCCGAGCGTGACGGTGTCGATCCGGGCGAGGTCGAACGCGTTATGGTCTTGTTCCCAGACATCGCGTGGCCACTGTTCCGGGTTGTAGTCACCACCGTAGAGGACCTTTTCTCGCGCGGCCGGACGGTGGTCGGTGTGAGTCACAATGTCGGTGTCGGTCACGCGATGTAATTCTCCTCGATGTCAGCGTTCAGCGCTTGGGCATTGTTCACAAGGAGGGCAGCAAAGATGGAGCCGAGGGCGATCAGCGCGATCTCAGAGCCGACGGCAACGATGCCGATGCTTGCAATGACGATGGCGGCAACTCCAATAGTCGCTCTCGGCGAGTGGAGTAGATAGCGCAGGGCCAGGCGGAGTACGTCCCGCGCACGAAAATTATAGAGCGACCCGATTGCGAGGGCGTGCAAGGCGACCGCCGCAACGATGGTGAAGACCAAAGCCTGGGCGACTCCTGCGAGGAGGAGCGGCATCCCGGGTGTGATGACGACGTCAAGGTAGGCGACGTTAATGCCGAGGATCGCGATCATCACAATGATCACCCACCACCAGCGCAAGATTCCAACAGCATTGAGGCGGTATCCCCGCCAAAAGTGCCGGGCCGGCTCGAGGTGTTCCGCGGTTCTGCTCTCCCTCCAAGCGAAGATGACCGCTGAGAGCGCCGGCCCGACCGGGAGCAGGCACAAGGCGAGAAGCGGCGCATTCGACGGATCAGCTGACAGAGTCACGAGGAAGATCAGTCCGGGCGACGCAGTAACGACAAAGAGCAACTCGAGGATCAGGACTCGGTAAACCATGGCGGTAGCGCGGCCGAGGGTTCCCGAGCCGGGCGAACCGGATGCTGGTGTCATTGTGTGTGCTCCCTGGTTGAAACGCCCGCGCCGTCGGGGCCCGCGAAGACCCCGGCGAACACTGGACTACTTTGTTGCGGCGTATCGTTCGTATGCAGAATTCACCAGGTCGAGATACGTGTCCATGCCCTTGCCCTCGAGCTCGGTCACGTAGTCGTCCCACTCTGATAGGTCGCGCTGTCCGAGGATGAAGCGCAGTGTGGCCTGCTTTGCGGTGTCGGACAGTGGCGTTTCAAGAAGAGTTGCCTGCTCACGCTCCGCCTCTTCGAGGGGGAACGGAGGTGCTAGGGGAAGCACGTCCTTCTTCTTCATGACGTCCTGAAAGGCGATTTCCTCATCCGAGAACGTGGACTCAAGCAGTTCAGTCGCGCCACCGTACGCGAAGACGCCTCCGGCGAATCCGAAATCTTTCTGCAAGTGCGTCGTGGCTCCGGGGTGCACGCCAACGTAGTCGATGTCAGCGAGCAACTCTCGCTTGCCGTCCTCGCCCCTGTCGAATGTGATGCCTTCCACACCCCACTTGACGAACTCAGCTCCAGCATCGGAGTACCAAAGCCAGTCGATGAACTGCATCATCGCCGTGAAGTTCTCGCTCTCGAGCGCGTCAGCGTTGATCATGATTCCATTCTCGAGACGGGTCGACTCGGCGACGACGTTGCCAGCTGGCCCTGCCGGTAGCGGCAGTTTCGCGACGGTTGCCCCTGGCACCGTGTCAATGATCGCCGGACGGTAATCGTTGACCAAGGTCTGGGCGTTCGAGCTGATCGCAAATGACTTGCCACTCACGAACTTCTGAATCGCCGAGTCATCGTCCTGGGTGAAACTCTCCGGGTCGACGAGTCCATCTTCAACGAGGGAGTGGAGGTACTCGACAAATTCGCGGTATTCCGCCGTGGCTCCCGTGAATTCAAACTTTTCGTCGTCCGGGTTCCAGGACGCAGCTTCCCAACCCCAGCCAGCCGTGCTGCCGTACGTCATCGACACGACGTTCAGCAAGCTGTCGCCCTTGAACCGGTCGGAGAGGGGATAGGAGTCCGGATATACGGTCTTGATCGCAGTCAAGACGTCGCGGAACTCGTTCCAGTCTTTCGGTGCTTCGAGGCCGAGTTCGTCCATGATGTCGGTCCGGAATGCCACCGAGTAGTCCTGCCAGACGTCTTCATGCAGGCCGGGAAGAAGGTAGAACTCGCCGTCCGCCTGCCGAAGGCCATCGAAGCTATCTTCAAGTTCCCATTTGTCAATCTTCTCGGACAGATTGGGCATTAGGTCGAGATATTTGCTGACCGGAAGCGCTGCCCCCGAGGACACGTAGGCTTGTTCCTGTCCAGGGTAGGTCTTGGGGATGATCATCGGTGCTTTGCCGGCCCCGACGAGAAGGCTGCGCTTCTGCTCATAATCACTCATCGGCACGACGGTGGGGGCCAGCGTGACGTTCGTTCGCTCGGTCAATTCTGACCACAGCAGCCAGTCATCCTGAAGCGGGTAGTTCGGGTGATCACTGAACAGGATGGAGAAGTCGAGTGCCTCCGTCGCCCTGAACTGGTCCCCTGCCTTGAAGTTCGCCATGGCGCCAACATCTTTACCGGTGAGGTCGGTGCCGTCGGAATCGCCGACGGACGAGCAGGCGGTCAGCCCGGCCACGAGCGCAATGAGTGCTCCCGTGGCGATGACTCTCTTTCGTGTGGAAAACATGCTGTTCCTTTCGTTACCGACGAAGTCGGTCTGGTGGGGAGTGCGAGAGAACGGATGTCGGCAGGTCAGCCTTTGACGGAGCCGAGCATGATTCCCGAAACGAAGTGCCGCTGGACAAAGGGATAGAGGCAGAGGATCGGCAGGACGGTGAGCACCATCGTGACGGACTGGATGTTGGACGCCACCTGCGCCAGGTCGTTCCCGCCTCCCGAGGATGCTGCTGTCGTCGCTCCTGCGATCAGGTTCCGGAGGTAGACGGTGACCGGGAACAGATCGGCACGGTCCATATAGAGGAACGCTTGAAACCATGAGTTCCAGAACGCGACGGCGTAGAAAAGAACCATGGTCGCCATAACCGCCTTCGACAGCGGGAGCACGATTCGAAACAGGATGCCGAACGTCGACAGTCCGTCGATCTGTGCGGCCTCTTCGAGTTCCTCCGGCAAGTTCTCGAAGAACGATTTCATCACGAGCAGGTTGAAAACGGAGATGGCGTTGGGAAGCACGATCGCCCATAGCGAGTTCGTCATTCCCAGGCTTGAGATGAGGACATAGTTCGGAATAAGGCCACCGTTGAAGAACATCGTGAAAACAGCGATCCCGATGAGAACGTTCCGTCCCCGTACCTTTTTCTTCGACAGCACATATGCGTAGCAGGTGGTGAGCACCATCGCGATGGCCGTCGCGACCACCGTGTAGACGACGGTGTTCTTGTAGTTCGTCCAGAACATCGAATCTGACAGAACGAGCTGATACGTCGTCGTGTTGAAGCCTCGCGGCCAGAGATTCACCTCACCGGCTCGGATGAACGACTCTCCGCTAAACGACTGCGCGATGATGTTTAGAAACGGATACAGGGTCACGGCAACGACGCCGAGCAGGATCACGACGTTCACGACCTGGAAGATGCCCTCGCCGCGGGAGGACCTGATCCGCTGCGGTCGTGGGGACGGTCCACGCAACTTCAACACAGGCGGTGCGTGATCAACTTTTACCACAGGCTTGTCCCTACTGTTCGGCGAGAAATGGCGTTGGCGGAGAGGATGAGGGTGAGACCGATGATTGCCTCGAACATTCCGATAGCGGCGGCGTAGCTGAAATTGTTCGCTTCAAGCCCGACGCGATAGAGGTAGGTCGAGATCACGTCCGCTGTGGGATATGTGAGGGGGTTATAGAGCAGCAGTACCTTTTCGAAGCCCACCGCCAGGAACGAGCCGATGTTGAGGATGAGGAGGGTGACCATCGTTGGCCGAATCCCGGGAAGAGTAATGTGCCACGTCTGCTGCCAACGGTTTGCCCCGTCGATGCGGGAGGCCTCGTAGAGCGCTGAGTCGACGTTAGTCAGAGCGGCGAGGTAAAGAATCGTTCCCCAACCGACGGTTTGCCAGACCTCGGAAGACACGTAGACCATTCGGAACCACTCGGGCAGTTGGAGGAACGGAATGGCGTCTCCGCCGACGGCGCGGACGATCTGGTTGATCGTGCCCTCGAGGGAAAGCAACTGCATGAGCATTCCAGCGATTATCACGATCGAGAGAAAGTGCGGCAGGTAGGAAATTGTCTGCACTAACTTCTTGAAGTACTGTGACCGGACCTCATTGAGCAGCAGTGCCAGCATGATCGGTAAGGGGAAGCAGAACAGGAGCGTTAGCGAACCGATCGCGAGCGTGTTTCCGAAAACGACCCAGAACGTGGGATCCGCGAGGAACATCTGCACGTAGCGCAGCCCGACCCATTCTTCTCCAAAAATGTTGCCACCCGGACGGAACCGCCGAAAAGCAATGACGTTCCCGAGCATCGGCAGGTAGCGGAATATCGCGACGAATAGAAGCGGCAGGACAACCAGACTGTAGAGCTGCCAGTCCCGCCTGAAGGACTTCCGCCAGGAGAGATGCTTGGTCTTGCGCCCAACTTGTTCGTGCCTCCGGGTCGCGATCTCCGCGGCCAAACCGACTACCGCCGCTGCATCGGGCCCGGTCGCCCCTGGACCGCTCGTCGTGGTTGTCGTTTGCTGCAGGCTCATACCACTGCCTCGAGTTCGAGAGTGGGCACCGCAGATTCGTCGCGAGACGACTCGGCATCGATTGACCGGGTGTTGCTTGACATGTGACCCCTTCGTCATCGGCAACCAGGTACGTACCGAAAGCGACGAGAAGTCGTTTCTGCACTACAGCGGCGTAGTTCGAAAGTTTTCGAAAACTATTGCGCAAATCCTGCTGGAGTAATACTTGGGGATCTGGCGGCTTCTGTCAAGGGCTACTTCCCAGCCACTCCGCAGTGCACTTGGGATCCCAGTCACGGTGGCGAAGCGCAACCGGAGACGAATGGGGGCTGAGGTGCTACGGTTATCCACAAGTTGCGCAACTGTCACGAGGGCCAGACCATGTCAATCGAATCATCGTCGAAGGGTGCCACCGGCACGGGCAGAATGACGATCTCGGCGATCGCTGCCAGCATCGGCGTTTCCGTGCCATCCGTTTCGAAAGTGCTCAACGGCCGCTCAGATGTCGCTCCGGCGACTCGGATGAAAATTGAGAACGCCCTGCAGGAGCACAAATACCAGCGCACCGCCAGGCAGGGGGGCACATCGGCAACTCCCCTGATTGAGCTGGTCTTCCACCAACTCGACTCCGCCTGGTCCATCGAGATAATTCGCGGTGTCGAGCGTGCTGCGAGCCAAAACAGACTGGGCGTCGTCTTGTCAGACCTCGGGGGACGCCATGGCCCCGACCAACGATGGATGGATGATGTCCTGGCTCGTCGTCCCTTCGGTGTCATTCTGGTGCTCTCCACCTTGACTGTCCAGCAGAGACGGCAGCTCGACACTCGCTCCATTCCATACGTTGTCCTGGACACCAACGGGGAGACCCCGAATGACGTTCTTACTGTCGGGTCCAACAACTGGCATGGGGGCCTCGCTGCAACGCGACACCTGCTCTCACTGGGTCACAAACAGATTGCGATGATCTCCGGCCCAAAAGACGTACTCTGCTCACGCGCACGGGTCGACGGGTACCGGGCGGCGCACGCCGAAGCAGGCATGACGCCCATGGAGGACTCCACGCGGTGGAGCGACTTCTCGGTCGACGGCGGCTACCGGTACGGAATTGAGCTCATCACCCGCGAGAAGCGGCCGACGGCGATCTTCGCCGGCTCTGACATGCAAGCACTTGGAGTGCTTCGGGCAGCTCGGGAGCATGGGATCGACGTTCCCAGAGATCTTTCGGTTGTCGGATACGACGATCTCCCCCTCGCCGCTTGGGTTGGGCCCTCGCTAACCACGATCAACCAACCCCTTACGGAGATGGCAGAAACGGCGGCGCGCATGATTCTTGGCATTGCGCGTGGCACTGAGCCGAGACCGCGGAGCGTCGAGTTGGGCACGGCACTCGTCGTACGTGAGAGCACCTGCTCTGCACCGAAATAGCCTGGCTCAACGCCCCGACGGCGGCTGATTTTTCCGGGTCAGAATAGCTGCACAGACCGAAATAGAGGAATAGCAATGGCGCAATTCGATCTCCCCGTCGACGAACTTCGCGACTACCGGTCGGTAACTGAGGAGCCTGACGACTTTGAGGCACAATGGCGAGAAACAATGGACGCTGCCCAACAGCATCCGATTATTCTTTCCGTCGATGCTGCCGACAACGGGCTCGCTGCGGTCGACTGCTGGGATGTGAGATTCGCCGGCTTCGGTGGAACCCCGGTTGCTGCCTGGTTTTCTCGGCCGCACGGGGTTCCGGAATCAACGAACCTGCCCGTTGTTGTGGAGTTCCTGGGGTACGGACGTGGCCGCGGCGTCCCCCACGAGCGGTTGCTCTGGGTTTCGGCGGGTTATGCGCATCTTCTGATGGACAGCCGCGGCCAGGGTGGGCAGTACGGAACCGGAGGAGACACCATAGATGATTGGCCATCGGCGCCATCGGCACCCGGGGTCGTGACCCGGGGAATTTACCGCCACAACGACCACTATTATCGTCGTCTCATCACCGACGCGGCACGAGCCGTGACCGCGGCCCGCCATCTGCCGGGGACGGATGCCGAAACCGTGATCGTCGTCGGTAACAGCCAGGGCGGTTTGCTCTCGCTCGCCGCTGCAGCTCTCGACGGAAACGTGGCTGCGTGCCTCACCAGCGCGCCCTTTCTGTGCGACCCGGCTCGCGCCCTTCGCATCACGGAGAGCGCCCCGTGGGATGAGATTGTCCAGTACCTGTCGGTTTACCGCGACGCCGAAACACCAGCGATGCGGACGCTGTCCTATGTCGACGGGGTGGCCTTCGCACGTCGAGCTCGAGCGCCTGTCCATTTCGCCACGGGGCTGCGCGACACTGTGTGCCCGCCTTCGACAGTCTTCGCCGCGTACAACGCCTACGGTGAGTATTCGAATGACGAGATCCAACGCCGGATCGAGGTCTACCCGTTCAACCACCACGAGGGCGGTGACGCGGTCAATTCACGCCGCCAGCTCCAGTGGCTGCGCGATTTGGGCCTGCACAGTGAGCGAGAAGCGGCGCCGGTTCACTCCACGTCACACCCGGTAGGGCAGCGCCTAGTCGATTTACCCCACTAGCGCCCGTGTCCGTAAGATCCGCGCGCCAGCCAGCGAGGCAGCGCCCGCTTCACTGCGCGCGTCGCCGCGTCAACGCGCTGTCACGCTTGTCGGTGCTAGGTCGTACGTGTGCAGGCGCCCGCACATGCCAAAGCGTTCTGGGCCCGCAGGGGGCTTGGCGGTAAAAAGGGCGGCGTCGTACATGCTTCTACCGTCACCCGCAACGAGGGATTTCAAAACGCTTCCTGTTTGCAGGGCGGCCGCACACGCCCCCTGCTCCCACGTATCGCGCCAGGCTGCGACGCGCGGCTGCACGAGCTGGGCCGCCCGCGCATAAAAGCGCTCGAGGGGCACGCAATCGCTCCGTTCGGCTGCGGCGCGCAGTTCGAGGAACCCGCGTACCCCGAGGTCACGGCGTGCGCTGGCCGACGCGGCGGTGTCATCGCCGGTACCGGGTGGGAGCGAGGCGGCGGCGCGATAGCGTTCCGGGTCACCGAGAATCTCGTCGGGGAAGGCCATCACCGCATCGCCCGCCTCGGGCAAGCCGGAGTTCTGCATGACGCAGAGCACCCGCAGACCGCCGCCATTGACGATGCGGTGGATTGTTCCGGGAGTGAACCACAGTACGGTCTCCGCTTCCATCGTTGTTTCGCGAAACCCGGAACGGTCGAGCGTCTGCACCACGCCGCGGCCCGCAACTACGACGTACGCCTCCGTGGAGGCAGTGTGCACGTGGGGAGTTCCGCTCGCCAACCCGTCAGGAGACGCATCGTCGTAGACGGTAAGTCTGGTGATGCCGGTACCGCCGGGAAAAGAGTACAAAGGATTCCTCCTTGAGTCTGAATGCATTCAATCTATCGGCAAACGCTTTCCGCAAAGGACTTTTACTGCCAGACTGCGTTGAATGATCCCCGGACATACATCCAGCGCACCCACCGCTCTTGCCATCGTGGGCGGCGGGTTTCGCACCCTCGCATTCTTGCGCGTGGCCCACGAGCTGCCCGATTATTTTCGCGTCTGCGGGGTGGTCGCGCGCCGCGCCGCCACAGCGCGTGCCATCAAAGCGGACTGGAACGTGCCTACCTTCGGCACCATCGAAGAACTGCTGCGTAGCTGCTCCCCCGACTTCGTGATTGTCGCCGTGATGCCCCGCGATGCCCCCGATCTCATCACCGAACTCGCCCGCCGCCAAATTCCGGTGCTCACCGAGACTCCACCCGCGCCTGACATGCCTACACTCCTACCGCTGCTCGACCTCGTGCAGGCGGGAGCTCTCATACAAGTGGCCGAGCAGTATCATTTGGAGCCGCTGTTGACCAGCCAGATCGCGGTCGCCCGGTCAGGGAGTCTGGGAACCGTGGGTGAGGCAGCCGTTTCGGTCTGCCACGATTATCACGGCATGAGCGTGCTGCGACGGATGCTCGGAATCGGTTTCGAGAACGCCACGATCACGGCGCACGAGCGCTTTGCCCCGCTTGTGGCTGGCCCCACCAGGTCGGGCGACCCGCACGAGGAGCACCTGTTAAACGAAACCCACACGAGCGCGCGGCTCGATTTCGGCGACTGTCTGGGGTGCTACGACTTCAGCTCCGACCAGTATCGGTCGTGGATTCGCTCCCACAGCGTGCTGGTTCGCGGCGACCGTGGCGAACTGCGCGACGAACAGGTGCGCAGCCTGCATCCCGACGGCACGCCGCAGCACAGGTCGATCACGCGAGTGTCCGCGGGTGGTGCGGGCAACCACGAAGGCCTGTTTCTGCGCGGTCTGACTCTCGGCGACGAATGGGTCTACCAGAACGAGTTCAGCCCGGCCCGGCTGGCAGACGACGAGCTCTCCATCGCTGCCCTACTCGCCGGCATGAGTGTTTTCGTGAACGGCGGCCCCGAGGTATATAGCCTCGCCGAAGCCGCGCAAGATCACTACCTTCAGCTCGCGATCAAGCGCGCCGTCGTCTCCGGGAAGACCGTGCGCACCGAAACTCAGCCCTGGGCGACTAGCGCGTTGGGCCGGTCGCCACAACGAGTTCGTCATACGATCCGTTCAGAACGTCCGTGAAATCCACAGCGCGGCCCACCGTGGCCGAGACGTAGATGGCACGAACCAGTGCGAGAGCGGATGCCGCCTCCTGCACTCCGACGACCGGCTCAACACCACTTCTGATGGCAGTGACGACGTCGGCGTACTGGCGCTGGTGAGCCGACTGCAGATCGTCGGCGCCACTGGTGTTTTCGGCGGACTCCCGCTCCCCTACCTCCTCGGCCGCCTGGTTCCCCCGCCCGGCCAGGCCATATGACGAACCGGATTCCGCGTCATCTCCGGCGGCGTGAAAATAGGAGAGGCGATCGTTGTCGAGGACGGCCGAACCTCGATCGCCATGCACCTGCAGCCTCGCGGTGAGTCCCGGGTAGGCGGCCGTGGTGCAGTGGATGACGGCAAGGGCACCGGATTCGAAACGCACGGTGGCCACAGCGGTATCTTCAACCTCGATGCGTTCGTGCGCCGAGAGCGCGGTGTGGGCGTGCACCTCGACCGGCGTGCCGAGAAACCACAGCAGCAGGTCGACGGTGTGCACGCCCTGGTTCATCACAGCACCACCACCATCCAGGTCCCAGGTTCCCCGCCAGTCCCCTGAATCGTAGTAATCCTGGGCGCGCCACCACGCCAGCGACGCCACCGCCGACGTGACTCGGCCGAACCGGCCGCTCACGATGGCGCGTGATACCGCGACGCTGCCGGCGTCGAACCGGTGCTGGCTGATCACGGAGGTGACCTGCCCGCGCAACCGGGCAGCATCCGCCGCCCTCATCACGGCACGGGCACTGGCAAGGTCGACGTCAATCGGTTTCTCGATGATAACGTGCGCGCCGGCCTCGAGGGCTTGCACGGCGAGCTCTGCATGCAACCCGCTGGGTGTGCAGATGGCCACGAGGTCGATCGTCTCGTGCACCAGGGCAGCAGCCAGATCGGTGTAGAGCTCTGGCCGCGGATATCCGTCGACCTGCGCCGAATCGGCGAGCGCGGTGCCCACCATTGACAGCGGATCGACGAGGACGACGAGTTCGAGGCCGGGATTGGCTGCGATGACACTGGCGTGTTGTCGCCCAATGACTCCGCAGCCCACGATGGCCACGCGCAAAACCGACTCACTCATTTTGTACCCACCCCGGCTTCGAGCAGGATGCGATCGAAGGCCCGCCCGGCCACGCCGAACGCCACCGGTCCGGAGAATCCGCCGAGCTGGTGCGTGTCGGCCAGGTGGGGTTCGAGCGAGGCGAAACCGTCGAAACCGTCGTCCCGAAGCGCATTGATAGTCTGCTGAATCTCACCGTCACCCTTCCCGGCCGGGGTGACCTGCTGGTCGTTCATGCGGGCATCCTTCACCTGCAGATACTCCAGGTAGGGCCGCAGTTTGGCGTAGCCCTCGGTGAACGGCTTGACGCCCACCTGCACGAAGTTTGCAGCGTCCCAGGCGAGTCGGAGCGCCGGGGAGTTCACGCTCTGCACGATATCGAGAACGCGGTCGGGAATATCGCCGAAGATGTCCTTCTCGTTTTCGTGTAGGAGGATCACCCCGTTGTCTTCCGCCTCTTTTGCGAGAGCCCGCATACGCACCATCACGGCGTCGCGAATGGATTCGGGCGTGGTTCCCTGGGAACGATAGAAGGAGAAGATGCGAATATAGCGGGTGCCAAGTACGTGCGCGGCACGGATTGCACGTTTCAGCCGAGCAACCTCGACGGCCACTGGCTCGGTCACATCGACCTTACCAACGGGAGACGCGATGGCTGAGACACCCATTCCACTCTCACGCAGAATCGTGTCGAGACGCGTCAGTTCAGCCTCGCTCAGGTCCACGATATTGATGCCCCAGGCGCTCCGCACTTCGATATGGCGGGCTCCGAGCGCCTGCAGCACGGCGATCTGCACCACAGGGTCTGGGCTGATCTCATCGCCAAATCCGGAAAGAGTCCACTGCGTTGTCTCTGTAGTCACGATCAAGCCTCACTTACATGTTGGGTTGGGCGAAAAAACGGTAGCCGGACGCCGACCGAACGAATCACCAGCGATCTTCTCCGCGCTGCATCATTCGCGGCTTCTCATCGATTCGTCGTCCAGGGCGCGCCGAGCTCGGCGAAGGTACGGTGCTCTCTCCCGGCCCGTGCCACCCACTGTTCAATGTCGCGCACCACGGCGTGGGCGTCACCCCCCTCGCCGGCCCAGACAACGGATGCCTCCGGCATCCGTATCGGATCCGACGCACGGCGCACCGCGTCGAGCACCAGGGTGAAGCCTTCCGTATCGGCGAAATCGCACACGAGCGCACCTGCGACGCCTTGCCGTTGCGCCACCAGATCATCGAGCAACTGCGTGCGGTCGTGCTCGGTGGTGGTCGGCTCTATGCGATCTTCGCGAAAGACCTGCACTAGGTCGAGGGTGTAGTAAAGCACGATGCGACCAGCCGTACCCTGCACCGTCACGAAGGGCTCGGACCGTTCGGCCGCGCAGAGAGTGAGCGCAAGAGTCACGGGCAGTCCCGACACAGTACGGATATGCACGACAGAGGTATCGTCAGCGTCGATGTCATTGGCTCGGTATTGGTCGAGGTCAATGGATGCCACTTGCCCGGCCCGAGTCGCCCCGGCGAGCGTGAGGGCGGTCGCCACCGCATGGGCCAGTGGGTTGGTCACGACCCCGTCGACGACCTCGACGCCGTCCAGCACGCGCTTACCGGCCCAGGCCGCTCGCCGCCAATAGTCCCGGGTTCGCACCCAGCATCCGCTCGCACTGACGCCCACGACATCGCCGATTTCGTCGGCCGCGATCCGCTCGCGGATAGCGGCTATCGCATGCGAGCCAAGGCTCTGGAAGCCAACCTGGCAGAGTCGGCCGGTAGAGCGAAGTAGCTCAGCGAGCGCGCTGAATTCCTCGAGGGAGCGCACGGGGGGCTTCTCAAGGAGTACGTCCACACCGGCGTGAAGGGCCAGCGCGGTGAGCTCAAAGTGGGTGTGGATGGGCGTGCAGATTACGACGACATCCACGCTGACCTTCGCCAGCAGGTCAGCGAGGGAAATAAATTCGCGCACACTCGCATCAAGGGTGCCGGGGTGCGCCGGGCGCAGGTCAGCGACAGCGACCAGCACGGCCTCGCCCTTGCTCTGCAGGTGTTGGGCTCGAACCACGTGGGAGTGGCCATGGCCATGGATACCTACGATCGCCAGGCGCACGGGGTCTGGGCTGCCGGGCTCACTCATGCGCGGCACTGTCCGCTGAGGCCAGCAACGCCGCGGCATCCGTTTCATCTTCGACCCATCGATCGAGTACGATGCCGCGCAGGCGCGTGGTCAGATCGCCACAGTGCTCGATCACCGTGCGCTCGGTTGGCGCGAGCATGGGGCCGCCCCCCACATATTCGGTGGCGCGCAGAAACCAGGGCCGATTTGTTGTTGCTGGCTGGCTCAACAGCAGGCCGACTCGCAGCCCGGCATCGCTCTGGTTGATTGCGAGCCAGGGCGACTCGGATTGGTGTGCTCGGTCTTCGCCAGCTCCGTCGATGCTCAGGATGTGGTTACGCTCGCGCGTGGGCAGTCGCCAGAAGATCCCGCCATAGCCGGCGCCGGGTCGACCGTTGGTGGCCGGTGAACCGAGGGAGACGGTGCGTTCCGTGGCCCGCAGGACACTGGTCCAGGTGAGGGCCCACGCTTCGCCACCCGGAAGGAGTTGCGTGTCGATCGTTCGCAATTCGGCGAGCAGGCGGCTTCCGCGTTCGTCACGCCAGAGTATTTCTTCGGTCAGCAGACCGCCGGTGGTTACGAGCGCGAGGCTCTCTTGCGTTCCGTGATTCGGGAGCAGAGTGGAACCGTGGTCGCGCACGAAAGTGCGTCCGCCCCAATACGATGTTCCGTCTACGTCGGGCACTGCCATGGAGACGCCGTAGTGGTGTCGATGATCGGCGGGGGCAGTCTCGGACATCAGTCGACCACGCAGGGTGCCGACGGGGTTCAGAAACGGGCGAGGCGAATCTTCCGGCGCCAACTCCGCGGCGGTTCGATATTCGGCGACGGGCCGGCCGAGGAGACTGAGGCAGTGCCCGCCAATCTCGGGCGACCAGCGGGGTGACTGTGCGGCGATTCCTGCACCGGCGGCATCCGTTGCCTGCGTGCTAGACAAAGACGCGGCCGAATTCGAGTTCGTGAATATTCACGGGCAGACCGGTTTCGAGGGACTGGTTGCCAGCGATTCCTACCGACACCGCACGTACTCCGTCGAGAAAACCGGCCGGACGGTCGAGGGAGTCACTGGTCACGCGACCAAAGACATCGAAGAGCATCTGCTCGTCGCCACCACCGTGAGCGCCGGCTCCCGCGGAGATGGGCACGATGACCGCTGATTCCCAGTGCCGCTGTACGGTGAGTGTTTCGGACGCCGGACGCACCTCGTCGTCACCGCTCGCGCCCGGCTGCGCACTCGGATCGAGGATCACGACGCCGTTTGCGTCGATCAGTGCCGCGCCCCGCTCGACCACGTTCAGTTCGGCCCGCCCCTGGGTTCCATTGATGACAACCCGATAGCCCTCCCACGGGCTGTGGGCATTGAGCGAGTAACTCATGGTCGCCCCGGTGTCATAGTCGACCAAGAGGGCGAGGTTGTCTTCGATCGTGATCCCACTGTCGAACACGGAACGGTCGCGCAGGTAGCCATCTACGTGTTCAGCATCGAGGTAGAGCGCCTTGAGCCGCTCGTCGCGGGTCAGGTCGAGGGCGAACGGGTCGTGCTCGGCATGCCCGGTGCCGCGCTCGGGTGACGGAGCCAGTCCCCGGGCCGCGGCGTTGTCTGCCCCATAGAAGCGCAACCCACCGCTTGCGTAGACCCGGGTGGGGCTAGCTGCGATCCACCAATTCACGAGGTCGAAATGATGGCTCGCCTTATGAATAAGGAGTCCGCCCGACTTCGTTTTGTCTCGGTGCCAGCGACGGAAGTAGTCGGCACCGTGGACGGTGTCGAGCACCCATTCGAAATGCACCGAGGTGACCTCGCCGATCCGGTCGGATTTGATGACCTCCTTCAACGCGCTGTTGCGTGGGCTGTACCGGTAGTTGAACGTCGTCAGCACCTGCTTGCCGCTCTCGGCAAGCGCGGACTCGATAAGCCGAACCCCGGCCGCGTTGATCGTGATCGGTTTCTCCACGACGACGTCGACGCCGGCCAGCAGGCACCGTGAGACGATCTCCGCGTGGGTGAAGTCGGGCGACGTGACGATGACCCGGTCGAGTTTCTCGTGCGAGATCATCCGCTCGATCTCGTCGGCATCATATCGAGCGGGCAGCAGATGCCCCGCGGCACGCAGCCGTTTCTCGTAATAGTCGACGCGCACCGGGTTCGTGTCACTCCAGGCCATGAGCTGGCCAGCCTGGGCATGAGTGCCAGCAAGCGCGTCGATGTACATCTGGGCGCGGTGTCCGGTTCCGATGAGTCCGTATCGTTCCGTGCGTGCTGCGTGAGGCATGTGCTTCTTTCTAGGGTATTGAACGGGATTGGTCGAACCGGGACTACCCTGCCGCGACTGCACTCTTGAGAGCTGCGACGAAGCCTTCTGCCGCCTGGGCGGGGGTGGCCTGCCCGAACAGCACCTGCTCGGTGAATGGCGATAGCAATCCCTCCATGGCGCTGGCTCCGGCGGGAGTCACGGGCTCGACCTCACCGATGCCGTCGGCGAGGTCGTCGAGGAACTCCACCACGGAGACGTCGTTCGGGGAAAGTTTCGGCTTGATATGTTCCCGAATCTTCTCGTTGGCCGGAACCCCTCGTTCGGTGAGCATGATGTCCCCCGCAGTTTCGCTGTTGGCGAGGAAATCAAGAAAGAGCGCAGCCTCGGCGGGATGTTCGGTGCGGCTCGACACCGACCAGAACATGCTCGTCTTGTAGTACGCGGAACCGTCGGCGCCGCCATCCGGCGTGGGTACGCGCATGATCCGCAACGGCGCGCCGCTCGAATCCGCGAGAGCGGTCAGTTGACTATTCCACCAGGTCGCCATGCCTGCCCGATTCGTCGCCGTCATGGATTCGGCCTGACCCGCACTGAGTTTTTCTACAACGGTTGAGGCCGGAGGCATGACGCCGTCGTCGACCATAGCGAGCATATACTCGAACCAATCCTTCACGGTTTCCGTTTCGATCGACACCTCGCCGTCAGTGTAGAGCGCGTCACCGGCCTGGCGTGCCCACGTGCGCAAGCTTCCGTCCTCGAAGCCCCAGGTCTGCACCCCGAAAGAATCGCCACCTCCACCGGCCGAGAGCTGAGCTCCGAGCGTTGTGAAGTCTTCCCAGGTCCAATCTCGGTCGTCGGGCAGAGCAACTCCGGCCTGTTCGAACAGGTCAGGATTGACCACGATAGCCTGACTGTTGAGCGCCGTCGGGATGCCGTAGCGCCCACCATCGATCTCCCCGGTGGCAAGGGCCGACTCCGGAAAGTCCGACAGGTCGATCGCGTCGCCCGTGCCATTCAAGTCGAGAAGAGCGCCGCGCTCCCCGTACGTCGCGATGTACTTCTCGTCCATTTGCATAATGTCCGGCGTGTCGTTCGCAGCTGTAGCGGTAGCGAGCTTGTCCCAATAGCCAACCCAGTCGCTGAACTGCCCCTCGATGGTGATGTTGGGGTTTTCCTTTTCAAAGGCCGCGATCACCTCATTTGTCGCCGCGGTGCGCAGGTCATTGCCCCACCAGGTGAAGGTGAGTGTGACGGGCTCATCCGACAGCGTCGCTGCGTCAGTCCCTCCTCCGCTTCTGACGCACGCCGTCAGCATCAGGGCAGTTGTGGCGGCGAGGGCGATAAAGACCATGGTATTTCTGGTCGATCGGGTGACTCTCAAGGTAAATCCCTTCGTTGCGATTCGGGGGAACGACCGTCCCATGGTGTAAGGCGGTTGCCGTACGGTCGGTCCGAGCTGTGCGGACCTACGGTACGGATCAGCCGGCCGCTATGGCAGCTTTCAGGTCTCTGATGAAGCCCTGGGCCGCCTCGGCGGGAGTCGCCTGCTTGAACAGGACTTGTTCTGTGTACCGCTTGACGATTGCCTCTATAGCGCTACCACCAGCCGGGGTAAGCGGTGGCGCCTCGCCGACCACGTCGGTCAGCGAGTCAAGGAATGCGACGACACTCTTACCTGATTCAGGAAGCGTCGGTTCCAGGTAGGAACGGATCGCGTCGTTGGCCGGCACTCCGCGGTCGGTACCCAGCAAGGTGGCAGCTTCCTCGGAATTCACCAGGTAGTCGAGAAAGACGGCCGCTTCGGCCGGATGGGCGGTGCGGGCGGATACCGACCAGTACATGGATGGCTTGAAGTAGGCGGAGTCCGAAGCGGCATCTGCCGAGGTGGGAATTTGCAGAAGCTCAAGGGGCGAACCGCTGGCGTCTTGCAGGGCGGTGAGCTGGCTGGCCCATCCGGTGGCGAAACCGGCCGAATTCGTCGCAAGGAAGGATTCAGCCAAGCCGGCATTCTGACGTTCGGTGGTGGCGGATGCCGCCGGGCTGACCCCGGATTCGCTCAGCTCAAGCATGTACTCCCACCAGCTCGTGAGAGTGTCAGCTTTGATCACGACGTCACCGGCATCGTTGTAGAGCGCATCGTCGTGCTGGCGGGCCCAGTTGTTGAGTCCACCCTCCTCGAAGCCCCAAGACTGCACGCCGAAAACGTTACCGGCGCCAGCCGCGCTCACAGCCGCCCCAGCTTTCTCAAGGTCGTCCCAGGTCCACGACTTGTCATCCGGCAGGGTGACTCCGGCGGATTCCAGTACGGTCGGGTTCACCATCACCGCGTATGTCGTCAGGCCCACCGGAATACCGTAGAGCGCACCCTCCGCGGTGCCTAGATCCAACGATGACTTCGAGAAGTCCGACAGGTCAAGCAAGTCGCCCGTGTCGTTCAGATCGAGAAGTGCCCCCCGACCACCATAGGTACTGATGTATTTCTCGTCCATCTGGATGATGTCGGGAGAATCATTTGCGGCAGTCTCGGTTGCGAGCTTGTCCCAGTAGCCGTTCCAGTCCGCGTATTGCGGCTCAATGGTGATGTTCGGGTGTTCCGCTTCGAAGGCCGCGATGACGGCCTCGGTATTAGCGGTTCGCACGTCGTTGCCCCACCACGTGAACCGAAGCGTCACGGGCTCATCCGACAACGCCGCCGGGCCGGAGGTAGCGCCTCCGCCGGCACAGGCAGAGAGCGCAAGAACCGCTGCCGATGCAATCGCGACCAAGCCGATGGCCTTCCTCGCGTGTCGTTTGCCTGTCATGGTGAATCCTTTCAAAGCTGTCTGCGTTGTCATGTCATTTGCCGCCGGTAGTTGAAATGCCGGCGATGAGGAATCGTTGGCCGAATAGGAAGATGAGGAAGATGGGAATGAGCGAGACGACGCTCATCGCGAAGAGTGGACCCCAGGACGTCGACGATGTGGCGTCCATGAAGGCGCGAAGAGCCAAGGGCACCGTGTACATCTCAGGCTTCGTGAGATAGAGGAGCTGGCTAAAGAAGTCGTTCCAGGTCCAGATGAACGTGAAGATTGCCGTTGTCGCCAGGGCGGGTGTCATGAGCGGCAGGATCACTTGGGCGAAGATGCGCGGATGTCCACAGCCGTCGAGCCTTGCGGCCTCGTCGAGTTCGCGAGGAATGCCGCGAATGAACTGCACCATCAGGAATACGAAGAACGCGTCGGTTGCGAGCACCTTCGGCAGGATCAGGGGGATGAACGTGTTCACCCAGCCCAGTTGCGAGAACAGGATGTACTGCGGAACGATGATCACGTGGATGGGCAGCATGATTGTGGTCAACATGATCACGAACCACCACTTCTTGCCGGAGAACTTTAACCGGGCGAAGGCGTAAGCCGCCATGGAGCATGAGACGAGATTTCCGACAATGCAGCCCAGCACCACGAGGGTGGAATTGAGCAGGAACATACTGAACGGATGCGAGAGCGTGGTCCAGCCATCCGTGTAGTTGCTGATCTCAAAGCTGCCGATCACCAGGCCCGGATTGCGGAAGATCTCGTCGGTTGGTCGGAGTGAACTGACGACCAGCCAAAGCACCGGGTAAAGCATAAGGAGGCCAGTCCCCAGGAGCAACAAATGCTTCAGGAACGGACGGACCCAGGACGGGCGGCGTGGGTACCTGCTTCGGGAACGCCGTGGCGTCGGAAGGTCACTTGCAGTTCGCTCGTTGTCAGAGGTGCCCAGCACCCGAATCTGCGTGTCAGTCATCGTAGAACACCCAATACTTTGAGGCCCAAAAGTTGATCGCGGTGAAGACACCGATGATCACCAGGAGGAACCAGGCCATCGCCGAGGCATAGCCCATGTCGAAATTTGCGAAACCCCGGTTATAGAGATAGAGCGTGTAGAAGAGCGTCGAGTCCGCCGGGCCACCATTCCCACCGGAAATAATGAACGCCTGGGTAAAGGACTGAAACGCGTGAATGATCTGCAGCACGAGGTTGAAGAAGATGATCGGAGACAGCAAGGGGAGAGTGATCTTGACAAATGTTTGCCATCGACTCGCGCCGTCGACCTTGGCCGCCTCGAGATACATGGCTGGAACCTGTCGGAGCCCGGCGAGGAAGATAATCATCGGGGCCCCGAACGTCCAGACGTTAAGAGTAATCAGCGTGGATAGGGCCGTCGCCGGATCGGAAATCCACCCATGCCCGGCAATGCCGAACAGTCCAAGAAAGTCGTTCATCAGGCCATTGGTTCCGAACACCTGCTTCCAGAGCACGGCGATGGCTACGCTGGAGCCGAGCAGGGACGGCAGGTAGAACACCGACCGGTAAAATGACAGGCCACGAAGGCCCCTGTTCAGCAACACGGCCAGCGCCAGTCCCATGGCGAGTTGGATCGGCACGGAGACGAAGACGTAGGTGAAGGTGACACCGAGCGAGTTATGCAGCCGCTCGTCAGTCAGCATGCGAGCGAAGTTTCCCAGGCCGATGAACTCGGGAGGCTGCAACAAGTTGTATTTTGTCAAGGACAGGTAGAGAGAGGCAAGCATCGGGCCCCCCGTGATCACCGAGAGGCCAAGGAACCAGGGCAGCAAAAAGAGGTAGGCGGCTTTGTTCTCTTTTTTCTCTTTCGAGCCGCCGGCTATCTTTTTCTGTCCCAGTGTGCGGAGTTCTCCAAGGGCGCTCATGTCGTAATCACTCGCGAGTCCCGCCATCGGGATCCGCGCGTGACGCGATCAGGTTCGTGTTTCACCAAGTACCTCCTGGGCAATCGCCATTGATGTCCTAAATTGGGAAAGCGTTATCCTCACGCTTCGTCTTTTGTATCACTCCTCAAGACTCCGGCGCAAATATTTTTTAGGATGTCGACCTGGATGTAGCCGAGACAAGATCGCTGTTCCTGCCGCATTCCCCGGGAAACGACCGGAAAATTCCACATTTCGACTGTCGAATCCGAACAACTGAATCATTTCGGAATAGGCTTTCCAACGTAGAGCACCTCTCTCGGTCACGAAAGGACACAGCGCATGCCGGAACGGCCGAAGACAGCACCCGCCACCCTCCATGATGTCGCCCGTGAAGCCGGCGTCTCGCTTGCCACTGCATCCCGATCGCTTAACGGAAGCGCGCGCAAAGTCAACGACGATTATCGACAACGCGTGCACGAGGCGGCGGCGCGGCTCGATTACAGTCCCAATCTCTCCGCCCAAGCCGTAGCAAAGGGCGCGTCTTCTACGGTGGCTCTGCTCGTCAGCAACATCGCTGACCCGTATTTCTCGTCCATTGCTGCCGGCGTCATTCGCGGTGCCGAGGCTCAGGGTCTGATCGTGACGATGGCGGTCACTGAACGCAGCTCCGCACGGGAACTTCAACTCGTTCGCACGCTGCGCGGACAGCGACCGCGCGTAATTATTCTCACCGGCAGCCGCTTCGAAGGGCCACGATCTCAGGACGCGCTGGTGGCTGAGCTAACTGCGTTTACAAACACGGGTGGCCGGGTCGTGCTGATCAGCCAGCGCGAGCTCCCATTCAGCGCCGTGGTCGTCGACAACTACGCGGGGGCGCGGCGGCTCGCCAACGTTCTCTTCGAACAGGGATATCGACGATTTGCCGCGATCGGCGGAGACCGCGGCCTCATGACGAGTGGCGATCGGCTTTCCGGGTTCGCCGACGGACTCGCCGAGCACGGCATCGCGATCCACCCTGATCACATCACCCGGGGCGAGTTCACCCGAGACGGCGGGTTCGCGGCAGCTCAGGAGCTGCTCACAAAGGGCATCGAGGCGGTGCAGCTGGTCTTTGCCGTAAGCGACGTCATGGCCGTCGGAGCGATGTCCGCCCTCCGTGAAGGCGGCCGTAGCGCACCAGACTCCATCGCCGTTGCCGGGTTCGACGACATTCCGATGGCTCGGGACGTAACGCCAGCCCTCACTACGGTGAACATCCCCCTCGAAGAGGTCGGCATGCGAGCCGTGGAGCTCGCGCTGTCCTCCACGGCGACAACGAGCGATTCGGTGGTGACCGTTGGCACCCGCGTGATCGTGCGAGCGAGCACGCCGTTAGTACGCGCTGGGGACTAACCCCGACCGTGTCTGTTGACTTCTTCGAGTGGCACTGACAGGGTGGGAAAGCGTTTTCTCCGATGACGACGCTTACTCAACGAAGAGGAGCTTGCTTCATGCACAAGGCAGGAATAACTGCGCTACTCGCGGTCGGACTGACCGCCGCCACGATCACCGGTCCCGTGCAAGCGGAGCCAACCGTGCGGCCTCCCCAACCGCAATCCAGGGAGGCCGCCACCCCGTCCCAGCATGACCTCGGCCAGCAAGTCCTGTCCGACAGTGACGGCTGGGCATCCGCCGAAGGGGGCACGACCGGAGGTGCAGCCGCCGCCCCGGAAAACATCTACCGAGTCAACACCTGGCAAGGCCTGCGCGATGCTCTGGGTGGCGACAGCGCCCGTGGCGATACCACCGATCGCATGATCTACCTCGACAGCACGGTCAACGCCAACGAGACGACGAACGGCGGCCTCCTCACGTGCGCCGCCTACGCCGACCCCAGCTATAGCCTCGAGGCCTACCTGAACCAATACGATCCGGCCACCTGGGGCGCGAACAACCCGACAGGGCCGCTTGAAGAAGCCCGTGACCGTTCCAACGGAATCCAGGACGACCAGGTGCGCCAATACATCGGCAGCAACGTCACCCTCGTGGGCGTCGGAGACACCTCGGGCATCGTGAATGGCTCCTTGACCATCCGCGGCTCCGACAACGTCATCGTGCGCAATCTCGAGATAGCAGATGCCTACGACTGTTTCCCGGCCTGGGATCCCAACGACTTCGGCGGCAACTGGAACTCGGAATTCGACAACATCTCCATCTTTGAGTCGACCCACGTCTGGATCGACCATGTATCCCTCAACGATGGAGAAAACCCGCCAGAGTCCCTGCCGACGTACTTCGGCCAGAAGTACGAGGTACACGACGGCCTTCTGGACATAACGAACGAATCCGACCTCGTGACGGTGTCCTGGAACACCTTCACAGACCACGACAAGGTCATGATCATCGGCAGTTCTGATAGCCGCACGACCGACCGCGGAGCACTGCGGGTCACCCTGCATCACAATTTGTTCGAGAACACCGGCCAGCGCACGCCCCGAGTGCGTTTCGGTCAGGTCCACATCTACAACAATTACTACAACGAAACCAACGAAGGCGGGTACTACCAGTATGGCTGGGGGGCCGGCAAGGAATCAGAAATCCTGGCCGAGAACAACTACTTCGAGCTCGGTGACGGGCTTGAGGCGTCCGCTCTCATCCACAACTGGGGCGGCACCATGCTCGAAGAACGCGGCTCGTTCGTGAATGGCTCGTCGAAGCATCAGCGGGTCGACCTGCTCGCCGCCTACAACACAAACGCCGACATACCTCTGGGCGACTCGGTCACCTGGGATGCGACGCATCACGAGCGCATCGAGCCCACCCAGAGTGTTCCGAAGCTGGTCTTGAAGCACGCGGGGTCCGGCGCCCTGGAGTAGTCCGCTCGAACTCATCGTCCGACCATGGGTCGCAGCCTCCATTCCCCTGCGGCATCACGGCCGCGGCCCCTGGGCGACGAATTTCGACTAAGTTCAGCCATCGCGTTGCCCTCGAGTTACCCGCAACTCCCCCCTCGCATTGCGGCAATTGAAAACGCACTCTAGAGTGTGGGTAAACGCTTTCCAGTCAGCCCGATGCCGCAGAATAGGCCTTCTCGGCCTCGTTCATTTCCCAAGAGAAAGAGGACCCCGTGTCAGAGACGACCATCGGCATCATCGTAAACGGCGCCACCGGGCGTATGGGCTACCGCCAGCATCTCGTGCGTTCGATCCTCGCCATCCGCGAGCAGGGCGGCGTGCTGCTCAAAAACGGTGACCGCCTGCAGGTCGAGCCCATCCTCGTGGGCCGCGATGAGAAGACCCTTCGGGAGCTCGCCGCCAAACACAGCATCGAGCACTATACGACCGACCTCGACGAGGCCCTCGCCGACCCGCGCTGGCAGATCTACGCCGATTTTCTGGTGACAAAGGCCCGCGCCTCCGCCCTCCGCAAGGCCATCGCGGCCGGCAAGGCGATCTACACCGAGAAGCCCGTAGCAGAGACCTTTGAGGAAGCCCTCGAACTGGCCGCACTGGCCGAGGCTGCGGGTGTCAAGAACGGCGTCGTGCACGACAAGCTCTATCTGCCCGGCCTCCAGAAACTCAAACGCCTCATCGACTCCGGCTACTTCGGCCGCATTCTGAGCGTGCGCGGCGAATTCGGCTATTGGGTGTTCGAGGGAGACTGGCAGCCTTCCCAACGTCCTAGTTGGAACTACCGCAAGCAAGACGGTGGCGGCATCATCGTGGACATGTTCCCGCACTGGAACTACATACTCGAGAACCTGTTCGGCCGGGTTGAATCGGTCTATGCCCGCGCCATCACGCACATCCCCACCCGGGTCGACGAGAGCGGCGATCTATACGAGGCCACCAGTGACGACTCCGCCTATGCCATCTTCGAACTCGAGGGCGGTATCGTCGCCCAACTCAACTCGAGCTGGACCGTGCGCGTCAACCGCGACGAACTCGTCGAATTCCAGGTGGACGGCACCCTCGGCAGCGCTGTCGTCGGCCTGTTCGGTTGCAAGATTCAGCCGCGCAACGCCACGCCGAAGCCGGTCTGGAACCCTGACCTGGCCGAAACCCACGACTACGCGACCGATTGGCTCGAGGTGCCCGACAACGACGTGTTCGAAAACGGCTTCAAGACCCAGTGGGAGGAGTTCATCCGCCACGTCGTCGAAGACGGCCCCAACGAGTTCGACCTACTCTCCGGCGCGCGCGGCGTGCAGCTCGCCGAGCAGGGCCTGGTGAGTTCGGCAACCCGCCGTCGCATCGACCTGCCCCTCGTCACCCTGCCCGAAGTAGCCCCGAGCCTCGTCCAGTCATGACCGACCTCGTACTGCTCGACGCGCACGGGGCTACCCGGCGCACGCCGCTGCATTCGTCATCCGCGTTCGCGAAGCCACGCGCGCCGCTCAGGTCGCGCGTGGCGTACGCCGCAGCGCACGTCATTCCACGGAACTGGGCCGACAACGTTCCAGGCTCCCCCGCCGATATCGATTGGGATGCCACCCTCGCCTTTCGCCACCACGTTTGGTCGTGGGGGCTCGGTGTCGCCGACGCCATGGACACGGCGCAGCGCAACATGGGCCTCGACCCCGCAGCCACCCGCGAGCTGGTCACCCACAGCGCGGCCGCGGCCCGTTCGGTCGGCGGCGCGCTCGTGGTCGGCGTCAACACCGACCACGTCGAAGACGAGCAGATCTCCCTCGACGCCGTCATTGACGCCTACAAGCAGCAACTGCACTTCACGGAGGATGCCGGTGCCGGCGTCGTCTTGATGGCCAGCCGTCACCTGGCCCGCGCCGCGACATCCGCTGACGACTATCGCCGCGTGTATCGCGAGGTACTGGGGGCGGCGAGCACGCCGGTCACCCTGCATTGGCTCGGCGCGGCTTTCGATCCGCAGCTCGCCACGTACTTCGGTTCGGCCGACAGTGCTCCGGCCGCCGAGACAGTGCTGGCGATCATCGAGGAAAACCACGAGCACGTGGCTGGCATCAAGATGAGCCTGCTCGATGCCGATGCAGAGATCGCCGTACGCTCGCGTTTGCCCGCGTCGGCGCGCATGTTCACCGGCGACGATTTCAACTACGTCGGTCTCATCGCCGGCGACGGCACTGCCCATTCCGATGCCCTGCTCGGCGCCTTCGCCGCTGTCGCCCCAAATGCCTCGGCAGCCATCCAAGCGCTGGACGCCAACAACCCGGCCGAATACGCCCGCATTCTCGGCCCGACCGAGGCCTTGTCCCGACAGATCTTCGCGGCACCGACGTTCTATTACAAGACCGGCGTCGCCTTTATGTCGTGGCTGAACGGCCACCAGGCCGCTTTCAGCATGGTGGGCGGCCTGCACGCCACGCGCAGCCTGCCGCACCTGTCCGAAATCGTGCGCCTCGCCAACGATTCCGGCGCCCTCGAACGCCCCGAACTCGCTGCCACCCGCTGGCGCGGCATGCTGACCCTGAACGGAATCGACGTATGAGTCTCGTGATCGCACCCCCGCACCCCCGATTCTCGCTCAACCAGGCCACCATTAAATATGCCTCGCTCGCCGAAGCCGTGCGCCTCAGCGCCGAGTCCGGAGCCGAGAGCCTCGGCCTCTGGCGCGAGCCCGTGGCCGAGGTCGGCCTCGACAAAGCCGTTCGACTCGTGGCCGAAGCCGGGCTCCGCGTGTCGAGCCTCTGCCGCGGTGGGTTCTTCACCATGGCGGAAGGCCCCGCGCGCCGGGCCGCCATCGACGACAACCGCCGAGCCCTGGCCGAGGCCGCAGCGCTCGGCGCCCCAACACTCGTGCTCGTAGCCGGTGGTCTGCCCGATGGCTCCCGCGACCTTGCTGGAGCGCGAGAACGTGTGCGCGATGCTCTCGGTGAGCTCGCCCCCGAGGCCCGCGCGGCCGGGGTCACCCTCGCGATCGAACCTCTGCACCCCATGTATGCCTCCGACCGGGCCGTGATCTCCACGCTCGGGCAGGCGCTAGACATCGCCGAGCAGTTCGGAGCGGATGCCGTTGCCGTCGTCGTCGACACCTTCCACGTCTGGTGGGACCCGCAGCTCTTCGCTCAGATCGCGCGCGCCGGCGCCGGCGGCTACATCGCGAGCTACCAGGTCTGCGACTGGGCCACCCCGCTGCCCGCCGACGTGCTGCTCGCGCGGCACTACCCCGGCGACGGCGTGATTGACTTCGAGGCAATCACGCGAGCCGTGCTCGCGGCCGGCTACACGGGTGACATCGAGGTCGAAATATTCAACCGGGACATTTGGGATGCCCCCGCTGCCGAGGTCGTCGCGCGAACCATCGCATCCTTTGGCACGAGCGTCGGTGTGCACCTGCCGAGCTGAACTCGTCACAGGACGCGTTCGCGAAACCCGTCGTCCGTGCCGGGTCCCACGAACGGGCCCTTACAGGATGGCGCTGATCGTCCACCTCGCCTGATGCACAGCTCCAGCCGTCAGGTTCACCAAACTGTCATGGGAATTGAAAGCGTCCGGAGCGCACGTCATCGGTTCGACGGCGAGGCCTAACCGGTCATGACCTCCGCCCGGAAGGTCAGCGGTGTGAATTTGAACCCACGAGCATGAATCATCAAATGTCATGGCCACGCCTGCCCCGTCGCGTTCCCGCAATTCGACGCTGGCCAGTCCGTCGTGGCGACTCAGTGCGGTGAAAGCATGATCGATTTCAGTCGATCCGATCTCGCGCGGCTGACGAAAATCAAAGGTGCTATTCTGCACCGGAGCCAACGCGAGCGGGAGCAACCGGTCGGCACTGACTTCAAGGTATCGATCCGCGGGAAGAGACAGGGTCCAACTGTTCAGGGGTGAGGCACCGGCGCGCAGGTAGGGGTGCGGGCACACCCCGTATGGCGCAGTGGCTGTACCCAGATTCGTGGCCTCGACCGAGGTGCGCAGCCCGGAGGCCGTCACGGAATACGTCACGCTGAACGCAAGGTGAAACGGGTAGCCGATGCTCGGCAGCAGGTCCAGGCCCAGCGTCACTGCATCGGACGTGTGCGCGACGAGGTGCCAGCGCTGGTTAAAAACCAGGCCGTGCAGTGCGCAATTACGGCTCGGTTCATTGATCGGCAGCTGGTGCACGATGCCGTTGGCCTCATACTGCCCATCCGCAATCCGGTTGGGCCAGGGCGCTGCCAAGGCCCCGCGATAAGCGATCATGGGTTCGTCGACGGCGAAGCTGACGATGAGTTCACGACCCAGAAATTCCAGCTCGCGCAGGCACGTACCGAGCTCGGTGATGACGGCGCGGTAGCCGAAGCCCGCGATCTCATGTTGAATGCCGGTGGCGCCGACGAAGGTCCTGGTCGGCTTCAGTCCCTGCGTCATTTGAGGGCGATCGCTGACCAGGAGACCGGGGGTAGCGTCACGGTCAGCACCCCATCCGTGAGAACAGCACCGGCCAGCGCCTGCAGGCCGACCCTGGTCTGATCTGCCAGCGTGTTCTTGGCATACGCGTCGGAATCGTGCAGACTGACCGCCTCATCGACAACGGATGCGCCCAGCTCGGCCACATCGATCGTCACCTGCAGCGACTCGGTCTGGCTGCGGTTCACCAGGAACACCGCAGCCCGGCCGCTTTCCTCGTCAAAGGTCGCCACGGAATCCACCAGCGGAGCCGCGCCGTAAACGGCAGTCTCATACCTGCCGACGTCGATTCGGGGCCGCAACACCTCGCCGCGGGCCAGCCGCGACGTGACCGAAAATGGGAAGAACGTGGTTTGACGCCAGGATGCCCCACCCGGCTCCGTCATGATCGGCGCAATCACGTTCACCAGTTGAGCCAGCGATGCCGACCCGACCCGGTCGTGATTCTTCAGCAACGTGATCAGCAGGTTGCCCAGCACCACGGCATCCGCTACCGAATAGGTGTCTTCGAGCTGGCGCGGTGCAATGCGCCACTCGTCGTTGACTTCCTCAGAGGCCTGATGCTCGTCGAGGTACCAGATGTTCCACTCGTCGAACGAGATCTTGATCGTTTTCTTGCTCTGCAGCTTGTTCTTCACGTGATCGGCCGTCGACACGACGGTGTCGATGAAATACTGCATATCCAGCGACGACGCGAGATACGAACCCAGGTCCCCATTGCGCTCCTGATAGTAGGCGTGCGCGGAGATATAGTCGACGTGCTCGTAGCTATGCTCGAGGACGGTGCGCTCCCAGTCACCAAAAGTCGGCATCGTTGACCCCGAGGACCCACAGACCACGAGCTCCAGGTTCTTGTCGGCGGCCTTCAGCGCCTGCGCCGTGCGGGCGGCCAACTTGCCGTAATCATCGGCCGACAGATAGCCGGTCTGCCATGGCCCATCCATCTCATTGCCCAGGCACCACATACGAATGTCGTGCGGCGCACTCGTACCGTTGGCAATGCGCTGGTCGCTGAGCGCGGTGCCAGACGGATGATTGGCGTACTCCAGCAGATCCAGCGCATTTTCGATTCCCCGCGTACCGAGATTGACGGCCATCATCAGCTCGGAGCCCGTCAGCTTGCACCAACGCGCGAACTCGTCCAGGCCGACCTGATTGGTTTCGAGTGAATGCCAGGCCAGGTCGCGGCGCACCGGACGCTCGTCCTTGGGCCCGACACCGTCCTCCCAGCGGTAGCCGGAGACGAAATTTCCCCCTGGGTAGCGGATGGTCGATGACCCCAGCTCCTTGACCAAATCAACCACATCCAGCCGAAACCCGTCTTCATTGGCCGTTGTGTGACCGGGCTCATAGATGCCGTCATAGACACACCGGCCCAGGTGCTCGACGAAGGAACCGAAGATGCGGCGATTGATCGGGGCGACGAGCATCGTACGATCGATGGCAATCC
Source organism: Cryobacterium sp. Y57 (assembly GCF_002929505.1). Taxonomy (GTDB): domain Bacteria; phylum Actinomycetota; class Actinomycetes; order Actinomycetales; family Microbacteriaceae; genus Cryobacterium. The sequence continues at coordinate 134,088 of NZ_PJJL01000068.1, forward strand.
GTGCCTGGGGCATTGGTGCGTACTCCCTTGATTCGTGAGGTGGATGGAGGGGAGGTTTTTCGTCGTTCATGTTCAGGCCGACACCGATGATCGCACCAGCGCGTCTTGACGAACATCCACCATGCGCAGATTCGCCGCGGTGACCTCATGAACATCGCCGGTGATCGCAACGATGGCGCGGGCCGTTGACACACCGGGAATGCGTCGCACCCGTGCTGTTTTCTCGCTGACGATCGCGCCGTTGGTGGCCTCTTCTGCCCGCGCACCATCCGAGGCGGCCGAGTGCGAAGCGAACCACACCTCGACATCGCCGGGCTCAACGACCTTGACCATGCGCCGGTCGCTGAAAGCGAATCGACTCGCCGGAACCGAGAAGGTCAAACGCACGGACTCCTCCGCATCGAGTTCCACGCGGGAGTAGCCAAGCATTTGCACCACCGGCCGGGCCACCGTGCCGTGCACGTCGTGCCCGTACAGCTGCACTGTCTCGGAGCCACGAACGGCGCCGGTGTTGGACACCGTCACCGCGGCCGTGAAGACGCCGCCGGCCGCCACGGCAGTATCGACGTCGAGGTCAAAATAGTCGAAGGAAGTGTACGACAGGCCGAATCCGAAGGGGAATAGCGGCGTCGAATCGGTCGCGGTGACGTCGGACGGCCCGCCCAGAATCGGGTGCAGGTACGAATACGGCTGCGCGCCGGCCGAGCGCGGCATCGAAACCGGAAGGCGCCCCGACGGATTCACCCGGCCCGTGATGATGTCGACAATTGCCTGACCGCCGCCCTCGCCGGGAAAGAATGCCTGAAGCACGGCAGCCGGGGCTGCGCCCTCAACGGCCCACCCGATCGCGTACGGCCGCCCGGTCAACAGCACCATGATGACCGGTGTTCCGGTCGCGATCACGGCCTCGACCAGTTGGCGTTGCACACCGGGTAGCTCTAGAGATTCGGAGTCGTTGCCCTCGCCGACGGTGCCTCGACCAAAGAGCCCCGCCTGATCTCCCACGACGACAATGGCCAGTTCGCTCGACGACGCAGCGTGCACTGCTGCATCGAAGCCGGAGTCGTCGTCGTCCTCGACGGCGCAACCTTCGGCGTAGACGAACGCCGGAACGGCGAGGCCGGCCGCTTCGAAGGCACCGGGGAGCGAGTCCAGTACCGTCGGGATCTCGAAGCCGAGCGGGAGATCGGGATAGCCGGAGAGAACATGGTTCGCAAAGGAGTAGCAGCCCTGCAGCGCCTCAGCACGATGCGCATTGGGGCCGATGACCGCAACCTTCGAGAGTGGTCGTGCCCGACCTTCCAGGGGGAGAACGCCGTGGTTCGACAACAACACGACGGATTCCTCGGCGAGCCGGCGGGCCAGCTCGCGGTGCCGCGGCGAGTCGAGGTCGATGTCCGTTGGCGCATCACCCTCGAAGGCATCAGCATCGAGCAGCCCCAATTCTTCCTTCTGCGCGAGAGCACGCAACACCGCGCGGTCGACATAGGCCACATCGAACTTTCCCGCACGGATGCGATCAGCTAGGGGCTGCAGGTAGGCGTCGGCGGTTGGCAGTTCGATGTCGATGCCCGCTTCGAGCGCTAGCGCCGCTGCCTCGCCTCGATCGGCCGCGACGGCATGCATGACCTCAAGGAAAGCCACTGCGAAGTAGTCGGCGACGACAACGCCGGTGAATCCGATTTTCTGGCGAAGTACACCGGTGAGGTAGTCGCCATTGGCCGCCATCGGAATTCCATCGATGTCGGTATACGAATTCATGACGGACTTCGCGCCGCCGTCGAGGATCGCCATCTCGAACGGCGGCAGGAAGACGTCCGCGATCTCTCGTGGGCCGGCGTGTACCGGCGCATGATTACGACCGGCGCGCGATGCGGAGTATCCGAGGAAGTGTTTCAACGTCGCATGCACCCCAGCTCCCTGAAGGCCGCGCACGTACGCCGTGCCGACGGTGCCGACGAGATAGGGATCCTCTCCGATGCACTCATCGACCCGACCCCAGCGGGGGTCACGGATCACGTCGAGCACGGGGGCCAGCCCTTGGTGAATGCCCAGTTCTTTCATTGACTCGCCGATGACGCCGGCCATCTCCTGTACCAACGCTGGGTCGAACGAGGCGCCCCAGGCGAGCGGCGTCGGGAACGTGGCCGCCTTCCATGCGGCGAGTCCGGTCAGGCACTCTTCGTGCACGAGCGCGGGGATTCCCAGTCGCGTCTCGCGCTTGAGGCGGCGCTGCTCAGCCCACAGCCAGGCGGCGCGTTCCGCCGGCTCAACCGGGCGTGTGCCATAGACGCGGGTGTAGTGCCCGATGCCATGCCTGGTCACCTCGGCGAGGTCGGTAGACGCCTTCTGCCCCGCAGCCATCTCACCCTGCATGGGTGCGACGACGCCGTTCTGGTCCAGCCAGTAGCCGACGATCTGAGCGAGCTTCTCTTCGAGAGTCATCCGAGCATGGAGCGCGCGTACGCGTTCCGACACCTCGGGCATAGCTAAGACTGTTTCAGTCACGAATTCATCACTTTCATTCAGGGTCAAATATGCGGTTAGTCCACCGCGCGCAAGCAGCACGTCACGGCCAGCACTGCGCGTACGGCTCAGCCCTTGACCGCCCCGGTCAATCCGCCGACAATGCGGCGCTCGAACAGTGTGAAGAAAATGAGCGCCGGAATCATGGAGAGGGAGGTGAAAGCCAGGACGCTGGCCGTATCCACCGAATACTGCGAGGCGAACGCCTGCACACCCAGTGGCAGGGTGTAGGTCGATTGGTCGCTCAGGATGAACAGCGGCAGTAGGTAGCTGTTCCAGCTGGCGACGAAGGCGAGGATGCCGGTGGTCACGACGCCAGGAATCGACAACGGCACGACCATGCGAAAGAAGAAGCCGAGGCGGCTCGCACCGTCAATCGATGCGGCCTCCTCAATCTCATCGGGAATCGCTTTGAGGAACGGCACCAGGATAATGACGGTCACTGGCAGGCCGAACGCAATTTGCGGCAGGATCACACCGGCCAGGCTGTTCATCAGCCCGAGGTCCTTGACCAGGATATAAAGCGGCGTGATTGCAACGGTCATCGGAAACATAAGGCCGGCCGCGAACAGGGAATACATCGCCGCGCGCCCCTGAAAGTGGTAGCGAGCAAGTACAAAGCTGACCATCACACCCAGCACCACGACGCCGATCGTCGTCGTGAGACCGACGATGGCCGAGTTGCCGATCTGCTGCCAGAAGGTCGCACTCGACAAGACGTTGAGATAGTTGTCGAAACGCCACGGAGTCGGAAACCCTGCGGGCGACGAGGTGATCTGGGAATTGTCGCGGAAGCCCCCGGTCACGATGTAGAGAACCGGACCCAGGCTCAGGGCGATGAACAGGAAGGCGATGAAGTAGGTGACGGGGTTGCCCCACTTCTGGCGTTCGCGAGTGCCGCGCACCTCGGGCAGTTCCTCTTCGAGCATTGGCCTCACACTCGTCATTGTGGACATTATTTCTGCCTCTCAGTGAGCGCGCCAGCCGTGTCGCGTCGCAATACGAAGCGCTGATAGGTCAGCGCAATGACGAGTGAGATCAGGAACATGACGACCGCGACGGCGCTGCCGTAGCCGAAGTTGCCCGACGTACGACCGTTCGCGACCATATATGTCGCCATGGTCGATGTTCCCGCTGTCGAAGCGACGTACTGGCCCCAGATAATGAAGACGAGATCGAACAACTGGAGCGACCCGATGATCGAGAGGAATGCCCAGATTCGCAGTGTCGGGCCGAGCAGCGGCAGGGTGATGTGGCGCTGCACCTGCCAGTAGGTCGCCCCGTCAATCGACGCTGCCTCAAAAAGCTCCTCGGGGATGCTTTGAAGTCCGGCGAGGAACAGGATGACCGCAAAGCCGACGTACTTCCAGGTGATGATGACCATCAGCGACCAAATGGCGATCTTGGGATCCGAGAGCCAGTCGGCCCTGAACGCCCCTAGCCCGACAGCGGCCAGGAGGTCGTTCACCGCGCCATTGGTCTGGAGCATCAGTCCCCACCCGATGCCGACGATAACCTCCGAGATGATGTACGGCACGAAGATCAGAACTCGTATAAGGGATCGTCCTCGGATTTTCTGGTTGAGCAGCAGTGCAAGAAAGATCGCGACCGGCAGCTGGAAAACCAATGACAGCACGACGATGATGCCATTGTGCAGCACCACTTCGTGGAATGCGCTGTCTGCGAAGATGATGAAATAGTTGCCCCAGCCGACGAAGTCGGTTGCCGGCCCATAGCCCTTCCAGCGAAAAAAGCCGTAGTACGCGGCCAGGATGACGGGAAGGATCACGAAGCTGACGAAGACGATGATTGCCGGCCCGGAGAGGATCGTGATCTCCAGGCGCTTACGCCAGTCTGCCGTCTTTCGTGTGGGGCGCGGTGTGGCCGGGGACGACGCACGAGGTGCGCCATCCCCAACCTTCTTCGTGCCCGGCATCGGCCGCTCGTCGGTCAACGACGCGGCGCCTGCGGACTCTTTTCTCATGGGTTCGAGTTATCCCTTGGCTGCTGCCGCGTTGACGCCTGAAACCAGGTCCGCTGCCCCACCCTTGCCGGCAAGCATGTCGACGACGCCGGTGTTCAGCGCGGTGCCCACGTTTTGTCCGAACAGAGTGTCCAGCCACACCGTCACGTATGGTGCGTCGTTGTAGGCAGCCAGGATGGACTGCAAAGCGCTATCAGAAACGACGCCCTGGGCTTCGGTGTTGGCCGGAAGAGTGTGGAACGCGTTTGCGTACCCCTCCTGCTGTTGCTTCTGCATGAAGAAGTTGAGGAAATCGGTGCACTGCTGCTTGGGAGCCTGTGCTGAGCAGGTGAATCCGTCCACGCCACCCATCATCGCGCCCGGCGTACCGTCGCCGCCTGTCACCTCGGGGAAGGGGAACCAGCCGAGGTCGGGTAGCGGCTTCTGGTCAGGGGTCAGGCTGGCGATCACACCCGGGTTCCAGGCCCCCATGAGCTCCATCGCTGCCTCGTGATTGGCCAGGAGGCCAGCCGAACTGCCTGCCCCCTGCTGCGCCGAGGTGGTGAGGAAGCCTTGGTTGAACGGCTCGGTCTTCACAAATGTTTGCATGTTCTCACTCGCCTTCAGCCAGCACGAGTCGTCGAACGTCTTGGTCTTGGCGGCCTCGTTCATAGCGTCCTGCGAGCACGCTCGCTGCGCGAAGAAGTAGTACCAGTGCGCAGCGGGCCAGGCGTCCTTCGCACCCACGGCGATCGGCGCCACACCAGTGGCCTTGAGCTTGTCCACCGCAGCGTCAAGCTCATCCAACGTCGTTGGCACCGCATCGATGCCGGCCTCCGCGAAGAGGTCTTTGCTGTAGAAGATGCCACCAGGGAGCACAGCGGTCGGCATGCCGTAGATCTTGCCGTCAATCGCGAACGCGCTGAGTACGCCTTCGGGGACTGCCGCTTTGGTGGCGTCGGCAATGGAATCGGTGATGTCCATGGCCTGTCCGGCCGCTACAACGTCCGCCAGCTTGCCGCCGCCGCGAGCCATGAAGATGTCCGGTGCATCGCCGGAGTTCAGCGCGGTCTGGAGCTTTCCATCCATCTCTTCGTTCTGGATGGACTGCATCTCGATAGTGACCTTCGGGTTTACAGCTTCGAACTCGGCGATCGTCTTTTCCCAGTAGGCCTTGCCTTCTCCGGTCGTTGAGTTCTGCCAGAAAGTCAGGGCGACGGTGTCGCCCTGACCGCTGTCTCCGCCGCTGGCGCAACCGGAGGCGAGCAGTGCGGTACTTGCGGCCAGCGCGAGAATACCCGCGAATCGATTTTTCCGCTTCATTGTGGAATCTCCTTGATAGGGATAGGTGACATTCGTTACTTACCTGGTGCACACAGAGCCTCTCAGGATGGCTCCGTCGTTGTCAATCGATATCGATATCGATTTCGATAACGTTTTCTACTTCGACGACAGCCCACAAAGAGACTCTGCCGACCGTGACTTTGCGGCCGGACCGATGTCCATCGGCGACCACGATCAACTCGGGACCGCGACAGACCTGGGCGGCAAAGCCACCAGGTACACGCCCGGATGGATGTGCCCCCGTGCGTTTCGAATCGACTGCTGCTGAACGTGAACTGCTGCCTTATGAGGTATTCAAGCGGCGTTCCGCAGTGCCTCACGCAGCGCCTCGTACTGCGGCTTGGGATTGGAGTGCACGTCGAAGATCAGCCCGGCACCCTGTCCGGTGAACCAGCCCGGGATCCACGAGTTCGCGTCCGAGACACCCCACGCCGTGAAGGAGTTGCACGCCTCGACGGCCAGGCACGCCTCGAGGGTGCGCACCCAATACTCCACCTGCTCGGCGCCCTCCGCTGCGTCCGCCGGTGTGTTGGTGTAGGTACCGTTCGACTTCTGGGTAACGAAGGTGCGCACATCCACCTCGGTCAGTGCGACCTCGATGCCCTGGTCAGCGAACCGCTGCAGGTTGCTCTGCAGGTCGGGGAAGCCATATTGGGTGTCCAGGTGGCTCTGGAAGCCAACACCCTGGATCGGCACGTCGTCGGCCAACAGTTCCTGGACGAACGCGTACGCGGCGTTGCTCTTGGGCCCCGTGAACTCGAGGTTGTAGTCGTTGTAGAACAGGAGGGCCGCGGAGTCGGCCTCGTGCGCCCAGCGAAACACGTCGGCGACGTATTGCTCGCCAGGCAGACCCAGCTCCTCGTACGCCTGGTACCAGAGCGTCTCGCGAAAGCTCCCCGTGGCATCGTCGTTGAAAATCTCGTTGACGACGTCCCACTGCTGGATATCGCCGGCGAAGTGCTCGGCAACGGTCCGGACGTGGTTTTCCAGGATCGCGCGCAACTCCTCAGCGCTGAACTGGCCGGTCGTGAGCCAGGCCGGCAGCTGGTTGTGCCACACGAGGGTGTGCCCGCGGACGACCTGGCCGTTGGCCTCAGCGTTGGCGATGAGCGCCTCCGCCGGCGCCCAGTCGTACACGCCAGGCGCCGGGTTGACGGCCTCCCACTTCATGACGTTCTCGGCCGTCACGCTGGAATACTGGGTGTTGACGATGTTGCGATACTTGCCGTTCTTCGCCAACAGGTCCGCGTTCACGGCGACGCCGAACTCAATGCCGGCCTCTTCGGCGAGGCCACGCAGGGTGTCCTCCCCTATGACGGCCGAGTGCTGCGAGGCGCTCGGGTCCGCCGGCGGCGCGGGCGCAGCGAACGCTCCGGTGGGGACGACCACCAGTGAAGCCACCGCCAGGGCGGCGACGGTGAGGAGATGGGCAGTGCGCACTTTATGCTCCTTTGCATAGGCCGCCGGTGGCACTGTTTGGATATCGTTATCCACCGGTCAGGTGAAGGCTAGCAGGGTATGTTTAGCGGGTCAACAAATTCTCACGGCGGCAGTGAGTCGGGGGTGTCCCACCGCGCTGTACCCTGAGCATTATGAACAGCGATGTCAACCGATCCCCCCTGCTCGGGCGAGTGACAATCGCCGACGTCGCTCGCGAAGCCGGCGTTTCCGTGCCGACGGTGTCAAAGGTTGTCAATGGGCGCTACGGTGTCGCGCCCGCGACCTTCAAGCGAGTGACAGAAGTCGTCGCCGCACTCGGCTATGAGACCTCCCTCGTGGCGGCGAGTTTGCGGCGACAGCGCACCAACGTGATCGGAATCCTCGTCCCTGAATTCGAGTCGTTCTCGGCCGAACTTCTCAAGGGCATCTCGACGGCTGCCACCGGGACCGGCTATGAGTTACTCGCGTATTCGGCCCTCGCTCCGGGCGGGATCAGTGCTGGCTGGGAACGCCGATCCCTATCCCGCCTGGCCGGCACGCTCATCGACGGTGCCATCATCGTCACGCCGACGTTGCTCATGCCGACGACCTCGATCCCGGTCGTCGCTATTGACCCGCATGACGGGCCGGGCGGACCTTCCACGATCGACTCGGACAATATCGGTGGCGCCCGGGTCGCCACCGGACACCTGATCGAGTTGGGACACCGCCGCATTGCCCATATCCGCGGGCGCACCGACCTTGCATCGGCCCAGTTGCGTGAGGCCGGCTACCGCGAGTCTCTGGAGCAGGCCGGCATACCGTTCGACCCAACGCTTGTCTGCGACGGTGAATACCAGACTGCCTTGACAGCCAAGACGGCCCGCGAATTGCTGATGCGTCCGGATCGGCCGACCGCGGTGTTCGCCGCCAACGATATGTCCGCACTCGGCGTGCTGAACGCGGCACGCGACCTCGGACTTCGGGTACCGGAGGACGTTTCCGTCATCGGGTTCGACGACGTTCCCGAAGCCGCGAGCTCGAAGCCGCCGCTGACGACCATGGCCCAGCCGCTGCACGACATGGGAGCACAGGCCCTGCGCATGCTCGTGAAGTTGCTCGACGGCGAGGACATACCCAACCATGTCCAGCTGCCCGCTGAACTCGTGGTCCGGGCGAGCACTGGCCCCGCGCCAATCGCATTCTAACTTTTCATTTGACACAGAGCTAGATATGTTTGGCGGGACAACATTCGATTCCAGAAAGTGACCCTGCAATGATGCGCTCCACTGCTTTCTCGGCGGCCTCGGCACCCACCCATCGGATCTGCGCATCCGTCGTGACCGTGACGGATGCCTCGGGTGTTCCCCTCGCGCACGCCGAGGTCGTCGTCTCGCAGGTGAGCCACGCCTTTGGTTTTGGCAATATCGGATTCGATTTTCTCCGCCTTGCGAACGGCGAGCCCGACGAGATCGGCACCGAGAGCCTGGCCGAGCTGTATGCCGACCTCTTCAACACGGCAACACTCCCGTTTTACTGGGGCCGCTTCGAGCCCGTGCGCGGGGCACCAGACACCGCTCGACTGCAACAAGCCGCGCGGTGGTTTCGCCAGCGGGGCGTGACCCTCAAGGGGCATCCGCTCGTCTGGCACACGGTGCAACCCGACTGGCTGCTCGGCCTGTCGCTGCAGGAGGTCGAGCGGCTGCAGCGCGAACGCATCCGCCGCGATGTTGCCGACTTCGAGGGGCTCATCGACACCTGGGACGCCATCAACGAAGTCGTCATCATGCCCGTGTTCGCTAACGGCGACAATGGCATCACGCCGCTGGCTCGCGCCAGGGGGCGCGTTGCGATGATCCGCATGGCGTTCGACGAGGCGCGAGCGGTCAATCCCCAAGCCAGGCTGCTGCTCAATGACTTCGATCTCTCAGCCGCCTATGAGGACCTCATCGAGGAGGTTTTGGAGGCCGGCATTGAGATCGATGCCCTCGGGCTGCAGACCCACATGCATCAGGGATACTGGGGCGAGGACGGCATGCTCGAGATGGTCGACCGCTTCGCCCGGTTCGGCCTGCCGCTGCATTTGACCGAGTCATCGCTTGTCTCAGGCCACCTCATGCCGGCCGACATCGTGGACCTGAACGACTACGAGATTCCCTACTGGCCATCCACTCCCGAGGGCGAGGCGCGTCAAGCGGACGAGCTCGTGCGGCACTACCGCTCGCTGGTGTCGCACCCCTCCGTCGAGGCCATCACCTACTGGGGCATCACCGACGCAGGTGCCTGGCTCGGCGCACCGATCGGGCTGGTGCGTGCCGACGGCACTCCCAAGCCGTCATACCAAGCGTTGCACGGGCTGGTCAAGGGCGAGTGGTGGCTGGCTCCCACGACCGTGGTGACCGACGCAGAGGGCAGGGTCACGGTCCAGGGATTCTCCGGCGAATACCAGCTCACTACTGGTGTCAGCTTCGCCGCTGGGGCAGGCCCCACCCGATTCACTCTCGGTTCACCGGAACAACAAATTCGCGTCACCCGTCCATCGATCGGTTGATCTCTCGGGGTCAGGGTGCGATGGGATCCAGCACGTCTTTCACCATGAGGGGTGCCGAGTGCGTAAATCCATGTAGTTTGCCAAATCGTGGTGTCGTGAATTGGCCAGGCTCGCAGACGCGCGATCAGCCCCCGAACACCGTTCGCTCCAAAAAGTCGTTACGAAACGTGCTCGCCGGGTCGAGCCGATCAGCGAGGGCGCGAAAATCGTCGAGTCGGGGGAAGCTGGCCGCGAGCGTCTCGGCATCCGTCTGAAAGAGCTTGCCCCAATGCGGCCGAACCGCAAACGGGGCCAGTGCCGCTTCGAGCGCGGGCAGCAGCGCCTCAACGGCGGCCTGCTCGGGCTTCCAGGTGAAGTGCAGTGCCACGCCGGCCCGTTCGAAGTTCGGGCTGAGCCAGAGGTCGTCGGCCGCGATGCTGCGAATCTCGCTGACCAGCAGCAGCGGCGCGATCCGGGCGGAGAGAGCGCGCATCGCCTCGATTGCTGCGGCGGCATGCTCGCGCGGCACGTGGTATTCGCTCTGCAGCTCCTCGCCATTGCTCGGGGTGAAGGCCAGGCGAAAGTGCGCGAGTCGCTCCGACCACGGCCCGGCGACGCCGAGCTGCTCCGTGCAGTTGACCGCTGAAATACCGGGCAGCGGATGCCGCCCCACGGTCGCCGCCGTCCCCCCGAAGAACTCGCCCGCACCCGTGAAGTCGCCGCCCCGGCTCTTCACCCAGGCCTGATCCACGTTTTCGCCGAGCCAGTTGGTGAACAGGCTCACGCTGTAGGCGCTGCTCATCACGGCGTCGAAATGCTGCAGCACTTTGCTCCACGGCAGGTTCTCGTAGACGAACTGTTGCACCTCAAACGTCGGCTGAATATCGAGCGTGACCCGGGTGACGATGCCGAGGGCGCCGAGTGCCACCACCATGCCGGCGAAGTCGGGGGTCGACCGATCAACCCGCAGCAGCTCCCCGGAGCCGGTGACGATCTCCAGGGCCGACACCGCGGTCGCGAGGCTGCCGTTGCGGTCGCCCGAGCCGTGCGTGCCGGTAGCGATAGCGCCGGCCACGCTGATGTGCGGCAACGACGCGAGGTTGTGCAGGGCGTAGCCCTGCCGTTGCAGCTCGACGGCGAGCGTGCCGTAGGTCGTGCCGCCGGAAACCTCGACGCTCAGCAGGGTCGGGTCGATGACGATGGCATCGTCGACGCGGTCGAGCGCGATCAGCGTGCCCGGGGAATCCGCGATCGCATTGAAGGAGTGGCGCGAACCGAGGGCGCGCACCCGGGTGGCCGCGGCGACGAATTGCTGCACCTCGTCGATGCTCCCCGGGTGCGCGACGGGTGCCGCGTAGCGGTAGTTACCGGCCCAATTGTGTTCGCTCGTCTGGTTCATTCGGACCGCCTCACGGTATTTGGTGTTTAGGACAACATACCAAGGTCGGGGCGGCCCCGCACATACCCGGCCGGGTCGTCGAGCAGCCCGGCAAAGGCCAGCTCGGCCGACCCGACCATCATGAGCCTGGAGCGCAGCTGCGCCCGCTCGAGCAGCACCGCGTGCCCGAGACTGCCGATGGAACTCACACTCACGGCTTCAGCCAGGCGCTCGCGTCCCACCGACAGCAAGGAACCGAGAAAGCCGCCGAGCACGACCATTTCTGGGTCGAACATGTTCACAAAGTTCGAGATCGCCACCGAGAGAAAGTCGATCTGCCTGGCCACTTCGCGCAGCACCGCCGGGTCGCGCGAGACGCCGAGGGCGATGTCGAGTTCGTCCTGATCAGCCCGGGGCAGGCCGAGCACCCTGAGCAGGCGCGGCATGCTCACCTCGGTTTCGAGGCAGCCGATGCGTCCGCAGTGACAGCGCACCCCGGAGGAATTCACCAGGGTGTGGCCGAGTTCGCCGGCATACCCTCTCGTTCCGCGCAGCGGGCTGCCGCCGATGATGAGGCCGCCGCCGATACCGCTCGCACTGCCGTTGAGGTAGACTAGGTCGCTGGTGCCGCGGGCCGCCCCGAACAGGCTTTCGGCGATGGCACCGAGGCTCGCGTCATTGCCGGCGAACACGGGGTAGTGCAGGGCCTTAGTGAGGGCGCCGGTGAGTGCACTATCCCGCCAGCCCAGGTGGGGAGCGATCAGTACTCGGCCGTCGACCGTGTCGACCAGGCCGGGAACGGCCACGCCAACGCCGGCAATCTTGTAGTTGTTCTCGATCTCGCCGCGCATGCCGTCGACGATGGCCTTGACCGCGTTCACCGTTTCAATCACGGTGGGGATACGGGCCGTATCAAAGCGGATGCGACGAATGACCTCACCGCCAAGCCCCACCAGTCCCACGGTGATCGCGTCGACGTCAGGGCTCACCGCGATCGCGGCGATTCTGGGGCTCGGAAAGACTTGCAGGCTCGGGCGTCCGACCCGACCGGGCACGTCTTCCGGTTCACCCTCGAACGCCATGCCCAGGTCGACCAGTTCGGCCACGAGGGCTGAAATGGTCGACCGGTTCAGGCCGGTGCGTCGCGTCAATTCGGCGCGCGAGCATCCGCTCGAATGATGGATCATCGTCAGGATCATCGACAGGTTGAACCGACGCAACTGATCATTGCTCGTGCCACCCCGAAGGCCGAGGGGTGGCGAGGCCAGTCTGGTCACGACTCACCACCCCTCAGGTTTGGTTTCACCGGGCAGAGCACCGCAGGAGTTGGACGAAGTTAACGGCCGCCAGCCCGGCGCTTGTTGAAGATGTCGAAGGCAACGGCGAGCAGCAGAACGAGGCCCTTGATGGTCATCTGCCAGGCAGCATCCACCGAGAGAATCGACAGGCCCATGTTGAGCACACCCATGACCAAGGCGCCGATAACAGCGCCGACGACCGTGCCGACACCACCCGTCACCGCGGCGCCACCGATAAACACCGCGGCGATCGCGTCGAGCTCGTAGTTTTGCCCGGCCGAGGCGACAGCGCCGCCGGCGCGGGATGTCGAGACGATGCCAGCCAGACCGGCGAGCACACCCATGTTGACGAAGATGAAGAAGTCGACCCACTGGGTCTTGACGCCACTCATTTTGGCAGCGAACAGGTTGCCGCCCATGGCGTAGACGTGGCGGCCGAACACGGTCTGGTTGAGCAGGAAGGTGTAGCCGAGAATGAGCATGGCAAGCACGATCAGAATGATCGGGGTGCCGCTGTAGCCCGAGAGCAGCCAGGCAAACCAGACGATGGCCACGGCTGCGATGCCGTTCTTGACCCACAGGCTCACGATCGGTTCGCGCGGCAGGTCGAGCTTGAGCAAGGTAGCGCGGGTGCGCAGCTGCTGCACGATCAGGGCGAGCGCGGTGAGGACACCGAGGGCGATGGTGAGCACGTCCCGGCCGCCGACTTCTCCGAGCCAGGCGGGCAGCCAGCCGGCGCCGATGGCGGTGAATTCGGAGGGCAGGCCGCTGATGGTTCCGCCGGTGAGGAGAACCAGGGTGAGCCCGCGAAAGATCAGCATGCCGGCGAGGGTGACGATGAACGCCGGGATGCCGACGAACGCAACCCAGAAGCCCTGCCAGGCGCCGACCAGGGCGCCGACCAGAAGCGCGATGACCACGGCTGCCCACCACGGCAAACCCCAACTACCCATACTGATCGCGGTGACGGCGCCGACCATGGCGACGACCGAACCGACAGAGAGGTCGATATGGCCGGCGATGATCACGATGACCATACCGATGGCCAGAATCAGTACGTAGGCGTTCTGCTGAATCAGGTTGTTGACGTTGCCGGGCAGCAGCAGACGTCCGTCGGTGAGAATCTGGAACAGCACGATTATGATCGCCAATGCGGCGAGGATTCCATACTGCCTGAGGCTGACCGTGAACCTGGGTTTAGCGCGCTTCACGGGGGTTGTGGTACTCATCGGGGTCAGTCCTTTCCCGCGGTCATGTAGTGCATGAGTGTTTCTTGGGAGGCATCCGCTGCGGCGACTTCACCGGTGAGTTTGCCTTCGGAGATGACGTAAATGCGGTCGGAGAGTCCGATAAGTTCGGGCAGCTCGGAGGAGATCACGACGACGGCTTTGCCCTGGGCGGCCAGCTCGTTGATGATCCCGTAGATCTCGTACTTGGCGCCCACGTCGATGCCGCGGGTCGGTTCGTCGAGAATGAGAATGTCAGGGCCGGCAAAGATCCATTTCGACAGCACGACCTTCTGCTGGTTGCCACCAGAGAGCTTGCCGGTGATCGACGAAACGCTCGGCGCCTTGATGTTCATCTTCTCGCGATAGGAGTTGGCGACCTTGTATTCGCGGTTTCGGTCGATGACGCCCCACTTGGCGAGTTTGCCCAGTGCGGCGGCCGAGACGTTGACGGTGATGTCGCCGATGAGGTTGAGACCGTAGCGTTTGCGGTCTTCGGTGGCATAGGCGAAGCCGTGTTTGATGGCTTCGTCTACCGTGCGCATCTGAATTTCGTTGCCGTTTTTGAAGATGCTGCCGCTGATCTTGGTGCCGTAGGAACGACCGAAGATACTCATGGCCAGTTCAGTGCGGCCGGCACCCATCAGTCCGGCGAAGCCGACGATCTCGCCGGCGCGCACGGTGAATGAGGCGGCATCGACAACTTTGCGCGCCGTATCGACCGGGTGGTAAACGGTCCAGTCCGTCACACGCAACACTTCGTCGCCGATTTTGGGTTCACGTGGCGGAAAAAGGTTGTTGAGTTCGCGACCGACCATGGAGCGGATGATGCGAGCCTCGGTGGCATCCGGCCCATCCATTGCAATGGTTTCGATGGTCTTGCCGTCGCGAATGACGGTGACGGTGTCGGCGATGCGCTTGATCTCTTTGAGCTTGTGGCTGATGATGATGCAGGTGATCCCCTGCCCGCGCAGGTGTTCGATCAGGCTGAGCAGGTGGGCTGAGTCCTCATCATTGAGGGCGGCGGTCGGCTCGTCGAGAATGAGCAGTTTGACCTGCTTGGAGAGCGCCTTGGCGATTTCCACGAGTTGCTGCTTGCCGACCCCGAGTTCGAGTACCTTGGTGGCCGGATTCTCGACGAGACCGACCCGGGCGAGCAGCAGGGCGGCTTCGCGGTTGGTCTTGTTCCAGTCGATGACACCGCGAGTGGAATTCTCGTTGCCGAGGAATATGTTTTCGGCGATCGACAGGTACGGGCTGAGCGCCAGTTCCTGGTGGATGATCACGATGCCGTCGGCTTCGCTGTCATTGATCGTCTTGTAGAAGACCGGCTTGCCCTCGAACTCGATGGTGCCCTCGAAGCTGCCGGCAGGGTAAACACCACTGAGCACTTTCATCAGCGTTGATTTGCCGGCGCCGTTCTCGCCGCAGACCGCGTGCACCTCGCCGCGAACGACATCGATGGACACGCCGTTGAGCGCTTTCACTCCATTGAAGTCCTTCACGATGTTGTGCATCCTGAGGATAGTCGTGTGCTCCAAGGGCAGCCTCCTGCTCATCTAATGCGTGCTGTTACTGGTGGCCCGGACGGGCAGAATGGTCGGCCCCGCTCTCGCGGGGCCGACTGAGAGGGCTCGTTAGAGTCCGACGTCCGATGCCTTGATGAAGCCGGAGTCGACGAGCTTGGACTGCACATCGTCTTTCACGACGACCTCAGGGTCGAGCAGGAAGGAAGGAACGACCTTCTTACCGTTGTCGTAGGTCTCGGTGTCGTTGACGGTGGCGTCTTCGCCGGCCGTGATTTGCTGGATCATGTCGAAGACCTGCTTGCCGAGCGTGCGGGTGTCCTTCCACACGGTCATGGACTGTTCGCCGTCAAGGATGGCGAGCACGTTGGCTTTGTCGGCGTCCTGGCCGCTGATGAGCGGGTAGCTCTCGCCGGGAGTGTAACCGGCGCTCTTGAGCGAGGCGATGATGCCGATGGCGAGGCTGTCGTTGGGCGAGAGCACAACGTCAACGACTTCGGAACCGGAGTAGAACGACGAGAGGCGGTTGTCCATTTCGGCCTGCGCTGCACTCGAGACCCAGCCCTGGATACCGATGGATGCCCAGTCGTCGTTGGACGACGGCGACTTGCCACTGGGCACAACCAGCTGGCCGCTCTCTACGTAGGGCAGCAGAACGTCCCATGCGCCGGAGAAGAAGAACTTGGCGTTGTTGTCATCTGGGCTACCGGCGAACGGCTCGAGGTTGAACGGGCCGGCACCGTCGGCGAGACCGAGCTGCTCTTCGATGTACTGGCCCTGCAGGGTGCCGACCTTGTAGTTGTCGAACGTCGCGTAATAATCGACGTTCTCGGTGCCGTTGATCAGGCGGTCATAGGCGATAACCTTGGCGTCCTGGCCAGCAGCTTCGGCGAGTACCGGCGCCAGTACCTCGCCGTCGACGGCTGCGACAACGAGAATCTTGGCGCCGCCAGCGACCTGGTTCTGAATCTGGCTAATCTGCAGGTCGGTCTTGTTGTCGGCATACTGCAGGTCAGCGGTGCAGCCCGCGTCTTTGAGGAGCTTCTGCAGCTGCTCGCCGTCGTTGATCCAGCGCTCGAGGCTGCGGGTCGGCATGGAGATTCCGACGTTGCAGTCGGCGCTGGCTGCTGCGCCATCATTCGCCGGTGCGGTCGTTCCGGCACAGGCCGCGAGCGACAATGCCACGGCTCCGGTCGCCGCGACGGCGAAGATCCTCTTGGTAAGGGACATCATTGGTGCTTTCCTCTCTGAATGCTGCCGGGTGCAGGGCGGAGTACCGCACGCTGCTGCAACGAGGTGCACTCCGCGTAATCGCCGCGCTGACGCGAAGAGAAGAAGCGGACGTTACCTCGTTGTAAGGGTGTTATGACGTGGGTTCACACCGTCAGGCGTAACGAACCCGGTGCAGGCCGAGCTGTGCGGCTCGTTCTGCGGGGCGGTCTGAATCAGTCGCGGACGACTTTGTTCACGGACAGAACATATCGAATTTGCGCCTCGCTTACTAACTTTTTTTTGATAATGCCTGAAATGTCTCGAAATTGAGAGCTATTCGTTACCAAATCGTACGGTCCACCCCCTGAACGGGGGGTGCCAGATTGCACAATAGTTCTGGCCGCAGGCAAACGGCGACAGTTTCTGCAGACCGTGCTTTTTCATCCGCTCGTGATATATGTTTGAGTAATCAACAAATCATCGACGAAGCTGAATCGGAAGTAGTGATATGACCCTGAGTGACGTGAGCCTGACCCCCACCCGCGACGACAAGTTCTCCTTCGGCCTCTGGACCGTTGGCTATAACGGCAGTGACCCGTTCGGCGGCCCGACGCGTCCCCAGCTCGACGTCGTCGATGCCGTCACCAACCTGGCCGAGCTCGGCGCCTACGGCCTGACCTTTCACGACGACGACCTGTTCGACTTCGGCTCGACGGATGCCGCGCGCCAGTCCCAGATCGACCGCCTCAAGCAGGCGCTCGCCGACACCGGCCTGATCGTGCCGATGGTCACCACCAATCTGTTCAGCGCACCGGTCTTCAAGGACGGTGGCTTCACCTCCAACGACCGCGCGGTGCGCCGGTTCGCCCTCCGCAAGGTGCTGCGCAACATCGACCTTGCTGCCGAGCTCGGCGCCAAGACCTTCGTCATGTGGGGCGGCCGCGAGGGCGCCGAGTATGACGCGGCCAAGGACATCCGTTCGGCGCTCGAGCGCTACCGCGAAGCCGTGAACCTGCTCGGTGACTACGTCACCGACAAGGGCTACGACATCCGTTTCGCCATTGAGCCCAAGCCCAACGAACCGCGCGGCGATATTCTGCTGCCGACGGTCGGCCACGCGATGGCGTTCATTGAGACCCTTGAGCGTCCCGAAATGGTCGGCGTGAACCCCGAGGTCGGGCACGAGCAGATGGCCGGGCTGAACTTCGCCGCCGGCATCGCCCAGGCGCTGTACCAGGGCAAGCTGTTCCACATCGACCTCAACGGTCAGCGCGGCATCAAGTACGATCAGGACCTCGTCTTCGGCCACGGCGACCTGCAGAACGCCTTCGCGCTCGTCGACCTGCTCGAAAACGGCGGCCCGAGCGGCGGCCAGGCCTATACCGGGCCGCGCCACTTCGACTACAAGCCGAGCCGTACCGAAGACGTCGCGGGAGTGTGGACGTCGGCCGCGGCCAACATGCGCACCTACCTGCTGCTCAAGCAGCGGGCGGCGGCGTTCCGCGCCGATCCCGAGGTGCAGGCGGCCCTCGCCGCGTCGAAGGTGCCTGACTTGTCGAACAACACCCTCGCATCCGGCGAAAGCTACGACGATCTGCTCGCCGACCGCAGTGCCTACGAAGACTTCGACACCGACCCGTACTTCGGTGGCAAGGGCTTCGGCTTCGTGCATCTGCAGCAGCTCGCCCTCGAACACCTGCTCGGTGCCCGCTAGCCCCACCGCACCCCGGCAGCTAATTCAGGAGATCCGCACGCGTTCGTGCCGCCCAGCCCCGACAAATAGGGGCTGGGCGGCATTGGCATCCCCACTCTGCTGAATCAGCCACCTGCACCGCGCATAACTCCTGCACATTGGCGACAGGCCGCCCCGGCACCCGCACTAATACGCGGAAGTCGGCCGGTGGCTGCTCAGATTGCAGGAGTTATGCCTCGTATCTCTGCACGGGACGGGTCAGAACGCTGGCGTCAGAGGGCGAGCGACACGACCATGGCCTCAATACGCTCGGGCGAGAGCGCGTGGTGGATGGCCAGCATGCTCGCACCCAGGATGGCGGCATTGGGCCCGGCGCTGGACTGGGTGATCTGCAGGTGCTGGGTAGCGAGCGGGTTGGAGCGCGAGTAAACGATCTCCCGCACGCCCGCGATCAGGTGTTCCCCGGCCTGTGCCATCGACCCGCCGAGCACGATGACCGAGGGATTGATCAAGTTGACACACATGGTGAGCACCTCCCCCATATCCCGTCCGGCCTGACGCACGGCCCGAATAGCCTCGAGGTTGCCCTGCTTCACGAGGTCGACCACGTGCTGGCTCGTTGTCACCGGCAGCCCTTGGGCGGCCAGTAATCGCGTGAGCGCCGCCCCGGAGGCCACGGCTTCGAGGCAGCCATCATTGCCGCAGCGGCACGGCACGCCCAGGCCGCGGGCAATCTGCACGTGCCCGAGGTCGCCGGCAATCCCCTGCGCGCCGCGCTGCAGGTAGCCGCCCGAGATGACGCCGGCGCCAATGCCGGTGGCGACCTTCATGAAGATGAGGTGGTCCGTGCCCGACCAGGCGAATTCCCGTTCGCCGAGCGCCATGAGGTTCACGTCGTTGTCGACGAGCACGGGAACCCGAAAGTGCTGTTGCAGCCAGCCGGGAACATCGAAGCGGTCCCAGCCCGGCATGATCGGCGGGTTGATCGGCCGGCCGCTGGTGTGCTCAACCGGGCCGGGCAAGCCCACGCCGATCGCGAGCAGGTCGGCCGTTGACCGCCTGCTGTCACTGAACAGTCGCGCACCGGCCTCGATGACCCAGTTCAACACGATCTCAGGCCCGTCCGAGATTTCCAGAAAGGCGGAATCCTGCACGAGGCTTCTTCCACCCAGGTCGCTCAGCGCGATCCGAATATGGCTCGCGCCGATGTCCACGGCCAGCACGAATTTGTTGCCGGATTGCAGGGCGAACTGCGACGAGGGTCGGCCACCAGTGGAGGTGGCGTTGCCGGCCGGACCGACGAGACCGAGACGCGTGAGCGCGTCGACGCGCAGGGCGACGGTGGAGCGGGCCAGTCCGGAGAGGTCGGCGAGTTCCGTGCGCGTGCGCGGCTGACCATCGCGCAACACTTGAAAAAGGTCACTCGCGCCAGCCGGACCGAGGGCATTCACGTGACTTATGTCGACCATCAGGCAATTCAACCATACGAATCATTCGAACTTTGGACCATTTTCAACGGATGCGCAGTGGCGACCCACAGAAGACCAGGCACACTCCCACAAGGCTAGCCGGAGTCAACGCCAGGGCGCCGCCACTGACCGCTGGTCGGCGGCAGAGCACGGCGTCGGCTATGAGACACTGCTGCCCGGTACGGTCACTTGCTGCGGCTGCCGCGGGAGGCGAAACGCTGTTGCAACAGCACGGCGGCCACGATGATGACGCCCTTCGCCACGTTCTGCACCGAGATCGAAAGGTTGTTCTGGGTGAAGACGTTGGTAAGCGTGCTGAAAATGAGAATCCCGAGCACGGATCCCACGATGGTGCCACGCCCGCCGATCAGCAGCGTACCGCCCACCACGACGGCGGCGATCACGTCGAGTTCGAGGAGCGTGCCGTGAGTCGAGGTGCCAACCGTGGTGCGGCCGAGGAACATCACCCCGGCGATGCCGGCGGTGAGGCCGGAAAGCATGTAGACGTACACCATGTGGCGCTTCACCTTGATGCCGGCGAGGCGGCTCGCCTCGGCATTGCCGCCGACGGCCACTGTACGTCGACCGAAGGTGGTGCGGTTGAGCAGCACCCAGCCTGCCACCGCCACGACCACGAAGATCCAGATCAAGATCGGCACCCCGAGCAGGTCGGCGCGGAAGAAATCCAGGAATCCCTGGTTGTTCACGATCTGCGTCGACCGGTTCGAGATGAGTTCGGCAAGGCCGCGCGCGCCCACGAGCATGGCGAGCGTCGCCATGAAGGCCACGACGCCGCCGTACGCAATCACCACGCCGTTCACGAAGCCGGCCAGGGTACCGACGGCCAGCGCGACCACGACGATCAGCAGCCAGGACGACTGCGCGGAGGCGAGCTGCACCGCGGTGAGGCTCGCCACCACGCTCGACAGGCCCACCACCGAACCCACCGACAGGTCGATGCCCCCGGCCGTGATCACGAAGGTCATTCCGACGCAGACCACGCCGACGATCGAGGCGAAGCGGATGATGGTGACGAAGTTGTCGAAGCTGGCGAACCGGTCGCCCGCCGTGAGGGTTCCCACCAGGAACAGCAGCGCGAAGGCGATGACCAGCCCGAGGTTGCGGCCCACCGAGCCGCCCAGCGCCCGTTTCAGGCGTCCGGGCGGGGCTACGTGTGTCTGCGGGATCGGCGGGGCCGCCTGAGTGATTTGCTCGCTCATGCGGCACTTCCTCTCATGACCAGATCGAGCACACCGGACTCGTCGATTTCGTTGGAATCGGTAGTGGTGAGAACCTCGCCGTCGCTGATGACCAGCACGCGGTCGGCCAGGCCGAGCACCTCGTCGATCTCGCTCGAAACCACGATGATGGCGGTTCCAGCCTCGGCGAGACGCCGAATGAGACCGTAGATCTCGGCGCGGGCACCGACGTCCACTCCTCTGGTCGGTTCGTCGAGCAGGAGCACCGCGGTACCGTGCACGAGCCAGCGCGCGAGCAGGATTTTCTGCTGGTTTCCACCAGAGAGCGTTCGAGTCACCAGGTCAGGATCGGCCGGCCGCAGCTCGAGCGCCTCGATCTGCTCCCGCGCGGCCTGGCGCTCGCGCCGCTCGTTGAGGAACCCGCCGCGGGCGAAGCGCCCGAACGACGACAGCGTGACATTCTTGAAGATTGGTTCGTCGAGGATCAGCCCCTGGCTCTTGCGTTCTTCGGGAGACAGCCCGATGCCCGCGCCCACCGCGGCCTCAACCGAGCCGGCGCGCAGTACGGTGCCGTTCACGCTCACGGTGCCGCTCGTGCTCCGGCGAGCGCCGTAAATCGCCTCCAGAATTTCGGAGCGGCCCGATCCCACGAGCCCGGCGAGCCCCACGACCTCCCCCGCCCGCACCTCGAGGGAGATATTGCTGAACACGCCGCGCACTCCGAGCCGGTCGCAGGCCAGCACCACCGGCGCATCCGCTGCGATCGGCGTGGCGGCCGGAAAAACGTTGGTCACGTCGCGGCCTGTCATCAAACGGATGAGTTCGGGAGTAGACGTGTCGGACACGCTCAAGCCGTTGGCCGTGCTCTTGCCGTCCTTGATCACGGTGATGCGGTCGCCGATGCGTCGAATTTCGGCGAGTCGATGGGAGATGTAGACCACGGCGATGCCCTGGGCAGTGAGCTCGGCGACGACCCGGAACAGATTCTCCACTTCCTGGGAATCGAGCACCGCACTGGGTTCGTCCATGATGATCAGCCGTGTGTCCCAGCTGAGCGCCCGGGCCATGCTCACGATCTGCTTGTTCGCCGCCGAGAGCTGGCCGACCTCCATGCGCGGCGAGATTTCGCCGTGACCGAGGCGGGAGAGGATTTGCTCGGTTCGGGCATTGGCCGAAGCTACGTGAAGCAACCCGCCCGTGGCCTGCTCGTGGCCGAGAAAGACGTTCTCCGCGATCGTGAGGCCATCGACCACGTCGAGTTCCTGGTACATGGTGGCGATGCCGAGTTCGAGGGCGGCCACCGGGCCACCGATGGTGACCGGGTTACCCTGCCAGAAGATCTCACCGGAGTCGGGCTGGTAGGCACCGGACAGCGTCTTGATGAGGGTGGATTTTCCCGCGCCGTTCTGGCCGAGCACGCAGTGCACCTCGCCGGGCCGCACGACGAGATCGACGCCTTGGAGGGCCTTTACGCCGGCGAAACTCTTTCTCAGCCCGCGCACTTCGAGTAATGGTGCGAAATGGTCGACAGTGATCATGCGGAAAATCTAACACAACGATGGCACTTACGTCGATCAACAGCAATAAGTTGCATGCAAACCGCCATCATCTGCTATCGTTCAACTCGTCAGCGTCGACCACACCTCAACTGATCGACAATTGCTCCGCATCCGTCGCTGGCCGCCATCACAGCGCCATTCCTACTACCGCAGCAATTACCGAGCCAGAGGGAAACACATGCTTGCACCACGCACTGTTCGTCGCAGAATTCTTTTCGCCGCCGGCACCTCGCTGGCCGTCGTCGGCCTCATCACCGGTTGCACCGCGGGCGGCGCAACCACGAATGCCCAGCCCACGAACGCGAGCGTCGAGGGCAACGAAGCCCAGGGCGACACCATCACCATCGGCTATTCGGGCCCAGCCTCCGACCACGGCTGGCTCGGCGCGATCAACAACGCGGCGATCGCCGAAGCGGCAAAGTACCCCGACATCGACCTCAAGATCGCCGAGGGAACCGACGATGCCAACCTGCAGATCAGCCAGGTTGAGGGTTTCATCAACGACAAGGTCGACGCCATCGTGCTGCTGCCCACCGACGGCGCAGCACTGACGCAGGTGGCCATCCGCGCTATGGAGGCCGGCATCCCGGTGATCAACGTGGACCGGGAATTTTCGAGCACCTTCGCCGCCCGCGCCACCATCCTCGGCGACAACTACGGAATGGGCGTCAGCGCCGGCACCTACATCTGCGAGGAACTCGGCGATAACCCCGACGCCGTGATCGCCGAGATCGCCGGCATCGATTCCCTCCCGCTCACCCAGGAACGCACCGCCGGCTTCGCGAAGGCGCTCTCCGATTGCGGACTGTCCGTCACCAACCGCGTCTCTGCCAACTTCACCGTGGCGGGCGGCGAGGCCACCACGAGCCAGTTGCTCGCCGCCGCTCCGAAGATCGACGCGCTCTGGAACCACGACGATGATCAGGGAATCGGCGTGCTTGCGGCCATCGACGCCGCCGGACGCGACGAGTTCATCATGGTCGGCGGCGCCGGATCCGCTAACGCCATGCGCCTGATCCAGGCCGGCGACAGCGTGGTGAAGGCCACCGTGGTGTATCCGTCCACCCAGGCAGCCGACGGCATCCGCCTGGCCCGCCTGCTCGTGCAGGAGAAAGCCATGAGCGACCTCGTCGAGGTGGAGATCCCCAGCCGAATCGTGCTGAACGCCCCCGTGGTGACCAGTGAGAACGTGGAGAAGTACCTGCCGACCGCCTTCGAGTCCTAAGCACCAAGGCGCATCTCACGGGGAGCACGCGAGTCGTGCTCCCCGTGACCATCAACAGGAAGAGACTTCACATGAGCGCACCCCTTCGCGTCGCACTGATCGGCCACGGGTTCATGGGCGCCGCGCACTCCCAAGGCTGGCGCGTCGCCCCCCGCTTCTTCGACCTGACAGCGCAGCCCGAGATGAGTGTTCTCGTGGGGCGCGACGCCGCTCGCGCCAAGGAGGCCGCCCAACGCTGGGGCTGGGCCGAATCCTCCACCGACTGGCGGGCCGTGATCGACCGGCCGGATATCGACGTGATCGACATCGTCACCCCGGGGACCTCGCACGCCGAGATCGCGATCGCCGCCCTCGACGCCGGAAAACATGTGTTGTGCGAAAAACCACTCGCGAACACGGTTGCCGAGGCCGAGGCGATGACGGATGCCGCCGCTCGCGCCTTCGACCAGGGCGTGTACGCCATGGTCGGGTTCACCTATCGGCGAATCCCGGCAGCCACACTCGCCCGCGATTTTGTCACCGCCGGCAAGATCGGCGATATTCGCCAGGTGCGGGTGAACTACCTGCAGGATTGGCTCGTCGACCCGCAGTCCCCGCTCACTTGGCGCCTGCAGAAGGAGCTCGCCGGCTCCGGGGCGCTTGGCGATATCGGCGCCCACGCCATCGATCTCGCCCAGTTCATCACCGGCCAACGGCTCGTGAGCGTTTCGGGCATCATCGAGACGATCGTGGCCGAACGCCCGCTTCTGGGCCTCCGGCAGGGACTCTCGGGTACGGGCACCACCGAGCATGGCCCCGTGACGGTCGACGATCTGGCCCTGTTCACGGGTCGGTTCGAGGGCGGCGCGCTGGGTAGCTTCGAGGCCACGCGTTTCAGCACCGGACGCAAGAATTCCTTCCGCATCGAGGTGGCCGGCTCCCTCGGCGCGATCTCGTTCGACCTGGAAGACCTCAACGCCCTGAGCTTCTTCGACGGCACCACCGCGAGCGGCCAGCAGGGGTTCACCAAAATTCTGGTCACCGAGCCGCAGCATCCGTATCTGGCCGCCTGGTGGCCACCCGGGCATACGCTCGGCTACGAGCACGGTTTCACCCATCAGGCCAAGGACTTCGTCGAGGCCGTCGCGGCCGGCGTGCAACCGACCCCGTCGTTCGCCGACGGCCTGCAGGTACAGCAGGTGCTCGCTGCCGTGGAGGCCAGTTCCGACAATGGAAGCGCTTGGACGCCCACCCTCGCACGCGTACTCGCCTCACAGAAATAGGAGAACTCATGCCCCGCCCAATCACCCTGTTCACCGGCCAGTGGGCCGACCTTCCCTTCGAAGAAGTAGCGCGGCTCGCCGCCGGCTGGGGCTACGACGGGCTGGAGATCGCGTGTTGGGGTGACCATCTCGACCCGAATCGGTGGAACGACGCCGACTATGTCGCCGGCAAGCTGGCCGTGCTCGAGAAGTACGACCTGAAGGTGTGGGCCATCTCCAACCACCTCAAAGGCCAGGCCGTCTGCGACGACCCGATCGACCAGCGGCACCGCGATATCCTGCCCGACTCGATCTGGGGCGACGGCGATGCGGAGGGCGTGCGCCAGCGCGCCGCCGAGGAGATGAAGAACACGGCCCGGCTCGCCGCGAAGCTCGGAGTGAAGACGGTCATCGGGTTTACCGGCTCGTCGATCTGGAAGTACGTGGCCATGTTCCCGCCGGTGTCGCAAGAACTCATCGATGCCGGCTACCAGGACTTCGCCGACCGGTGGAACCCGATCCTCGACGTGTTCGACGAGGTCGGTGTGCGCTTCGCCCATGAGGTCCACCCGAGTGAGATCGCCTTCGACTATTGGACGACGGTGCGCACCCTCGAAGCCATCGGGCACCGACCCGCGTTCGGCCTGAACTGGGACCCGAGCCACTTCGTCTGGCAAGACCTCGACCCGGTCAGCTTTCTCTGGGACTTTCAAGACCGCATCTACCACGTCGACTGCAAAGATACGAAGAAGCGCCTGAACAATGGTCGAAACGGCCGCCTCGGCTCGCTGCTGGCCTGGGCCGACCCTCGCCGCGGCTGGGATTTCATCTCGACCGGCCACGGCGACGTGCCGTGGGCAGACAGCTTCCGCATGCTCAACACCATCGGCTACGACGGTCCGCTCTCGGTGGAGTGGGAGGACGCCGGCATGGATCGGCTGGTCGGCGCACCGGAAGCGCTCGCCTTCGTGCGGGCGCTCGCTTTCGACGCGCCGACGGATGCCTTCGATGCGGCCTTCAGCACGCGCCGCTGACCAGCCGAATCCGTACTGCGCACTGGCCGACCTTCTGCTGTACTCTGCCCGCATCCGAACGGGCAGAGCACAGCTCCCAGTCAGCTTTCAGCCAGTTGGAACCGGACCGTTAGTCGGGGTTGCTAACGTCGTAGGCAACGGCCGCTCCGGTGGCATTGCATCGAACGAATGGTGAACTCCCGCATGGGTACTTCCGGTCAGGCCCGTCCGCCCAAAAAAGACCGCCGCGAGGAAGCCCGCGAACATGCTCGACTGCTGCGGGTCGAACAAGCCAAACGGACTCAGCGCCGTCGCCTCTTTCTACGCGGCGGCATCGGTGTCGGCCTGCTCGCCGTCGTCACCACCGTGACCCTCGTCATCGTGAACAACGTGAATGCCCCTGCAGCATCGGGCCCGGCCAACATGGCCAGCGATGGCATCCTGCTCGGCAGCGACGGCGCCACGGTCTCCGCCGCCACGACGGCCGCCCTCGCCGCCGACGCCGATCCCATCGCGACCGACCAGACCGCCCTGACCGACACGGCCAATATTGTGCTGTACCTCGACTACCTGTGCCCGATCTGCGGCAACTTCGAGGCCACCAACGGCAAGCAGATCACCGACTGGGTGACCGCCGGCAATGCCACGGTCGAAATCCACCCGATCTCGATTCTCGACCGCCTCTCGTCGGGCACCAAGTACGCCACGCGAGCCGCGAATGCGGCCGCCTGCGTGGCCAACTACGACCCCAACAACTTTCTGGCGTTCAATACGGCAATGTTCGCCGATCAACCCTCCGAGAATTCAAGCGGCCGAACGAACGCCGAACTTGCCAGCCTCGCCCAGGGAGCCGGGGTGACGTCCAGCAGTGTCGCCAGCTGCATCACCGACCAAACCTATGCCGGCTGGGTCGAAGCGTCGACGCAGCGTGCGCTCGCGGGGCCGATCCCCACCTCCGATATTGAAAATATCAAGGGAACACCCACAGTGCTGGTGAACGGCGTGAGCTACACCGGCTCGTTTTCCGACCCCGCCGCCTTCGAAGCGTTCGTCACCGCACAGCTGACCGCTGCGCCCGGCAAGTAGCCGCGCGCGTTGTGATGAGCGATTCTGACGAAACGGCCCCAACGGAACTGGGCGTGACGGAAATGGGCGCGCCGACCGTGTACGGGGCGGTTCTCGATGCGGCGACCCGATGCATCCACTTTCACTCGGAGCGCGACATCGTGGCGATCAAATTTGCCTGCTGCCGACGGTATTACCCGTGCTTCCAGTGCCACGACGAGGCCGTGCGGCGCGAGCCCACCCCGCACACGACCCGGCGATGGCCGCAAGTCCAGTGGTCGGAGCTCGCAATCTTGTGCGGTGCGTGCCAGCGCCAGCTCAGCATCTTCGAGTATCGCCGAGTCGATCGCTGCCCGCACTGCAATGCCGAATTCAATCCCGGCTGCCGGCTGCACGCCCACCTGTACTTCGACGAGCCCCAATGAGTACTCACCTTCGCTCCACGTTCCGGGGCGTGAACGCCGGCCCCGCCGTGCTAGCCCGACCCGAGCCCAAGCCCGAGCCCAAGCCCAAGCCAGAGGCCGAGCGCGGCAGCGCCCACGGACACCCCGAGCATGCCGATTCCGTTCAACAACGCCGCCCGGTAACGGCGCACCTGGATCAGCCGCACGGTTTCGAAGCTGGCCGTGCTGAACGTCGTGTAGCCGCCCAGCAGACCGGCACCGAGCACGACGCTCCATTCCGGAACGAGCAGGTGGTTCATTGCCAGGCCGGTAATGAGTCCGAGCAGTAGCGAGCCGCTCACGTTGATGATCATCGTTCCAAACGGAAACGCATCACCCAGCCGGGATCGCACGAGGCCGTCGAGAAAAAACCGAGCGGCCGCGCCCGCGCCGCCGGCCGCGGCGATTGCCAGGAACAGGAGAGGAGTCATGCGGTCTCCTCCCCAGCGACTGCGGGGCCCTCGTGCGTGCGCCGATGCAGCGCCGCACCGATCAGGATGCCGAGCCAGGTGGCGACGCCACCGAATAGAACGGCACCAAGACCAGAGGAAAGGGCCACTCCGGTCGCACCATCCTGCAGCAAAAAAGCGCTGTCGGTTGCGAGGGCGCTATAGGTGGTGAATCCACCGAGCAGTCCGGTGCCGAGCAGCAGGCGCACGGTGCGGCGGCGGCCATCGTCGGTTCCGCGACGCGCGAGGGCCTCGAGAAGCAGCCCGAGCAGCAGGGCACCGAGCAGGTTGATGCCGAGGGTGGTCAGCGGCAGTCGAACCCCGGCGGCGAGATCAACGGGGGGCAGCGCGAGTGTGAGTGCTTCGCGGAGGGCGGTGCCCACGGTTCCGCCGAGAAAGACGAGGCCGAGGTAACCCCAACGCCGGTGCACGGCGCCCGGCGTGATCGTGTCGATGGTTCACCTGTCTCATCGTTGCTGGTTCCGTCACACTCGGTGGGAACCATTGGCCACGGCCAAGTCGAGCGGATGCTCCGACAGGATCGGGTGCCGTGGCCAGAATACAGGTCCAATTCGGCACGCTTTCACGGCAGCGCTGCACGGCAGCGCTTCGGTCGAACGGAAGCGGCCGGTCAGATGGCGGCCGGTCAGATAGCGGACAGCACCCCGGCGACAGAGCCCAGCGAGCCGGGTACCAGGCTGTAGTACGACCAGGTTCCACGTTTGACGCGGCTGACAAACCCCGCCTCCACGAGCACTTTGAGGTGGTGCGAGATGGTGGGCTGGCTCAGAGTGAGCTGGTCGGTCAGGTCGCAGACGCAGGCTTCCTGGTTGGCATGGGCTGAAACGATCGAGATGATGCGCAGCCGGGCCGGATCGGCGAGGGCTTTGAGCGAGTGGGCGAGGGCGTCGGCGTGCTCCGGGGAGGTGGCCGCGCGCGTCGGCGGAGTGGAGCAGGCATCCGCTCGCGAAATGTCGGTCAGGGGCAGGATCTGGGTAAACGTCACGTGAATACACTCTCCTTAGATTGACATTGGTCGATGTATTGCTCTAGCGTAAGTATCGACAACGATCAATGTTAGCGCGAATCGCTGTCATCAATACTTGGAGATTCGTGAGCAACACAGCACTAGCGCCCACCCGGCTCGGCGCAATGGACCGGCTGCTGCCGGTCTGGATCCTCGCCGCCATGGGCCTCGGCCTGCTGCTCGCCGTGTTCGTTCCGGCCGTCGGTGACGTGCTCCACGCCTTCACCATCGGGTCGATCAGCGTGCCGATCGCCATTGGCCTGCTCATCATGATGTACCCGGTGCTCGCCAAGGTGCGCTACACGGACGCCCGGACCGTCGCCGCCGACAAACGCCTGCTGGTCTCCTCCCTGCTGCTGAACTGGCTGGTCGGCCCAGCCCTCATGTTCGCCCTGGCCTGGATTTTCCTGCCCGACCTGCCGGAATACCGCACCGGGCTCATCATCGTCGGCCTCGCCCGCTGCATCGCCATGGTGCTGATCTGGAACGACCTCGCCTGCGGCGACCGCGAAGCCGCAGCCTTCCTCGTCGCCGTGAACTCGGTCTTCCAGGTCGTCGCATTCGGCGCCCTCGGCTGGTTCTACCTGCAAATACTGCCGGGTTGGCTCGGCCTGCCGACCACGAGCGCCGAATTCTCGATCTGGGCCATCACCGCGAGCGTTCTGGTGTTCCTGGGCATACCGCTCCTGGCCGGTTACCTGTCCCGTCGCATTGGCGAGGCTCGGCGTGGCCGCGACTGGTACGAGGCCACGTTCTTGCCCCGGGTCGGCCCGTTCGCCCTCTGGGGCCTGTTGTTCACGATCGTGATGCTCTTCGCCCTGCAGGGCCAGCAGGTCATCGACCACCCCGGTGACGTGGCACGCATCGCCCTGCCGATGCTGGTCTACTTCGCCGTGATGTTCTTGGTCGGGTTTTTCACCGGTCGCCTGCTGCGCATGACCTACGAGCGCACCACGACCCTCGCCTTCACGGCCGCCGGCAACAACTTCGAGCTCGCCATCGCCGTCGCGATCGGAACCTTTGGCGCCCTCAGCGGCCAGGCCCTCGCCGGCATCGTCGGTCCGCTCATCGAGGTCCCCGCCCTCGTCGCCCTCGTCTACGTCGCGCTCTGGCTCAAGCCCCGTCTGTTTCCCGAGCGGATGCCCGCGGCCGACGCGCCGACGACGCCCGCGGCATCCGCTCTCGTTTAGACCACACTCAAGGAAGAAGCGTTCTATGAAACCCTCCGTACTATTCGTCTGCGTGCACAACGCCGGCCGCTCGCAGATGGCCGCCGGCTATCTGACCGCGCTCGCGCAGGGACGAGTCGACGTGTTTTCGGCTGGCTCCGAACCGAAGGATCAGATCAACCCGGTAGCGATCGCCGCGATGGCCGAAGAGGGCATCGATATCGCCGGCAACGTGCCGAAGATTCTCACGACCGAAGCCGTCCGGCAGTCCGACGTGGTCATCACCATGGGCTGCGGCGACGCCTGCCCGATCTTTCCCGGCAAGCGCTACGAGGACTGGCTGCTGGACGACCCGGCCGGCCAGGGCATCGAGAGCGTGCGCCCCATTCGCGATGAGATCAAGGCGCGCGTCGAGGCGCTCCTCGCCGAGATCCTGCCGGTCAAGGCCTAACCATGCTTCCCGGCCTCAGCTATCCCGAAGAGTCCCTCAAACGACTCGCCGGTGACCTGGCCGAGCGCTTTCACGGCGTTTTCGCTACCGAAACTGTCGAACGGTACGTGCTCGAGTCCTACACCGGGTTGCTGCGCACCTCGAGCGTGAAGGCGCACCTCACCACCCGCACCGCGCGGTTTTCGCGTGAGCGCCTCACCGCGCTCGCCCAGGCCAAGGGAGCCATCGAGCGTGCCGTGCCCGAGGTACTGTTCGTCTGCGAGCAGAATGCCGGTCGGTCGCAAATGGCTGCGGTGTTCACCAACGTGCTGTCTGGTGGGGCCGTGCACGTGCGCTCGGCGGGATCGATGCCGTCGTCGGAGCTGGACCCCACGATGGTCGCGGTCATGACCGAGCTCGGCCTGTCGCTCGACGAGTCGTTCCCGAAGCCCCTCACCGACGACGTCGTGCAGGCGGCCGACGTTGTGATCACCATGGGCTGCGGCGACGCCTGCCCGATCTATCCCGGCAAACGCTACGTGGACTGGAAACTCGTCGACCCGGCGGGCCAGCCGATCGACGAGGTGCGGCGCATCCGCGACCAGGTCAAGGCCAATGTCATCGAGATGCTTGCCGACCTCAAAGTGTCCCCCGCGGTCTGAGTCCCGCCTGTTCCAGCTCCGGGGAGCGCGGGTCACTTCTGCGGACGGGGCCCGGGCCCCGTCCCCGGGCCCAGTTTATAAACTGGGCCCGGGGCTACAAGGTGGGCCCAGCGAGTGGATACCCGTCGCCCCGCTCTCTACGCGAGCGTCAGGAACAACTTCTCCAGCTCGGCGACCGTGAGCGAGTTCTCGTCGTCGGGATTCGCGATGCAGTCGCGCATCGCGGTCGACACGATGACGAAACCCGCTTTGTCGAGCGCACTGGACACGGCAGCAAGCTGGGTGACGACGTCGCGGCACTTGCCACCGCCCTCGACCGCGGCAATGACGGCCGTCAGCTGCCCCTGCGCCCGGCGGAGCCGGTTCAGGATCTTCTTCTGCTCGGTCGCCCGGGCATCGTGTGAGATCGTCATCTCAGGCCCCCTGCTCGGTCGGAAGCCCGGCCTGCTGCCAAGCCTTCGTACCCCCGGCAATGTTCACAGCGTCGTGGCCGTGGGCCGCGAGATATTCGGCCACCTGCGCGCTGCGACCGCCGACGGCGCAGATGACATGCACCGGAACATCCGCTGGAATCTCACCCATGCGCTCGACGATCTCACCCATCGGAATGTGCATCACGCCGGGTACGTGGACGGCTTCGTACTCCCCCGGTTCGCGCACATCGAGGACGACTGGCGCATGGAGCACCGAGAGTTCGGTGACGGTGATCTCTTTCATACGGGGACCCTTTCAACAGTGGGGGAAACAACAAGATTAGACGTTCCGGCAAGCCAGGTGCGGTAGCCGCCGTCGAGGTTCTGCACGTCGAATCCGTGCTGGGTGAGAATGCGCGCGGCGGTGTGGCCGCGCTGGCCGACCTGACAGTGCACGATCAGCGGCGCCCGTGGCAACTCGACGAGTTGCTCGCGCAGGTCGTCGAGCGAGAGGTTGATCGCGCCCGGAATGCTGCCCGCGGCAAATTCGCCGGCGGAGCGAACGTCAACGAGCACGGCGCCCGCCGCGCGCGCCGCCGCGAGCTCATGCCACTGAAGGTTCGCGCTCGTGCCCCGCGCCAGGTTGTCGGCGACATAGCCGAGCTGGTTGATCGGGTCCTTGGCCGAGGCATACTGCGGCGCGTAGGCGAGTTCCAACCGGGTCAAAGCGGATGCGCTCAGCCCGGCCGCCATCGCGACCGCAATCACGTCGATGCGTTTGTCCACCCCCGCGCCGCCCACGATCTGCGCTCCCAGAATTGCATCGGACTCGGCGTCGATCAGAAGCTTGATCGACATGCCCTCGGCCCCGGGGTAGTAGCCGGCGTGGTTGGCCGGATGGGTGTGCACGACACGGTGGGCGCGTCCCGCCTCGACAAGGCGCTTCTCACTCCAGCCGACCAGGGCGACGGTGAGGCCGAAGATCCCAAGGATTCCCGCGCCGAGGGCCGGGGCGGCCTGCTCGGCGGTGCCGGCGATGCTGTCGGCGACGGAGCGGCCGTGACGGTTCGCGAGGCCGGCCATGGTGACGAGCGTGCCGAAGCCGTTGACGGCATCCGCTTTCTCGACGCCGTCGCCGACGGCGAAGATGTGCGGATCACTGGTGGCCTGGGTGCCGTCGACCCAGACACCGCCGCTCCGGCCGATGCGCAGGCCCGCCTGCTCGGCGAGGGTGACGTCGGGCCGCACGCCGCTCGCGTCGATCACGAGGTCGGCGGGCACGGTCGTGCCGTCGCTGAGGGCGACAGTGCCTGGCGCGGTGGAACCGGTCACGGTCGTGTTCAGTCGCACGTCGACGCCGCGTTCACGCAGGCGATCACGCACGGGCGCGGACATTTCGGGGTCGAGCGGGGTGAAGATCTGCGGCCCGCGCTGCACGAGGGTCACGTGCACGCCACGGTGCACGAGGTTTTCAACGGCTTCGAGACCAATGAAGCCGCCGCCGACCACCACAGCGCATGCCCCGCTCGTTTTCGCGAGTACCGCGGTGATGTGGTCGACGTCGTCGACGGTGCGGAGGGTGTGGGTGGGGATGGCCGTGTCGTCAATCGCGGCGGAGCGGGCCGAGGCACCGGCGGCGAGCACAAGGCGGTCGTAGCGTTCGACGCTGTGTTCATCGGTGATCAGGTTGCGCACCGAGACGGTTTGGGCGGTTCGGTCGATCTGCACGACCTCGGTGTCGATGCGCACGTCGAGCGCGAAGCGGGCCTCGAGGGATTCCGGGGTCTGCAGCAGCAGTTCATCGCGATTACGGATGACTCCCCCCACGAAATACGGCAGGCCACAGTTCGCAAACGATACGTAGTGTCCACGCTCGAATACGATGATCTCGGCGCTCTCGTCGAGCCGGCGCAACCTGGTCGCCGCCGACATTCCGCCCGCAACTCCGCCTACAATAATGATTTTCACGTGTGCCTCCACTGCAAATATACCCCAGAGGGTATTTGCGCACAAGGTGACGGAGTGGCGGCGGGCGCGGCATCCGCTCGCGCCGGGCCCACCTTATGAACGTGGGCCCGGTCTATAAACTGCGCCCACGTTCCGGGCCCAGGCCCCGTCCCACACGAACCCACCCACTCCGGGCACTCCTCAGGCGGTCGGCAGCGCCCGAAACCCGCGCAGGCGCAGGCTGTTGGTCACCACGAAGACCGACGACAGGGCCATCGCAGCGCCGGCGATCAGGGGGTTGAGCAAACCGGCCATCGCCAGCGGAATCGCCGCAACGTTGTAGGCGAAGGCCCAGAACAGGTTGGCTTTGATCGTCGCGAGGGTACGCCGAGACAAGCGGATGGCGTCGGCTGCGGCCAGCAGATCGCTGCGCATGAGGGTGAGGTCGCTCGCCTCAATGGCCACGTCGGTGCCAGACCCCATCGCAATGCCCAGGTCCGCTGTAGCCAGGGCGACGGCGTCGTTCACCCCATCACCCACCATGGCGACCACATGCCCGTTCGCCTGCAACTCACGGATCACCCGCGCCTTGTCGGCGGGCAGCACCCCGGCGGTCACGTCGGTGATGCCAACCTCAGCCGCGACACTCTGCGCGACCGCGAGATTGTCACCGGTCACGAGTAGGGGCGTCAACCCGAGAGCGCGAAAGCGCGCGACGGCAGCGACGCTCGTGGGCTTCACCGTGTCGGAGACGGTGAGCACGCCGCGTACCCGTCCCTCCCAGGCCACCAGGACGGCCGTCTTGCCGTCCCCCTCGGCCGTACCCAGCACGGCCTGCATCTCGCTCGGCACGTTCAACCCCCACCGGTCTAACAGCCACACCGGACGCCCGACCAGAATCTGCCGGCCGTCAACCGTGGACTGCACCCCGAGCCCTTGTTCCGACGCAAACGCCGACGAGGCTGGCAATGGCCCAAGCCGCGACACGGCGCCCGCCGTGATAGCCCGCGCAATCGGATGCTCCGACCCGCTTTCCGCAGCCCCCGCCAGCCGCAGTAACTCGTCTTCAGAACCATCTTCGTATGCCACCACGGTCGCCAGCGTCATGCGCCCGGTGGTGATCGTTCCGGTCTTGTCGAGAACGATCGTGTCGACACGACGCGTGGACTCGAGAACCTGCGGCCCCTTGATCAGAATGCCCAGCTGCGCGCCACGCCCGGTGCCCACCAGCAGAGCGGTCGGCGTGGCGAGCCCGAGCGCGCATGGGCAGGCGATGATGAGTGTCGCCACGGCCGCGGTGAATGCCATCGCCGGCCCGGCGCCGACCAGTAGCCAGCCGGCCAGCGTGGCCAGGGCGAGCCCGATCACGATCGGCACGAAGATGCCGGAAACCCGGTCGGCCAGGCGCTGCACCTCGGCCTTGCCGGTTTGCGCCTGCTCGACCAGTCGGCCGATCTGGGCCAGCTCGGTATCGGCGCCGACCTGCGTCGCCCGCACCACGAGCCTCCCGCCGGAGTTCAGCGTGGCCCCCACAACGCTGTCGCCGGGCCCCACCTCAAGGGGCACCGATTCGCCAGTGAGCAGGCTCGCATCGATAGCGCTCGCGCCGTCGACGATCACCCCGTCGGTCGCGATCTTCTCGCCCGGCCGCACGACAAACTGGTCACCCACCACGAGCAGGGAGGTACTGATGCGGCTCTCGACGCCGTCCCGCAGCAGGGTGGTCTCCTTCGCGCCGAGCTCCAGCAACGCCCGCAGGGCCGCGCCGGAGTTGCGCTTGGCCCGTGCCTCCGCGTAGCGACCGGCCAGAATAAACACGGTGACAGCGGATGCCACCTCGAGATAGATCTCGTCGGCGCCACTACCCGGGGTGGCCGAGAACGTGAAGCTCATGGTCATTCCGGCCATCCCGGCCATGCCGAGGAATAGGGCGTAGAGCGACCAACCGAGGGCGGCGAGCACGCCGACGCTGACCAGGGTGTCCATGGTGGCGGCGCCGTGGCGGGCGTTCACCCAGGCAGCGCGGTGGAACGGCCAGGCACCCCAGATCGCGACGGGAGCCGCCAGGGTCAGGACCAGCCACTGCCAGTTCGTGAATTGCAGCGCGGGAATCATCGACAGGATGACTACCGGCAGGGTCAGTGCGGCTGAGATCAGCAGGCGCTGGCGCAGGGACGCGACCTCGAGGGAGGCGGCATCTTTTTCGATGACAACGGCCGGCAACGCGGCCGTGTAGCCGGTGGCTTCGATGGTCTTGATGGCATCGTCGACGCTCGTCCCAGCGGGCACGAAAACGCTCGCTTTCTCCGTGGCGTAGTTCACCGTGGCGGCGACTCCGGGCATCCGGTTGAGCTTCTTCTCAATGCGGACAGCGCACGAGGTGCAGGTCATGCCCCCAACGAGCAGGTCAACCTGTTGGCCGGCGGCCATCAGGCAGCGGCTACCAGCTGGTAGCCCGCCTCCTCAACGGCCGCGGCGACCAGGGCTTGGTCGAGTTCCGACGTGCTTGTCACGGTGACCTGCGAAGTGCCGCCCTTGACGAGTTCGACGGTGACGTTTTCGGCGCCCGCGACAAGCCCAATCTCTTCGGTCACGCTCGCGACGCAGTGGCCGCAGGTCATTCCGTCAACGCCGTACACGGTCGTGATGCTCATGGTGATTCCTCACTGTTTGGACCTCGAAAGGGTATTCATTCGAGCATACCCCTTGGGGGTACCGTTACTCCAACTATACCCCGAGGGGGTACAATTGAGGCTGGGGTTCACGAGCAACGCAGAGGATAGGGTCATGAGCGATTCTGAGACCCACGACGGTCCACACGGCTACATCTCGAACAAGGATGCTTACCTCAAGCGCCTGCGCCGCATCGAGGGCCAGGCTCGCGGCTTGCAGGGCATGGTCACCGACGACAAATACTGCATCGATATTCTCACCCAGATTTCCGCCATGACGAGCGCCCTCGAATCAGTCGCGCTGGGCCTCCTCGATGATCACCTCACCCACTGCGTATTGCACGCGGCCATGGCCGGTGGCGCCGAAGCGGAAGCCAAGCTGCAAGAGGCCTCGGCGGCCATCGCTCGGCTGGTGCGTTCTTAGAGGACCGGACCTTTGGCCCTAGTCGCCGGGCCGAGCGGCGCGCGACACTGATGATACGCATGGAGCCAGCGTGCCCACTCGGGAAGGACCATTATGAATCTGCCGCACAGCGCGCCCCAGACGACGGCCGGGGCAACGCCCGGCATTCCCATCCGCGTTTTCATCCTCGACGACCACGAGCTGGTGCGTCGCGGCCTGCGTGAACTGCTCGAGGGTGAGGGTTTCGACGTCGTCGCCGATACCGGCCTGGCGGCGGAAGCCACCGTTCTGATCCCGAAGCTGCGCCCCGACGTGGCCATTCTCGATGCCCGCCTGCCCGACGGCACCGGCATCGAAGTCTGTCGCGACGTGCGCTCGGTCGATCCCGCACTACAGTGCCTCATTCTCACAAGCTACGACGACGAGCAGGCCTTGCGCGGTGCGGTGCTGGCAGGCGCGGCTGGCTACGTCCTGAAAGAGATTCGCAGCACCGACCTGCTCGGCAAGATCCGCCGCGCTGCCGACGGTGAATCCCTGTTCGATCCCGCGGTCAAGGCGGGCATCATCGCCGGCCTGGCCGATCCACAAGACGCCCGCCTCGCGTCGCTCACCGCGCAGGAGCGCAAGGTGCTCGACCTGATCGGCGAGGGCTTGACCAACCGTGAGATCGGTCAAACCATGTTTCTGGCCGAAAAGACCGTCAAGAACTACGTGTCTTCGATGCTGGCGAAACTGGATTTTCAGCGCCGAACCCAGGCTGCCGTGTACGTTGCGAAACGTGGAGACGAACACCAACGGTAACTTCCGGAACCGGTGCCGACCAACGCAGCCGCGTTCCCTCGCCTAAAACGCTGCGCACGGAGAACTTTCCGCCGAGCAGCGTCGCGCGTTCCTTGAGGTTGTCGAGGCCGCTGCGGCGGATGAGTTTACTGAAACCGCAGCCGTTATCGGCGATGACCAGCTTGAAACGATCGCCCTGGGCGTCAACCGAAATGTCGATCGTGCTCGCCTGGGAATGCCGCGCCGCGTTGCTGAGCCCCTCCGAGATCACGGCCAGCAGGTTGCTGCTGAGGTCATCGGACACCGGCGCATCGATCGGCCCCGATAAGCGGATGCGTGGCGCGAACGGTAGGCTCGCCGCCCCCTCTTTGATCACAGTCAGAATGCGACTGCTCAGCGTGTCGGTGTCCTGCGCCATTCCGCGCAGCGAATAAATCGTGTCGCGCAGCTCCCGAATGGTGTCATCGAGCTCCGTCGTAACCGCGTTGATGCGGTCCAGCGCGATCGGGTCATTGGTGAACCGCCGCAGGCTCTGCATGCTCAGCCCGGCGGCGAAAAGCCGCTGAATGACCAGGTCGTGCAGGTCGCGGGCAATACGGTCACGGTCACCCAGCACGGCCTGCTCTTCACGCATGCGATGCACCGAGGCCAGTTCGAGGGCGAGCGACAGCTGGGTGCCAAAGACCGCGCTCATCTCGACATCGGTAAGACTGTATGCAGCGGATGCTGGTGCCCGCGACAGCAGAATCACGCCCTGCCCGTTTCCGGCTGGTCCCAGGGCGGCCATGAGCGTTGACCCCAGGTGCGACCACGCGCCAACCGAGCCGGGCGCGGCATCCGCATTCTGCAGGGGCGGCGCGACAAGCGTGACAGACCGGCCGGTGGCCTGCAGTTCGCGCAGCACGCCGGCCTGCAGCAACACGGTCGTACCGACCAGTGCTGACGCGACAGCACCGGTTTGCGTTGTGCCAGCCGCGGCTGCGCAGTACAGGCTGTCGTCGGTAGGAAACCCGATCACGGCCAGGTCGGCGCCGGACGCCGCGAGTGCCCGCTGAACGACAAGGTCGAGGCCGTTGTCTTCGCCGTCAACGGGTCGCAGCAGGTCGCGGCCCATCGCAGCGACCGCCTCGAGCCACCGTGAGCGGGCGCGGGACTCATCGTAGAGACGCGCGTTCTCGATCGTGACACCGGCGGCCGCGGCGAGCGCGACGGCCAGAGTCTCGTCTTCGTCGGTAAAGTCGCCACCGCCCTGCTTCTCGGTGAGATACAGGTTGCCGAAGACGGTGTCGCGCACCCGCACCGGAACGCCGAGAAACGATTTCATCGGCGGATGATGGGCGGGAAAACCGAAGGAATCCGGGTGGTCGTGCAGGTCATGCAGACGGAGGGGGTGCGGTTCCCGAATGAGCAGCCCGAGCACACCGTGCCCGACCGGAAGCGCCCCGATCTGCCGAACGGTCTCCTCGTCGAAGCCCACGGTGATGAAGTGGCTCAGGGCCTGACCCGTGCCGATTACGCCCAGGGCACCGTACCGCGCCTGCACGAGCTCGCAGGCCGCGATGGTGACGCGTTCCAGCACGGCCTCCAAACTGAGGTCTTCGGCCACCGAAACGACGGCATCGAGCAGACCGCGCATGCGGTCCTGGGTGAGGGCGAGTTCGGCGGCGGTCGGATCCGTCATAGTCGCCCCCGCCCTAGTGCCGCCTGGTGGTCTAACTGTGGCACGACTTCAGGGCGGTGAAGCTATTTACGGGTGGTTCTGGTGACAATTGTCGGGCAGGTGATGTGCAGCAGCACCTCGTGGCTGACCGACCCCATCAGCAAGCGCTGCAGCGAGCCCCGGCCCCGGCTGCCCACCACGAGCAACTGGGCCGCGCGGGCGGCCGCAACGAGCGCCCTGGCCGGCGATTCGTCGGTCTCGAGAACCTGGTGCACCACCAAGTCGGGGTACTGAGTTGTCAGACCCGCGACGGACTCGGCGAGCACCACACGTTCCTCTTCCATGCGCTCGGTCACAGCGTCGGCGGGGATGCTGCGCAGCACGCGGCGATTCGGCAGGTGCACCGCGTAGAGGGCATAAAGTTCCTGACCGGTCCGATCGGCCTCGGCGGCGGCGAACGCCACGGCGGCGATCGAATCAGCGGAGCCGTCGACGCCGACGTAGACGCCGGAGCGTTCGGTGGCAGGCAGCGAGGGGATGACGGCGACCGGACAGGTGGACAGTGCCGCGATCTGCAGGCTCACACTGCCAAACAATTCGCCTTCGACCCGGCCCTTTTGATCCGTTCCGACGACGACGAGGCCGGCGTCTTTCGACAACTCGCTGAGAACGCGCGGCGCACTGCCCGTGCGCAGCTCGGTCTGGGTGGTGACCGCGGGCGCGAGGACCTCGGCGCGGGCAGCGGCCTCGGCGAGCAGTTTCTTCTCGGCATCGAGAATGCTGTCGTAGTAGCCGTAACCGTCGGCCAGCCAGGTTTCGTACACGGTGTGCATGAGCATCACCGGACTTTTAACGTTGGCGGCTCGGGCCATAGCCCACGCGAGGGCGGTCTCGCCGGCAGCCGAATCATCGATGCCGACCACAATCATCCGGTTCATTGCTCTACCTCGTTCTTGATCGCAGGTCGCAGCGGCGGAGTCCCCCGCCACGAAGGAGGAGCTGATGCCCCATCGCCTCGTCTTCATTCTGTCAGCCGCCCGTACCAACACATAGGGCCGGAAGTCCCGATTGGGTGCCCATTCTGAGGCCGCGCCGGGGCGGGACTTTCGGCCCTAGTCGCCGGCGGCCGTTCGGTCATACCGTGACTCCAAGGGGTTTTCACCCGCCCACATTCTTGAGAATCGAGGAGGAACTCGTGAAGGCACTCGTTTATGGTGGCCCTGGCCAAAAAAGCTGGACCGACGTTCCCGACCCGACGCTGCACAGCCCGACCGATGCTATCGTGCGCGTGGACACGACCACGATCTGCGGCACCGATCTGCACATTCTCAAGGGTGACGTTCCCGCTGTCACCGTCGGGCGCATCCTCGGCCATGAGGGCGTCGGCACCATCACCGAGGTCGGTTCAGCGGTCAGTAACCTGAAAGTCGGTGACCGCGTCATCATCTCCTGCATCAAGAGCTGCGGACACTGCAGTAATTGCAGCAACGGCCTCTACTCCCACTGCCTCGGCGACGAGGGCGCGTCGGGCATCGGCTGGGTCTTCGGCCACCTGATCGACGGCACCCAGGCCGAGTTCGTGCGCGTGCCCTACGCCGACAACTCCCTGCACAAGCTGCCGGAGGGCGTCAGCGACGACCAGGGCGTCATGCTCAGCGACATTCTGCCGACCGGTTTTGAAATCGGCGTGCAGTACGGCCGGGTCAAGCCCGGCGATGTCGTCGCCGTCATCGGCGCCGGCCCGGTCGGCCTGGCCGCCATGGCCACCGCCGGCCTCTACGGCGCAGCGAGCATCATCGCGATCGAACTGGACCAGAACCGTCTCGAGCGCGCCCGCGACTTCGGCGCGACCGACACCGTCGTCTCCGGCGCCGCTGATTGGAAAGACCAGGTGCTCGCACTGACCGACGGCGCCGGCGTCGACGTCGCGATCGAGGCCGTCGGCATTCCGGCGACCTTCACCATGGCCACCGAGATCGTGCGCCCGGGCGGCAACATCGCCAACGTCGGCGTGCACGGCCAACCGGTCGACCTCCACCTCGAAACCCTCTGGATTCAAAACATCAACATCAGCATGGGGCTGGTCAACGCCAACACCACCAAAATGTTGCTCAAGCTCGTCGCGAGCAAGAAGCTGCCGGCTGAGAAACTCGCCACGCACCACTTCAACTTCGACCAGTTCCTCGAGGCCTACGACACCTTCAGCCGCGCCGTCGAAACCAAGGCACTCAAGGTGGTCAACTCCCGCTGACCAGGTTTTCCCGGAAGGTTTTTCTGCGCACACTGTTCGCCCACGAATCGATATCCGGCGGCCCCGCCTCGAGGCGCGGGCCGATCGCGTGAGTTTTCTGATGACCAGGAGGATCGCCATGGTGCCGGGCGCGGTTCGCCGCGTGAATCACCACCAGACGTGACTTTAGGCCCTACTCGCAGGCACCGGCGATGACTAACGTGAAGAACACTCGTTTGTGACGTTCACACGACATTCCCGCTCGTGGCCCGCCACCGTAGAAGGGATTGAGCTCATGACGCACACGCTCACACGGAACCAGACAGTGGTCGCGTGGGATGGGTCTGACCCCGCTCGGGCGGCCCTGGATTGGTCACTCGCCCGCTGCAACGATGGCGAGCTCACCCTGGTGCGCATCCTCGACCGCACGGTATCGTCGGCGGATTACTTCGCCGAGGAGTCCACCACCGTGCACGCCCGCGAAGTACTCAAGGATGCTGCCGACCGGGTGAGCGCAAAATACCCGGATCTCACCGTGCACGCCGATCTACGCTCGGGGGACCCGGTCACCGAACTGCGCGCGTTGAGCGAAACCGACACCATCGTTGTGGTCGGAACGCACCGTCGTCGCGGATCGACGCTGCGCTACGAGTGGTCGATGGGGGCCCGACTGGCCGGTTCGGCCCGGGGACCGATCGCGATTATTCCGGAGGGCGACAGCACACACCATGCGGGCGTCGTGGTCGGCGTCGACGGATCAGCGGCGTCGAACGCCGCCGTGGGCTTCACCGCGAAGGAGGCCGACCGCACCGGCCAGGAACTGCACGCGATCCACGCGTGGCAGGAGCCGCTGGTCTGGCGCGACACGACCGAACCCGACGCTCGGTTTCTGCAGACGCTGGAGAAGTCCCATCGGCGCATTCTCGACGAAGCGCTGGTCACCGTCGCCCGCCGTTATCCGGCGCTCTCGATTCGGCCCTCACTCGTGCGCGGCGCCCCGCAATCGGCGCTGCTCGACGCTTCCCGTGGAGCCGCGCTGCTCGTCGTGGGCGACCACGGGCAGAAGGGCATCTCGAAACTACTGCTCGGCTCGGTGAGCCACTCGATTGTGCTGAACATCCAGTCGCCCATGGTGGTCATTCCCGCTCCGCGCATCTGACCCGCCAGCGCGCTCGTGGCACTCGTCCGGGAAGCGGGCACCCCGAGGAACGCGTGCCCGCTTCCCTAACCGGTGCCGGGACGCGACCTACCGCGGTTAGGGTTTTGGTATGAGCACTTTCGCGCTGCCCCGTCGTCACCTGCGCATTCTGGCAACCGGGATGGCCCTTATCGGGCTTGCGGCGACGCTCATCGCTTTGCCGCCGGAGCCGGTCGCCGCCGCACCGCTGTCGGCCGCCACGGCTGACCCGGCCGCCACGACTGACCCGACTGACCCGGCAACCACCGACCCCGCTGTGTTCGACCCCGGTCTCATCATCAGCGACTTCAACTTCTTCAACCCGGACGCCCTCACCGAAAGCGGCATCCAGGATTTTCTCGAGCATCGTTCCTGCCGGCCGAGCGATGGAGTGCCCTGCCTCTGGGAGTTTCGCGAATCGACGACCAGCCAACCGGCCAAGGGTGACGGGCACTGCCAGCCCTACATCGGCGCCGAGAACGAAACAGCCGCCCGGATCATCGCGAAGATCGCGGCGGCCTGCACGGTCAGCCCCAAGGTCTTGCTGGTGTTGCTGCAGAAGGAACAGTCCCTGCTGACCCGGCCGAGCGCATCCGGTTATCTGCGCGCCACCGGCTACGGCTGCCCGGATACCGCGGACTGTGACGCCCAATATTTCGGTTTCTTCAATCAGGTCTACAACGCGGCCTGGCAGTTTCGGCAGTACACCCAGGAGCCCGACCGGGCGTTCAAAATCGGCAGTGTCGACGTGGGCTTCAATCCCAACGC
Organism: Cryobacterium sp. Y57; assembly: GCF_002929505.1. Classification (GTDB taxonomy): domain Bacteria; phylum Actinomycetota; class Actinomycetes; order Actinomycetales; family Microbacteriaceae; genus Cryobacterium. The sequence continues at coordinate 177,204 of NZ_PJJL01000068.1, forward strand.
CGAATGCGGGGCCTCCACCGTCCGCGTCAAGAACCAGGCCACTGCCAACCTCTATAACTACACGCCCTATCAGCCCAACGCGGTTGCCGTCGCGAATGCCGGCGACGAGGGCGACGGATGCTCGACCTACGGCAACCTCAATTTCTGGCTGTTCTATAACGACTGGTTCGGGGATTCGACCCTCGAACCGTTCCCGGTGATGTTCGACGACTGCCTCAACTTCGTCGGCGGCCAGGACTGTGCGCCCGTGTCGCTCCTGCCCGACGTCACGACTGCCGGCTAGCTCACGCTGTACACCCACGGCACCTGGCCGACTTCCAGGCGGTGACGACCGCCGGCCTGCTCGGCGAGCGCATCATCGGCGTGAGCGACATCCCCCGCCCAGAACAGCGCCGGCCCCCGCTCGCTCGTACCGAGCCGGGTTTCGTAGTGTGCCAGGGCGCGCCTGTGGGCACGCGCCATGATCTCGGCCACCGACCCGTCACCCTGCAGCCCGTGCAGGGTGACCCAGGTCGGCGCCACGAGGGTCATAAGAGCGGATGCGTGCCGCTCCAGCGCCTCGGCCGGCCGCAGCCAGGTGTAATCGATGACCTCATCCTCGGCGAGCACGATGGTGCCGGGCGGCGCGGTCGTGAGGTAGAACCAGGTGCGTAGTCGCTTCGGGGCGCTGCGCGGAGGCACCCACACCGCCGTCGCGATCAGCGCCTCGGGAACGACCTCGAGCCCGGTCTCTTCCCGAACCTCACGCACGGCAGCCCGACGGGCGGCGAGCTGTTCGACGGCCTCCGCCTTCGCAGCCGGGCCCGGCCCGTCGGGCAGGCCCGGCCCGTCGGGCAGGCCCACCGCGCCGCGGTCGGCGGGCTTCACCCCCGCGGTGGCGAGGCCAGCCGNGGGCAGGCCCACCGCGCCGCGGTCGGCGGGCTTCACCCCCGCGGTGGCGAGGCCAGCCGGCGCCGCCTCATCCGCTGCGCGCCGGTCGCCCGGGTCGACGCCGCCGCCGGGAAACACCCACGCACCGGCGAAAGACCCTCGGTGACGGGGGCGTTCGAGCAGCAGCACCTCGGGCCCCGTGGCACTGTCACGCAACAAGACCACCGTGGCAGCGACTCCAATACATGCTGGCACTGGCTCGGTGTCTCGCGTCATCTCTGGTCCTCCGGGTGTCGAGTGGGGCAGGCTTTTCCCACCCTAACGCCGGGCCTTCACCGCTACCCGGCGAGTAGGCTGCCAATACGCCGAAGCGCATCGCCGGTGCCACGAGGGTATTGTCGCTGTTTCGGTGCAAGGAGTAGTGAGGCATCATGAAGGCAGCGCGTTTTCACGGCCCAGCAGACATCCGCATCGAAGACATTCCCGCACCCGAACTTCGACCAGGAGCCGTCACCATCGACGTGGCCTGGTGCGGAATCTGCGGAACAGACCTGCACGAATACCTCGACGGGCCGATCTTCATTCCGGCTGAGGGGCACCCCCACCCGCTCTCCCACGAAGAGGAGCCGGTCACGCTCGGCCACGAATTCTCCGGCACCATCAGCGCGCTGGGCGAGGGAGTGACCGACCTCGCGGTCGGAGACCACGTCGTGGTCGAACCCTACTTCGTCTGCAACGAGTGCGCTCCCTGCCTGGTCGGCAACTACCACCTGTGCACGAAGATGGGTTTCATCGGGCTGGCCGGCGGAGGCGGAGGACTCAGCGAGCAGGTCGTCGTCGACCGCCGCTGGGTACACGCCATCGGCGATATCCCCCTCGACGAAGCCGCGTTGATCGAACCACTCTCGGTAGCACACCACGCCTTCGTGCGTAGTGGGGCCAAAGCCGGCGATGTTGCCCTCATCGGCGGGGCCGGCCCGATCGGCCTGCTCGTCGCCGCCGTACTCAAGGCCGAGGGCCTCACGGTGATCATGTCCGAACTCAGCGAGGCACGCAAGGAGAAGGCGCGGGGCACCGGCGTGGCCGATCACGTGCTCGATCCGAGTAAGGAAGACGTCGTCGCTCGGGTGCGGGAACTCACCGGGGGCAACGGCGCCGACGTCTGCTTCGAATGCACGAGCGTGAACGTTGTACTGGACCAGCTGTTCGACGCGGTGCGACCCGCCGGCGTCATCGTCAACGTGTCGATCTGGGGTAAGCCGGCCAGCATCGACATGCAGAAGCTCGTGCTCAAAGAGATCGACCTGCGTGGAACGATCGCCTATGTGCGCGACCACCCGGCGACCATCAAGCTCGTGCAGGACGGGCGGGTCAAGCTGGCGCCGTTCATCACCGGTCGCATCGCACTCGATGACCTCATCACGCAGGGCTTCGACACCCTGATCAACCACAACGAGACCGCGGTCAAGATCATCGTTCACCCTTGACCGGTGCCGAGTGGCGCCTCGAGCCTCGGGGCGCTGCCACTTGCGGCAGTAAGCTGCCAGCTATGCCCGACGACATCATGCGCACGAGTGCGCTCACCCGCAGCCTGCTCGCGCCAAATGCCGGTCCGATGACGCTCGACGGCACCAACAGCTACCTCATCAAGGCGCCCGACGCGCACACGATCGTCGTCGTCGACCCGGGGCCGCTGCATGAGGGACACCTCGCAACCCTTGCCGCCGCCGGCCGGGTCGAACTCGTGCTGATCACCCACCGGCACGCCGATCACACGGCGGCAAGCGTTCGATTCGCGCAGCTCACCGGGGCCCCGGTGCGGGCCTTCGATCCGGCCTTCTGCGTGAATGGCGACCCGCTGGGCGACGGGGAGCAGATTGCGGCCGCCGGCACCAGCATCCGCATTCTGGCAACGCCGGGACACACCGACGACTCGGTCTGTCTGCACCTGCCCGGCGACGGCGCCACCGGCTCCGTCCTGACCGGCGACACCATCCTCGGCCGGGGAACGTCGATCATCGACGGCGCCCTCGCCGACTACCTGGCCTCGCTCGAGGCTCTGCGCATGCTCGGGCCGGCCATCGCGCTGCCCGCGCACGGCCCGGTACTGCCCGACCTCGCGGCCATCTGCTCGGCCTACCTCGCGCATCGCCACGAGCGTCTCGACCAGGTGCGCGCCGCGCTCGACACCCTCGGTTCGACGGCGACCGTCGCGCAGATCACCGATCTGGTCTACTCACAAACGGATGCCGCGGTGCGGTTCGCCGCCGAGGCATCGGTTCGCGCGCAGCTGGCCTACCTGCGCGCGGCGCGCTGACCGAGCTGGCGCGGCTACCTGCCGGGCTTCTTGTTTTCCAGGGCGCGGGCCGCCAGGGCGCGGGCTCTGGCACCGGCAGTGTCTGCTGCAGCGCTGAACCGGGCATTTTTAATGCCCGAGCTGGCCGCTCGGGCAACCTTGTTGCTCTGTTTAGGGTTTTGAGCCATGGTGCATTTTCCAATCACGGGAAACCGGGAGGTGACTCCTTAGTGAACCTTATCCGTACCTCACACCCCGTTCCACGCCATAACTCCTGCAATCCGTCTCGACGATATTCCACTCGCCCGTCATTACGCGGATCTGATCATCACGGGTTAGAAATTGCAGGAGTTATGCGCGCAGCCTCACCGAGCAGTCTTCCGCTCGAGCACCGGCCCGAGCCGACAAGTTGCAGACAAAACAGACCAAGCAGTATGGTTCTTGTGGCGCTGCAATTTGGCGTTCACCCCAGCCGTTCTCGCAGTGCGCTAACGTATGGGGAGATCGAGGGCGGCGATCGATCATTGGCGCAGCCCAGAGAATGCTCAAAGGGGAACTCCATGCGCCATCGCTCACTGCTCACGGCCATCGCCGCCGCCGCTCTTCTGTCGCTGACGCTCGCGGGGTGCAGCGGCGAGAAAGCGGCCGAGAAGCTCGATCCGGCCGAAGGCCCGCTGGCGAAGTACATGTCGGGTATCTATGCAGGCTTCGACGAAGACTCGGTGATCGCTCAGCAGAACGAGCAACAGGAACTTGTCGCTGTCTGCATGTCCGACGAAGGCTTCGAGTACACGCCCATCGACGCCGCGCAGTACAGCGGCATGATGGGCGACAGCGGCGAGGAGTACGGCACCGAGAAGTGGGTGGCGGAAAACGGATACGGAATGGTCCAATCCCCTGAGCAGCTGGCCGCCCAGCAAGAAGAGAGCGAGGCTTACGTCGACCCGAACCAGGATTACCTGGAGTCGCTCTCCGCGGGCGAGCAAACCGCCTACAACGAAGCGCTCAACGGTCCACAGCCCTCGGAAGAAGAGATCGCCGACGGTTCCTACGTGGACAGCTACGAAGCCAAGGGCTGCTATGGCGCCGCCTTTGAGGAAGTCAACGGCGACCAGCCGTCACCCGAAGATCACGCTGCGCTGTACGAAGCGATGGGCGCCATGTACGAAACGGCGCAGGCCTCTCCCCTGCTCGTCAAGCTCGACGCCGAGTGGGCGACCTGCATGGCCGATGCCGGTTACGCAACCTTCACCAAAAAGTCCGAGCCGTCAGAATTCATCATGAATGAGATGACCGCCCTCTCCGAAACCGAGACCGGCGTCGATGATCAGGCGCTCGCCGCCCTGCACGAGAAGGAACTCGCGATGGCCATGGTTGACTACACATGCGCTGAAGAGCTCAACTACGACGAAGCAACAACCAAGGTGCAGTTCGAGCTGGAGGAACAGTTCATCACGGATCACAAGTCCGAGCTCGACGCGCTCATTGCGGACTACGAGCAAGGCAAGTAGGTGTCGCGCCTGTTCGGGCGACGAGCAGCGACAGAGCCGGATGCGACCGAGGTGACAGACCTCGACGCTGTCGCGCCGCCCACCCGCTCGGGTAGCCAGGGCTGGCGCCGCCTGTTCGTCGGCAATCGGGTGATCTGGGTCATGGCCACCGTCGCCATCGTCGCGCTCGTGGCCGGCCTCGGGCTGGGCCAGTTGATCGTCTCGCCCGGGCAGGCTGCAGCGGATGCCGATGCTCCCGCCGGCGGCCTCATCACGGTCCCCATCGAAAACCGGCAACTGGCCAACGACGTCACTATGCGCGGTGACGCCACCTACGCCGACTCGGTGGAGGTCAGCATTGAAACCGGCGAACTCGCCGGGGCGCCCATCGTCACCGGGCAGGTGCCCGAAGTCGCCGCCATCTTCGACACCGCCTCGATCGCGCTCGAGGTCACCGGTCGTCCGGTGATCGTACTGCCCGGCGACCTGCCGGTCTACCGCACCCTGCGCGTCGGCGTCTCCGGCCCCGACGTGCTGCAGTTCAAGCAGGGCTTGAACGCGGCCGGAATCGATGCCGGCGCGCTTGACTCCGACGTGTTCGACGCGCAAACGGCGAAGGCGGTCACCGCGCTCTACGCCAAGGTCGGCTACCCAGCGCCCACCGGCGGCGGCGACGTCGCGACCGCGGTCAGCGGCGCCGAAGCCGGAGTCACGAGCGCGCAGGCATCCGTCGACAGCGCCAACGGCGCCCTCACCACGGTGCAGGGCGCCGCGTCCAACGTCGACGTGGTCGAACAGGGTAACCTCGTGCGCAGCGCAGAGCGGGCGCTTGCCCTGGCCAGAACCGAGGGAACCTCCAACGAGATAGCGGATGCCGAGGAGTCCGTCACCCTGGCCGTCGCCCGCCAGGCCCAAGCTCTCGCGCCACGCGACGCGAGCGCCGAAAAAGCCGCTGTCACCGCGGCCAAAGCCGAACTGACCCGTGCCAACGAGACCCTGAGCGACGCCCGTGACGGCGCGCTCGCGTACCTGCCGGCCGGCGAAGTGCTCTACCTGCCCGGCCTCCCCCGCCGGGTCGACGAGATCAGCGTCAAACGTGGATCGAGCATCACCGGCCCCGTCATGCGGGTCTCCGGCGCGACACTCGTGATCTCCGGCTCGGCGACCGCGAGCGACGCAGCACTGCTCGAAGTCGGCGCCCCTGCCATTCTCGCCATGCCCGACGGCGACCAGCCCGCCACGATCACCTCCGTGCTCCCCACCGAACCGGCCACTGGTGAGACCGCGAGCGGCCGCTTCACCGTATTGTTCGCTCCCGACGCCCTCACCGACGAGCAGATCCAGGCCGTGCAGGGCAGCAACGTGCGTGTGCGCGTGCCGGTCAGTTCCACCGAGGGCGACGTGCTCGCCGTTCCGCTCGCCGCTCTGACCGCGGGGCCTGGCGGCGAATCCCGCGTTGAATTCGCTCCCGGCGGCTCCGCCGACACTGTGCTGGTCGAGGTCACGACCGGGCTTGCTGCCGAAGGTTTCGTCGAGATCACCGCCGTCGATGGCTCGCTGGGCGTCGGAGATCTCGTCGTGGTGGGCCGGTGATCGCGGCCCCGGTCGTCGAACTGGTCAACGTCACACGGTCTTTTCCCGGCCCACCCGAGGTGCAGGCGCTCAAATCGGTCAACCTGCGGGTAGAACGAGGCGACTACCTGTCGATCGTCGGCCCGAGCGGATCGGGCAAATCCACAATGCTCAACCTGCTCGGCCTCCTCGACCGACCGAGCGTCGGCGAATACCACCTCGACGGCACCTCGACGAGCCTGCTCGATGAGAAGCAGCGCGCCATCGTGCGCGGCGGCACCATCGGCTTCGTCTTTCAGGCCTTCCACCTGCTGCCACACCGCACCGTGCTCGACAATGTGCTGCTCGCCACGCTGTATAGCGGCGTGCCGCGCGCCGAGCGCGAGGACCGCGCCCGAGCCGCCCTCGACCGCGTGAAACTCGATCACCGGCTCAATTTTCTGCCCGGCACCCTCTCCGGCGGTGAACGCCAGCGCGTCGCCGTCGCGCGCGCCGTCGTCGCTTCGCCCGAACTCCTGCTCGCCGACGAACCCACCGGCAACCTCGACGAGGCCACCGGCGGTGAGGTCATGGACCTGTTCGAAGAGCTGCACGCCGACGGCCTCACCCTCATCGTCATCACCCACGACCAGGCCGTGAGCGATCGGGCCGAACGCCGCGTGCGCATCACCGACGGTCGCCTGAGCGAGCTGTCATGAAGGCCCTCGCCAAGCGGATGCCGCGCCGCCGCTCCCGCGCCGCCGCGGTCTCCGGCGCTGAGCTGACGGCATCCGCTGAACTGACACCCAGCATCGTTCCGGTCATTCGCCGAGCCGACCGGTTCTCGGTGCAGGACCTGCTGGTCGAGGCGAGTTACGGCGTGGGCGCCCGCCCGAGCCGACTCGTGATGACGACCCTCGGCACCGTGCTCGGCATCGCCTCGCTCGTGGTCACCATTGGGTTCGCACAGACCGCCGCCGGGCAGATTTCCAACCAGTTCGACGCCGTCTCGGCGACCCAGGTCATGATCGAACCGGCCTCGACCCGCAATTCGAGCGGCAACGAACAGGCCACCGGGCGGCTGCCGTGGGATGCCCCGGAGCGGGTTGATCGCCTCGCCGGGGTGGAACGCGCGGGCCTCGTGGCCGAGATCGATGTCGAAGGCCGGCTCGTGACATCCGTTCCCGTCAACGACCCCTCGGCCGCGCAAACCCTGAGCCCCTCCGTCATAGCCACCTCGCCGGGCCTGCTCGCCGCAGTGCGTGGGCAGGTCGTCACCGGGCGCTACTTCGACGTCGGCCACGACGAGCGCGCCGACCGGGTCGTCGTGCTCGGCGCTCGAGCCGCCGAAACGCTCGGCATCAACCGGGTCGACTCGCAGCCGTCGATCTTCATCGGCGAGGTTCCGTACACGGTCATCGGCATCATCGACGGAGTCGAGCGCCGCGCCAACCTGCTCGACGCCGTCATTGTTCCGCTCGGCACCGCGCGCGCCGACTTCGGCCTCACCGCCCCGACCGAGCTGCACGTCACGATCGATGTCGGCGCCGGCACGCTCGTGGCCCGGCAGGCACCGATCGCGCTCGACCCGAACGCACCCGAGAACTTCACGGTGCAGGCGCCCGCCGCCGCGTCGTCGCTGCAAGACAATATCCAGGCCGACATCAACATCGTCTTTCTCACGCTCGGCATTCTCGCCCTGCTCGCCGGCGGTCTCGGCATCGCCAACGTCACCCTGCTCTCGGTGATGGAACGGGTCGGCGAGATCGGCCTACGCCGGGCGCTCGGCGCGACCAAGCGCGACATCGCTCGGCAGTTCATCGTGGAGTCGGCCGTGATCGGTCTGCTCGGCGGCCTGATCGGCGCGGCGCTCGGGGTGTTCGCGGTCGTCGTCGTGTCGCTGCTGCAGGGCTGGACGCCCATACTCGACCCCTTCGTCGCCATCGGTGCCGCGCTGCTCGGAACCGTCGTCGGGCTCGCCGCCGGCGCCTATCCCGCCGTGCGGGCCTCCAACATCGAGCCGATCACGGCCCTGCGCGGCGGCACCTAGGAGCCAGTCACGGCAGTCCGCATACCGAATACCGTTCTGGCCTGTGGCCCCGGATCTAGAATCAGTGGACCATGCCGAACACCACTCCTCCCTCCTCCGAACATGCCGACCGGCTGAAGCGGCAAGCCTTCTGGGTGTGCGTGGGAGTTGCTTCGCTGACAATTCTCGACCTGTCCAAGATCAATGTCGGGTTACCAGCCATCGAGCAGTCGCTCGGCGGCGGTACCACCGAACTGCAGCTCATCGTCGCGGGTTATGCACTCGCCTTCGGGCTCGCGCTGGTACCGTCCGGTCGGCTGGGTGACATTCATTCCCGGCGACTCATGTTCATAGTCGGCCTCAGCGCATTCACGGCCGCAAGCATCCTGTGCGCGCTCGCGCCCACGATCGAATTCTTGATAGTGGCGCGTATCGCGCAGGGAATTGCTGCGGGAATTCAGATGCCGCAGGTACTCGGACTCATCCAACAGCTGTACCAGGGCGCGGCACGAGGGCGCGCCTTCGGCTTGTTTGGCGCGGTCATCGGAGTTTCAACGGCCTTCGGGCCGACCCTCGGTGGCCTCCTGATCGCCGTCGGCGGCCCCGATAACGGTTGGCGCCTGTCGTTTTGGATGAACGTGCCGCTGGGTCTTCTGGCACTCTTCTTCGCGATGCGGGTGCTTCCGAAACGCCAGAGTCATGAACGAGAACGCACGGAGCTCGACCTTGTCGGCATCCTGTTGCTGGGAATTGCCACTCTCGGCCTCATGCTTCCGTTCGTGCTGACGACCGGCGCCCCAACGGATGACCCCCGGCGCTGGTTCTGGCTGATCGTGTTCGGTCTGTCCAGCGCCACGTTCTTCTGGTGGGAACGGCACTACCAGCGCAGCGGCAAGTCACCCGTTGTGAATTTCGGGCTCTTTCGCACGGCGTCCTATCGCAACGGGATATTGATCACTACGGCCTACTTTGCGGCAATTCCGCCGTACTTTCTGCTGGTCACCCTTTTTTTGCAACAGGGCCTTGGGCTTGAGCCCGTCTTCGCCGGAATGGTGAGCATCTCGTTTGCCCTCACCTCAGCGGTGACGTCGTGGATCGGCGGTCGCCTGGTCTTCCGTTGGGGCCGCCAGCTCGTCGCTCTCGGCCTGGTCACCGTCATGATCGGCTTTGTACTCGTCCTCTTGGCGGGATTATTCGCCTCGGTAAGCCTCGCACCGTGGCTGATCGCCGCTGCCATGACGATGACCGGCGCTGGCGGTGGCCTCGTCATCTCACCGAACCAGACGCTCACCTTGAGCGAAGTTCCCGTCACTCAGGGCGGCGTCGCCGGGTCGATGGCCCAAGTGGGTCAGCGGGTGGGAACGGCCATCGGAGTCGCTGCGATAATCTCGACCTTCTACGCGACGTTGTACGCGGAGGCGAGCCATCCTGACCGCGTGCAGGTGTTTCGTGATGGTTTCCTCAGCGGCATCCTGGTCGCGCTGGTACTGATCGCCGTTGCCCTGGTGTTCGCCCTGGTCGACCTGTTCGAACACCGACCTGAAACGTCGGCCCGACCAAACGCCTGAACGCGGACGTGTCCTCGTCGGTGAACGAAAATTTCCGCCTTGGTTTACGGCTAATTGGGGCACACTCTGCCATGCTGGCCGTGACGCGAGGCGCGACAGTGGATCCTGTCCGTCTGCCGGGCGCCATAGACATGGGAGTGCAGCATGATCGCGTACGTGATTGTTGGGGTGGTGCCTGGTCAGCCGGACACCGTCGTAGAGCAGGCGGCCGCGTTCGCGGCGCGGTTCAACGCGCAACTGGTGTGTGCATCCGTGGACGCCGGTCAGTACCGGGTCTATGACCTGGGCGACGGCACGATGATGAGTCGGCCATTCACTGCGGACTCGCCCGAACGTGCAGAGGAGAGATTCGACCCGGATCTCGCATCGCGCCTGGCCGCGCTCCTCGACGGACGCGGTCTGACCTGGAGCACCCGGGCATTGGTCGGCAATCCCGCCCAAGCCCTCGGCGACCTGGCCGACACGCTCAATGCGGCGATGATCGTGGTCGGCACCAGGGAAGCGACGTTGCGGGCCAGCCTGCAGGAGTTCCTCAACGGTTCGGTGGCGGCGCAACTGGCGCACCGTCAGCATCGCCCGGTGGTCGTGATTCCGCTCGCCCCGATTCCGTCTGATCAGGCCCTGCCCTGGGACCCCGCCTGATCATCCGCGCGACAACCCTTCGCGTTCACGCGAACCGCGGGCCGTCGTCGCCAGCCGGCCCGCCGCATCCGCTCTCACCGAATAGAGCTACGGAGTCCACCACGGCCGCAGCGGCAGCGGCAGTCCACCGACACCGTCACCCTCGTCGGGCTTGGCCATCAACACCTGGTACAGCTGGATTCCGTTACTCTCGAACCCGAGCCGTGAGCAGTGATTGAGCAGGAGACCGCCGGGGCGCAGCCTGGATTGCAGAAAGCCGAAGTACGACGCGTAGTTGCGCACTCCGATGTGCTCGAGCAGCCCGATTGACGACACCGCGTCAAAGCCGGTTTCGGTGATGTCGCGGTAGTCGCCGTGGCGAACCTCCGCGAAATCGTTCAGGCCCTCCTCGGCGATGGCCCGCTGCGCCCACGCGGCCTGCTCGCTCGACAGCGTCACTCCGGTGGCCAGCACGCCGCGGCGGGCGGCGTAACGCACCATGCCGCCCCAGCCGCACCCGACGCCAAGCAACCGGTCACCCGGTAACAGCCGCAGCTTCTCGAACACGAGCCGGTACTTGTTCTCCTGGGCCTTTTCGAGGGATGCGTCACCATCTGGGTAGCAGGCGCAGGTGTAGGTCATCGACGGCCCGAGCACCCACTCGTAGAACCGGTTTGAGACGTCGTAGTGGTGTCGGATCGCCTCGGCGTCGCGGGTCTTTCTGTGTCGGAGCCCCCCGGCGACGCGGCGCCAGCGCGGCATTGCTTCCTCCGGCGGCGGCGCGATCGGGCGCAGCTGCCGCACACCGATAGAGCGGATGATGTCCACCATCATTCGCGCCGGTGGCCGAGTGAAGTTCAGGCTGTCGGCGAGCGCCGTGAGCAGTTCATAGGGATCACCGGGGTGTACCCCGTGCAGGTCGAGGTCGCCGGCGATATCGGCGCGGGCCAGGCCAAGGTCGCCGCGACCCGTGGCGAGGTAGGTCGTGCCGCGCGGGGTCAGGAGATCCAGCCCGAATAGTGCGCCCTGCGGGCCGGCTGCGCTCCCGTCGTAGGCGGTGAATCGCACCGGGAGGCGACCGCCGGCCAGAACCTCCAGAACCTCCAGCACCTCCAGCACCTCCAGCACCTCCAGCACCTCGGCGAGGGTGAATTTTCCCGCCGCCGCACCTGTCGAATTCGTCACATTCGTCGCATTCGTCGCACGATCCTTGAACGTGGTCATCGTCGTTGCACCGCCTTGGAGTAGAGGTCGAGGAGACGGGAATCGGGGTCGTATCGCTTCTTCGTGGTTCGGTAGCTGTCCCCGCCGTAGAGTTCGTCGAACTCCGGCCGCGAGTAATACGAGTCGGAGTACAGCGACTTGTGCCCGTCGAGTTCGCCGACCTTGCGTTCGATCAGCCGGTTCGTCGCCCCGTCGCTGGACCCAACCGGTACCGTCGACCAGAAGCCGACGTTGACGTAGTTCTGCCCAGGCCGGATCGGGTAGAGCGGCCAACGGTCGTCGCCTTTCAAGCGCAGCGGGCACAGCCAAATCGGCGTGATCGGTACGGCGCGCAGAAACCAGTCCAGAAACTCCGCGCATCGCGCGATCGGTACCTCGACGTCTTGGACGATTCGCTCGCAGGGCGGCCGGCCGTTCAGTTTCTCGATACGGTCGCCGATCTGGAACCGCTGTTCGATCCTCATCAGCTTTCCGTAGAAGCTGCTGCGCCGATAGCGCCCGGGCCAAACCCTTCGAATCAGCGGATGCTGCGCGCCGAACGCCTCGGAGCACCAGAACCAGTCTGTGTCCCAGCGCCACAGGTCGTCGTGAATGGTGAGGCGGTCATCCGTCACGCCGCGGTCGTGCTGGATGGAGCGGTAGTAGATCTGCTGACCGGTGTAATCGCTGACGGGGCCGGGCGCGCTGGTCTGCCGGCCGACGCAGACGTAGCCTTCGTCGGCGCTGAACACCACGCCGTCGAGATAGTCGACGAGAACCCCGTCAAGGCTGCCAGTCGCCATGATGCCGTCCATGGCTGCGACCAAGTCGATTACCGAGTGGAACCGCACCTGCGTGAGCGCGACAAACGGCTTGACGGCTTCGAGCTCGATGCGCAGGCGCACCGCATAGCCCAGCGTCCCATAGGAGTTGGGGAAGGCGCGGTACACGTCGGCGTTCTGGCCGGGCGACGCGGTGAGTATCTCCCCGGCGCCGGTGAGGATGTCCATCTCCAGCACCGACTCGTGCGGCAGGCCGTTGCGAAACGACGTCGACTCGATGCCGAGGCCGGTCACCGCGCCGCCGAGGGTGATGGTCTTCAGCTGCGGCACGACCAGCGGCGCCAACCCGCGGCACAGCGTCGCAGCCACGAGGTCGTCATAGGTGCACATGCCGGCCACATCCGCCGTCCGCGCCTCTGCGTCAATTGCGATGACGCCGGTCAACCCGGACGTGTCGAGGCCCCTGCCATTGTTCGCAGCCCGCGTGCGGAACAGATTCGAGGTGGCCTTGGCCAGTCGAATCGGGGTCGTCGCGGGGGCAGCTTGATAGCTCTGCACAAGGCGCTGCACGCCAGCGGCGTGAGCGCTCTGGGCGTCAACCACAGCAGCGGGCACGCCTTCACGTTAGTCTCAGTCGGAGCGATCGCACCAGTGCCCGCTTTCACTCCATCGCTGGCCCGTTGCGTGCGCCACAATCTGGTGCGTTCTGGCAGACTCAGGCCATGACCACGACGATCGGCACCCCGGGCGGCACGCCAGAGCGGCCGGCGATCTTCTTCGCCACGCCCGAAGAGTTTCGCAGCTGGCTGGAGGCGAACCATGCCACCGCGGCGGAACTCTGGATGGGCCTGTACAAAAAGCACGTGCCCGACGGCGGGCTCACTTGGAAGCAGGCCGTTCCCGAAGCGTTGTGCTTCGGCTGGATCGATTCCGTGGCCCAGCGCATCGATGAAGACGCGCGGCGCCAGCGGTGGACTCCGCGTAAATCGGCGAGCATCTGGTCGAGCGTCAACATCGCGTTGGTCGAGAAGCTCACCGCAGAGGGGCGCATGCGCGAGGCCGGGATCGCGGCGTTCGAGCACCGCCGTGAAGACAGAACGGGTGTGTACGCCCACGAGAATCCCGACCGGGAACTACCGCCCGAGGCAGCGACGCGGCTGGCGGCAAGCCCCGCCGCATCCGCTTTCTGGGAGGCAGCCACACCGACATACCGCCGCCAAGTTATCCACTGGGCGCTCACCGCCAAGCAGGAGGCCACCCGCGAACGACGGTTGGCCCAGCTCATCGACGACAGCGCCGCCGGCCGGCTGGTTCCCTTCCAACGCAATGGCGCAGTGCCGAAGTGGGCTGAGCGCGCCGCCGACGCGGCGCGAGCGGCGGCATCCGCTTCACCAACCGGCTCCGCACACCTATGAAATTATCGACAAAACGCTATATTTCACTCGTGTCGACATCCGCTGCATCCATTCTGCTGCAGGCCCGATTAGGGGCCGGTCTCACGCAAGCCCAGTTAGGCCGAAGCGCCGGGGTCACACAGAGTGTGATCAGCGCTTACGAGGCGGGTAAGCGAGACCCCGCCATGTCCACCCTGCAACGTCTCGTGAGAGCCAGCGGGTTCCAGCTCGACCTGACGCTCACGCCTCGGCCGACCCTCTCGCCGCACCAAAAAATACTCGCTACGCACCGAGATGAACTGGTGAGCAGGCTCGCAGAGCTCGGAGCCAGCAACGTTCGCGTGTTCAGAAGCGTCGCCCGCGGCGATGACACGGCCAACAGCGACGTCCACCTGCTCGTCGACCTTGACGTGGGCGTCGGGCTATTCGGCTTGGCCCGACTCCAAAGTGAGTCCGAGCGCATCCTGGGAGTGCCCGTCGTCATTGTCCCGGCAGATAGTCTCAAGCCACGAATTGCCCACAAAGTGATGACCGAGTCGAGGCCCTTGTGAGCCGTTCCGATCGAGAACGCGTCACAACGCCTTTGATCCTGAGCAACACCGCGCGCAATGACATCCCGGCCCTTCTGGAAGCCACAGAACGCCCTACCGCCCGCTTCCCTCTCTGAGAACACCGAGGCCGGGCCCGTGTGCACGGCTGCGATCGGGCCCGCCAAAGCAGAAACCCCCGAGAACTATCTCGGGGGTTTCTGCAAAAATAACTCGGGAAGCCTAGAAGTCCCAGTCGTCGTCTTCGGTGACGACGGCCTTGCCGATGACATACGAGGAACCCGAGCCCGAGAAGAAGTCGTGGTTCTCGTCGCCGTTCGGTGAGAGGGCGGAGAGGATCGCCGGGTTCACGTCGCAGACGTCCTTGGGGAAGATCGCCTCGTAGCCGAGGTTCATCAGAGCCTTGTTGGCGTTGTAGTGCAGAAACTTCTTGACGTCTTCGGTCAGGCCGACCTCGTCGTAGAGGTCCTGCGTGTACTGCACCTCGTTCTCGTACAACTCGAACACGAGGTTGAAGGCGTAATCCTTGATCTCATCGCGACGCTCCTGCGTGGACTTCTCGAGACCCTTCTGAAACTTGTAGCCGATGTAGTAGCCGTGCACGGCTTCATCCCGAATGATCAAACGGATGAGGTCGGCCGTGTTGGTCAGGCGCGCCCGGCTGGAAAAGTACATAGGCAGGTAGAAACCCGAGTAGAACAGGAACGACTCGAGCAGAACCGAGGCGACCTTGCGCTTGAGCGGGTCATCGCCCTGGTAATAATCCATCACGATCGAGGCCTTGCGCTGCAGGTACTCGTTCTCGGTCGACCAGCGGAACGCCTCGTCGATCTCCTTGGTGGAAGCGAGCGTCGAGAAGATCGACGAGTAGCTCTTGGCGTGCACCGACTCCATGAACGCGATGTTCGTGTAGACAGCCTCTTCGTGCGGGGTGATGGCATCCGGAATCAACGACACGGCGCCGACGGTGCCCTGGATCGTGTCGAGCAGGGTCAGCCCGGCGAACACGCGCATGGTGAGCTGCTGCTCGACCGGCGTGAGCTGGTTCCACGACTGGATGTCGTTGCTGAGCGGAATCTTCTCCGGCAGCCAGAAGTTGTTGGTCAGCCGGTTCCAGACCTCGACGTCTTTCTCGTCTTCGATCTTGTTCCAGTTGATCGCATCAACGTGCGACACCAGTTTGAGCTTGTCAATCATGGGTTCCTCCGGGAGCCGTACCACTACAGTCAATCAAAAATTTACAGTGAACTCACTCGAGCGCTTGATGTGCTCACAGTGCGCAGGACACGCAACCCTCAATTTCCGTACCCTCGAGCGCCATCTGGCGCAGACGGATGTAATAGATCGTCTTGATGCCCTTTTTCCAAGCATAGATCTGGGCGCGGTTGATGTCGCGGGTAGTCGCGGTGTCCTTGAAGAACAGAGTCAGTGAAAGCCCCTGGTCGACGTGCTGCGTCGCCGCCGCGTACACGTCGATGATCTTCTCGGAGCCGATTTCGTAAGCGTCCTGGTAGTACTCGGTGTTGTCGTTCGTCATGAACGGCGCCGGGTAGTACACGCGGCCCAGCTTGCCTTCCTTGCGAATCTCGATCTTCGCCGCGATCGGGTGGATCGACGCGGTCGAGTTGTTGATGTACGAGATCGACCCGGTGGGCGGCACGGCCTGCAGGTTCTGGTTGTAGATACCGTGCTTGACAACGGATGCCTTCAACTCGGCCCAGTCGGCCTGCGTCGGAATCGACACCCCGGCCTGGGCGAACAGCTCGGCGCCGCGAGCGGTCGCCGGCTCCCACACCTGGTCAGTGTACTTGTCGAAGAACACCCCGGACGCATAGGTGGAGTTTTCGAAGCCCTCGAAAGCGCGACCGCGCTCGATGGCGATCGCGTTGGAGGCACGCAGGGCGTGGAACAACACCGTGTAGAAGTAGATATTGGTGAAGTCGATGCTCTCTTCACTGCCATAGTAGACGCGCTCACGGGCAAGATAGCCGTGTAGGTTCATCTGGCCGAGGCCGATGGCGTGCGAGCGGTCGTTTCCGTCTTCGATCGACCGAACTGAGCTGATGTGGCTCTGCTCCGATACCGCGTTGAGGCCGCGAATGGCAGCATCGACGGTGCGGCCGAGGTCGCCGGAATCCATGGCCAAGGCAATGTTCATCGACCCCAAGTTGCAGGAGATGTCCTTACCGATCTCGTTGTAGGAGAGGTCTTCGTTGTAGGTCGTCGGGGTGTTCACCTGCAAAATCTCGGAGCACAGGTTCGACATGTTGATGCGGCCCTCGATCGGGTTCGCCGCGTTCACCGTGTCTTCGAACATGATGTACGGGTAGCCCGACTCGAACTGAATCTCGGCAAGGGTCTGGAAGAACTCGCGCGCCTTCATTTTGGACTTCTTGATGCGGGGGTTGTCGACCATCTCGTGGTACTTCTCGCTCACCGAGATATCGGCGAAAGGCACGCCGTAGACGCGTTCCACATCGTAGGGCGAGAAGAGATACATCCAGTCGTCGTTCTTGGCCAGCTCGAAGGTGATGTCGGGAATGACGACACCGAGCGAGAGGGTCTTGATGCGAATCTTCTCGTCGGCGTTCTCCCGCTTGGTGTCGAGAAAGCGCATGATGTCGGGGTGGTGCGCGTGCAGGTAGACAGCGCCGGCGCCCTGGCGGGCACCGAGCTGGTTGGCGTAGCTGAAGGAGTCTTCGAGCAGCTTCATCACGGGAATGATGCCGCTGGACTGGTTCTCGATCTGCTTGATCGGTGCGCCGGCTTCGCGAATGTTGGAGAGCAGCAGGGCCACGCCGCCGCCGCGCTTGGAGAGCTGCAGCGAGGAGTTGATGCCACGCGAGATCGATTCCATGTTGTCTTCGATGCGCAGCAAGAAGCACGAGACGAGTTCGCCGCGCTGGGCCTTGCCGGAGTTCAAAAAGGTCGGGGTTGCCGGCTGAAAGCGGCCGGCGATGATCTCTTCGACCAGGGCAACGGCAAGCTTCTCATCACCGGATGCGAGACCGAGTGCGGTCATAACTACCCGGTCTTCGAAACGCTCGAGGTACCGCTTGCCGTCGAAGGTCTTCAGCGTGTACGAGGTGTAGTACTTGAACGCGCCGAGGAAGCTCTGAAAGCGGAACTTCTTCGAATACGCCAAATCGTTCAGGCTTGTGATGAACTCGAAGGAGTACTGGTCGAGCACGGCCTGCTCGTAATATTCCTTCTCGACCAGGTAGTCGAGGCGCTCGCGCAGCGAGTGGAAGAACACCGTGTTCTGGTTGACGTGCTGCAGGAAGAACTCGCGGGCGGCCTCGCGGTCCTTGTCGAACTGGATCTCCCCGTTCGGGCCGTACAGGTTGAGCATCGCGTTGAGCGAGTGATAGTCCATGGCCGACGGTGCGTCCATGGGCGTGACTTTCACGGCTGTTGTTTCCAAAATTCTTCCAATCCGTCGTGAACGATGCGCACATCATCCGGTGTTCCAAATACTTCAAAGCGATAGAGGTACGGCACCTTGCACTTGGCGGCGATGATGTCGCCGGCCAGGCAGTAGGCGGTACCGAAATTCATATTGCCGGCGCCGATGACGCCGCGAATCAACGACCGATTGGTCTTGTTGTTCAAAAACTTGATGACCTGCTTGGGCACCGCCCCACCCGCACTGCCGCCACCATAGGTGGGCACACAGAGCACGTACGGCTCCGTAGCGATGAGCGGCTCTTCACGCGTATGCAGAGGTATGCGCGCGGCCTTCCGACCGAGTTTCTCGACGAACCGGCGAGTGTTACCCGAGGTGCTCGAGAAATACACGATGTCAGTCATCTGCTGTGGCGATTCTGATCGGCAAGACTTCCGGGTGGGTGGGGTGTGCTGGTTGGGGTGAACTACGCGAGGCGAGCAGCGAGTGCGTTGATCTTGTCGGGGCGAAAGCCCGACCAGTGCTCTTCGTCGGTGATCACGACGGGAGCCTGCAGGTAACCCAAAGCCTTGACGGCCTCTAGGGCGTTTTCGTCGACCGAGAGGTCGAGCACCTCGTACTCGATGCCCTTGTTGTCGAGGGCACGGTACGTGGCCGCGCACTGTACGCAGGAGGGCTTCGTGTAAACGGTGATTGCCATGGTTATGGCCTTTCTTCTTGGCTGGTAAGTCTAAATCTGTTCAACATACTTCGCAAGTATGTTCGATGAAACTCCTTGATCACCGGCAAGTAACCCGTCAGGGACCGTCGTACAAAGTGAGCAAGTGTACTGTCTGGCCGTAGCGCCTGACTAGACTTCCAATACTACATCTAGTGATGGCCACACTCAATAGCCACTACATGCAGTAATTACAATTGTGTAGTTATCCACCGACATTCCACATTTTGCTCACAGTTTGGCCGCGCGAAAGTGCCTGAATTCCGCGGAACCGCAACCAGTTATCCACAGGCTTCCCGCGCGGCCCTATTTTGTCTGTGGAATCACCGGCGGCGTGTCGCGCGGCCGGTCGCCGGGCGCACCACAGCCCCGACGTCTACAGACAGCCGGGGCTCCATCGTGATTCGATTGGGTCAGCGAGAGCCCGAACGACGCTTGTTGTAGACGTCGAAGGCCACAGCACCCAGCAGCACGAGCCCCTTGATGAGCTGCTGGAACTCCGTACCCACGCCCAGGATCGACATGCCGTTGTTCAGGATCCCGATGATTAATCCGCCGATGATGGCACCGGTGACTGTGCCGATGCCGCCCGTGACCGCCGCACCGCCGATGAATACGGCGGCAATGGCATCGAGTTCGAAACCATCACCGGCCTTCGGATTGGCGAGGTTGAGCTGGGCGGTGAAAACCAACCCGGCGAGGGCAGCGATAACGCCCATGTTCACGAAAAGCAGAAACGTGACGCGCTTGGTCTTGACGCCCGAAAGCGCTGCCGCGTGCGCGTTACCGCCCAGTGCGTACACGTGACGCCCGAATACGCTGCGTGACATCACAGCCGAGTAGCCCACGGTGAGGATGCCGAGAACGACGAGCACAATCGGGGTGCCACGGTAGCTCGCAAGCAGGAACGTGATCAAGAGGATCATGCCTGCGGTGAACACGAGCTTGACCAGGAACCACGGCAACGGTTCGTCTTCTACGTCGTACTTCTTGCGAGCCAAACGAGACCGCACGCCCTGAGCTACCAGAAGCACCGTTGCGAGCACTCCCAGCCCCACGGTGAGCGGTTCCAGCACGCTCGTACCGCCCCCGAGGTCGGGCAGGAACCCACTGCCCAGCGCACGGAATTCGTCAGGGAACGGAGAGATCTGCTGGTTTTGAAGTGCGATTTGGGTCAGTCCGCGAAAGGTGAGCATGCCGGCCAATGTGACAATGAAGGCCGGAATGCCAAAGTACGCGATCCAGAACCCCTGCCACATTCCCACCAGTGTGCCGACGATCAGGCAGAGGACGATAGCCGCCCACCAGGGGATATGCCACTGGGTGATCATGACCCCCGCCATCGCACCGACGAACGCCACAACGGAGCCCACAGACAGATCGATGTGACCGGCGATGATCACCATGACCATTCCCACGGCGAGAATGAGAATGTAGCTGTTCTGCACGATCAGGTTGGAGACGTTGATCGGCTTCAGCGTTATTCCAGAAGTCACCACCTGGAAGAAGATGATGATCGCGATCAAAGCGATGAACAGACCGATCTGACGGAGCTGTCCGGCGAGATAATCGAGTGAGGATTTGAAGGCAGTCATCGGTTTTCCTTGTCCCTTTCCTGGGTCATGTGGTGCATAAGATATTCGGCTGTGGCCTCGCTGCGTGGCACGTCTGCGGTAATGCGCCCCTCGGCCAGCGTATAAATTCGGTCGCAAATGCCGAGCAGTTCGGGAAGCTCTGAGGAGATGACGATGACGCCCTTGCCTTCATCGGCGAGCCTGTTGATGATTCCGTAGATCTCGTACTTGGCGCCCACGTCAATGCCACGGGTGGGCTCGTCCAGAATGAGCACGTCGGGGTCTGAGAACATCCACTTCGACAGCACGACTTTTTGCTGATTTCCGCCCGAGAGCTTGCCGGTGATCGCCTCCACACTTGGCGCCTTGATGTTCATGCTCTTACGAAAGCTTTCGGCGACGGTGGCCTCGCGGTTTGCATCGACCCAGCCGTTACGGACCAGCTTGTGCAGGGCGGCGAGAGAGATATTGCGTTGAATATTTTCGATCAGATTCAGACCGTAGTGCTTGCGGTCTTCGGTGGCATAGGCGAGGCCGTGACCGATGGCCGCCGTGACCGTGTTGGTCTTGACCAGCACGCCATTCTTGAACACACGCCCGGAGATTTTCGCCCCATAGCTGTGCCCGAAGACACTCATCGCCAGCTCGGTGCGTCCGGCGCCCATGAGCCCCGCGATACCGACGATTTCACCCGCTTTGACGTGGATGTTGGCTTTCTTGACGACCATCCGGTCATGGTGCAGCGGATGATAAACGGTCCAGTCCTCGACGCGCAGAATCTCCGCACCGATGTGCGGCGTGTGGTCCGGGTACCGACTCCCGAGGTCGCGACCAACCATGCCCTTGATGATGCGCTCCTCCGAGATCTCGTCCTTTTGCATATCAAGGGTCTCGATGGTTTTACCATCGCGGATGATCGTGACCTTGTCGGCGATGGCTTTGATCTCGTTCAGCTTGTGGCTGATCATGATCGAGGTGATGCCCTGGCCCTTGAGGTGTTTGATCAAGTCGAGCAGGTGCGCGGAGTCCTCATCGTTGAGGGCGGCGGTCGGCTCATCCAGGATGAGCAGCTTCACCTCTTTCGAGAGCGCCTTCGCGATCTCCACGAGCTGCTGCTTGCCAACGCCGATGTCGGTCACCTTGGTGATGGGGTTGTCTTTCAGCCCCACTCGAGCCAGGAGTTTCGACGCCTCACGGTTGGTCTTATTCCAATCTATCCAGCCGTTGGTCTGCTGTTCGTTGCCGAGATAAATGTTCTCGGCGATGGACAGATAGGGGCTCAGCGCCAGCTCTTGGTGGATGATCACGATTCCCGTGGCCTCGGACTCGTTGATGGTCTTGAACGCGACGGTCTCGTTTTCGAAGACGATCTCGCCGTCGTAACTGCCGTGCGCGTAGACGCCGCTCAGCACCTTCATCAAGGTGGACTTTCCCGCACCGTTCTCGCCACAAATAGCGTGAATCTGGCCGCGCTCGACGGCGAGGGACACATCCTGAAGCGCCTTGACACCGGGGAACGTCTTCGTGATGCCGCGCATCTCAAGAATGTTGGTTGTCACCGTTGCTCCTTCTTCCGTGCGGTGAGAGATTGCCGTGGCGGCGGATTGGCGCCGCCACGGCGTGTTGGGCGGGGTACTTACTTCAGGTCAGCGTCGGTGTAATACCCGCTGTCGACTAGGACCTTCTTATAGTTATCGATGGTGACGACGGTGGGCTGGAACAAAAAGGTCGGGACATCCTTGACCTTGTTGTTGTAGCTCTTCGTGTCGTTGACCTCCGGAGTCTTACCGTTCAGGAGGTCATCGGCCATCTTCACGGCTTCCTTGCCCAGCTGGCGAGTGTCCTTGTAGATCGTCGAATACTGCTGGCCCGCGATGATCGACTTGACCGACGCCGCTTCGGCATCCTGACCGGTGATGGTCGGCAGCGCGTTCGCGGCATAACCCGAGCTGGTCAGCGCCGAGATGATACCGATGGAGAGGCCGTCATACGGGGACAGCACGCCGTCAACTTTGCTGCCGTCCGAGTACGTGCTGGCGATGAGGTTCTGCATGCGCTTTTGTGCGGTCGAGGGGTCCCAACGCAGCGTGGCAACCTGCGTAAAGCCGGTCTGGCCGCTCTTGACGTTCAGAACACCCTTGTCGATGTAGGGCTGCAGGGTCTTCATGGCGCCGTTGAAGAAGAACGTCGCGTTGTTGTCGTCAGGGCTCCCCGCGAACAGCTCCACGTTGAATGGGCCGGCCTTGCTGGTCTCTTTCCCGTCAGCATCGAGCACACCAAGGCCGGTGAGCAGGCTGGAGGCTTGGTCGACACCCACCTTGAAGTTGTCGAACGTGGTGTAGTAGTCGACGTTCGCGTTGCCATTGATCAGACGGTCGTATGCGATGACCTTCACGCCGGACTTGCCGGCCTCGTCCAGCTGATCACTCAGTGCCGTGCCGTCGATCGAGGCGATGATTAGGATCTTCGCGCCCTTGGTGAGCATGTTGCTGATCTGCTGCACCTGAGTGGGGATCTTGTCATCCGCATACTCGAGGTCGACCTTGTAGCCAAGCGCCTCCAAGTCGGCTTTGACGGCGTCGCCGTCTTTGATCCACCGCTCGGAGGTCTTGGTGGGCATGGCGACCCCGATGAGCGCGCCCTTGTTGGATCCCGCCGCGTCCGTCGTGGTGGTCGAGCCACCACGCGTTCCCGAGCAGGCCGCGAGCGAGAGTGCGAGTCCAATGGCAGCGATGCCGATCAGGACCTTCCGTGTTTTCACTGTATTTCCCTTCGATTTTCTTGTTATCGACGATGATGTCAAGTCGGTTTATGAGGTGGAACCGGTTCCGCTACAGGCCGTGCGCCAATCGGTAATAGGCCTGGTTCCAACGCACTTCGCGCGCAAAATCACGCTGGGTGGTGGTCTTATCGATCACGAGCAGCTCGGTGCGAGCTATCTCGGCGAAATCATGGAACACTTCGATGCCGACGGCG
>NZ_PJJL01000058.1 GCF_002929505.1 Cryobacterium sp. Y57
GCAAGGAGACCTCAGCCATACCCATCGCCCGAGGGTTGCCGGAACATTACTCCGCCTCCGACACTCACAACATCGTAAGGAGGGAGACATGATCGTTGGACGCTACGGCGCGTCACACATCGTGACCCTAGTTGAACGGCACAGCCGCCTCCTGATCGCCCTGCCCCTTCCGTTCGGCGCGAAGAGTGAGAGAGTGATCGCCGCGCTCATCGAAAAGTTCAACACGTTGCCCGCAACCATGCGTCGAACATTGACCTGGGACCGTGGCAATGAGATGGCCCGCCACGTTGACTTCACCACAGCGACCGGGATTCCCGTGTTCTTCTGCGACGCGTACTCGCCCTGGCAACGCGGCACCAACGAAAACACCAACGAACTTCTTCGTCAATACCTCCCCAAAAGCACCGATCTCAACCCGACCGACACCACGCGACTTGCGGAGATCGTGACCGAACTCAACAATCGCCCCCGTAGAGCTTTAAAGCGGCAGACTCCTCACGAGGTCTTCAACGCCGCAATCGTTGCATTGACCGCTTGAAACTGTCGTCGCTGATTTTCGGACTTTCTCATATCAACGGAACGCCCGGCGGTATAATCGGGATGGCGTTTGCGGGTTTGTTCGGCTTCGCGATGTGTATCATCCGAGAAGTGTCCACGGGATCCGTTATCTGGATTATCGTGGCCCACTTTGTCGCGGATGTGATTTTGATCGGAGGTGTCTATGGCATCACCATTTAGGGAGCAGTTCGCAACTCTTATTCGCAGATCAAGCACTTTGGCACGCGCTTACATGTGCGACGGCGATGCGTCGGCGGCCGTGATTTGGGACGGCGACTCAGAGATCACGATTCGGCTTTCGCTGCGAGGCGAAGAGATTTGGCTTATCGCTGGCTCGGGAACCCTATTGCGTTTTGTCGCCGCCAGTGACGGCGAGTTCGACCACGAGGGCATCGCTCATGTCATCGATCAAATTCTGCACGGAGCAGCTGTTGAGTTCTTCGGCGTTGCCGAAGCTGCGGAGGACGACGTCTTTGCCACCGGCTTCGAAATCGGGCAGTCGCAAGCGTTCGCGGGTGGCTTGAATGAGAGCCAAGCTCGCTTCCGTGCACGTCTGGCAGGGCCGATGGCGAGTGCCTCCCTGACAATTCTCGACTGAGCCGTTCTTTCGTTCCAGACATGAAAATCTGCCGTCACTGCTGCACGCGGGCGCGCCGCAAATATAACGTCGGCCGCGACGATCTCCTCGTACTCGTCCGAGTCACAACGGCCGGGACCGGTAAACGGACGATTGAAATCCGGCCATGATGCGGTCGTGGTGACTAACGGTATTCAGCTGCCAGGTGTCGCAAACAAGGCCATGACCTCCGGTGTCGCCGATGGCGGTCGCCATCCCAACGGGCACGGGTGGGCGCGCTTCTGCTCCCCGATGCTTCGAGCCAGTTGGCGCGAGCGACTTCGTAGCGCGGCGCTTGCAGGGTAGATGAGAGCGCGTGGCGCCGCAGGAACACGAACACGTAGTCCGCGAAGGCCGAGTCGGTGATCGAACGCACTCGGGCGAATCACATCCGTGTTGGCTTGGTTGCAAAATAGCCCGAAAGTGGTTGAGGTCATCCGAGACGACTCGAAGCAGATCGCGCACCTTCTCACCCGCGCACCTGAATTAGTCAGTCGTTCTTGGATAAACGATGGATAAACCATGGGC
The DNA here is from genome assembly GCF_002929505.1 of Cryobacterium sp. Y57. GTDB lineage: Bacteria > Actinomycetota > Actinomycetes > Actinomycetales > Microbacteriaceae > Cryobacterium. Next base: position 1,703 of record NZ_PJJL01000058.1, read on the forward strand.
GCATCAAAAGTCGCCGATTCCGCAGGAGCAAAAGTGCTGATCAAGCGACTTTCGTCAGCCTCAATGGGGACTTGAACCCGAAACCTACCGCCTACAAACAATCTCCCCTCGATGAAAGACCCGCGGACTTCCGGGCCTTCCGAGTGGCAGAATTCCGAGATTAGGGTAATAAATGACAAATAATCGGATAGTGCGTCAAGTCTTGCCCTTTCGGTACAGACAAGAAGCCCTGATCAGATCTAATTTACAGTAGGGCGGCCGGGACTTGAACCCGGGACCGACGGTTTGCGCCGGGGCTCTTTTGGCCTAGACCAAGTGCGGACTGATACCTCGTTTGAACTCGACTTATCTGGATCTGATCAGAAGGTTCTTGTATCAGATGTCTTTACCATTATCGCAACACCTCGGGTCATCTCGGCGGGTCGCGAGGCAATAAACGTTGAATATACGTATGCGCGTCAAGTCTTCCTTTGCCTTGCCTTGCCTTGCCTTGCACGTGTACCACCCAAGGGTAAGCGTCATCTGAGGAGGGCGGCGTCACTTCTGACGAACGGCGCGTCAGCGCACGAGCAGGATCTTGCCGCCGGGCGCTTGCTCCGAGCCCATCAACTCGTGCGCGCGCTCGACCTCTGCGAATGGCAGTGTCGCACCGATCACCGGCCGCACGGAGCCGGCGGCGATGAGGGGCCAGACGTGATCGCGCACCTGCGAGATCACCGCTTCCTTGGAGCCGCGGCCACCCACGCGCGGTCGCGCCCGTAGCGTCATCGCGCGCAGCGTGACTCGGCGCTGCATAAGCCTGCGCAGGTCGACATCCGCCCTCGTGCCGCCCTGCACGGCGATCACCGTGAGCGTCCTGTCGAGCGCGAGCGCATCAACATTCCGACTCAGGTAATCGGCACCGATGACGTCGAGGATGTACTCTGCGCCGACCCCGTCGGTGGCCGCGAGAACCGCATCAACGAAATCCTCGTCGCGGTAGTCAATCGTAAACTCAGCCCCGAGCGAGCGGCAGAGCTCGTGGCTGCGGGCGCTGGCGGTAACAGCGACTCGGTAGCCACGAGCACGAAGCAGCTGTATGGCCATGGTGCCTATGCCGCCGCTACCCCCGTGCACGAGGGCAAGCCCGCCCGCCCCTCCCCTGGTTCGGGCGCGTCGCGCAGGGCGCTCCAAACCGTGCAGACAGCCTCGGGCAGAGCAGCCGCCGCCTCGAGTGAGACCGCATCAGGAACCGGCAGGAGCTGCGTCACCGGCACCGTGACACGCTCGGCGTATCCGCCGCCCGAGAGCAGCGCACACACCCGCCCTCCCACGGCCCAGCCCTCGACGTCGTCTCCAAGTTTGACGATCGTTCCTGAGCACTCTAGGCCTAAGACGTTCGACTCCCCCGCAAGCGACGGATACCTGCCCGCCCGCTGCATGAGGTCTGCACGGTTCACAGCCGTCGCGGCGATCTCCACGATCACCTCACCCGCCGCCGCCGCCGGCTCCGGCGCATCTTCCCACGTCAACGTTCCGCCCACTTCGAACTGCATCGCCTTCACGCCCTGCTCCCTTGCCCACTCAAACCCATCCTGGTCGCCCACGCCCGGCTGGCGGCGATGCCGCCTGCCGCGATCACGAGCGTTGTCGACAACCCGACAACGCCGGCCCATCCGTATCGGTCGTACAACACGCCACCAAACCATCCCCACACGGCAGCGCCTGTGAGCCAGCTCAGCTGATAGAGCGCCGTCGACTGCACACGCCCGCGGCCAGCTTCCAATCCCGAGAGCGTGCTGGACATCGGGTGCGCCATGAACGTGCCGATCGTGAGCAGCGTGATTCCGACTAGCAGTATCTCTACGCTCGCAGAAAGCATCGGAAGTGCCGAGACCGCGACGGAAGCACCACCGCACAGGACGACGAACCACGGCGGGACGCGCGAGGCCAACTCACCGGCCACGCGCGCGCTCAATGCGCCCACAAAGTACACGAGGAAGAACAGGCTTGCCAGCGCGGCCGGTACCGAGAACGGCTCGCGGGTGAGGTGGAAGCCGAGGTAGTTGTAGACAGCGGTGAACGAGCCCATGATCAGGAATCCCTGCACATAGATCGAGGCGGTCGTCCAGCGCGAGAGGTGATGACCGACGTGCCCCAGCGCCGAGCGGAACGATGCAGGACGGCTGATGCGCTCCTCTAATCCGCGTGGCAGGAGGGCCAAGAAGAGCACGCAGGCGACGACTCCGAGCGCCGCGACCATGAGCAGACCGATCCGCCAGTGCAGCAATTCGCTCACCGGGCCGGCGATCAGGCGGCCGGTGACTCCACCGACGGTATTGCCAGTGATGTATACGGCAGCAGCAGTCGGCACGCGGTGCCGCGGTAGCACCTCGACCAGCAGCGCCGTGGCGACAGCCTGAATACCGCCGAGCGCGATCCCTGTGATGCCTCGCATTGCGATCAGCAGCTCGAAAGTTGGCGCCAAGGGCGCGGCAAGCGCCGAAACGGTGGTGGCGATCAGGCTGATACGCATGACCACCGTGAGACCGATGCGATCCGACAGCCAGGCCCACGCCAGCACTGACAAGGCGATACCGGTGGTCGTCGCCGAGACCGCGAGGGCCGCGGTGGCGCTGGTTATCTCGAGGTCGCGAGCGAGGCTCGGCAGGATCGCCTGCGCGTCGAACAGCTGCGAGAAGGTCGCGAACCCAGAGACGAAGAGCGCTGCGACGAGCCGGCGCTCCCGACGGTCCGGTCTCATTGCTTCGACGTGCTGTCCGCGTGCTCACCCTCGCCCGTCGCGGTGTAGGCGGCCGCGTCGGCCGATGCGTCCGTGGTCGTCCTCGTCTTCGCGTCGCGCCTGCTGCGGACGAGCTCGATCAGACCGGTGACTGGGGGGATGTTACGGGCCTGCTCAAGGACCGACGGGCGACCCTTCGTAAATCTGCGGATCGTAGCGAAGGCGATGCCGACGGCGATCAGCGTGTATATCGTGATGGCAATAGGGTCACCGATGAAGACGGTGAAGTCTCCGCCGGAGATGAGAAGCGACTGCCGCACCGAGGCCTCAAGTATCGGGCCGAGGACGAACGCCAGAACCAGGGGGCCGGGGTCGAATCCGGTGCGCTTCATGAGCCAACCGAGGATGCCGAAGCCTAGCACGAGCCAGATGTCGAAGGGATCGTTGGCGATCGAGTATGTGCCGATCAGTACGATCGCGATGGCGAAGGTGACGAGAATACCCATCGGCACCCGCAGCAGCTGCACGAACACGCCCACCATCGGCATGTTGAGGATGAGCAGCATCGTGTTGCCGATCACCATCGACGCCACGACGCCCCAGAAGATCTCAGGGTGGTTCGGGATGAGGCTGGGGCCGGGCGTGATGCCCTGAATGAGCAGCGCGCCGAAGATGAGCGCGAGCACCACGTTCGACGGTATTCCGAGCACCAGCAGCGGCACGAAGGCCGAGGTGGAGGATGCGTTATTGGCGGTCTCCGGACCGGCGACCCCCTCGATGGCGCCCTTGCCGAATCTCTCGGGATGCTTCGCGACGCGCTTCTCGAGTGCATAAGAGGCGAGCGAGGAGAGCACGCCACCACCACCGGGCAGGATTCCGATGAAGAACCCCAGAAGTGAGCCACGCACGATCGGCATCGCCGACCGCTTCGCGTCGTCGCGCGTCGGCATGATCTTCGTGACCTTCTTGGCAATCTTATTAAGGTGACCGCCCTGCTCGAGGTTGTGCAGGATCTCACCGACCCCGAACAGACCCATCGCGATGGCGACGAAGTCGAAGCCGTCAAGCAGCGATGCCGAGCCGAAGTTGAAACGCGGCATGCCGCTGATCTGATCCTGGCCGACCGTCGCGAGCAGGAGCCCGACTGTCGCCATCACGAGCGCCTTCCATGACGAGCCCATGCCCAACGAGGTCACTAGCAACAGGCCGAGCACCATCAGCGCCACCATCGCCACGGGGCCGAAAGCGAGCGCGGCATCAGCAAGCATCGGGGCGAAGATTGCCAGCCCGATCACTGAGACGATGCCGCCGATGAACGATCCGATCGCCGCGATGCCCAACGCGGGGCCAGCTCGACCTTGCTTGGCCATCTGGTAGCCGTCGAACGTCGTGACGACCGACGCAGCCTCGCCCGGCATGCGCAGCAGCACGGAGGTGATGGTGCCGCCGTACATTGACCCGTAATAGATGCCGGCGAGCATGATGATGGCGGTGGCAGGGTCGAGCGCGTAGGTCAGCGGGAGCAGCAGGGCGATCGTGGCGGTTGGGCCGAGGCCGGGCAGAACGCCAATCGCGGTGCCGATCACAACCCCGACGAAGACGTAGAGAAGGTTAATCGGGTCGAGCGCGACTCCGAAGCCGATAAACAGGCCATCTAGCATGGCGGATCACATCCGAGACGTTAGTGGGGTCATGAGCAGGTCCCGGGGCATCGGGACGCCGAGCACGACGTCGAATAGCATGAAAAGGGCGATGCCACCGCCGACGGCGAGCAGGCCTCCCTGCAACCAGCGCATCTGGCCGAACATACGCAGCCAAAGGAGCATCAGCAGGATTGCGGACACTGTGAAGCCCAGGAGGGTGAACAGCACGGCGAAGAAGACGAGCGAGGCAATGGCGATGAGCGTGCGCACCGATTCGGTGCCCCACGGCTCGTAGTCCTCGAGGGTGTCGGTGATCGCCACCACCGCGGTGGCGCCGAGCATGAGCACTGCGGCGACGAACGGCCACAGCCCCGGCCCCGGCCGGGTGCCCGTGCCGAGCCCGTAGCCGATGCTCAGGACAATCGCGCCGACGCCGACCGCCGCGAGCACGGCGACCGCCGCCCAGCGGGCGATCCCTCGCCCGCGGATGCCCTCGAGGGGCTGGACGGGGTCGGATGTGTTGTGCTCAGTTATGGTTCCAGTGTCGTGCTCGGTGCGGACAACGTCGGTCATTGCGTTCAGCTGCCCAGGATTCGGGTGTAGACCTTCTCGGCTTCGGACAGGAAGCCGTCGAACTCCTCACCGGTCTGGTACTCAGGAAGTATGTAGTTCTCGCCGATCGCGCTGACGGTCTCCGGGTTGCTGAGACACTCCTCGAGAGCGTCGGAGAGCGTTGCGACGACATCATCGGGCATGCCTGCCGGGGCAGCCAGCGCGTAGATCGTGACGGCCAGCGTGAGGTCGTCGTAGCCGAGCTCGACCAGCGTCGGCGTGTCGGGCAGGTGCGCCTGGCGCTCCGGCGACGAGACGGCCAGCGCTGTGAAATCGCCGGAGCCGATGCGCTGCACGACATCCTCTTGGTCGTTCACAAAGACCGAGTCGACGTGTCCGCCGAGCAGGGCGGTGATGGCACCGGCGCTGCCGTCGAAGGGCACCACGATCACCTCGACGTTATACTCATCGGCGAGGCGCTGGAGCTCGATAGCTTGTGGCGTTGAAGCGCCCGAAACGCCCACTGTCAGCGTCGCGGGGGCCTCCTCAGCAGCAGCGAAGAACTCTTCGCCGCTGCTGTATGGCGAATCCTCGCCGACGACGAGGACCATCGGCGAGTACGAGTAGGAGATAACGCCAACCGAGGAGACATCTTCGCGCGAGTAGTCGAGGCCATTGGCAATCGGCGAAAGCGCCACCATGCCGGGTGAGACGATGGCGAGGGTCTGGCCATCGGCGGGCTTCGAAATCATGTCCTGCAACCCGACCGAGCCAGAGCCTCCGGTGATGTTCTCTGCGATCACGTTCGTGTCGAGCGCGTCTCCGAGGCAGGGCGCGAGCGCCCGAGCTGTAACGTCGGTAGGGCCACCGGCCGAATAGGGGATGACGAATCGGATGTCGCCGTTTGGAAAGGCCGCGGCCTCGCCATCCGGAGCGGCGGAGTTGCCGGCGCCGGCAGCGCCGCTACAGCCCGCGAGCAACATGACTCCCATTATGGCGCCGGCTGTAATAAGCGACCGACGGTACCTCTTGCTCATGCTGTGCATGGCGGGCTCCTAACTTCGTTGTTAGTGGAGCGCACTTTCGATAGTGCACTCTCAATTTGTCCTGACGCCAACCTAGTCGAGCTCGATGCGGCACGTCAACCTGCGATAACGATTGACGATCGGACTCCCTGATCGGCGACCGTCCCAGAGCTGCTGGTCACCCTAGTGAGACAAGCACCAGGGGCCGTAGCTGGGCATCGAGGCGCGGCCCCAGCCGTTCCCAGATCCGATCCGGGTCGAAGCCGCGGACGGGCGTGCGATCGATCTCGTGCATGTAAATTGCGTGACAGTTCTGCGCTACGAACAGCGCCCCACCCCGCGAATCGAGCAGCTTCCGACCCTGCCCATCCTCCACGATGCTGCGAACCAGCGCGATCGTGCGGTCACCCTGCGCCACGTTGCGTGCGCTGAGATCGCTGAGGGTGAAGCCCTCGCGCAGGTAGCGCGACGAATTCGCCGGGTTGCGTCGATAAAAGGCGCTGCGCTCCAGGTAGATGGCGCGGATGCGCTCCACAAAGTTGGTCCCGGTCGGATCATCGCCCTGTGCGGCGACAATCGCGGCATCCTGCTCCTCGATGCGTTCGAGGACGGCATCGAGCTCATCGCCGTAGACCATGTGCAGCAGCTGGTGCTTGCTTGAAACATAGCGGAAGAGCGTCGCCTCTCCGACTCCTGCGAGCTGTGCCACCTCACGCATTGTCATCTCGTCGAACTGCTTTGAGCGCAGCAGCGCGGCAGCAGCCGTCTGGATCGCGTCGCGTTTGCGCTCCTTGCCGCGCTGACGCACAGACATCTCCGATGCAGTGGTCACGATGCCATCCCCTCAGCGATCCTGCCGCGACTCCGATGCCACGGCTGAAGTACAATCTTGCCATCCAATCCGCCTCGTTCCCCTGCACGGTGCGCCTGGGCGGCATCCGCTAGGGGGAGCGTCAGCGCCACGTGCGGCCACAGATGACCCATTTCGATCCATTCGGCGATGCGTTCCAGCCCCGCTCCCGAGGGCTCCACAACCACCCGGCGCAGCACGATACCTCGCGTGCTCGCGGCATCCTGCACCGCCGGGTCCGTGCGCGGGATCAGGGAGACGAGTATGCCGCCGGGCGCGCACCAGTCGAGGAGTGCCTCGGTGCGCTCACCGCCGAATGGGTCGATGACGACGTCGTGCCGCGATGGGCTGGCAGGCGTGCCGTCGTCTGCTGCCTCGACGACAGAGGCCCCTGCTCTTGCGGCATCTCCGAGTCGCTCGGCGCGTGCGCAGGCTGTGACCACCGCGCCGAGCGCGACGGCGATCTGCACCGCGAGTCGACCGACCCCGCCGCCCGCCGCGCAGACGAGGACGGATTGCCCTGGCATGAGCTTGCCGGCCTCCTCAAGCGCTTGCAGTGCCGTCAGGCCGGCGAGCGGCAACGATGCCGCCTCAGAGAACGTCAGCCCGGCGGGCATGCGCGCGAGCTGCCGCGCAGGAGCCGCGGCGTATTGCGCGTAGCCCTCAGCAGGCAGCGGGAAGCGGGGCATGCCGAAGACCCGATCGCCGCGCGAGAGCAGGTTCGAGCCATCCGCCACCTCCTCGACGACACCGGCGATGTCGAAGCCGAGAATGGCCGGGTCGCGCCAGAACCCACGGCCGCCTGTCGCGCGGGACTTCCAATCGGTCGGGTTTACGCCGGCGGCCTCCACCCGCACGAGGACGTCGCCCAGCGACAGCGACGGGACGGGCACCTCGACGAGTTGCAGGACCTGCGGTCCTCCCCAGGCGGTTGCGGCGATCGCCTGCATCATCGGCTGCACAGCGACGCCCACGGCTCGATCCCCTCCATCGCCGCAACCAGTCGCCCCACGCCGTCGGGCTCGTCTATAGCATCGACGAACCCCGGCAGGTGCACCGCGAGCGCAACCGAGATGCCGACTGCGGGTAGGAGCTCTGCCGCCATCTGCGCGGAACGCTCACCGTCCACCTCGACGCTCTCGGCACGTCCCTCGAGACGGCGCCCGTCGGCCAGCTCGATCACGATCTCGGCGCCGTGCCCCGCGCCGCCCGGCATGCCGCCCACCACCGAGACTCGCTCGCGCACCCGCTGCGCCTCGACACTGGCCGGGTATAAGGCATCAATATCTACCCGTCCCTCGGCCAGGACAACCGCAACCGCCTGCCGCACATCCATCATCGCCTGGGACCACGACGTGGGCGGCCACGCGACATCGATGCCCGGGTACACAGCGTCGGCCTCGGCGAGGCACACGGTGACACTCACGATCTGCTGGGCTTCAATGGCCGCGAGTTCGCGGAGGTCAATGGCGACTTCGACCGCTGCCTGGTTGATGGCGCACACCGGGTGCGCCTTCAGCAGCATGTGCTCGATCACTGGCGGGCCTGCGAGTGCCTCGGCCAGCTCGGCGGCTTCCATACCGTCCACCCCGAGTGCGTGTAGAAGACCAGAAGCTCCCTCGAGTGCGGCATCGGCGCCGCGGGCGCCGCCCGCTGCCCAGAGCGCTGATTCGAGGCCGTCGCGCGCTGCGGCAGCAGTCTGCAGGCGCCATTCGTCGGTGCCGGAGTGCCACACTTGGGTGTAGCCGGCGGCGCGATTGACCGCGAGCGAGATCGCCTGCGCGATCGCAGTTTCATCGAGCTCCTGCACAGCGGCCGCTGCGGCGGCCGCTGCGATCGGGCCGACGACGCCGGTTGCACGCATGCCACGGGCACGGATGTACGGAAGGAGAGCGTTCCCGAGCACCCCGCCGACCTGGTAGCCGACAGCGATCGCCGACAGCAGGCGCGCGCCGTCGATGCCTGCTGGCGCAATGACGAGGCACGCGGGGATCACAGTGCTACCCAGGTGAGTGACCGAGCTCGGGTGCTCGTCGTGTTGTGCACGAGCACCCATTTGCAGGGACGTCGCGAAAGCCAAGTCGGGTGTGGTCATCGGCCGCTGCGCCCAAGGTAGGCCACGTCCACACGACAAGCCAGGCAGCGGCCTACCGTGGGCTGCAAGGCCAACCACAAGGTTGTGCAACAGCACCACCTTCGCGGCCTGCCTGGTCGACTTCCGCAGCGGCTGGGAGCCCGAGCGCGCCACATACGCGGCGATTGTCGCGGCGAGCGTGGGCGAGGCACTCAAAGTGGCACGGCTCCAATCGTCATTCCACCGCAGACATTGAGGTTCTGACCTGTAATGAAACCCCGATCGTCGAGTAAAAACCCGACTGCCGCAGCGATGTCGTCGGGCTCGCCGACCCGCTTGACCGGTATCGCATCGATGATCTGCTGCGTGCGTGGCTCCCCCGCGGGGTTGGCCGCTTCGAACATCGCGGTGCGAATCGGACCAGGGCTGACCGCGTTGACCGTGATGCCGTGCTGCCCCAGCTCGAGCGCCCAGGTGCGGGTGACGCCGATAATTCCGGCCTTCGAGCCCGAGTACGCCGAGCGGCCCGCCTTGCCAAGCGCCGCGCGGGAGGCGATGTTCACGATCCTTCCGAAACCCGCCTCCCGCATGCCAGGCAGCAACGCCTTGGCACAGTGCATAGCAGCGAGTACGTTGATCTCGTAGGTGCGCAACGCGTCGGCGATGTCGAGCTCCTCGAGGTTCGCGACTCGGATGTAGCCGACGTTGTTAACCAGTCGGTGGATCGGTCCACCGACCAGTGCCTCAGCGAGGGCCATTTCGACCTCTTCGGCCTCGCCGAAATCGGCCACAATGCCGCCGGGCTGCTTGTCAATCACGATGACCTCGCGCCCGATCGCTCGCTGCTGCGCGACGATCGCCGCGCCGATTCCACTCGCTCCGCCGGTGACCAGCACCCTTTCCCTCGTTGATTCGGCCATGGGTCGCACCTCGCATTTTTGTCTTGCCACGATCGCGGCGCACGACGCGCGCCGGCATCTTCGCCGCATGCCGATCGTACGAAACAAAACGAGAGTAGGCAATCAGATATACCTATTGGCATCCTTTAGGTAAGCATGTAGTCTCGACGCAGAGCATATTTTGATTGTCTGCTCTCATTATTCGAATCACAACGAAGTGAGGTGACCATGGTCACGAATTTGACAGAACCACGGCAGAGCGCGTGGCACGCCGACGGCACGTTGCACGAGCCGCTGCTGATCGAGCCGACGGGGTACGTTGAGCATGCGGGTAGGGTGATCCCGATCTACGACAGCGGCAACGAGACGAGCACGGCGACCATCGTGCTCGTGCACGGCAGCTCCGGCTCCGCACGCGGAAGCTTCTGGGCCGTCTATCCCATCCTCACTTTCACCCGCCGGGTGGTCGCTTTCGACCTGCAGCTGCCTGCTGATGACGCAGATCTGACGCTCGCGGACGCTGTTGCACAGCTCCGTGCTGTCGTGGACCACGCGTCCGGTGAAGGTCCCGTGGCGCTCGTCGGCTACTCCTTCGGCGCCGTAGTGGCAGCGGCCTACGCCTCCGAGCGGCCTCCGGCCGTCGCTTCGCTCTCGCTGGTTGCCGGCTGGTCGAAGACCGATCGGTACCAGCTTCTCCGTAACAACCTATGGCTGCGACTGCACGACGCTGACCCCGAGGCGCTCTGCCAACTCACGCTGCTGATGGCCTATTCGGCCGGCTTCCTCGTTGGCCGCAACGAACGCGACTGGCGCGAGCTGCAACAGGCAGCGGCGGCACGGCCCTACCCAGTGCAGATCATGCGACTCAACCGCGACATCGACATCGAGTTGGGTCTCAGCCGCATCGACGTGCCCACCCTCGTCATCGGCTGCAGGTACGACGATATGGTGCCCCTACATCACAGCCGCATGCTTTTCGGCGCGATTGCGGATGCGCGTTATCTGGAGATCGAGAGCGGCCATGCCGTCTCTGTCGAGCGGCCTGCCGAGCTCGCCGTCGTCGTCGACGACTTCTCCCTCGACCCGCACGAGCACCCGGCAGGCACCATCATCCGCAATGACCACGCCTGACGACCAGAGACGCCGAGGATTTATCATGCACCAGACATCTACCATCGAGCCCCAGTCGACGACGACGCACGCGAAGATCGCAATCATCGGCTCCGGCTTTGCGGGCCTTGGGCTCGCCATCCAGCTGCGGCGGCGCGGAGAGTCTGACTTCATCGTGTTGGAGCGGGCCGACGACGTGGGCGGTACTTGGCGCGACAATACGTATCCTGGTGCCGCGTGCGACATCCAGTCGCACCTCTACTCCTTCTCGTTCCGCCCGAACCCAGACTGGTCGCGCGTATATGCCACCCAACCGGAGATCCACGCCTATCTGCGAGAGGCGTCGATCGACGAGGGCGTGCAGCCCCACATTAACTTCGGCGCCGAACTGCTCTCCTGCACCTGGCAGGCGCGTGCGGCGCACTGGGCGCTGGAGACTTCGGCAGGCTCGTTCACGGCCGACTTCGTCGTGACGGCTGCCGGCCACCTGTCCGATCCAAAGCTTCCGAACATCACCGGGCTGGAGAAGTTCGAGCGCCCGATGTTTCACTCGGCGCGGTGGGATCACTCGTTCAAGCGGGAGGGCAAAAGCATCGGCGTTATTGGGTCCGGCGCATCCGGCATCCAGATCGTGCCGGAGCTCGCGAAGACCGCTGGGCAGCTGACGGTCTTCCAGCGCTCTGCACCGTACATTATCCCCCGCGTGGACCACGCGTACACGACAGCGCAGAAGTCAATGTTCCGGCGCATGCCCGAGACCGCGCAGGCACTGCGCGACGAGCTGTTCTGGGGAAACGAGGCAAGGTTCCCACAACGCCGTGGCATCGCTGACTTCATCGCCAAAATCGAGACCACTGCGCTCGACCACCTGGCGGCGCAGGTGCCAGAGGGCGAGCTGCGCGATAAGCTCACGCCCGACTACATGATCGGCTGCAAGCGCATCCTCATCTCGAATGACTACTATCCGGCCTTTCTTCGGGACAACGTAGCGCTTGAGACCAGCGGCATCGTCGAGGTGAGGGAGCGCAGCATCATCACCAATGACGGCGAGATCGAGCTCGACGCCCTCGTGCTCGGCACCGGCTTCGAGGCTGCCGACCTGCCCATCACGCATCGCATCTTCGACGAGAACGGCCGCTCAATGGCCGAGTCATGGACCTCGGGTGGAGCGGCGTACGCCTGCTCGACGGTCGCCGGATACCCGAACCTATTCATCATGAACGGACCGAACTCAGGCCTTGGTGCCGGCTCGATCATCTACGTCGTCGAGTCTCAGATCCAGTACATCTTGGGCGCGCTCGAGTTCATGGACTCGACTGGGGCGTCCACGATCGAGATCCCTCAGCAGGCACAGGACAATTTCGTCGCCGCCATCGATGAGCGTGCCGCAGACACCGTGTGGCTTAACGGCGGCTGCTACTCCTGGTCCGTCGATCACCGCTACGGCCGCCTAACGACGGTCTGGCCGGACTTCATGACCAGGTTCCGACGTGAGAGCGGCCGATTCAAGCCCGACGAGTACCTCGTGGACGGCAAGTTAGTGGACGGTCCGCGCAGACTCGAATCGGTGTCGGTATGAGCTGCGACGTGAGCCTTTGGCGCCTGCAGTGCTTCATCGCGCTCGCCGCTGAGCTGCACTTCGGCCGAGCCGCTGCCAGCCTGTTCATCACGCAGCCAGCTCTGTCGCTGCAGATCAAACAGCTCGAGATCTCGCTCGGCTTCGAGCTCGCGCACCGCGCGTGACGCTGACAGAGGAGGGCTGCAGGCTGCTGCCCCACGCCGAGCAGGTGTTGGCCGCAGCCGGCATGTTTGCGATTGCCGCTGCCAAGCGCGGTCGACTGCAGGCCGCCTAAAGGGATAGAGCACTACAGGCGCCGGCGCACCTGAGCGCCTGCGCGAGACCATGCGTGACGTCCTCATGGCGCAGGGCCGGGTAGGTGAAGTCGCAGTGACAGACGCCGAGTGCCTCTCAGACGCCGACCTGCACGGGAGCCCCCTCTCACGGTGTCTCCCGCCTCGGCATCTACCTCGAGCGTCTGCGCAACGACGCCGTAGTCGGAGACGACGCGGTGCAGGTCGAGCAGGAGTCGACGACCGGGGTGATCCTCGATTCCGGTCACAGCTTCGGCGCCTGGTCGGCATCGCGCGCGGGCGAACGGCATGGCTACGCTGGTGTCGCGAAGCGCTGATCATTTTGGCCGCGGGGAGCGTTCAGTGATCGGATGGCCGAAGCCGGCACGGTCGCGATCATGGCAGCGAACACCGCGCCGCTCATGCCTGCCATCGATGGCGCCCAGGCGGTGATAGGCAACAACCCGATCTCGATCGCGGCGCCCGGCCACAGCGCCTTGCCGGTCGCAGATACGGTGCTCAGGGCGAGCCGACCACGAATCCCACGGCGGCGCGAGCTGGCCTCGTGCTGCCAGCGGCCGGGGCCGACGGCTTTAGACCCACCCTCCGCTTCGGCGCGGGCAGCGTCGATAGCGTCGGTGACCTGCTGCGCCAAATTGTCCTCTACTGGCCGAGCAACGTGGCCAACTCGTCGAGCGACTCCCCCGTAGTCGTGAGCTACTCAGTCGCACCTTCGAAGAGGAGCGCGAGCTCGTCGAGTTCGACGTCCCAGCCCTCTCGGTTCTGCTCAAGTCGTTCGCGACGGTAGCGGGTGGTGCCGGGGAGTGTGTCGAAGCCCGATTCGATCACCGTGGCATCCGTCCCGGAACCGGCATCGGCGATGGTGAAGCGCACGTGCGTCGAGTACTCGTCGAGCTGTTCGGCGGGGATTCCCGACCAACGGAAGCCGAACGAGCTGTCGGGCACGACCTCGGTGATTTCGATCGGAAAGCTGCCGTAGTCATCCCAGTCGATGCTGCCAGTTGCACCGGGCTCGAGCGCGGCGAAACCTACACCGTCGCCAAACCACTTGATCATCACCTCGGGATCGGTCAGCGCCTTCCAGACGCGCGCGCGCGAGGCTTCGATGTGCACGGTGCGGGTCACGGTGTGGCCCTTGATTCTTGCGTGATCAGACACGGTGTTTCCTTCACGTTCAGGCCAAGCGCGACGGGACGGTGCCCGCCGAGCGGCACGTCAACAAGTTCTGCAAACGCACCTCATCGAGCGTACCCATGGTTGCGTATCTGTTCACGTCAGAGGTCGGTTCTTGGGAGCTCAAAGCGCATGGACGCCCCACGAGCTCAATCAGTCGCCTGGCCTGATCCCTGCCTCGTCCAGCACCGGCATTCGAACGAGCTCGGTTTGCTCGGCCCTTTCGTCGCCATCGACTACGAGAGCGCCCGTCGATGAACCGATTGGTCGACCACGTCGCGAGATTCGAGCGAGGTCTTGATGTGCAGGCCCGCGATGCGGGCGGCGGTCCGAACATCCGCTGTGGTCAACCTGCTCGTGGGTACCCACTCGATGACGTCCTGCAGCACAAGCTGCACCACCAACGACTCAGCAGGCACCCGCGGCAACCCCCCCCCATGTGCCCGCGCCCGGTTCTCCATCTCTGCCTCGGCTTCCAACCGCCCACTGTCTTGGTGAGAATGCACCACGATGGCCTTCATAAGCTCATCCATCTACTGCTGCCGCTCTTCCCGCCGCACCTCAGCCTTCGCACTCCGCACAGCGGCCGCGACGTCAGCAGTTCGACCCGGTGCATCCGCTCTGCGACTATCTCGATAGCTCGTGCGTACAAGATGGCCTCCATGGCGAGGCAGAGCGACGCGAGCGGACGACACTGTTGGCTGTGTGGGCTTGCATGAGGGCGTCTTTAACGATGCCGGCGAATTGTGCGGCGTTGGGGAGGACAGGAAGGCCCGGCGAGGTGAAGCTGTCAAGGGTTGCGGGTCCGAAATCAGCTGTCGACTGCCATGACCGCACGCACAGTTTGTGCGTCTACCCCGGTGCCAGCGTGATCCGAGAACGAAAATATCAGCATTTCTGGCCCGATAATTATACCTATTGCGAAAGCACCCGAGATAGTTGGGTTTACACCCCCCTTCCCGAGGGAAGTCAGGAAGAGGGCTTATGCCTATGACGTTGGCTACTTGCTACTGCCGGAGCAAGTGACGACGGCATAGGCACCACTGGAAGTTTGGTCAGCGATGACTTCTCCGTTGACGGTGATCTTGCATGAAATCGTTGTTGCCTCTGCTGACGCCTGTGCGACAAGCGAGAAGATGCTGGACGAGAACAAACCACCGTCTTCGAGAGTCACTTCATTTGTGAAGGGTAGAGGCGCCTCGGTGGCCTGCTCTTGGCCCGAGCTACCGTCGTTGAACGTCAGATATGAGATGTTGCCAGCAGTGGCAGCGTCGCTGGTCACTTCGTAAGTCACGGTGTTGTTTGTCGCTGTCGCCGCCTCGGATGTGGCTACGTCGGCGGCTGGCGCTGCGCCGTCATCGACACCAGGCGCAGCTGAACTGCATCCTGTGAGCACAAAGCTCGAGAGCAAGATACCGGTTACGAGCGCGAACGTAATTTTCTTCATGAGTCTCCTTTGATCTGGATGTAATCCTTGCTAGTGGCCGAATTCGGCTGGCTTCGTTTCTTGGGTGCCCAAGCCAGGCTGGACGCTCCGACCGATGCGATGCTCGCATTCGAGAAGTCCTCAACTCACAAGCTTTTCTATGTGTAACTTATTGCTGACACCTAGATCGCTCGTCGTTAGCCCCCAATCCGAGGGTCGGCGTCTGTCCGAGTCACGACCCCGACCGTGCTGGGTGCAACACGCCGATCGGCTTCGCACCTGAAGCGGGCCCTTCTTGGCAATGAACACCGGGAAAGTGCCAGCGAACGTCAGTAGTCGCGTTGCTCGGTGCTCCAAGTGCGGTTATCTTGATCTAGCCGAACGTGCTGACCGGCAGTCGAGGTCGCCCAGCCATCATCGCTTTCCTTCGCGGTCGTTGACGACGGGAACGAGCTGACTCATTTGAGCATGGACGCCGAACTATTCGGCAAACTCGCCCGTCGTGCGTTCACATCACTGCCGAATCTGAGGAAGCGTTTGATCCCCTCAACCGAGAACGATCGAGGTCTCTCTGAGCCACTCAAAATGGCTCGAGCCCTGTTTGCGTAAACGCCCACAATCGGCAGTTTTTAAGAATTAACGTTGAATAAACGTGAATCGCATCAAATCTCGTCGCGCCTCTACCAACGGAAGATTCCTGATCAGATGGAATTCCGCAATCGATGCGGGGACTCGAATCCGGGACCAATGCAAAATTCACGAATGTTGACTCGGTCGCAAGCAAACAGAAGGCCTGATCAGAAACTGTTTTGTCGATATGCTCGGGATTTGAACCCGGGACCGATGTTCCTATACTCGAATCTCGACGATTTCCACCAAATTAAAACCCTGATCAGATCCAAATTACAGTAGGGCGGCCGGGACTTGAACCCGGGACCGACGGATTGCGCCGGGGATTTGTTGGGCCGACCGAGTGCGGACTGATACCTCGGTTGATCTCGACGTATCTCGATCTGATCAGGAGCTTCTTGCGTGTGATGTTGTCACCATTATTTCAACACCTCGGCCCATCTTGGTCGGTCTCGAGGCAATAAACGTTGAATATAAGTGTGTGCGTCAAGTCTCCCCTTGTGGACGCTGCCCTTGGGGCATCTCCTGAGATGGTTCTGGGTGAAGCGCGCGACGTCGTCCTGCAGTCCGGCGTAGGCCCGCGCAACGGGGCCCTCTGAACGGACAAAAGCGTCCACAGCCTCGAGCGCTGAGGTGATGATCAACCGGGGAGCGCGCACGTTCCACGACTCGCCTTCGGCGATCAGGTCATCGACAGTGATGGCCACGGGGCCGTATTTTCGGTTAATGCTGGGTGCCATCCTGCCGTCGCTATTGAAGTGAGTTTGCGGGACGACATCGTAGGCCGGAATAATCGTCGGGCTGCCTTACGGGAGGTTGCCTAAACGTGCTTGCCTCAAGTCTTTGCTATGAGCGCGTGGGGTGCGCTGGATGTTGTGACGACTTCAATCGATGTGTTCGTCCACGGCGGGTAAGGACCCGACCAGATCAGGTTGGCACACCTAGAACATACAATCAATCCGATTAAACGTCATCTAGGTGCGTATACGCCAAGCGTTACCTAAGCTGCTGCGTGTTCTCTAGGATTGCTGAACCTGTCCCGCAGCGTTTTGCGAACGATCGTTACCGAACACCACACGCCACGAACCTTTCGCATCGATAATCGACGAACTCACAAGCCATTCCTGATTACCCTCTTCGACTGACGCTGGTTGTTATCCGTCGTTGTGCAGAGCGGTGGAGGCCGAGTACATCGCGGCATAGATATGGCTGCGCATAGCGGTCTCAGCCAGGTCGCCGCTGCCGACACGGACGGCTAAGAGGATGTCGCGGTGCTGCACCACGGTGCGGGCAAGGTCAGCCTCGGTATAGCCGCGGAACGCTCGCTTCACCACGGCGACAGAGCTGAGGGTCGAGATAAACCCGCCGAGGAGTGAGCTCTCGGCCATCTCGAGCACGATCCGGTGGAATTTGGCATTGTGTTCCGCTACCTCGTCGAGGTAGCCGGGCGCGCGCACCTCGAGGGCCGATTCCAGGGCGGACTCTGCTTCCTGGAGCTGGTCGAACATGCCGGCGCCGTGCTTCTCCGCCGCGCGGCGTGCGGCATATCCCTCGAGAAGTGCCCGGAGTCCGTACGTCTCGGAGAGCTCCTCACCAGTCCAGTTGCGCACCCGCGCGCCCTTGTTGCGCACGACTTCGACGAGGCCTTCGGCTGCTAGTGCCCGAAGGGCTTCGCGTACGGGGGTACGGCTGGTGCCGAGCCGAGTGGCCAGGGCTTCCTCCCGTAGCCAAGAGCCCGGCTCGAGGGCACCTTCCGAAATATCCGAGAGTAGAGCCTCATAGACGCCACGGTTGCTGTCTCCGTCTTGTGCCATGAGGCCCTCTTTCATCAGTGCGTGCTGAGGCTGCGTTCAAGTTCCTGGTCGGAGTGCGCCTTCACCAGAACTCTATTGCTGCGCTGGACCAGTACCGAAATAACCCCGGAGAGGATAAGGAAGATTGCCAGCAGGGTGAAGGGCAGCTTGTAGCTACCGGAAGCGTCCGTCAGCCAGCCGGTGAGGTACGGCCCGGCGAATCCGCCGAAGTTGCCAACGGTGTTTACCACCGCGAGACCTGCGGCGGCGCCGACCCCGGAGAGGATCTTCGCGGGGAGGCCCCAGAGCACCGGCATCGACGAAATCACGCCGAGGGCGCAGAGGGTCACGCCGACCATGATCATGAAGGGGTTATTCACGTAAGCGGAGATCAAGATGCCTATCGCGCCGAGCGTCGTGGTGATGAACACGTGCCAGCCGATGTCACCGGTGCGCGCGCTGTGGCGGGCCCAGAAAAGCATGCAGATCGCCGCGATCGCGTAGGGGGTGGCGATGAGTAGGCTGGTTTGGATCGGCGAGAACGTGGTGCCGAACTGTTTTGAGAAACCGTCGATGATGCTTGGTACAAAGAAGCCGATGCCGTAGAGCCCGTAAACGATGCCCATATACGCAATAGAGAGAGCCCATACTTTTGCGTTCCTCAGCGCCGCCTTGATACTCGTGTCGTGTCGGGCACTAGTATCCGTCTCCGCCTCGATCTCCTTGTGGAGGAAATCCTTCTGCTGGGGCGTGAGCCACTTTGCCTGCTCTGGTCGGTCGGTCAGGTAGAAGAAGGCGATGACGCCGATGATGATCGCCGGTACTCCCGTGGTGAAGATCATGAAGCGCCAGCCCTCGAGGCCGGGGGTCGCGTTACCCACTCCAATGAGCCAGGTGGCGAGCGGTGCGGTGATGACGGAAGAGACGGGGATACCGAGCAAGAAGATCGAGAACGCCTTTACCCGATTGCGGTTCGAGAACCAGAAAGTGAGATACAGGAAGATTGCGGGGGCGAACCCGGCCTCCGCGACACCGAGAAGGAAACGCGCGAGTAGAAGTAGTTCGTAGTTCTGCACGAAGGCGGTGAGGGCGGCGATGATTCCCCAACTCACCATGATGCGGGCGATCCACTTTCGTGCACCGAACTTTTGCATGAGTAGATTGCTGGGTACCTCTAGAAGGATGTAGCCGATGAAGAAGATTCCCGCGGCGAAGCCGAACATCGTGGCGGTAAGTTGCAGGTCGTCGTTCATGCCGTTGGGGGCGGCGAAGGCTAGGGCCGTTCTGTCAACATAATTCACCAGGTACATCAGGAAGACGAAGGGGAGGATGCGCCAGACCACCCGCCTGTGGGTGACCCGCGCGATTTCTGGCCCGATGATGGTCTCTCGGATATCCACGTTGATTTCCTGCTTTCTGTTCTGTGCGATGTGTCGTGTCTAGTGGTACAGGGTTCCGCCATTGACGTGTAACGTCTGACCAGTGATGAAGCTCGCGGCCTCGTCGGCGAGGAAGAGCGCCGCGCCGACCATCGAATCGGTAGAGCCCTTCACATGGAGTGCTTGCTTCTGCACGATTCCGCTCCATTGACTTTCGGAGATGGTTTCACGGGGTACCTCGGTCGCGATGCCGTAGGGGCTGAGAGTGTTGATGCCGATGCCATATTCGCCCAGCTCCGTGGCCAGGCCCCGCGTCATCCCATTGATGGCTGATTTGGACGAGAGGTAGTGCAGGTAGTTCGGACGGCCATCGTCCACTACGCCGGAGGAAATGTTTACGATGCGACCGCCGCCGTTTGCCTTCATCACGGGGGTGACTTCGCGCACACAGAGAAAGGTGCCGCGGGTGTTGATGGCGAAAACCTGATCCCATTCGGTGACGGTGATCTCGGTAAACGGCTTCATCTTAAGTGCCGAGAAAAGGGCGGCGTTATTAATCAGAATGTCGATGGTGCCGTACTCCTCGACTACTCGGGCGACCATGGTCTTCACTGCCGTCTCAGAAGAGATATCCACGTGAACCGCGATTGCCCTGCCGCCGCGGTTCACGATCTCTTCCACCACATTCTCGGCGTTGCTCAGGTTGATATCGGCTACCACGACTGCTGCTCCTGCGTCGGAGAAACCGTGCGCGTAGCCGCGACCGATTCCCTGCCCGGCTCCGGTGATGATGGCGACTTTGCCTTCGAGGGACATAATGTACTCTTCTTTCGTGCGGGTGCGAGTGATTTGGTGATCAGCCGATGGTGAATGGGTCGCGGGTGGTATCGGAAAGATTGATCCACACGGCTTTGGTCTTGAGGAATTCGTCTACGGCCTCAATTCCGTTTTCGGTGCCTATGCCGCTGTTTTTGCGACCACTGGTGGGCACAGCGAAAGAGACGGTGCGGTATGAGTTCACCCATATCGTGCCGGCCACAAGCCGATCGGCGACCCGATGGGCGCGGGAGACGTTTTCGGTCCAGAGGCCGGCGGCGAGCCCATACTCGGTAGAATTAGCGATGGCGATTGCCTCCTCCTCGGTCGAGAATCGCTGGACGGCGATGACCGGCCCGAAGAGCTCTGTCGTCGCGATGGCCATAGATGGGGTGACGTGGTCAATGACAGTCGGCGAGTAGAAGGCCGGGCCGAGGTCGACGAGCGGCGCACCGCCCGCCGGTGCGTCCGCACCGTCGTCGAGCGCGCCGGATACGATGTTATGGATACGGGAAACGGATGCAGGACCGATCAACGGGCCCATTTCAGTGTCGAGGGAGAGCGGGTCACCCACCACAATCGTGCGGGCGCGCTCTGAAACCCGTGCGACGAGCTCGTCGGCAATCGACTCGTGCACGAGCAGGCGCGAGCCGGCCATACAGGTCTGACCGGCAGCTGCGTAGATGCCCGCAATCACGCCGTTGACCGCCTTATCAAGGTCGGCATCCGCGAAGACGATATTGGCGGATTTACCGCCAAGTTCAAGGGAGACCTTGGCGAAGTGAGCGATCGCGGCCGCCCCGATCTTCCGACCGACGTCGGTGGAGCCGGTGAAGGAAACCATGTTCACATCAGGGTGGGCAACAAGCGCCTGCCCGACGGCCGGGCCGCCGGTAACGACGGAAAGCACGCCGGCGGGGAACCCGGCACGTTCGAAGTACTCGGCAAACTTCAGGGTCGATGCGCTCGCGAGCTCGCTGGGCTTGACCACGACAGTGCAGCCGGCGGCGAGGGCAGGGGCGAGCTTGTAGGCAAGCAGTAGCACGGGCGAGTTCCAAGCGGTGATCGCCCCTACCACGCCGACCGGTTCCTTGAGAGTGTAAGTGTGGAAGTCTTTCTTGTCAGCGGCGATGGTACGACCGCTGATCTTGTCGGCGAATCCACCAAAGTAGCGATACCAGCCGGAGAGGGCGCGCGCCTGCCCGACCATCTCGCGTAACACCTTGCCGTTGTCCCTAGCCTCGATGTGTGCCAGCTCCTCGGCATTCTCGTCGAGGATGTCCGCGAGGGCGAACATGAGTCGACCGCGTTCGGTGGGCATCGTGTCTCGCCAGGCGCCGGTGAGAGCGGCGTACGCGCCCGACACGGCGTCCGCGACATCCGCCTCGGTACTGTCGGGGATGGTCGCCCACGGCTGGCCAGTGAAGGGCTCGATCGATTGGAAAGTCCGCCCTCCAGCGGCCTGACGCCACACGCCGTTTACGAAAATGGCGAAACTCTGCACCCTGTGCTCCTTAACGTCGTTGTTGCCAGAAATTGTATGCAATAAGTGGAAACTACACTATTTATTTCCAATAAGTCACGATTTTTTGGAAGAATTCCATACAATCCAGCGGTATTGGGAAGAAGAGCAGGGTCAGAGCTGACCGATACACAGAACGTCCGCCCCTCGAAGGAGTGCGTGTCCTCGAACTCGGGAGTCTCCTTGCGGGCCCCTTTTGCAGGTCGCGTCCTCGCGGATTTCGGTGCTGAGGTCCTGAAAGTTGACAGTCCGACATCCGGCGATCCAATGCGCGACTGGGGCATGGCATGGGTGAATGGTCGCGTGCGCTGGTGGTCGGTTCAGTCTCGCGGCAAGAATTTGATCAAAGTCGACCTTAAATCACGGCACGGTAGGGAGCTCATCGAGGAACTGGTCGAGGTTCCGACGTGATCATGAGACCTTCCGGCTTGGTAGATTCGAAAAATTCTTGTCCGTCACCTGAGCACTTGCGGAGCCCTAACCCCGGTCTCGAGATCGCGCGAATCTCTGGCTATGGCCAAACCGGCAGCAACGCGCATAAACGGGGATATGTCTCAGTCGCTGAAGCCGCAGGTGGGCTTCGCCACCTTAACGGTCACCCTGATGCCCCGCCCCACGGTCTGGAATTTCGCTCGGGGACAGCCGCGCCGCGCAGTTCGCGGTGCAGGGCCTCATGATGGCGCTGTAGTGGCGAGATGTGCGCGGCGGTACCTGCCAGATCGTCGACGTCTCCCTGGTCGAGTCTTGCTTCTCGCTGCGCGAGAGCACGGTACCCGACTATTCGGCCACCCAGTACGTGGCCCAAGCCAGCGGGTCGAAGCTCACCGGTATAGCCCTTTCCAACATCTACCCTCCTTTTGACGAGAAGTGGGTCGTGATCGCCGCTAATCAGAATTCAGTGTTCGCCCGTCTCCCTGCGGCCATGCAGCAGACGGAACTCGTGACTGACCCGCGTTTCGTTGATCACGCCGCCCGTGGGCCGCCACCGCTCAATAATCGACATCACCATTGTGCTGGACACGAATGGCGTGTCGTGGCATCGGAAATGGGCTGTGGGTCAGCGCCCACGAGATGGCGTTTCCTGACGCGTAACGGCTCGATTGCCGCCGGTAGCACTACGACGCTCGTGGTTGATACCCGGCCTGATGAGACCTGCACCGTCTCGCGCTCCACCGACAGCAACGCCTTTCTCAGGAGAGATCACATTGACCGTCACCCCCACCACCCAGCCCCGCGCGCTGCGTAGCGGCACCGTGAAACACCTTGAACCCATCACTATCGATCCGGGCCGCACCGTGGAGGCGCTGCAGGAGAGCATCGGGTCCGATAACTTCGACGTCGTCGGCCTCGAGGACGATAGCGACGTGTTTGTTGACGATGAAGGACCCATCAACGAGTCACCGCTGAACCTGCGTGTGACCGTCATCGCCCACCGGCTCGGCAGGCCGGTCGTGCTCTTCGGTAACGCCGTCGCGCTGGGCTGCGACATGGAGATGGCTGAGAGCATCAGCCTGACCGACGCTCAGGTGTACCGCCTCACCGCCGCTCTCGCCGCGCGGCCCAGTCCGGACATCATCGACCAGCTCGCGGCCTACTCCGGACGGAACGAGACCATGGAACGGTCACTCCGGCCCCGCGTGTCGAGCCGGGCAATATTTGAGACCAGTACAGCTGGTGAAAGCGTCTGGCCCCGTTGCCCCAGATCATAGGATGGCGGGACCACCTACCACCAGGCTCACACGTATGGCGACTCCGGGGTGCTGAACCCGGAGAACCGGTTGCAGCCATCGTTTAGAAGTCCTGCCGTTGTTGACTCCAAACTTCAGATACAGCACGAAGACCGTACCTGCAACGACCGTGGTCGCACCTCCATTATTTACCCGCACACGCGGTGGCCAGATGGGCACGCGAGATGATGTGACACTTTCTACGACCACGGCACGTCAGTGCCGTTAGAACGCTTACTCGCACGCTTCCCAGACCGAATTGAGCGCGCGCCGGCGGCATTCACGCATTTAGTGGATACACTAAAGCCGATCGTATATCTCATCGAGGAGCATTCATGTCGCAGCCACCCACCCCCCTCCCGCGCTCCGTGGATGTCATTGTCATCGGCGGAGGCAACGCTGGATTCACCGCCGCCCACGCGGCGGCCACCCGTGGGCGGTCCGTGCTGCTCTTGGAACGTGGCCCCGAGGATTTATCCGGTGGGAACAGCTTTTATACTGCCGGCGCGACTCGAATCGCGCATTCAGGCCTCGGCGACTTGGCATCCTTCGTCGAGGCCGACCCCCGGCATTCCGTCACGGAAGTTCCGCCGTACAGCGCCATAGACTACGCGGCCGACGTTGCAAAGGTCACATCGGGGCGGAACGACCCCGAACTCACGCGCATCCTGGTCGAGGAATCACAGAGCGTTCTACGCTGGCTTCACGATTTGGGGCTGAGATATCGCCTGATGTACGAACGGCAGGCCTATGAGCGCCCCGACGGATCGTTTCTATTTTGGGGCGGTCTCCACGTAGGGAACGTTGACGGAGGAAAGGGCCTCATCGCCGACCACCGAAGAGTTGCAGCAAACCTCGCCTACGACGTCCGCTACGGCACCATGGTGACCGGCTTTCTCACGGCCGGCGCTACCGTCATCGGCGTGCGTGCCATAGACGAAGCCGGTGTGCCGACAGAAATTACGGCCGAGTCGGTCGTGATTGCTGCAGGCGGGTTTGAGGCCAACGCGACAATGCGCGAGCAATACCTCGGCTCCGGCTGGGGCAAAGCGAAAGTGCGTGGCACGCCGCTGAACACGGGAGAGCTCCTGACCGCGGCGATCGACCTCGGCGCCGCGCGGGGAGGCGACTGGAGCACTGCGCACAGCGTGCAGTGGGACGCCTTCCATACCGACAACGAAAGCAATCGCGAACTCACGAACCGCTTCACCCGGCAGAGCTATCCGCTCGGGATTATCGTGAACAAGTCGGGCAAGCGGTTCCTCGACGAGGGCGAGGACTTCAGGAACTTGACTTACGCAAAGTTCGGCGGTCGAATCCTGGAGCAGGAAGACGGCATCGCCTACCAAATTTTTGATGCGAGGCTGCGGCCCATGCTCCGCGCCGAGGAGTACGACATGCCGGGAATCAGCGTGACGTCGGCCGGAACGATCGGCGAAATTGCCGATCTCCTCGGCATCGACCGCCCTGGGTTCGAGAGGACCGTCACCGAGTTCAACGCCTCGATCGACCGCAGCGCCACCTTCGACCCGAACGTCAAGGACGGGAGGGCGGCGAGAGTTTCGCCGCCCAAGAGCAACTGGGCCAACCCTCTCGAGATAGGGCCGTTCTACGCGTATCCCGTTACGTGCGGCATTACCTTTACCTTCGGCGGTCTGAAGGGCGACATCGACGGCCGTGTCCTGAGCGACGCGGGCGTCGCTATCCCCGGCCTATTCGCCGTCGGCGAGGCGCTGGGCGGTCTGTTCTCCGGCAACTATCCGGGCGGGTCCGGGCTTGCCGCGGGCGCCGTATTCGGCCGTCGAGCTGGATTGGTCGCGTAAAATAAGGTGACCGAAGCCGTTAGGCATATTCTTTGGAGAAGCAGATGACCGCCTCGACGGGCACGCGACACGACGGCGACTCTATCCACCGCGCCCTACGTGAGGATATTCTGTCCGGTGCCTCCCGGTCGGGCGAAGCGATGCGTGAAGTGACTCTCGCAGAACGATTCGGCGTGTCCCGCACCCCGGTGCGACAGGCCCTTGGCCGCTTAGAACAGGAACGCCTTCTCGAGCGCGGAGCACGTGGATTGTTCGTAAAGCGTGTCGACGCCCGGGAAGTGGTGCAGGTGTACGACATCCGCATCATGCTCGAGGCGGAATGCGCGTCCCAGGCCGCGCTCTCCCGCGACTCGTCCGACATCGCGCGCCTACAGGGTCTCCTCGAACGCGACCAGTCGCTGACGGATCCCTCGGACCGAGAGCGCACGGTGAATAACCTTGAATTCCATTCCGCCATCGGGGTGGCCGCCCACAATCCTGTCCTGACCGATCTCCTGCAGCGACTGTCGAGCCACCTCATCCACACTCCCCGGTCCACACTGTCCGTCGGAAATCGGTGGGCCGAGGCACTGCAGGAGCACGCCTCCATCCTGGCGGCTATCTCCGACCGCGACGGGATCCGTGCCAGCTCGCTTGCCCGGCGGCACATGGAGAGGGCCCGCGAGATTCGTCTCGACCTTATCCGGGCAGAGTTCTCGCAGCCCTCCTAGTCCGCAGCGCCGAGCACCTCACGACTTGCCTATTCAGTCCAACAATGGATTAGTGTATACAAGTGTCGACAATGAAGTCTGTCCCGAAGCGAGGTATCCGTGCACATGGAAAATGAAACTCCGACCGGTCGAGCGCACCCGTGGCGGGGTCTGGTAGGCGTTTCGGTGCTCGCCTGCGCGATCGTCGCCGCTCTCATCACCACCGATATCGCCAGGAGTTCGGCTCCGGCCTCCGCAATCCAGGCGGCCCTCGGCGGGCAGCAATTGCGAATCATGGCCCCGGCGAATCCCGGCGGCGGGTGGGACCAGACCTCTCGCGCACTTCAGGTCGCGCTGGGCGACATTGCGGGGCGAAGCGAGGTCTACAACGTGGGAGGTGCGGGCGGAACGCCGGGACTGGCTCAGTTCGTGCAACACGAAGGCGATGCCAGTCAGCTCATGACGACCGGCGCGATTATGGTCGGTGCGATCATCACGAATGACTCCCCCTTCTCTCTCGGCGACACGACCCTGCTTGCCCGGCTGACCACTGAGTATCTCGTTGTTGTTGTACCGGCATCGTCGGAGATCATGTCCCTCGCCGACTTGACCGAATTGATGGAATCGGATGTCGCGGCACAATCGATCTCAGGCGGGTCCGCGGGAGGTGTCGAACAGATTTTGGCCGGAATGTACGCCCAAGCCATCGGGGCTGACCCGGCAGAGGTGTCCTATGTGGCGCATTCCGGCGGCGGCGAGGCGCTAACCACGCTGCTCTCCGCGCGGTCGACGGCTGGAATTTCCGGCATCTCGGAAATTGCGCCGTACATAGCGGACGGCTCGGTTCGCGCCCTAGCCGTTTCGAGCCCGGGACGGGTGCCCACCCTTCCAGACGTGCCGACCTTCATCGAGCAGGACGTCGCCATCGAATTGCAGAACTGGCGCGGAATCGTGGCCCCACCCGGGATCAGCGAGGCCGACAGGAAAGCACTAGTCGACCTCCTCACCGAGATGCACGGCACCGACCAGTGGCAGGAAATCGTCGCCACGCGTGGTTGGGGTGACGAATTCCTCACCGGTGACGAGTTCGACGAATTCGTCAGGGTGCAGGAGCAAGACATTCGTGGCGTCCTTGAAGACATTGGATTGGTGAGCTGACCATGGCCGAACCCACCTCTATGCGATCAGGGCATGTTCCGCCGGGACTTGACACGACCGAGATGCGCTCGATGTCCGACCGACGCACGTCGCCGCCCTCCCCAGTCGCACAGCGCGCAGGGAAACACCCACTGGTGACCAGCGGCGCGGCGACAATGGTCGTCGGCGTGCTTCTCGTCGCCACGTCAGCGATTGTGTTCGGCGACGCGATTGCGTTGCGACCCTCCAGTGAGCCGCTCGGACCCGCCGCTTTCCCCCTGATCATCGCCGTCCTTCTTGCCCTCGTCGGAATTGCTCTGGTGGTGTCCAACAGACGTTCCGCACTTGTGCTTGCACGAAACATCACTCGGGAGGGTGCTCCCCAGTTGGCCAGGGTACTCATTCTGCTGGGCAGCATCGTCGTTTACGCGCTCGTCCTTCCGATTGCGGGGTTCACCGTCACATCCGCTCTCCTGTTCACGGTCGCCGCGCGCCTGCTCGGCTCTACACACAGGTGGCGGCTCCCGCTATACGGGATCGTGATCTCGGGACTGATCACACTGCTCTTCGACCGTCTGATCGGCCTTGCCCTGCCCGCCGGACCGTGGGGGTTCTGATCATGGACCAACTCGAACTACTCCGCCAGGGATTCGAAGCCGCGCTCACCCCGGGGAACCTGCTGTGGGCGCTCCTCGGGGTCACGATCGGCACCGCTGTTGGGGTTCTCCCCGGAATCGGGCCCGCTCTCACCGTGGCGCTCCTCCTACCGATCACCTTCCAACTGGAGCCGGCATCTGCCCTGATCCTCTTCGCCGGCATCTACTACGGCGGCATGTACGGGGGGTCAACCACTTCAATTCTGCTGAACACTCCGGGAGAGTCGTCGTCGATCGTGTCGGCGATCGAAGGCAACAAGATGGCGAAGGCCGGCCGCGGGGCTGCAGCGTTGGCAACAGCCGCCGTCGGTTCATTTGTGGCTGGCACCATCGGCACGATCGCGCTCACCTTTGTAGCGCCTGCCGTTGCCCAATTCGCGATCCAGCTCGGTCCCCCGGAATACGTCGCCCTGATGGTCATCGCCTTCGTAACAGTGTCCGCTCTCCTTGGGCCGAACATGATCAAGGGCGCCGCGAGCCTCCTCATCGGACTCACTCTCGGCCTTGTCGGGATCGATGCGCAGTCCGGCCAGGCACGCCTCACCTTCGGATCGAGTGGATTGTTCGACGGAATCGATGTTGTGCTCGTGGTGGTCGGCCTCTTTGCGATCAGTGAAGCACTGGGGCATATCCTCGCACGCACCGGACAAACAACTGTCACGCCGGTTAAGGGTCGGGCACTCCTCACGAAAGAGGAATTCCGGCGATCATGGCCCGCATGGCTGCGCGGCACGGCACTCGGCTTCCCCATCGGATCCCTCCCCGCCGGAGGCGCGGAGATCCCGACGTTCCTCTCCTATGCCGCGGAGAAACGGCTCTCCAAGCACAAGGACCAATTCGGGCACGGGGCAATCGAGGGCGTGGCAGGTCCGGAAGCCGCAAACAATGCCGCTGCGGCGGGTGTCATGGTTCCCCTCCTGACCATCGGCCTGCCAACGTCTGCTACCGCCGCGGTCATGCTCACCGCATTCCAGTCATACGGTCTCCAGCCCGGGCCGGCCCTATTCGCGGAGTCGGGCGACCTGGTCTGGGCGCTAATTGCGTCCCTGTACATCGGCAATGTCATGCTGCTCGTGCTCAACCTTCCGCTGGTGAAGGTGTGGGCGAAAATGCTCACCATCCCGGCCTGGGCGATCTACTCATCGGTCGTGGTCTTCGCGTGCCTGGGAGCGTACTCCGCAGGAGGGTCCATCACGGACCTCTATCTCCTGGCCGCGATTGGTGGTCTCGGACTGTTGCTGCGCCTGGCGGACATTCCAGTCGCACCAGCGGTCGTGGGACTGATCCTCGGCCCACTCCTCGAGCAGCAACTGCGTCGAGCTCTCATTCTGTCCGAGGGAGACCCGGCAATTCTCATCTCGAGTCCGTTCACCATAGGACTCTGGCTGGTGATCGCGCTGGTGCTGGCCGTGCCGGGCGTCATGGCGCTGGGTCGACGTCGACGTCGCGCTCTCGCACTGTCTAACGCAGAGTAAAACACGGGGCAGGTCTCAGAACCGCTCCCAGTCTCAGAACGCCACAGTGCCCGCACGAAATTCCTCTACTCAAACGATGCGACCTCCAGCATCAACGGCACTCGTCGCTTCACGGCCGAGACACAGACCGTCGTAGATCGTCTCAGCACAGACGTGCCACGTCGGCGTGCCCGAGTATCGACGTCGCAGCCATGCTGACCTGACCCGGCGACTATCGCTTCGCAAGTTTCACGGCGACGACGCCCCGAAGGGCAGGGATGTCCGCAAAGACGCGGGTTCTCGGTCGCTTCCGTTCCGGATGCGCCCGGTGCGGGCGAACTAGGGCTGGCATGAACCGTCGGCCTTGCGGTTGCGTGCGATCTCTCGATAAACGCTCTGAAAGCTTTTCCCGATCCGGGCTGCGATTCCTTTCACGGCCTCGCCTGCAGCGCGACCGTCGCCGATTTCGATTCGATCGTCCTAAGAGAAATAGCGTGAACTAACGGGGACACGTTCCACGACTGGCATACTGCCAGCATCGATGAACCACAACGATCCGCAGCTGAGCGACACTCCGACCTGTCGGGCTGCCTCAGACCCCGACAATCCCTCCCGAATCAATTCGAAGTAGCGCCGCCTAACTGCTGCCGGCATCTTGTTAGGTGCGAATCTGACCCTTGATTTCTCCCTGCTCGGGATTCGCAACGACCAGCAGAAACTGCCCAGCGCCCAACGGGCGCGACTGCATCAGAGCGGCTTCAGAGTTCGTAGGCTGGCTGCCTTATGGACGTACGCGGGGTCGACCCCTGCGAGGCGAAATCAGTATCGTCAAGATCGCAACAAGGCTGTCAGGCCGGGTACCAGCCTGCTTTGGGCAGAAGAGACTGGATCTGGCTGTCGAGTTCGAGCGACAGCCAGGCGGCAATGTCCAGGAGTCGATAAGTCGAGATGGAACCGGCGTCGATCTGCGAACGCTCCAGTGCATATAGCAGATCTTCCGTCCCGATGTTGCCGGTGGCCTTCGGCGCGAACGGGCATCCACCAAAGCCTCCGACGGAGGCATCCAGTGCCACGGTGCCGTCGTAGTCCAGTTCGGCGGCGGTCAGTGCGTTGGCATACCCAGTGTTGCGGGTGTTGTGGAAGTGGAATCGCAGTTTCTCCGTGCTTAGCCGGACGCTCGCCAGCTCCGCGAACTGCCGCACCTGTGCAGGCACCCCAACACCGATTGTGTCGGCGAATGCGATCTCATCCACGCCCAGATCGACCACCCGTGCAAAGACGTCGGCCACGGTATCAAGGGCAACGTTCCCTTCGAACGGGCAGCCGAATGCGACGGCAAGGGTCACCGAAGTGCGGAGCTTCGCTTCCTTCGCGAGCTCGACGGCGGCGACCGTTTCGATGATCATGTCGGCGACTGTTTTGCCCTGGTTTCGCACGCCGAAGGTGTCGGTGACGGGCAGCACGATGTTGACCTCGGTCACCGGGGTGAGCATCGCCCGCTCGACGCCCCGGCGGTTCAGTACGAGGCCGATGTAGTCGACCCCACGCCCGCCGGGAACCTGAGCCATCACTTCTTCTGCCCCGGCCATTTGCGGCACCTTGGTCGGGTGGACGAAGCTCACCGCTTCCATCCGGGTGACGCCGGCGTCAACCAGCCGGGTGATGAGCTCGACCCGGGTGTCGATCGACAGGGTCCGTTTCTCATTCTGGAGTCCGTCTCGCGGACCGACCTCCACGATTTCGATTGTTGTCATGCTGTGCTCTCTTCGGGTGTCCAGGCGGTTGGTCGATACGAGGGCGGCCGTGAGCGCACCGGCGCGAGAAGCTCGTGCAGCCGGTAATCGTCGTTCGCTATGGGAGTCTGAAACTCCCCGCGCAGGCCGGTGAAGCCAAGCCAGCCGCGGGCATCCGGGCTCAGCAGAAAGGCACCAACAATCACATAGGTGAGTTGCTGAAAGACGGCGGGCTCCGACGCTTCGAGATGACGACAGAACGAGTCGACGTCGGTTCCGGATGCTCTACTCGCGATCGCGACGAACGCCGTTTTTAGGTCCGGCCGCTGCTCGAAGAATTCATCGAGCCGGCCACCGGCAACGTCGACCTCGGCCGCCGATGGACCTGACGCTCCCGCGGGGATGAGCACCTGCGCGATCTCGGCAATCAGGTCCCGGTCTGACGTTGAGATTGGACTGGTTAGTGGTGAGAGTTGGGTCGACCTCATCGCGCGTACCATTCCTCGAGGAAGTGGGTGGAGCTCCACAGGGCCAGGGCCGCCTGAGTCGCGACAGGGTTAACTCCGCCAGACGTGACCCAGGTACTGGAATCGAAAATATGCAGATTCTTCACGTCGTGGGTCGTCCCGTATCTATCGGTCACCGAATTGGCGGGATCGTCTCCCATGACGGCGGTGCCCATGAGGTGCCAGCCGCTCGAGCGCACCAGAGGAGCGACGACAGTCTCGACGGCACCCGCGGCGATCAGAGACTCGGCCGCCTTCTCGGTGTGGAACTTGAGCAGGGCGCGGGAGTTTGCGTCAGCGACATACTCGATCTTCGCGCCAGGCAAACCGTCTCCATCGACGAGAGTGTCCGACAGGGTGACCCGATTGGTGTCCACTGGCAGATCCTCAGCGACAAGCGTCCACATAGGTGCACGGTTGAACCGAGCCTTTAACGTCTCATGGAAATTCTCGCAGTACATCACTTCATTCGCGACCTCCCATGGATAGGAACGCGTCACAGCGAGCGGCCCACCTGTCGGTTGGAGCCCCCATTTGGCGCCACGCACGAAGCCGCGCGATGCATCCGTTTCATAAAAGTGCATGCTTTGGATCTGCTGCCCAAGCGGACTGACCGCCGTATCGAGGTCGTCGTCAAAGAGTCCAGCGACGGCTCCGAATGGATGCAGCATCAGCCGCTTTCCGACGAGGCCGGAGGAGTTCGCCAGTCCGTCCGGATACTCGTCCGTCGCCGATAGCAGGAGGAGGCGTGGTGTTCCAATGCCATTGGCGCAGAGGATGACGGAGCGGGCGTGAAGGGTCTGGACGTTACCGTCACTGTCGATGTATTCGCATCCGGTTGCCTCGCCATTTTCGACGAGGACACGACGAACGCGGGCGTTTGTGCGGAGTTCAGCTCCGGCGTTGAGTGCGGACGGCCAGTGGGTGACGTCTGTGGACGCCTTGATCGACTCCGGTCCTTCTTTAGTGCTGCGCTCCGGGTCGGGGAAGGTTGCGCTGGCGCCCGGCCACCAGGACCAGCCGAGCTCGTTGAGCGCTTTGGCCATACGGGCGCCGAACGCGCGGATCGGCAGTGGAGGGTTCGGCGGTCCGTCACCTTCGGGATAGGCCGGGTCACCGGCGAGCCCGGAGATCTGGAACTGGCGTTCGGCCTCGAGATAGTGCGGTTCGAGATCTTCGTAGCTGAGTGGCCAGTCGTCGGCGACCCCATCGTGTGAACGCACCCGGAAGTCGCTCGGTGTCATACGGTTCCATTTAGCCAGGTACAGCACAGAACTGCCTCCGACACCATTCCACATTAGAGCCGCAACATCGGAACCGGAGTCGTCGATCGGATAGTCAGACGTGTCCTGCCTCACATTGGGGTCACGTTGCCAGTACTGTTCGGCTGCGACTTCGGAGTCGCGACGGTGTACGGCGCTGCGGCCGTACTCGGGCCAATCACCCTGCTCGAGGCAGATGACGGTGAGGCCCGCCTTAGCCAGTTCATTCGCGGTGACAGCACCGGAAAGTCCTGCTCCCACGATGATGGCATCGACTTTGTCGTCAGGCACAGTTTCGGTCCTTTCAGGCGATCAAGTCGCGGTTGAATAGGTATTTGGCACCACTGATATGCACACGCATTGCCATCTCCGCGAGTGAGCGGTCACGGTGCTCGATCGCGTCGATGAGCTGCTGGTGCTGGCTGGCGCTCCGGCGCAACTGGTCGAGGGAGTACAACTCGAACGTGGACCTGAGCAGGCTGGCAGAGGTCAGCGACGAGACAAAGTTCTCGAGTCGTTTATTCTTCGCCGCCGTCAGGATGGCGTTATGGAATTCAATATTGATGCGTGAAACACGCAGGCGAACGTCGTCGCCCTGCTCTTCGATGGCGCTTTCGAAGCGGCTCTGGATCTCCTTGAGGTTGCGGACCTCGTCGACGGTGGCTGCCTGCGAGGCGAGTCCGGCAGTGAAACCCTCAAGGAGAATACGCAGTTCAAACAGCTGATCAAGGTCCTCATCGAAGGTGGCGACCGTGGCGCCCTTGTTCTTGGAGAGATCAACATACCCTTCGGCCGACAGGCGACGCAGGGCCTCTCGCACCGGGGTGCGGGACACGTTCAGTTCGTCGGCGAGGCTGGTCTCGGTCAGCCGGTCACCGGCGCTGAGGTCTCGTGAGGTGATCTTGTGCAGGATCCGACCGTAAACGTCGGTGAGATCTGGTTCTGGAATCAGAACGGTCATGAGGCGCTCCTCGGGAGGCGAAGGGTGATCACTTTCTCATTCGACATCTCCCGCATGGCGTACGCCGGGCCTTCCTTGCCGATGCCGCTCGCCTTTACGCCGCCGTATGGGATGTTGTCTGGACGGAAGTTGGATGAGTCATTGATGTGCACGCCACCCGCCTCAATGCTCTGGGCGAAGAACATCGCGCGGTCGAGGGATCCGGTAAACACGCCGGCCATAAGACCGTACGGTGTTGAGTTCGCGAGCGCGACAGCCTCGTCGTCGTCGGTGAAGGTGAAGATGCCGGCGACCGGGCCGAACACTTCCAGCTGCGCGATCTCGGCGGTGAGTGGCACGTTTGTGAGGAGGGTCGGGGCGATTGTTTCGAGGGTGCCGGGGCCGGCCAACAGGCGGGCGCCGCTATCGGTGGCGTTCTCGATCAAGCCGCGCACCCGGGTCTCCTCGGCGTCGCTGACGAGGCGGCCGATGCTGGTGCCGTCGAGCGGGTTGCCAGCGGTCAGGCCGCGAAACTTTTTGGCGAGCAGGTCGCCGAATTCGTCGGCGATAGTGGACTGCACGAGGATCCGCTGCACAGAGATGCAGGACTGCCCCGTGCTCGCGACCGCGCCAGCGGCGCAGCGTTCGGCGGCGAGATCGAGGTCAGCGTCATCGGTTACGATCGTGGCCGCGTTGGAGCCGAGTTCGAGCACCACGCGTTTGAGATGGGCTCCGGCCGAGGCCGCAATTTTCGCGCCAACGGCGCTGGATCCAGTGAACGAGACGAGCCGGACCGCGGGGTGGGTGCTCATAACCTCGCCCACGTCGGCGAGACCATTCAGGATGCTGATGCCCTTGGCAGGCCAGCCGGCGCTGATTGCGGCATCCGCCAGGACAAGGGTGGTGAAGGGAGTCCGCTCGCTTGGCTTGAGAAGGATGGGGCAGCCGGCTCCGATCGCTGCGGCGAGTTTGTGCACGGCGAGGAGCAGCGGGAAGTTGAATCCGCAGATTGCGGAGATTACGCCGATCGGCTGCCAGATCGTGTAGGCGAAGCGGCCCTTGCCTACGTCGACGGAATCGACGGCAACTTCGGAACCTACGAGTGCCGAAACGGAGTCGGCGGCGGATCGCAGTGTGGAGATCGCGCGAGTGACCTCACCCTCGGAGTCAGAGAGCGATTTTCCGACCTCGAGAGCGATGGAGTATCCGAGCTCGTCGAGCCCGGATTCGAGCCGGTCGGCCATCGACCGGAGGATGTCGGAGCGTTCCTTGCGAGTGAGAGCGGCGCACTGCGGACGGGCGGCGTCACTGGCAATGGCGGCTTCGGCGACGAGTTCGGCATCAGCAAAGCAGACCCGGCGGGTGAGGGCCGATGCTCCGCGGGCGGCGTACTCGTGCACGTTGGCCGTGTGGACCGGGCGTCCGTTTATTACAAGGGGGACGGCATCCGTCGACTCGGTCGATAGCGAGCGCAACCACGGCAATCCGGCGTCCGCGATGGGTGTGGAAGTAGGCATCATTGGCTCCTAGCGAGTGAGTCGATCCTTTGCACGATTCGAATTTCTGTCGCGTGACAACTAGATCGTTATGTGATTGTATGCAATAATCCTTCAACACCGCAACGTCGTTCCCGGAATTCTCCGTAGATCGAGGGCTTGAGGAGGAATCGCCTCTCATTTTGAGCAGCGATTGTACACAGACGAAAGGTCAATGATGACTGAGGGACCATTAGCTGGCGTCACCGTGATTGAGGCGGGATCGCTGATCGCCGGCCCGTACTGCGGGCAGCTTCTTGGTGACCTCGGTGCCCGGGTCATCAAGATCGAGCCACCGGTAACGGGTGACGCGTTCCGCACCTGGGGTGAGCACTCCGACGACGGGGACGGTGTCTGGTGGGCAACCCTCGGCCGCAACAAGGAATCCGTCACCCTTAACCTCCGTACACCCCAAGGACAAGACATCTTCCGTGACCTCTGCGCGAAGGCTGACGTGCTCGTTGAGAATTTCCGTCCGGGCACCCTGGCCAAATGGGGTATCGGGCCCGCGACACTGATGGCGGAGAACCCGCGGCTCATCGTTGCTCAGGTGAGCGGGTACGGTCAGACCGGCCCGTACGCGCAGCGCGCGGGCTACGCGTCAATCGGTGAGGCGATGGCCGGCCTCCGGCACATCACCGGTTACCCCGACCGTGCACCGGTACGGGTCGGAATCTCACTCGGCGACTCGATGGCCGGCATTTTCAGCACGATAGGCGTCCTCGCCGCGCTCAATGAACGCCACGCGTCGGGCAACGGGCAGACTGTCGACACGTCGATCTACGAATCGGTACTCGCCCTCAGCGAATCAATGCTTCCCGACTACTCGATGTTCGGCAAGGTGCGTGAGCGCAGTGGTCCGGTGCTAGCCGGGATCGCCCCGTCGAATGCCTACGAGACCCGTGATGGAGCATCCGTTTTGATCGCGGCGAACCAGGACACCGTCTTCAAGCGATTGTGCACAATTATGGAGCGAGACGACCTGATCTACGACGAGCAGTTCGCGACGCACGGGGCGCGGGGCGCGAATATGGAACTCATCGATTCGATTATTGAGGACTGGACGCGAACGATCGAGTCGAATGAGCTACTGGATGTCCTCGCCAATGGCGGCGTTCCGGCGGGTCGTGTGAATCGGGCACCAGAGATCCTTGCCGACCCACAGGTAATCGACCGCGAATCCGTCGCATGGGTGGAAGACCCCAACCTCGGCCGGATGCCGATGCCCAACGTCACCCCGCGACTGGGGCGAACCCCCGGATCGATCCGCACGACCGGACCGCAACTTGGTGAACACACCGACTCGGTGCTCCGAGATGTCCTCGGCTACACCGACGACGCCATCGAGGGCCTGCACGCCAACGCCCACATCTGACTCACGCCCGGATTTCTGCCGGGCCGAATTTCCGAACTGAACACCCACTAAGGAGACACTGATGTCTATTCCGGTTCTGACGAGATCCTCCCGGATTCGAGCGATCGCCGGCGCCTCAGCCGGCAACGCGATCGAGTTCTTTGACTTCGCAATCTACGGTTTCCTGGCCGTCTATATCGGCCAGAACTTCTTCCCATCAGGGAATCCCACCACCGAACTCCTGAGCAGCTTTGCCGTGTTCGGCCTGGCCTTCTTCGCGCGACCGCTCGGCGGACTCGTCTTCGGTTCGCTGGCAGACAAGATCGGTCGCAAGCGGGTGCTAATCATCGTGCTGACGCTCATGTCGGGCTCGTCGGTGCTCGTCGGCGTGCTGCCGAACTACGAGACCATCGGCATCGCAGCGCCGATCCTCCTCGTGTTCCTCCGCATCATCCAGGGATTCTCCGCTGGTGGTGAGTATGGCAGCGGAAGCACCTTCCTGCTCGAGTCGTCCGCTCCCGGCCACCGCGGCTTCGGAGTCAGCTGGCTCACCGTCGGGACCACCGTTGGCGTGCTCCTCGGCATCATCGTCGTCACCGCGCTAACAGCCATTATGGGTGCCGAAGCGATGTCCGCCTGGGGCTGGCGCATCCCATTCCTCTTCGCTGCTCCGCTGGCGCTGATCGCGCTGTATATCCGCAAGAAGCTCGAGGACACCCCGGAGTTCAAGGTGCTGGCCGCCAAGGGAGACATTGCGAAGGCGCCGGTACGCGATGCGTTCAAAATGAAGCGCAACATGCTCATCATCTTCGGCATTGGTGCATTCCACGCCACCGCGTTTTACACAGTCTTCACGTACATGCCCACCTACATCAACACGGTGAATGGCTTCGGCCCCGAGCTGTCACTGTGGTCGACACTCCTCACCGGACTCGTCGTTGCCGTCGTGCTGCCGACGGTCGCGTCGCTGTCCGACCGGGTAGGCCGCCGTGCGGTGCTGCTGGCCGGTGGTATCTGCTTCGGCGTTCTGGTGCTGCCGGCGTTCTGGTTGATCACGCTGGGCAACCCGGTTCTCGCCGTTCTGATGCAGGTTCTAATGGGTGCGTTGATGGCGACGTCGCTGGCGGCATCCGCAGTGACGATGCCTGAGCTGTTCCCCACGAAGATCCGCACGACGGGCATGTCGATCGGATACAGCATCCCCGCTGCACTGTTCGGCGGCGGTGCGCCATTTATCGCAACGCTACTGATCGCTCAGACGGGTATCACGGTAGCGCCAGCATTCTTCCTGATCGTCACCGCAGCTATCGGAGTTACCGCGGCGGCTTTCCTGAAGCCGACCGACCTGTTCGACGACACCTACCTGGAGTCTTTGGCAAAAGCGGAACGGAACTCAGCCCCAATCCTGCGCTAAGAACTTGCGGGCAACGACCCCGGGGTCCTCACGACCGGGGGCTCGGTCTCAGACAGCGGTGGTCTTTGCGTGGCGACCAGCGCAAGACTCTCCTCCTCGGGGCCCATACGCGTGTGTCATTTACCGGCAGTGCACCTCGGCGTTCATCTCCTTGTCGATCCACCGGTGTACGTGCCGCAATAGCTCGAGGGCCTACGGAATCGCGGCGCGGACTCTTGATCAGCATCCGTGGTTATCAAGGGGTTGCCCATCCCGTCGAGCTGACATCCGCGACTGAAGTTCTGGTCATGCTGACGCCACATGCCAACCGATCGTGTACAAAACTGCCGCGAGCGACGGGGACTTGGCCACCGTGAACGAGTGGGAGACCGGCGTCAACACGTCGCCTAACGTCCAGATTCGGTGACGCACACGCCGGCCGGGGCGCTGATCAAGCCCGGCGCCACCACGAGCAGAACTGCGGTTATGGTGGCGCCGGGCGTCTCTCTACAGGTTGTAATGACCTGGGTGAAAGAACGCGAGCAGCCTAGTGAAAGTGGCGACTACCTATTCAGCCACGCTTTCGCTACCACCTTGGAGCGAACCTTGCGGAAATTACAGGCGCTGGAATGTCGCAGCGCCCCCAGCCCAGCACAGTACGAACGCGGCACCCAGGTGGGGATAAACGAAACGGCTTGTCGGAACAGAAAGATCTTAATTCTGAATTATCCGATGGACCAGCGGCGGATCCCCTCCGCTGCCGCGTCCGGTCACACCTGGAATGACAACCCAATTCGTAGCCTCGCATTACGAGCTGCACTCCGGGCATCCTCGATCGTCAGGCTGCTCGTGAGCACGCGCTCGATGACCTCAAGCATGGCGAGCTGCACGACCAGTGACTCGACAGGCGCACGCGGCTTGCCCCGATGAGCCCTCGCCTGATTCTCGATCTCCGCGTCGACGCCCAATCGCACACTATTGCTGTGGACCAGCGCCACAACACCTTTCACGAGTCGCTCAAGCTGCCGTCGATGTTCGTCGCGCCGGACCTCAGCTTTTGTGCCTCGCACGGCCGCGGCGACGTCGCGGCCGGTCAGCAAGTCGACCCGGCGCATCCGCTCTGCGACTATCTCGACAGCTCGGGCGTACACGATGTCTTCCACTGACATCGGCGGGAGCCCCATGCGCGCCCTGGTCTCCGCGTAGGCCTCGGCGAACTCCCGCATGCGAGCGCCATGCTTGAGCATGTGCTCGGTGAACGACTCGGCGAACACTGTGAACTGCCGCAGATGCTCAGGCCTCGACGGGTCATTGAAATACGCGTCGGCCTCGCGCTCGTTGGCCCGGCGCTCAGCCGCAGTCGTGGCATGTAGAAGTTTCGGCGGGAGCCCGGCCCGACTCAGGCTGCGCTTGAGCCGTCGCGCGGCAGCGTTCGCCTCCAGCTCGGACTGGTAGATCTCCGGATCACTGCGCCGGTTGCGCTGCAACTCGGCCCGTCGCTCCTTATTGCGCTCGGCCCACTGCCGGGTGATCTGCTTCGTGCGCTCAGGGTCAGCATCCCGCCTGGCCGCGGACCGGGCGTTCACCTCGTCGCGATGGGCCTCGTAATAGCGGTTGTAGTACTCGCGCACCTTCTCGCGATTCTCCGCCACCCACCGCTGCTGATACTCACGCCGGCGCTCCGGATGCTCCAGCCGCCAGCGCTTCGCCCGCTCCCTCCCCCGCGCCCGCACCTCCGCCTCACGATGTCGGCGAGCCGCCGCCCGACGCATCGAATCCCGATTCAGCTCCCGGGCCCGGTCGAGATGTTCCGACAGCCAGAGACGATTCAGCTCGCGGATCCGGTCACGGTTCGCCGCCACATACTGGCGCCGCTTCTCGGCCTCTTCATCAAGAGACGGATGCTCCGCCAGCGGCTTCCTAAGCACGGCGCCTTCCTCAAATGGGTCGTTCATGGTCGCGGCTACTCGGCAGGCGGCGGGGCCAGCTCGATGACCAAAGCAAGAAGTTCGGAGCGATGCCCCGTCGGATTCGTGATCACACGACCAACAACGACGCGGAGCCGCTCGGCATCCTCGTCCGCGATCCCGGCGATGGGCTCCAGGCAGTACGCGATGTCGTTCTGGAGGTTGTGGCCGTCATCGTCGACGGCGACCTCCGGATAGTAGAACAGCGCAGCGAGCGCGGTTCGGCCGAGCAGGTCGTCGAATTGCTCCTGCGGGATCGTCATAGTGAAGCCTCCTGTGCGCGGACGTGTGTGAGCCAATCATGCCGCTACCAGGAGGTACGCCGGACAAGACGTGACGTCAGTTGAGCCTCGACAGGAGCACCGGCTCATCGAAGCACTCAACGCCGTCAGCGAGCAGCATCCCGGTCATGCGACGGCGTGCCACGGCTTCACGAACGCGTACCGCCATCAACTTCAGCAGGCTGATCGGCCCGATCAAGAGAAGCTTCAGGGTATTCCAGAGACACAGAATCACGAGCAGGTTCACCCAACCGGGCCGGCCAGCATCTACCTGCGCTCGGCAATAGATTGCAGCAACCGCATACGGGAACGCGAGCAGCATCGCAGACACCCCCCACTTCAGCCCACGCCGCGTACTGATGGCGTCGATCACGATGGCGGTCGGCATAAACCGGCGCAGGAAATAGTAGCTGCGGGCAGTGGCGGCCAAAATGAATTCGAACATGGCGCGGCCTTTCAGATGTTCGGCAACAAGAACCTGAAAGGACTGAGAGTCATACGATCGCAACGAGCGATGGCGCGTTTTTAGAGGTTGCCTAAGAACACTTTAGAACTGGATGCCCACGGGCGGAAGTTCCACGGTGGCAGTCGGCCTGGGTGTGTCATGAGCGTGGCCATTCGCCAGCCGCTGAGCTGCTTCGAGTGCTGCATGGGCGCGGGTGGCGGCGAGCTTCTGGGCAGTCGTTCCGGTACCGCACCGCGAGGCTTCACGCCGACGATGCCGTGGCGGTCTCTGTAGGCCGCGACCGCGCGTCCGTTCTGGCGCCACTCGACGGACGCCGACCCGCGCGGCGCGACGCCGAGGGCTCGAGTCCAGGGCTCCCCCGCAAGCAGTGCTCGGTCGAGCACGGCGCTCGCTCGCGATTCGATCAGATGGGCGCGCTCGACTAACGCGTAGCGCACGGCAGCATCCATCGGCCCGATCGCCCGTGGGATCAGCCCGGCGACGAGACGCGGCGCCGGCGCGAGCGACCAGCTCCGCCATCACGAGAAACCACCGCCGCCACCCTGGCCAGCAACACCGCCGCGATGTCCGGGGCGTCCTCGAACCCACGGGTTACCACCACCCGTGGCAGCAGGTCGCCACGTCGACAAAGTGGGCCTCGGCTCGACCCCACAATGCGGTCAACGGCCCGAAGGCATTTGAATTGTTCACATCTAAGGCCTGCGAAGGCGAAAGACCGCTCGATCGCACGAGAGAGACCCACCAGTCGGGCTGCGCGGCCGCCGCCAGGGTCTCGTACTGCGCCGCGAGCTGCGCCACCGATCCCCACGCATCCTGCTCCGCCGCAATCGTCCCGTGCGCAGACAGCTCAGCACTAACAGCTGCACAATGCCAAGGAGGACGCTGGGCACCGTCACGTCCGAAACGTCAGCAGGCTGCGGCCCGACATGGGCAACATCGGGCTAGGCGGTGTTCGCCTCGCGACCGCGCGTCATCGCGTCGTAAAAGGTCTCCCCGCTGCATACTCCGCGCCAAGCCGACGCACGCGATGTCGGTCGACCTTACTCACGAGTCCACACCCCGCAGCTTGAAGCAGTAAATCCCTCACCGTCGTGAACGGTGACGCTGAGGCTCTCGGTCGCGAAACTGACAAAGTTATTATCGATGATGTCTCCACCACCGGTAGAACGTTCCCAATAACACTGTTCCACGCCTTGAAGGGTTCGATATGTTCCCGCGGGAATGTCGACGCCAACTGCGTATGACCCATTGACTATCCTCCGCGCCGCTATCTCGCGCGCCTCGACAAATTGCGGACAGAAATACGTAATGGCTGCATCATCGCGAGGGGAGTCAAATTCATTCAGTAGCGCGATGATAAGTAACTCATGAGATGTATCTGCAAAATTTTTCAGGCGATCGCAGTACTCATGGCCAATCCTCACTCCGCTGACATCATCCCGCACCGTTTTACCCGCCGCGCGGGCCGCGGCTAAGTAATCGCTGTTCGTGACTTCGAGCGCTGCAGCCGCAGTTCGTGAGGCGGCTTGCTCGACGGTCCCAATCAAATCCACGGCGCTCCTGACACTTTGCATTCTTGCTGCGAGCACGTCCTGAGTTGGACTCACAAGGGCAACCGACAGAGCATCGATTGCCGCTTGGAGTAATAACGCCTGTTGAACCGTCGAATACGAACCAGACTCAGTGAGGAAAGAAGCGGCACTCGTGACTAACGCGTCGCCGTCAACGATATCGGCTTCCAATTTAGCGGCGGCAGTCGCTTGGGCCGCTTCGGCCTGGGCCACTCGTCGATCTTCCAATCTCGCGGCAGCCTCAGATGCGGCTCTTGATTCCGCCTCAATTTCCGCGCTGTTTTGCGAAAGACCAGCACCGATAATAAGGACACCAACGACCAGGACCGACGCGATTATGCCCTTGCCCCTCTTAGAGCCTAAGAACGTAAGTTTCATTGCGGTCGGTGCCATGTTTTGCAGCCTATCTGGCCACGAGCCACCACCTAGACCGGGCCAAGCAGATACAAATGAATTCCCTGCCGAGCACTTCAGCAGCACCGATTGGTGACCGTTGCAATTGTTCGCCCGGACACATCGCAGGCATGGAAGTCGCCCGCCACGCGCTGGGCTGCCTCAAGCGCAGCTCGAGCACGAGCGGCGTCGAGCTTCTGCGCCGTCGAATCCGGTACCGCACCGAGCGGCCGAGCGCCGACGATGCCGTGCCGGTCCCGGTAGGCCGCGACCGTGCACGCGTGCTGTCGCAACACGGCGGATGCGGACCCCCGCGGAGCGGCCCCGAGCGCTCGAGTCCACAGCTCCCCTCCAGCAGCGCCTGGTCGAGCACGGCGGTCGCCCACCGGTCGTGCTGCGCGGCCGCCGCCAGGGTCTCGTACTCCGCCGCAAGTTGCGCCACCGATCCCCACGCATCCTGCTCGGCCGCCAGCGTCTCGTGCGCCGAGAGCTCGGCGCCGACGTGCTGCAAAATGCCACAGAGGATGCTTCGCGCCGTCACGTCCCCAGCGTCACCAGGCCGCGGCCCCACGTGGGCGACATCGGGCCGGTCGACGGCGACGTAGGCGGTGTTCGCCTCGCGTCCCCGCCTCATCGCGACGTACAGGTTCTCGCGCGGCATGCTCGGCGCCACCACGACGTGCGCGGTGTCGGTCGTGAGTCCCTGCGCCCGGTGCGAGGTGACCGCGTAGCCCAGCTCGACGTGCTCAGCAACGTACGAAGCGGGAAGAAGCACCGTGCTCCCCCACCGACGACCAAGCCGCCGCACCTCGACCGAACCGTTCCGGTGCACGCCGATCACGTTCCACCGGTCGCCATTGCGCACCCAACTGCGGGACGCATACAGCCGGCGATCGTTTCGGCGGGTGATGACCGTGTCACCGACGGCGGCGCGGGTTCCGTCATGAAGGGCGACCTCGTGCAGCGCATCGACGCGACCCTCCAGAATCAGTTCGGTGCGAGCGCGCACGTTCAGCGCTGCGACCGCCTCAATCGAGTCGCTGATCAGCACGGTCGACTTTCCCGAGCGGATGTCCGCCCGCCACGCCTCGTAGGCGGCATCCGCCATCACCTCGGTGCTGCCATCGCGCAGGCGGTCGTGCGTGGCGTAGAGGTCGATCACGTCGGGTTTGCCCTGGCGCAGTCCGAGGGATGCCGTCTTCTCCCACTCGTGCACGAAGCGGTGCACGTCGATGAGTTTGGGAGCATCCGCTCGATCGTGCACGAGCAGCGAGAACGCGCCGCCCGCGTCGACCGACTGCAGCTGGGCATAGTCGCCGACCAGCAGCACCTTCGCGCCCGCATCTAAAGCCAGCGCAGTGATCCGATCCAGCGGCATCGTGCCCGCCAAGGATGCTTCGTCGATGATGACGAGCTGACCGGACCGAAACGACGAGCCCTCATCGATATGGCTCTGCCACCACTTCGCCAAATTCTCGGCCGCGATTCCGAGATCCGTCGCCAACACCGTCGCAGCGGCAGCCGATGGGGCCAGCCCGACGACCGAGCCTCCTCCGTGCGCTGCCTCCCAGGCACGCCGAAGTGCATTCATCGCCGTCGTCTTCCCTGCGCCAGCCGGTCCCACCAGCATATCAATCACCCGGCCCGAGCCGGCGATCCTGGAGAGCGCCGCGAGTTGATCGTTGGCGAGCCGCCCGCCACCCGGCAACCGCGAAAACGCAGCCGAACCGAGTATCACGCGTGGCGCGGTTAAAAGCGCAGCACGCTCGAGCAACCGCGCCTCGGCATTGAGCAGCTCAGTCGACGTGAATACAACGGAGTGCTTCGGTCGAAAGACGGACGTCCCGTCATCGCGTTGAAACTCCAAAGGGCTCACGGCGAGCTCAGGAGGCGTGACGCGCAGGGACGCGTGCTCGGCGGCATCCACTATGAGCCCGACGACGGCTTCCCGATCGGATGCTGACGCGAACCGGTACGCCATCGTTTGGCGCGCAGCTTCGGCGGTGAGGTTCCAGTGCCGCCGCGTGGCGCGCTTCTCACCGACGGCCCTCATCACGCTCACCCCGAGAGCATCCACAGCCTCGCGCGGCAGGTCTCCGCACGCAGCAACCCGGGAGACGACCCGGCGACCGTCAACAGGTCGTGCCCGAGCACGCTTGCAGCGCGTTCCCGCCACGCCGCCGTGAGGTCCGCCAGCGAGTGCACCTGCTTCGCGGGCCGCGTGGCGAGCGTGGCTTGCGCACGCAGCTTCATGATCGTCACCGCCTTCGGACGTCGCCCGTGACTGGTCACATACTCCTCGATTAACCGGTCGGTCTCGACATCAATGTGTCGAGCCCGGGTCGAGAATTCCGCAACGAGCGCCTCCGGCACGTCCGTCAGGGCCCACGCGGGGTGGCGATCTCGCCCGCGCTCCCGCTGCTGCCATTGCACGCCGAGTGATCGC
The DNA here is from genome assembly GCF_002929505.1 of Cryobacterium sp. Y57. Lineage (GTDB taxonomy): Bacteria > Actinomycetota > Actinomycetes > Actinomycetales > Microbacteriaceae > Cryobacterium. Next base: position 46,522 of record NZ_PJJL01000058.1, read on the forward strand.
GTGAGCTCGTCGGCAAACAGACTCTCGTGCAGTTCGGAGAGCGCCACCACGGCCTCGTGCATCGGCCGTCCGTCGAGTGAGCGCCACTTGCCGTCGAGCACGGTCTGCACCTTGTTGCTGATGACGACGTGGGTGTGCAGGTGCGGGTCGCCGGCGCGGCTGTCGAAATGATCGAACGCCGTGGCGATTAGTCCGGTCACATCGACCTGTGCCACGGCGCCGCCCTGCGCCGTCGTGCCGGTGTGCGTCGCCGCGACCTCGCACTCCATGTATGTCAGCACCTCGGCCACCGCCGCATGGTGTGCCTGCACGATGCGTTCCTGGGCGGCCGCGTCGCCCACACCCCAGAGGATGCTCGCCGACTTCGGAATCGAGAACGTGAAGTCGTAGGCGGCGACGGCGCGACGCCGCTTCTCGTCCGGTTGCTCAAAAGCGGATGCCGCAGCCCGCTCAGTCGGTCCGCCACCGGCGGCGCGTGGCCCGTCCGTGTCGCGGTCGACGCCGGGCCGATAAACCGGGTAGGCACGACCGAGGGGTTCGCCGGTGACCGGATCTCGTCCCAACTCGATGAGCAGTTGCAGCTGCACCTCCGTGACCACGTCGCCTTCAACGATGAGTCCACCGAGGCCGCTGAGGCCACCGCCCATCCATCGACCCGGCGGCGTGCCTTTCTCGGTGTAGTAGCGAGTGAGCGGGGTCGACAGCAGACGTTTGCCGTCACCAGCGGCGACCGTGCACAGCAGGTACTTGTACCCGTCCCCGGCGCTCACCACCCGCACCGATACCGTCACCGAGCCCACCTCCGTCGTCATAACGAAGGTGCGCCGACTTGATCTGGCAGAAGGCGAGGACTAAGAAGTCGCATACGAGTCGACTTGGAAGAGCGGAGTTGGCCGCCGCGCAACGTTCAGGAGCTTGTACGCTAGCCGCGCCGGGACGAGATCGCCCAAGCGTGATCCCATTCGCCTTTCGCAGATGGGGATATAAAGGCTCCCTGGCGGTGCGCTGATTCGTCGTCGAACAAGAGCGATGAGCGTCTATGTGCGACCTTCGCGAGAACCGCTCCGAGAAGAAGTACGCCGCTTATTTTACGGGGATGTTTGCGACCCACGAGATCGAGTAGTCGTCCGGACTGCCGCCCTCCAAGTTCACCGTGCGACGGCGAATTCATTCAGCGCGAAGAGTTCGTTGCCAAGAAGATCGGCCACGACCTCGCGCGCACCAAATATCAGGTCGACCACACTCGTCGCAATGCCTCAAACACCTCACTGGATACCGAAGTTGAGCACGAGGCGGAAACGGCACACACCGGATCCAGGCGGTGAACCACCGATGTCAGAGTCACTCGTCGAGTGGGCATCCGACGATCACGACGACGCATTCGAAGCGAGCCCGTTGGACGATCTCGACGGGCCGCTCAGGGCGGAGCCGCCACATCCAATCAACTGGAACTTACTCAGCGCCGACGACGCCGAGGCCGAATGGATTGAACTCAACCGGTGGGTGGACTGGCTGCGACGCACCTACGGGCTGCCGGCATCCGTGGTGCCACCGTTCTGGCATCGGCACCCGGAGTTAGTCTGGGAGCTCTCCGCACTGCACCTGCTTTGGCTCGGTGCCTACGACCCTGACCAGCACGGCTCAGCGCCGCTCCGCGGGCATCGCGACTTCGCGAATGCCCGCCAGCGGCTTCGCGACTGGGTGGCAGTTTCGGGGACGCGGCTGGAGCGCGACCGTCCCACTCGGCAGACTGCTTGGCCAGGTGAATCGCCGGCCGACGCAGTCGAAGACGTGGTCATTGGCGATCGTGATGAGGACTTCGTGCAGTTCGTCGTCGACGATGTTGCCAGGCGTCGCGAGTCCGGGGCCGAGCCAGCGTACTTTGCTCAATCTGACATTCGTTGATCGGGGCTCGCGCGGCGGCGCCAATCGGCGGCCGTCATGTAAAACATTCCCTGATCTTCATCGGTACCAAGACTTAGGACGTGCGCACCGTTGTCGAGACCCAAGAGAACAGTTTCACCGTGGGGAAGAATCTGGAACCCTGCTGCACGATAGAAGCTTTCGGAGGTGATTTTCTCACGGGCCCGGTAGTTTCCGTAGACGAGGCGGTATCCAGCGCTGAAGTACGCATCACAGCAACTCTGCAGCAGTGCGGTTCCGAACCCTGCGCGGCGCGACTCGACGTCGACCCAAAGCGCTGCGATTTTCACAGCTCGTGTGGCGAGCGACAGCGATGCTGATCGTGGCCACTGCTGCGTTACGAGTTCTCCAATGACTCGGCCGGGAGCGATTGCATGAAGGGCAGCCACCACGCGCGCGTCACTGTCTAGCGCAACAAATGGCACCGCGACGTCTTTCAGGAACGTCAGCAAGTCCAGTTCTCCGTTGAGAGCGCGAGCAAGTTGGCCCTGCAGCAACTTCCGCCCAGTTCGGCCATCGGCCTGCTCGATGAGGGAACCGGCCATTCCCATCTCAATTTCCGCGCGTTGCTCATCGAACGACGTCCTCACCAATCGAATAAGTCTTTCGTATTCGGCGGACTCTCCCGGTGCGGCAACTCGAACGAGGCAGCCATTGGCGCTGCGCCATGTCAGAGTTCTTCCGGATACGCGCTCGATCATGCGGTGAACATAGCCCAAATCTAGATAAAGTGCGATGCGCGAGACCCGACTACTTCCATGTTCCACGCGCTGCCATTCTTCACAGCGGATAATTTCAAATCGCCTGCGGCGACTTCGGTACGGCGGACGCGTTCGGGTCGAGATTCGGATTCCACGGTTGGGGCATTCCGATCGGGTTTGGAAATGGGAAAACGGTTTGACACGCTCGCGCGATGGGGGCGAGCGTGCGGGCGATACCGGCGATCTCATCGTCGTTCAATCCTCGCCACGGACCGATCGCCAATCGGTTAGTTATATGCTCGGCGCGCTCGATTGCGGCTTTGCCGTGCTCGCTGATGTCGCCCTGGCCGGTCAGCAACCCGCGAGCAACAAGTTTTTCGACTTCGATCGCCCACTCTTCCTCCGTCCAGCCACGCGACTTTCGCACGCTCATCGCGTCGAGATCCACCGCGCTTCGCAACACGATTGTGCTGATGCCCGCGATCCCGTCCTCGACCAGCGCCATCACGTGACCGTCTCCGCGATGCTCGCGAAGCGTGGCCGCGGCCTGCCAGAGACGGCGATACGGATCCGCCTCAACCGGCAGAGCGCTGTTCGCCGCCGCGAGGGGGCGACCAATGGTATCGACACGAGCCGCTGCCTGGGCAAGTACGTCGGCCGCTTCGGTGACAAATCCTTCGTCGGGCACGAGGTTTCGCAACGTCGCTGCGGCACCCCGCGACCGCGCGTCGAGCACCCGGCCTACCGTCACCGTCGACCACACAGCCGGCAGCACCCGGTCGACCAAGAATGGAGCGAACCCGCTGAAGATGGCCACCACCGGAGCAGCGATCACAGCCCCGAGCGGGGCGGCACGACCGGCGAAGTATCCGTCCCAGTAACGAGTGAGTCCAATTTCCGCGAACGCCTCCCGCGACTCAGGGGAGAAATACGTCACCGCGTGAATCGGCTCGAACAACGTCCACAGTGCCCGCACGTGATGCTCTAGCTCGCCCATTCGTCTCCCTCGTCGCCGCGTCTTCCCGAGTCTATAGCGCACGGCAACACCGACCTCGAAGCGATGCCCCACGGATGGCCTCATCGTCACGTACCAGCACAATCGCCACTACAAGGTTTTCCGTCGCCCCATCCGTCGACAAGCGAGCCTATGTAGGCTCGATCTCTGTGAGCACGGATGCGGCGTTCAGCCCAAAGTGCGGTGTCGATTTAATAGTGACCCTTGGGGTGTTTCTGGCAAGCTCGAAATCAGTGGACAGTTCAGTCCTGACATTGTCGCGGAACTGAACCCGTATTTCATCCCGCGTGACGGGCTTTCCCACGTCGCGGCGGGATCTGGCTCGGGCCAGCCATTGCAGTCACCATCGCAATGCGACTACCTACGACGGGAGGCCTTCAGAAAGGTACGAAGTGTTGTAGAACCTGAGCAAAATACACCGTCTTTCTGCGCCAGTTATGTCCAGACCTCCAAAAGGGCCAACCATGGTCTAAGTACAGGTGCGAGTTGGGAATGTGATGACATGTCAGGTACTGGGCCGCGCGATTGGCGCCCATCCAGCTCGTGGGATGAGCCACCACCCCCTCAACGACGAACCACGACGGCCGTCAGGACACGAGCCACGAATGCCAGGCTCTTGGGACTGCTAGCCGTCCTTTTCGGGCTCATGTCGTGCTGGCTACCCCTCTCTCTCTACCGGATGGACCAACAGGCACCCGCGGCTGGGCGGTCACGACCGTGGGGTTGACCGGTTTGGGGTTTGCGCTGGCTGCCGCCCGAAGCCGCCGGTCCAAGGGCAAAAATGCCGGATTCCTAGCGGCCCTCGACGGCACACTCGGTATAGCTGGCACGGCGCTATGCGTCTGGAGTTTGGCGGTCTTCTATCTTCCGATCGCTATACCGCCAGCGCCTCAGTTCGCATCCATCGCAGCCGGCACGCGAGCACCGGAGTCCGCTCCAATCTCCGTGCCCTTCGTCGGGTCGAAAGCACGCGTTGTCACGCCAATTGCAGGCGCGGACGTTGTCGCGCCTGGCGACCAGTTATATGCCAACGTGCGTTATATTGCTTTCAACTTGTGAATCGGGCTGGCCTCGACCGCCCAGACGCACGAGCAGTACGGAGAGACGTTCGACGGCATTCCAGTCACGCTCGTCATACAGCCGGATGGGATGGTTACTGGGGGAAGCGCAACCTACTCAGAGTTGCCGGGCGATATGTCCCTGGAGTACTCCGCCTCGCTCGCCGGGACGTACTCACTGACAGTCCGCGACATCGAGAGCGGAATCGGCCTGGGCTGCAATTCCGGGTCGAAAAAAGTTGTCGATCGCTGACGAATTTATCGTCTGAAGCTCGCGGTTTTCCGACTGCGATCATTTCGGCGGAGCCAGCCGCTGCATCACCGTCGCCGGCTCTGACTTCACCGTGCGGTCAGGCTCCGCGTAGTGGGCCTTCGTCGTAGAGGTGGAGGTGTGTCCGAGCATGTCGGCCGCCGCCTGCATGCCAAGCTCGTTGGCGAGCAACGTCGCGCGCGTGCGTCGAAAGGAGTGGGGCGTGATGTCCATCCCCTCGAGCCCCGCATTTCGAAGTATTCCCCGGAACGTGCGCCTGACGTTATATGGCGCGAGGGGCGTGCCCACCCGTGAGGAAGAAATCAGGTGCTCCGCATCCTCCGGATCGAGCAGCGCCAAGCGCTGGCGTATGACCTCGACTGCGAAGGGCGGCATGCCAATGTCTCGGTTCGACTCGTGCGTCTTGGGATGCTCCTGACGGTGAACGCCGGCTTTGTTGTGCACGACGAGAGTGCCGCTGATGTTCACCCGCGGCGGATCGGCGTCCAGGTCGACGTCACACTGCCGAATGGCGAGCACTTCTCCGATGCGCGTGGCAGTCCCGAGCATCACCTCGATGATGTCCCGCACCTGGCCGTCTGATCGCGGGCCCATCCGGCCTTCCTCCGTGCGCCATTCGCTGGCCGCGAGGCGGATCGCAGCGATCTGATCCGTTGTGAGGGCCTTCGGCGTGTGCGGGGGCTTCTTCATCCGCGACGTCTCCTTCATCGGATTGCGCGGAATGATCTCCCGCCGCACCGCGAAGGCCAGGATCATTCCGAGGATCGTACGGGAGTGCTTTGCACGCGTATACGATTTCTCCCTCTGCTGCCGAAGAAAGAGCTCAATGCGCCCAACGGTCACTTCCCGAATCGCAAAGTTCTCGAAGTAGGGCAGAACAAGCACGCGCAACTCGCGTTGATAGGTGTCTTTCGTACCCTGGGAACGGTCGACATCGAGCATCACGTCCTCCATCCATGCCTCGGCGAGCAGCGGAAACGGCGAGCTCGCGGTCAGCGAGTCCCCTGCCCCACCGGTGCGCAGACGCGCGGCCAGATCGACCTTAAGCGCGGCCTGCGCCGCGTTGCGGCTCTCACGCGTCGCCCCGATCTGTCGGGATTGTCCGTCCCAGTCACGGAAAACGGTCGTCGCCCTGAACCGTCCTGGGCCGAGCTTGACGGTTGTGATCGATCCGAACGTGCTGATCGGCAGGCGTGGTCGCCCCGCCACTAGCGCTCGCCCCCACGATCGCCCAGAGCCGGTTCAGGCTCGTGCAGACTGTCGAGCCATCGCCGAACATCGGAGATACGGTAGCGGATCTCTCGCCCGACTCGAATGCCGGAGGGTCCGCGACCGTCGGTGCGCAGGTCATAGATGGCCTGCACCTGCACGCCGACATATTCGGCGAGCTCGCTTGTCGTCAAAACGGGCTCGAGACCCAGCCCCAAGAGTTTTTCAGTGTCCATAACCCGTAGGTGTTCGAGGTCATCCCAGACAACTCGAACCGGGTCGTGCACCTTCTCTGCGAGCACGTGGAAAAGGCGGCTAATTTTGAATAAAAGACTAATAAACGTTGAGTGCGTCAAGCCTTGCCCTTTCGGTACAGACAAGAAACCCTGATCAGATCAAATTTACAGTAGGGCGGCCGGGACTTGAACCCGGGACCGACGGTTTGCGCCGGGGCCTTTGGAGCCGAGACCGAGTGCGCATTTATACCTCGATTGATCTCGACTTATCTCGATCTGATCAGGACCTTCTTGCGTAAGATGTCGTCACCATTATCTCACCACCTCGGCCCATCTCGGCGGGTCTCGTGGCAATAAACGTTGAATATAAGTGTGTACGTCAAGTCTTTCCTTGTCGTGCACGCGTACCATACCAGGGCCAAGGGTCATCTGAACTGGGCGGCGCGAATCGCGCAGGCTTACATACGAGCGTCCACCCGCCATCCCGATCAGTAGTTGCGGGTGTATTACCCGCGAAACCACGATTATCGTGAACCCGACTCATTGTGGTCACGAAGGCCTCATACGGTCGTTGATCCCTGTGAAACACTGGGTGCGTGATCACGCTCTCAACCCCATGCGAATTTCAATCTGCGGGGTAAATGCGGGGTTTCTGCGGGGTTTTAGAAAGGGGCATGATGGCTGTGATCCTGGTGAGTCTCATAGCAAACGGCCAAAAGTCCAACGCTCCACGTGGGAACTGAAACTCGAGCCTAGCCCCGTTCATCGCGACGCACTTAGTTATGAGCCATCGGATGGACGCAGCCACGCGAGCGGTGTTTCACGGGCGATTTCGCCAAAGAGTCGCGGTGACCTGATCCACGGCGTCAAGTCCCGGCATCCGCACTACGAATGATTTCGGCTTCGACCGAATCAAGCCCCGACACGCGGTCAATCGACGGGCCAACACCCCAGATCTTCACACCATCCGAAGCCACGAACAAGGTAACGGGGGTATTCGCGGCTGTACCGTTGGGATTTGAAACCTAAGGCGCCGCCAATAAGACGCCGAATCAGCCCTCAAATCCGCATGATTACGCGGCTTCTCAATTATTTCGCCATGCTACAGAACGGAGCAATCTCGTTCAAATAATGCCAAAATGTTGCCACGTCTGCGAATTGGCCCAAGGGGGCTGTCGGGGCGTCGCGGGTACATAGACAGTGTGAGATGCATGGCGTAAATCACATCGAAGAGACCATCGAGAGGGGTGTCGCCCTGCGCCTGACCGGCGCCACGGTACCAGCGAAGAAGCCAACATCTACATTTTGGATAGCGCGCTTAACAGCCGCGAGATTGAATCGACGCGCTGATAATGTCGATTATGACAAGTAACACTTGATCAGAGGCATCGCCGCATACCGCGCCCGGGATGATTGTGAGAAATTCGCAGCACAATCCAAGATCGCATCGTAAATCGCATTATCAATGAGCCCCTCACTCAGTGCGCGCCCCACTTCGTCGAATGACTCAGAGGTCGACACCAGGAGCCAGTCACAACCGTCTGTCGAAACCTCCGACGGGTAGGCCCACCGGCCGAGCTCATCAACGAGCTGGACTCGAGTCAGCTCCCCCGTGGCATACCGCTGCGCAATCTCATTGGGCAAGAAAAAATCCTCCTCCTGGGCGCGGCGGCACCGGCGGATCTCGCTATAGTTCACGTTTCGAAAGAGTAAGTCGAGGCTGATCCCGACACGCTCGACTTCGACTACACACTGCTCAGCTCACCCCTCGGCCGTCTGCGGTCGATAATGACTTATTGGAACACCGAGCTCGGAGCCGCCCGAGGTCCATGGAGCGGCACCCGTACCTTCGCTTCGTCTGCAATGGGTGAAACATAACGGCCGGGAATCGATGCGGCGGCGGAGCGAGTTACATAGCCGGTCGGGCCAACGACTCGACGCGGTTCAAGCGTGACGTACCCAGTTTCCTGCTCGTGGCGGCGCGGTACGTGCGTAACGTATGAATTCATTTCTCCCGTTCCTGTCTGCATCCATAGCAAACAGTCGACCCTACTCTAACGTAAGAGTTGTTTTAAGCCAATCGCGCCGCACGACCACAATCTTTCCCGATGCGCGCTCGGGCAAAAAAGTAGCCCGAGGTGCAACGCCAAAGGGGCACACTCGGCATGCGCTCTACGGGACGTATTCCTGCTGCATCAATCAACCCTTACGTGAGGTTTGATTTAGGCTGGAGTCTACGTCAGGTTTTGCGGGTCAAAATCGTAGGGAGCACGGCAATGGAATTACCCGCTCGAGACTCGGATGAACGGCGGCTTCATCGCACCGCGGTGGTTGCGCTCGCAAGCGCGTATCTGGCTGCAGCGAGCGTGCTCGTTTTTGGAAGTTTGGCGATGAGGTCATCTGCGCCGCCGCATTGGTTACTCGCCAGTGCATCCGTGTTGGTGTTTGTTATGGCACTGGCCGCCCATCGGTTACTCCGTGTTCATTTTCATCTTCCGCGTAAGCAGCAGCCCGACAGCGACGCTACGCGGTCATCCGAGCGCGCCAGGATTCTGTGGGCATTTACCCCTAAAGCGTGGCGATCTTATCCTGTGTATTCGGGAACGCTGATAATCGCAAGCTACACCGGGTGCGTGGGCCTGACGACCGCATTTGTCTCCGCAGGCGCGCCAGCCGAATCGTGGCGGACGGCGTTGGGATACTTCACGATTGCCGGGCTGTCTCTCGGCCTTCACGGCCCCGCTCGGTGGGCATTCCGACGCCAACAGCCGGGCTCAAAAAGCTGAGCGCGACCGCGAATTAGCGACGATTCAGCCTACGGGTACCAGTGTGCTAGCCCCGAAGCTAACGTCGAACCCCTATTTTTGTGCGGCTACAACGGTTGCCCCTAAGAAAGCTGGTCCGCGGGTCACCGAGACCCCCAGCTTGCCCTCACTCGACCGCGTTCGATGCTCAACTGAGATCCAGCAAGACCTCAACTTAACATAAACGTTAGGGTTGAGTTCTGGTGTGTTTTCCCCCACCACTTTGAACGCCCCATGACGCCGCGAACACCTCTGACGCGGAGCGCGCACGTCGGGTGCACCGCCGCAGGAGAAACTCATGACAGACGCCACCGCCACAGATGAAGCGGGTGAACATCGCTACCTCGCGAAAACGCTCGAGCTTGTGGAATCGGCCCACGCGAGCTTAATCGATTCGATCGACCGTTCGGAACTTGCGATGGACGAACAAAAGCGCGAACTGTGGGAGCAGCAACGCGATATGGATCACGCCGAGAAAGCAAATGCGCGCATGCAGATGGCGACATCCGTAGCGATCGGCGATTCTGCGGTCACATCCCGCGATTCTCTCGAGCGGCTCAGAAACTCACCCTATTTTGGGCGAGTGGACTTCCACCACGCTGACACTGTTTCGGCAAAGTCTTATTACATCGGTGTGCGCGGCTTCTGGGACCCCGAGACCCAAGACCTCCGTGTGCATGACTGGCGTGCGCCGGTTTCGAGTCTCTATTACGACTTCGAGACCGGCCCGGCAACGTTCGACGCGCCCGAAGGGGTCGCCGAGGGCGAGATCGTAGGCAAGCGCCAGTACAAGATTGAGGCTGGACGCCTGCAGTATTCGCTCGAGAGCTCGATCAACATCGGCGATGAAGTCCTGCAGCGCGAACTCAGCGAGTCTGCCGACGACAAGATGCGCAACATCGTCGCGACCATTCAGCGGGAGCAAAACGCCGTGATCCGTAACGAGACTGCCAAGGTGCTCATCCTGCAGGGCGTTGCCGGTTCAGGAAAGACCTCTATCGCGCTGCACCGGTTGGCCTTTCTGCTTTACCGGTTCAAGGACACGCTGTCATCCAGCAACGTCATGATCCTGTCTCCTAACAAGGTGTTTGCCGACTACATCGCCGATGTGCTGCCGGAGCTCGGCGAGGAGCAGGTCGCGGAGATCGATCTGGACCGCATCGCCAAGCGCTTCCTCAGCAAAGTTGTTCAGCACCAGACTTTCAGCGAGCAGGTCAGCGGCCTCCTCGACAACGTTGACCATGATGCCGCCGATCGCATGCGCGCCAAAGCGACCCCGGAGTTCGTCAGAGAGCTGCACGAGTGGATAGCGGTCCGGGCGGACGACTTCACGCCCGATAAGATCGGGCAGCATTCAGAGCGGGTGAGCGCCGACTGGGTGGCGGACGCCTTCGCGAGCGGTCACACCTCACCCATTTATACCCGGCTCGACCGGGTAGCCGACAGCGCGATCCACCTGATGAAGCAGCGTGTTCTAGACAGGCATGGCAAGTGGAGCGCCGTTGACTCGACCAGCGTGCGCAAGCAAGTACGGGCAATGTTCCCTTTCAAGGACGCGTTCGCGCTCTACCGAGCCTTCTACGATGAGCCGTCGCGTCGAGCACACTTCACGATGCTGGACCACAAGCGCATCGAACACTCAGACGTCGCACCGCTGATCTACACGCTCATCACGACCGCACGACATGACGGCTACGAAGACATCCGCCACCTCCTCGTCGACGAAATGCAGGACTACACCCCTATCCAATACGCGGTCCTACGAAAACTATTCGCCTGCAACATGACCATCCTCGGCGATTCGAACCAGTCGGTAAACCCGTTCAGCTCCTCGAACCTCGAGACGATCTTCAGCATCTTCCCCGAAGCCGACTGCCTCGAGCTCTGCAAGAGCTACCGCTCAACAACCGAGATAACCGAATTCGCACAACACATCTCCCGCAACGACAAACTCGTCCCCATCGAACGCCACGGCCCGCCGCCGCAATTACTGGCATGCGAAACCCCGCAGGACGAGACTGCTCGGGTTCTCGAGATAGTTGCCATGCACGAGCGAAGCGAATACAGATCGTTGGGAATCGTGTGCAAAACTCTCGACCAGGCGGAACGCCTCTATCGCGCCATCGCCGCGGAAGGCATCGAACTTACCCTGCTCGACTATGACAGCAAGACCTTCACCGGTGGGATTATCATCACCGCGGCTCATATTGCTAAAGGCCTCGAGTTCGACGTCGTCATTGTTCCCCACGTCGATGACGCCACCTACACCACCGACATCGATCGCAGCATGCTCTACATCGCCTGCACCCGGGCCATGCACCAGCTCCACCTCACCCACACCGGCACCGCGTCGACGTTTCTACCGTCGGCACACGAGCTTGCAAGGTCTGTCAAAATTTCGGTGTAACTAGTTCTGGTCTGATTAGCGTCCAACGAACAGTCGCCGTCGAAAAGATGTCAGAAGCCGGTCGAGCGCGCCCTTCTTTCGTTGGCCTAGCGGTCGCTGTACGGTCGGGTCGAGGTAGCACGATAGTTGCGCGATCGCGATCAGTACGCGGTCGCGGCGCTCAGGTACCCGCCGGCTGATCAGTAGTGTGCGACGTAGACGGTGTTGGCGGAGGTTCCACCAGTGAGCTGGTTGGGGAAGCTGACGACGTGGGCGTGCCAACGGCCAAAGACGGCGGCGAGGATGTCAGTGAACTCGGCGTCCGGTGGGTCGTCTGACCAGAGGGCGAATACTCCACCCTCCACGAGATGTCTAACAAGAGATTGCAGTCCGGCAACGGTGTACAGATCGGAGTGGCTAGCATCGAGGCGGTAGCGCGGCGAATGGTCGATGTCCACGAGAATTGCATCGTAATGCGGCGAATTCGCGGTTGCCTCGCTCCGCATCAGGGCAAAGAAATCATCCAGCTTGAGATGCGTTCTGGGGTCACCGGTAAGTGCCTCTGAGACGGGGAGGAGCCCTCGCTGATGCCAGCCGATAACCGGGGACAAGGTGTCGACGACGGTCATCGACGCCACCCGGTCATCTGCCAGCGCGGCGACCGCGGTGTAGCCCAGGCCCAGCCCTCCAACCAGCACGTCGAGCCGGTCACCGGCGACCGCCGCGAGGCCCAGCGATGCGAGTTTTTCTTCCGCGACGGTGAACAGGCTCGACATCAAAAACGCTTCACCCAGCTTCACCTCGTAGACGTCGACGTCCAGGGTCGGTTCGCGGCGTCGTCTTAGCGTGAGGTCGCCCAACTCCGTAGGCTGAAAATCGAGCTCTTCAAACCGTTTGATCATCTTGTCTCCGCCCAGGCTGACCGGCATCCAACGAGCGACGTCACAATTGCATGCCGTGCAGATTGTGACAGGTCATGCACACCAGTTACCCATTTGCCAACAACTCTCCTCTTACGTGAGAGTAGTATTACTGTCGAATCTACCAGACAGGAAACGCCACAATGACGACTGAACGACCAAAGACCGAGGCTACGAGAGAGACAATCCTCGCTGCCGTCGGACATGTTTTCGACACACCCCCGGTCTTCCGTGAGGACCTCGTCACGGCGGCGATGCAATCCGGCGCCCCGCAGCCTCTTGTGATGATGCTGGACAACCTTCCCATCGATGGCCGAATTCACCAGATCCGCGACGTGTGGAAATTTCTTCCCGACATCGCCATCACGGACTCCGAATGAGCATCGACATCCATCCGTTGGCCCAAGACGATTACCACCTCATTCAGGAATACATGGCCTCCCGGGTCCTCGCACTTCTCGTCACGTCGACCTCTACCCGCGATTGGGAGCACGAGGTGGCTACCGAGATTGGGCTGTCCAACGGGCAGTGGGAGCGACGAAACGGGTTCCTGTTCGACTTCACTCTGGGCCGGTTCCTGCACTCTGCCCGCAGCGCGCGGAACGCGCAACACGGTCGGGATGCAGCCGGTCGGGACTTCGAAACAGCCAACGAGCGGTTCACCGATCGATTCCTGTCGGCCATCGACCGCCAGGATGCCTCAGCTGCCGAAGCCGTGTGGGAAGAATTCAACAATTTACCCTACTGGCCCGATGTTCCCGCTATCGCACTGATCTCGACTCGCGCGATCATCACCCGGCTGCAGATCATCGTGGCCGTGGTACACCCGGGGAGCATTGGATTTCAGCTACCGGAAGAGTACGACCCGCCAGTATTCGTTTCTTAGCCTCAACCCACCGGCGGAGGTGGAAACTCTGGCGGCGACCTTGATGAGTGTCCGGTGGACGGATGCGGTGACGGCTCTTCCGAGGGTGACGATGGCGAGGGTGCCAGCGGCACGGTGAGATTGAACGCGATGCACGCCTGCACGAGCCAGGCCGCGTTGGTGGTGAATACGCTGGACGAAAAGTGCGCCATCTCCGACTCTTTCATGTCGGCGTTCAAGTTCGATGACCGCATGCTGGCGGTGGGTATTGTCGGCGTTGCCGGTATTGACGGGGCTGGAGGTTTTGAACGCGTGGCAACGTAACAGGTCAAAAAGGGTGCCTCGACCGGCGGCGAGGTTCTGCAGCCACCGAGACGCGGCAGCATCGAGTTTGTAGCCGTGGCCGAATGGGAAGGCCCACAGGAACGATCCCCGCGTCGAAATCCGTAGGTTCTCTTGGAGTCGCGGCCCCGGTGAGCATGCCCGCAAGCTACACCGATGGCCTACTTTTTTGCGGCGACCACGGGTGTGACCCTGAGAAAGCTGGCGCGCGGGTTGCCGTGGCCTACGACGGGAGTCGTATCCCCGCCGGCAACCAGGTTCGTCGTCCACCCAGCCAGGATGCGCACCTTGCGCTTCATAGTCGGCATCGCGTAGAGGTGATATGCGCGGTGAGCGAGCCACGCCGGCATGTTCTTGAGCTTGATGCCCTTCATGATGCCCGCACCCTTGCCGATGCCAAAGCTGGCGACCGTTCCGAGCGATTCGTGTCGATATTCCACGATCGGTCGTCCGTTCATCATGGCGACAATATTGGCGGACACGGTCACCGCCTGGCGCACAGCATTCTGCGCGTTCGGTGGATAGTAGGCCGGCTGCGTCTCGGCCAGCAGGTTGGGAACCTGAGCTCCATCCCCAAGAGCCCACACGCCCTCAAGCTTCTCCCCGTCGCCGGTCTCCACTTGGAGCGCGACGTTGACATTGACGTGCCCTCTGGGTCCCAGGGGCAAATCCAAGTCAGCCAGAACGGGGTTCGGCTTGACCCCGGCGGTCCAGACGATCGCACCAGCCGGAATCGTCTCTCCGTCGCTGAGGACGACGTTGCCGTCAATGCAGGACGGCATCGTTGTGTTTAACCGAATGTCGATGCCTCGGGCACGGAGCTGACCGAGGGTCCACTGCGAGAGTTCCGGCCCAACTTCGGGTGCAACCCGATCGAGCGCCTCCACCAGCACGAAGTGTAGCTCCTCATTGGAGAGTCCACGGTAGCTCTTCATCGCAGCCTTCGCGGCATCATCAAGCTCTGCCATGGCCTCAACCCCGGTGTAGCCGCCGCCGATGAAAACCGTGGTGAGGAGCTTGCGGCGCTCTGCCGAGTCCTGAACGCTGGCGGCGCGGGCAATGTTTCCGAGAATGCGATCGCGCACGTACTGTGCTTCCTCAACAGACTTGAACCCCACACCGTTCTCGGCGAGTCCAGGCGTGGGAAAAGTGCGAGTGACGGCTCCGAGCGCAACAACAAGATGATCATAGGGAAAGGTTCGACCCTCGCCGTCTGGCGTCATCACCGTGACGCTCTTGCCTGTGCTGTCCAGGCCGGTGACGGACGCCTGCACGACATTTGAGTGTCGGAGCGTCTTGTGCAGAGGTACGGTCACGTCTCGGGCCCGGATGTGGCCGCCAGCAACTTCGGGTAGAAACGGCTGATAGGTGTAATACGGCAATTCATCGATCAGGGTGATGCTGGCCCAACGGGTCGCGTGCTTTTTCTGTAATTGGAGGGCGGTGGTCAGCCCGGCGGCTCCGCCGCCGAGAATGACGATGCGTGTTGTCATGAGTGTGTTCCTTTCGACCGTACTTAGTACCGATGATGGTTTTTTCATTGCTGATCTCTTGGTTTAGCGCGCGCTGATTGATTCCTTGGCCGCAGTGACGACAGCTTCGGTGGTGATGCCGAATTCGCGGAACAGCGTCTGATAGTCAGCGGATGCTCCGAAGTGCTCGATCGAAACGCTTCGACCGGCATCGCCGACATAGCCGCGCCAGGTCAGCGCGAGGCCGGCTTCGACCGACACCCTCGCGGTGACGGCTTTCGGCAGTACCGATTCGCGATATTCGCTGCTCTGCTCTTCGAACCATTCCAAGCAGGGTGCGCTGACCACTCGGGCGTTAATGCCTTCGAGGGCGAGCTGGGCACGCGCGTCAACGGCGAGCTGTACCTCGGAACCGGTACCGATCAAAATGACATCCGGGGTTGCCCCGGTGGCTTCGGCCAGCACGTAGGCACCGCGGGCGACGTTCTTCGCCGAGGCGAAGATTTCATCGGAAGTTGCGCCCTCGCCACGCTCGTACACCGGAATGTTCTGGCGGGTGAGGGCGATTCCGGCCGGGCCTTGTCGGCGCTCCAGAATCGTCTTCCAAGCCCAGACAGTTTCGTTGGCGTCACCGGGACGAACAACATCGAGACCAGGAATGGCGCGCAGGGTGGCGAGCTGTTCGATCGGCTGGTGGGTCGGGCCATCTTCGCCAAGCGCGACGGAGTCGTGCGTCCAGACGAAGATCGATGGCGCCTTCATGAGCGCTGCCAGACGCACCGCGGGCCGCATGTAATCGCTGAAGATGAGAAAAGTGCCGCCAAAGGGCCGCGTGTTGCCGTGCAGCACGATGCCGTTGAGAATGGCGGCCATGGCGTGCTCGCGAATGCCGAAGTGCAGCACACGGCCGTACGAGTTGCCGCTCCATTCACCGGTGGAGTGCTCGCTCGGAATGAACGACGCCGCGCCGCCGATGGTGGTGTTGTTGGATTCGGCGAGGTCGGCCGAGCCGCCCCAGAGTTCGGGGATGACGCCGCCGAGGCCGGTGAGCACCTTGCCTGATGCCGCGCGGGTCGAGACTGCGGTCCCGCCGGGGAAGACCGGAAGGGCCTCGTCGACGCCCTCCGGCAGATCGCCGGAGAGAACGCGGTCGAGCAGATTCTTGCGCTCGGGGTTTGCAGCGGCCCAGGCATCGAACTGCACGGTCCACTCCGTGTGCTGGGCCGCGCCACGCTCGATGGCCTGGCGGGTGTGTGCGATGACCTCGGGGGCCACGTCGAAGGTCTTTTCCGGGTCGAAGCCCAGAACGGTCTTAACGCCGGCGAGTTCTTCGGCGCCGAGAGCTGAGCCGTGGATCTTGCCGGAGTTCTGCTTCTTCGGGCTTGGCCAGCCGATGATCGTCTTGAGAATGATCAGGCTCGGCTTGCCGGTTTCGTTCTGGGCGGCCTCGATGGCCGTGTGTAGCTCGGCGACATCTTCAACGTAGGAGCCGGTCTTCTTCCAGTCCACCGTCTGCACGTGCCAGTCGTAGGCGGCATAGCGCGCCGCAACGTCTTCAGTGAAGGCAATGTTGGTGTCGTCTTCAATCGAAATCTGGTTGCTGTCGTAAATCGCGATCAGGTTGCCGAGCTGCTGGTGGCCGGCGAGAGAGGATGCCTCGCTGGTCAGGCCTTCCTGCAGGTCGCCATCGCCGGCGATAACGTAGACGAAGTGGTCGAACGGGCTCGCTCCGGTGGCGGCATCCGGATCGAATAGGCCACGCTCGAAGCGTGAGGCGTAGGCGAAGCCGACGGCGGAGGCGAGTCCCTGGCCGAGCGGCCCGGTGGTGATCTCGACGCCGTCGGTGTGGCCGTATTCCGGGTGGCCGGGGGTCTTGGATCCCCAGGTGCGCAGGGCCTTGAGGTCGTCGAGTTCGAGGCCGTAGCCGCCGAGGTACAACTGAACGTACTGCGTCAGCGAGCTGTGGCCGACCGACAAAATAAACCGGTCGCGACCGATCCACTCGTTGTCGGCCGGGTCTCGGCGCATGATCTTCTGAAACAGCAGGTAGGCGGCGGGAGCGAGGCTCATCGCTGTGCCGGGATGCCCATTCCCTACCTTCTCAACGGCATCGGCCGCCAAAATGCGCGCGGTGTCGACCGCATTGTTGTCGATGGAATCCCATGTTAAAGCTGCCATGATTTGTGGCCTTTCAGATTGTCGAAGTGTGATGGTGAGGGTTGGGTGTGGTGAGGCGTTCCGTTGAGAACGTGCAGCGCGAAGCCCGTGTTGCGGTGATGGCGTACCAGGTTCAGCGTGGCGTTGTCGATGCTGCCAACGTCGAGGTCCAGTGCTTCGGTCAGCGTGACGCGGATGAGCGTTCCGTGGGTGACGACGATGATGCGAGCGCCGGGGTAGTCCCGCGACAGCGCGTGCAACGCGTCGAGGCCGCGCGCGGCAACTTCCGGCTCAGATTCGGCGCCGTAGTATCCACCGGGAATGCGCATGGAATCAAGCTCGGCACCTTCGAGCATCCCTTCGGTGGGCCCATAATCGCGTTCGACCAGACCGGGAATGCGCCGGATGACGTCGAGGTCAAGGTCGGCGGCAATGACGTCGGCGGTTTCTGCGGCGCGAATCAGGGGTGACGATACAACGAAGTCCCAATCGAACTGAGACAGGGCGGGCACGGCCTTTCCGGCCTGCCCCCGGCCAATGTCATTGAGGGGGATGTCCGTGGAGCCTTGGAGACGCCGGGCTGCATTCCAATCGGTCTGGCCGTGGCGGATAAGAGCAAATGTTGTTGATGGTGAAATTCTGTTCCTTGCTGTGATGGCGCTCTGCCGAGCGAAGCGCGGAGTTGTGGTGTGGTGTTGCCGGCACGATTCGAGTTCTGGCTTTAACCCCGGTCCAATCTAACCCTTACGTAAGTGTATAGTTAAATCAACGTGATCCGGTGTCTACGACGAGGTCGAGTTCATCCCTCCGTCGACAGTCGAGGCATATCGCATGCCTCCACCAGGATCACGACAATGACGTCGCCGACCTGTTCCACGGTTGGCATGAAGGAGAAATGCGCATGACCATAAATACCCATACAACGCCCACACCGACCGAGAAGTTGTCGGACGCCGGCGTGAGCATTTGGTTTGACGATCTGTCGCGGGACCGCATCCGCTCGGGCAACTTGCAAAGTCTTATCGACACCCGCAACGTCGTCGGGGTGACGACCAACCCGACGATTTTTGCTGGAGCCCTGGCCAATGGCGACGCCTACACGGAGCAGGTAAAGGTGCTCGCCCAGGCCAAGTCCAGCGTCGATGATGCTGTGTTCGAGATCACCACGACCGACGTTCAGCAGGCATCGGACATTTTCGCCCCCATTTTCGAAAAGACTCGCGGATTCGATGGCCGCGTGTCCATTGAATGCGCCCCGGTGAACGCCCGCAATGCGGTCGCGACGATCAAGGAAGCAAAGGCGCTGTGGGCGAAGATCGACCGCCCCAATGTCCTGATCAAGATCCCGGCGACGATCGCCGGACTGGCGGCCATCACCGAGGTGATCGGTGCAGGAATCAGCGTGAACGTCACGCTGATTTTCAGCCTGGAACGCTACCGCGAGGTCATCGCGGCCTACCTGAGCGGCCTGGAAAAGGCCAAGGACGCCGGCATCGACCTCGGGGCGATCCATTCCGTGGCGTCGTTCTTCGTCTCCCGTCTCGACACCGAGATCAACACCCGCCTGGAAGCAATCGGCACCGAGGAAGCTTTGGCGTTGAAGAGCCAGGCGGGGATAGCCAACGCCCAACTCGCCTATCAGGTCTACCAGCAGGAATTCGCGACCGACCGTGCCCGCGGTCTGCTTCAGGCCGGCGCGAATGAGCAGCGCCCCCTCTGGGCGTCCACCGGCGTCAAGGATGCGTCCCTGCCCGACACCATGTATGTGGTGGAACTGGTCGCGAGCGATGTGATCAACACCCTTCCAGAAAAAACCCTGGAGGCCACTTTTGATCACGCCATCGTCCGCGGGGACACCGTCACTGACTCTTATGGTGCTGCCGTCGAGGTCATGAACCGCCTCACCGCTCTCGGCATCTCATACGCCGATGTCACCGCCCTGTTGGAGCGCGAGGGAGTCGAGAAATTCACGACATCCTGGAACGAACTCCTGGAAACGGTGCGCGTCGCACTGGAGGCAGCCAAGTGACCGTCAAGATCCTCGTCACCGGCGAACCGGCCTGGGCCGGACGAAACGTCATCCCGCAGCTCATCACCGATCGCGTCGCGTCCCGTATCCGGGCCACCGACGTGACCTTGTGGGGGCCAGACAGCGAAGCTGAAGCATCCGTTCGTCTCGGCTGGACTGAGGCCGCGACGGTCTCACGGCCGCTCGTTCCCGAAATTCTTGCCCTGCGAGACAGCCTCCGCGCAGCAGGTATCACCCACATCGTCCTGGGCGGGATGGGCGGCTCGTCACTGGCCCCGGAAACCATCACGCGGTCGGCGGGTGTCGAATTGACCGTGCTCGACGCGACCGATCCCGACCAGGTGCTGGCTGCTTTGGCCGACCGCCTCGCCACCACGGCGGTTGTCATTTCGTCGAAGTCCGGTGGGACCGTTGAAACCGACAGCCAGAAGCGCGTTTTTGAGTTTGCGTTTGAACAGGCCGGAATCGATCCGACCGAACGCATCATCATCGTCACCGATCCGGGATCGCCACTTGACCTGACCGGGCGGGAAGCCGGTTATCGGGTGTTCAACGCCGACCCGACCGTCGGCGGCCGGTACTCGGCCCTGACGGCATTCGGCCTGGTCCCCTCCGGCCTGGCCGGGGCCGACATTGCTCAGCTTCTCGCCGAAGCCGAAGCCATCGCACCGGATCTCGGCCGCGATAGCGCCGACAACCCGGCGCTAATCCTCGGAGCGGCTATCGCGGGAACGTCACCGTTGCGCGACAAACTGGCTTTCATCGCCGACGGCTCCCGCACTGTGGGGTTCGGTGATTGGGCTGAACAGCTCATCAGCGAATCCACCGGCAAAATTGGCCGCGGCATCCTCCCCGTGGTGATGAATGTCACCGCCCCCGAACTTGACCTGAATCAGGCCATGCATCTACCCGATGTGCAGTTCGTTCGATTGGTCGACGACGCCGAGGCCTATGATCGGGCACGCAACCATGACATTGTCATGAGCGGCCCACTCGGCGCTCAGATGATGGTGTGGGAATACGCTACCGTCATCGCCGGTCGCATTCTGGGAATCAACCCCTTCGATCAGCCCGACGTGGAAGCCGCCAAAATCGCCTCGCGCGGGCTCCTGGATGGTCAACCAGAACTGGCCGCGCCCGACCTGTCCCAGGAGGGAATCGACGTACGCGGTTCCAAGGACCTTCTCGGTTCCGCGACGACGGTGAAAGCTGCCATTAACGCCCTGCTCTCTCACGTCGGAGACGACGGCTACATCGCGATCCACGCCTACGCGAACCGGCTGGCGCTGCCCGAACTGGAGGGCCTGCGCGACCTGCTCGCCACCAAGGCGCGGCGCCCGGTCACATTCGGCTGGGGACCACGCTTCCTGCACTCCACCGGCCAATACCACAAGGGTGGGACCCCCACCGGGGTGTTCCTGCAGATCACCACAGTCTCGGACAACGATCTGCCAATCCCCCGCCGCCCGTTCACCTTTGGCCAGCTAATCACTGCCCAGGCCGCCGGTGATGCCGCCGTGCTCGCCAGCCAGGATCGCCCGGTACTCACCCTGAATCTGACGTCGCCCCGCGCCAACCTGCCCGCGCTCATCGCCGCACTGAGCTGAGCCAGTGACACTCACTGAAACCAGCAACCCCCTGCGCCGAGCGGATGATCAACGCCTCAATCGGATCGCCGGGCCGAGCACCTTAATCATCTTTGGAATCACCGGCGACTTGTCACGCAAGAAGCTGCTGCCGGCGATCTACGATCTGGCCCATCGCGACCTACTGCCGCCCGGCTTCGCACTGGTCGGATTCGCCCGACCAGACAGCGAAGACCACGATTTTGAACGGGTGGCGTACGAGGCCGTCAAACAATACGCTCGCACGCCTTTCGACGATAAAATCTGGCACCAGCTCGTCGCCGGCATGCGATTTGTGCACGGCGACTTCGACGACGCCACGGCGTTCACCCGCCTGAAAGACACCATCGATGAGGTCGACGCCACCCGTCACACGCACGGCAATCATGCCTTCTACCTCTCCATCCCGCCCCACGCGTTTCCCGTCGTCACCCAACAACTGCGCGCCGCCGGTCTAGCCGACCAGGCGGACGACGCGTGGCGCCGCGTAGTCATCGAAAAGCCCTTCGGGAGCGACCTCGAGACTGCACGTGAGTTGAATGACATTGTCGAATCGACCTTTCCCGCCGATTCCATCTTTCGCATCGACCATTATCTGGGCAAGGAGACGGTCCAGAACATTCTGGCCGTGCGGTTCGCCAACCAGATGTTTGAACCCTTATGGAACGCCAATTACGTCGATCACGTGCAAATCACCATGGCGGAAGACATCGGCATCGGCGGTCGGGCCGGGTACTACGACGGCATCGGCGCGGCTCGAGACGTGATCCAAAACCATCTTCTCCAGCTCCTGGCGCTCACGGCAATGGAAGAGCCCCTCTCCTTCGACGCACACGATTTGCGCGCGGAGAAGGAGAAAGTACTCGCTGCCGTCACACTGCCCGCTGACCTCGCGGCAAGCACAGCCCGCGGTCAATACACCAGCGGCTGGCAGGGCGGCGAGCACGTTCCGGGATTTCGCGACGAGTCCGGGATGAATCCACTCTCAACGACCGAAACCTACGCGGCCATGCGGTTGGAGGTCGGTTCCCGACGATGGCAAGGCGTTCCTTTCTATCTGCGAGCCGGGAAACGCCTCGGACGCCGGGTCACTGAGATCGCCCTGATCTTCAAAACCGCGCCCGAGCATCTTTTCGGCGACAGCGACTCGTCGGGCCTGGGCCAGAACGCCCTGGTCATCCGAGTGCAGCCCGACGAAGGGGTCACCTTGCGGTTTGGGTCGAAGGTGCCGGGTGCCACGATGCAGGTTCGGGACGTCACCATGGACTTCAGCTACGGTCATGCCTTCACCGAGGCGAGCCCCGAAGCGTACGAACGGTTGATTCTCGACGTACTCCTCGGCGACCCGCCCCTGTTTCCCCGCCACCGAGAAGTCGAACTGTCCTGGAAGATCCTGGACCCGATCGAAAAGTTCTGGGC
Organism: Cryobacterium sp. Y57; assembly: GCF_002929505.1. Lineage (GTDB taxonomy): Bacteria > Actinomycetota > Actinomycetes > Actinomycetales > Microbacteriaceae > Cryobacterium. The sequence goes on from NZ_PJJL01000058.1 coordinate 68,954, forward strand.
CACCCAAGGCCAGCCCGAACTGTATCGATCCGGCACCTGGGGTCCCATCTCCGCCGAACTAATGATGCAACGCGACGGCCGAGCCTGGAGGCGCCCATGATCTACCACTACCCCAACACCACCGTCAGCAGACTCAACAAGGCGCTCGTCACCATTCGCGATACCGCTGGCTCGTCGGCACTGGGCCGGGTGCTCACCCTGGTCATCGCCACCGAACCCGGCACCGCCGAAGAAGCCATCATCGCCGCCGAAGGCGCCGCGCGCGAACACCCCCTGCGCGTGATCGTGCTGTCCACCGCCTCGGCCTCCGTGTCGGGCGAACCTCACCTCGACGGTGAAATTCGCCTTGGCGGTGAGTCGGGCCCCAGCGAAGTCATCCTCCTCACCGCCTACGGAACTGCGGCGGACGATCAGGAAGCCCTCGTCACCGGTCTTCTGCTGCCCGATGCACCCGTCTTCGCCTGGTGGCCCGGCCAGGCGCCCGAACGTGTGGCGCAGTCATCTTTGGGGCGGATAGCTGTGCGTCGAATCACAGATTCGCGCGCCCAGCCAGCACCAGCCGAATACCTGTCGCGCTTGTCCCGGGAGTACATCCCGGGAGATTCTGACCTGGCCTGGACCCGACTAACGCTGTGGCGCAACCAGCTCGCGGCCGTGCTAGACCCGCCCGCATCCGCCACGGTCACACACGTGGACGTCGAGGGAGCGGTCGATTCATCCTCTGTGGTCCTTCTGGCCGCCTGGCTCAAACTCCAACTCCACGTCCCGGTGCGGTTACTGACGAGCACCCGAGAATCGGGCGCGGCCGGAATCTATCGGGTGCGACTCCACAGCGCGACCGGCGTCGTCGACTTGCGCCGTCCCCTACCGGCGCCAGCTCTGCTCAGCCAACCGGATCAGCCGGCCCAAAACGTGTCGTTGCCCCGCCGAAGCCTCCTGGAATGCCTCACGGAAGAGTTGCGTCATCAAGGCGCGGATACCCTCTATGGTGACGTCATTACCAGCGGTCTCGCTCAGCTCCTCAGCAGCGACGGCGCCTGGGACCACAACGAAAACACCCGATTCCCCGACGGCGTCGATCCCCACGCCTACGTTTGATGAACACACCTCAAGCCACCTCCACCCCACAAGACATTACTGAAATGAGCACCATGAACCTGCATATCGGCCTCATCGGCCTCGGAAAAATGGGCGCCAGCATGCGCACCCGACTCCGCGAAAACGGCGTGGCAGTAACCGGCTACGACCGCAACCCTGACGTGTCCGACGTCGCGACCCTCCAAGACCTCGTCGATGCCCTTCCCTCGCCCAAGACCGTGTGGGTAATGGTTCCCTCCGGTGCCATCACGAAGGCTGTCATTACCGAGGTCGGCGCTCTTCTGGGCACCGGTGACCTGGTCATCGACGGCGGCAATTCCCGTTTCAGCGACGACTTCGTGCACGCGGCCCTTCTCGCTGAGAAGGGAATCGACTACATCGACGCCGGCGTTTCCGGCGGAGTCTGGGGCCAGGAGAACGGTTTCGCGCTTATGGTCGGCGGCAGTGCGGCATCCGTTGATCGGCTCATGCCGGTCTTCGATGCCCTGCGTCCGGCCGGCCCGCGCGAGGAAAGCTTCGTGCACGCTGGCGAGGTCGGTGCCGGTCACTACGCCAAGATGGTACATAACGGCATCGAGTACGCCCTCATGCAGGCTTACGCCGAGGGCTATGAGCTACTCGCCAAGCGGGACGACATCATCAAGAATGTTCCCGGAACGTTCAAGGCCTGGCAGCGTGGCACGGTTGTTCGGTCCTGGCTGCTTGAGCTCCTGGTTCAGGCGCTCGAGGAGGATCCGGGCCTGGCCAGTATCGAAGGATACGTCGATGATTCCGGCGAGGGCCGCTGGACCATCGAAGAAGCATTGGCTAATGCCGTGCCCGTTCCCGCCATCAGCGCGTCGATCTTCGCTCGGTTCGAATCTCGCCAAGAAGATTCTCCGGCGATGAAAGCCGTTGCCGCGCTGCGCAACCAGTTCGGTGGCCACGCGGTCAAGTCCGCAGAGTAGCCACCGAAGGACAGCGTCAGAACCGAGGCCGGCCCAAGGGGCTGGCCTCGGGGCGTTTGGGCAGAATATGGTCGCCCGAGGATTGGTGCCGAGCGCGGCGCAGGACCCACGGCACCAGATAGGTGCGGGCCCACGCGACATCACTCGTTCGTGCGCCCCGCCAGGACGGCATTGGCAACGGCTCGATTTGGGATGGCTGCAAAGAGTTCTCGACACAGAGCGCGCTCAGAACGCTGCGTGCAATCGTGTGGTGACCCATGGGATTGAAGTGCAGCCGATCCGGAGCCCACATACCCGCGTCCTGGATGGCCGTTAGTGACCAGAGATCGGCTACCAGGCAGCCGTGCCGTGCTGCCACAGAACGCAAGTTCTCGTTGTAGATCGCGATTTTTCCCCGCATGCTCCGAAAAAATGGTGAGAACCCGAGGTCGGGCCCGGTGAAGAGGACGATCGTGGCGCCGGACCGGGACAGGCGCGAGATGACATCATCGAACCGAGCTGCAATATCATCCGGGTCGGTACCGGGACGAATAACGTCATTACCGCCAGCGGAGATAGTGATGAGATCCGGGCGCAGCCGTAGCACCGGTTCCACCTGTTCGTCGCTGATCTGGCGCAAGATCTTGCCGCGCACGGCGAGGTTGGCGTAATTGAAGTCCGGTGTGCCGTCACTGAGCACTTCGGCGACGCGGTCGGCCCAGCCTCGATGCCCGCCTACACTCTCTGGCTTGGGGTCACCGATGCCTTCGGTAAAGGAGTCGCCGAGCGCGACGTATCGCGTCCACGGGTGGTTTCGGTGTGCGTTGATCATATGCCTCATGTCTATTTCCACTAACTCTACTCTTACGTTAGAGTAGAGATGTACGATTATTCACGTATGGGACGAGGTGGCATTCATGCTTATTGGTGAGTTCGCCGAACGGACTGGGCTTTCCCAGCGCACCGTGCGGCACTACGACGAGATCCACATTTTGCAGGCGTCAGGGCGCAGCGATTCCGGCTATCGGCTTTATGCCCCGGCCGACCTCGACCGGGCACGCATCATCCGCAGCCTCCGCGCATTGTCTCTCACCCATTCGGAAATCAAGGATGCTCTGGCGACGCTTGATCTGGTCGACTCCGACCCGGACGCGACGGTGTCAACAATCCGGCGCGATCTCGCCGTTCTGATCAGCGATATCGAAGCGCGTGAATGCTCACTGCGCGAACAGGTTCGCGTAGCCAGCGGGTTCATCGACCTGCTGCGG
>NZ_PJJL01000065.1 GCF_002929505.1 Cryobacterium sp. Y57
ATAGATACATTACGGTCCCACCACCCACCCGTCAAAACGCCCCCCACCCGGGCGTGTCGCACCACCAACATCCGCTCCCCTGACCAGAAGCCGGCCCGCGCCGGCCGCGCCTGGTCTCTGAGAGAGCTGGTTATGACTCGGGGGCGACGGCCACGAAGAGTTCGCTCACGGAGTTGTAGTACTGGTCGGTTCTGCCGTTGTGCGTCATGCCGATGCGTAGGCAGACGCGCTGCGAGGGGCGATTACTCGGAGTCGTGACGGCAACCACCCGGTCAAGTCCGGTTTTCCAGCCTTCAGCCAGTACAGCCGCTGCCGCTTCGGTCGCGTAGCCGTGGCGCCACGCGTTCGGGTGAAAGTGCCAGCCGATCTCGGTGTCCCCCGATGGCTCGAGCGGTGTCGCGACGCTCGATGCCGGGATGGACTTGAGCAGCAGGTTGCCGAAGATCTCGCCAGTGTCAGCATCCGTTACCGCCCTGATGGCATGAATGGGATGTTCCATGCCCTGCCAGCGCGTGATGACGGCGATCGCCTCGGCGCGCGAGGACATGACGCGCGGATGCAACCCTATGTGCTGTTGCACAGACCATAGCGAGTAGAGCCCGAAAACAAAGTCGGTGTCATCCAGAGTCCAGGGGCGCAGCAGCAGGCGTTCGGTTCGAAGAGTTTCCACGACGACATCTTGCCATCCTCACCTGACGCCCTGCGCAAACGACCCGCCCTGGACAACGTCTAGTACACCTCCGGGAGGGGTATTCGTGGGGGCTGCGCGTTAGAACCGAGCCGGCAGCGGCTGACTGCGCCGCTGAGAACGCACTACTCGACGAAAACGCCCGCGAGTGTTTTCTTGCCGCGACGTAAAACCGCTACTCCCCCGGGAAGCACCGATCCTTCAACGGTCAGGTCGACACTGGTAACCTTCTCATTGTTCAGGTACACCCCACCCTGTTGCACGGCCCGTCGGGCGTCACCGATGCTCTTCGAGAGTTCGGTGTCGACGAGCAGTTGCAGCACCGTGGTGTGCGGCGACGTCGTGGTGTGTGGAAGTTCGCGCAGGGCGGCCTCGAGGGTATCGGGATCCAGTTCGGCGAGGTCGCCCTGGCCGAATAGCGCCTCAGCGGCATGGATGGCAGCATCCGTTGCCGCGTGCCCATGCACGAGGCTGGTCACGTCGAGGGCGAGCCGACGCTGCGCTTCACGCCGGAACGGTTCGGTTTCGACGAGCTCGGCGAATCGCTCGATTTCGGCTCGGGAGAGGAATGTGAAGACCTTGAGCCGAAAGATCACGTCGGCATCGTCGGTGTTGAGCCAGAACTGGTAGAACGCGTAGGGGCTGGTGAGGTTCGGGTCGAGCCACACGGCATTTCCCTCGCTCTTGCCGAACTTGGTTCCGTCGCTGTTGGTGATGAGCGGGGTGCCGATGGCGTGCACCGTGCCGCTTTCGGCGCGACGGATGAGGTCGGTTCCGCTGGTGAGGTTGCCCCACTGGTCGCTGCCACCGGTTTGCAGCACACAGCCGTAGCTGCGGAACAGCTCGAGGTAATCCAGGCCCTGGAGTATCTGATAGCTGAACTCGGTGTAGCTGATTCCCGCGTCGGAATTGAGACGCGCGCTGACGGCATCTTTCTTGAGCATGGTGCCCACACGGTAGTACTTGCCGATTTCGCGTAAGAAATCGATGGCGCTCAATGGCGCGGTCCAGTCCAGGTTGTTCACGAGCGTGACGGCGTTGTCGCCCTCCGAACTGAGAAACCGCGACACCTGTGCCTGCAGGTAACCGACCCATTCTGCGACGGTGTCGGTGGGGGTGAGCGTGCGCTCGGCTGTGGGGCGCGGGTCGCCGATGAGGCCGGTCGAGCCTCCGACCAGGCCCAGCGGGCGGTGTCCCGCCAGTTGTAGGCGCCGCATCAGCAGTAACTGCACCAGGTTGCCGAGGTGCAGGCTCGCCGCGGTCGGGTCGAATCCGCAGTAGTACGTGATCGGGTCACCATCGAGCAGAGCCTTCAGCTCGGTCGCGTCGGTGGAGACGTGAACGAGGCCGCGCCAGTTGATCTCCTCCCACACCGAGTCGAAGGAGGAATCATTGGTCTGCTGGGCGAGAATGGTGGGGTCTGACACGCGCTTTAGATTATCACCCGGGCCAGCTCTCCGAAGTACCCGCAGCATCCGTTCTTTCGCCGCAGTAATTTAGGTTAGAGACTATAGTCGACTAGATTTAGCCTGTGGACTAAACTAGACTGAATGCAGGACGGAGCCTCAGACCATGTTTGTCGTCACCGCCGACCAGATCGGCAGCCGGAACGATCACGATCGCGCGCGCGAGATGATCGCACAGCTCGTGGCACAGAACCCCGACGCGTTCGGCCTGCCGCCCGACCAAACCGCCGGCGATGAGATTCAGTTACTCCTATCGACGGCCCGGCCCACGCTCGACGCGATTCTCGCCCTGCATCGTTCCGGCCATTGGAGTGTCGGGCTCGGTGTCGGGACCGTGCGTGCTCCCCTACCCGCATCGACCAGACAGGCCACCGGCGGCGCCTTCATCGCGGCCCGCGACGCCGTGCTGCGCGCGAAGAGAACCGAAGCACACTTTGCTCTCGAGGTCGATCCGACGCATGCCGACTCTCCCGGCATCGAGGCGCTCTTCACCATGATCCTGCTGCTGCGTCAACGTCGAACCCGCCAAGGCTGGCAGGCCGGCGACCTGTTCGAACGCGGCCTGGCCCAAACCGATATCGCTGCCGAGCTCAAAATCACGACCGGTGCCGTAAGCCAACGGCTCAAAGCGGCGCAGTACCGGGTTGAGCAGGCGGCGCGGCCGGCGTTGGTTAAACTGCTGGAGCAGCTCGATCATCGCCCGAATGAAACGGATAATTCCGCATGACCTTCACCGTCCTTATATTTCTCTATTGGGTCGTCCTGCTCCTGGTCACGCTCGCGTCGCTCACCTGCGCCGCGATCGCCTTCAAACTGCACCGGCAGCTCTTCGCGATCTGGGCCATGGCCGGTCTCGTCGTTGCCCTCGTGCTCGCAGCGGTGCCCGTTGGCACCGGCCCGACCGCCTTCGGAATCGTGATCGGCATGCTCGCCCTTGCCCTCGCCGTGATCGGGGGCGGCCCGATCGCTGTGCTGGCGCTCGATCTCGCCACCAACAACTCGGTACCGCCGGGCCAGCACGGCGGAATCATGGTGCTGAACGCCGGCAAACCAGCCCCGACCATGGCGGGGGTCAGCGACCCCGAGACGCACGAGGTGCTGCGCGGCGGGGTGACCATCGGCATCCTGGAACGCCTCGCCGTGGCCGGCGCGATCCTGGCCGGTTTTCCCGAAGCGATCGCCGTGGTCGTCGCCATCAAGGGCGTGGGCCGCTTCACGGAGCTGGCCGCGGCCGAATCGCGCGAGCGGTTCATCATCGGCACCCTGTCAAGCCTCACCTGGGCGTGCGCGTGCGCCGCCCTCGTGCCGATGGCGCTCGCCTAGCGTGCCGGTTTAGCTCTTCACCGTCACAGGTTCGCGCCGCCGATACGGTCTGCGTTACCGGCTCAGGACGGCCGTCAGGTCGCGTACGCGGGCCACGAGGTGGGCACGCTGTTCGGCGACGCGCACCGGAGCGGTGCCGCCGGCGCCATCGCGACTCTCGACCGATCCGCGGATGGTGAGCACTTCGCGCACCTGGGGAACGAGGTGCGGCGAGATCAAGAGCAACGCCTCGTCGTCGACTTCGTGCAGGTCGAGTCCGTTGATCTCAGCGAACTTCACCAAAGAACCGGTGATTTCGTGCGCGTCACGGAACGACACATGGCGTTTGACCAGCCACTCCGCGACATCCGTGGCGAGGGAAAAACCCTGCGGAGCGAGCTCGGCCATGCGTTCGGTGTGAAAAGTGAGGGTGGCGACCATGCCGGTGAAAGCGGGCAGCAGCACTTCGAGGGTGTTGATCGAGTCGAGAACCGGTTCCTTGTCTTCCTGCAGATCGCGGTTGTAGGCGAGCGGCAGACCCTTGAGGGTGGTGAGCAGCCCGGTGAGGTTGCCGATCATGCGGCCGGACTTGCCGCGAGCGAGCTCGGCGATGTCGGGATTCTTCTTCTGCGGCATGATCGACGAGCCGGTCGAGTAGGCGTCGTCGAGGGTGACGAAACCGAATTCGCGGGTGTTCCAGAGAATGATCTCCTCGGCCAGCCGCGACATGTCGATGCCGATTTGGGCGGTGATGTAGGCGAATTCAGCGACCAGGTCGCGGCTCGCGGTGCCGTCGATGGAGTTCTCGACCACGGCGGCGAAGCCGAGGTCGGCGGCGACGAGATGCGCGTCGAGACCGAGGGTGTTTCCGGCGAGGGCGCCGGAACCGTAGGGGGACGCATCCGCTCGCCGGCCCCAGTCCGCGAAGCGGTCCAGGTCACGCACGAGCGGCCAGCAGTGCGCCAGCAGGTGGTGCGCGAGCAGCACCGGTTGGGCGTGCTGCAGATGGGTGCGGCCGGGCATGATGGCGCTTTCGTGCGCTTCGGCCTGAGCGGCAAGGCCATCAATGAGTTCGATGACGAGCGAGGCGAGGATGGCGGCGTGGTCGCGCAGCCACATGCGCACGAGCGTTGCGACCTGGTCGTTGCGGCTGCGGCCAGCGCGGAGCTTGCCCCCGATCTCGACGCCGATGATACCGATCAGGCCCCGCTCCAGCGCCGAGTGCACGTCTTCGTCGGCGTCGGCGGGGAGAAATTCGCCGGCGATGACGGCGCGCTCGAGTTCTTCGAGCGCGCCGACCATCTGGGTGAGTTCGGTGTCGGTGAGATACCCGGCGGCGGCCAGGGCCCGTGCGTGCGCGCGGCTGCCCTGCAGGTCGTATTCGGCCAGCATCCAGTCGAACTGGGTGGACTTGCTCACCCGCGCCAGTTCCGGCGACGGTCCCCCGGCGAAACGGCCGCCCCAAAGGGCGCCCGCCGCTCCGGCGCGGTTCGCGTTGTTCTCACTCGACACGCGGGCGCCCTACTTGCTGGTCGCGTCGCGGCGGGCCGCGATCTTGCTCGGCAACGACCACAGCTCGATGAATCCCTTGGCCATGGACTGGTCGAAGGAGTCGCCGGTGTCGTAGGTGGCGAGATTGAAGTCGTACAGGCTCGTCGTGCTGGAGCGACCGGTGACGACGGCGGTGCCGGCGTGCAACTTCAAGCGAATGTCGCCCGTCACGTGCTTCTGAGTGTCCTCGATGAACACGTCGAGGCTCTTCTTCAAACCCGAGAACCAGAGACCGTCGTAGACGAGCTCAGCCCACTTGCTCTCAACGCCCCGCTTGTAGCGGGCGACGTCACGTTCCACGGTCATGTTCTCGAGTTCTTCGTGCGCAGCAATCAGTGCGATGCCGGCCGGAGCCTCATAGATCTCACGGCTCTTGATGCCGACGAGGCGGTCCTCGACGATGTCGATGCGGCCGACCCCCTGGTCGCCAGCGAGACGGTTCATCAACTGGATCATCTGCAGTGGGGTGACCTTCTTGCCGTCAATGGCAACGGGGACCCCCTGCTCGAAGGAGATGACAACCTCGGTGGGGGCGCGAGTGACCGAGGGGTCCAGGGTGTAGGTGTAGAGATCTTCGATCGGCGCGTTCCACGGGTCTTCGAGGAATCCGGTCTCGACGGCGCGACCCCAGACGTTTTGGTCCACCGAGTACGGGCTCTTCTTGGACTGCATGATGGGCAGGTCGTGCTTGGCGGCGTACTCGATGGCTTTGTCGCGGGTCAGGGCGAAGTCTCGCACCGGGGCGAGCGAGGTCAGGTCGGGGGCGAGGGCCGCGACGGCCGCTTCGAACCGAACCTGGTCGTTGCCCTTGCCGGTGCATCCGTGGGCGACGCTGTCGGCACCGAGCTCCTTGGCGGTGGAGGCCAGGTACTTGGCGATCAGCGGCCGGCTGATGGCCGAAACGAGCGGGTAGCGCTTCTGATACAGGGCGTTCGCCTTGAGCGTCGGCACGATGTAGTCGTTGGCGAACTCGTCTTTCGCGTCGATGACGATGGATTCGACGGCGCCGCAGTCGAGGGCGCGCTGACGGATCACGTCCATGTCTTCGCCCTCCTGACCGACGTCGACGGCGAGGGCTACGACCTCTTTACCGGTGGCATCCTTGAGCCAGCCGATGCCGACCGAGGTATCCAGTCCGCCCGAGTATGCGAGTACAACGCGTTCCGCCATGCTTCTCCCTAAATCTTGATCTGTCTAAAGTTTACGTTGTGAGCTCCGGTCGCCCGCCCGCCTGCCCTCCCTGCACTGCGGCCCGGGCCCAGGCCCCGTCCGTGGGCCCAGTTTATAAACTGGGCCCCGGGCCCGGGCCCAGGCCCCGTCCAGAAGGCGAGAGCCAGACGGTCAGGCCGCGTTTTGCGCGAGCAGCCAGACCAACAGGGCTTTTTGGGCGTGCAGGCGGTTCTCGGCCTCGTCCCAGATGATGCTCTGCGGCCCGTCGATGACATCGGCGGTCACCTCGTAGCCGCGGTNTTTTTGGGCGTGCAGGCGGTTCTCGGCCTCGTCCCAGATGATGCTCTGCGGCCCGTCGATGACATCGGCGGTCACCTCGTAGCCGCGGTCTGCCGGCAGGCAGTGCATGAAGTGGGCGCCCGGCTTCGCCAGGCCCATCAGCGAAGCGTCGACCCGGTACTGACCGAGGTCGCCGAGCCGGGTGGCCTTCTCGTCTTCCTTGCCCATCGACACCCAGGTGTCGGTGATGACCACGTCGACGCCGATGACGGCTTCGCGCGGGTCGGTGAACCGGGCCACCGAGCCGCCGGTGCGGGCGGCGATGGCCGTCGCATCCGCTACCACCTGGTCAGTCGGGGTGTAGCCGGCCGGTGACGCGATGCGCACGTGCATGCCGGCAGTCGCTCCCGCGAGTAGATAGGACTGCCCCATGTTGCAGGCACCGTCACCGAGAAAGGCGAGGGTCTGGCCGGCGAGGTCGCCGCGGTGTTCGCGCAGGGTGAGCAGGTCGGCGAGCAGCTGGCAGGGGTGAAAGTCGTCGCTGAGCGCGTTGATGACGGGCACGGTCGTGCCGAGCGCCATTTCCTCGAGTCCGGCCTGGCCGTAGGTGCGCCAGACGATCGCGGCGACCTGGCGTTCGAGCACGCGGGCCGTGTCGGAGGCGGTCTCCTTGCCACCGAGCTGACTGTTCGCGGTGCTGATGATGAGGGGGCTGCCGCCGAGGTCGGCGATGCCGACCGCGAAAGACACCCGGGTGCGCGTGGAGGACTTGTCGAAAATGACCGCGACGGTCTGCGGGCCAGCGAGCGGGCGCACCGCGAAGCGGTCTCGCTTCAGCTCCAGGGCCAGATCGAGAATCTCGGCCTGTTCGGCCGGGGAGATGTCGTCGTCGCGCAGGAAATGGCGGGTCACGGTGTCACTTTCGGTTGTTAAGTAGCGGGTGAGCGGATGCCGCTCCTCCCGGTTGGTAGTCCCGCGCCGGTGCGACACCCGCGCAAAGTGGGATTCGTCCAGCCTAGAGGCTGGCCAGTGCTCGCCCGAACCGTTCTTGGAAGTCGGCCAGTTCGGCGTCCCCCACGATCAGGGGTGGGGCGATACGAATGCTGGTCTCGTTGGCGGCGTTGACGATGAGGCCCTGGGCCAGCGCGGCCGCGCCGAGCTTCAAGGCGACCGGTTCGGTCAGGCCGACGCCGAGTAGCAGGCCGCGCCCGCGCACTTCATCGATCAGCGGCGAGTGGAAGCCGAGAATGATCTCGCGCAGCTGCTGGCCCCGCACAACGGCGTTGGCGGCCAGGTCATCGCGTTCAATCACGCCGAGCACGGCGTTGGCGGTCGCGGTAACGAGCGGGTTGCCGGCGAAGGTCGAGCCGTGCTGGCCGCGACGGAACAGCTCGGAGGCCCAACCGAAGGTGACGAGCGCGCCAATCGGGACACCGCCACCCATCCCCTTGGCGATGGTGACGGCATCCGGCAGTATTTCAGCGTAGTTGTAGGCGAACCAGGCGCCGGTGCGGGCGATGCCGGTCTGGATTTCGTCGAGGATCAGGAGGACGCCGTGCTCGGTGCACAGCTCACGGGCACGCTTGAGGTACCCCTCCGGCAGGTCGATGACGCCCGCCTCACCTTTGACCGGTTCGAGGAACAGGGCGGCGACAGTGTTGTCGATGGTGGCTTCGAGGGCCTTGATCGTGCTGTCAATGTGTTCGACACCACCGGGCACGGGCTCGAACGCCTCGCGCATGTTCGGCTTGCCCGACAGGGCGAGCGCACCCATGGTGCGGCCGTGGAAGGAATCGTGCAGCGCGATGATGCGGCTGCGGTGTCCTTGGTTGTTGAGCCTGGCCAGTTTGAACGCTGCCTCGTTGGCCTCGGCACCGGAATTGCAGAAGTAGACGCGGCCCGTTTCACCGGCGCCGGTGATGCGTTTGAGGCGTTCGGCCAGTTCAATCTGCGGCGGCGTGGCGAAATAGTTGGAGACGTGGCTGATCGTGCCGATCTGCTTGGTGACGGCAGCGACGACCGCAGGGTGTGCGTGACCGAGCGAATTCACGGCGATGCCGGCGAGAAAGTCGAGGTACTGCGTGCCATTCTCGTCCCAGACATAGCAGCCCTCACCGCGCACAAGCATGGCCAGTGGCGGGCTGAACGTGCGCATCATCGAATCGGCGAACCGATCCTGCCAAGAATCTTCAGTCATGCCGGTACTACCTCCGTGCCGATGCCGCTTCCAGTGAAAATTTCGAGCAGGATCGAGTGCGGCACTCGCCCGTCTATGATCGCAGCCTTGGCGACGCCACCGTCGACGGCATCGAGGCAGGCCGTCATCTTGGGAATCATCCCCGATTCCAGGTCGGGCAGCAAACCGCGTAATTCGGGCACATCGATGATCGACACGAGCGAATCCCGGTTGGGCCAATCGCGGTAGAGTCCGGCGACGTCGGTGAGAATCACGAGCTTGGCTGCGCCGAGCGCGATAGCGAGTGCAGCAGCAGCAGCGTCGGCGTTGACGTTGAGGGACTGGCCCGGAACATCCGCATCGGGAGCGATCGACGAGACCACCGGTATGCGGCCAGCTGCCAGCTGGGCGAGTACTGCTTCGGGGTCGACGCCGATGACATCGCCGACGAGCCCGAGATCGACCTCCTCGCCGTCGATGACCACGCCGCGCCGGCGCCCACGAAACAGGCCGGCGTCTTCACCGGAGAGTCCCGCGGCGAGGGGACCGTGCTGGTTGATGTGACTGACCAGGTCGCGATTGATCTGGCCGGTGAGTACCATGCGCACCACGTCCATCGCTTCGGGCGTGGTCACTCGGTAGCCGCCACGAAACTCGCTCTCGATGCCGAGGCGCGCCAGCATGGCGGAGATCTGCGGGCCGCCGCCGTGTACGACGACCGGTCGGATGCCCGCGTATCGCAGGTAGACCATGTCTTCGGCGAACGAGCGCTGCAGCTCTTCGCTCACCATGGCGTTGCCGCCGAACTTCACGACGATGATCTGGTCGTGAAAGCGCTTGAGCCACGGCAGCGCTTCGATCAGCGTTGCCGCCTTAACGGATGCTTCGGCCTGGCTGGTCTCGGCGTTAGTTCTCGGTGTTTCGGTCATGATCAGCTCGAGTACGCGCTGTTCTCTTCGACATAGTCGTGGGTGAGGTCGTTGGTCCACAGGGTGGCCGTTGCACTACCGGCATGCAGGTCGATGAGCACAGTCACGCCGCGGCCCGACAGGTCGACGAGCTCGCGCGGCTGGTCGGGCTCGCCCGCGGTACACACCTGAACGCCGTTGATGGCGACATCGATGCCGTACGGCTCGAAGGCGGCGGCGGCGACCGGCACCGTTCCGACGGCGGCAAGCACACGGCCCCAGTTCGGGTCGTTGCCGAAGATGGCTGACTTGAACAGGTTGCTGCGCGAGACAGCACGGGCCACGGTCACTGCCTCGTCGTCGGAGACCGCATTGGTGACGGTGATCGCCACGTCGTGCGCGGCGCCCTCGGCGTCTCCCTGTAACTGCAAGACGAGGTCGCGGCAGATTTCGATGAGGGCGATGTTGAATTCGGATTTGTCGGCAGCGACGCCGCTCGCCCCGGAACAGAGCAGGCTCACGGTGTCATTGGTCGACATGCAGCCGTCGGAGTCGAGGCGGTCAAAGGTGACCCGGGTCGCCGCGCGAAGCGCCGTGTCGAGGTCGGCCGAGTCGAGCACGGCGTCGGTCGTGATGACTACGAGCATCGTGGCCAGGCCCGGAGCGAGCATGCCGGCGCCCTTGGCCATGGCGCCAATGCTCCAACCGGCGGCAGAGGTGTGCGCGGCCTCCTTCGGACGGGTGTCGGTAGTCATGATCGCCTGCGCGGCCAGGAGGCCGGCGGCTGGGGTGGTTGCGGCATCCATCTTGATATGGAGGGTGGCATCCCAGACTCCCGCGGTGACGAGGTCGAGGTCGAGTTGTTCACCGATCAGGCCGGTGGAGCAGACCAAAACGTCGCCGGAGGAGATGTCGAGGCGGGTCGCGACGGCTTCGGCGGTGGCATGGGTGGTCTGGAAACCGATGCTGCCGGTATAGCAGTTGGCGCCCCCGGAGTTGAGCACGATGGCGCTGACGCGGCCGTCGCTCATGACCTGGGTGCTCCAGATGACGGGGTTGGCCTGGCAGCGGTTGCTCGTGAAGACGGTGGCGGCGTTCTGCAGCGGGCCGAGGTTGTGCACGAGGGCGAGATCGAGCCCGCCGGACTTTTTCAGGCCGGCCGAGACGCCGGAAGCAGCGAAACCGGCGGGATGGGTGACACTCACGGAGCAACTCCATTCATGGTCAGACCGAGCGTTTCGGTCAGACCGAGGGCAATGTTGGCAGATTGGATGGCAGCGCCGGCGGTGCCCTTGACAAGATTGTCGATGGCGGTGATCGTGACGACGCGGCCGGCTGCCTCGTCGACGGCCAGTCCGATCAGAGCGGTGTTGGCGCCGAGAACGTCAGCCGTGCGCGGAAAATGTCCCGCAGGTAGCACGTGCACAAACGGTTCGTCGGCGTAGGCGCTCTCCCAGGCAGCGCGCACGGCGGCAGCGCTCGTGCCGGGTACCAGCCGGGCGGTCGCCGTGGCGAGGATACCGCGCGACATGGGTACGATCACCGGCGTGAACGAGATCGTCGCGTCTCGTGCCGACGCGGTGCTTTTGGCCCAGCGGAGCGCCTGAACGATCTCGGGAATATGCCGATGAGTGCCGCCGACCGCATAAGGGTTGGCCGAACCTAGGATCTCGGCAGCGAGGTTGGGCAACTTGAGACTCTTGCCGGCGCCACTCGGGCCGACGGCGAGTACGGCAACGAGGTCCTGCGCTTCGATCACTCCCGCGTGGATGCCGGGGGCCAGGGCGAGCGCGACAGTGCTGGCGTTGCAGCCGGGCGCGGCGATGCGGCGTGCTGCAACAATTCTGTCGCGCTGTTTGCCGGTGGCCGTGACCAGTTCGGGCACCCCATAGGTCCACGAACCGAAGTAGTCACCGCCGTAAAACGCCGCCCAGTCGTCGGGGTTGTCGAGGCGGTGGTCCGCGCCGCAGTCCACCACGAGCGTGTCATTGGGCAGATGCGCCGTCAGCTCACCGGACTTTCCGTGCGGCAGGGCTACGAAGACGACGTCGTGACCGCTGAGATTTTCCGGGGTGGTGTCGACGAGGGTCAGGTGGGCGAGCGAACGCAGCTGAGGCTGCACATCGACCAGGCGCTGTCCGGCGTTGCTGTGGGCGGTGACTGTGCGCACCTCGAATTCGGGGTGACCGGAAAGCAGGCGCAGCAGTTCGCCGCCCGCATACCCGCTCGCACCCGCCACTGCCACCGAAAAGACCATGTGTTAAACCTAGCGCGGCCCTGGCGGCCCGATCTCCGCGCTCGCGCGGGGCGTCACGCGTGCGGCGGGCATCCGCTTGCCGTCGCTGCCCTCGGCGTGGTTCACGGCACCCCTAGTGGTTCACGGCACCCCTGGTGATTCACGGCACCCCTGGTGATTCACGGCACCCCTAGTGGTTCACGGCACCCCTTACGGGAGGTGCCGGCTTCCCTAGCGAGTGCCACCACGACGGATGCCGTGCCCCGGCCCCCAGACGCGACTCGCGGCACGCGTTGGAGTTCGCGGCACCCCTACCACCAAGTGCCTGCATCCGAAACGAGTGCCACGACGGTCGGAGCATCGCACTCTGCACAGTGCCTGCTCGTGCCGAGTTCCCCACAGATGTTGTGCCAAACAAGGATCGGCTCCCGTTCCGCGGCAGGGTGGGGAAATGTTGGAGGCCTTGGAAACGCAGGATGCGCTCGGCGACGGCCTCATCACGGCTGAGGCCCTTCGTGCGGCCGGTATGAATGCGCACGCCGTGGACATACTGGTGAGACGGGGCGAACTCCGGCGTCTCCGACGCGGTTGGTACGCCCTCGGCGCGAAGTGGCAGGCGGTTGGTCCCGACGGGCAATACCGCCTGTTCGCGCGTGCCACTGCTGGCGCGGCCAAACAATCACTGGTGCTTTCGCACCATTCGGCCGCGGCCATGCATGGACTGCCGCTGATTGGCGCCTGGCCCGTCACTGTGCATGCCCTCGTCCCCGACGCCCATGGCGGCAGCAGTCACCGGCTCGTCACCACGCATCGCGCCGTCGCCGAGCCGAAGGCAACACTCATCGCCGGTGTCGCGGTGACCAGCCTCGCCCGTACTCTTGTCGATATCGCTGCCGGGTGCAGTTTTCTCACCGGAGTGACAATGATCGACCACGTGCTCCATCAGGAGAGCAGGCGGGTAGTGCCCGGCGCGGGGAATCCGGGCGTTCCGGCGATCACGAAGGCGGTGCTCTTTGCGGAACTGGACGCGGTGCGCCCCCGGACAGGGCGCCAGGCTGCCGAGCGCGCCATCACGTTTGCCGACGAACTCTCGGCCAACGCCGGCGAGTCGCTCAGCAGAGTGCGCTTTGAGGAACTGAAGTTTCAGATTCCCGAACTGCAGGTGCGATTTGACGTCGCTGGCCGCTCGTACTTCGTGGACTACTTCTGGCGGGGTGTGCGCAAGATCGGAGAGTTTGACGGGCACACCAAGTACACCCGCGCGGCGGTCATGAATGGGATGGACGTGGTGGGGGTGGTCGTGGCCGAGAAGGATCGGGAGAGCACGCTGCGCCCCTTTGTGACCAGTTTCAACCGCTGGGGCTGGAACCTGGCCCTCAATGACGTCGAGTTCTACCGGTTCCTCTGCGAAAAGGGTGTTCCCCGCGCCCGCTGACGCTGCACCCTGCGTTCGTGGCACGTGGGGACTCGTCGCACCCGTCGGGACTCGCAGCACTCGTTATAGTTCGCAGCAGCCGTCGGGACTCGCAGCATCCGTTGGAAGGAGTGCCTGCGTCCCCAACGAGTGCCACCACAAGCGGATCCCGCGCGGACACCTGACGGAAACAGCCCACGGCACTCGTTACAGTTCGCGGCACCCCGGGCACCGAGTGCCCGCGTCCCGAATGAGTTCCCTGGCCAGCGGATGCCGCGGGCCCCTAGCGTCCGCTGGTCGCGGCACGCAAGCCCCGGCATCCGCTGGTCGCGGCACGCAAGCCCCGGCGGGCTATTCGCGCAGGGCCGCCCCAAAGCGATCCGCAGCAAGGGCAACCCCGGACAGGCGGGCAGCGCTCGCTTCGGCGGCGGTCAGCGTACGTCCCTCGCCGCGAAAACGCAGTCCGAAGGTGAGCGACTTCTGGCCGGACTCGACTCCAGCACCGCGGTAGTCGTCGACCAGGTCGATACTCTCGAGCAGGTCGCCCGCACCCTCCGCGACGACCGCGCACAGGGCGGCAGCCGGCACCGAGACCGAGACGACGAGCGAAAGATCCTGCGTCGCGGCGGGCATCGTGCGGATCGGCGTGACCGTCACGTCACCGTCGGCCTGCGCGAAGACGAGCCCGAGGTTGATCTCGGCAACGGCCACGACAGCCGGAAGGTCATAGTCGTCGGCGACTGTGGGGAGCAGTTCTCCGGCGAATCCCACCGACACGGTCGAGACCGGTTCAGTCGAAGCCGGCACGGTCGCAGCCGGCACGGTCGAGACCGGCACCGTCGAAGCCGACACAGGCGAAGCCTGCACGGTGACGAACAGCTCGGCGGTGCGGCCCGGGTGCATCGCCGGGTGCTGGCCTTGGCGTACTTCGATGCGCACTCCGGTAGCCAATGCCACCTGCTGCACAGCGGCCAACGCGGACTGCCAGCCGGCTCCAACGGCAGGCTGTCCGGGTTGGTGCCGCACGTCATTGCCGACGCTAACGATCCCGACCATGAGTGGCTGCGGAACAATTCCCGCGTTCAGGGCCGCTTCAGCCTCGGCGCTCGGGCGCGCGGCGCCGGCCGGGAGCACTGCCATGCCGTATGTCACACCGGTCTCGGGCCGAAAGACCAGTCCCTGCTCGTAGATGGCCACGTCGACCAGTCCGCGTGACCGGTTGCGGTGCGCGATCTGCAACAGGCCCGGCAGCATCGAGGTGCGCAGAAACGGTGCCTCACTGTCGAGCGGATTAGCGACCTTGATCTGCGGCACCGACATCGGCACCGAAGTCGGCACAGCGGATGCCGCATCCGCCGTACTCGCGCCGGCGGACACGGCGGGTGAAACGGTCACGCCGAACGCGTTGTTCGCCCGCTCGGAAACGAACGGGTAGGTCAAGACTTCGGTGTGACCGGTGGCTGCCAGGGTCTGCGCGACAGTACGGCGCAAAGTCTGCATGCGGGTCAGTCCACGGCCGGGCGGCGCGACGGGCAGCACCGAGGGAATGCGGTCATAGCCGACGATGCGGGCGACCTCTTCGGCGAGGGTCCACTTATCCGTCAGGTCGGGGCGCCAACTCGGCGGGGTGACCTGCAGGTCGCCGTCGGATTCGATCAACGAGGCACCGACGTCGACGAGCGCATCGCGCACCTCGTCGCCGGTGTAGGCGAGGCCGATGAGACCAGAGACGAACCCGGTCGGCAGCAGAATCGGCTGGGGCACCGGAGCTTCGTCGTAGACCGAACCGAGATCGTCGGCGACTCCCCCCGCCAGGTCCACGAGCAGCTGTACCACGCGTTCGGCAGCGACAGCGGCCACGCGCGGGTCGACGCCGCGTTCGAACCGCTTGCTTGCCTCGCTCGGCAGCTTGTGACGGCGGGCCGACCGCGCGATCGACACCGGATCGAAGTTGGCGGCCTCGACGAGCACGTTGACCGTCTGCGCACTGATCTCGGTGCTTGCCCCGCCCATGACACCGGCCAAGCCGATCGGCCCGGATTCATCAGTGATCAGCAAATCTTCAACGTCGAGCGTGCGGGTGACCGCGTCGAGCGTGGTGAATTTCTCCCCGGCGGTCGCTCGCCGCACGATGATGCCGCCGGTCAGCTTGTCCAGGTCGTAGCCGTGCAACGGCTGGCCGAGCTCGAACATCACATAGTTGGTCACGTCAACGACGAGCGAAATCGAGCGGATGCCGACCAGCCCCAGTCGCGCGATCATCCAAGCCGGGGTCGGCCGGGTCGGGTCGACGCCGCGCACGACGCGGGTGACGAACACGCTTGCTCCGGTTCGGTCCCGAATCGGAGCCTGGTCGTCGACGGTCACGGGGAACCGGGTGACCGGGGCCACAACCGTCGGTGCCAGCGCAGGGTCCCGAAACGGCACGCCGGTGGCATGCGAGTATTCGCGGGCGACGCCTCGAATGGAGAAGGCGTAGCCGCGATCGGGGGTGACGTTGATCTCGACGGCGCTGTCATCGAGGCCGAGCAGGGGGATCGCATCCGTTCCGACCGGAGCATCGATGCCGAGCGAAGCCAGCAGCAGAATTCCGTCGTGCTCGTCGCCGAGCCCGAGTTCACGGGCCGAGGCGATCATGCCGTCGGAGACGTGGCCGTAGGTCTTGCGCGCCGCAATGGGAAAGGGGCCCGGAAGCGAAGCACCGGGCAGGGTCACGACGACCTTGTCGCCGACGGCGAAGTTGTGGGCGCCACAGATGATGCCGTGGATGGCGGGGCCGCCGTCAGCGGCAAGCTCGTCTCCCGGCGCAACGCGCACCTGGCACCAGTTGATGGTCTTACCGTTGGTCTGCTCTTCACCGACGAAGTCGAGCACCTCGCCGACCACGATCGGGCCGGACACGTCGAAGCGGTGGATATCTTCTTCTTCGAGGCCGACGCTCACGAGGGCAGCATGGACGTCTTCCGGCGTGGTGCCGGGGGCGAGGTCGACGAATTCGCCGAGCCAGGAAAGTGGTACCCGCATCAGAC
This sequence comes from Cryobacterium sp. Y57, assembly GCF_002929505.1. Lineage (GTDB taxonomy): Bacteria > Actinomycetota > Actinomycetes > Actinomycetales > Microbacteriaceae > Cryobacterium. The sequence continues at coordinate 16,220 of NZ_PJJL01000065.1, forward strand.
CGTCATCCCATACTGCTGGCTGAACCGAATATCGCCTTCGACCATGTCGCGCATGTCCTTTACGTCATTTCTAAACATCACTGCTCGTTCCACGCCCACCCCGAATGCGAATCCGGAGTAGACCTCGGGGTCGATGCCGGCCGAGCGAAGCACGTTGGCGTGCACCATGCCGCAGCCGCCCCACTCGATCCAGCGTGCGCCATCCTTGAAAGTCGGGTGCCAGACGTCGAGCTCCGCGCTCGGTTCGGTGAATGGAAAGTAGTTCGGGCGCAGGCGCACCTTGGCGTCTGGACCGAACAGGGCCTGCACGAAGTGGTCGAGCGTGCCGCGCAGGTTGGCCATGGTGAGGCCCTTGTCGATGGCGATTCCCTCGATCTGGTGAAAGACCGGCGTGTGGGTCGCGTCGAGTTCGTCGGTGCGAAAAACCCGTCCGGGCGCGACCACGTAGACCGGCAGCTCGCGCGAGAGCAACGCGCGCAGCTGCACGGGTGAGGTTTGCGTGCGCAGAACGAGGTGGGCATCCGTCGGTTCGACGAAGAAGGTGTCCTGCATGGCGCGGGCCGGGTGGTCCTCGTCGAAGTTGAGCCCGTCGAAGTTGAACCATTCGTTTTCCAGCTCCGGGCCTTCGGCGACCTCCCAGCCCATGGCCACGAAGACATCGGCGGCGCGCTCGCTGAGCAGCGAGATCGGATGCCGCGCCCCCGGTTTCCAGGTTGACGCTGCGGCGGTGACGTCTACCGTTTCGGCGAGCAGGCGGGCGGCGGCTTCAGCGCTGCCAATGTCATTTTCGCGAGCGGTCAACGCCTTGGTGACGGCGCCGCGGGCTTGGCCAACGAGCTTGCCGGCAGCGGCCTTCTGGTTGCCGGGCACGCTGCGCATCAAGGCGTTGAGCTTCGACAGCGGTGAGGACTCCCCCGCGTGTTCGCTGCGCACGAGCCTGAGGGCGGCGGTCGTGTCGGCGGTGGCAATGGCGGTCAGCGCCGCGTCAACCGCGGCATTGACGGCAGCTTCCGAGATCAACGGTTCGGCCGCACCGGATGCGATGGCGTCAGCGGGATCGGATGGCGTGGTGGGCTCTGGGGGAACGCTGGGAACAGACACAAGGCCCAAGTTTAGTGCGTGCAACGGGCCCGCTTACCCGGGACGGCCGCGCGGGCCGGAACGGGCATCCGCTCGCCTAAGCGGCTTCGTTGACGAGTTGCTGCGCCCTGATGTTCTTGGCAGGACCACGCTTGGTGCGCACCTCGATGAACTTTGCAAGGCCCGCCAAAAGCAGGCAGAGCGAGATGTAGATGGCTGCGACGACGATGGTAGACGGGATGATCGGCGACCCGAGTTGCACCTGTGTGCCGTAGGACTTAGCCAGATACAACAGCTCCTGGAAGGTGACGATGAAGCCGAGGGCAGTGTCCTTGAGCACGACAACGAGCTGCGACACGATCACCGGAGCCATGGCACGCAAGGCCTGAGGCAGCAGGATCATGCGCATGACCTGGGTCTTGGTCATTCCGATCGCGTAGGCGGCCTCGGCCTGGCCCTTCGGCAGCGATTCGATGCCGGCGCGAAACACTTCCGACAGCACGGAACCGTTGTACAGCGTGAGCCCTGTCACGACGGCGATGAAGGGAGTGACGAAGGTGTAGCCGAGCGGCGGAAGGCCGTAGTACATGATCATGATCAGGATCAGTAGCGGAACAGCGCGGAACAACTCAACGAAAATATACGTTGGCGTGCTGATCCATTTATGCTTCGAGACCCGGCCGACCATGAGCAGCAGCCCGAGGGTCAGGCTGAGCACGGCGGCTAAGCCGAATGCTTTCAGCGTGGCGAGAGTAGCTTCGACGATCTTGCCCTGCGCGTAAGGAACGGTAAAGATGTTCCATTTTTGTGCGGTGAACTGGTCCGTCGCAATGAAGCGATACAAGATGAAACCAAAGATTGCGAGCACGACGAGCAGTGTGACCGCACCGATGTAGCGGTGGCGTACGCGAGCGCGGGGGCCGGGAGCGTCAAACAGCACGTTACTCATCGCAGCACCTTCAAACGGTTTTCCAGCATCCGCTGAACAAAGGACAGAACGGCCACGAGCAGGATGAAGAACAAGGCCACCCAGAGCAGCACGACGATAGCGGGTTCGCCACGTTCGGAGAGGCTCGCACGAATGTACCCGGCCTCGGCGACGGAGAAACCCGCAGCGACCGTGGTGTTCTTGAGCAGCGCGATGAACACGCTCATCATGGGCGGAATCACTGCGCGAAACGCCTGTGGCATCAAAATGTGCGACATGCTCTGGCCGAAGGTGAGCCCGATCGCACGGGCGGCTTCCGCCTGACCCAGCGGAACCGTGTTGATGCCAGCGCGGAGCGTCTCGGCGACGTAGGTGGCGGTATAGAGCCCCAACGCGAAGATCGCCAACGTGGTGTAGCTGACGTTGGGAAGGTCAAGTTTGGGGTAGCCAAAGGCGAAGAAGAACATGAGCAAGGTCAGCGGAGTGTTGCGCACAAGGTTGACGTAGCCGGTGCCGACCCAGCGCATGGGGGCGACCGGGGAAACACGCATGGCGCCGACGATGGTTCCAAGAATCAGGGCGAAGAGGGCGGACCAGAGGAACACCTGCAGCGTCAAAGTGAACCCGTCGACGAAGACGTCGAGGTTATTGAGCAGTGTGTCCATAGGCCGAACCTCTCCTTTCGTTCTTGATGGTGGTGACTGTCAGCTCGGGTCGGCGGCGGCGAGTATGTCGCCACCGACCGTCGCTCGGGGTGCTTAGTACGCGTCGACCGCAGGCTGCTCGACGACGGTGCCCGAGAGACCCAGGGTTTCGTCGTAGATGGCCTGCCAGCTGCTGTTGCCGTTGGTGAACGTGTCATTGATGAAGGCGCGGAGGGCGTCGTCACCCTTGGGAAGGCCGACACCGTAGTTTTCGACCGAGAACGGTTCGCCGACAACCTTGAGGTTGTCGGGATCCTGAGAGGCGTAGCCGATCAGGATGGCTTGGTCGGTCGTGACCGCGTCGGTCTGGCCATCCTTCAGCGCTTCAACGCACTGCGAGTAGGTATCGAAGGAATTGGTCTTCGTGTCAGGGAAGTTGGCCGTGATGTTCTGTAACGGCGTCGAGCCGGTAGCCGAACAGACGGTCTTGCCGGCCAGGTCGTTCTCGCTCTTGATCGAATCGTCGCCAGCGGCGACCAAAAGACCCTGACCCGTGATGAAGTACGGTCCAGCGAAGTCGATCTGTTCCTTGCGCTTGTCCGTGATCGAGTAGGTCCCGACGTAGTAGTCGATGTCGCCGTTGACGATGGCGGACTCGCGGTTCGCGCTCGGAATAGCCTTGTACTCGATCTTGTCCTGGGCAAACCCGAGCGAGGCGGCAACCCACTGGGCGATCTCGATGTCGAAACCGGTGCGTTCCCCGGTCGTGGCATCGAGGAAGCCGAGGCCGGGCTGGTCCTCTTTGACACCGATGACGACCTTGTCGGCCGACTTCATGGCGTCGTAGGTAGGGCTGCCGGTCAGGGACACGTCGGTGGCGACCTCGAAAGCGCCACCGGCGGCGGGAGCTTCGGACGATCCGGTGCCTGCAGTGTCGCCGCTGGCGCATCCGGCCAGAAGCAGTGCCGCCGTGGCTGCTGTGGCCAGGAGACTGAGTTTCTTGCGCATTGTGATTCCTTTTCTGGTTGGGAAGGGAGGTGTCGGGATAAGTTGTGGCAACCCTGTGGCTGGTGAATCTGCTCGAGTGAGCGTCCGTCGGATTAGTGGTCGAGAATTTTGGACAGAAAGTCTTGCGCGCGCGCGCTCTGCGGGTTCGTGAAAAACTCCTCGGGTGAGGTCTCCTCCACTATCTCGCCCTCCGCCATAAAGATGACGCGGTCCGCAGCCTTGCGGGCGAAGCCCATCTCGTGGGTGACGACGATCATCGTCATACCCTCGTTGGCGAGGTCGACCATGACCTCGAGCACCTCGTTGATCATTTCCGGGTCGAGAGCGCTGGTGGGCTCGTCGAGCAGGATGAGCTTCGGTTCCATGGCTAGCGCCCGGGCGATTGCCACGCGCTGCTGCTGCCCACCGGACAGTTGGCCCGGCATCTTCTTGGCCTGGTTGGCCACGCCGACGCGCTCGAGCAGGGCCATGGCCTTCTTCTCGGCATCCGCTTTCGACAGGCCGCGCACCTTGATTGGACCAAGAGTGACGTTGTCGAGCACGGTCTTGTGGGCGAACAGGTTGAACGCCTGAAAGACCATTCCGACGTCAGCGCGCAGCGTGGCCAGGGCGCGGCCCTCTTCCGGCAACTTCACACCGTCGATGGTGATCACACCGTCATCGATGGTCTCGAGGCGGTTGATCGCCCGACACAGGGTGGATTTGCCCGACCCACTCGGACCAATCACCACCACAACTTCGCCGCGGTTGACCACGGCATTGATGTTCTTGAGAACGTGCAGTTCTCCGTAGTGCTTGTTGATGTCTTTAACGACGACGAGCGGTTCGCCCCGACGAACGGTGATGTTCGAGGTGGCCGGGGACGAATCTGTGGGCTCCATACTCCCTAACTTAGGACAGAACGCGTGTCTGGACATGCCAAATGCCCGGACAGCAACGCATTTGTAACAGTCCGGGCATCGCGTATCTGTGCTACGCAAGAGGTCAGGCGCGCTGGGCGAATGCGCTCTCATACAGGCACACGGATGCCGCGGTCGCGAGGTTCATCGACTCGGCTTCGCCGTAGATCGGAACGCTCACGCTGCGGTCGACTCGGGCCAGGTCTTCGTCGGTCAGGCCGCGCGCTTCGTTGCCGAATAGCCACACGGTCGGAGCTGCAAGCAAGCCCTCGTTGCGGGCGGTCAGCAGGTCGGAACCCTTGATGTCGGCGGCAAAGAGCTGCAGCCCGGCCGCCCGGGCACGGTCGAGTACGTCGGAGAGGTCGGCCGCGATAGCGACGGGCAGATGAAAGATGGAGCCGGTGGAGGAACGGATGACCTTGGGGTTGTACAGGTCGACGCTGCGACCGGTGAGGATGACGGCGTCCGCGCCCGCGGCATCCGCTGCCCGAATGATGGTGCCGGCGTTGCCGGGATCGCGCACCTCTTCGAGGATGGCGACGAGCTTGGGCTCGGCATTGAAGATTTTCTTTACCGAGGTGGGGAACTGGTGACAGACCGCCACGAAGCCCTGCGGGGTGACCGTGTCGGCCATAGCCTCGAGCACCTCTTCGGAGACGAACTCCACCTCGACCTGGGCAGCGACCGCTTTCTGGGCTAGATCGGTGTAGCGATCGAGCGCGGTGGGCGTCGCGAACAACTCCACGACGAGCTCTGGGCGAAAGGTGAGCGCTTCGGAAACGGCCTGCGGGCCTTCGAGCAGAAAAAGACCGGACTCGAGGCGCGCGTCGCGCTTGGCAAGTTTTGCGACGGAACGGACGCGCGGTAAACGTGGATTATCAAGCATGATCTTGAGTTTAGTTGCACAAGGTTTACTTACAGAAAAAGGAGCGGACGACCACGTCGCCCGCTCCTCACTGTTCAATTCACAACTGCCGATCTTTCACCACATTCACGCCCAGGAGGCAGCTGATGGTGAACCGATCGGGGTAACGCCCTACGCCGTGACGGCGACCTTCGGTGCCGAGGTGTCGACGGGAAGGGCAGCCTTGGCGCTCTCGACGAGGGCGGCGAACGTCGCTGCCTCGTTGACGGCCAGGTCGGCGAGGATACGACGGTCAACCTCGATGCCAGCCAGGCCGAGGCCCTGGATCAGACGGTTGTAGGTGAGGCCGTTGACGCGCGACGCAGCGTTGATCCGCTGGATCCACAGGCGACGGAAGTCGCCCTTGCGTGCACGACGGTCACGGTAGCTATAGGTGAAGGAGTGAGTGAGCTGTTCCTTCGCCTTGGTGACCAGGCGTGAACGCTGACCGCGGTAGCCCTTGGCGCGTTCGAGAATAACGCGGCGACTCTTGTGGGCGTTTACGGCCCTCTTTACTCTTGCCATTTTTTACAAATCCTTATTCGTTACGGGCCTACTATTAGGGCCTGGTTTACAGACCGAGAAGCTTCTTGATGGTCTTCTGATCCGACTTAGCCAGCACCTGGTCCTGGTTCAAACGGGACTTGCGCTGCGTGCTCTTGACCTCGAGGTTGTGTCGAAGTCCGGCCTGCTGCTTCATGATCTTTCCGCTTCCGGTGACCTTGAAACGCTTCTTGGTTCCGGAGTGGGTCTTCATCTTAGGCATGTGGTTCCTCCTGTTTCGCTGCCTTATCGGCAACCTTGTCTGCCTTATCGGCGACCTTGTCTGCCTTCTCGGCAGCCTTGTGGGCGTTGATCTCAGCCTTGGCTTCTGACTTGTTCTTCAACGGGCCAATCACCATGACCATGTTTCGACCGTCGATCATCGGAGTAGATTCCACGGAACCGTACTCGGCGACATCCTCGGCAAATTTTTGGAGCAGTCGTACGCCCTGATCGGGGCGGGACTGTTCACGGCCACGAAAGAGAATCATGGCCTTGACCTTGTCACCGCTCTTCAGGAAGCCTTCGGCGCGTTTGCGCTTGGTCTCATAGTCGTGCGTATCGATCTTGAGACGGAAACGAACCTCCTTGAGGATCGTGTTCGCCTGGTTGCGCCTGGCCTCCTTGGCCTTCTGCGCAGCCTCGTACTTGAACTTGCCGTAGTCCATGATCTTGGCCACGGGCGGCTTGGCTTCAGGTGCAACTTCGACGAGATCGAGGTCGGCATCCTGTGCCAGGCGCAGGGCAACATCAATCGCCACGACCCCGACCTGCTCGCCGTTGGGACCAACGAGACGAACTTCGGGGACGCGTATACGGTCATTTGTACGGGGATCGCTGATGCGTCTCTCCTCTTGGTTAACTTCGTGATCACAACCAGTCAGCGGATGCTGATTGGGGACGAAGGAGGAAAATCACGCGCTTTTCATGCCAACTCTGTCGTTGACCTGTTTCACACGACACCCTGTCTACCCTCGCTTTGTCACCTTCTTGAAGGAGGTGATAACGCGACGGCGGAGTGCAAACTACCCGGTAACCTTGATGAAGCGGTATGCGCGGGTGGGAGATTCTCCACTTTCGTACCGAGACTATTGTCCCGGAACCAAAGAGTAGCCTAGCAGAGGAATGCAGTGAGCCAAAGTTTTGAGCACGATACGGGTTTTGAGCAGAATGCGGATTTTGAGCGGGAAACTGATTTTGAGCGGGATGCTGCCCAGGCAACACGCGATATCGCCGATGTGGCCGCTGTGGAGATCATCACCACGGCCGCGGTGCACCTCATGAGCGCGGCCGCCGTGAAGTGTGGCCTCGCCGAAGATCCCGACGCCCAGATCGATCTCGACGAGGCGCGCAAGCTCATCACGGCCCTCGCCGGACTGGTCACGGCGGCTGCCCCCGATATCGCCGACATGCACGCCCGCAGCCTGCGGGACGGCCTGCGTTCCCTACAGCTGGCGTTCCGCGAGGCGTCCTTCGTGCAAGATCCAATCGGCGAGGGCCCCGGTGAGAAGTACACCGGCCCAGTCACCTAACCGTGTGCCTGGCAGTCTCAGGTCTGGCAGTCTCAGGTCTGGCAGTCTCAGGTCTGGCAGTCTCAGGTCTGGCAGCGCGGGCACCAGTAGGTGTCGCGCAACTCGAGTTCGGTACGGCCGAGCCGTCCCTTCCGGATGCGGCTGCCACACCGCCGACAGGGCTGCCCGGCCCGCCCGTAGACCCAGAGCTGGGATCCTCGGCGCAGGTTGCCGGTGGTCGTGCGCTCGTCACGGTCTTTATTGGCCACGAGCAGGCGCCGGGCGAGCATCACGAGTCCGGCGAGGTCAGTGACCTCAGCCACGGGCCGGTTCGGCAGCAATCCGCGTAGAAAACAGAGCTCGTTGACATAGACGTTGCCCAGCCCGGCCAGATTGCGCTGGTCAGCAAGGGCTACGATGATCGGCTGCTCACCGTGGGCAGCAAGGCGCCTGGTGGCCTCGGCAGCGTTGGCTCTGCTCCACTCGGCGTCGAGCAGATCGGATCCAAGGTAGCCGACCACCTCGGCTTCAGCCCGGGTCGGCACGAGCTCCAGCACGCCGAGTTCGAACCCCACGGCAACCCACTCGGTCGTCTGCAGCACGATGCGTGCCTGAAACGCCGGCCGCTGCCACCGCGTGCCCGGTCGATACAGGTGCCAGGCACCCTCCATCTTCAAATGCGAGTGGATGCTCGTCTCACCGACCCGGTGCAGCAGATGTTTGCCGCGACTGACGACCTCGTGCACGGTCTGTCCCGTCAGATCGACCGTAGCGAAAGCGGGTACCCGAATGTCGCAGCCGGTCAGGATACTGCCGCCCAGGGCCTGGTCGAGGGAACGGGCGGTGCGGTAGACGGTATCGCCCTCAGGCACGCAGCCTCAGCCCTTTCGGGGTCTCGGTGAACCCGGCGGCGCGCAAGGCCCCGCCCACGGCGGTGCCGATCACGAACACGCCGTTGACCGTTTCCACCGCAATCCTCTGCACGCGACCGTTGGTGACCAGGGCGGCCAGGCTCACGGTGGCCGCCGTGAGCACCTGCTCATCCGTTTCAAAAGCAACCACGGTTTTACCGCCGCGCTCGACATACAGCACGAGGGCACCGTCGACAAGAACGACGAGTGCGCCCGCCTTTCGACCCGGGCGGTGGGTGGTGTCGCCAGGCAGGGTCGGCCACGGCAGCGCGGCGCCATAGGCGTTCGCCGGGTCGGTCGCGGCCAGGGCAACAGCGTCCAGGGGGGCGGTGTTCCTCACGTCCACGGACGTCTGGGACACGCCCACAGCGAACGTGCGCAGCCGGTCGATGGTGCCGCCGGTAGCGAACTGGGCTGCGCCGAGCCCCTCGATGAAGTAGCCGCGGCGGCAGCGGGCCATCTCTTCAAACCCGGTGAGGGTGCGGTAGACGAGTGAGAAACCGCCAATCACGCTTTCCGCCATTACCGCCCCCCGGGTCACCACGCCATAGCGTTCGAGCAGCGTCTCCCCCAGCGCGTGGGCGCGGCGGGTTGGGGACTCGTCGGCCACTGGAAGGATCGACCATCGGCCTGAGACCGTCGGCGGACCACTGCGACTCGGCAGGTTCGGCCGCGGCATCGACCGCCCGCGATGCAGACGGGCGCGCGGCGCGGCCCGGCTCTGCCGGTGGGCCGTGTGCCCGCCAGCCAGCAGCGACCGCACCGGAGCGAACGTGTCATTGTTGATCAGACCGGCCCAGACCAGGTCCCATAACGCCTGCACCAGTGCGGCGTCGTCCTGGCTGCCGACGGCGTCAGACAGCTGTCGGAAGAAGTATGCACCGCCACCGCCCAGGGTCGTCAGGATCTCCTGCTGTAGCGGCGTCGTCTCCGCATCGATGGGAAGCGGCAGGGTGAGTTGGGCCGTTTCGGCGAGGTGCAGACTGACCCAACCATCGTTGCCGGCGAGGGTTCCCGCGCCCGCCCAGAGCACCTCCCCCGCGTTGGTGAGTTCGTCGAGCATCCCCGGTTGGTAGTCGCTCACCCGGGCCGGCAAAATGAGCGTCTCCCAGGCGGACGCCGGAATGCGCGCCCCTTCGAGCTGTTCGACAACGGATGCGACGCCATCGATTCCGCGCAGCTTGCCGCCCACTTGCTGCCAGACCGGCAGGAACCGTCCAATGGCCTGCTGGTCCACCGGTTCCACCTCGTGCCTGAGCGCCGCGAGGGAACGACGACGCAGGCGCCGCAGCACCTCGGCGTCGCACCATTCCAGGCCGGAACCGTTCGGCCGGAATTCGCCGGCTACGACACGCCGGGCGTCGGCAAGGCGTTTGAGGGCAATCTGCACGACGGCGGTGCCGAGGCCGAATCGGTCGGCGACGGCGGCGGTGGTGAAGGGGCCGTGCGAGCGTGCGTAGCGGCTCACCAGATCGCCGAGCGGATCAGCCACGGATTCCGTAAACGCAGCGGACACCCCGATCGGCAGGGGAACGCCGAGAGCGTCGCGCAATCGGCTGGCGTCTTCGACCGCTGCCCAGCGTTCCTCACCGCCGATGCTCACGCGCACGGCGCGGCGCACGTCGACCAGAGCTAGCAGAGCCTGCTCGGCGGGAAGGACGGCGGGTGGGCTCTCCGCGAGCGGCAGGCCCTGCGCGGGCCGCGATTCCGGCGGGAGAATGAGCATCCGCTCGGCGACCTCGCTGGTGCTGAGCGGGCCCAGCGTGCGCAACAGATCGGCCACACCTTCCACGCCCTTGGCCAGGTAGTCCGGCGCGAGCCGTTGCAGTTCTCGGTCGGTTTGAGCGATGACGCTCGGGTCGAGGAGTTCACGCAGTTCAACCCGCCCCAACAGTTCAGCCAGCAGGCTCGAATCGATGGCGAGGGCGGTGGCGCGCCGCTCGGCGAGCGGGGTGTCTCCCTCGTACATGAAGGCGGCGACGTAACCGAACAGCAGTGTGCTCGCGAACGGGCTGGCGGTCTCGGTCTCGGTGTCAACCAGACGCAATTCGCGGGAGCCGATCTGCCGGGCCAGCGCCCCGAGGGCCGGAAGGTCGTACACGTCTTGAAGGCATTCACGCAGGGTCTCGAGAATGATCGGAAAGGTGGGAAAGGTACGGGCCACGTCGAGTAGCTGGGCGGCCTTCTGGCGTTGTTGCCACAGCGGCGAGCGCGCACCGGGTTTGTACCTGGGCAGCAGCAGTGCCCGGGCAGCGCACTCCCGAAACCGGGAAGCGAACAGGGCGGAGCCACCGACCTCGTCGATGACGATCTGCTCGAGCTCATCGGGGTCGAAAACGAAGAGTTCGCTGCCGGGCGGTTCGGTTTCGGTGTCGGGGATGCGCACGACGATACCGTCATCGCTGGCTACGCAGGAGCCGTCGATTCCGTAGCGTTCGCGCACGCGAGCACCCACGGCGAGCGCCCACGGTGCGTGCACCGGGGTACCGAACGGGGAGTGCAGCACAACCCGCCAGTCCCCCAGTTCATCGCGAAAACGTTCGACCACGAGGGTGCGGTCGGTCGAGAGCTGCCCGGTGACCGCGCGTTGCTCGGCGAGGAAGGCCAGCAGGTTGTCGATTGCGCGCTGGTCGAGGCCGCCCACCGCGCAGCGAGCCTGGGCTTCGATGGGCGGCAGAGCCCCAACCTCGCGCACGAACGCACCGATGGCCCGGCCGAGTTCGGCCGGGCGACCGAGGCCATCACCTTTCCAAAACGGAAGCCGCCCTGGCTGCCCGAAAGCGGGCACGACGAGCACCCGGTCGTGGGTGATCTCCTGAATACGCCAGCTCGTGGTGCCAAGCGCGAAGACGTCGTTCACCCGCGACTCGTAGACCATCTCCTCGTCGAGTTCGCCGACCCGTTTGCCGGTGATCTGTTCGCCGCCGACCATGAAGACGCCAAACAGGCCGCGGTCGGGAATGGTGCCGCCGCTCGTCACGGCCAAGCGTTGTGCCCCGGGCCGCCCGGTCAGTGTGCCATTGTCTCGATCCCAGACAATGCGGGGGCGCAGTTCGGCGAACTGGTCAGACGGGTAGCGGCCGGCGAGCAGGTCAAGGGTCGCCTCGTAAGCCGAGCGTGGCAAGGTCGCAAACGGCGCGCTGCGCCGCACCGTGTCAAACCAGGTTTCCACGTCGATGGGCTCGAGCGCGCAGGCTGCGACCGTCTGCTGCGCCAGAATATCGAGCGGGTTGGTGGGTACCCGCAGTGCTTCGATGGCCCCGGCCACCATGCGCTCGGCGGCAACCGCAGCGTGGATGAGGTCGGCGCGATGCTTGGGGTAGATCACCCCGCGCGAAACCTCACCCACCTGGTGCCCGGCCCGGCCGAGCCGCTGCAGCCCGCTCGACACCGATGGCGGCGATTCAACCTGCACGACCAGATCGACGGCGCCCATGTCGATACCGAGTTCCAGGCTCGAGGTCGCGACGACACAGCGCAGCCGCCCCGACTTCAGATCGTCTTCAATGAACGCGCGTTGTTCCTTGCTGACGGAACCGTGATGCGCCCGCGCGAGCAAGGGCGCGGCGCCGATGCTCTGCCCGCTTGCCCCCATCAACTCGGCCGGCGGGCGCACCGCGGCCAGCACACCGTGATCGGCCAGCTCGCCCTCGGCAACCGAAACCGGCACCAGAGCGGATGCCTCCGCCCCGGCCAGGCGATCGGCGTAGATTTCGTTGAAGCGCGCTGTCAGCCGTTCAGTCAGTCTCCGGGAATTCGCGAACACGATGCTCGAGGAGTGCGCCAGTACCTCGTCAACGATGGCCTCCTCAACGTGGGGCCAGATGGACCCGGTTTGCGCAGCAGCGGCCGACGTGACCCCTTCGCGTTGCGGCACCGGCCCGAGGTCGCTCATATCGTCGACCGGCACGACCACGCGCAGGTCGAACCGTTTCAGAGAGGGCGGCGCCACGATGTGAACGGGCGCGGCGCCACCGAGAAAGCGCGCCACTTCGCTTTGCGGGCGCACGGTGGCCGACAACCCGATGCGTTGGGCCGGGTGGTCGAGGAGCGCGTCGAGGCGTTCGAGCGATACGGCGAGGTGAGCGCCGCGCTTACTGGCTGCGACCGCATGTATTTCGTCGATGATGACCGTCTGCACATCGCTCAGCGATTCCCGAGCTGCCGACGTCAGCATCAGAAACAATGATTCCGGAGTGGTGATGAGGATGTCGGGGGGCGAGGAGATCAATCTGCGGCGGTCAGCGGTCGACGTATCTCCCGAACGCACACCGACCGTGACCTGTGGCGGCTGAAGTCCAAGCCGTTGCGCGGCACGGGTGATTCCCACCAGCGGCGCGGTGAGGTTGCGTTCGACGTCAACGCCGAGGGCTTTGAGCGGTGAAATATAGAGCACACGGGTACCCGTGTGCCGGGCACCGGGCTCGGCTGATGCCGGTGCTGACTCGTTCGCCAACTGGTCGATGGCCCACAGGAAGGCGGCGAGGGTCTTGCCCGATCCGGTGGGAGCCACGACGAGGGCGTGCGACCCTTGCGCGATAGCAGTCCACGCACCGAGCTGCGCCGCGGTCGGCGCGGCAAACGCCTCGGTGAACCAGGCCCGAGCCGCCGGGGAGAATTGATCGAGAATGTCGGTCATACCGTCATTCTCGCCTGCCCCACCGACAGTGCACTGAGCAGGTCCAATATCGGGTATCAGGCCGATGCGACGAGCTTGACGCTCAGCGAATCAACGCTGGTCGTAATGGTCTCGCTTTCCGACCAGCGCGTGCCGAGCCGAGTGAGGATGGCATCGAGGTCAGTCTGGGTGAGGCCGTCGACCAGTTCCAGTTGAACCACCAGCTCGGGGCCGGTGAGCCGGCCAAACGGGTCACCGGCAGAGAGCTGCACGGTCAGTACCGAAAGTTCGGTCGCGATCGATGCGGTGAAAGCATCGGCGACACAGTGACTGGCGTAACTCGGTGTCCACGGCAAGGACTGGGCGATGGCCCATAGGGCCGGACGGCGAATGACGAATTCACCGGGCGACGTCGGGTCGAGCACAACGAGGTCGGTATTCTCCTGCGCGGCGGCCAAGGCGACGCGCACAGCATCCGCTGGAACAGGCCGGGCGAGGGGATTCCAGGTCGTCATGGCGGCGGTTGACGTGAACGCAGGCAGTACGGTGCGGCCGTCCGGGCCGGCCACGGTGATGATCGACAACTCCTGGGTTTTGTCGATCGTCTGGCCGCGCCCGTTCAGGGCGGCATCGCCGAGTTTGGTCACCAGAGGAATGAGCAGGCGAGAACTGCGAATGGCGTCGATGACGCTCTCTTCCCCGGCCTCGCGCGCCTGGAACCGGGCGAGCGCCTCGGCAAGAGGCGCTGGCGCGGATCCGTCATCGCCGACATCGAGATTCGCTTCGAATTCGCGACCGACCCAAGGCTGGCCGGCGGAGTCGGCCATGTTGGCTGACTCGTTGTGATCGCCGGGTTGACCTGATGGCGCGGCACCATCCGGACGTCCAGAAGAGTCACCGGTGGACCCGAGGTTTCGCGCCTTCGCCATTAGTCCCCCGCGACGTCCAGTGCCTCAGCAAGGGTGAAGGCCCCCGCGTACAGTGCTTTGCCCACGATGGCACCTTCAAGCCCGAGCGGAACCAGGCGGCGCAGGGCGTCAATGTCATCGAGGCTGGAGATGCCTCCGGAGGCGATCACGGGTTTGCGGGTGCGGTCGAGCACCTGGCGAAGCAGATCGATGTTCGGACCCTGCAGGGTGCCGTCCTTGGTGACATCGGTCACAACATAGCGGGCGCAGCCGGCTTCTTCGAGACGTTCGAGCACCTGCCAGAGGTCTCCACCGTCTTGTGTCCAGCCGCGTGCGGCGAGGGTCGTACCGCGTACGTCGAGGCCAACGGCAACGGCCTCGCCGTATTGCGCGATAACGCTCGCCGCCCACTCTGGATTTTCCAGTGCCGCTGTGCCGAGGTTGATGCGCTTGACGCCCGTGGTCAGTGCCGCTTCCAGCGATTCATCATCGCGGATGCCGCCGGAGAGCTCGATATTGACGCCCTTGACCTGGCGGATGACCTTTTTGATCACGCCGGTGTTGTTGCCCCGGCCAAACGCTGCGTCGAGGTCGACGAGGTGAATCCACTCTGCACCCTGCCGTGCCCAATCAGCCGCAGCATCGACGGGGTCACCGTAGTTTGTTTCCGTACCGGCTTCCCCCTGCGTCAGACGAACTGCCTTACCGGCGGCCACATCGACGGCGGGCAGGAGGACGAGCCTCGGTATCTTATTGAACTCGCTCATTGGTGTCCTTGGTTGGTGCGGCCGCGTGTTGCGACCAGGTTCATACAGGTGCCGGTGATGGGTAGGCGGGAAAGTTTGGACTGTGAAGTCCAGGTGCACCGAGCTAGTCGCGCAGAGTGCCGATCCAGTTTTTCAACAGGCGGATGCCCGCCTCACCGGATTTTTCGGGGTGAAACTGAGTGGCGCTCAGCGGGCCGTTCTCGATGGCAGCCAAAAACGGTGCCCCGTGTTCGGCCCAGGTGAGCCGGGGTTCGGGAAACGGCGGCATAACCTCGAGCGTCCAGGACTGGGCAGCGTACGAGTGCACGAAATAGAACCGTTCCTCTTCGATTCCTCGGAAGAGCACGGAGTCAGGGGCGCTCGTGACGGTGTCCCAGCCCATGTGCGGCAGAATCGGTGCGGAAAGTTCGGTGACCGTTCCGGGCCATTCACCCAGTCCCACGGTGTCGATCCCACGCTCGACACCGTGTTCAAACATGACCTGCATGCCGACGCAGATGCCGAGCACCGGACGATCGCCAGCCAGGCGACGATCGACGATGTCGTCGCCGCGCACCGCCTTGAGGGCGGCCATCACAGCGCTGAATGCACCGACACCGGGTACGACGAGACCGTCGGCCTCGAGCGCGACGGTTCGATCGCTCGTCAGGGTGACGTCAGCGCCGGCCAGTTCGAGCGCCTTGACCGCGGAGTGCACATTGCCCGTGCCGTAGTCGAAGACAACGACCCGGCTCACAGGGCACCCTTGGTCGACGGGATGCCGTGCACCAGCGGGTCGAGAGCCTTGGCGAGGCGAAAAGCGCGGGCGAAGGCCTTGAACTCGGCTTCAGCGATGTGGTGGGGGTCGCGACCGCCCAGCACGGTGACGTGCACGGTCAACCCGGCGTGGAAGGTGATGGCTTCAAAGACGTGACGCACCATGGAGCCGGTGAAGTGTCCGCCGATCAGGTGGAATTCGAAGCCGGCCGGTTCGCCGGTGTGCACCAGGTAGGGGCGACCCGAAATGTCGACGACGGCTTGGGCGAGAGCCTCGTCGAGCGGCACCAGCGCGTCACCGTAGCGCGAGATGCCCGACTTGTCGCCGAGCGCTTGGCGAATAGCCTGGCCGAGCACGATTCCCACGTCTTCGACCGTGTGGTGTACGTCAATTTCGATGTCGCCGGAAGCACGCACAGTGAGGTCGCACAGCGAGTGTTTCGCAAACGCGGTGAGGAGGTGGTCGTAGAACGGCACCGAGGTGCGGATATCGCTGACGCCGGTGCCGTCGAGATTGAGCGAGAGGTCGATACTGGATTCACTCGTCTCCCGTTGCAGGTGGGCGACGCGGGGCGCGAGAATGCCGACAGGAGAACTCATACTGTTAGCTTATTCGCCTCGGGCCGAATCGGTTTGCCCGGACGTGCCTGCTCGCCCCAGGCGGCCCAGTGCCTCGAGGAACTGAGACGTCTCGTTCTCGGACCCGGCGGTCACCCGCAAGTGGCCGGCAATACCCACGTCGCGAATGAGGATTCCCTCAGCGAGCAACGCCTCGAAGGTTTCTCGCGGGTCGGCCACTCCTCCAAAGAGCACGAAGTTACTCCAGCTTCGGTGCGGGGAATACCCCAGGCGGGCGAGCTCGACCACGAGCCGGTCACGTTGCCCCCGAATATCGTCGACCATGGCGAGCATCTCGGCGCTGTGCGCCAGGGCGGCGTTCGCAGCGGCCTGAGTCAGGGCCGAGAGGTGGTACGGCAGACGGACCAGGCGAAGGGCATCCGTCACCGCCGGATCAGCAGCCAGGTAGCCGACCCGGGCACCGGCAAAGGCGAAGGCTTTGCTCATGGTTCGGGAGACGAGAAGCCGTTCCCGACCGGGCAGCAGGGTGACCGCGCTCGGGGTGCCAGCGGGCGCGAATTCGGCGTAGGCCTCGTCAACGACAACGATGCCGTCGGTCGCGTCGTAAACGGCGGCGATGGTGTCAAGCGAGAGCGGGGTGCCGGTGGGGTTGTTCGGGGAGCAGAGAAAAACGATGTTGGGGTTGATTCGGGTAACCTCGCTCACGGCGGTAACCGGAGAGAGCTCGAAGTCGGCGTCACGCGCGCCCGGAATCCAGGTGGTGTCGGTACCAGAGGCGAGAATCGAGTACATCGAGTACGTCGGGGCAAAGCCAAGCAGGGTGCGCCCCGGCCCGCCGAACGCTTGAAGCACCTGCTGGAGCACTTCGTTGGACCCGTTCGCCGCCCAGATATTGTCGGCGGTGAGCCCCGCACCGAGGTACAGCGCCAGCGCCTCGCGCAGCGCCGTGAACTCACGGTCGGGATACCGATTCACCGAGTGGATGGCTTCAGCCAGGCTAGCGAGGATGTCTTGCGCTACCGCATCAGGAATGGGGTGTGTGTTCTCGTTGACGTTCAGGGCCACCGGAACGTGCAATTGCGGAGCACCGTACGGGGTGAGGCCCTGCAGATTGGTGCGGAGCGGGAGATCTTCGAGACTGGTCACCCTCTCCATGCTACGGCCCTGTGCGTCTGCCGATACATTCTTAGGAGTCGGAGGGGATTTCCAAGCGCTGGCCCGGCTGCAACGTTTCAACAGCCAGGCCGTTGAGTCGTTTAATGTCGGCCACTACGTCGCGCGGGTCGGCCGACGGCGAAATGTCTTCGGCGAGGTCCCACAAGGTCTGGCCGGGTTCGACCGTGATGAACCGAGCAGAACCGACGTCGGTTGGCGAGTACGTGAGGGTCGTGACGATTCCGGAGTCGGTCGTGTATGACATGAGGTCGATGCCCGTGGCGGAGTCCGCCGCCCCGGCCGCACCCCCGTTGATGGCGAAAGACGCGGCGCCGATCACCAGCGGTACGGCAGCGAGAGTTGTGAAAACCACGCGACCGCGGCGGGTGAGACGAAGGCGCGGGACCGGCGTGGGGGCTGCCGAAACGGGAACTGTTGATGCACATGCTGTGGTCATGTCAAACCTCCAAGGTAGGCGCTTGCGAGTCTCGTATCCGAACCTCGGCCGGGAGGTCCGGATACGAAACTATGTTCCGAATATAACTTCGAATAATCGAACATGCAAGCTTTTTCTCGTCGTAGCCCGAAATTGAGCGCAACACACTCGAATAAGTGTTTGTTTCAAGGTATGGAACTGGATAAACTTTCGATAGGACAGTTGTTGCATTGACACTCAACCAGACACCACCGACATTCCCGCATGACACGGTTTCAGGCCAGGCGGGACCTACTCCAGGAGGGCACATCGTGACACAAGACACCAGTGGCACCCGCGACAAAGGCGGCACTCGGCGCCGCAAAAGTTTGAGCCAACGCCAGCTCGCTATTCTCGACGTGATCCAGCGCTCGGTGAGCTCGCGCGGTTACCCGCCGAGCATGCGTGAAATCGGCGATGCGGTCGGTCTCGCCTCCCTGTCGAGCGTGACCCACCAGCTCAATCAACTCGAACTCAGCGGTTACCTGCGCCGCGACCCGAATCGCCCCCGTGCCCTCGAAGTCCTCATCGAGATTCAGCGTGCCCCTGAAGACGTCAGCACCGGTGACCAGGACAGCTTTCACCCGGGCGTACAGGTCGGCGATGCTGCGATGGTACCCCTCGTCGGTCGCATCGCCGCGGGCATCCCGATCACGGCCGACCAGCAGATAGACGAGATCTTTCCGCTTCCCCGCCAACTCGTGGGGCAGGGAGAGTTGTTCATGCTCAAGGTTGTGGGTGAATCCATGATCGACGCCGCCATCTGCGACGGCGACTGGGTCGTTGTTCGTCAGCAGAAGACCGCAGAGAACGGCGAGATCGTCGCGGCCATGCTCGACAATGAGGCCACGGTCAAGGTCTTGCGGAAGCGCGATGGTCACACCTGGCTACTGCCACGCAACAGTAACTTCGAGCCAATTATCGGTGACTTTGCCGATATCCTCGGCAAAGTCGTCGCGGTACTGCGCTCGGTCTAGTCGTCGCGCTGATTGGTGTCGCACAACAGGGCCCGACCACCAGCAGGTGGTCGGGCCCTTTTTGTCACCGCGTCAGACGATCACGTTCGTGCTGAGGCGTTCGCGCACCACCCGCGTGGCGGCGAGCATGTTCTGCAGCGACCGCACGGTTTCGTCGTAGCCACGCGTCTTGAGGCCACAGTCCGGGTTCACCCAGACCTGGCGTTCGGGAATCGATTCCAGGGCGGTATCGAGCAGGGTCGTCAATTCGTCTACGCTCGGCACCCGGGGTGAATGAATGTCATAGATTCCGGCACCGATGCCGTGGTCGAACCCGCCAGCCTCGATCTCCCGCACGACCTCCATCCGGGAACGGGCCGCTTCGATACTCGTGACGTCCGCGTCAAGGTTGCGGATGGCTTCGATGACAACGCCGAACTCCGAATAGCAGAGGTGGGTGTGAATCTGGGTCGCATCCGTTACACCGGCCGTGGCGAGCCGGAACGAGCCGACCGACCAATCCAGGTAGTCCGCGTGGTCCTTCTCTTTCAGCGGTAACAGTTCGCGCAGGGCCGGTTCGTCGACCTGGACGATCTTGATGCCCGCAGCCTCCAAATCTCCGATTTCATCGCGCAGGGCCAGGGCTACCTGGCGGGCGGTCTCGCCGAGCGGCTGGTCATCGCGCACAAAGGACCACGCCAGAATCGTGACCGGTCCGGTCAGCATGCCCTTGACCGGCTTCGCCGTCAGGCTCTGCGCATACACCGACCAGTCCACCGTGATCGGTGCCGGGCGCGATACGTCACCCCACAGAATGGACGGCCGCGTGCAGCGGCTGCCGTAGGACTGCACCCAGCCGTTCTCGGTCACCGCAAACCCATCGAGGTTTTCGGCAAAGTACTGCACCATGTCATTGCGTTCGGGCTCTCCGTGCACGAGCACGTCAAGGCCGATCTCCTCCTGCAGGGCCACCACCCGGGCGATCTCGGCGCGCATCAGGGACCGATACTCGTCGGCGGCCAGGGTTCCCTTGAGAAACTGGGCGCGTGTTCGGCGTATGTCACCGGTCTGCGGGAACGATCCGATCGTGGTTGTCGGCAACGGTGGCAGCTGCAAGGCGGCATCCTGCGCGCTCAGTCGATCGGCGTAAGCGCCCCGGCTGAAGTCGGCGTCGGTGAGCGCCGCGGCACGGCGGCGCACGGCGCCGTCGCGCACGCCCGGGGCGCTGTGCCGCGCAGCCAGCGCCGCTTCGGCTTCAGCCAACGGCCCGGCGATCGCGGTGCGTCCATGGACGAGTCCCTGAGCGAGGGTAGCGACCTGCCCCACCTTCTGGTCGGCGAAGGCCAGCCAGCTCACCAATGAGCCCGGCAGCGACGTTTCATCGAGCACATCGTGCGGCACGTGCAGCAGGGAGGTCGAGGTGGAGACGGAAACGGAGCCTGACAGCGCCCGCACACCCTCAGCAACTCCGATGGCCCCGGTCAGGTCGCCGCGCCAGATGTTGTGGCCGTCAATCACTCCGGCGACGAGAGTCTTACCAGCCAGCCCCGGAACCGCCTGCGGCAGACTTCCCCGCACCAGGTCGAGGCCGATTGCTTCGACGGCTGTGGCGGCGAGAACCGGGAGGGCATCATCGAGGCTGCCGTAGGGCGCTGCAACGAACAGCGCCGGCCGGCCGGCCAACCGACCCAGCACCCCGTAAGCGGATGCGACGGCCGCCAGCGTCTCGGCGCGCGGCACGTCGATGGATTCACTCACCAGGCCCGGCTCGTCGAGCTGCACCCAGTCGGCGCCGGCATCCGCTAGCCGCGCCAGAAGCGCCGCGTAAACAGGAAGGAGATCATCGAGCCGGGACAGTGGCGAGAATCCGGCCGGAGCTTCATCGCTGGCCTTGCTCAGCAACAGGAACGTGACCGGCCCGACGAGCACCGGACGGGTGAGGAAGCCGGCGGCTTTGGCTTCGACGAATTCACGCACGATCCGGTCACCGGCGAGCGAGAACACCGTCTCCGGGCCGATCTCGGGCACGAGGTAATGGTAGTTGGAGTCGAACCACTTGGTCATTTCGAGGGGCAGGTTCTCACCCTCGCCCCGCGCCAGGGTGAAGTAGCCAGCCAAGTCGAGGGTTCCGTCTGCGGCGACGAGTGAGGCAAACCGGCTGGGGATCGCGCCAACGGCGACGATGGTGTCAAGTACCTGGTCATAGTAGGAAAACGACTCGGGGATCGAGGAGTCGGTGCGGCCGAGACCGAGATCGACGAGCCTGTCGCGAGTCTGCTGCCGCAGCCCGGCGGCGACAGCTTCGAGGGCGGCGGCATCGATCGCTTGGGACCAGAATGCTTCGACGGCTTTCTTCAGCTCCCGCCGCCTTCCGATGCGGGGGTAACCGAGGATGGTGCCGGAGGGAAAGGTGCTGGATACGGGCGCGCTGGGCATGGTGATTCCTTCACTGAGCGATTGTGGCTGGAATGGTCGAAGAGAACGAACGTGGTCGGTGGGCCTACGCGCTGGAACGGGCGCGAGGCCTAGGGCATGACTGCGGGCACGGTACGCGCCCCACACCCCTCGAGTATCGACAGCACGGTATCGTGCTGGTTAAAGGCATAGAGGTGGAGGCCGGGGGCACCGCCGGCGAGAACGTCCTGCCCGAGTCGTACGGCGTAGTCGATGCCGATCTGCCGCTGTCCTTCCTCGGTCGGTTCGACCTCGAGTTCGATGGACAGTTCGGCCGGCAATTTTTCACCGGAGAGCTGCAGGATGCGACGCAACCGGTTCGGGCTGGTCACCGGCATGATGCCGGGAAGAATGGGGAAGAACACTCCGGCAGAACGAGCTCGTTGGATGAAGCTCAGATAATCGTCGGCGTGAAAGAACAGCTGGGTGATCGCTAAGTTGGCCCCGGCGGCCTGCTTGGCCAACAGTGTGTCGATATCCTGGGTGACCGACCGCGAGTTGGGGTGGCCGTTGGGGAAGGCCGCGACGCCGATGCGCACCTTGTTGCGTTCGGTTTTCACCCCACGGGCACCGGGAAGACCGGGAATCACCGTCTCGGTATAGGGCACGCGTTCGGTCTGCACGCGGTGGATGAGCTGCACCAACTCCCCGGCGCTGTGCAGGTCGCCGAGAAATGTAGTGTCGCCGTCAACCGTGCCCTGCGGTGCGTCTCCGCGAATCGCGAGGAAGCTGTCGATGCCAGCGTCGAGGAACTCCCGAATGAGCCGACTGGCGTCTGCGTGCGAGGAGCCGACGCAGGTGAGGTGGGCCATGGCGTCCACAGACGTGTGGTCCTTGATGTAGCGCAAAACGTCGAGCGAGGAGTTGCGGGAGGAACCGTTGGCACCATAGGTGACCGAGATGAACTCCGGACCGGCGGCGGCGAGATGATCGATCGTGCGGGTGAGAGCGGATGCTGCGGCCACCGATTTCGGTGGGTACACCTCGAACGAGAACGCCGGGCGGGTGTTACACGCGGAAATCCCTGTCGCGGTCATGGTCCCTCATTCGGCAGAAGCGGTACAGCGGTGGTGGCCAGGCGGCCGCGGACGCGCCAAGACTGGCGGTTCTTCGCGGGCGGATGCCGGGCTCGGCTGTCGCTCCATGCCGAGGAACGAATTCCGTCGGCAACGATTGATTAGACACTAACAACACCACCACCGCCGCGCCCGAATATGACAGTTCGTGTCATCGCGGCTCGCGGCGGTCTGTCGACCGTTAGGCGGAAAGCCCGGGCATGATGACATACGGAGCGAAGGATGCTTCGATCTCCGCGGTGACGAAGGCCGTGACATGGGTGCCGGTCTCCACATATTCGGTGGTCTCAATGCGACCCAGATCGTGCAAAACTGCGATGAGGTCGCCGCGGTCGTAGGGAATGAGCAGGTCGAGTTGAATCTGCGGTGTCGGCAGCAGGAGCGCCACGGCGGCAAGGACGGTCTCGATGCCCTCACCGGTGCGCGCGGACACGAACGTTGCTTTCGGCTCCAGGCCGCGCAGAACGAGTCGGTCATCGTCGCTGATCAGGTCACTCTTGTTGAAGACGACCAATTCGGGAATGTCGCGGGCGCCGACCTCGAAGATGACGTCGCGCACGGTGGCGAGTTGGGCGACCGGGTCGGGGTGCGAGCCGTCAACGACGTGCACGATGACGTCGGCGTCGGCGACTTCTTCAAGGGTCGAGCGAAATGCTTCGACGAGTTGGTGCGGCAGGTTGCGCACGAAACCGACCGTGTCGGTGAGGGTATACAGGCGTCCGTCAAGCGTCGTCGACTTGCGCACGGTGGCGTCGAGGGTCGCGAACAGGGAGTTTTCAACGAGCACTCCGGCCTTGGTGATCCGGTTGAGCAGGCTGGACTTGCCGGCGTTGGTGTAGCCGACGATGGCGACGGAGGGAACGGCGTTGCGCTTGCGGTTGGCGCGTTTGGCCTCCCGGGCCGGCTTCATCTCGACCATCTGCTTGCGCAGTTTGGACATACGGGTGTGGATGCGGCGGCGGTCGAGTTCGATCTTGGTCTCACCGGGGCCACGCGACCCCATTCCGGCTCCGGCGCCTCCGACCTGGCCGCCGGCCTGGCGGGACATCGAGTCACCCCAACCACGCAGGCGGGGCAGCATGTAGGCCATCTGGGCGAGTTCCACCTGCGCCTTACCCTCGCGACTCTTGGCATGCTGGCTGAAGATGTCGAGGATCACGGCTGTACGGTCGATGACCTTGACCCTGACGACGTCTTCGAGGGCACGCCGTTGGCTGGGCGCGAGTTCGGTGTCGGCTATGACCGTATCGGCGCCGAGCGCTTTCACGATGTCGGCGACTTCTTGGGCCTTGCCCTTACCGAGATAGGTGCTCGGATCGGGGGTGGCGCGACGCTGCAGTAAGCCGTCGAGCACGGTCGCCCCGGCGGTTTCTGCGAGGGCGGCCAGTTCGCGCATGGAGTTTTCCGCGTCGTCGACGGTGCCGTGTGTGTAGACGCCCACCAGCACAACGTTTTCCAGGCGGAGCTGGCGGTATTCGACCTCGGTGACGTCTTCGAGCTCGGTGGAGAGTCCGCCGACTCGGCGCAGGGCATTGCGGTCGGCACGTTCGGACTGGTCACCGTCGTGGTCACTGCTGTCGTACTCGCCGAAGGACTGCGCTTGGAGGGCCTGGGCTGACCCACTCCGGAACAGTGAGTAACCGGCAGCTTTGCTGTCAGCGCTCGCCAACACTCGTGCCACAACATCGTCTGGGTCGAGAGATTCTGCGTCTGGGTTGTCTACCGTGTCGTTGCCCGAGGGCGCCGTTGGATCATTCATCCCCTTAACCTTAGTTGAACGAAGTTGAAAGGTTCCCTTATGTCGTCCGACCACTATTTTTCTCCGGCACCTGGCACCGTATTGAAAACTCGCCAGATCACCGTGCACTTACAGGGGCAGGACCGGCTCCTGACGACGGCCAACTCGGTGTTCAGCCCGGCTCATATCGACACCGGCACCGAGGTTTTACTCAAGTACGCCCCCGAGCCACCACTGACCGGCCACTTTCTCGATCTTGGCTGCGGCTGGGGGCCCATCGCGCTGCACCTTGCGCTTGCCTCCCCCAACGCAACCATCTGGGCCGTCGACGTGAACGAGCGTGCCCTTGATCTCGTGCGCACCAACGCGGCCGCCCTCGGCGTGACCAACATCAAGGCCGTGCTCGCCGCCGACGTACCCCCAGACGTGTCGTTTCGCACGATCTGGTCGAACCCGCCCATCCGCGTCGGTAAAGACGAACTGCACCGGCTCATGCAGACCTGGCTGCCTCGTCTTGAACCGAAAGCGGATGCCTGGCTCGTCATCCAGCGCAACCTCGGCTCGGACTCTCTCCAGCGTTGGCTCGCAGCAGAACTACCGTCGCACTTCGACACCACCCGCGAGGCCATCAGTAAGGGCTTTCGAGTACTCCAGGTGCACCGCGACTAACCCAGGTTCAATACCCCGTCGAAGACCAGCTCCGCTGGCCCGGACAACGACACGTGCTCTCCGTCTTCCGCCGGGAACATCCGCACCCCGAGTACCCCACCGGGCACCTCCACCCGCCACTGGTGCGGCGCCGATTTACCGGCCCAGTGCCGGGTGGCCAGGGCGGCCGCCACTGCACCGGTGCCGCAGGACAGCGTCTCTCCGCTGCCACGTTCATGCACCCGCATGCGAAACCGGCCGACGCCGTTGAGGACCAGCGGGTCGTTCGGCACCACGAATTCGATGTTCACCCCGCCAGCAGGTTCGGGATCGAGCTGGGGAATAAAGGTGAGATCGGCCGCATCGAGTTCATCATCGTCGGCGAGAGCGACAACCGTGTGGGGGTTGCCGACGTTGATGCCCAGGCCCGGACGCGCTACCGGCAGGTTTTTGGTGCGCACGAGCGCTTCGGTCCCGTCGAGCTTCCACCGTCCGAGGTCGACCTGGAAACCGGACGCGTTGCGCTGCACGTCGCGCACGCCGCCGCGGGTGCCGATGGTGAGGGTGTCGCCGGGGTGCAGCTCGGCGAGGTTGTTCTCAATGAGGAATTTGGCATAGACCCGGATGCCATTGCCGCACATTTCCGAGACGGTCCCGTCGGCGTTCCAGTAATCCATGAACCATTCGGCAGCGTCGTCCTCGACGAGGGCGGCCGCGCCGTCAGGTAGATTCTTGCTGCGCACCGCGCGGATGACGCCGTCAGCGCCAACGCCGAACTTGCGGTCGCACACGGCGCGAATCTGCGCCGGGGTGAGCTCCGACGTGCCGTCGGGATCAGCGAACAGCACAAAGTCGTTGCCCGTGCCCTGGCCTTTGGTGAAGTTCAAAGTCATGCCCATGCTGCTAGTTTACGGGGCGGCCGCTGGGTGCACTCCCGAAGCGGCGCACGCTGTCCCTGGTCAGAACGAGCTGGGTGCACTGCCCCGATCGACGTGCGCGAGCGCGTCGTCCACCCGATCAGCCGAATCAGACTCCAACCAGTGGGTGTGCGCATAGCGTTTGAACCAGCTCACCTGCCGGCGAGCGTAACGCCGGGTCAACTGTTGGGTGGCTTCGATCGCGTCGTCTTGACTGAGCGTGCCGTGTACCTGGCCGAGGGCCTGGGCATAGCCAATGGCACGGCTCGCCGTGACGCCCCCTTCGATGCCGACCGAGAGCAAGCCGCGAGCTTCATCGACGATGCCGCTTCTCCACATTTCCTGTACCCGGGAATCGAGCCGAGGAGTGAGCTGCTCACGCGGGGTGCGCAGTCCGAGCAACACGCTGGGCCGCCAGTACACCGGTTCCGCGGGTAGGGCGGCCACGTGCGGTGCGCCGGTCAGTTCGACGACCTCCAAAGCGCGCACTAGACGCCGACCATTGCTCGGGCCGATCCGCGCAGCGGCCTCCGAGTCGACGGCCTGCAGGCGGGAATACATCAGACCCGGTCCGCTCGCCACTAGCTCAGCTTCGAGCCGGGCCCGCAACACCGGATCGGTGCCGGGAAACTGAAAGTCAAAGACGACCGCGGAAACGTAGAGGCCGGAGCCGCCGACCAGGATCGGTACTGCCCCGCGCGCGATGATCTCGTTGATGGCCGTGCGGGCATCCGTTTGGTAGTTGCTGACGGTGGCCTCATCCGACACGTCGAGCACGTCGAGCAGGTGGTGCGGAATGCCGCGACGCTTCGACCGCGACAATTTGGCGGTGCCGATGTCCATGCCGCGGTACAGCTGCATGGCATCGGCGTTGACGATTTCGGCCAGCTGACCGCGTTCAATCAACCGTTCAGCGAGGTCGAGGGACAACTCAGACTTGCCGGTACCGGTCGACCCGATGATTGCGACCAGTTCCGCTGGTTGAGCTGTCACCGCTGGTGCAGGCGACAAACGTCTATCGCTCGTCGTCGTTCACGTTGTAGATGGGAATCGTGGTGGAGCCGCTCGCGAGCCGCAGTCCGATAGTCGGCAGGCCCAGAGACACCGGGCCGGCCCCGCCGGTGCCACCACCATGGCTGGGCAATCCGCAGGACTGCGCTTCTAGGCGGTCCCAGGCATCGCCAGCCCGGGTAGAGCGGATGCGCAGCGGCGCACCGTCGGTCGAGTCGGCGATGAGGTGGAATGGCGCTGCCTGAGTCACGGTCACGGTGACCATGTCGCCGGGACGAGGGCGGGCCGAACCTGCTGGTACATCAAAGTGCACCAGGCGGCTATCGGGGGCGCGCCCGCTCAGACGATGGGTATCGCTGTCCTTTCGTCCGCCGTTAGCGACGAGCAGTTCCACCTCGCGTCCGATCAACGTTTGGTTCTCTTCGAGGGAGATGCGTTCCTGCAGGGCCGCGAGCCGCTCGTAGCGGTCCTGAACGACGGCTTTGGGAACCTGGTCGGCCATGGTCGCTGCCGGGGTACCCGGACGAATCGAGTATTGAAAAGTGAACGCAGTAGCGAACCGAGCCAGCTCGACGACCCGCAGGGTTTCCTGAAAGTCTTCTTCGGTTTCGCCGGGGAAGCCGACGATGATGTCGGTGCTGATGGCGGCATTCGGCATTTGGGCGCGCACCCGATCGAGGATCCCGAGGAATTTTGCCCCGCGGTAGGAGCGCCGCATCGATTTGAGGATGCGATCAGATCCCGACTGCAGCGGCATATGCAGCTGCGGCATGACGGCGGGCGTTTCAGCCATGGCGTCGATGACGTCGTCCGTGAATGCGGCGGGGTGCGGGCTGGTAAAGCGGATGCGCTCCAGCCCCTCGATTTTACCGGCCGCGCGCAGTAGCTTGCCAAAAGCAAGACGGTCACCGAACTCAACCCCGTAGGAGTTGACGTTCTGCCCCAGAAGGGTGACCTCGATAGCGCCGTCGTCGACGAGCGACTGAATTTCGGCAAGAATCTCGCCCGGACGACGGTCTTTCTCCTTGCCACGCAGGGCCGGAACGATGCAGAACGTGCAGGTGTTGTTGCAGCCGACCGAAATGGACACCCAACCGCTGTAGCTGGAGTCGCGTTTTGTGGGCAGGGTCGAGGGGAAGGTCTCGAGGGACTCCAGAATTTCGAGCTGGGCCTCGCCGTTGTGGCGCGCTCGTTCGAGCAGGCTGGGAAGGGAACCCATGTTGTGAGTACCAAAGACAACATCGACCCACGGTGCCTTCTCAAGGATCGTGGTCTTGTCTTTTTGGGCAAGGCATCCGCCAACGGCGATCTGCATGCCAGCGTGCTTGCGCTTGACCGAGGCGAGGTAGCCCAGATTGCCGTAGAGCTTGTTGTCGGCGTTCTCACGTACCGCACACGTATTGATCACGACGATGTCAGCTTCGCCACCGTTGGCGGAGACGTAGCCGGCCGCCTCGAGCGAGCCGCTGAGCCGCTCGGAGTCGTGCACGTTCATCTGGCATCCGAAGGTGCGCACTTCGTAGGTGCGGGCCTGCCCTGAATCGTCGATCGCGGCTGCCGAGGGGGCGATCACGGTGCGGCGGGCTAGTTCGGGGGCGACAATACTCATAATGAGAGTAGTTTACGCGAGCAACTCGGTGTGTGAACCGTGTGCCGGATGGAGTTCTGCATTTGTGACGGTGTCAACGGAACCGTACGCCGGAAGCGGCACCGCCGCCGCGGCTGTCCATGGCGGCCTTGACCGCGAGACGTACCGCTGACGATCTGTAGCCCTTACGCATGAGAAAGCCGGTGAGTCTGCGATCGATAGTCTGGTCGTCGAAGCGTTCCATCTGACCGATGCGCTTGGTGGCGAGCTCGATGGCCCGCTCTGCTTCATCGTTGGGGAGTTCTTCGAGCTTGTCCATCATGACGCTCGGGTCAAGCTTGCGCCGACGCATTTCAGCTTCGACGCCGGTACGCCCTAGACCCTTGCGCACGTTATGGCTGTGGATGATCTGATCGGCGAGTTTGGTCTCGTCGAGGTAACCCAACTCGATGAACTTCGCGATGATCTCACTCGCTTCGCCCGAGTCGACACCGGTGGCATTGAGCACCAGCAGTGCTTCGACCGTCGAGAGCGAGCGGCCTCGCAGTCGGTGCAACAGCACTTTTTCGGCACGTT
This sequence comes from Cryobacterium sp. Y57, assembly GCF_002929505.1. Taxonomy (GTDB): domain Bacteria; phylum Actinomycetota; class Actinomycetes; order Actinomycetales; family Microbacteriaceae; genus Cryobacterium. Next base: position 44,870 of record NZ_PJJL01000065.1, read on the forward strand.
CACGCTGGTCGAGTGCATCAGCCTGGGAGAAAGAGTCGTCATCGTCGGCGCCGTGCGCCATATCGGCCGGGACAGCGCCAGCTGCGGTGTCAGCCTCAGCCTTGCTGGCCACTGCCGCTGCCGCTGTAAACCTGTCAACCTCGGCCGAATCGCCCTCAACCGAATCGACCTCGGCCGAATCGACCTCGAGGGGTGAGCGACGTTTCATTCCCGGGGCCGCACCGTGCAGGTAGGTCACGGGAGCCAATCCGGCGTCTGTACGTTCTCCTGCGTCATCTTGGGGTTCGAAGCGAACCATTCCCGTGACCTACCTTTCGGTGTTCGTTTAATGCGGTGCCTTGCTCGTGCTGCGTTGCCGGGTTACGCGGTCTTGCGAGCAGGCGGGGCCTTGGTAACGATCGGGCCACCGGCGAGTAGAGCCGCAGCATCCGCTTCAGCTTTGGCTTTGGTTTCGGCCTCCAGCGCGATCGCGGCAGCGGCTTTTTCGGCGGCCTTGGCTGCGATGCCTTCGGGGCCGATTCCGAGCTTGATCAGAATCTTGCGCTCGATCTCGTTGGCCGTATCAGGGTTCTTAAGGAGAAAGTTGCGCGAGTTCTCTTTGCCCTGGCCGAGTTGGTCGCCGTCGTAGGTGTACCAGGCGCCAGACTTTTTGACGATGCCCTGGTCAACACCAAAGTCGATCAGACTGCCCTCGCGGGAAATACCGATGCCGTAGATGATGTCGAATTCGGCCTGTTTGAAGGGCGGTGCCATCTTGTTTTTGACGACCTTCACCCTGGTGCGGTTACCGACGGCGTCGGTGCCGTCTTTCAGGGTTTCAATGCGCCGAATGTCGAGGCGCACCGAGGCATAGAACTTGAGTGCCTTACCGCCCGAGGTAGTCTCGGGACTGCCGAAGAACACACCGATCTTCTCGCGCAACTGGTTGATGAAGATCATGGTCGTGTTGGTCTGGCTGAGGCCACCGGTGAGCTTGCGGAGAGCCTGCGACATAAGACGGGCCTGCAGGCCCACGTGGGAGTCACCCATCTCGCCCTCAATCTCGGCGCGCGGCACGAGGGCAGCAACGGAGTCGACGACGATCAGGTCGATCGAACCGCTTCGCACGAGCATGTCGGCAATTTCCAGGGCCTGCTCACCGGTGTCGGGCTGGGACACGAGGAGGGCGTCGATGTCGACGCCGAGCTTCTTGGCATATTCCGGGTCGAGGGCGTGTTCGGCGTCGATAAAGGCGGCGATGCCACCGTTCTTCTGCGCGTTCGCGATGGCGTGCAGTGTGAGGGTGGTCTTGCCCGAAGATTCCGGGCCGTAGATTTCTACGATGCGTCCGCGCGGCAGTCCCCCAACGCCGAGTGCGACGTCCAGGGCGATCGACCCAGTGGAAATGGTCTCAACGGGGGCGCGATCGTCGCTGCCGAGACGCATGACCGAGCCCTTGCCGAACTGACGATCGATTTGCGCGAGTGCGGTTTCGAGAGCTTTCTCGCGGTTAGCTTGTGATGCCATGGTCGTTATCTCCTTGGGGTCTGCACTGACGCCGGATGTGAACGGCGCTGCGGGTGTGCATAGTGGCGCCTATAGGCTGTCGGCGCACCCACCGCGAGAGCTCCGATGTGTGTTTCGACAAGGCAATTGCTGACGTTCTCTGACAAATTCGACTGTACGCCGCACCTCCGACACTGGCCGGGGACACGATCGAACGGTGCACAATTTGTCAAGGCGTCTGCTGTGGAGGAGTCTATCAATACCGAACAGATATTCGAGAATTTCCGCGGATTATTTGCGGCGTGTCGAAGTGTCGCCCTAACCGGAGAAAGGCTCGGCCGCGCTACGGGCGGGGAGCTGGGACCCCGGCGCCGTACCAGCGACTGCGGGGCACGTCGACTTCGGCGCACAGGGCCAGCCACACATCGCGGGCGGGAACACCGGCCGTGAGGGCTTGATCAGCGGTTCGACCACCGAGTGGGTTGAGCACGAGGTCGCGGGTCAGGACACGCCCATAGGCGTCGCCGAACTCTTCTTTCATCGCGGTGCGAAATTCGCTCAGTCGCACGACACTCCTCTAGTCTGCCACTGCCTGGCAGTCGCTCCCGAAATGAAAACCACCGCCGACGAACAACGTCGGCGGTGGTGGTGGTGATTTTTTGTTATGAATTCTGAGGCGGTGCCGGGAGAGATTACCGCACCATGAAATCGGAATCGAACGTTTTGACGAACTCGTCCGGTACCGTATCGGGGAACTGGTCGATGCCTTCGATCACGGCGAGACGGTCACCAACTTCACGCATGATGACCGAAATCGGGGTTTCCAGTGCATCTGCGACAGAAGCGAGAATCTCCGAAGAGGCCTCTTTCTGTCCGCGTTCTACCTCACTGAGATAGCCGAGCGCGACGCTGGCTTTGCTTGCGACCTGACGCAGGGTACGCCCCTTTTGCAGGCGGAAGTCCCTGAGCACATCGCCGATTTCCTGACGAACAAGAATCATCGGAACCTCCTTCTTATGCCTAATCATTTAAGGCCTATAACCATCGGATTGCGGTGCTGGATGTTTAGAATACTGTATCGATCCGACATTGTGACACTACCGAGAATCACTGGGCTTTGCTTGTGAATGTCTTCGATGTAACCAGCACGTAACAGTAACTATTCCGGGTCACCCTCCGCTATCAGCGCACGCACAGCATCAATCGCCTGACGTACGGTTTCGCCGCGAATCTCGGCCCGATCACCGTCCAGATGCAGCGGCACAGCCCAGGAACCGGTGCCTTTTGACAGGCCGATGAACACCGTTCCGGCTGGGTGACCACCGTCGGAACCCGGGCCGGCGACACCCGTCGTCGACACGCCGATATCGGCGCGCACATCGTTCACCGCGAGCAGGGTACGCACGCCACTCGCCATCTGCTTGGCAACGTCGGCGTGCACCGGGCCGTGCACGTTGAGCACACTGCTATCGACTTGGAGCAGGTCGCGCTTCACGGCGCTGTCGTAAGCGACCACTCCCCCACGGACCACTTGGGATGCGCCGGGGATACGAACGAGTTCGGCCACGAGCAACCCTCCGGTGAGTGATTCGGCGACGGCGATCGTGAAATGACGAGCGGTGAGTTCCGCGATCAGCTCGGCCGTCGCATCCGCTGCCGTCGTGTGCACCGCGTCAGGCAACGTTATGCTTTCGCAGGCGCCAGGCGGAGACCAGGTAGTCAAGGCCGGAGACCACGGTGAGTACCAGAGCGATGGTCATGGTGGCCGTGTTGATCCAGTGCACCCATTCGCCCAAGACCAGCCAGAACGGCAGCAGAGCGAGCGAGATAGCCACGGACTGGGCAATGGTTTTGAGCTTGCCACCGCGGCTGGCCGGAATGACCCGGTTGCGCAGCATAACGAACCGAAACACCGTGATGCCGATTTCGCGCAGAAGGATGACGATGGTCACCCACCAGGGCAATTCACTGAGGATGGACAGACAGACCAACGCACCACCGGTGAGGATCTTGTCGGCGATCGGGTCCAGGATCTTACCGAGGTCAGTGACCAGATTGTGTCGCCGGGCGATCATGCCGTCGATGCCGTCGGTGGCGATCGCGATGATGAACAGCACGGCGGCGGCCCAGCGCAGGGCGTCATGGGCACCGTTGTCGGCCAGCAGCATCCAGATGAAGAGCGGAGCGAGCAGGATGCGCACGACCGTGATCAGGTTGGGCACGTTCCAGTTGCTGGGGCGGGAGACGGATTCGTGCGGTAATGCCATGGTTCAGTCCCTGCCGGTTAGTTTCCAGGCATCCTCGTCGTCTTCGGCGCCATCTACTTCAGGATACCCCTGTGACATTTTCTCTACCGGGTCGTCGGCATAGCGGGGGTCAGGCGCTGCGTCGGCACCGGATTGTCCGGACTGTGCCTTCAGAGCATGCTGCTCGTCATCGGAGCCGCGCAGACGGGCCAGAACGCTCGGCAGCTGTTCGGCATTCACCAGCACGTCACGCGCCTTGGAGCCTTCGGATGGGCCGACGATTTCGCGGGATTCGAGCAGGTCCATCAGTCGGCCGGCCTTGGCGAAACCGACCCGCAGCTTACGCTGCAGCATCGAGGTCGACCCGAACTGGGTCGACACGACGAGTTCAGCCGCAGCGAGGAGCACCTCAAGATCGTCACCGATATCAGAGTCGATCTCCTTGCGCGGGGCAACCATGGAGACGTCGGGCCGGTAGTCCGGCCGAGCCTGCATGGTGACATGCCTGACAACCTTCTCGATCTCGTCTTCGGTGACCCAGGCGCCCTGCACACGCACGGCTTTGGAGGCGCCCATCGGCAGGAACAACGCGTCACCCTGACCGATGAGTTTGTCGGCGCCGGGCTGGTCGAGAATGACCCGGGAGTCGGTGACGCTCGTGACAGCGAAGGCCAGCCGTGACGGCACGTTGGCCTTGATCAGCCCGGTGACAACATCGACGCTGGGCCGCTGAGTGGCCAGCACGAGGTGGATGCCGGACGCGCGGGCGAGCTGGGTGATGCGCACGATGGAGTCTTCAACGTCGCGCGGGGCGACCATCATGAGGTCCGCCAACTCATCGACGACGACCAGCAGATAGGGGTACGGCTTGAGCTTTCGCTCACTGCCAACCGGCAGCACGAGCTCGCCGTTGACGACGGCCTTGTTGAAGTCGTCGATGTGGCGAAAGCCGAAGCTCGCAAGATCGTCGTAACGCATGTCCATCTCTTTCACGACCCACTGCAGCGCTTCCGCCGCCTTCTTCGGGTTGGTGATGATGGGCGTGATGAGGTGCGGCACGCCGGCATAGGCGGCGAGCTCGACCCGTTTCGGGTCGATGAGCACCATGCGCACATCGCTTGGCTTAGCGCGCATGAGCAGGCTCGTGATCATGGAGTTGACGAAACTCGACTTGCCGGAGCCCGTCGAACCGGCCACGAGCAGGTGGGGCATTTTCGCGAGGTTGGCAATGACGAAACCGCCGCCGACGTCTTTGCCGACGCCGATGGTCATCGGGTGGGTGGCGTTGGTGGCGGTGCTCGATCGCAGCACGTCACCAAGGGTGACGATTTCGCGGTCGGTGTTGGGAATCTCGATACCGATGGCGCTCTTGCCGGGGATGGGCGAGAGAATGCGCACCTCGTTCGAGGCGACCGCGTAAGAGAGGTTCTTGCTCAGCGCGGTGACACGCTCGACCTTGACGCCGGGGCCGAGTTCGATCTCGTACTGGGTGACCGTCGGACCACGGGAGAATCCAGTGACCTTGGCATCGACCGAGAACTGGCGCAGCACCTCGGTGATCGACTTGACGACGTCATCGTTGGCGGCCGAGCGTGCTTTGGCCGGCGGGCCGGCGGTGAGAGTGGATGCCGCGGGTACGAGATAGGGAATGGCCGGGTGGGGGTCGACGGAAGCGAGCGGCGGGAGGGCAGCGCCCTCGGCATCCACTGCCTGGCTCAATTCCGGGAAGACGTCGTCGAAGCCGGGAAGAACCTCAGTGTGCCCGGCGGGATCGTCGGAGCGCAGGCCGGTGGGCGGCCCGGTGCCCAGGTCGACCTCGCCGGTGAACCGCTTGACGGCGAGCTCGGCCTTGCGCAGGTCTTCGAGCACCTCCGTGCCGTAATGGTCGCGTTCGGGCGGCGCGGTGTGGTCGATGACTTCGGGTTCGATGGCGCTGTCAAAACCACCGCGCGCCTGGTTGCCGCCGAGCAGCACGCTGAGCGGGTCGACCTCAACCGGGTTAGGTTTGACTTCGGTCGATAATGCGCTGCCGAAGTCGGGGTCTTCCTCGCGTTTGCTATTGTTGCGGCGCCACCACGGCAGGGCGCCCTCGGACTCGTCGTCGTCGACGCCGTCGAGCTCAACCTGCGCGGTCTTGCCCGGCTTGCCCCCCTTGGCCGTCTTCCCGGCCGCGCGATCTTCGTCGTCGGTAAGCTCAGCACCGAACAGCCAGTCGTACAGCTCGCGGGTGCGCTGACCGACCCGGTTCGGCGGGGTTTTGGTGATGATGAACAAGCTCAGCAACAACAACAGAATAACGACGATCGTGGCACCGATCGATGTGGTCAGCATGATCAGCGGGGCGGCGATCATCCATCCGATCACACCGCCGGCCAGTGCGAGAGCGGGCATACCGTCTTGTGGCTGTGGTTGCACGCCGAAAATGTGACACAGCCCGGAAATAGTCACGAGCAGCAGACTCAGCCCGATGCCGATGCGGCCGTTATCGTGCACGGAACTGGGTTTGCGAAAGAGCCAGACCGATAACAGCAGCAGAATGACCGGCAAGGCGAAGGCTACCCGGCCGAAGAGGCCACCGAAGGTATACGCGTCGAGCTGCTGGGCGACGACGTCATTGATGAGGAACCATTCGACGATGGCGCCGCAGATGGCGAGCAGAACGAGAAAGAACGGCAATCCATCGCGGCGCTCGTCTTTCGAAAGCTTTTCAGGGCCGAGGGCGCGGGCGGCTCCACCCGTGAGATGAGCCAGGCCTATCCAGGCGCGTGCACCCACGCTCGGTTTCACGTCGGTGGCGGTGAACTTGACGGTTTTCTGAGCGGCGGTACCGCCGGCTCCGCGGGGTGCCGGTTTGCGCGCCGGAGCGCCCTTCGCTGCCGGGTTGCGGGCACGCCCGGTCGACTTAGTGCTCGTAGCCATGAAATGACGCTACCAAGCACCGCCGACATTCGGCCGACCCCACGCCCACGGTCTGCGTGACCGGTTGGCGAAAGCCCCGCGGCGGCATCCGTTCACTGTTAATAGCGAATGGCGTCGATCACCTTGACCCGTACCGCCACCAACGCGGGGATCAGCCCCGCCAGGGCGCCGACTACCGTCGCGCACACCAGTCCGAGGATGGCTGCTTCGACCGGGAACGGTGGAAAATCGGTGACCTGGCCCTGGCTGATGAAGTCCTCGACGAGCGGGCTCGTGACGATGAGCACGGCGACGATCACCCCGACAATTCCGGCGACGACGGTCGCGACGACGCTCTCCATCATGACGGCAAAGAAAACCCGACCGGCGGTCGCCCCGAAACTGCGCCGAATGCCGATCTCGCGAATGCGCTGCTTGAGGGTAACCAGGGCGATATTGACCAGGCCGAGCACTCCGAGCAACAACACCAATCCGGCGATAGCGCCGACGGTGAGCTTGAGCGAAAGATACGGGTCGCCCTCCATATACGCTGCGTAGTCCTGCCGGCTCACCTGAACGGATGCCTCACTCCCCAGCGCACCCTGCACGTCACGCTGCAGCGCCGTGACCAACTGTTCGGACACGTCGACCGGCACCCACAGCTCGTAGGACGGCGGTCCGAATTGCAGGTTCGGGTCGGTGACAACCGGCGTGATGGCGGTCAGCGCATCGGCCAACATGTACATGGCCGGTTCGGTCTCCCACGACAGGGCGGGGTAGACACCGGTTACAACGGCCGTCGTCGTGCGTTCGCCCACCAGGGTCACGGTCGGGTGGGTGCGCAGGTCGGGTCGGCTGAGGCGGTCCCAGAAGAGGGAGTTGACCAGCACGGCTGGCGCGAGCCGGGCCTGATCCGCGTCGGTAAACCAGACGCCCTTCTCGAGGGCGATGCGATGCATGGTGCCGTAGGGAGGGTCGACCCCGATGGTCTGCACCGGCACTGCTCCGTCGATGAACTGCACCGTCTGGCTGTTGTTGACCACCCGGCTGGCGTAACCAATCTGGTAGCGTTCGAGCGCCGTACGCCAGATCTCGGGCATTTCAGTCGGGGTGGAACCATCGCTCATCGACACGAACAGGGAGAGGCTGGCAGCGCGCCCACCGGATCGTTCGCTCGCTTCGACGGTCGCCTGCTGGGCGACCGCGCCGAGACCGACCACGGTCGTGATGGCGCAGACGGCGACGGCCACGCCGATCAGCGACAGCATGACGCGGGTTTTGTGGATGCGCACTTCCTGCCAGGCCTCGATCACAGCGCCGACCAGGTTGCTCGCGACGCGCTTCATGCTGGCACCGTTCCGCGAACCTGCAGCACACCGTGATCAAGTCGGAAGTGCCTGGTGGCACGGGCGGCGATTGCCGGATCGTGCGTGATCGTCACCAGGGCGGCACCGGATTCGGTAGCGACCTGGTCGATCAGGTCCATCACGGTTTCACCGGTTTCGAGGTCGAGGGCGCCAGTGGGTTCGTCGGCGAGAATCAGCCGGGGACCGCGCACCAGCGCGCGGGCGATCGCCACGCGCTGCTGCTCACCACCGCTCAGTCGGTCGGGTAGCGCACCGAGCCGGTCGCTGAGGCCGACCCGTTCGAGCATCTCGGTGGCGATTCGAGCGCGCTGCCAGAACTGACGACCATCCGCGTAGAGCAGCGGAGTCATCACGTTTTCGAGGGCGGTTCGACCCTGGAGCAGGTTGAACTGCTGAAAAATAAAGCCAATTTCGCGGCCCCGCAGCCGATCTCGAGCGCCGGAGGACAGCGACTGCACCGGGCGGTCTTCGAACAGCATGGTGCCGCTCGTGGGGTTGTCGAGCAGTCCGAGCAGGTTCAGCAGGGTTGTTTTGCCTGAGCCGGATCGTCCGACGATCGACACCCGGTCGCCGACGTCAACGTCGAGGTCGACACCGGAGAGGATGGTCAGCGGCGGCGCATCGATGAGCTGCACGGTGCGGGTGACACCCTCAAGGTGCAGCAGGGTCATTTGGAGATCCCGCTGCTGGAGAGGCTCGGACCGAAGCAGGCTGTGCTCCCGTCGGGCTGCAGATTGCAGCCTTCGCCGTCGGGGCTGACCGCCGTGGCACCCGGAACGAACTGGTTGATCAGGTCGCCCTCGGCGAGTCCGTCGATGATCTGCACGTTGGTGCCGTCGGTCATGCCGAGCGTGACCGGCCGCTCTTGGGTGCCACCGTCTGGCATCACAAACCAGACGACGCCGGTCTGGGCGGAGCCCGTCACGGCGGTGGTCGGAACGACGAGAACGTTTTCGGCGAGGCCGGCAGCGATCGTGATCTGGGCGGCCAGACCGGAGAAGACGGTCACCTCGGCCGGAATCGCGCAGGTGACGGTGGTGCCACTCGTGGTCGGCTGGCCGCCGGATGCACCGTCGCCGCCGGTCGCTTCGCCGGCCAGCGGGGTCGTGATGGTCAAGCCGGTGCAGGTGAACGGCGCCGGCCCATTCGTGATCGCAACGGATGCCTCGGTCGGCTTGGTCAGCAGGCGATACTGCTGCTCGGGGCTGAGCGCTCCGCTCACCGAGAAGCTCGGCGGTGCGACCTGCCCGGTGGCATCCCCCACGGCCACGCTCTGGCCGTGGATCACGGTGAGCGAACTGAGGACTCCCGTAATCGGGGCGAGCACCTTGGTGAAGGTGACCACCGGTTTCGGCTGGGTCATGATGACGTTGCCGTCGGCATCCGTTGCTTCGACCGGGTCTTTGATCGTCTCAACTCGAATGTCGTAGATCTTGTCGTCTTTGTTCACGGCTTGGCCGGCCGCTATGAAGATCTCATCGACCGTGCCGATGGCGGTGGCTTTGACGGCGACTGCCGGATCGGCGCTGATCGTGCCGGGGAGGGTCACGTCGTTGCTGATGGTGCCCAGTCCCACCGGAACCTGAGGTTCGACGATGACCCCGGTCGGTTCGGCGGGGTTGCGCTCGACCTGAGTGTCGGGGTAGAACGCGAGCTTCACCAGGGCCACCGCGATGGCCGCGATCACAATCAACCGAAGTATTGGAAAGATCCATTTGCGTGCAATGTTCACAACACTCCCCACACGGCCGACCGGAGGCGGTCAGGCTCGATGGGCTGAGCCTAGCGTTTCGCGAGCGGATGCGTGCCGGCCGACTGCGACAGGCTGGCCTGACAGGCTCGGTCAGCGGAGGGGAACGTCCCGCAGAGCTAGTCGCGCACCTGTTGTGGTTCGTGGCCCCCTTACAAACGGATGCCCCGAACGCCAACGAGTGCCGCGAGCACGCGAGGAGCGGCTCAGCGGGTGGTACCAGCGACCTTGGGCAACGATCCGCCGGCGGCCGCGTTGCGGTCGGGGCGGAAGTTGGAAAAGTCGACGCCAGGAATGTCCCGGACCAGCGACAGCTCGTCCTCGATCTGGGCGGCTTCGGAGTCTTCGGGGCCAACCAGCGGCAGTCGCACCCGCGGGCTACCGATGCGGCCGAGGCCGTGCAGGATGTACTTCACCGCGACGGTTCCGGGAACGTGCGTCATGACGGCCCGCACGAGCGGTTCCAGCTGCTGGTGCGCCGCTGTGGCCACCTTCAAGTCGCCCCGGTTGACAGCGTCGACCATGTGCCGGTAGGGGGTGGCCGTGATGTTTCCGGTGACGCCGATGAGGCCGGTGGCGCCGATCGACAGGTGCGCGAGCACGTTCGGGTCATCTCCGGAGAAGTACAGGAGGTCGGTCTGGTTGAGCACCCGGCTGACCTGGGCGAAGTCGCCTTTGGCGTCCTTCATGGCGAGAATGTTGGGGTGCTTGGCCGCACGCAGGATGGTCTCGTAAGCGATCGCGACTCCCGTGCGCCCGGGGATGTCGTAGAGGATGACGGGAAGGTCAGTGGCATCGGCGATCATGCGGAAATGGGTCAGGATGCCCGCCTGGGTGGGCTTGTTGTAGTAGGGCGTGACGATCATGTTGCCGTCGGCGCCGACCTTCTCGCTCTGGCGGGCCAGCTGCATGGCGTGCGCGGTCTCATTGGAGCCACCGCCGGTGATGATCTTGGCGCGGCCGTTGGCGACCGACTTGCCCACCTCGACCAGACGGATCTTCTCCGGGTCGGTCAGGGTGCTCGTTTCACCGGTCGTGCCAGTGACGACGATGCCGTCGGCGCCGGCGTTGATGACGTCGTCGATGTGCTTCTCCACCCCCGCCCAGTCTACTTCGCCATCAAAGGTAAACGGGGTGACCAGGGCGACCAGCACCTGGCCAAAGGGATTCGTAGAGGTAGACACGGTCTACAGGCTATCGTCTCCCTCCGCACTGCTCACTACGGGGCCACGCGGCCGTTCACATTGAAGGCGGCGGAGGTAAGCGGCATGAGCTGTTCGAAATGGGTTTCCATCTGCTCGGCGCACATTTCGATCTCGCGCTGGGGGAACGACGGAAATGACGAGCCCTCCCGTTTGGTGCGCAGGCTGAGGAAGTTCATCAGTGAACGCGCGTTGAGCGTGACATACATCGAGGAGTAGATGTTCACCGGCAGCACGATGCGGGCGACTTCGCGCGCGACGCCGGCTTCGAGCATCCGCTGGTAGGCCTCGTAGGCATGGATCGCAGCGGCGCGGATCTGCTGCTGCACAAGCGCGATCTGTTCGGCGGTGCCGGGCAGAAAGTCGTAGGCACCCGGCTTGCCCACTTGCACGAGGTTACGTTCGGCAGAGGGCACGTAGAACACCGGGCCCAGCTCCCGGTAGCGGCCGGACTCTTCGTTGTAACTGGCGATGCGGTGCCGCATGAATTCGCGGAAGACGAAAATGGGGGCGCGCACATAGAACGTCATGGAGTTGTGTTCGAACGGCGAACCGTGCCGGTCGCGCATGAGGTAGTTGATCAGCCCGCGGTCACGCTTCTCGTCGGCCTCGCTCTCTGAACCGTCGAGCTGGCTGTGCTCGAGGGTCTGCTCCCCCAGAGTCGACACCCGCGCGGCAAACAGCACGTCGGAATCGTGAGCGTGTGCACGCACCAACTCCACGGTCATTTCAGATCGAAACTCTATTTCAGACACCGCCTCAGGCTAGCCGGTCTGTCGGACGGCGCGCCCGCGCAGAGACGTAATGTGTCGTCACAGTCCCCCGAACGGGGCTGCACGCACGTAACGTCGATAGCATGAACTCACTCGAAGCGACCGGACTCCTGTTCGCCCTGTTGGCTGCTACGACCGGTCTCGGCCTCGTTTTACGAGCCCGTCAGGGACGAGTGGCCCGTGTTTCTGGCGACGTCATCACTCCAGCGGATGTTGCCGCCACGGTCGCCTTCGGCCCCGCTGCCACCCTGCTGCAGTTTTCAACCGAGTTGTGCGCTCGCTGCCCGGGCACCCGCCGCCTGCTGCGCGCTGTGGCTGAGCAACGCCCTGGGGTGGTACACGTGGACGTGGATCTCACCCACCGCCCCGATCTGGCCAAACGGTACGCCGTTCTGCAAACCCCAACGACCCTGATTCTGGACGGGGCCGGTCGGGTGCAGGCCCGAGTGGGGGGCGCTCCCACTCGGACCGACGTCGGTACAACCCTTGATTCCCTCACGCGGAACACCACAACCAGCAGCACACTCGGGAGCTCTCATGTCTAAGACACCTCGCGCCCGGCTCGATCCGCGCGGACCCCGATTCGGCGCAGGTCTGACGGCCGTGCTGTTGCTTGTGGTCGTGTTTATGTCACTCACCGGAGCGTCCACTGCGGCGCTGGCCCTGCTGGCAGCGATCGCCGCATTATTCGCGTGGGGTGCATTGGCTGGCGCCGGCCGGCATCCGTACGGCGCCCTGTTCAAGAAATTCGTGCGGCCGCGCCTTGCCCCTCCGACAGAACTCGAAGACGCGGCCCCGCCCACCTTCGCGCAGGGTGTGGGCCTGGCGGTGACCGTGGTCGGACTCGTTCTGGGCGTGGCCGGTGTACCGGGCGCTGTCGGAATCACTGCGGCCGCTGCGTTTGTCGCTGCCTTTTTGAACGCGGTCTTCGATTATTGCCTCGGCTGCCAGATCTACCTGCTGCTCCTGCGATCCGGCGTGCTCAACCGGGGTGGCAGAACCGCCCAGAACGTCTGAGCCGCTTTCTCCGACCCCACCGTGACTCGTTCGGCAGATCGGATCGCGCCCCGCCCTGACGTGTCGGCTGGCTCTCAGGTAATTCCCAGACGGTAGGCGTTCGCGGTGCAGGTCGGACGGTTAGGGTGGAACTCAATCACCTGGAGGTAACAACATGCCCACGACGCTCACGAGTGAAGCAACCTCAGTATGGACCGGCGATCTTCCCACCGGTTCCGGCACCGTCACCCTCGATTCCTCGCACGCCGCCGAGTTCTCGGTGAACTGGAAGGCCCGCGCCGAGGGTGTGTCGAACACCACCAACCCGGAGGAACTGCTCGCCGCCGCCCACGCCGCCTGCTTCGCGATGGCCCTCGCCAACGCTCTCGGTTCGGCCGGCCACACTCCAGAAAGCATCCAGGCCACCGCTGCCGTGACCTTTGCGGCCGGCACCGGTGTTATTGGAAGCCACCTGCTGGTCAGTGCCAAGATTCCCGGCCTGACCGAAGCCGAGTTCGAGGTGTTCGCCCAGGATGCCAAGGAGAACTGCCCGGTCTCGAAAGCACTCGCGGGCATCCCGATCACCATCGAAGCAGAGCTCGCTTAGGGCACCGGCGTGCGCGTTCTGATCGCCGGCGCGTCCGGCCTCATCGGCCGGGAACTCAGCCGGCAGTTGGTTGGAGCCGGCCACACTCCCGTGCGCCTGGTGCGGCGCGAAGCCCTCGGCAAGAACGAGATTCGGTGGAACCCGTCTGCCCATGCCCTGGACGCTCACGTTCTGAACGACATCGACGCTGTCGTCAACCTCTCGGGCGCGTCACTGGCCCGGCTGCCGTGGACGCCTGGCTATCGCACGGAAATCCTGAGTTCGCGACTGTCTGCCACCCGCACGATCACCGACGCGCTCGGGCACGCCGCCACTCCCCCGACGGTCCTGCTCAACGGTTCCGCAGTGGGCGTGTACGGCAATCGGCCCGGGGAAATCCTCAGCGAGACGTCGACGGTTGGAACCGATTTTCTGGCCGATGTCGTCACTCAATGGGAAACTGCGGCCCAGCTCGCTCCAGAACCAACCCGGGTCGTCACGTTACGCACCGGCCTCGTACTCGCCAAGGGTGGCGCGTTGAAACCGCTACTGCCCATAGCCAAACTCGGTCTCGCCGGCCCACTCGGTGGCGGAAACCAGCACTGGCCCTGGGTGAGCTTGCACGATGAGGCTGCGGCTATCCTGCATCTGCTCACCTCGACGCTCTCTGGCCCGGTCAATCTCGTCGGGCCATCCGCGGCCACAGCGAACGACATCATCAAGGCGCTCGCCACTGCGCTGCACCGGCCGTTTTTCTTACCGGTGCCCCAGCAGGTCTTGACGCTGCTGTTGCAGGACGCCGCCCGCCAACTACTGCTCGCAGACCAACAGGTCAGCGCCCAGAAACTTTTGGACGACGGGTTCGAGTTCGCTCATAGAACACCAGCCACAGCGATCGCCTGGATGCTCCGGCAGCCGTAGCCTGCGATTACTTCGGGGTGCGTTCGAGGCTGATCGCGGTGCGGATCGCCCCGCGAGCGCGCTTGCGATCGCCGGCGGCATCGTAGGCGAGGCCGAGGCGCAGCCAAGCGTGCCAGTTCTCTGGCTCGGCTTCGACCCCCGCCTGCGCGGTTGGAAACTGCTCGTCGGCAGCATCCCGGTAGGGACGACCACTCGGCCGTACCGCCACATCGGCGGCGGGAAGGCCGCCCAGCCGTTCGAGCTCGCGCATCAGGCGTTCCGAGCGGATACCGAACACCACTTCGCGCGCCAGAGCCCAGAAACCAATCAGCGGCAAAATGAGAAGGGCAAGGCCGATGGCGATGCCGATCGGCTCCCCGCTCTGGATGAACAGGACCGCGCGTACGCCGACCGACACCAGGTAGAAGACGAGCAGAACCGCCATGACCACGACAGCGATCTTGCCCTTCACTTCGAGGCTCCTTCGCTGCCGGCCATAGTGAATCCCAGGTCGACGATCTGGTCGAGGCCGACCGATACACCTCGAGCGGTTCGCGCGGCCTCGAGGGCGAGCAGGATGCCATTTTCATAAGCGCTCGGTGACAGGGTGTTGTGGCTGATCGTGAGGGTTTCGCCGGTGCCGCCGAGGAGGACGTCTTGCCGGGCCAGGAGTCCGGACAGACGCAGGCTGTGTACGGGCACGCTCGCAACCTGCTGGCCACGGGCACGCTGATCAGTGTGCGGCGCCGAAACCGGGCCGAGGTCAGCGCGTGCCCGGCCGATCAGTTCGGCGGTGCGCACCGCCGTGCCCGACGGCGAATCAACCTTCGACGGCTGGTGAGCCTCGATAATTTCGATGGAGTCGTAGAACCGGGCGGCCAAGGCCGCGAAGGCCGTTGCGAGCACCGATCCGACCGAGAAGTTCGGAATAATAATGACGCCGGTGTCCTCGCGGCCAGCGAGACGCCGGGCGAGAGAATCAATACCGTCCTGGGTCCAGCCCGAAGTGCCGACGAGCACCTGCAGACCGTGCTCGGTCGCAAAATCGACGACGTTACGGCTCACGTCGGGCCGGGTCAGGTCAACGGCGATCTGCGCGTGGAGCATCTCGCGCAGCTCGCTGTGGGAATCGAGCCGGGCGACGACCTCGAAGCCCTCGGTTCGGGCGATCAGGTCGGAAACCAAGCGGCCCATCTTGCCCGTCGCTCCAATGATGGCCACCGTTGTTGTCATGACACCAATCTACCAATTGATCACGTCACTACTGGCCCGCGCAATAGCCTAAGCAGATGCCCCAGTTTCTCGTCGTGTCGGTCACGGACGCCGCAGCCCTCACCCTGCTCAACGAATACTTCCTCAGCCCCGAACTGTCGTTTCGACAATCCCACGGCACCTACCACCCGACCTATCCGGTCGCGGAGCAGTTCGTGCCGCCTCAGGGCATGTTCCTCGTGGTACTCGATGGCCAGGCAGCGAACGACGCTGACGGCACGTATGTCGGGTGCGGCGGCATCCGTCGGCTGCCAACCGCAACGAGCGAACCGGTCTGCTTCGAGGTTAAACATTTGTGGATGCAGCCATGCGCCCGCGGACGCGGCTGGGGGCGGATACTGCTGGCTGCGCTCGAGAGCCGGGCGAGCGACCTGGGCGCCGCCGAAATGGTGCTCGACACGAATGTGAGCCTGTCCGCCGCCGGGGCGCTCTATCACAGCACCGGGTATGAGAGCATTCCCGCGTATAACGACAACCCCAATGCGACACACTGGTATCGCAAACGGCTCAACCAAACTAAATTCAGCGCGAACTAGCTCCAGCCGCTGGTGTCACCTAGAACATCAGTGGTTCCGGCAGCCCGGTGCGCAGCTCGACCGGCAGGTGGCCCAGATCATTGTGCGTGACGAGCGTCCACGGTCGGCCTGGTTTTTGCTGCAGCACGGTGAGCCCACAATGGGCTTGGTTGATTCCGACCCAGCGCCAGTCGGGAGCTCCGAGTACCTCTCGAACGAACCACGCGATCACGAAATTGTGGGTGATCAGTAAGTCGTGCCGCTGGCTGCGGCGCGGTTGCAAAAATTCGGAGACGGCGTCTTCCATCTGTGCGCGTCCCGCTGCGATCTCGTCTTCGGTTACCGCGCCGAAAAACGGGTCGTAGGCCGATGGAGTCTCGGCCGCCCGGCCAGAGGGAATGCAGTCGAACAGCAGTGCCGACGGCTCGCTCTGCAGGGCTGGAAGCCGTTCCGCCATGATGGCGGCGGTTTCGGCGGCCCGTTGCAGCGGCGAGTGCCAGGCACCCGTGAACGGAACCCCACTCAGACGATCGGCGACGAGCAGCGCCTGGCGTTTGCCGCGCGGCGATAACGGACCGTCGTGCAGGCCGTGTTCGGCATCCTGTTGCTCGCCGTGGCGTACCAGGTAGATGTACTGGGGCATCATTGTCCATTTCAGAGTGCGGGAATCCGGCCGGGCCGGAAGGTACCAGAGACTAAGTCGCGGCCGGTCAGCTGGGAATAATGGCCGCGAACGCGTCGTCATCGAGGGCGCCGACAGCGGAGATTGTCACGTCGCCACTGACGAGTTCGACAGCGAGCCCCTGCACGTCGGCCGCCGTGACCAGCGCAAGGCGGCGCAGCACTTCGTCGAGATCAGCGAACTCGCCGAGGGTTATCTCGGAGCGACCCAGTCGAGACATGCGGGTGTCCGAGTCTTCCAATGCGAGGGCCGACGCTCCACTCAACTGGCCAGACGCCCGTTTCATCTCGTCGTTGGTGACACCGCCATCGGCGAGGCGATGTAGCTCGCTGAGCATAAGTTCGGCGACCTGGCCGGCCTTGGCCGGCGTGCATCCGGCATACATACCGAACAGGCCAGCATCCGAGTAACCGGGCGCGAATGAGTAGACCGAATAGGCCAAGCCGCGCTTCTCCCGCACTTCTTGAAAAAGCCGGCTCGACATTCCCCCGCCGAATATCGAGGTGAGCACGCTCATCGTGACGCGGCGGTCGTCGGTGGCCAGCAGGCCGGGCATTCCGAGCAGCAGGTTCGCCTGTTCCAGCGGACGTTTGACGATGGTCAAGGCCTGGCCCTGGTGAATATCGGCTGGCACGCCGTCCCGACGGCTGACCGGGGTCTGGGCAATACTGAGGTCCCAGCCGGATCGTTCGAGGGCGCGGGTGACGGCGGCGACCAGCTGGTCGTGGTCGACGGCGCCGGAAACCGTGACGACGAGGTCTTGCGGACGATAGTTGGCCTGGTAGTGCTCCCACACCGCCGTGCGGGAGACACCACGAATGTCGTCGGCACTGCCGCCGATAGGACGGCCGAGCGGATGCTTCCCCAGCACGGCTTCGAAGAATCGCTCATTGGCGACGTCGGCCGGGTCGTCGTCAGCCATAGCGAGTTCCTCGAGGATAACGCCGCGCTCGGTTTCAAATTCACCGGCATCCAGTTGCGAGGAGGTCAGCATGTCGGTGAGAACATCAATGGCCATACCAAGGTCGCGGTCTTGCACCTTGGCGTAGTAGCAGGTGTATTCCTTTGCGGTCATAGCGTTGTGTTCGCCGCCAACGGCATCAAAAGAAATGGCAATGTCGAGAGCGGATCGCGTTGGCGTGCCCTTGAACAACAGGTGTTCGAGAAAGTGAGTGGAGCCGAAGTGACCCGGTCGTTCGTCGCGGGAACCGACGGCGACCCAGTAACCGACGGTGAGACTTCGGGCACCCGGCACCTGCTCACTCAGGATGCGCACGCCGCTTGGCAGAACGGTCCGACGCACCAAGGCATCACCGGCGGCCCGAAACGAGAGTTCGGCCTGGTCTAGGGGAAAATCGACTGCACCGTTCATATCATCCCCACCTTACAAGACGCGATCGGAGCTGCCGGCGCCCGCGTACGAACTCGCCAAGCTACCCCCAATTAGACCGTAACGTTCAGTACGGTCGATTACGACAGACTGGTCTGTCTACGTTGTGTTACAGTCTGGGAGCCAACTGGGAAAACACCGAATTTGCCCCCACCCGCTCGCTGGCCCTCAATCAAGGAGTGACGCATGACCACGCTCACAGCTGACGCCGTTCGGCCCGCGACCCACGCCAAGCTGCGTATCCTCGCCACTGCCGACCGCTTGTTCTACGCCGAGGGTGTACACACCGTAGGTGTGGACCGCATCATCGGCGAGTCGAAGGTCACCAAAGCAACCTTCTACAAGTACTACCGCTCGAAGGACGCCCTCATCGTCGTGTACCTCCAGGGCCGGGACCGTTTGGCGCGGGATTTTCTGGCTAACCTCGACACGAATTGTGACACCCCGGAACAGCGGCTGCGTGGCGTCGTCAATGAGATCTCGGCTCAGGTCATTCGCGGAGGTTTCCACGGCTGCCCGTTTATCAACGCGGCCGCACAGTTCACGGACCCGGCCCACCCCGTGCGCCAGGCCGTTTCTGCACATCGTGACTGGTACGGCCGGTCGATCGAGAACATGTTCCGCGGAATGGGCCATGCCCGACCCGGAGACGCCGCCGACGATTTTTTCCTCGCCCGCGATGGCGCCTTTGCCGGTGCCAACCTCGGCGACCCGATCGGTGCCCACACCGCCCTGCTGCGCGCTATCCAGCGTGTGCTCGACGAATCCATCGCCTGACTATCTCCTAGTCGGCTGACACCCGATCGAGATCGAGCAGGTCACTCCGACCGAGACGGATGCCCGCCGCCGCGACCAGAGACTGCACCTGATCGACCTCCCCGGCTCCGGCGACCGGCGCCACTACGTCAGGCCGGGCGAGCAGCCAGGCGAGGGCGATCGACGCCGGTGCCACACCCTGCGCTGCGGCGATACGGTCCACTACGGCCAGTACGCGCAGCGAGCGACGATTGAGGTACACCTTGGCGAGTTGTCCGCGGGCAGTACCGGCGACATCCGCTTTGGTGCGAAAAGCGCCGGCCAGAAAACCGTGAGCGAGGGCAAAGCCGGGCATCAGCGCAAGCTGCTGGGCGCGAGCGACGACCGCGACGTCTTTTTCGAGTTCGGTTCGATGCACGAGGTTGTACGGCGTTTCGGCGGCGACGAACTTGGGCAAGCCGAGGGCGGACAATACCCGGGCTTCCATAAGTCGTTCCGCCGAGAAATTACTCGCACCGAGGTAGCGCACCTTGCCGGCGCGCATCAGGACGTCCACGGCAACGAGGCTCTCTTCGAGGGCGACGGTTTTGTCGTCGAAGTGAAAGTAGAGCAGGTCGAGGTAGTCGGTGCCGAGCCGCACAAGGCTGGCTTCGACGGCGGCGACGATGCTGCGCTGAGTCAGTCCGGGATTGTCGAGATTTCGCCCGATTTTGGTGGCCAGAACAGTCTCGGCCCGAGCACCCCGAGAGCGCAGCCATGATCCGATAATCACTTCGCTGCGCCCGGCAGCGAAGCTGTCGGCGGTGTCTAGAAAGTTACCGCCGAAATCGCGGTGCGCGTCGAGGATGGCGTTGGATGCTTCCCCCGTCGCCGTCCAGCCGAAGGCATTGCAGCCCAGGGCGAGTGGATGCACGAGCAGATCGGTTCCCGCAATCTGCCGGCGAACCGCTCCAGCACCGACCGTGGTCTGCGCCTGCCCGGTGTCGGCCGGCCGCGAACGGCCAGCGGACAGGGCATCGCGCGCAGACGAGACCACCTGTCGGGGCATTGCGTTCTCCTCCAGGGGTGCTCGCCCGACCATTCGTTGCCGCCGGGTTATCTCTTCGTAAATTACTCTTGGCCCGACTTTAGGCGAGGCCACCGACATTTTTTGACGGCACGCTAAACCGTTACCAGATTGTACGTCGGTGGCGGGCGAATACGGGGCGCCAGCTGTCGGTTGCCCGTTGACCCGTTCTCGATTTGTTAGACTGGCAGTTGCGCGAAAACTGGGCTGCCTGTGCAGGTGTACATCCGCCCTGGGCCGCCTGCCATCGAAGTTCAATCGGTTGGTCGGCGAGGTATCCTGCCCGAATCAGCCGCAGGAAAGCAGCCATGACCACCGTCGCCGACGTATCCAACCCCCAAGTTCCCCGGGAGGCTCTGCGTCGCCGCACCTTCGCGGTGATCTCCCACCCCGACGCCGGCAAGTCCACCCTGACCGAAGCCCTGCTGCTGCACGCCCGCGCGATCACCTCGGCTGGCGCCACGCACGGCAAGGCCGGTCGCAGCGGCACTGTCTCGGACTGGATGGAGATGGAGAAGGCCCGTGGCATTTCGGTGACGAGCGCCGCGATCCAGTTCGAATACCACGACGCTGTGATCAACCTGGTTGACACCCCCGGCCACGCCGACTTCTCCGAAGACACGTTTCGGGTGCTGTCTGCAGTGGATGCCGCGGTCATGCTCGTCGACGCCGCCAAGGGTCTTGAGCCCCAGACTATGAAGTTGTTCGCCGTCTGCAAACAGCGCGGGCTTCCAGTGATTACCGTCATCAACAAGTGGGACCGCCCGGGTGACACTCCCCTGGCTCTGATGGACGAGATCCAGACGCGCACCGGCCTGCTGCCGACCCCGCTGAACTGGCCGGTCGGCGAGGCCGGCGACCTGCGCGGCGTGCTCGATCGCCGTTCCGGTGATTTTCTGCGGTATACCCGCACTGCGGGCGGCGCGACCGTGGCCGAGTCGGTGCGGCTGGATGCGGCCGACGCGGCGATCGAGGAAGGCAGCGCCTGGGCATCCGCTGTCGAAGAATCTGAACTGCTCGACGCAGAATCCCAAAATCACGACTCCGAACTGTTCCTCGACGGGCAAACGACCCCGGTGCTGTTCTGCGCGGCAGTGGCGAACTTCGGCGTGCAGCAGTTGCTCGACACCCTGGTCGAGTTTGCGCCACCCGCCGAAGCCCGCATCGATATCGACGGCAATCCGCGCAAGGTCACCTCGCCGTTCTCCGGGTTCGTGTTCAAGGTGCAATCCGGCATGAACTCGGCGCACCGCGACCACGTGGCCTTCGTGCGCGTCTGCTCCGGCGAATTTCGACGTGGAATGGTCGTCACCCACGCGGCAACCGGTCGCCCCTTTGCCACCAAGTACGCCCAGCAGCTATTCGGCAAGGAACGCACCGTCACCGATCAGGCCTGGCCGGGCGACATCGTCGGCCTCGTCAACGCGTCGGCGCTGCGAGTGGGCGACTCGATCTTCGAGGACGAACGGGTAGAATTTCCGCCGCTGCCGTTGTTCTCCCCCGAACATTTTCGAGCGATTCGACCGGTCGACAGCAGCAAGCACAAGCAGTTTCGTCGCGGTATCGACCAACTCGACCATGAGGGCATCATCCAGGTGATGCGCTCCGAGGTGCGCGGCGAGCAGGCCCCCGTGCTCGGTGCGGTCGGACCGATGCAATTCGAGGTCGTCGAAGACCGCATGGTGCACGATTTTCATGCCGACATTCGCATGGAAGCACTTCCGTACCAGGTGGCCCGCAAAACCGACAAGGAGAGCGCGCTCGTGCTCGCCGGCACCCGCCAGGTGGAAGTCTTCACTCGCTCCGACGGCACCCTGCTCGCCCTGTTCAGCACCCCGTGGCGCCTGCAGGCGATTATCAAGGAGAACCCGAAGCTGGTTCTGATCGACATCGCGAACGCCACGGCCGACGACTTCATGTAACTGGCTCGCTGAAAAAGGAAAGGCCGCATCCTCGTGGAGGATGCGGCCTTTCTCGTTCTGTCTCGGCTGGTTACGCGTCGACGACCACGGAAGTGATCACGGGGCTGCGACGGTACTTGCGGTTCATCCAGCGGCTCACCGACTGCGTGAACAGGTCCTCAAGCTCGGCGCCGTCGACGATTTTGATGCGATTCGCGGCCTTCATGGCCTCATCGATGACCTTGGTCGCGCCCTTGACCCACTCGTCGTCGTGCACGAATCCGCGGGCCAGGAACTCCACGGGCTCGGAGAGCGTGCCGGTCTTGGCGTTGAGAATGCCGAGGATCGTGATGGTGCCGTCTTCGGCCAGCTTGCGACGGTCTTCCATCGCGGCAGTGGATGCACCGCCCACTGTCATACCGTCGACGAAGATGTAGTCGGCGACGACCCGGCCGGTGACCTTGGCGTGGCCGTCGATGAGGTCCACCACGACGCCGTCTTCGACGACGATGACATTCTCTGCGGGGACACCGGTCGCGGTGGCGAGGTCGGCGTTGGCCGTGAGGTGACGCCATTCACCGTGGATCGGCATGACGTTTACCGGCTTGACGATGTTGTAGCAGTAGACGAGCTCGCCGGCACTCGCGTGCCCGGAAACGTGCACCTTGGCGTTGCCTTTGTGCACGACGTTGGCGCCCCAACGGATCAGGCCGTTGATGACGCGATAGATGGAGTTCTCGTTGCCGGGGATCAGAGAGCTCGCCAGCAGCACGGTGTCGCCCTCGCCGATCTTGATGACGTGCTCACGGTTGGCCATACGCGAGAGGGCAGCCATCGGCTCGCCCTGCGAACCGGTGCAGATGAGGACGACCTTGTCGTCCTTCATGCGCTCGAGCGCCTTCATGTCCACGAGGAGGCCCTTGGGAATGTTGAGGTAGCCGAGCTCACTCGCGATTCCCATGTTGCGCACCATCGAACGGCCGACGAAGGCCACCTTGCGGTTGTGCTTGACGGCAGCATCGATGACCTGCTGGATGCGGTGCACGTGGCTCGCGAAACTCGACACGATGATGCGGCGCGGGGACGTGCGGAACACGGTATCGATCGCCGGTCCAATGTCCTTCTCAGCGGTGGTGAAGCCGGGAACCTCGGCGTTGGTCGAGTCCGTCATGAACAGGTCGACGCCCTCTTCGGCCAGACGTGCGAAGGCGCCGAGGTCGGTGAGGCGCTTGTCG
The DNA here is from genome assembly GCF_002929505.1 of Cryobacterium sp. Y57. Classification (GTDB taxonomy): domain Bacteria; phylum Actinomycetota; class Actinomycetes; order Actinomycetales; family Microbacteriaceae; genus Cryobacterium. Next base: position 67,890 of record NZ_PJJL01000065.1, read on the forward strand.
AGCGGAAACTGGTCCATCTTGAAGTCACCGGTGGCAAGCACGAGGCCGGCTTCGGTGCGGATCGCAATGGCCAGGCCGTCGGGGATGGAGTGGTTGACGGCGATGAATTCGAGGTCGAACTGGCCGACGGTACGGCGCTCGCCCTCTTTCACTTCGATGAAGTTCTGACTGAGACGGTGCTCCTGCAGCTTGGCGGCGAGGAAGGCCAGAGTGAGCTTGGAGCCGATGACGGGAATGTCGCCGCGTTCCTTGAGCAGGTAGGGGACGGCGCCAATGTGGTCTTCGTGGCCGTGCGTGAGCACGATGGCCTCGATGTCCTGGAGGCGGTCGCGGATGGCCGTGAAGTCGGGCAGGATCACGTTGATGCCGGGCTGGTTGTCTTCGGGGAAGAGAACGCCGCAGTCGATGATGAGCAGCTTTCCCTTGTGCTCGAAGACGGTCATGTTGCGGCCGATCTCGCCGAGGCCTCCGAGCGGGATGATGCGCATGCCGCGAGCCGGTAGCGCCGGCGGAGTGCTCAAGTCGAGGTAGTGGTTATTCATGAATCCCATTTCGTTGTCTGCGGTACTGCATGTCGAGGTGTGTGGGGACCGAGCTCGGGCATGCGGAAAGCCGGAATTGAGGGGCTCTTGCGCATACGCATACCTGGTGTCGTGCCCAGCGGGCGAGTAAAATACCGGCCAGGCACGTCTGTAGTCTACCGGCGCGTCGACGATCGGCATTTCGATGCCACCACTGCGGTTGTCGAATACGACAAAAGAGGGACTCCGCGTTGCGGAGTCCCTCTTTTCGATTTCAGCGGCAGCTGAACCGCGGCGCGTTATGCTGCTGCGGCCAAGTGCTTGCTACCGGCCATCTGCGGCTGAACGGCGCGGACCGGTGAGATGATCGTGGGGTGCGACACGTACTCGCCGGCGTCACGGTGCTGCGCGGTTCCGCTGACGTACCCGCTCCCCATGACCAATCCATTCATGGTCTGAGAAATGTACCCGTTGGGACGGATGGTGCTTTCGCTGGTGTGTGATACGTAAGAATTCATGATGCTCCTGGTGCGATCTCTTAATGACGGATGCCGAAGGGATCCAGAGCAATGACTAGTCACAGATATCCCTCAAATTTGTTCTGGAAGAACTGGTTCGAGTGAGACTGGGGTGTTGGCCCGTTCGGCGGGAAGAATGCGCTGCGCCGCGCGAGCTGAGATGTCCGGGTCCGATAGTGGACCGCCATGACTTCCCAGGTGATATCAGACTACGTGACCGTGTCACTCATTGGGGGAAACGCACGATCTACACAGGGACTGTGCAGGCAGCTAGGATTCAGCATCGATACTGTGTGCCAATGACCTCTTCTGCGTTGTACGACATACCCCTCACGCTCATCGATGGAACGCCCACCTCCTTCGGCGCGTTTCGAGGTAAAACGGTTCTCGTCGTCAACGTCGCATCAAAGTGCGGCTTCACCCCGCAGTACGCCGGCTTGGAAGCCCTGTACCAGCGTTACGCCGACGACGGGCTGGTCGTGCTGGGATTACCGAGCAATCAGTTCATGGGCCAGGAACCCGGCACCGAAACAGACATCGCCCAGTTCTGCGGCATGACCTATGGGGTGACCTTTCCGATGACAGCCAAGGTCGACGTGCGGGGCAAGCAGCAGCATCCGCTCTATGCTGAGCTGACCAAATTCAAGCGGGGCCTGCTGCCCGGCCTGATCAAGTGGAACTTCGAAAAGTTTCTGGTGACCCCCACCGGCAAGATCGTGGATCGCTTTGCGTCGTCGGTGGAGCCGGAGTCGACCGAAATCGTGCATGCGATCGAGAAGGTTCTGGCTGACAAAGCCGCCTAGCCCGGATTCCCCGGGCCGTGCAGCCCAGCGGTGGGAGGCTAGTCGTCGCTGAGGTTGTCACTCAGGATGCCGAGCACGGTTGATCGCGCTGACCGCGACGCCTCCCCTAATCGGCCGGACACAATTTCGACGAGCGACTCGATCAAGATTGTATGGGGAACCCGGGACGTGTATTCCAGTTCGTGACGAAACGATCCGTGTGCCGGCGCGACCACGAGTGCGATGTCCGCGAGCGAAACCAACGGGGAACTCGCAAACGACGTCACCACGATTAGCACGGCATTCGCTGCGCGCGCCGATCGGGCAGCCTTGATGCTCGACTCATTGGCACCGCTGCCGCTGATGACGACGCACGCATCTGCAGGTCGCAACTGGCGTGCTGAAATCTGCTGGCCGATCGGATCGGAGACGAATTCCGTAGGGCGCCCGATGGCGGTCAATCGCATCGCCAGGTCAGACGCCAACGGCGATGACAGCCCGTTGGCGAGCACCAGCACCCGGTTTGCCGACGTGATGCGCTGTACGGCCTCTTCGACCGCGCTTTCGGTGAGTACATCGGCAATCTGCGGCAGGGCCATCGATAACGCGAAGATATCGGCTCGAATTCGTCCGAGCGCAGACGAACCGTAATCCGCTACCGCGCTGGCCGATTGGGCCAGTTCTCGCGCTAGGGCAACGCGCAGTTGCGGATATCCCCGATAGCCGAGGGTTTGACAGGTGCGGATGACCGTGGAGCGGGCGACGCCGGCGCGTTCGGCGACCTCTTGCGCTGTGAGCTCGACGATCAAATCCATATCGGCGAGTATGCATTCGGCCACTCGACGTTCTGTGCGTTGCAGAGAATTGACCACCGTGGCGATGCGTGTGCTCGGGGTTGCCTCGTCTTTTCCAGTCCAGCCCACAGACCTATGTCCCTTCTACAATCCGACGCCGAATGGCGCCAGAGACCGCGTCGATGCCCATCGTCACGATGACCACGACGATGATGAGCACCCCAACGGTCGACCACTCCCGAAATTGAGTGTACGAGGTGAGCATGTCCCCGATGCCACCCACGCCAATGAGGCCGAGTACGGCCGAGGAACGAACATTGATTTCGAATCGATAGAGCCAAAACGATATGAAGTCCGGCGTTGCCGACGGCCATACTCCCCACCGTAAGATCTGAGCGATGTTTCCCCCAGATGCCCGAGTCGCTTCGATGGGACCGGGGTCGACACCTTCGATGGCCTCGTACCCCCATTTTCCCAGTGTGCCCACGCTTCCAATCGCCAGTGCCAGGGCTCCCGTGAGTGGTGTCAGTCCGGTTACTGACAGGATCGCGATCGCAATGATGATTTCCGGAACGGCGCGAATGATCGCGAACCCCACCCTCATGCCCCAACGCACGGGGGCTGGTGAAAAGCCACGGGCCGCGAGAAAGCCCAGCGGGAACGACAACAGGATTCCGATGACCGTACCTACCCACGCCATCGCCACCGACTTCCAGGTCTGCCCGAGGGCCTCGGGGACTTTGGACCAATCCGGATCGGAAAACATGAGCCACAGGTAGTGCAGTACCTGAGCGGGTAGCTCCGCGAGCCGCGCCCAGTTGACCTCGACAGTCCAGAACGCCCCGATCACGACCGCACCCACGATTATCACTGCGGTGCTGCGCCGCCAGTCGCGTCGCCTACTCGGTATTGTCAACACGGTCATACCAGCCTCCGCCGCACGGCATTACTGAGCACATCGAGGGCCATTACGATTATCAAAATCTCCAGAATTATCAAGGAGAGCTGGTCATAGCGATAGAACGTGCGCACCGCGTCGATGAGCAGACCGAGTCCGCCGGCACCGACCAGTCCCAGCACCGACGATGCCCGCACGTTGAGCTCGAGTACGTAGAGGGTCTGGTTGATAAAACTCGGCATGATGTCGGGCAGCGCGGAGGCACGATTGATCTGCACTTGGTTTCCGCCCGCAGCCCTGCCCGCTTCCAGCGCACCCGGATCGTTGGCCTCGATGGATTCGGACACCATCTTCACGATGATTCCGACGTTGAAGAGTACGAGCGCGATGATGCCCGGCAGTGCCCCCACCCCGACCATGGCCACGAGAATCGCAGCGTAGAGAAGGTCCGGGATCGACCGAATCACATTGAGGAGCGCGCGTACGAGGCTCCGGCTGTACCCGTTCGGGTTGGTCAGGCGGGCCGTGGCCAGACTGAGAGGCAGGGACACGACCGCTGCGACCGCGGTGGCGATGACGGCCATCTGGAGCGTTTCCAGCAGCGCGGGAACCGTGCGTGGGAAAAAACTCCAGTCCGGGACCAACAGCTGCAGGATTTTCTCGGCGCCGTTCTGCCAATTACGGGCAATGGCCTCGAGGCTGAAGTCGACTCCCCATCGGGGGCTCAGCGTGATGGCCGTGATTATGACCACGAGACCCACCGCACACCAGGATTTCCACTGCCACCTAGGTCGAGGGGGAATGTCGAGGGTTGCGATCGTGCGTGCCACGGTGGCACCCCGAGCGCTCATAGACCAAGCACGTCCGCCGACTCAACCGATCAACCGTAGATCTTCGCGAACACGGAGTCGCTGGCTGATTCGACTGGACCGTCAAACACCACTTCTCCGGCGCGGAGACCGATAATTCGTGTGCCGTAGCTGCGGGCGAGGTCGATGAGGTGCAGGTTGGTGATCACGGTGATTCCCAAGTCCTGATTGATACGCCGCAAATCATCCATCACCTCGTGCGCAGTTGGCGGGTCCAGGCTGGCTACCGGTTCGTCGGCCAGAACCAGACGAGGCTCCTGGCATAGGGCACGAGCGATGGCGACTCGTTGCTGCTGGCCACCTGACAAGCTCGATGCACGGTCCCAGACTTTCGAGAGGATGCCCACCCGATCAAGGGCTTCGAAGGCAATCTCTCGGTCGGACGCGCGATAGGCGCCCAGCAGAGTACGCAGGGTTGTCGTGTGCGCCAGCCGCCCCACCAGCACGTTGTTGAGAACGCTCGTGCGTTTGGCCAGGTTGAATCCCTGAAAAATCATTCCGATTTCACCCCGCAAGCGCCTGAGCTCACCGGCCCGGGCGCTTTCCAGGTGATAGCCGCCAACGCGGAGCGAACCGGACGTGATCGGGACCAGCCCGTTGATGGTGCGGATCAGGCTGCTCTTGCCGGATCCAGAGAGCCCCACCACCGAGACCATCTCCCCTGGCCGAATATCGAGCGACACGTTCTTCAAGGCGACCACGCCACTGGCATAGCGCACTGTGACATCACGCATGCTCACCGACCACGGCGATGCTGCGCCCGTTGGAGACGTGTGCTCGACGACCATGATTACTGCAGCCCGAGTTGTGTGGCCGCGTCGGCCACAACATCGAGGGACGACGGATCTGCCAGAGCGAGCTTGCTGATGGAGTAGACGCTCATGAGCGCTACAGAGCCGTCAACGGTATTGGAATACTCGGCGAGCGCGGTGGTGATTTTGTCCTGCAGCTCGTGCGACAGACCCTTGCTGAGTGCGACTCCATCGTTGGGAATCTCGGTGGTCAGGGCAAAAACGACGACTTTCTGTCCAACGTCGGGTACGTCCTTGGACACGATGTCGCGGGCGTCCCAGAAGCTGAACCCCACTTCAGCGTCGCCGTTGTAGACGGCCAGAACGGATGCGTCGTTGGCCGTGACCGGAATGGTCTCGATATCCGTATCGATGTTCAGGCCAGCGTTCTTCAGCGCGAGCATGGGGTAGATGTAACCGGCTGGTGATCCCGGACCGAGCATAGCGACCGTCGCACCGGTCATTTTCTCAATTGCGTCCAGGCCGGCGGGGCCGACGAGGGCGTCCGCCCCATTGCAGAAGAGCTTACCGTCGCGTGCGACCGGCGCATCGTTACAGTACTTGTCAGGATTGTTGGTCATGAACTGGGCGGGGTAGCTGATGTTTCCGCCGCGCTCGGTCTGCAAGACCACGGATGCACCGTACATGTCGCTCGCCTGGTACAGCTGGAGGGACGGCAGAAACCCGATCTGGGCCTGTTCCGCACCCATCGCTTCAACGGCGGCCTGGTAATCCTTCGCCACAACCCCATTGACGGGGATGCCGAGGGCCTCGGTGAGCATGTCGGTGAGCGGCTTAGCAGTGTCGACGAGGCCGGCTTGGTCTTGGGAGGGGACGAGAGCCAGGGTGAGGGAGGTCGGATCGGTCTCGGGCGACGCTGTCGTGGTCGCCTCGGCGGAACATCCGGCCAGAGCGACGGATGCCACCATCATGAGTCCGGCCAAGGAAAGGGTCTTCGTGGATATCACTGTGTCTGCCTTCAAGTCTCAAGATGTGGGAGAGGAACAATCGCACCCGACGTCTCATGGGAGAGCCAGGCCGTGATGACCGGGAAGAGCTCGTCAAGACGCTCGGCCCGGTACGTTGGGGTGGCGCCGGGTGGCGCGGTGGAACCGATGAGAGCTGTCTGGAACCCCTGGAGGCTGGCGGGCTCGAGGTCGTTGACCCACACGTCTCCGAGGCTCAAAAGACGGAACGCGTGGTCCGAAGGAACTGTGCGCAGGCGGTCGAGTACCAGTGTGAGTCCGGAGGGCTTCCCCACCGACGTGATGACGTCGTCGAAGGCGGCGTGCAGGTCCAAGGCGTCGAGGGCCTCCCGGATGCGCGTTGCCGGTGCGTTCGTCGCCAGGACGAGGAACGCATCATCACGAATCTCCCGAAGATAATGAGCCAATCCCGGAACGGCTTCGATCGGCGCCCGGGCTCCGGCGAGATCCGCACGTGATCGCAGATAGGCGCGATTCAGGTAGTCACCGGGTATCGCGAAGACTGATGCGGCCAAACGAACGGCGTCGTAATCGTCGATGGGTCGAATCGCTAACGAGTTCGCCCCGATTTTTTTCTGTTGCTGCACTACGGCGAGGAAATCCGCCCGGTCATCAGGTTGCAGTGATTCGGCGACGCACTCGGCATAACGAGCGACCGGCCCGTTGCCGAGCGAGATGGTGCCGTCAAAGTCAAACAGCAACACTCGACTATTGCGGTGCATGTCGCCTTCCCATCAATCCCTCCGCCTCATTGGACGTTGCGTCCAAACTAAAAGCTTTAGATAGACGCAGTGTCGTTATTGTGGAAACAACAGATGAACGATCACTGCAGTCGCGCCGTTTACGCTTGGCAGATGGAGACCGAACGTTTCACAGGCCGACTGCGCGACCTTGTGGCAGCATCCGCTCTGATCGAGCGCGGTGCGCCGGTCGAGGCGACCCTGGCAGACTGGACGCCCAACCTCCTTCCCCAAATCGCGGCCGACCGGGCAGCGGGCGAATTCGAGCGGTGGGCACACTCCACGGTCCTCGATGAAAACACCGAGACACCAGTGATTTCTCGAGAACTGTTTGAGACGCTCCATTCCGAGGCCGGCCTCTCGTCGTCGTGGCCGGTTGGAAACGCCGGGCTGCTGCATGTCTATGGGTACCTGCTGTCGAACGTTCCCACTCCCTACGGCTACAAGCGGGATCGTTGGATCAACGGAAGGATGGCCGCTGGTCTGGGTGTGAACCCGACCTACTTTCTTCCCTGGGCGGCCGAACCCGGCACTCTGCTCCGACGGGTCACCGATGCGGTATTGCCTATCCTCACCGAGCATCATCCACGCCCGATAACGGTGGCACGCTTCGACGAAGTCGTCGACCAGGAAAGTGGCCGGTTTTTTCGCACCGCAATTGTCAACGACCGCCATAGCGAGCAATCGGTGTTGATCTACGGCGTCAGCCACGGTGCTGCTCTGAAGGTCGTGACGGCATTTCCAGTTGCTGAACCAACGTCCGTGTGGCTGGAGGCTCTGCGCAGTGAACAGCCACGACCGCGCTATAACGTGTCGTCTGGGGCAGAGTAGGCGCGGCTCAGCGAGCGGCCCGGCGCAGTACGGCCTCGGCGTGGCGCAGCACGGGGCCGTCGATCATGCGGCCCCCGTGCTGAAAAACACCGCGCGCACTCGCGGCGGCTTCGAGCAGCCCGAGGGCGTAGTCCACCTCGGCGGCGGTCGGCTGATAGGCGGCCCGAATGACCTCCACTTGGCTCGGGTGGATGCACGCCGTCGCGGTGAAGCCGCTCGCGACGGCATCCGCTGCCTCGTGTTCGAGGCCGGCCGTGTCGATGATGTCGAGATGGACGGCGTCGATCGCGGCCTTGTCGTGGGCTCGAGCGGCCAGTAATACCTGGGAGCGTGCGTAGCGGGCGACGTCACGGTAGCTACCGTTGGCGAACCGGCTCGAGGTACCACCGAGCGAGGCGAGGAGATCTTCGGCCCCCCACATGAGCGCGACGACGTTACGTGCTGCGGCAATCTCCGTCGCCGAAATGACTCCGGCGGCGGTTTCGCACAGGGCGATCACCCGGTACTCGGCCAGGCGTTCAAGCTGGCCGGCGCTGACAGTTTTAGCGAGCATGACGTCGCGGTATTCTGTGCGCTCGAGCGCGGCCAGGTCGAGCGCAAAATCAGTCGTGTCGGCCGGATTGATGCGCACGATCGTGCGGGCGGCCTCAAGCGGATGCTCGATCAGCGCGCGCCGCGCAGCCACCCGGTCCTCGGGCGCAACGGCGTCCTCCAAATCGAGGATGACGGCGTCGGCACGCTCGGCCGCCTTCGCATAGCGCTCGGGCCGGTCGGCCGGGCAGAACAGCAGAGCCGGGCCCGGCGTGAACGGCGCCAGGGTGAAGGGGCTGAGCCCGGCAGGACTGTCATCGAAGGGATCGGGGCCGGTCGGGTCGAAGTCCGGGTCGAACTCTTCCCCATTGAACGGGTCACCGCCGAACGCGCCGCTCATTGCGCGGCGTCCTCGCACCAGACCAGCACGGTGCGTACGGCCGTGCCCACCACGACGTCGTCTTGGTTGCGCCCGGTATGTTCGAGCGTGATGATGCCTTGACCGGGGCGGCTTTTCGACAGCCGTTTACCGGTGACGATGCTCTCCGAGTACAGGGTGTCACCGTGATGCAGCGGATGGGGAAACGTCACGGCCGAAAATCCCAGGTTCGCCACGATCGTGCCCTGGGTCAATTGCGCCACCGAGCTGCCGACCATGGTCGAGAGGGTGAACATGGAATTGACCAGACGTTCGCCGAACGGCTGGGTGGCCGACCAGGCTGCGTCGAGATGCAACGCCTGCGTGTTCATGGTCATCGTCGTGAACAGCACGTTGTCGGCCTCGGTCACGGTGCGGCCGGGGCGGTGCTGATACAGCGCATCGAGGTCGAACTCCTCGAAGTAGAGACCGCGCTGGCGCACCGGATGGCGCTCGGGCGTATCGGGGTCGGACATCTGCTTCTCCTTAATCTGGGTCAGCTGGTGAATCCCAGGGCCCGCGAGATGACCATGAGCTGCACCTCGGTCGTGCCCTCGCCCAGCTCGAGCACCTTGGAATCACGATAGTGCCGCGCGACCGGATTCTCGTTCAGAAAGCCGTATCCGCCGAAGATCTGCGTAGCATCGCGGGCGTTGTCCATAGCCGCTTCGCTGCCGACCATCTTGGCGATCGAAGCCTCCATCTTGAAGGGTTTGCCGTTGATCATTTTCAGCGCAGCATCGTAGTAGGCGAGGCGCGCGGTGTGAACCCGCGCCTGCATCCGTGCAATCTTGAACGCGATGTGCTGATTGGAGCCGATCGAGCGGCCAAAGACATTACGGCTGTTGGCATAGCGGATCGACTCTTCGAGGCAGCCCTGCGCCGCGCCGGTGCACAGCGCGGCGAAGGCGATGCGGCCTTCGTCGAGGGTCTGCACGAAGTTGGCGAAACCGCGGCCACGCTCCCCGAGCAGGTTGGCCTCCGGCACGCGCACGTCGTCGAACACAAGCGGGTGGGTGTCTGAAGTGTGCCAGCCGACCTTGTCGTAGGGCGGGAGTGCCGTGAAACCGGGGGTCGGTGTCGGCACCAGAATGGCGGTCAGTTCTTTCTTGATGGAACCGTCGGCGCGAGTGGCCTCCCCCGTGACCGCCGTCACCGTCACCAGGCGGGTAATGTCCGACCCGGAGTTGGTGATGAACTGCTTTGTGCCGTTGATCACCCATTCGCCGCCCGTGAGTTCGGCGGTGGTCTTGGTTCCCGCGGCGTCTGAGCCGGCATCTGCTTCGGTGAGGCCGAACGCGGCGAGCGCTGAGCCACTCGCCAGGAGGGGAACCCACTCGTGCTTCTGCGCCTCGGTACCGCTGCGGAACACCGGCATGATGCCCAGGCCCACACCGGCCTCGAGGGTGACGGCGATGCTCTGGTCGGCACGAGCGAGCTGCTCCACGGCGAGGCAGAGCGCGAAGTAGTCATTGCCCTGGCCGCCGTACTCCACGGGGAACGGCAGTCCGAACAAGCCCATCTGTCCCATTTCGGCGATGATGCCGTAGGGCAGGCTGCGCTTCGTGTCGTACTCGTAGGCGGCCGGCGCGACAACGGTATCGGCGAAATCTCGAACCGTGTCGCTCAGGGCTTGGTATTCGGGAGTGAGTTCGTAGGTCATTCTGCATCTTCCTTGTCTGCGCTGGTTTCGGGGGTGCTGATCGTCGCGACGATCTGGTCCAGTGCCACCAGGTCACCCGTCTTGAGGTTCACCGTGACCTGGCCGAACGTGGCGGCCACGAGTTTGTGCTCCATCTTCATGGCCTCGACCACGAGGATGGTTTGGCCCACCTGCACGGTGTCACCAGTGGCGGCGTGCACGGCGACAACGGTGCCGGGCATCGGCGATCGCACGTCTGGGCCGACCGCCCCTGGCACGCGGTCGCGCCCCGCGAGGTGTTCCGCGAGTTGCTCGGCCCGTGATCGGTGTCGTAGGTCGATCGAGAATCCGTCGGAGCCGATATATACGTGCGCTCCGGACTGCTCGATGGCGAACACGCGGGTCTCGCCGTCGTAATCGATGCGAAACGCGCCCGGGCGACCTTTGACCAGCGTGAGTGCGGTTTCCACGGCCGGCCGCCCATCGAGCGAGACGGATGCCGCCTCCGACGCCCCGACAACCCGCACCTCCACGGCGTCGGTCGCGCTGACTCCCAGCGAGTACCGCACCGGACGCGGCGAGCCCATCCGCCACCCGCTCGGCCGCGTCCATACAGCGTTCGCGCCCGTCGGATCGAACCCCGCCGGCACCCGCCCGTGCAGGAACAAGGCTGCGGCGGCGAGGACGTGTCTGTCGGCTGTGCGAAAAGTGAGGTCGGGAAGCTTGCGTTCAATCAAACCGGTGTCGAGGCGGCCAGCACGCACGTCGGCATCCGCTAGCAGCAGCCGAAGGTATTCAGTGTTGGTCTGCACGCCGAGCACGACGGTGTCGGCAAGCGCCCGGTCGAGATGGTTCAACGCTTCAAGCCGGGTGGGAGCCCAGGCGATCACCTTGGCCAGCATCGGGTCGTAGTGCGAGGCGATCGACAGGCCCGGAGCCAGCGAGCTGTCAACGCGCACGCCCTCGCCCCTGGCCTCGTGCAGCTGCAGCACGGTGCCGGTGGTCGGCAAGAAGCCGCGCTCGGGGTTCTCCGCATAGACCCGCGCCTCGATCGCATGCCCCGTGAGGCATATATCGGACTGGGGGATCGTGAGTGGCTCCCCCGCCGCAATGCGCAACTGCCAGTCCACCAGATCGAGGCCGGTGACCAGCTCGGTGACCGGGTGTTCAACCTGCAGGCGGGTGTTCATCTCCATGAAGAAGAATTCGTCGGGCGCGGCCGCCGACACCAGGAATTCCACGGTTCCCGCGCCGCTGTAACCCACGCTGCGGGCAGCGGCACAGGCGGCCTCGCCGATGCGGGCCCGAATCGCCTCATCGAGCAGGGGGGAGGGTGCCTCCTCGATGACCTTCTGGTGCCGCCGCTGCAGTGAGCATTCGCGCTCGCCCAGATGAATGACGGCGCCGTGGTTGTCGGCGAGCACCTGCACCTCAATGTGCCGCGGGGTGGCAACGAGCCGTTCGAGCAGCAGGGTGTCGTCGCCGAAGGCGCTCTGCGCCACGCGCCGTGCGGCCTCGAGGGTGGCGGGCAGGTCTTCAGCCCGTTCCACCACGTGCATGCCCTTGCCGCCGCCACCGGCGGAGGGCTTGATCAGCATCGGATACCCCACGTCGACGGCCGCCGCGATCAACTGCTCGTTGCTGAGGCCCGGCTGAGCCACCCCGGGGATGATCGGCACCCCGTAACCGGCCACGTGGTTCTTCGAGCGGATCTTGTCGCCCATCGTATTGAGCGCGTGCACGCTGGGCCCGATGAACACGATTCCGGCGTCGGCGCAGGCCTGAGCGAACACCTGGTTCTCGCTGAGAAAGCCGTATCCGGGGTGAATCGCCTGGGCCCTGGTTCGGGCAGCAGCGGCCAGAACGGCTTCTACGTTCAGGTAACTGTCAGCCGGCGCGGCGCCACCGAGGCGCACCGCGGTATCCGCTAGCGACACGTGCCGAGCGTCACGGTCTGCGTCGCTGTACACGGCGACAGAGCGGATGCCCCGCTCGCGCAGGGTGCGAATGATACGGCAGGCGATTTCGCCGCGATTGGCGACCAGGACGGTGTCAAATGTCACAGGAATCCTCTCACTCACATTCGGAACAGGCCGAAGGCGGACTCGCCAAGCGGCGCGGCGGCGCACACAGCGAGGGCGAGGCCGAGCACCGTGCGGGTGTCGGCCGGGTCGATGACGCCGTCGTCCCACAGCCGGGCGGTCGAATAGTAGGGGCTGCCCTGCTCCTCATACTTTTCGAGGATCGGGTCGGTGAAGGCGGTCTCGGCCTCGGCCGACCAGGTGTCTCCCCCGCGCTCGATCTGCTCGCGCTTGACGGTGGCGAGCACGGAGGACGCCTGCGCGCCGCCCATCACCGAGATGCGGCTTCCCGGCCACATCCACAGGAAACGGGGTGAGTAGGCGCGGCCACACATGGAGTAGTTGCCGGCGCCGAAGGAGCCACCGATCACCACCGTGAGTTTGGGCACGCGGGCAGTCGCGACGGCAGTGACCATTTTGGCACCGTGCTTGGCGATGCCGCCGGCCTCAGCCGCCTGGCCCACCATGAAACCGGAGATGTTCTGCAAAAAGACGAGCGGGATTCCGCGTTGGTCACAGAGTTCGATGAAGTGGGCGCCTTTTTGCGCAGATTCGGCGAACAGGATGCCGTTGTTGGCGACGATACCCACCGGGTGGCCGTGGATGTGCGCGAACCCGGTCACGAGGGTGGTGGCGTATTCGCGCTTGAATTCGTGGAATTCACTGCCGTCGACGATGCGCGCGATCACTTCGTGCACGTCGTACTGGTCCTGCACGTCGACGGGGACGGCTCCATAGAGTTCGCTTTCGTCGGCGACCGGGTCGACAGTAGGGATCACGCTCCATGCCGGAGCCTCGGCTCGAGGGAGGGTCGAGACGATGTCGCGCACGATTTGCAGGGCGTGCTCATCGTTTTCGGCGAGGTGGTCGGTGACGCCGGAGACGCGGGCGTGCAGGTCACCACCGCCGAGCTCTTCGGCGGTGACGATTTCGCCGATCGCGGCCTTCACCAGGGGCGGTCCGCCGAGAAAGATGGTGCCCTGGCCCCGCACGATCACGGTCTCATCGCTCATGGCGGGAACGTAGGCACCGCCGGCGGTGCACGATCCCATCACCGCAGCGATCTGCGGAATCTTGGCCGCGGACATCCGGGCCTGGTTGTAAAAGATGCGGCCGAAGTGGTCACGGTCGGGAAAAACCTCGGCCTGCAGGGGCAGGAAGGCGCCCCCGGAATCAACGAGGTACACGCAGGGCAGGCGGTTCTCGAAGGCGATCTCCTGGGCCCGTAAGTGTTTTTTCACCGTCATCGGGTAATAGGTGCCGCCCTTGACGGTGGCGTCGTTGGAGATTACGAGCACATAGCGCCCGTGTACGAGGCCGATTCCGGCGATGACGCCCGCTCCCGGGCTGTCGTCATTGTAGAGACCGGTCGCAGCCAGCGCCGCGATCTCGAGGAACGGGCTGCCGTCGTCGAGTAATTGGTCGATGCGCTCACGGGGCAGCAGCTTGCCGCGGGCGAGGTGGCGCTGGCGGGACTTCTCCGGCCCGCCGAGGGCGGCCGTGGCGAGGCGTTGCTTCAGGTCGGCGACGAGTTGTCGCTGGGCAGCGTCATTGCTGCGGAACGTCTCGGCAGAGGAGTTGAGCTGACTCGCGAGCGTCTCCATCGACATCTTCCCGTTGGCGATGCCGGGCGACCCGGTATCAAGTACAGTTAGTGTTCACTAACTGAAGTTCAGGTTAGTCAGAATTAACTGAAATGTCCAGTGGGAGGCTCGCATGAACGCACCGATCGAAACCACGTCGCGGAGCCGGGCCAAGGCTGACCGACGGTCGGCCCTGCTCAGCGCAGCAGCCACGCTCTTCGCCCAGTCCGGATTCAAGGGGGTCTCGATCGAAGACCTCGGCGCGGCGGTCGGGGTGAGCGGGCCGGCCGTCTACCGACATTTCAGCGGAAAGCAGGCCGTACTGGCCGCGCTGCTCATCGATGTGAGCGAAGATCTCGTAGCCGGTGGGCGAAGCGTTGTGACCGAGGCAACGGATGCTGCTGCCGCCCTGGGCGACCTCGTGCGCTTTCACGTTGACTTCGCGCTGTCGAACCCCGAGGTGATCCGGGTGCAAGACCGCGACCTCGACAGCCTCGCGGAGTCGGACCGGCATCGGGTGCGGCTGCTGCAGCGCGAGTACGTGGAACTGTGGGTTGAGGTTTTGCACCGCGTGCACCCTGCGGTCGACGAGGCGCTGCTGCGCGTTCGGGCCCACGCGACATTCGGGCTGCTCAACTCCACGCCGCACAGCGCCCGCATATCCTCACGGGCCGCGGAGCGTGCCCTGCTCGAGGAGATGGCCCTCGCCGCCCTCGGCCTGCCGGGCGCGTAACGGCCCAGACGAACCGGTCAGAACGCAGCGGTGCAGACGCAGAGCTCGTTGCCCTCGACGTCGACGAGCACCCACCAATCGGGGGCGTGCTCGTCACTGAGTAGCGCGCCGCCCACGTCGAGCACGGCCGCGACTCGCTCTTCAGCGTCATCGCTCGGCACGTAGACGTCCACATGAATGCGGTTGCGCTCGATGCGGGCGATTTCCATGTGCTGGAACCATACCTTGGGGGCGAGGCCACGCGGGTCGACCAGTTCCACGCCGTCATCGCCGGTGACCTCGGTGTAGCCGAGGCCGACCCGCCAGAATGGACGCACGGCATCCGCGTCGATGCAGTCGATCGCGATGTCGTAGCGCGTCGGGTGCGCCGGACGCGCCTCGGCCCCGAGAGCGTCGGCGATCTGCTGCACCCGGGCCGCGAGCTCGACATCGCGCGCGGTGACTCCCCCGGCATCGTGCGAGGTCAGCACAAGCGACACCGCCCCGTAGCCGAGACGCACGTCGGGATGGTGATTCAGCGCCTCGGCGGCCTCGCCGATGCGATTGACCAGTTCGAGGGCGGATGCGAAGTCCTGGGTGCTAAACGTGGCGTGCAGGCATCCGTCGAGATGCACGAAAGCGGTGCCCGCGAGTTGTTTCTTCGTCACGAAGGGGGCGAGGAGTGCAGCTTCTGCGTTCATGCCTCCACTCTGCTACGCCCCCGCTGCCCGGTCAACCGCCCGTCTGGTGCACAACTCCTGCAATCTGCAGCGTCGAAACCTGGCTGCTCCGTCATTCCGCGGAACTTTTTGGTCGGTCGGACAGATTGCAGGAGCTATGCGCCCGAGACGGGCTAGAGCGACTGGTGCTGGTCTGATGGCCGGCCCGTGATGGTGGGGAGAGTTGAAGGGGTTAGATCATGGTCAGTACCCGGGCCGGGTCGGCGAGGATGGTGCCGATGTCGGCCAGAAAGCGCGAACCCTGCTCGCCGTCGACCAGTCGGTGGTCGAACGACACGCTGAGCGTGAGCACCTGGCGCAGGGCGACCTGGCCGTGATACTCCCACGGCCGCGAGCGGATGGCGCCTATCGCGAGGATCGCCGCCTCCCCTGGATTGACGATAGGGGTGCCGGCGTCGACACCGAACACTCCAATATTGGTGATGGTGATCGTGCCGCCGGCAAGGGCCGCCGGGGTGGTGGTGCCGGCCCGGGCTGACTTGGTGAGCTCGGCGAGCGCCGCAGCGAGGCCGCGCAGGTCAAGCCGTTCAGCATCGACGATGTTCGGCACGAGAAGTCCACGCGGGGTCGCGGCAGCGACGCCGAGGTTCACGTGGTGGAACTGCACGATCTCGCCGGCGGGCTCGTCCCACCGGGTGTTCACCGACGGCGTGCGGCCCACGGCGAGGCAGAGCGCCTTGGCCACCACAGCGAGAATACCGATGCCCGCATCGGCGAGCTGACGGTCGGCGCGCAGCGAAGCGAGCAGTTCGACCGTCGGGGTGACGTCGATGGTGAGAAACTCGGTTACGTGTGGCGCGGTGAACGCGCTCTGCACCATGGCGGCCGCCGTGAGTTTGCGCAGGCTCTTGATCGGCGAACGGGTCTCGCTCAGGTGGTCACCGCTCGTGGCCGGCCGAGCAGCCGTCGCAGCGGGTGGCACGGCCCCGTGCAGGTCGGGGGTCGGCATTGCCTCGGTGACACGGGCGTGAACGTCATCACGCGTGATCAGGCCGTCCTTTCCGGTGCCAGTGACCAAAGTGAGGTCAATCCCGAGGTCACGGGCCAGGGCGCGCACCGGCGGCGTCGAGCGCGGTCTGTCCCCAGTGGACGGCGCAGCGGACGGTTCGACAGGTGCTGCGGTGACTGCTGCGGTGGGCGGTGCGGTGGACGGTGCGACGAGTGCTGTCGCGGGTGCCGCGGCGGAGGATTCGACGGGTGCTGCGGGCCTTGATGCATCACCGGCTCCCCTGCGGGCACGACGCTGGGGGTGTCCGCCCCGCTCGACGGCGGGGCCGTAGCCGACCAGATTGGCCTCACGCTGCTCGGCCGCAGCCACAGCCGGAGCCGGGGCATCCGTTGTTGGCGACGAATCTGTGGGCTCATCGGCGGCGCCGATCTGGAAGGAGACGATCGGTTCGCCGACGTGCACGACTACCCCGGCCGGCTGGTGCAGCTCGCGCACGACTCCGGCGAACGGGCTGGGCAATTCGACAACGGCTTTAGCCGTTTCGACGTCGGCGATGTGCTGGTTGAGCGTGACCTCATCGCCCGGCGCAACGAGCCAGGCGACGATCTCCGATTCGGTGAGCCCCTCACCGAGGTCGGGCAGCTTGAAGACCTTGATCATCGTCGCCCCATGACCCGGTCGACACCGTCGAGAATGCGGTCGAGATCGGGCAGGTGGTGGCTTTCCAACTTGGCCGGCGGGTAGGGCACGTCGAAGCCGGTGACCCGCACCGGCGGGGATTCCAGGTAGCTGAAGCAGCGTTCGGTGATGGTCGCGATGATCTCGCCGCCGAGTCCGCCTGACCGGGCCGCCTCGTGCGTCACGACCAGCCGCCCGGTTTTACGAACGGATGCCTCCACCAGCGCATAATCCACCGGTGACAGTGAACGCAGGTCGATGACTTCGATCGACACGCCGTCGGCGGCGGCGGCGAGCGCCGCGTCCCGTGCGGTCGCCACGAGCGCCCCGTAGCTGAGAAGTGTGACGTCCGTTCCGGGGCGCACGATGACGGCCTGCTCCATCGGAAGCCCGAGCTCTGGCACGACCTCTCCCTTCACGTGATAGCGGCGCTTGGGCTCGAAGTAGAGCACCGGGTCGTCGCTCGCGATGGCCTGCCGAATAAGACTGTAGGCATCCTGAGCCTTGGATACGGCGATCACTCGCAGACCGGAGGTGTGGGTGAAGTACGCCTCCGGCGATTCGGAGTGGTGTTCGGCCGCTCCGATTCCGCCGCCGAATGGCACCCGGATTGTGATCGGCATATGCACGGCGCCCTGGGTGCGGTAGTGGAATTTGGCCACCTGGCTGACGATCTGGTCGAAGCCGGGAAAAATGAAGCCGTCGAACTGAATCTCACAGACCGGGCGGTAGCCGCGATAGGCCAAGCCAACGGCGGTGCCGATGATCGCGGATTCGGCGAGCGGGGTGTCGATGACTCGGCGAGCCCCGAACTGGGCGAGCAGGTCGCTGGTCACTCGAAAGACTCCGCCGAGGGCTCCGATATCCTCGCCGAGCAGCACGACCTTGGGGTCATCGAGCATGGCTTGGCGCAGGCCCTCGTTGATGGCCTTGCCCATGGTGAGGGTCTGGGTCTCGCTGAGTGGGGTGGGTTGCGGCGCATTGAGGCCGGGAACCGTCGACACGATTGCCGGGGTCATCAGGGTGGTCATGGTCATCAGGCCTTTCGGTTCTGTTCGGCAGTATCGCGGTCCGTGTCGAAGCTTCTGAGGTACCCGGCGTAGTCGGCGCGCTGGAGCTCGAGGGTGGCGTTGGGGGTGGTGTAGACGTGATCGAACACGCTGAGCGGTTCGGGGTCGGGCATGCCGATGCAGCCTGCCCGCAGTTCGGCTGCTGCGGCGTCGGCGAGGGCCGCCGTTTCCGCCTCGACCTCGGGCGTGATTTGACCGAGGCTGGTCAGCAGCCGGTGCAGACGCAGCACGGGGTCGCGCGTCTTCCACTCGGCGAGTTCGGCCGGGTCTCGGTAGCGGGTGGGGTCATCCGCTGTGGTGTGCGGTCCCATGCGGTAGGTGACCGCTTCGATGAAGGTGGGACCGCCGCCGGTGCGGGCCCGGTCGAGGGCCATGCGGGTCGCTGCCATGACTGCGATCACGTCGTTTCCATCGATACGCAGGCTGGGGATGCCGAAACCCGGCGCACGATCGGCGATATTGCGGTGTGCCTGCACGCTGACCGGCTCGGAAATAGCCCACTGGTTGTTCTGGCAGAAGAAGATCACCGGGGCCTGAAAGCTCGCCGCGAAGACCATGGCCTCGTTCACGTCGCCCTGGCTCGTGGCACCATCACCGAAGTAGGTGATGGCGACGGAATCGACGTCGTCGCGCTGGGCACCGAGCGCCCAGCCGGTGGCATGCAAAGTTTGCGCGCCAATAATGATGGCCGGTGTCGCCATGTTGACCGCGTACGGGTCCCAGCCGGACTGGGCGTTGCCGCGCCAGACCTTGACGATGTCGGTGAGGTTGACGCCACGGCAGTAGGCGACAGCGTTCTCTCGGTAGCTGGGAAAGATGAAGTCGTCGCTGCGCAGGGCGCGGGCCGAGCCGACCTGGGCGGCTTCCTGGCCGAGCAGCGGAGGCCACAGGCCGAGTTCGCCCTGGCGTTGAAGGGCGGTGGCCTCGGTGTCGATGCGGCGTACCACGACCATGTCCCGGTACAGCGCCAGGAGGGCCGTTCCATCGAGGTCTTCAACCCACGGGTCGAAGTCACTGCGGGGTTTTCGCGCGCCGTCAATTGCGAGAAGCTGCACGAGCTGGGGTGAGAAGTCAATCATGGGGCGCTCCGAGCGTCATTGCTAAAGTTGACGTGAGCCTATGTCGACCCGACAGCGAGCACAACCACTGTCAAAAATAGTGCGCAGAGTGCCCTATTCAGGCTCGCCAGAGCGTGTTAATGTTTTGCACTATGTACAGCCTTGACAAGACCGACACCAAGCTCCTCCAAGCACTCTCCGCCGACCCGCGCAGTACCTTCGTTGCGCTCGCCGACACACTCAGGCTCTCCCGCAATACCGTGCAGGCACGCATGAAGCGCTTAGAAGACTCTGGCGCCTTTCTCGGCTTCGATCGCCGCATCAATCCAGCCGCCCTCGGCTACCCACTGACGGCGTTCATCGAGGTGCACGTGCAGCAGAAGCGGCTTGCGCAGATCGTGATCGACCTTGCACTGATCCCTGAAATCGTGCAGGCTCACGGCATGAGCGGACCAGCCGATCTCCTCGTGCGGGTGGTCTGCACGGATGCCGCCGACCTGTTTCGCATCGACGGAACGATCCTCGCCTGCGACGGCGTGGAGCGCACGGAGACATCGCTCGCGATGGGGGAGGTTATCCCGTATCGCCTCACACCGTTGCTCGACCGCCGGGGGTAGGCAGTGCCTGCCACAATCTATTTGCTAAATTCTCCATATAGTTATATAAAGAAGTAATGAAGTCAACTGCGTTGGTAGTCTTGCACACAACCAGACGCACCGTAGAATCCGTCGCCTGCCCTTCACCCTTCGACTTCGCGTTCCTCAGAGAAGGCAGCAGTTTCGTGAATATGCATGCACATCGGGGAATCGGATGAGTTTCCTGCGATTGGCCACTCTCATTCGGCACGGAGCACGCATTGCCGAACCGGCACCGCCTACCCCGCCGCTACTTGCCGGCGCTCGTGCCTTTGGTGGCAGCGTGCAGGTGCGTTTCATCAATGCCGGTGGCTGCAACGATTGTGCGCTCGAGGTGGCCGCCGCGTTCGGCCCCGTCTACGACGTGGAACGCTACGGCGTGCGTCTGGTTCCCTCACCGCGGCACGCCGACGTGCTGCTCATCGTCGGCAGCGTGACTCGTAATATGGCCCAGCCCCTGCTGCGCACCATTGAGGCCACCCCCACGCCCCGGTTCGTGATCGCTGTCGGTGACTGCGCCCTGCACGGCGGTGCCTTCCGCGACGGTTACGGCATCATCGGACCCGTTTCCGATTTCGTGCACGTGGATATCGAGGTGCCGGGCAGCCCACCAGAGCCAGCCGATATTGTGCGAGCCTTGCGCCGAATGACCGGCCGATGAGCGGCATCGGTGCAGGATTGCTCCTGCAACTCGGCCTCGGCGCGCTGGCCGTGCTGACCGCCCTGACAGCGGCACCGTCTCTGCGGTCGCGCGCGGTCGGCATACTCTGCACCCTCATCGCCGTGATCGGCTTTCTGACCGGCCTTGGGGCCATGCTCGGCGCCACCGGCGGCCTGCGTATTTCGATTGCCCTGCCCATAGACCCGCTGTTACTGGCCCCCGATCGTCTCGGCGGCCTGTTCATGCTCATCGTTTCGAGCGTGGGCATTCTCGTATCGCTCTACTCGATGAGTTCCACCCATGGACCCGACGCGAGCCGCACAGCGTGGGTCGCCATGCCGGTGTTCCTCGTGGGCATGCAGCTCGTGCCGGCCGCGACGGATTCGGTCTCGTTTCTGCTGGCCTTGGAGATCATGACCCTCGGCTCCACGGTGCTATTGCTGGCCGACCATGCCAGCCGGGCAACGGTCGCTTCGGCCGGTATCTGGTATTCGGCGATGTCGCAGTTGAGCTTCTTCTTCATCCTCGCCGGCTTCGCCGTGCTCGCCGCCGCCTCGGGCGGAACGAGCTTCACCAACCTGCAGGAGATCGAACCCGTGCCCGCGAACGTAGCCTTCGTGCTGCTTCTGCTCGGCTTTGGTGGCAAAGCCGAACTGGTACCGCTGCACGTGTGGGTACCCCGGGTACTCCCCGAAGCGCCCAGCCACGTTTCGGCCGCGATGAGCGGCGCCATGGTCAAGATCGGCGTTTACGGCGGCCTGCTGGTCTCTGTGCGACTCCTGCCCGACGGCCCCGCCTGGTGGGGCATCGCGATCATGGTGGTCGGCGGCGCATCCGCTCTCTATGGCATTTTGCAGGCCTCCGTGTCGAGCGATCTCAAAGTACTGCTGGCCTACTCGACAACGGAAAACATGGGTCTGGTCTTTCTCGCACTCGGCGCGAGCATGCTGCTGCGCGGTTACGACGCGCAAGCGGCAGCGGATGCCGCGCTCGTGGCCGCCCTGCTCCTCGCCGTCAGCCACGCCGCGTTCAAATCGACGTTGTTCCTCGGCGCCGGCGCCATCATCCACGCCACCGGCGAACGCAACCTCGACCGCCTCGGCGGACTCGGCGCCCGCATGCCCGTCACTGCCGCCGCGTTCGGCATCGCCAGCCTCGGCGCCGCTGCGATCCCCATCACGAGCGGCTTCGTCGCCGAGTGGATGCTGCTGCAGTCGCTCATCCACGGTGGTCGCCTCGACGGAGCGGTCGTCTCGGTCGCGGCATCCGTTGCCATGCCCCTCGCTGTCGCCGTGATCGCCCTCACCGCCGGCCTCGCCCTGCTGACCTTCGTCAAGGCCTATGGGATCGCCTTCCTGGCCCGACCGCGCAGCACTGAAGCAGCGGAGGCCCACGAAGTGCCGCCGCTGATGCAACTCTCCCTCGTCCTTGGCGCCCTCTTCGTACTCGCCCTCGGCCTTCTCCCCGGCCCGATTGCCGCGCTCGTAGCGCAGACCGTCAGTTCAAACCCGAGCGCCGCCGTGCAGTCCGTCGGTCTCGGCGGCGTCTCGCTGCCGGGCATCGGGGCGGTGCTCGATCCGCTCATGCTCGTCGTGCTCTCGGTCCTGGTGGCCATTCCGGTGATCGTCTCGATCATCGTGTCGGCCCTTCGGTATCCACATCGCACGGTCGAGCTGCCCTGGGGCGGCGGCGGCTCCCGGGCGAGGCCGCGTATGCAGTACACCGCAACCTCCTACGCCGAGCCGCTCGTGCGAGTCTTCGACGACGTGCTCAAACCGTCGCGCGACGTGCAGGTCACCCACGTGGCCGAGTCTCGATATTTGGTGGAACGGGTACGGGTGGAACAACGAGTGTCGGATGTCTTTGAAACCCGGCTGTATCGACCGGTACTCAACCTGTTCCAGCGCTATGGAATCGTCGTGCGCCACATCGCCAACGGCAGCATCCACCGCTACCTGTCCTATTCTTTCGTGGCTCTTCTGATCGTGTTGATCGTGGTCTCGCTATGAACGCCGTCATCATCGCCGTCGTGCAGGTCGTCCTGTTCGTCTTCCTCGCCCCGGTGTTGATCGGGGTGATCCGCCAGGTGCGGGCCACGATCGAAGGCCGAGCCGGAGTTGGAATCTGGCAGCCGTGGCGCGACGTGCGCAAGCTGCTGGCGAAGAACCCGGTGCGCGCCACCGACAGCAGCTGGATGCTGAGGGCAGGCCCGGTCGCCCTGGTCGTGTCCAGCCTGCTGCTGTGCGTGCTGCTGCCGCTTGTGGGCACCATTCCCTTCGCTCTGGTTCCCAGCGACCTGTTCGTCATTGTTTCCGTCATGCTGATCGGCGTCGTGGCCCTCGCGCTCGTCGGCCTGGACGGCGGAACAGCCTTCGGCGGCATGGGCTCCAGTCGGCACATGACAGTCGCGGCGCTCGTTGAGCCAACCTTGCTGCTCTCCATCTACGCATTTTCGATCCCGGCCGGAACCAGCACCCTGTCAGTCATCGTTGAAACCCGGCTGCTCTCCCCCGAGGTGATCATCTCGCCGGTCAGCGTGCTGGCCCTCGTCGCCCTGTCGATCGCCATCATGGCCGAGACCGCCCGACTTCCCATCGATAATCCGGGCACCCACCTCGAGGTGACCATGCTGCACGAGGCGATGATCCTGGAAGCGAGCGGGCGCGACCTGGCCTGGCTCGAAGTCGGCTCCTGGCTGAAGCTGGCCGCCCTGCTCGGCCTGGTCGGCAACCTGGCCGTGCCGTGGGGCGTCCTGACCGATTTCAGCGCGCTCGGCCTGGCTGTCGGTGTCGTGAGCATCACCGTGAAGGTACTCGTGCTCGGCGTGGTGCTGAGCGTCGGCGAAATCTTCCTCGCCAAGGTGCGTCTGTTCCAGGTGCCGGAGCTGCTCGCCGGCTCGTTCGCCCTCGCTTTCCTCGCCGTCACCGCCTCCTACCTGGTCGCCTGAGGAGCATCCGTGTTTGAGAACATCTACCCCCAACTGATCGGCCTGTGCGCCGGGGCCCTGCTGCTGACGAGCGCGCTCATGGTCTGGCGACACTCCTTGCTCGCATCGATTCGACTACTCGCCCTGCAAGGCATCGCTCTCGCCGCTCTCGTGGCAGTCATCGGGATCGCCGAGGGCGAGTCTGAGCTGGTGCTCGTGTCGCTCCTCATCCTCTCGGTCAAGGGCATCGGCCTTCCCTGGGTGCTCGCCTACCAATCCAAGGCATCAATAAAACAGATTCAGGAATCGCCCCGGCTCAACCCGACCGCTGCGCTCTTGACGGTCACCCTGTTGACCATCCTCAGCTATGTCGTCGTCAGTCGTGTCTTCGGTCTCGGCGACAGCAGCACCGGTCATGCCGCTCCGATCGGCCTCGCCATGGTGCTCATCGGATTTCTGCTGCTGATCAGCCGGCGCCGTGCCCGATCGCAGCTCATCGGTTTTCTGCTGCTCGACAACGGCATCGCCACGATTACGTTTCTCACTAGCGGCGGGGTGCCGATTCTGCTCGAATTCGCGTTCTCCCTCGACGTTTTGCTGGTGGTGCTTATTCTGCATGTATTCGCGGGCCGCATGCGCACCAAGTTCGGCGGCACGGCCGTCGATCAGCTCAGGGAGTTGCACGATTGATGTCCTTAATACTGTGGATTCCCCTGGTCGGCCCGCTCGCCCTTGCCGGGCTCAGCCTGCTACCGGGCACCTTCGCGCTACGCCGTTTCGTCGGCGTCGCCGCGTCGAGCGCTGTCCTGATCGCCGGCCTGCTGCTGGTGAGCGCCGTACTGAACGGTGCCGTGCCCGAAACCGGCGGCGGCATGCTGCGCGCCGACGCCCTCTCGGCCTACATGATCAGCGTCGTCGGAGCGGTTGGCCTCATTGCAACCTGGGGCGGACTCAGCAGCGCCGCATCGAGCCGCACAAAAGACGCTGCCAGCTACGAGGCCCTCATCGCCTTGTTCCTCGCGGCCATGTCCCTCGCCGTTCTCGCCGACAGCATCGGCCTGATGTGGGCCGCCGTCGAGGCAACCACCATCGCCACCGCCTTCCTCGTGGGTCACCACCGAACCGGTCGCTCCCTCGAGGCAGCCTGGAAGTACGTCATCCTCGGTTCGGTCGGCGTGGCCATCGCGCTGTTGGGCATCGGCTTCATCTACGCCGCGTCCGTCGGCACCGACACCCCCACGCTGTCCTGGGTGCAGCTCAGTCAGTCAAACCTCGGCCTCGACCCGGCGCTCATCACCGCCGGCGGCGCCCTCGCCGTGCTGGGTTTCGCGACTAAGGCCGGCCTCGCTCCGATGCACAGCTGGCTGCCGGACGCCCACAGCCAGGCCCCGGCGCCGGTCTCCGGCCTCATGTCCGGCGTACTGCTCTCGGTCGCGCTCTACGCCATCCTGCGCATCCAGTCGATCACCGACCTCGTGATCGGCCCGGAATTTCTGCGCACCATGCTCAGCGTCGGCGGCCTGCTCTCGCTCCTCGTAGCCGCATCGCTGCTCATCCGCCAACGCGACTACAAACGGATGCTCGCCTATTCCAGCATCGAACATATGGGCCTCATGGCCATCGGGGTCGCTATCGGTCCAGCCGCGCTCCCCTCGGTACTGCTGTACGTTCTGGGCCACGGCCTGATCAAGGCGACCCTGTTCGTGATCTCCGGCCGCATCCTCAAGGTCGAGGGCACCCCGTTAATCGCGGACGTTCGCGCCCTGCTGGTGCGACGGCCCGGCCTCGCCGTGCCGTGGCTTATCGCCATGGCAGCCATCGTCGGTTTTCCGCCGTTCAGCATCTTCTTCTCCGAGGTCGGCATTATCATGGCTGGCTGGTCGGTGGGCCTCGGCGGTGTCGTGGGAGCGGCCTTGGTGCTGCTGCTCGTGATCTTCGCTGCGTTTACCCGTTTGACCGTTCAGATGACTCTCGGCCCTCCCGCCAATGGCGTTGGGTTCACCCCCGACTACTCGGCCCACGGTCCACGTCTGCCGATCATTTTGGCCCTGGCGACGACGGCGACGGTCGCGTTCGTCGCCGAACCGGTCGGCACTCTTCTACTGCAGGCCACAGCCGTTCTGGGAGGTAGTAACTGATGCGTGATGAGCGAACGCCGCACGACCTGGCCGCCGATAACCTGGCGGCTGGGGGAACTGAACTGCGATACCTGGACCGTTCCCAACTGCCGGGCGCTGCCAGCGCCTTGCTGGATGCTGGTAGCCGGCTGGCCCTCGTCGCCTGCCACGAGGACGTCGACGACTTTCGCATCGTGTATTCCTTCGTCGGAATCACCCCGTCGCTGCGCGCAGACCTCGCGGTCAGCGTGCCGCAAAACGACGCCTGGATTCCCAGCCTTGCCGAAATATCCCTGTCAGCGGGCAACTTCGAACGCGAAATACGCGACCTGTACGGTATCGTTCCCCGCAACCACCCGCAGCCACACCGT
Source organism: Cryobacterium sp. Y57 (assembly GCF_002929505.1). Lineage (GTDB taxonomy): Bacteria > Actinomycetota > Actinomycetes > Actinomycetales > Microbacteriaceae > Cryobacterium. The sequence continues at coordinate 93,792 of NZ_PJJL01000065.1, forward strand.
CTGGTGCGCCATGGCCACTGGCCGCGCGGCTGGTACCCGATGCTGCGCGCCAATGCCGTCGTGCCGAAGTTCGAGCCTGACGTTGAGTCGTTTCCGTTCGTGCCGGTGGAAGGGCCCGGCGTCTACGAAATCGCAGTCGGCCCGATCCACGCCGGCATCATCGAGCCCGGTCACTTTCGGTTCTCGGTCGTGGGTGAAACCATCGTACGCATGGAAGCCCGCCAGTGGTACCTGCATCGCGGCGTCGAAAAAGTGTTCGAGGGCAAGACCGCTGCCGAGGGCGTGCTTTTGGCCGAGCAGATCAGCGGTGACACCGCCGTCGGCCACTCCCTCGCTTTTGTCATGGCCGTCGAGCAGGCAGGCGGTATCGACGTCTCCGAGCCGGACCGGCTACTGCGTGCCCTGCTACTGGAGCTCGAACGCCTCTACAACCACGTGACCGACCTCGGCTCGCTCGCCAACGACGTGGGCTTCGGCATCATCGACGCGCACGCGCAGGGCCTGCGTGAGCAACTGATGCGCATCAACAAGTCGGTCACCGGGCATCGTCTGCTGCGCGGCGCCCTCAGCGTCGGCGGCACGCGCGTGACCGCACTCCCCGATGCGGCCGAGCTCACCAGCGTGAGCGCGGCCGTAGCCGAACTGGTCGGCATCACTCTCGGCCATGCCATCGTGCGTGGTCGCTTCACCGGGACAGCCCGGTTGTCCCGGGCACAGGCCCTCACGATTGGAACGCTCGGCTATGTCGCTCGCGCGTCGGGTATCGCTTCGGATGCGCGCTTGGAGCATCCGTTCGTCAACCTCGGCGAAGTCTTCCACGTCGTCACGGAAGAGGGCGGCGATGTACTGGCCCGGTACACCGTGCGTGCGCGCGAGCTCGAAGTGTCGACCGCCGTCGTGCTCGACCTGCTGCTGCGTCTACGCGGTCACACCGGTACCGCGTTCAGCGTGAAACCCACCTCGACCGGCACGGGCCTTGCCCTCGTCGAGGCCTGGCGGGGTACGACGACGCACCGGGTCGAACTCGCCGCCGACGGCACACTCAGCCGGGTGAAGATCGTCGACCCGTCGTTTCTGAACTGGCCCGCCGTGCCGCAGGCCTTGTCGGAGACGATCGTTCCCGATTTTCCGCTCACAAACAAGAGTTTCAACCTCTCGTACGGCGGAAACGACCTGTAGACAGGCTGACGGTACCCGACTAGCTGTGGCCGAGGACTATTCCGTTTCGAGGTGGCGGAGCAGAGCGTGCGAGTCCGCAAGGTTGGCCAGCACCATGCGCTTGGCCGCAGCCAGCAACTCAATCGAATTCGCGTCTTTCAGGGCATAGAAGATGGAGTTTCCCTCGCGACGCGTCGCGACCACGCCGGCACGACGCAGCACGCCGAGCTGCTGCGACAGGTTGGATAGCTCGCAACCGAGCGTCTCGGCTAAACTACCCACCGAGCGTTCACCGGCAACGAGCTGTTCCAAAACTTGCACGCGCAACGGATGTCCCAACGACTTGAACAAGTCGGACTTTAATTGGGCGACGGATAGACCAGAACTCAGCACGATCTGAGTATATCGCTACCTTATGATTCTTTCAACTAGATAGCGGGTTGCGCATCGCGCCTAACGGCGCAGCAGCCCATCGTTGAGTACGGCACGCGCGTAGCCGAGACTGTTCCCGTAGGCGTTGGGGTGAAAATTGGCGGGCGCGAACGGGTTCAGCGCATCAAACGCAAAATACGGTACGCGTGACCCGATGCCGTGCCCGGCGAATTCCTGCGATGCATCGACAAAGCGGATACGGTCCGTGCCCATTGCCCCGACGGAGCCCTTGATAACGAGGTTCAGCGCGTCGGTTGCACCGTTGAGCGCATCCCCCAGCGTGGAGAATCCCGGCTTGAACTGCCGTGGATAGCTCAAAACCGCGATCTTCGCCTGTGTCAACGTCGCCGCCACGAGCCCGTAGGTCTCCACGAGCTTGGGAGCCAGAAGGCGCAGCTGAGTCACGCTGGTACTGATGGCACCAGCACAGACCGGGCTGGCGGGGTCGGGGCGCACGCAGCCAAGACCACGTTGGAGCCGGCGTCGATGCCGCCAACGGTCAACGTGACCAACGCGGTCCTGGTGCTCACCCCGCGGAGCTGGCCGGGGACATCCGTGGTGGCGGCACCGGAACAGGCGTTATTCGACGAAAGCCGGTAGGAGCTGACCAGGGCGGAGAAAATCGGGTAACTGGCCCGTTTTAGAGCGCAGGCACGCAGTACCGTCCAGAATGTACGGCGGGGCCCCCTGGCCGGAAGTGAACGAGTCGCCGAGGGCGACGTATCCGACTGTAGATGTGGCAGCCGGGCCTGAGCGAGCGGTATCGCTCTGCGCGAGTGCCGGAGCACCGACCGTGCCCGCCAGCAAGGCAGCAGTGACCAGGGCGACCGCGCCAATGCGTCGGGGGAATCCTGAAACTAACCGTGTATTTGTCATGCCGCGAACGTAGTACCGGAGATCAAGCACGACAAGGCGTGCACATGCTGTCACTCGGGCGACGGATGCGAAAAGGCCCGCACTGCAAGCAGTGCGGGCCTTCCGTCAACCCGACCGACCTGGCGAGAGGTGATCGGGAGATCTAGTGGGGCAGTTTAGACCTCGGTCGACGCGTCTGCGCTGTCGGAAGCCGCGGCCCGGCCTTCGGTGTCAGCAGCCTCGTCGAGTACCGGGGCGAGCGACAGCTTGCCACGATCATCGATCTTCGTGATTTCCACGAGAACCTTCTGGCCGACGCCGAGAACGTCTTCGACGTTCTCGACGCGCTTACCACCAGCAAGTTTACGCACCTCAGAGATGTGCAGCAGACCATCCTTGCCCGGGAGCAGCGAGACGAAGGCACCGAACGCGGCGATCTTGACGACGGTTCCGAGGAACTGCTCGCCAACTTCGGGGTTGGTCGGGTTTGCGATGGCGTTGACCTGGGCCCGTGCGGCTTCGGCCGACGGTCCGTCGACGGCGCCGATGTATACGGTGCCGTCTTCCTCGATCGAGATGTCGGCACCGGTGGTGTCCTGGATCGAGTTGATCGTCTTGCCCTTCGGGCCGATCAGCTCGCCGATCTTGTCAACGGGAATCTGCACGCTGATGACGCGAGGCGCGGTGGGCGCCATCTCGTCGGGGGCGTCGATCGCCGCGTTGAGCACGGAGAGGATCGTGGTGCGGGCGTCTTTCGCCTGGGTCAGCGCGCCGGCCAAAACCGAGGCGGGGATGCCGTCGAGCTTGGTATCGAGCTGGATCGCGGTGATGAATTCGCTCGTGCCGGCGACCTTGAAGTCCATGTCACCGAGGGCGTCTTCGGCGCCGAGGATGTCGGTCAGGGCCGCGTAGCGGGTCTGACCGTCGACGGTGTCGCTGATCAGGCCCATGGCGATTCCAGCAACGGGGGCGCGCAGCGGCACACCGGCGTTCAGCAGCGACAGGGTCGAGGCGCAGACGGAACCCATCGAGGTGGATCCGTTGGAGCTCAGCGCCTCGGAGACCTGACGAATGGCGTACGGAAACTCTTCACGTGACGGCAGCACGGGAACGAGGGCACGCTCAGCGAGCGCGCCGTGGCCGATCTCGCGACGCTTCGGCGTTCCGACCCGGCCGGTCTCACCGGTCGAATAGGGCGGGAAGTTGTAGTTGTGCATGTAGCGCTTCTTGGTGACCGGGCTCAGGGAGTCGATCGACTGCTCGAGCTTGAGCATGTTCAGGGTGGTGACGCCCAGGATCTGGGTTTCACCGCGCTGGAAGATGGCCGAGCCGTGCACGCGCGGGATGACTGCAACCTCGGCGTCGAGCGGACGGATGTCGGCCAGTCCACGACCGTCGATGCGAATGCCCTCGTTGAGTACGCGTGAGCGCACGACGAGTTTGGTGACTGACTTGTATGCCGCGTTGACCTGGTTGTTGGCGCTCGCGTCGAGCTCGCCGGCGTCGACCTTGGCCGCGATGGCGGTCTTGACGGATGCCTTGAGCGCGTCGTCTGCGTTCTGACGTTCGACCTTGTCGGCGATCGTGTAGACCGTCTTGAGCTGGTCGTAAGACAGGGCGGCGACAGCGTCGTACGTGGCTGGCTGGTACGGCGGGAACAGCGCGAAGTCGGCGGTCGGCTTGGCCGCAGCGTCGGCTACCTGCTGCTGCGCGAAAACGAGCTGCTTGATGAAGGGCTTCGAGGCCTCGATGCCCTGGGCAACGACGGCTTCGTTGGGCGCGATGGCGCCACCCTTGATCAGGTTCCAAGCTGCATCGGTCGCTTCGGCCTCGATCATCATGATCGCGACGTCCTGAACGCCGCTGGCGTCCGTGACAACGCGACCGGCGACGACCATGCTGAACACGGCGTCGTCCAGCTGCGAGTGCTTCGGGAAGGCAACCCACTGCCCGCCACCGTTCTCGTCAGGGATGAGGGCGACGCGAACGCCACCGATCGGTCCGGAGAACGGCAGACCGGCGAGCTGGGTCGACATGGAGGCCGCGTTGATGGCGAGCACGTCGTACAGTTCGTCGGGTTCGATGGCCAGAACGGTGATGACGACTTGGATCTCATTGCGAAGACCATCGACGAACGACGGGCGCAACGGCCGGTCGATCAGGCGGCACGTGAGGATCGCGTCGGTCGAGGGACGACCTTCGCGGCGAAAAAAGCTGCCCGGGATGCGGCCGGCAGCGTACATGCGCTCTTCGACGTCGATGGTGAGCGGGAAGAAATCGAAGTTGTCCTTCGGATGCTTGCTGACGCTCGTGGCGGAGAGCAGCATCGTCTCTTCGTCAATGTACGCGGCGGCAGACCCCTGCGCCTGCTGGGCGAGACGCCCGGTTTCAAAACGGATGGTGCGTTTGCCGTACTTGCCGTTATCGATAACGGTCTCGGCGAACGTGATTTCTGGACCCTCCATGTGGGGGTTTTCTCCTTTAAGTTTGCTTCTCGCCATTCTGGCGACGAAGGCTCGCGTGCCCGTATGACAAGCGAGTTGGACGAGTCGATTCCGTAAAAATCGACCCCGTCCAGCCTAACAGATCCGCTCGAAGCCACCGGCGTCAGCCTTGCCAGAATCGCGGTCCGCGAGTATTTTGTCACCATGAAAACCGTGCTCGCCTTGCTCTTGACAGTTATCGTCATTGTTCTGCCGACCGCGCAGACCTCGCAGGCCGCTCCTGCGGCACTGCCCTCTCGTTCGTCAATCGTGCAGGCCGCGCGCTCCGCAACCGACTATTTCTATGCGCACAATGGCGGAGCGAGCTCCGATGCCGGCTGGAAATGGGCCCCCTATTTCATGGGGGTAGAGGCCCTCGTTCAGGAAACCAATGATCCGATCTACCGACAGTGGCTGCAGTCCTGGGGCGCACGAAACAACTGGACCGCCGACGCACCGTCAAGCCCCACGTCGAACCCCGACAGTCGTGCGGCCATCCAGGTCTGGCAGGACTCCGCAAATGTCGGGGTGAATGCAAACCTTGCGCCATCCGACAGGCTCATGGCCGGGGACCTCAGCCTCGCACCCAACCGGTATTGGTGGATCGACTCGATGTTCATGGGCCTGCCCCTGTGGCCGCGCTGGGCTACCCGAACCGGCAAGTCCACTTATCAAGCGAAGCATTCGCAGTTCTATAATTTTCTCAAGAACGACGGCACGACGCCGGTACGGCCTGGCTGCACCGCCGACGGGCTGTTTGATGTGAGCGAACAGCTGTGGTGGCGGGATTGCAAGTACGTCGGACAGCGAGATTCGCTCGGCCACAAAGTCATGTGGGCGCGAGGTAACGGCTGGGTGATCGGGGCGATGGCGCGCACGCTGATGGTGTTGCCGCCGGCAGACCCGCAGTTCACCGAGTATAAAACCATGCTCCAGAAGATGGCCGCCCGGCTGGCCCAGCTCCAGGGATCTGACGGAATGTGGCGCAGCAGCCTGCTCAGCCCGTCACTCTTTCCAGCGCCCGAAACCAGCGGTACGGCGCTCTTCGTCTACGCGATGGCGTACGGCATCCGCACCGGCCTACTCGACTCGGCGACCTACCTTCCAGTCATCACGCGCGCTTGGGCCGGACTCAGCACGATTTCGCTGAAAAGTTCGGGCTTCTTGTCAAACTGCCAGGGCGTTGGGGAGGCCCCGGCCAATCCCAGCACGACAACGTCCATTGCCTACTGCGTTGGTGCGTTCACGTTGGCTGCGTCCGAGGTCGCCCGACTGAGCGGTGTCCTGGCCTCCGACACCTTCGGTCGCACCGTCACCGGCGCCCTGGGATCAGCCGAGCTGGGAGGTTCGTGGACCGCAGCCACCGGCTCCTCCGTGGCACGCGGAGTCGCGCAGCTGACCACGACGCCGGGAAGCACCCGGGGTTCGTACCTGAATGGAGTGTCCAGCCAGGACACTGAGGTGCGCACGAGCCTCAACTTCGTGCGACCGACTACCGGGTCTGCCTACATCGCGGTCATCGGTCGGCGCATCGGCAGCGCGTCCTACGGAGCCAGGCTCGTTGTGGCGCCGAATGGAAGCGTCAAGCTGCAGATTCGACGCACGAATTCGACCGTGGTGGATCTGATCGTTCCCGGGCTCACCTACGCCCCTGGAAATCGACTGCAACTTCGATTGCAGGTCACGGGAGCCTCGCCCACGGCGATTCGAGCCAAGGTATGGAAGGTTGGCACGGCCGAACCCAGCACATGGCAGGTCAGCACGAGCGACTCGACGGCCGGCCTGCAATCGGTTGGTTCCATCGGCCTGGTGCTGTACTCCGGCAGCAACGCCGTTCCCTCGCCCCTCGTCGTGTCGATCGAAGAGCTCTGGGCCGGCTCCACCCGATAACCGAGGTTCGAGTGATCGCCCGGATCCCTCCGGCGCTGTTGCGCCGATCTGCGCGGTCAATGCCTGTCTGCTCGGTCAAGGCCGATCTGCTCGATCGACGCCGATCTGCTCGCCAGCTCGCGCTCGAGCGGGGAACGAGCGAACAATGATCGTTAGTCGATGCGTGTCGCCTCGCCTGCAGTGACCCTGGCCGCTTCGGCGGCAGCGGCACGCTGCTTGATGCCGAGTATCGAGTGTCGGCGTCCATAGGCAAAGTAGACGATGAAGCCCACGACCAGCCAGACCGCGAAGCGCACCCAGGTGAGGGTCGTGAGGTTCAGCATCAGCCAGATGCACAGCACAGCCGAGAGAATCGGCAGCACCGGGGAGAACGGCACCTTGAAAGCGCGCGGCAGGTCGGGGCGTTTCTTACGCAGCACAACCACGGCGATGCTGACGAGCACGAACGCCGACAGGGTACCGATGTTGATCATTTCTTCGAGCACCCCAACGTCGGTGAGGCCGGCAAGCAATGCGACGGCGGCACCGGAGATGATCTGGATCCGTGCCGGAGTGCGGCGTTTCTCGGTCGTGACGCTCAGCCAGCGCGGCAGCAGGCCGTCGCGACTCATCGCGAACAGCACGCGGGAGAGGCCGAGCAGCAGCACCATGATGACCGTCGTGAGACCGACCAGGATTCCGATCGAAATGATCTGGGCAGCCCAGCCGGCGCCGACAGCGACGAACGCGGTGGCGAGTGACGCGTTCGGGTCGTCGGCAAGCACCGTGTACGGCACCATCCCGGTCAGTACCAAGCTCACGCCGAGATAGAGCACCGTGACGATGGCCAGTCCGGCGAAGATACCTCTCGGCAGGGTCTTCTGCGGATTCTTGACCTCTTCGGCGCTCGTAGCGACGACATCGAAACCGATGAACGCGAAGAACACCAGGGATGCGCCGGCGAGCAGGCCGAACAGGCCGTACTGTGCGGGGGCCGCACCGGTCATGAAGGAGAACAGCGACTGCATCCAGACGTCACCGTCTCCGCCCTGTGTGGGCACCTCGGCGGGGATGAACGGGGTGTAGTTCTTCGGGCTGATGAAGAAGGCTCCGACGATGATGACGAAGACGACGATGGCGACCTTGATGATCGTGAAGACGCTGGCCACGCGGGCGGAGAGCTGAGTGCCGAGCACAAGCAGGGCGGTGAAGATGGCCACGATGACGAAGGCGCCCCAGCTCACGTCCAGGCCGAGCACCTTGATGGTGGCGGGAACGTTCCAGCCGGCCAGGTCGAAGACTGTGCTGAGGTAAATGCCCCAGTATTTGGCGATCACGGCGGCAGCGGTCAGCATCTCGAGGATGAGGTCCCAGCCGATGATCCAGGCCAACAGCTCGCCGAGGGTGGCGTAGGTGAAAGTGTAGGCGGAGCCGGCGACCGGCACCGCGGACGCGAACTCGGCATAACACATGATGGCGAGGGCGCAGGTGACGGCGGCCAGCAGAAAAGCAAGCGTGACCGACGGTCCGGCATAACTGCCGGCGGCCTTGGCCCCTACCGAGAAGATTCCCGCACCGACAGCCACGGCGACACCCATGATCATGAGGTCCCAGGTACCCAGAGTGCGTTTAAGGCTGTGGCCCTTCTCCAGCGAGTCTGCTATCGAATCTTCAATACTCTTGGTGCGCGAGAGACTCATGCGTAGTGGTGTCCGTTCGTTATTGCCAACCCCCTATGCTAGCAACCCGATTCTCACCTGTTCAGTACCTGCCCCGAGATGACGCGGTACGCACAACGGGCCGCCACCAAAAAGGTGACGGCCCGTTGTGAAGAAGTTTGCGTTATCAACGCTGCCTTCGCTACAAAGAAATTAGCGACGCAGGCCGAGGCTGCCGATCAGTGTGCGGTATCGAGTAATGTCGATGTCCGACAGGTAACCGAGCAGACGGCGACGCTGACCAACCATGAGAAGCAGGCCACGACGTGAGTGGTGGTCGTGCTTGTGCTCTTTCAGGTGCTCCGTGAGGTCGAGAATGCGCTGCGTGAGCATTGCAATCTGAACTTCCGGGGACCCGGTGTCGCCTGGGTGCGTAGCGTACTTTTCGATGATCGCCTTCTTAGCATCTGGTTCGAGTGCCATAAAGTGGGATCCCCTTTCTCTCACTGCGCGGTGCCCTTGGCCAAATGCCTGAGCTCTCTTTATCCGCGGCCGTTGAACGGCAACCTTCATACTTTAGCAGAGTGGATGACCAACGCGCTCACCCGGCGGGAATTGGCGGCAACGAACCGGTCTGTCCTCACCCCGGCTACCGCTACAGTGGTGGAACAATCGAGGAGGTGCACGTTTGGGTACATTGCTTTACGGCAATCCGGGCATCGTGATCACCTTCGATGATCGCGCCCTGATGCACTTGCAGATCGTGATCAGCACCAAGCTGCGTCGACGCGAAAGTTTCGTCTTCACCTGGACCGATTCTGTCGGTGAGGGCAGCGGCCGCAGCGCCATCTGGCTCGACCCGACGAGCACGCTTTACTACCGGTATTTCGGCAGCCGGACCCCGTCTATCAATCGTGACTGGATCGAGGCGCTCATGCTTTCGGCCAACAGCGCCGGCGGCCTGGTCTTCATCGCCGAACCCGAGCCGAGCGCGCTGCCCTCCACGAAGACGCGTCGCTAACTCACGCGGTGAGCTCGCCGAGCACCTCGTCGAGAGCGTGCAGAAAATGGCTGGTGCTGGTGACGGTGAGGCAGAGCGGCGGCGTGATCTTGAGTACGTTTTCGAAGTGGCATGTGCGCTGCACGATGATGCCCCGCAGGAGGAATTCGTCACGGAGCCGGGCCGCCGCCGCGGTTGCCGGAGTGGACTTCGCCCGGTCGCTGACCAGTTCGACGCCAAGTTAGAGCCCCAGACCGTAGACCGCACCGATCAGGTCGAACCGTTCGCCAAGCCGTTCACGCTCTGGCTTGAGATGCCGCCCGACGATGTCGGCGTTGCCGTGCAGACCCTCGTCACGCATGATAGGGAGCACCTTCAGGCCGTCTATCGGCGCCGTGATCACGGTCCCGGTGACAGGATCAAATCGGTTCAGCGCCTGCGAACACGACGCTTCGACGGGCTCACCGCGGCAGTCGGACGCGGCGCATCCGGTGTGTTCCAGGCTTTGGCGATGGCCCAGGCGACGGCCGCGATCGGTACCGACAGTACGGCACCGACGATACCGCCAAGGATGGTTCCGGCGGTCAGCCCGACCAGGATGACGAGCGGATGCAGCTTCAACGACTGCGCCATGACGACCGGCTGCAGAAAGTTGCCCTCGAGTTGGTTGACCGCGATCACGATGATGATGACGATGAGGGCGACGCCCGGCCCACTCGCGACGAGGGCGACCAAGGCTGCGAGCACACCGGCCGCGGTCGCACCGATCAACGGAATGAACGCACCGAGGAAAACGATGACCGAGAGTGGGAGGGCGAGCGGCACCTGCAAGATTGCAAGGCCGATGCCGATCGCGGTGGCGTCGACGGCGGCGACGATCGCCGTGCCGCGTACGTAACCGCCGAGCACCCGCAGTGAGGTGTGGCCGATGCGGCGCCCGCGGGCGAGGCGCTCGCCCTTGAACGGCGTCAGGAAGAAGTTCCAGATCTGGCCGCCGTCTTTGAGAAAGAAGAACAATATGACTATGAGTAGCACGGTTCCGGTGATCAGTTCGAAGACAGCGGATGCCCCGGCAAGTGCTCCGGTGCCGAACTGGCTGCTGGTGAGAAAATCGACGATTGCCGTGCGGGCGTCGTCGATCTGCTTTGCGTCGACCTGGATCGGCCCGTCGATGAGGAACTGCTGAAGGCGGTCGATACCCTGGGAGGCCGAGGAGAACAGCTCGTTCCACTGGTCACGTACAGCGAAGACGATGAGCGTGATGATGCCGCCGAACACGACGATGCCGCCGAGCAGGGTGATCCAGGTGGCCAGGATGGCAGCGACGCCACGCTTCCGCAGGCCGTTGATCACCGGGCTCAACGCTGAGGCGAGGATTATCGCTATCAGCACCGGGATGACGACGAGCTTGAGTTGCACCAGGCCGAAGATGATCACCGAGGCCAGCAGGATGACGAGCAAAATCTGGCCGCTGCGCAATCCGAGCCAGCCGAGCCGATCGGTCAGCGGGGTGCGAGGCACCAGGGGGGTGAGGTCGTCGTGTGCGCGCATGCACCCAGCCTAGACATCCGCCGTGCGGAAACCCCGCTCGACCGGTCTCTTTGGCTGATTCATGTGAAAATGGCGGCGACCGCACCGAGGATCGACTCATCGCCCGAGTAGATCCCATTCTCGCGCGGCCAGTGGCTGATCACGTCGGTGAAGCCGAGCTCGGCGGCCCGGCCGACGGCATCCTCGAACACATTTATGCTCTGCAGGGAATATGTTCCGCCGCTGTCGAGCGAGAGATAACGGTCGATCGTAAGGGGGTCGCGACCGTCGCCGCTGACAACGTCGTCGAGCCGGTGGGTGAGATCGCGCACGCTGGTCCACCAACGCTCCCCCTCCGCACCGTCCTGCCCGGTGGTCACCCAGCCCTGCCCGAAACGGCTCACCAGTCCCAGGCCCTTCGGCCCGTTGGCGGCGATCAGGAACGGTACTCGCTGGCGGGCCGGGCCGCTGGCCGGGTATGCCACCATGCGCGCGTTGTTGGCGGTGTACCACTCGCCGGCGAAAGTGATGCCGTCGGTCGTGCCGGGTTCTTCGCCGCGCAGCAGCAGGTCGAGGTCTGTGACGAATTCGGCGAAGCGTTCGTGCCGCTGCCGGGGGGTGTACTCCCGCGCACCGAGAACGCTCGCGTCGAAACCGGTGCCGCCCGATCCGATACCCAGCAGAAACCGCCCGCCGGACACATCGTCGACCGTCGCGACATCTTTGGCGAACGGCACCGGATGCCGAAAGTTCGGTGACGAGACACAGGTGCCCAGCATGATGCGTTCGGTCACGGCCGCGGCAGCGGTCAAGGTGGGGATGGTCGCGTTCCACGGTTCATCGGCGAGCGAGCGCCAGGAGAGGTGGTCGTAGGTGAAGGCGTGGTCGAAGCCGTACTGCTCGGCTCCGAGCCATTTTCTGCGGGCAACCGACCACGGGTCCTGTGGAAGGATGATGATTCCAAAGCGCATGCGACGAGTTTATTCAGTCGCGCGAAAACGCGTAGTTGCAATGTCGGCGGCCGGTGCCAGACTCTGCTCATGGACAATTCCGCGCTCCACACCGTGTGCACAATCGTTCCGCCCTATCTGTTGGTCAGGCTGGCGAAACTTGACGAACCCCGGTTCGCGCAGGCCGCAGCATCCGCACGGGCGTCATTGCTGCGGGACTCGCAGCTTCGGCAATTGCGCGACGGGGTCCATCCGTTTGCTTATTCCGGAGCTCGCACCCTGCCGGCGCGTACCCCGGGCGAGTCAGACCGCACCATTTCGGATGCCGGCGGCCAGGAACGACTGCCCGGTCGGCAAGTGCGCGCCGAGGGGCAGCCTGCCGGGGGCGACCCGGCCGTGAACGAGGCTTACGACGGTCTCGGCGCCACGCAGATGCTGTATTGGACGCAGTACGGACGGGACAGCATCGACGGCAACGGACTTCCCATGGATGCGACCGTGCACTACGGCAAACAATACGATAACGCCTTCTGGGACGGCGAACGCATGGTGTTCGGCGACGGTGACGGGCAGATCTTCAACCGCTTCACTATTTCGCCCAGTGTGATCGGTCACGAGCTCACGCACGGGGTCACCCAATTTACGGCCAATCTTGAGTATCGTGGCCAGTCGGGGGCCCTCAACGAGTCCATCTCCGACGTGTTCGGCGCCCTGGTCGAGCAGCACGCCAGAAATCAAGCGACGGAAGACGCTAGTTGGCTGATCGGCGAAGGCCTGTTCACGGACCAGGTCGAGGGTGTTGCCCTGCGCTCGATGAAAGCGCCCGGCACCGCGTATAACGATGATGTGCTGGGTAAAGATCCGCAGCCCGGCGACATGACCGGGTACATCGAAACCGACGATGACAACGGCGGAGTGCATCTCAATTCCGGTATTCCCAACCGCGCGTTCTACCTGGTTGCCGACACTCTCGGCGGCAACGCCTGGGAGACCCCGGGCCACATTTGGTATGACACGTTGACCGGCACCGGGCTGAACCGTCAGAGCGACTTTGCTGCTTTCGCTGCGGCGACGGCCGACACCGCGGCGAGACTGTACGGCAGCGGAGGTGCCGCCCATAACGCGGTGCTCCAGGCCTGGGCGACGGTGGGCGTGGTGGCGGCGATTCCCGCTCCTCTTCCCCCCATCCGGCCGGTATTGCCAAGACCGCCGACCGCGCAAAATACACCGCTGCCACCCGAGTAGCATCGCGGTATGAAAGTCATCGTCTCCCGCAGCGGCGGGATGGCGGGAATCCGCCTGACCTGGGAAGTTCGGGTCGAAGAACAGCCCGACCCGAGCACGTGGACAGAGTTCTTGAATTCTCTGCCCTGGGATGACGTCACCGACAGCGAGGCCACGCCCGACCGCTTCGCCTACCGCATTCGGTGCGCTCCGCATGAGGTAGTGCTCGCCGAACCCCAGGTGAACGGGCCGTGGCGTGATCTGGTCAACCGGGTCAGGGCCGCCAACGGCATGTAAGGACCCTGGCCCGGTTCAGGTGTTACGCCTTCGGACGACGACCCCAGCGCGGGCGGCGCGTCGAATCATCGGTCAATGCCGCTTCGATGTGTCCGTCGACCTGATCACCGAAGTGGTCGTCGAAGTTCTCTTCGAGGTGCGCGGTGACGGACTTGCCGATGCGGCGCGCCATCTCCTCACGACGCTGGCGCCGTTCGGCCGCCACCAAGACCTCATGTTCGATGCGGAACGCCTTGTAGATGGCAATGCACATGCCGATCATCACGATGCTCACCGGAATCGCGGTCAAGATCGCGCCGGTCTGCAGGGCCGCTAATCCGCCAGCCAGCAGCAGCGCGATGGCTACGAGCCCGCCGAGGCCGGCCCACATGATGCGACTCCACTTGGGCGGATTGGTATCACCGCCGGAAGCGAGCATGTCGATGACGAGCGAACCCGAATCGGCTGAGGTGATGAAGAAGATCGCAATGACGATGACCGCGATCACCGAGAGGATCACGCCGAACGGAAGGGTGCCCAGAAGGCTGAACAATACATTCTCGGGGATGATGCCGCCCTTCGGGTCGAAGAGCCCGCCGCCGTCACCCGCCCACGCCTGACGGATGGCACTGCCACCCATGACAGCGAACCAGACGAACGTGACCAGGGTTGGAACGAGCAACACGCCGGCAATGAACTGTCGAACCGTGCGTCCGCGTGAAATGCGCGCGATGAACACGCCAACGAACGGGGCCCACGAGATCCACCAGCCCCAGTAGAAGATGGTCCAGGCACCCTGAAAGTCCAGGCCGGCCTGGCCAGTGAACGCTCCGGTGTCAAAGGTGAGTCCGACGACGTTTTCGAAGTAGCCGCCGACCGACTGCACGAGCAAACGCAGCAGATACATCGTGGGGCCAAGAAGCAGCACGGCCACGAGCAGAAGACCAGCCATGCCGAGGTTGATGTTGGAAAGCCATTTGATGCCCTTGCCGACGCCGCTGACGACCGAAGCCGTCGCGATGATCGTGATAACGACGATCAAAATGATGAGCAGGGTATTGGTGACCTCGCCGACTACTCCGAGGAAGCTCAGTCCGGCGGCGATCTGCTTGACACCGAGTCCGAGGGAGGTCGCGACACCGAACAGGGTACCGACGATGGCGATCACGTCGATCGCGTCACCGAGGCGGCCCTTGACCCGGCGGGTGCCGAGGAGCGGCTCGAGGGCCCAGCGAATGGAGACCGGCCGACCCTTCCGATGGATCGAGTAGGCGAGGGCCAGGCCGACAACGGCGTAGATGGCCCAGGCGTGGAACCCCCAGTGCAGGAAGGTCTGCGTCATCGCTGCGGCGGCGAGATCCGCGGAATCACCGGTCACACCGGGCTTTGGGGTCGTGAAGAAGGTGAGGGGTTCAGAGGCCCCCCAAAAGACCAGGCCGATGCCCATGCCGGCAGCGAAGAGCATCGAGAACCAGCTCATCAGACCAAATTCAGGTTCGTCGTCGTCTTTACCCAGCTTGATGTCGCCGAAACGGCTCAGTCCCATCCAAATGGCGAACACGACGAAGGCCGCGACGATAACCACGTAGTACGGGCCAAGCCCGGCTACCACCCAGCCCTGCAACAGGGCGAGGACGCTGCCCGTACGCACGGGAAAGGCGATGGCGACGATGACGACGGCCAGGATGATGCCGAGTGCCGGGTAGAACACTCGCGGCGCCGCAACGACAAAAAGCCGGGTTTTGGAAGGGCTTCTGTGTGGCGTTTTCGCCGGTACTTCGGGTAATGCACTCACTGTGGAACCCTCTCAGGAATAGTTTGCGACGCGCAATTAAACCCCTCAGGATGAAACCGCTTGTGCACCGCCAGGTGCCTGCCCCGCTGGGCAAATTTCCAGCTTACAGGCATAACACCCTAGATAAGGGGACAAAATATTTTCGGCCTCAGTTTGCCTGCTGGGATAAGAAACATGCCGGCCCGGCTCGCCCTGTGGCTCGGGTCGTGTGACGATGGCTCATGACTTTCAACGACGTGAACGCGGCCGCATCGGCCGTGCAGAATCTCAGCGAAGAGGAATGCTGGAATGCCTTGCTCTCGACTAGTCTGGGCCGCCTGGCCGTGGCCGTCAGTGGCCTCCCCGATATTTTCCCGGTCAATTTTGTCGCCGCCGACCGGCGTCTACTGTTCCGTACATCTCCGGGCACCAAACTGATCGAGCTCACGGTCAACAATCACGTCGCGTTCGAAACAGATGGCGTGGGCCGCGACGAAGCGTGGAGTGTCGTCGTGCATGGAACGGCCCGCGCGCTCGACACCCAGCGGGACATCGACGACGCCGCAGCGTTGCCGTTGCACCCGCTGATTCCCACGGTCAAGCCGGTTTTCGTCGAGATCGTGCCGGATTCGATCACCGGGCGGCGGTTTGTGCTTGGCCCGGAGCCGACGGCGACCCTGACCTGATCGTTGCTGATCAGGTCAACGCGCAGATAAAACGGGATACAGCTACAGCAGCCGTATCCCGTTTTGAGTGCTTCTTGGTGCCGCGGGTTAGCTCACGCCGAGTAGGTCGATCACGAAAATCAGGGTCTGGCCGGAGAGACGGTGGCCAGAGCCGGCCGGTCCGTAAGCGAGGTGCGGCGGCACAACGAGCTTGCGGCGTCCACCGACCTTCATACCGGGGATGCCTTCCTGCCAGCCGGCGATGAGTGAGCGCAGCGGAAAGTTGATCGACTGGCCACGGTTCCAGGACGAGTCGAACTCGTCGCCGGACGCGAACTCGACGCCGAGGTAGTGCACGTCGACGGTGGCTCCCGCCGTAGCTTCAGCGCCATCACCGACGACGACATCGGTGATCTCGAGGTGTTCGGGCGCAGCGCCCTCGGGGAAGTCAATTTCGGGCTTGGAATTCAAATCAGTCATACCCCTATCCAAGCGGATTCCGCCCCGGATTGCTTACCAGGGCTGCTGCGAAAATAATGCTTGCGCCTGGCGGGTTCCGGGTGCACTCTTGGTATACACCAACTCGTCGCATCGGGAGAGTCGTCGGCACCGCCACGCCACCGAAGCGGCGAGTTTCTGTTGTCCCGCGTGACTCACCGTGATCACGGTGCCGCTGGCGCCGAACCCGGCCGCATCTGACCGAGCACGTCGGCCCGATGATTCATCAGCAGTCCGAGCAGTTGCACCTCGTGGGCGTGCAGGGCCCCTGTATTCTGGCCGCGAACAAGACGGTCGCGCACACCGGCAAGCCGCGTCGCATCCGCTATGAAACGGCGCATCGCGACTTTCCTGGGTCGTTGTTGGCGTCCGCCCCAAGCGAGCGCCTGGCGTCGACCGGACTCGGTGCCCAGCATTGAGACCTCGGCCGCGGTGAACCATCCGGCCTGCGAATATTCATGCAGACGGCGCAGTGTGGTGCGAGCCTCCTGCCGGCGCAAAAAGGCAACGACGAGAATGGCGGTGATGAACAGCGGCACTTGCACGACCGCGTAATAGGCGAGCACGGAGGCGTCGGTGTCGAGAACAAAGGTGCTGCCATTCCATAGTGCATGCAGAATGATCGCGGGGAGCAGACCGATCAGAGAATAACCGACTGCCCCGCCGCGGCTGGCGCCGCGCCTCGCGGCCAGGCCGAGGGCAAGCCCGGTGCAGATCGTGAAAGTGACGTGCGCGAACGGCGAAAAGACCCCGCGGAGCAAAAACGTCATGCCGAGTCTTTGCGCGTCGCCCTCGGTCAGAGCCAGGCCAAAGTATTGAATATTCTCCGAGAAGGCAAAGCCGGCCGCAATCGTCGCGGCGTAGACGACACCGTCCACTGGCCCGTCAAAGTGCCTGCGCACCGCCCAGAACAGCGCGAGCACCCCGAAGCCCTTGGCGACTTCTTCCACAATCGGGGCCTGGACGACAGCGGATGCGAAATCACTCCCGGCCAGGGCCCCCGCACTGGCCGCAATCGTGACCTGAACGCCAAGATCGAAGACCAGGGCGGTGACGACGGAGATTCCGGCGCCCCACAGCAGGGCGAAGATGAGGGCGGGTCGCGGCTCCGGATCCCAGCGGTCGATCCAGCGCACCGCCAGTAGCACCACCGTAAGCGGCAGGAGCGCCAGGATCAGCGCGACGAGCAGCGCGTCGGCGCCGAGGAATGTGGTCAGGTACCAAAACACGGCGAGCAGGGCCAGCCCCGCGAGCATGATGCCGATCACGGCCAGTACGACCGGGCCGGCGGGAGACGGGAGCACCGGCTGGCTCCAGACCGGTTGCACCGGCGCCTGACTCGCCTGTACGGGCAGGTGTTGGCTCGACCGCTGTTCGATGGGATGCTGGCCTGGCGGCTGGTCGAGGCTCATCACTTGACAATACCGGCTCCGAATCAGCAGTTCAGGCGTCGAACATGGTGCCGGGGTTCAGCAAGCCCAGTGGGTCGAAGACCGCTTTGAGCTGGCGTTGCAGGACGAGGCTCGTCTCACCGATCTCATCACGCAGCCAGCGACGCTTCAGCACGCCGACACCGTGTTCGCCGGTGAGAGTGCCGCCCAAAGCGAGCGCAGCCTGAAACATCTCGTCGGCGGCGGCCCAGATCTCATCGGGCACCACCGCATCCCCTGCACCGCCATGCGGAATGACGAAGTTCGGGTGCAGGTTACCGTCGCCGGCGTGGGCGACGGTGGGAATGGGGATGCCGGTGCGTGCGCTGATCTCGGCGATGACGGCGAACATCTCGGCCATGCGCGAACGCGGCACCGACACGTCTTCGATGAGCACCCGACCGAACTGTTCGAGGGCGGGGTGCATGGCGCGACGAATGGCCAGCAGGCGGTCGCCGGAGGCAGCATCCGTTGACAAACTGGCTTGGCCGCCAGCTGCCCGGAGCACCACCACGGCCGCCTCGGCTTCGGCGAGCGCCGCCGGTCCGTCGGTCTGCACGAGGAGAAACGCACCCTGGCCGAGTGGCAGGCCGGCCGAGCCGTCGGGCCCGAGGTATGCGGTCACCATGCCGAGCGCTACCGGGTCGATCAGTTCCATCACTGCGGGACGGAACCGTGCGGCAGTGATCAAAGCGCTGGCTGCGGCCGCCGCCATCACCGTGTCAAAAACCGCACCGATGGTGGCAACCGTGCCAGCAGTCAGCGCGCGTACCCGCACCGTCGCATCGACGATGACGCCGAGGGTGCCCTCGGATCCGGTGAGCAGCGCGGTGAGATCGTAGCCGGTGACGCCCTTGACCGTGCGATGCCCGGTGCGCAGCAGACTGCCGTCGGCGAGCACGACGGTCAGGCCGAGCACAGCTTCCCGGGTGACCCCATACTTCGCGCAGAGCAGCCCACCGGCATTCGTGGCGATGTTACCGCCGACGGTGGAGATGCCCTTGCTGGCCGGGTCCGGGGCAAACCAGAGATCCTGTTTGGCGAGGACGTCGTTGAAGTGCTGATTGATCACGCCGGCCTCGACGACAGCAAGTTCGTCGTCGGGGTTGATTTCGATGATGCGGGTCAGACCGGCCACGCTCAGCACGATGGACCCGTCGGTACCACAGGCTCCGCCCGACAGGCCGGTTCCGGAGCCACGTGTGACTACCGGTACCCGAAATTCGGTCGCAATGCGCAGCGCCGATTGAACGTGATCGACCGTCGTAGCGCGCACGATGGCAAGCGGCGTACCGTCGGCCACCCAGCCGGATTTGTCGGCGCGGTTGGCCGCTAGGTCGAGGGGATCGACGCTGACGATCGCGCCGAGCTCGGACTGGAGGCGCAACAGTGCGTTCATCGCCACAGTCTATCGACCCGCTCCGTGTCTGATTCTGCGCTACCGCCTTCCGGTCGGGCCTGGCAGGCTCGGGCGTTGCCCCGACCTGCTGTTGACCAGCGACCTGACGCTGGGAGGGAGCTGGCCGCCTCGGGCTCACCGTTGGCCCCGGGCGCACTCGCTGCCCGCGGGGCCGACCGGGCTCGGTGGGGCAAGTACGCCGGAGTACACCTGTGTCGGGCCCACAACAGCCTTCGCCCGTTTCCTCCAAGCAGACCAGCCGAGGGTTGGAGCCTCCCACAAGCCAACCCGGGTTCGCGCCCGTTAGCCTGAGAGAGTGAAATTTGCGCATTTGAGAGTTGACGGTTCCTCCATTCCCCGATTGGCCGTGATCTTTGACGATGCGGCGCTGTTCCTGGACGACGTCATTGACGACGCCCCGCGTGACCTGCAAGACCTGCTCGAACAGGGCGACGCTGAGTACGAACGCATCCGCGCGATCAGCCTCGACGCCGCCTCCAACGGCGCTGTACTCACCTCGGTCGACGAACTGCGACACTCTTCCGCGGTGCTCAGACCGCCGCAGATCATCGCGATCGGCGCCAATTACGCCGCTCACTCCTCCGAGCTGAGCCTGCGCCTCGAAACGGCGGCGACCGTGTTCTCGCTCTGGCCCAACTCGCTCACCGGGCACGGCTCGACCATCACCTGGCCGCGCGACCTCACCACCCAGGTCGACTACGAAGCCGAATTGGGTGTCATCATCGGCCGCCCGGCTCGCAACGTGTCAGTCGTCGACGCCCTGGACTATGTCTTCGGGTACACGGTCGTGAACGACATCACCGCTCGCGATCTGCAGTTCTCGGAAGCACAATGGTCTCGCTGCAAATCCTTTGATGGCTTCACCCCGACCGGCCCGCTCGTCGTCACCGCCGATGAGATCGGTGACCCGCAGAACCTGTGGCTGACCACCCACGTCGACGGCCGTATTCTGCAGGACGCTTCGAGCGGCGACATGGTGCGCACCGTCGCGGAGATCATCTCCTACTTGTCCACAACCTCCACTCTTCTGCCGGGAACCCTGATCTCCACCGGCAGTCCAGGCGGCGCCGGCTACAGCCGGAAACCTTCGATTTTTTTACGCGACGGATCGACCGTGACCATTTCGATCGACAAGATCGGCATGCTCACGACGCACTGTCGCGAAATCTAGTCGCAGCCGGTCAGAGGCGCGGGTCGAACCCCAGCCAATCGTCGTCGTGCACCTGCGCTTCCGCCCCGACGATGCCTTCGACCACTCAGCCGATCAGCGCCTCGACCGGACCACGCACGAAGAAGAGTATGAAACCGACGGCGACGACCCATAGCAGCGGACTGATCTCACGCGCCTTGCCGGAGAGGCTGCGCACCAGCACCCAGCTGATGAAACCCGCACCGATACCGTTGGCGATTGAGTAGGTCAGCGGCATCACGATGATCGTCAGAAAGATCGGCAGCGTGCTGGAGAATTCGGTGAAGTCGAGGTGGCGAATCTGCGACACCATGAGCGCTCCGACGATGACGAGCGCCGCAGCAGCCACTTCCAGCGGCACGATCTGGGTGAGCGGGGTGAAGAACATGGCGGCCAAAAAGAGGATGCCGGTGACTACGTTGGCAACGCCCGTGCGGGCTCCCTCTCCGATGCCGGCCCCCGATTCGATGAACACGGTGTTCGACGAGGCACTCGTCGCACCACCGGCGACGGCTCCGATACCCTCGACGATGAGCGCGGATTTCAGCCGCGGGAACTTTCCGTCCTTGTCGGCCAGTCCGGCCTCACTGGCCAGGCCGGTCATGGTTCCCATGGCGTCGAAGAAGTTCGTGAAGACGAGGGTGAAGACGAGCATTACGGCGGCGAGCATGCCGATGCGCTCGAACGCGCCGAAGGACACTTGGCCGATCAATGCGAAGTCGGGCAGGGCGACCACGCTCGTCGGCAGCACGGGCGCGTTCAGGTTCCAACCGGCCGGGTTGGTACCGAACGAGGGTCCCACCCTGAAGATTGCCTCGAGAATGACGGCGATGATGGTCGTCACGACGATGCCGATCAACAGTGCAGCCTTCACCCTACGGGCCACAAGGACCCCCATGATGATGAGCCCGATCACGAAAACCGCCGTCGGCAACGTTGCGATCGAGCCAGCGTCGCCGAGCTGCACCGGCGGCGAGTTCGCACCACTGGCCCGCACGAAACCGGAGTCGACTAGGCCGATGAACGCGATAAACAGGCCGATTCCTACCGTGATGGCGATTTTCAGCGGCCGGGGAATGGCGTTGAAGATCAGTTCGCGCAGGCCGGTCGAGGCGAGAAGCACGATGATGAGCCCGTTAATGACAACAAGGCCCATCGCTTCGGCCCAGGTGACCTGGCCGACGACGCTCACGGCGAGGAACGAGTTGATGCCGAGCCCGGCTGCTAAACCGTAGGGCAGGCGGGCGATGACGCCGAACAGAATAGTCATGACTCCGGCAGTCAGCGCGGTGACGGCGGCTACCTGCTCGTTGGGAAGCCAGCCGCCCTCTACGTCGACGGCGGCCTGGTCGGCGCTGAACCCGCCGAGAATGAGCGGGTTCAAGATAACGATGTAGGCCATCGTCACGAAGGTGACGACTCCGCCACGGAATTCTCTTGACCAGGTGGAGCCACGGCTGGAGATCTCGAAGTACGCATCGACGCGGGCTTTCAGGCCACGCGGCGCGGCAGTCGTGGGTGTTTCAATGCTCGAAATGGTGTACTCCCGGTGCCGTGGCTCTTAACGCAAGGTCTTAGTCTACGACCAGGCCAGGCACACTACTTAAACGTGTGGCACGAACCGTCCCCAGGCCAGGCGCCGTTCCCGGTGCGGGTCCGCCTCGACCTGGTCGTAGCGATCGATGATCAGCGTCGCGCGCGTGGTTTCGTCGTAGAGCGGCCACTCGGTCGATGGCGCCCCGCCGTGCACGAAGCACAGCCACCAGCCCTGCATCCGTGTTGCGATGTCCTGAAAGGTGCGACGCCCGCCGAGCGCCGTCATGCCGCGGCCGAACCAGCCGTCGAGTCGATCGAACAACGGAAAGAGTTCGAGACCGTGCGTGGCATCAAGGCCCATCAGCCGCAGCAGCCGTGGAGCGGCATCGAAACGGTAGAAGTACACCGGTGCGTACCGGGAATGTCGTTCGCCGACCTTCACGCTCGGATACCAGAAGGAGTAGTCGCCGCCGAAATCCAGCGCGGCCCGCAGCGCCGGAATGCCGGGATACTGCGCTTTGAGTGCCTTCTTCGCCTTCTTCTTGGTCTTCTTGAAGATTGCACGGATGCGCGCGGGCGTCGTGGCGAGAATATCGATGCGGCCGCTGAACAGCGAGCCCTCACGCGCGTTCGTGCCGATGATGAGCGGGATGCGCGCCGCACGGCCATCCCGAAAAGCGTCGAGCGGCCGCTCCGGCAGAAAATCACCATCGATGACCGGGCAGAGCGGAATCATACCCGGGTCCTGATCGGGCGTACGCACGGTCAGCGCGGTTGTGGCGGCGGCGAGCAGTGCCGGGTCGGAGGCCAGCAACAGGCGGGCCGCGTCGGCGGTGCTGCGGGGGCCAGGGGCTTTGCTGAGGCTGTCCACGAACTCGCCAGCCCAGCGCGCCGTGATGTCACTCGGGTAAACCGCGTTCGGCGGCGCACTCTGCGCGATCGCCCGCTGGAACAGGCCCGACGCGCTCGGCACGGTCATCAGTGTGGTGACCGCGTTGCCGCCGGCCGACTCGCCGAACAGGGTGACCGCATTCGGATCACCGCCGAATGCGTGAATGTTGTTTTGCACCCACTGCAGGGCGGCGACCTGGTCTCGCAGGCCGAGGTTGTTCTCAAACGGATGCTCCAGCGAACCAAATCGAGAAAAGTCCAGGTACCCGAGGGCACCCAGCCGGTAGTTCAGGCTGACGTAGACGATGCCGCCGCGCCGCACAAGCCCCTCCCCCTGCCGCGGAACCTCGCGGCTGGAACCGACACTGTAGGCGCCGCCGTGGATGAACACCATCACCGGTCGGAGGGCGTCCTGCAACTGCGCACCGGGGCGAATCCGTTGATCGGGTGCGATCACGTTGAGGTTGAGGCAGTCCTCCCCCTGCGGGATGCGTGGGTGCGCGCCGCGAAACTGGCCCTTGTAGCTTTGCGGGGCAATCAATCCCCACACGCTCGCATCACGCACACCGTGCCAGGTCGGGGCCGGCTGCGGGGCACGAAAGCGCAGATCGCCTACCGGAGCGGCCGCGTAGGGGATGCCGCGCCAGGCCACGACGCCGCGTTCACGAACTCCGCGGAGCAAACCGCCCGACACCCGCACTTCGAGACCCTGCTTGGTGGTCGGATCAGCGAGCTGGCTCATGAAATCGAGTCTATTCCGCAGTGCTGACCGGCTGCGACTACGCTCGACACAGATACCGCACCAGACGAAACGAGAACGCACATGGCACTGCCCTGGACACTGCACGGTGACGGAAAAACCGTCGAGGCGCAGGCTGTCGTCGGCCCTGGCGAACGACTGAGCTGGCCATTGACCATCGGTATCGGCTCTCAGCATGTCGTCGCCATGTTCGGCGCTACCTTTCTGGTGCCCCTGCTCACCGGATTCCCACCGGGCACGACCCTGCTGTTCTCCGGCATAGGCACCCTGCTGTTTCTTCTGATCACCGGCAATAAACTGCCCAGCTACCTCGGGTCGTCGTTTGCGTTCATCGCGCCGATCACCGCGGCAACGGCCTCGGCTGGCATGGGCAGCGCCCTGTTCGGCATCATGGCCGTCGGGGTGCTGCTCGCCTTGGTCGGCGTCATCGTGCAGCTCACCGGCACCGGCTGGATCGACCGGCTGATGCCGCCGATCGTGTCGGGCGCGATCGTCGCCCTCATCGGCTTCAATCTGGCTCCGGTGGCCAAGGCCAATTTCGACAAGGCACCGCTCACCGCACTCATCACACTCGTCGCGGTGATTCTTTGCACCGTGCTGTTTCGCGGCATCCTCGGCAGGCTCTCAATCTTTCTCGGCGTGCTCGTAGGCTACGTCGCCGCGATCTTCTTCGGTGAGGTGGACTTCAGCCGCGTGGCGGACGCGGCCTGGATCGGCCTGCCGCCGTTCACCGCGCCGGCCAACCCCTTCGAGAACCCGGCGGCGGTGTTCGGGGTGCTGCCCGCTTTTCTTCCCGTCGTGCTCGTGCTCATCGCCGAGAACGTCGGCCATATCAAAGGTGTGGCCCAGATGACGGATGCCAAGGTGAACCGACTCACCGGACGGGCCCTGCTCGCCGATGGCCTGGCCACCATGCTCGCCGGTTTTGGCGGCGGCAGCGGAACCACCACGTACGGTGAAAACATCGGTGTCATGGCGGCGACCCGCATCTACTCCACAGCGGCCTACTGGGTCGCCGGAATCGTCGCTATCCTGCTCGGCCTCTCTCCCAAAATCGGTGCGATCATCTTCACGATCCCCGCTGGCGTGCTTGGCGGTGTCACCACCGCGCTCTACGGGCTGATCGGCGTCATCGGCGTCAAGATCTGGTTCGACAATAGGGTCGACTTCTCCAAGCCTGTGAACCAGTTCACCGCTGCGACCGCGCTCATTGTCGGTATCGCTGACTTCACACTCAACGCTGGAACACTCAGCTTCAACGGCATCGCGCTCGGAACGGTAGCGGCCATCGTCATCTATCATCTGATGACCTGGCTCGGCCGAGTGCGCCGGACGGCCTGACCCGCCCGCCCCGCGCGATGAGCGGATGAACGTGCCGGCCCGGGTACCCAACAGCGCATGACTCGGGCTCGACGGCAGGCGCATCAATCAGGTGATCAGGTTCAGCTGATTTCAGGCACGAGACACGACGGTTTCCAGATCAGGGCCGAAGGTGAACGTGGCACGCACCGGGATCCCGGCGAGTACTCCCGGCAGCCAATGCCGGGCATCGTCCCACATCTCATCGACGGGCAGGCTCTCGATGTCGAACCAGACCGGGTTCAGCTCGTTCGATTCCCGCGGAGTTCCCGACCACTCGTCGCAGACGAACACGGTCGACTCCTGGCTCCAGTCGTGGCGGTGCGGGAACAGATACGTGAGAAAGCCGAGTTCGGTCAGGGCTGATGCCGCCACCACGAGTCCGGATTCCTCCTCGATTTCGCGAACGGCCGCATCCACTGCGCTCTCACCGATTTCGAGCTTGCCGCCGAGGCCGACTATATTGCCCGCGCCGAGGCCTTTCTTCTTGCGGCCCAGCAGTACCTGCCGGTCACCTTCGGGAGATAGCCGAGTGAGATAGCACACGCACACCTGGGGCAAAGTCATTGGTGTAGCTTAATGCTCACTCAACAGCAGGCGCACGAAGCGGACTCTAAGGCGGCGGGGATAAGCTGCGCATATGGACTTTGTACCCGCTACCGGAACCATCACCATGTTCACGACCGATTGGTGCGGTTACTGCAAACGATTGAAGAAGCAACTCGACAGCGTCGGGATTGGCTACACCGAGGTGAACATTGAGCGAGTTGACGGTACGCCGGAGCTGGTGATGAGCCTCAACAACGGCAACCAGACCGTGCCGACCATTTTGTACCCCGACGGATCGGCTGCGACCAACCCCTCGCTGGCCCAAGTGCAGGCAAAACTAGCCTGAACTGGCCTAACCTGACCGCCCCGCTCGCGCCGGCCTAGCCGAACAGTACAGACGCCTCATCGTAGCGGGCCGGTGAGACCCGCTTGAGGCCGATGGTGGCCGAGGCGATGCTCACGACATCGATCTCGGTCCCGCGCAGGGACACCATGGAACCCCACTGCTCGTTGTGGATCGCGTCGACCGCTGCCATTCCGAGCCGCGTGGCGAGCACTCGGTCGTAGGCCGATGGCGCCCCGCCACGCTGGGTGTGGCCCAGCACCGTTGCCCGGCTTTCGATACCGGTATGTTCCTCGATGAGCGGGGCGATAATCTCGCTGATTCCGCCGAGACGGGGCCGGTGGAAAGCGTCGAGACCCTTGGTCGAGTGCGCCTCCTCCATGCCGGCGAGCAAAAAGCCCTCCGAAACGACGATGACCGGGGCTCGGCCACGGTCACGCACACGCTCCACCCACTCGCAGATCTGCGCGATCGACTTGGGCTGCTCGGGAATGAGAATGGCGTGGGCACCGCCGGCCATCCCGGAGTGCAGCGCGATCCAGCCGACGTGGCGTCCCATAACTTCAACAACCATGCAGCGGCCGTGGGACTCGGCGGTGGTGCGCAAACGGTCGATCGCCTCGGTGGCGATCTCGACAGCGGTGTTGAAACCGAAAGAATAATCGGTGGCCTCAAGGTCGTTGTCGATGGTTTTCGGAACCCCGACAATGTTGAGGCCGGCCTCGGTGAGCCGGTGCGCGGCGGTCAGCGTGCCTTCCCCGCCGATGGCGATCACGGCGTCGATACCCTGTGCATCGAGAGTGCGCTGGATATTCTTCGGACCGCCATTCTCACCCTCAAACGGGTTGGTGCGGGAACTGCCGAGGATGGTTCCACCCTGACGGGACAGGCCGCGCACACTGTGGCGGTCGAGGGGCATGAACTCGTTCTGCACGAGTCCGCGCCAACCATTGCGAATTCCGACGAACTCAAAGTCGTGCGTGCGCACACCCTTGAGCACGGCGCCGCGAATAACCGCGTTGAGTCCGGGGCAATCGCCGCCGCTGGTGAGAATACCGATCTTCATACGGTCTACAGCTTTCCGTTGAGGGCCTGGGTGAGCAGGTAGATAAGAGCGCTTGCCTGTACCGAATCGGTGGTCGAGTACTCCGCTTGGGAACCGTCGAGGGCGCGAGCCGCCAGGCCCTCTTTGCTGCCGATCAGGTCGGCAATACGTGCGTCGATGGTGTGCGCTGCGATGATGCGCCAGGCGGTGACCGGTTCATCCTGACCGATGCGGTGCACCCGGTCGATAGCCTGGGTCTGCTCGGCAGCGGTCCAGCTCAATTCAGCCAGAACGACGTTCGACGCGGCCTGCAGGTTGACGCCGACCCCGGCCGCAGTCAGCGAGCACACCGCGATGGCGACATCGGGATCGTTGTTGAAGGAGTCGATCGCAGCCTGGCGGGCCACTGCACTCTGATCCCCGCGCAACGAGACCGTTTTCAGGTCGCGCTTGGCGAAGATCTCTTCCGCAGTGTCCATGACGTCGATGTGCTTGGCGAAGAACACCACCTTGCCCACCGAGCGCGCTAGTTGCGCGGCGTAGTCCGCCGCAAGCCCGGCTTTGGCCTGGCCGATCTTGCGCACCATCGTGAACACGTTTTCCCCGGTGGTCTGGCCTTTGGAATCTTCGAGTTCGGCGTGGGCGACGGCGCGAACGTACGCATCCCGCTGGTCTTCGTCGGGAACGGCCGGGCCGCCCGAGCCGGCATGCCGGGCGGCCACGAGCGCGTGGTACCGGGTGAGCAGTCGAGCACCCAGTTCGCGTTCGGCCTGGCGGATCGATCGACCGAGATCGTCATCGAGTTCCACCGGCAGGTCGGCGATGCGCTTGGACGGCAGATCGGCAGCGACGTCAACCTTACGACGACGCACGATGCCCATGTCGATGACGGCGGCACGGGCTTCCTTGTAGAAGCCCATGTCGGCCGGGGTCAGGCCGGTCTCTTCCAGGCGTTTCAGCAGTGCAGGGGCCGGTTTGTCGCCGTCGATCCAACCGAGGAACTGCCAGATGGCACGAAAATCGTCGACGTCGTTGATGAGTGGAGTTCCGGTGAGTGCCATCAGCAGCGGGTTACCTCCCGGGGTTCGGCGGCGAATCTGGTCCGCGAGCGAGAGCACGTGCTTGGACCGCTGGGATGACAGATTCTTGATGAAGTGCGCCTCGTCGACAACCATTCCCTTGAACCCGAGCGTACCGAGCCAGGCCAGGTGCCGGTCGAGAACGTCGTAGTTCACGACCACCACATCGGCGAAAGCGTCGAGGCTGTCGCCATCGCCGTGAATGACCGTTGCCCGCCGGTTCGGCGTCCACAGTTCCACTTCACGCGCCCAGTTCATCTTTACCACGTTAGGCACAATGGCCAGTAACGGGTAGGCGTTGGCAACGGATGCCGCCAGCAGGCTCTGCGCGGTCTTACCAAGGCCCGGCTCGTCGGCGAGCAGGTAACTACGGTGCCCAAGCCGGGCGCTCTCGATGAATCGGGCTTGATGCCGCATGAGTTCCATACCGCCCGGCGAGAGCCGGTCACGGCCAGGTGCCTCCGGCATGTCCATGCTGGCCGCCTGGCCGCCCGAACCGTACTCGAATGATTTGAACAACGGGCCGAGCAGTTCCCAGTTGGCGAGCCGACGCGGGTGCACGATCGGCTGAGCGGCGGCGCTGAAGTCGGGGGCGAGGAACGGGTTGGCGAGCTGCCTGGCTTTCACCGACTGGGGGATGACCTGGTTCTGCAACACGACCGGCGCCGCCTCGGGCTCGCGGGTGATGATGAGTTCGTCGGGGCTGAGCTCGGCACCGGATTCGAGCAGCCAATCACGCCGAAACCGCTGAGCGACGGTGGAGACGCCGGCATCGGGTTCGAGTAGCGTGATCAGGCTGGTGTCCCTGGCGGCAGTCTTGGCCAGAATTTGCGCGATCCCGTCGAGGCGTTTGAGTAACTCTGCTCGGTTCGCGTCGGAGAGTTCCTTATCGCCTTTGACCCTGGCCCGTTCTTCACGCATCAACAGAGCGATGACCTGGTATTTCGTGCGATTGGTCGGCCCGAGCTTGGTACCGGACTGCGCCTTGGCCTCGACCTCGCGCACCTTGCGAGCGAGAATGGGAATGATCGGGGCATCGTCGTCGCGGGAGCGTGGATGAGCCCGATTGCGGGTGACTCCGTTACGACCGAGATTGTTCCGGCTGCCCGAGGCATCGGTGCGGGTATAAGCCATTGTTCTCCACTTCGAAGCAGCACGGTACGGGTGCCGGCTGTATCTGTCCGAGCGTGCCGGTCACGGTCATTCTGGTATTACCGGAACGCTGCATTTGCGCAAATCGTCTTATCGTGTGCGGAAACATTCGATTCACGAAACGCGGCACGGGTCGCGATCTGACGCCAGACCCAAGGCCAGGCGTATGCTAGCGCACCGCCGGTGCCGTCAAATCAACGATGTCACAACATTGAGTGTACGGAAACTTCCACCGGCTACCAGCGCACAGCAGAGACCTCACCAGGTTCTCTCAACGTGATAGTAGTCTACGCCCGACGTTCAGTCCTTATGTACCGGAACTTTGGTGCGCAGACCGACCGCGATGAAAATGATTGCCCCGATGAATTGCGCCGAAACCCACCCCTGACCGCTGAGGTCAAAAAGTACGACCGGGTTCCACAGGACGGCCATCGGAACGAGACCGACCAGCCAGTACCAGGAACGCGCCTGAATCACGAAGACACAGAGAATAAGGGCGAGGATACTGACCGCGTAACGGATGATGATGAAACTCTCACTGTCCAAAAGCGCGAGTCCCGCGAGCAGAACGATGGCTCCCAAAAGGCCCGGCGCGAGAGCCGAGCGGGTGAATGTCGGTGCGGCTGGAGTGCCCATCAGACGCCGGCGCAGCCGCGAGAGAAACCGTGAACGGAACTCGACGAGGTCGTTGCGCGCGATGCGGTCGTGGACGATGCGCTAGCACCAAGAGTAAGGATATGTGCGGGGTGGGCGGAGCGAAGCATGACTGTATTCTACCGAGCGCAGCAGCTACTTCCCGGCCCCAGGCATGCTTCACCCTCACGCGTGCTGGATGGGGATCGACGTCGTTGACGGTGGGCGCTCGAACAACATCTCCAAGGCCGGCTTCAACTCGGCCAGCCAGGCCGCGTAACCGGCTGGGTTCAGGTGCAGCCGGTCAATGCCCAGAGCTGGATCGAGTTCGCCGTCAGGCAGCGCGAGGGCTGGCCAGAGGTCGAGGTATTGCACGTGCTGGGTGGGAGCGTATTGCCAGATATGCCGATTGATGGAGCGGATCGTCTCGGAGAAAGCCTGTTCACGGGGTAAAACTGACTGCACCATAATGCGGGTTTCCGGCAGCGCACGCCGCAGCGTGTGCAGAATGGTTTCCAGGTTGCGTACAACGTATTCGTCAGACCTGCGCCAGCCCAGATCATTGGTGCCTACCCCGATCACGATGGCGTCGGGTCGCAATTCAATAACCTGGGCAAGTTGCACGATCACCTCGTCAGTGGAGTTGCCGCTCACGGCCAGATTGTGCACGTCGTGCCCGGGAAACCATTCGTCCCACTGACCGCACGCCACGAGGCCGTCACCCAGAAAGGCGAGAGAAACTGACATAAAGACCTCCTACTCGTAAACCATCATGCCCCGAACCGGGTCGAGTGGCCAGAATTCTCAGAGCATACGCACGTTCTACCCCCGAATCAGAAGTTGTCAGAGCGCGACACCGCCCCGAGCGAATGTTCCGCCTCAACTTCGCGTTCCGCCGCAGCCGTCGCCGTGATGCGGGTGGCCATCCCCTCGAAGATGATCCCGTGAAACGGTAGGATCGCCGCCCAATACAGCCGGCCACCGAGGCCGCGGGGAAAGAACACCGCGCGCTGCCGGTAGACAGAGCCACCGGCATCCGTCGGGGTGACGCTCATTTCAAGCCAGGCCCGCCCGGGAACCCGCATCTCGGCGCGCAACCGCAGGAAACTGCCGTGGTCGATCTGCTCGACTCGCCAGAAATCGAGCACTTCACCCGTGTGCAGGTGGTCGGGGTTGCGACGGCCGCGGCGCAGTCCTACACCGCCCACCGCTTTGTCCATCAGGCCGCGCACCGCCCAGGCCAGCGGAAAGGAGTACCAGCCGTTTTCGCCGCCAATGCTCTCAATGACCCGCCAGAGCGCGGCCGGAGCCGCTGGTGTGGACTTCTCACGCAGGTCGGTGTAAAAGGCGTGGCCGGACCAGTCCGGGTCACTGGGCAGCGGGTTGCTCGACGCGCCCTCGATCGAAGAGTTACGCCAGCTGGTCTCGACGTCACCGTTGCGCATACGGCCAAGCGCGAGGCGCACCGCCCGTCGATAACTGGTGAACCCGCCCTCCGGCTTGGGAATGTACTCGTCGACATCGCTTTCGTGCACGACGCAGTCGTATTGCAGCGAGGCGATGATGGGAATGGCGAGATTGCGCGGAATCGGCGTGACCAGGTTCACCCACTGCGAGGCCAGCCACGGGGTCAACACGGGCAGCGCGGCGATCGCCCGCTGTTTGAGGCCGGCCTCGAGGGCGTAGCCGTTCATCATCTGGCCGTAGCGCAGCACGTCGGGGCCGCCGATGTCGAAGGTACGGTTCACGTCGGGCGCCAGGTCGGCCGCAGCCTGCAGGTAATAGAGCACGTCGCGCACCGCGATCGGCTGGATCTTGTTGCGGACCCACTTGGGCGCGGGCATGTACGGCAGCACATCGGTGAGGTGGCGGATCATCTCGAACGAGGTCGAGCCGGAACCGATGACGACGCCGGCCTGGAACGCGATGCTCGGTACCCCGCTCTCGAGCAGGATACGACCAACCTCCCTGCGGGAGTGCAGGTGGGCCGAGAGCGTGTCGGTGTCGGGGTGCAGACCACCGAGGTAGACGATGCGCTGAACGCTGGCTTCGGCAGCAGCACGGGCGACGTTCTCGGCGGCCAGGTGCTCGGTTTTCTCAAAGTCACCCGCCGCGCCCATCGAGTGCACGAGGTAGTACAGCACGTCGATGTCGGCGCAGGCGCGCTGCACCGAGGTCAGGTCGCCGAGGTCACCGTGCACGACCTCCACCTGGTCGACCCAGGGCACATCGCGCAGTTTGGACGGGGTGCGCACGAGCACTCGCACCGTAAAGCCGGCTTCCAGGAGTCGTGGAACGAGACGTCCGCCGATATAGCCCGTGGCGCCGGTGACGAGTGCTCTGCGTAAAGTCATGCGGCGGAGCTTATCCGGTTCTCTTGGCCCTCGGCTGAGTGTCCTCCCACGCTTGCGATTTAGAGAATAGCCTTGGTGTGCCAGACCGTTTTCAGTTCAGTGAAGGCGAGGATGCGATTCAGCGCCGGTAAGGCGGCATCCGCTCCTGCCTCGGGCGGAAGCACCCGCTTGAGTGTGTCGGCGGCGCTGATCTGCAGTTCCACCCAGTCCAGGTTGCCGGCACCGACGAGGTCGAGGGCGTTCACGTCGGCATGGGTGGCCAGCCAGGGCGCGATCTCGGCCGGCGAACCGGTCACGATGTTGACGACACCGCCGGGCACGTCGCTCGTGGCGAGCACTTCGCCCAGGCTGATCGCCGACAGCGGTGCGTGCTCGTTGGCGACGACGACGACGGTGTTGCCGGCGACGAGGGCTGGCGCGATCGCACTGACCAGGCCGAGCAGCGATTCAGTGCCCTGCGGCGCGATGATCGCGACGACACCCGTCGGCTCGGGGACGGAGGTGTTGAAGAAGGGGCCGGAAACCGGGTTGGCGTTGCCGGCGACCTGCACGTATTTGTCGGCCCAGCCGGCGTACCAGACCCAGCGATCGATGGCCTCGTCGACCTGAGCGCTGGCGACGGCGGCGTTGACGCCCTCGCAGTTCATGATCTCGTCGACGAACTGGTTCCGACGACCCTCGAGCAGTTCGGCGATGCGATACAGCACCTGGCCGCGGTTGTAGGCCGTGGCGCCGGCCCACCCACCGAGCGCGCTGCGGGCGGCGACGACCGCGTCACGGGCATCCTTGCGGCTGCCCTTGGCCGCATTGGCGAGAAAGTCCCCTGTGTGTGAGAGCACCTCGTAGACGCGGCCGGATTCGCTGCGCGGAAACTTGCCGCCGATATAGAGCTTGTACGTTTTAGAAATAACGAGGCGGTTCACTTGGCGGCCTTCTCTGCGGATGCGGACTTTTTGCCGACGGATGCGGTCTTCTTGGAAACGGACGATGTTTGCTGGTTGGCGGCGGCGATCGACCTTGAGCCGCTGCGCACGGCGGGTTTCAGATAAGCGGCGAGGCCGTGGCGGCCACCTTCGCGGCCATAGCCGCTTTCCTTGTAGCCGCCGAAGGGGCTCGACGGGTCGAACTGGTTGAAGGTGTTCGCCCAAACCACGCCGGCACGCAGCTTGTCGGCAACGGCGAGGATGCGGCTGCCCTTGTCGCTCCAGATTCCGGCGGAAAGGCCGTAGGGGGTGTTATTGGCCTTTGCTACGGCCTCGGCCGGGGTACGGAAGGTGAGCACGGAGAGCACCGGTCCGAAGATCTCGTCGCGGGCGATGCGGTGGCTGGTAGACACGTTGGTGAAGATGGTTGGCGAAAACCAGAAACCGTTCGGCGGAATTTCGCAGTCGGCGCTCCAACGTTCGGCGCCCTCCTGCTCGCCCAGATCGGACAGTTCCCGAATGCGCGCGAGCTGTTCGGCGCTGTTGATGGCGCCGATGTCGGTGTTCTTATCGAGCGGGTCACCCAACCGCAGCGTCTGCATGCGGCGCTTGAGTCGGTCGATGACGTCGTCGTGGATACTTTCCTGCACGAGCAGGCGACTGCCGGCGCAGCAGACATGGCCCTGGTTGAAGAAGATGCCGCGCACGATTCCCTCAACGGCCTGGTCGATCGGGGCATCATCAAAAACGATGTTGGCGCCCTTGCCGCCGAGTTCGAGGCTGAGCTTTTTGTCGGTTCCAGCGATCGAACGGGCAACCGACCGACCGACCGAGGTCGAACCGGTGAACGCGACCTTGTTGACGCCTGGGTGGTTGACGAGAGTCGCTCCCGTGCTTCCGTCGCCGGTGATGATGTTCACGACACCGGCCGGCAGGTCGGCCTGCTGCAGGATCTCGGCGAACAGCAGCGCGGTGAGGGAGGTCGTCTCGGCGGGCTTGAGCACAACGGTGTTGCCAGCGGCAAGCGCCGGGGCGATCTTCCAGGCCAGCATCATGAGCGGGAAATTCCACGGGATGACCTGAGCGGCGACGCCGAGGGACGCCGGGCTGGGTCCCACTCCGGCGTGGTCGAGCTTGTCTGCCCAGCCGGCGTAGTAGAAGAACCAGGCGGCGACAAGGGGAATGTCGACATCGCGGGTTTCCTTGATCGGCTTGCCGTTGTCGAGGGTTTCCGCAACGGCCAGTTCGCGCGCGCGTTCCTGCACCAGTCGGGCGATGCGAAACAGGTACTTGCCCCGGTCGCTGCCGGAGAGGCGGGACCAGACGCCGTCGTAGGCGTGGCGGGCGGCCGAAACGGCAGCGTCGACATCCGCTTCGTTGGCGGTGGCGATCATCGCGATCTGCTGTTCGGTGGCCGGGTTGATTGTCTGAAACGGGGTTCCGCGACCGGCGATGAACGCGCCGTTGATGAACAGGCCATAGTCGCTTTTGAGGCCCAGCAGCGCCTTCGATTCGGGGGCGGGGGCGTAGTCGAGAAATTTCATGGTCGTTCCCTAATCAATCGTCACGTAGTCGGGACCGGAGTAGTGCCCGGTCGTCATCTTCTGGCGCTGCAGCAGCACGTCGTTCAGCAGGCTGGAGGCGCCGAACCGGAACAGGCGCGGACTGAGCCACTCCTCCCCCACCGTCTCGGCGACCGTCACGAGGTATTTGATGGCGTCCTTGGAGGTGCGGATACCGCCGGCCGGTTTCACGCCGATACGCACGCCGGTGAGGCGGTGCCAGTCCCGCACAACCTCGAGCATCGACAGTGTCACGGGCAGCGTCGCGGCTGGAGCGACCTTGCCGGTGGAGGTCTTGATGAAGTCTCCGCCGGCCAGAATGGCCAGCCAGGACGCTCGACGCACATTGTCGTAGGTGTTCAGTTCGCCGGTTTCGAGAATCACCTTGAGGTGAGCCATCGACCCGTCGGCGCGGCGGCAGGCCTCTTTCACGGCAACGATCTCGTCGTAGACCTGGCCGAACCGACCGGCTAGAAACGCTCCACGGTCAATGACCATGTCGATCTCGTCAGCGCCGGCCGCGACCGCGTCGCGCACATCGGCGAGCTTGATCGCGAGGGAGGCGCGGCCGCTCGGAAAGGCGGTAGCGACGGCGGCGACGGTGACACCGTCGGTTCCGCCGGCCGCATGGGCTGAGCCGAGCGCTGTGACGGCCGAACCGACCATGTCACCGTAGACGCAGACCGCTGCGACACGGGGTGTGCCGGGGTCGCCCGGGTCGGGCATGAGGGCCTTGGCTACGAGCGAGCGCACCTTGCCGGGGGTGTCGGCGCCCTCGAGGGTGGTCAGGTCGATCAGGCCGATGATGGTGTCGATCGCCCAGCGTTTGGAACTGGTCTTGATCGAACGGGTGCCGAGGTCGAAGGCGCGCGCTTCGAGGCCGACGGCGTCGATTCCCGGGATGCCGTGCAGGTACCGGCGCAGGTTGGCGTCGGTGGCTTCCCCGCCGATCAACGCGAGGGCACGCTGGTCAGGCTGGTAGGTGGCCAGAGGGCTGTTGGTCATAGGGTGTCCTTTTCCTGGAGCAGAGCGTTCGCGGTGTCTTCGTCGGTGACCAGCACGGTGCACAACCCGTTGCGCACGACGGCGCGGGCGATGGCATGCTTATCGTTTCCGGAAATGACCGCGATGGTGAGCGGGGCACGGCGCAACTGGTCGATCTGAATACCGACCGTTCGTTCATTGAGTTCAGGGTCGACGATGCGGCCGTTCGCATCGATATAGCGGCCGACGACGTCGCCGACGGCACCGCGCGAGACGAGGTCATCGATCTGTTCCACGGTCAGGAAACCGCTGTCGACGAGAGCGGAATTCGCATCCGCCTGGCCGGCGCTGAAGAGATAGGCCTGCGCGTTGCGGGCGAGGTCGAGTACCCCGGCGACGGCGCGGTCGGCTTCCATCGCCTGCTTAGTTTCGAGGCGTTCGAAGACGGCGGGGCTCGGCAGCAGGGTGGCCGAGCCGTCGGCCTTGTGAGCGATGGTCACGGCAGTGGATGCTGCGGTGCCGGTGCGTTGGTGCAGGCTGACGCCACCGTTGATCTGAACCACGTTCACGCCCGGCGCCCAGCCCTGCTTCAGGTGCAGGGACACATCGTGCAGGGTACGCCCCCAGCTGATACCGAGGGTGCGCGGGATCGGGCGCAGGCTCGTGAGGAAGTCTGCGGCGGCCTGCGCGGTACGCGACTGCAGTTCGACTTCGCTCGACACCCCAGCGGAGGAAACGACGATCGCATCGGTGAGGCCCGTCGATTCGCGGAGGCGCCGCTCGATCGGCAGGCGGCGGGCGCGCGGGTGCACGATCTCGATGCGGATGAACCCGTTTGCCTTCGCGCTCGCCAGCAACCGGCCGACCTTCCAGCGGGTCAGGCGCAGAATCACACCGATCTCGTCCTGGGTCTGGTTCTCTTCGTAGTACAGCTCGGCGGCACGAATGGAGAGGAGTTCGTCGGTATCGCTCATGTCGGTGGCGCGGTCCAATCGTTTGACTCCAGCCTATGTCGACCCGCCGCGCGAATCAACAGTCGTGGGGATTTTTGCTCATGTGAGCGAATATCGGACCGGAATCGCGACCAGTACGATCAACGCATGAGCACCAGTGCAGCGCCCCGGTTCGTTCTCGCCGTCGATGTCGGGGGTACCAAGGTTGAATCCGCCCTCGTCGACGACCACGGCCTGGTGCTCACCTCCAGCCGGCACCGCGCAGCGACCGGGTCGAGCGCATCAAGCGCACAACTCGCCGTCGCTGTCACGAATGCGGTCACTCAGGCCCGCTCGAGCCTGCCCACCGGTGCGGCCCTGGTTGGAGTTGGCATCGGCTGTGCCGGGCCGATTCACCTGCAGCAGGGGGCGGTGTCACCGTTGAACCTGCCGGTCTGGCGCGAGTATCCCCTCAAAGATCGAGTCATCGCCCTCGTCCCTGATCTACCGGTGCGCCTACGCATGGACGGGCTCTGCATCACCCTTGCCGAACACTGGGTGGGAGCGGGACAGGGCGTCGACAACCTGATGGGCATGATCGTTTCCACCGGCATCGGCGGCGGCCTGATTCTCGGTGGCGTCACCGTGTCGGGAAGAACTGGAAATGCCGGCCACATCGGCCACATCGAGGTCGGCGGCTTTGACGATCCCTGCGCCTGCGGTGGAATCGGCTGCATCGAGGCGATCGCCTCAGGGCCGAAGACCGTCGCCTGGGCACGGACGCACGGATTCAGGGGCGAGTCGGGAGAAGATCTCGCGGCGGCCTACTCGACCGCCGATCCGATTGCGATCGCCGCCGTAACGCGCAGCGGCCGGGCACTCGGTCACGCCATTGCCTCCGCAGCGACGCTGCTCGATCTCGACCTGGTCACTATCGGCGGCGGCTTCGCCAATGTCACTCCCGACCTGCTCGATTTCGCCCGGGAAACGATCGCCCAGCGGGTGCAGTTCGCCTACGCGACCCGGGTGCGAGTGGTACCGTCAGCGCTGTCCGGCGACGGCCCGCTGATCGGCGCCGCGGCGCTGATCCACCGTGCCCATCTCGTGCCGTGATGGCGATCAGCGAGTGGGCGTCACGTCGTCTTCCAGCATGTGCGGACGCCCGATCACCGCGCCGGCGATGACGATGGCCAGCGCGGCCGTCAACAAGAAAATGAGCGGCCAGGTCCACCCGCCGCTGAGCTCATGCAGCAGACCGAATACCAGCGGTCCGAGCGCTCCCAGGGTGTAGCCGATGCTCTGCACGAAGCTGCTGAGGGCCACTGCGCCGGCGTGAGTACGGGTGCGCAGGTTGATCAATACGAGTGCGAGGGGAAAGAACAATGGCCCGATCCCGGCGAGACTGACCCAGAGCCAGGTCAGGGTTTCCGGTGCGAACAACAGCCCAAGGTCACCGGCGACGAACGCGAACACACCGACGTAGATGAGCGGCCCGACGTTGGTCATGCGGGCGGTGAGGATTGGAATGATCAGTGCGCACGGAATGCCCATGCTGGCATAGAGCGCCAAAAGAGTTCCGGCCTGGGCAGGACTCACACCGGCGGTGTCGACGAGTAGCTGCGGCAGCCAGGCGAACATCGCGTAGGCGTTGAGCGACGAGACCGCGAACACGCCCGCGAGGGCCCAGGCGATCGACGACTTCCAGAGGCGCCCGAGAATGGTGGCATCGGCCTCCTCAATGATCGCGTCCGGCGTTCGCGCACGGTGCCGCACCAGCATGGTGATCCAGGGCACCAGGGCGAGCAGGGCGAGGAGCATCCACATGCCGAGCGAGATGCGCCAGCCGGCGGCATCCGCTACCGGAACCGCAATCAGCGGCGGTACCAGGGTGCTCAGGGCCACAACGGTGACGTAGAGGCTCGTCACGAGCCCGACCCGGTCGGGGAAGTACTTCTTGACCAGCGGAGGCAGTAGCACGTTGCCAATGCCGAGTCCGGCGAAAGCGATGACGCTGCCGATGATGAGCATGGTGATCGAGCCGGACAGGCCGCGGGTGACGTGACCGAGCAGGATCGCCACGAGGGCCAGTACGAGTGGTGCTTCGAGGCCGTGACGGCGGGTGATCATGGGGGTGAAGATGCCGAACAGGGCGAAGCATACCGGCGGGAGCATGCCGAGCACCCCGAGCGATACCGCGCCGAGGGGAATGTCGAGGTTGATTTCGGCCACGATCGGCGACAGGGCGGCGACGGCGGTGCGCAGGTTTGCCGCGACCAGGATGATGCCCAGGAGAGCGAGGCTGCGTCCGCGCCACAGTCGGCGGGACACTGCGGTATTCACTTGGTTAGTCTACGGCCGATCCGCGGCACGCTGCCGCTGCACGTCGGCAGCTAGATTCTTCAGGTCGTCCCAGCGCCCGGGGGCAACGAGTCCGGGCAAGAGCAACGCCCACATCTCGGTCAGTCGCTGCTCGATGTCCCCACGCCGAGTCAGCACGTCCGAGACAACCTGCACCCCCGTGAAACCGGCGGTGCAAAACCGTGCCGCGGCCGGCACATCGACCGTTGGCGCTACATCTCCCTCGGCGATCCCCCGACGCAAAAATTCCTCACAGGCGACCATCCAGTCCCGGTAGGGCGCGGATACCGGCGTTGAGAAGTTCACGGCCTCGATAGTCAGGCGTACACCGGCGCTGACGACCTGGTCATCGCGCAGTTGGCGAGCCAGCTCGTAGGACATGGAAACGAGGGCACGCAGGCCGGGCATGTTGTCCTCGAGCAGCTGACGACCCGCATCGACCGATTTCTTGTGCTGAGCCGCGATTATGGCGACCGCGAGCGCTTCCTTGGAATCGAAGTGAAAGTACAATGCTCCCTTGGTCACGCCCGCGGCAGCACTCACCTGCGCGAGCGACGTGCTCCCGTACCCGCGCTGCTCGAAGGCTTCCGCGGCGCCACGAATGATCGCCGCACGCGTTTCTATCGCTCGTGCTTGTTGCCGCATGGAACCCCCAGAAAATATTGGTCTGCCCAGCGTACCCGGGCAAACCGGCCTCGATGGATTGACCCCCGAAACCGGTGCTGTCCACGGTGGCGACTAGCTCTGGTTTTCGCGGCCCAGAATCACCCGAACCCGCACAACGTCATCGCGGATCTGCGCGATCAGCGGATCGATGCCCGAGTAGGCGACCATGCCGCGAATCCGTTCCACGAACGATACCTCCACGACGTGGTCATAGAGGTCTAGGTCGACCTCATCCAACACGTACGCTTCGACCTGTTTCTGGGCCACTCCGTCGAAGGTGGGATTATTGCCGACCGAAATGGCTGCCGGGTAGCGCGATCCGGCATCCGTCAACCAACCGGCATAGACGCCATCGGCAGGGATCAGGCCGTCGGAGTCGGCCGACAGGTTGGCAGTGGGAAAGCCCAGTTCGCGGCCGCGCGCGGCACCGTGCACGACGACTCCCCGCACGGTTGGCAGGTGGCCGAGCAACCGGCCAGCTTCGGTCACTGCGCCGCTGCCGAGCAGCTCGCGGATCCAGGTCGATGACACTCGGCGTTGCCCATCGGGCTTCACATCATCGATCAGAGTCACCTCGTAGCCGAACTCGGTGCCGAGGTCACGGAGCAGCGCGATATCGCCCGCACCGCCCGTACCGAAGCGAAAGTCACGACCGACCAGCACAAACCGGGCGTGCAGCGCGGTAACCAGAATGCGTTCGATGAATTCGCGCGGGGGAAGGCTGGAGAGTGCGTGGTTGAACTCCAGCAACAACGTCGCATCGACCCCGGTGTCGGCGATCAAGTCGAGTTTTTGCTGGGCGCTGACCAGCGCGCTTGGGCAGGTGGCTGGAGAGAGCAGGGCGAGCGGATGCCGGTCAAAGGTAACAACGACGGTCGCGAGTTGTTCCCGGTCGGCGATGGCCTTGAGCTCAGCTATCACGGCCCGGTGCCCGGCGTGCACGCCGTCGAACTTTCCGATACTAACGGCCGAGGCGGGCCAGTCGTTTGGTACCGAGTCGATACCGTACAGGATTTTCATGCGCGACTCTCGGTGATTACCGGGCCGGCGGCCACCGACACCGGGTGGCGTCTGAGCCACCACATGCCCAGAAGCGGCAGCACGAGGGGAACGAAACCGTAGCCCTGACCGAAGACCGACCAGACCGTTTTATGTTGGAACAGCGCAGGGTCGACCAGGCTCAACGTTCCGACGACGAGCACTCCGAGCAGTTCGAAGCTGATGGTGATCCAGGCAATGCGATACCAGCGGCGGCTGCGCTTGATCAGTGCGACCGTTGCGGCGACGTAGACGACAGCGGCAAGAGCCGACAGCGAGTATGCGAGCGGGGCGTCTTCAAACTCGGAGGCAATCTGCACGAATGAACGCCCCGTTGCAGCGAGGGCCAGTACCCCGTACACAGCAATGAGGAGTCGCCCAATGCCGCTCACCCGGTGGGAGGGCTCTTCGGTGGCGGATTGTGTCATTGCTCGGCATTCATCTGGTTCGTCAATTATTGCAGCATCCGCAGCGAACCCGAAACCGCGTCAGCTGCCCTGCACGTTCCAGATCTGGTTCATGCGGTAGACCATGACGGCAACCGACAGGCATGTCACCCCGAGAATGACCGTGCTCCAGCGGCTACGTTCCACCAGCGCCCAGAATCCGGCCACGACCGGCAGCAGCATGGCGCTGACCAGGTAGGTGTAGAACTCGAGCAGGCTGCCGGTGGCATCATTTCCGGCCAGCGGCGCCGCGATTGCGGCCGCGAGCTGCACGATCAACAACAGCTCGACGAGTGCGGTCGCGCCCATAGTGAGGTCGGTGGGTTTGCGCCCGGCGAGGCCGAGGACGACGCAGAGCAATCCGCCGGGCACGGCGATGGCCAGTTGCAGCCAGGTGAACCATTCG
Source organism: Cryobacterium sp. Y57 (assembly GCF_002929505.1). Lineage (GTDB taxonomy): Bacteria > Actinomycetota > Actinomycetes > Actinomycetales > Microbacteriaceae > Cryobacterium. Next base: position 135,219 of record NZ_PJJL01000065.1, read on the forward strand.
ATCATGGGGTCGGTGTCGATTCGCTGGCGTCTGATGTGTCGGGTATATCCGGCGCGAAATTCAGCAGCACCTTGGCCTGGTCACCACGATATTCGACCAGTCCGACCAGTCGACCGTCGGGAGCGATCGCGGCGACCGGTCCGGCGCGGGTGGGGTCTCGCTCGATTGTGATGCGCTTGCCGTGGCCGAGGTCGATGGCCTCTTCGGTCGACAGGTCGAGGCGTGGGAGCAGACGGGTGGCGGCATCCGCTGGCGAAATGAGCTGCGCGACGACATCGATCCGCTCGAGGGTGGCGGCGTTTTCGATTCGGAACGGGCCGATGCGGGTGCGGCGGAGCGCAGTGAGGTGTCCGCCGACACCGAGCGCGGTGCCCAGGTCACGTGCCAGGGCGCGAATGTAGGTGCCGGAGGCACACACGACACGAACCTTGAGGTCGAGAAAACCGTCTCCGCGCGTGCTGGAGCAAAGTTCGAACTCGCTCACGGTCACCGGTCGAGACGGTAATTGCACGTCTTCGCCCGCGCGCACTCGGGCGTAGGCGCGTTTGCCGTCGACCTTGATGGCGCTGACCGCGCTCGGCTGCTGGCTGATCTCACCGGTGAGGTCCGCGATTCCGCCCGCGACGCTCGCGGCACTGATGGCGGCGACCTGCTCGGCGGTCGCGCGGGTCAGTGCGTCGCCCTCTGCATCATCCGTCGTGGTGGACTGGCCGAGGCGGATGGTCGCGAGGTATTCCTTGTCGAGGCCGACAACATAAGTGAGCAGCCGGGTCGAGCTGTCGACGCCGAGCACCAGCAGCCCGGTGGCCATGGGGTCGAGAGTGCCGGCGTGGCCGACCTTGCGGGTGCCGGCGAGACGCCGGGTCCTGGCGACAGCGTCATGGCTGGTCCAGCCCTGCGCCTTGTCAATGAGTAAAAGGCCGCTGGTCACTAGCTGAGGCTATCAGCGCGGGACTGGGGGCATGGTGCGAATCGCCTGCCAGCCCCGGCCCGTAGTATGTGAGCCGTGAGAATCGCGGTGATCGGTGCTGGTGCCCTGGGCAGCACATTCGCCTGCCTGCTCGCTGCCCAGGGGCACGATCTGGTGGTGACCATGCGTGGGGCCTCGCTGCCAGCGGTGCTGGCCGACGGCATCCATCTGACGGGCGGCTACGGGGGTCGGTTCGCCCGACCGGTGGCCGTTGAACGATTGGTCGAACCGTGTGACCTGGCGCTGATCTGCACCAAGGCACAGGATGCTGCTGCGGCGATTGCTGAGAATGCCGCAGCGCTGGACGGTACCCCGGTGCTCGTCGTACAGAACGGACTGGACGGGGTCAGCACGGCCGAAAGGCTGCTGCCGCGGTCAGAATGTTTCGGTTTGATCACGATCATTGCTGCCCACTATGACGGGCCGGGCCGGGTTCGGGTGACGACGGCGGCGCCGAGCTATCTCGGGCGAGGCCACGGCTCGGTCGATGCGGCGACCCGGCGCTGGCAGGCGGTTCTGAACGCCGCTGTACCCACCCTCGCCCTCGATAACTTCGTCGGAGCCCAGTGGACCAAGCTCGTCGTCAATATGCTCAACGCCCTGCCCGCCATCACCGGGCTCAGCGTGCAGGAGGTGATCGGGCAGGCGGACCTTCGCCGGTTGATGACCCGAAGCATGCGCGAAACCGTGCGGGTAGGCCTCGCCAGTGGGGTTCGGTTTCACACGTTACAGGGACTGTCCCACCGGCGGCTGCGTGCCTTTGCGGTTGCGCCGCTCTGGGCCGGTCAGGTGTTGCCACTGTCGATGCGTGCCCGTATGGGCAAGGTGGCAAACCAGGGTTCGACCCTGCAGAGCCTCGCGCGCGGCCAACGCACCGAGATCGATTTTCTGAACGGAGCGGTGGTGCAAGCCGCAGCCGAAGCGGGGGTGGCCGCGCCGGTGAACGCGCTGCTGACCGAACTCGTGCACGAGGTCGAGCGCAACGGTCGGTTCCTGACCCCGGCCGAGGTTCAAGCCCGGCACTGGTAAGCGCTCAGCTGCAACCGGTCAGCGCCCAGCCGGTCAGCAGCGATCCGTCAGCACACGGCGCGGAGCCGCCGGGTCGGTCGTGTCGACCACAGCCGACACGACGTCCCGCGGATGCACTTCGGCGTGGTACCGCAGATCAGAATCGTTCACCGGTGCGCCTTCCAGCAGCACGCTGTATAACCAGAGCCCGTGCAGTTCGGGCCGGTTGATGTAGTCACCGTCGATGATCAGGATGGCGTCGGCGGGAGCGGTCTGCCAGGTCGGTTGAATCCAGGTATCCCGATCGGGGTCGAACTCTTCGGTGACGAAGCCTGTGCTGCCCCCCATGCGAAAGGGCTCGACGAGTACCCGGCGAAGCGCTGAGTAGTCGTAGCCGACTCGGTAGCGATGGTCCGGTGTGTCGGGCGCTAATCGCTGTTGTTCGGCCCGGGAATGCTGGAAGTAGCGCAGGCTGGCCCGGAATACGTGCAGTTCATCTTCCCGGAACACGGCGGCCAGGTCATCGCCGAAGGCAGCGCGACCACCGGCATCCGGTCCGTCGATGGCAATGATGGTGCGGCCGCGGCCGTAGTTGTGCAGGATCTCGGTGGCGAGGGTGCGCAGAAATTCGATGCGCGGTGTGGAAACCAGCTTCATGAATCGAGCCTAGGTTAGAACGGATGAACGTCACACCCTTGGTTCCCGCCGCAAACGGCATCAGCGCCGCGCTCAATGCGTGGTTCGTCGCGAACGCCCGCGACCTGCCATGGCGGCGCGACGGCTTCGGGGCCTGGGGCATTCTGGTGAGTGAGTTCATGCTGCAACAGACTCCGGTGAACCGAGTGATTCCGCGGCTCGAGGAGTGGCTGGCGCGCTGGCCCACGCCGGCTGCGCTGGCCGCGGTGCCGCCGAGCGAGGCAGTGCGGGCCTGGTCCAGCCTCGGCTACCCGAGGCGCGCGCTCTGGTTGCATGCCGCAGCGGTGCAAATCACGCAACTGCACGGGGGTGTCGTGCCCTCCGACATCGACGAACTACTGGCCCTGACCGGCATCGGAGATTACACCGCGCGAGCGGTGGCCGCGTTTGCGTACGGCCATCGGCATCCGGTGGTCGACACGAACACACGACGGGTGATCGCCCGTGCGATCGCCGGCGCGGGCGAGCCGTCGCCGCCCAGTCGTGCCCGCGACCTAGACGCGATGAGCCTGTTACTGCCACAGAGCGTGCAGGAAGCGGCGCTGTTCAACGCCGCGATCATGGAGCTCGGCGCGGTGGTCTGCACCAGCCGCAGCCCCCACTGTGAGGTATGCCCAATTCGACATGCATGTGCCTGGCGAGCCGCCGACTACCCCGCGTACACCGGTACCCGCAAAACGGTGCAAAAGAAGTTCGCGGGCAGCGACCGGCAGGTGCGCGGCCTGATCATGGCCGAGCTGCGCTCCACCCACCGTTCGGTGACGGACGCCGAGATCAACACACTGTGGCCGGATCCGGCCCAGCTGCAGCGCGCGCTGGCCAGTCTTGTCACCGACGGTCTGGCTCTACCGGTGCACGATGGCTACACCCTGCCGGACTAGCCGTGTCGGCTTCGCCGCGTACGATTGACCGGTGACCGTAACCACTTCTTTTGCTGCCGATGCCCAGTATTCAGCGCTTCTTCGCGATACCCTCCAGAACGGCGCTCGTAAGGCCGATCGCACCGGAACCGGAACCCGCAGCGTGTTCGGCCGCCAGTTGCGCTTCGACCTGGCCGACGGTTTTCCGCTCGTGACCACCAAACGAGTGCACTTCGCGTCGATTGCCTACGAACTTCTGTGGTTTCTGCGCGGCGACTCCAACGTCACCTGGCTACAGGAAAAGGGCGTGCGCATCTGGAACGAATGGGCCGACGAAAACGGCGAACTCGGCCCGGTCTACGGGGTGCAGTGGCGCTCCTGGCCCGCCCCCGACGGAGAGACCATCGACCAGATCAGCGACGTGCTCAACACCCTGCGCACCGATCCGGACTCGCGGCGCATGATCGTCTCGAGTTGGAATGTAGCCGACCTCTCGAAAATGGCGCTCGCTCCCTGCCACGCCCTGTTCCAGTTCTACGTCGCCGACGGCAAGCTTTCCTGCCAGCTGTACCAGCGCAGCGCCGATCTTTTTCTCGGGGTACCGTTCAATATCGCCAGCTACGCCCTGCTCACCCAGCTCGTTGCCGAACAGGCCGGCCTTGAGCTCGGCGAGTTCGTCTGGACCGGTGGGGACTGCCACATCTACGACAATCACGTCGAGCAGGTCAACGAGCAGCTTTCCCGCACGCCGTTTCCCTCCCCCCGGCTGCGCATCAAGCCGGGCCGCGCCAGCTTGTTCGACTATGAGTTCGACGATCTCATCCTCGAGAATTACCAGCATCATCCCGCCATCAAGGGCGCGGTCGCGGTATGAAACTGGGCCTGATCTGGGCGCAGACGGTCACTCGCATCATCGGGGCTGACGGAGTTCTGCCCTGGCACCTGCCGGAAGACCTCGCCCATTTTCGTACCGTAACCCGGGGAGGCGCCGTCATTATGGGTCGACGCACCTGGGATTCGCTCCCGGAGCGTTTTCGTCCCCTGCCGGATCGGCAGAACGTTGTGATCACCCGGCAGCGGGGCTGGGCCGCGGCGGGAGCATCCAGTGCGCACAGTTTCAACGACGCCCTCGCGCTCACCGAGGGGCCGGTCTGGGTGATCGGTGGGGCCGAAATCTTTCGGCTGGCCCTACCCTTGGCCGACACCCTCGAGGTGACTGAGATCGACGCCTCGATCGCCGGTGACACTCTCGCGCCTACCCTCGATGCCGCCTGGACCCTCGTCAAGACAGATCCAGCGAACGGATGGCTCAGCTCCAGTACGGCGCTCCGCTACCGGTTCACCCGCTACGAGCGGTCCCCCGGCATCCGCTAGCCTGCCGCCCTGCGCAGCGATGCCTCAGCCGGACGGGGCCCGGGCCCCGTCCGGCTGAGGTGGTAGGGCGGGGTGTGCTAGTGCTTCGCGGTGCTCTCGGCGCCAGGCTCGTCGCCGTCTTCTTCGAGGTCGTATTCGCGCGGCTTCTTGTACGGATCGGCTTCGCCGGCGTACGTAGCCGTGCCCTTGCCGTCTTCGGTCGCGGTATCGCGGTCGTGCGCTTCGCGCAACAGGTCGTCGATCAGAGCCGCGTTCTCGGGAATGCCATCAGCGATGAATTCGATAGACGGTGTGAGTCTCGCGGTGATGTTCTTGCCGACTTCGCTGCGCATGAGACCGGTTGCGGCCTTCAGGGCGGCTGCGCTATCGGTGCGCTCCTCGATCGAACCGTACACGGTGTAGAACACCGAGGCGTGCTGGAGATCCCCGGTGACCTTCACGTCGGTGATAGTCACGAACCCGAGCCTCGGATCGCGCAGGCCGCGTTCCAGCCGCTTCGCGATGATGACCTTAATGCGGTCCGCCATCTTTCTGGCGCGTTCCGGATCTGCCATGATTCACTCCTTATTAGCGGGCACCGATGCGCCCGGTCTTACTGAACTTTTCTCTCCGCCACAGGATGACGGACATCCGCCTACCAATGGAGGGTTCAAGCGAAATTTCCCACTAAATGGGAATCGGGGTACGGGTTCCGCTCTTTCCTGTCAATAGGAAATTGCGAAGACTCGACCCAAAAGGGGTCGAACTCAGCAAAACCGAGTCCGACCCCCAAAACCAACGCTAGACGCGCGGCTTCTCCTTCATTTCGATGGTCTCGATCTCATCGCCAATTCGGATGTCGTTGAACTTGCCCAGTCCGATACCACACTCGAAGTCCGTGCGGACCTCGGTGACATCGTCCTTGAAGCGACGCAGCGACTCGATGCCCAGGTTGTCCCCCACCACGATGCCCTCGCGAATAACGCGAGCCTTGGCATTTCGGGTGATGGTACCGGAGCGCACGATGACACCGGCGACGTTTCCGAACTTCGACGAGCTGAAGACCTCGCGAATTTCGGCGATACCACTCTGGATCTCTTCGTACTCGGGCTTGAGCATTCCCTTGAGGGAATTCTCAATGTCCTCGAGGGCGGAGTAGATGACGGAGTAGAAGCGCACGTCGACGCCTTCGCGAGCGGCACGCTCGCGGGCCTTCGTGTCGGGGCGAACGTTGAACCCGATGATGATGGCGTTGTCGACGGTGGCGAGGTTGACGTCGCTCTCCGTGACCGCACCGACACCGCGGTGGATGATGCGCAGCTGAACCGAATCGTCGACCTCGATCTTGAGCAGCGACTCTTCCAGGGCCTCAACGGCACCGGAAACGTCACCCTTGATGATGAGGTTGAGCGACTCGACTTTGCCCTCTTCGAGGGCACGGGTGAAGTCTTCGAGGCTGATGCGCTTGCGGGCCTTGGCCAGCAGGGCGTTGCGCTCGGCGGCTTCACGCTTCTCGGCGATCTGACGGGCGGTGCGGTCTTCCTCGATGACAAGGAAGGTGTCACCGGCGCGCGGGACGCTCGAGAGACCCTGCACCTGCACCGCGCGGGACGGCGTGGCGGCGAGAACGGCGACACCGTTTTCGTCGGCCATCGCCCGAACGCGGCCGTAAGCCGTTCCGGCGACGATGGAGTCTCCCACGTGCAGCGTTCCGGACTGGATAAGCACGGTTGCCACCGCGCCGCGGCCCTTGTCGAGGCGGGCCTCGATGGCGACACCACGGGCATCCTTATTCGGGTTGGAGCGCATGTCGAGTCCGGCATCGGCGACCAGGAGCACAGCGTCAAGGATTTCCTGGATGCCGGTCTTGTTCTTGGCCGACACGTCGACGAACATGACGTCTCCGCCGTACTCTTCGGCGACGAGACCGAATTCGGTGAGCTGCTGACGCACCTTCTGCGGGTTGGCGCCGGGCTTGTCGATCTTGTTCACTGCGACCACGATCGGCACGTTGGCGGCCTGGGCGTGGTTGAGCGCTTCAATCGTCTGCGGCATGATGCCGTCATCGGCGGCGACCACAAGAATGGCGATGTCGGTGACCTGCGCACCACGAGCACGCATGGCGGTGAACGCCTCATGGCCCGGTGTGTCGATGAAGGTCAGCGCGCGGTCGATACCCTCGTGCTCGGTGATGATCTGGTACGCACCGATGTGCTGCGTGATTCCGCCGGCTTCACCCTCGGCGACCTTGGCGTTGCGGATCGCGTCAAGAAGCGCGGTCTTACCGTGGTCGACGTGGCCCATGACGGTAACGACAGGAGGGCGAATCTCGAGGTCTTCATCGGTTTCGTCTTCCAGTTCCTGGTCGATGTCGATGTCGAACGCGAGCAGCAGCTCACGGTCCTCGTCATCAGGAGAGACCATTTGGATCTTGTAGCCGAGCTCGCTGCCGAGCACGTCAAACGTCGCTTCGTCGAGGGACTCCGTTGCCGTGGCCATTTCACCGAGGTGGAACAGCACGGTGACGAGGTTTCCGGGGCTCGCGTCAATCTTGTCGGCGAAGTCCGTTATGGATGCTCCGCGACGGAGACGAACAACGGTGCCACCGTCGCCGCGGGGTACGGATACTCCACCCAGCGACGGGGCCTCACGCAGCTCGAACTCTGCTCTCTTCGTACGCTTCGACTTGCGCGCCTTGTTCTTGCCGCCACCGCGACCGAAGGCACCAGCGGTGCCACCGCCCGGGCCGCGACCGCGACCGGCTCCGCCTCCTCCGCCGGCAGGGCGGGGCGGGCCGAAGCCGGGGGCTCCGGCAGGAGCACCGGGACGAGTGAATCCGGGGCGTGCTGCGCCGGCTCCGCCCGGGGCGCCACCAGGACGCTGGAAAGCGCCTGGGCGCTGGCCGAAGCCGGTCGGTCGAGCGGCCTGACCGGGTCCGCCAGGGCGCGGAGCGCCGGGACGAGGTGCCGGCGGGCGCGGAATGTTGCTGGGGGTAGGTGTCGCGGGGCGCTGGCCCATACCCTGCGCACTCGCGAACGGGTTGTTACCCGGACGCGGCGGCTGGGTTGGGCGCTGGCCCATGCCCTGGTTGCTGGCGAACGGGTTGTTACCCGGGCGTGCTGCTCCGGGGCGAGGCATTCCGGGCTTGACCGGCGTAGCCGATCCTTCCGTAGTTTTCGCTTTAGGGGTCTCGGTGCCAGGCTTGTCGGCGGCGTCAGCCGCGGCGGCCTGGTCAGCAGCGGCGACTTTCTGGGCAGCTTCAGCTTTCTGGGCAGCCTGAGCCTGGCGCTCGGCGACGGTCAGCGGCGCGACCGGAAGGGGCGCGGCATCCGCTGCCGGGACAGACTCGACAACGACCGGGGCTACCGGTTCAGCGACGGGCTTGGGGCCGGGACGGGCACCCGGCTTGGCGCCGTGGCTCGGGCGAGCAGGCGTTGCCGTAGTGGTAGCACCGGCGACAGCACCAGTGGCCTGCACGGGTGTTGCAGCCTTAGCAGCGGCGCTTTCCGACTCGAGAGCGGCGCGAAGGCGACGCGCTACCGGCGGTTCAACACTGGAAGACGGTCCCTTGACGAACTCGCCCATTTCTTTCAATTTAGCAAGGGCTACCTTGCTGTCGACTCCGAGCTCGGTAGCGATCTCGTGTACGCGTGGTTTCGCAGCCACAATTCTCCTGTTCCGGGCCTGCACCCGGAAAGGGGCAGGCCGTTAGTAACGGACGGGTCTCATTTCGAGCCGCTCATTAGTTATCCATAAGCCAATTCAGCCTGTTCTCTAGTTGTTTCGCGTCCAGTGACCTGGTCACACGAAAGGCACGCCCGAAAGCGTGTCGCCTTACGGCATCCTGAAAGCACGAGTGGCGGGCATGCAGCCACGCACCTCTACCGGGGATTGTCGCGGTTTCATCCACCACAATTTCTGATTTCCCAGCAACGATCCGCAAAAGTGAGGATCGAGGGGCGCGCGAACGGCAGCCAATACACGTTCTAACGGGTTCCATCGTACCCCCTATTCGGCATCCTCCAGAATGCTGTCCGGCTGGATGTCGATTTTCGCACCGGTCAGCTTGGCCGCGAGGCGGGCATTCTGGCCTTCCTTGCCGATCGCAAGGGACAGCTGGTAGTCGGGCACGAGGGCGCGCACAGCCTTGATCGACTCGTCGATCACGTAGGCGCTCGTGACCTTGGCCGGCGACAGGGCGCTCGCGACGAAGGTCGCGAGGTCGGGCGAGAAGTCGACGATGTCGATCTTCTCGTTGTTGAGCTCAACGGTCACGGCGCGTACGCGCTGGCCGAGCTCACCGATGCAGGCACCCTTGGCGTTGACGCCCGGCTCTGTGGCGCGCACGGCGATCTTGGTGCGGTGTCCGGCTTCACGGGCGAGCGAGACGATCTCGACAACTCCGCTCGCGATCTCGGGCACCTCGAGAGCGAACAGCTTGCGCACGAGCGAGGGGTGGGTGCGCGACACGGTGATCTGCGGGCCCTTGAGTCCGCGACCGACGGCCGTGACGAACACGCGAATGCGCGCGCCGTGCACGTAGCTCTCGGTAGGAACCTGCTCCTCGGGGGGCATGATCGCTTCGATCGTGCCGAGGTCGACGTGGATCATGCGGGGGTTCGGTCCCTGCTGAATGATTCCGGCGACGATGTCACCCTCGCGACCCTTGAATTCACCGAGCACAGCGTCGTCGGCCAGATCGCGCAAACGCTGGTTGATAACCTGCTTGGCGGCGAAGGCTGCGATCCGACCGAAATCGGTCGGATTGTCGACGGCTTCGCCGACGACGTTACCCTCGTCATCGTGCTCAGGAACGTAAATGTCGACGTGCCCGGTCTTGCGGTCGAGAACGACGCGCGCTTCGGGCACTTCCTGACCGGAGTGATTAACATCAGCAATCTTCGAAGCTTCAAGCTTCGTCACATCTTGCTGGATGTGCTTGCCATAGGCAATCAGAATCGCCTGTTCAATGATGTGTACGAGTTCCTCAAAGGGAATCTCTTTTTCGCGCTCCAATAGCCGCAAAACACTGAGGTCGATGTCCATGGCCGGCCTCCTCTATTCAGATCTTGCCGCTGCGAAACCGCGCAGCGGGCTGAAGACAACGGTACCCGAATCTGTGGCGACCCGTCACCCACTCCCCCCGCGCCGGGTCGGTTGGGCGGGTTCGCTACAGAGCGGATGCTGCCGGCTCAGCCAGCCGGCAGCATCCGCTCGCGATGCGGTCGATCAGGCGAGGTGCTGGGCGAAGTGCGTGGCGACGTCGGCGACGTCGACCTGTTCGCGATCGCCGGTACGGCGGTTCCACAGTTCGACGATGCCGTCGGCGGCACCGCGGCCGACGATGACGATCCACGGCACGCCGATGAGTTCGGCGTCACCGAACTTGACGCCGGGTGAGACCTTGCGGCGGTCGTCGTAGAGCACGTCGCGGCCGGTGGCCTCGATCGCGGCGACGACGGCCTCCGCGGTGTCGAAGACGATCTCGTCCCGGCCGGTGGCAATCACGTGCACGTCGAACGGAGTGACCGATTCGGGCCAGATCAGGCCCTTGGCGTCGTTGTTGAGTTCGGCGATGATCGCGAGGATGCGGGTGACGCCGATGCCGTATGAACCCATCGTGACCGTGACCAGCTTGCCGTTCTCGTCGAGAACCTTGAGGCCGAGTACTTCGGCATACTTGCGGCCGAGCTGGAACACGTGCCCGATTTCCATACCGCGAATGAGTTCGACCGGGCCGGAGCCGTCGGGGGCCGGGTCGCCGGCGCGCACATCGGAGGCTTCAACCACATCGTCGATGGCGAAGTCGCGGCCGGCGACCAGACCGAACACGTGGCGGCCCGCTTCGTTGGCACCGGTGATCCACTCGGTGCCGGAGACCACGCGCGGGTCGACCAGAAAACGGATGCCGGTGACCGACGCTGTGCCGAGCACGGCGCCCTGCGCAGCCCAGGGACCAATGTAACCCTTGATCAGGCCAGGGTTCTTCGCGAAGTCGCCCTCGTTGGCGGCCTCAACCTCGGCGGGCGCGAATGCTACCTCGACGCGCTTGAGATCGACCTCGCGGTCGCCGGGAACACCGATCGCGATCAGTTCACGCGTGCCGTCCAGGCTGGTCAGCGCGAGCACGACGTTCTTGAGCGTGTCGGCTGCCGTCCACTCTTGGCCATCGAGGCGAGGGTGTTCGGCGTTGGCCTTGTCGACCAGCGTCTGGATAGTCGGAGTGTTCGGGGTGTCGAAGATCTGCGCGGCGGGCAGCGCGGTGAAATCCTTGTCGGCCGGCACGAGGGTACGAAACGCCTCGATGTTGGCCGCGTAACCGCCGCTGCTGCGCACGAAGGTATCTTCGCCGACAAGAGTGGGGTGCAGAAACTCTTCGCTCTTGGAGCCACCCATCGCGCCGGCATCCGCTTGCACGATTTCGTAATCGAGGCCGAAACGGGTGAAGATGCGCTCATAGGCATCCCGCTGCAGCTGATAACTGACGTCGAGGCCGGCGTCGGTGTAGTCGAACGAGTACGCGTCCTTCATGGTGAATTCGCGGCCGCGCAGCAGTCCGCCCCGCGAGCGGGCCTCATCGCGGTACTTATCCTGAATCTGGTAAATCGCCAGCGGCAGGTCTTTATAGCTGCCGTACAAATCTTTTACCAGCAGCGCGAAGACCTCTTCGTGGGTCGGTGCGAGAAGCATATCGGAGCCCTTGCGGTCTTTCAGGCGAAAAATCCCCTCGCCGTATTCGTCCCAGCGGCCGGTCACCTCGTACGGCTCGCGCGGCAGCAGGGCCGGAAAGTGTACCTCGTGCGCGCCAGCGGCGGTCATCTCCTCACGGATGATGCGCTCCACTTTGGCTTTCACCCGCAGTCCGAGCGGCAGCCAGGCAAAAATACCCGGAGCCTGTCGACGGATGTAGCCGGCCCGCACGAGCAGGCGGTGGCTGGTCACCTCGGCGTCGGATGGGTCTTCGCGGAGAGTACGGAGGAAGTAGTTGGAGAGACGTGTAGGCACCCGTCTACCTTACGCGGGCGTCGCCATCCGCTCCGTACGTTCGCTCTCTTCCGCTGAACGTCGTCTTCGTGGCATTACCGTCGAATCCGCTCGCCTCGCGATTGGACCTGCTACTTCGCGCCGACGGACACCGTGGGGCTGCCGAGGTCGGCGGCGGGCATCTCCGCGGCGAGACGGTTGGCCTCTTCGATGAGCGTGGCCACGATCTCGGATTCGGGCACGGTCTTGATGACCTCGCCGCGCACAAAGATCTGACCCTTGCCGTTACCGCTTGCAACGCCGAGGTCGGCTTCACGTGCCTCCCCCGGTCCGTTGACGACGCAACCCATGACCGCGACACGCAGCGGCACGGTCATGCCTTCGAGCCCGTCGGTGACGTCGTTGGCGAGCTTGTAAACATCCACTTGGGCTCGGCCGCAGCTCGGGCAGGAGACGATCTCCAGCTTGCGTTCGCGCAGGTTGAGCGATTGCAGAATCTGCAGGCCCACCTTGATCTCCTCGACCGGCGGGGCGCTCAGGGACACGCGGATGGTGTCGCCAATGCCCTCGCCGAGCAGGATGCCGAATGCTGTTGCGCTCTTGATCGTGCCCTGGAAGCTCGGGCCAGCCTCGGTGACGCCGAGGTGCAAGGGCCAGTCGCCACGTTCAGCGAGCAAACGGTAGGCCTTGACCATGATCACCGGGTCGTTGTGCTTGACCGAGATTTTGAAGTCGTGAAAGTCGTGTTCCTCGAACAGGCTCGCCTCCCAGACGGCGCTCTCGACGAGCGCCTCAGGGGTAGCCTTACCGTATTTTTGCATGAGGCTCGGCTCGAGCGATCCGGCGTTGACTCCGATACGCAGGCTCACGCCCGCCGCCTTCGCGGCAGCAGCGATCTTGCCGACCTGATCATCGAACTTGCGGATGTTGCCGGGGTTGACCCGCACGGCAGCGCAGCCAGCGTCGATCGCGGCGAAGACATAGTTCGGCTGGAAGTGGATATCCGCGATCACCGGAATCTGGCTCTTCTTCGCGATGATCGGCAGCGCCTCGGCATCATCGCGGGTCGGAACCGCAACACGCACGATGTCGCAGCCGGTCGCCGTGAGTTCGGCGATCTGCTGGAGCGTTGCGTTGATGTTGGTCGTCGGAGTTGTCGTCATCGATTGCACGCTCACTTGAGCATTGCCACCGACCAGGACCTTTCCGACCTTGATCTGACGGGATTTACGTCTGGGAGCGAGTACCTCAGGTACTTTGGGCATCCCCAAGTTGATTGCAGCCACTTGCCTAGCTTAGTTGGTGCAGCCCCGAGGGGCCTGTGTGCCGACTCTAGGCGATTCAGTGCAACCAGAAGCTGGGGTTGGCAGGCGAAGCGATCTCGTCGATCGCGCCGGATTCGGAATTCGCCGCCACCCTGACCACCTGGGCGTTCGGGTAGAGGGTGTTACCTCCCGATGGTGTTGTGCCAAGCTCTGGTCCCATTTCGAAGTAGAAGATCGAACCGTACGACTCAAAAGTCGTGTCGACTTCCACCCCGAGCGCACGTGCCGCCGCGCGCAGGTCGTCGCCGACCCGGTAACCGCCGCTAGTCGCGACCGAGACGTCGCCGCTGACTGGTGCGCTCACGCTCACGGAGAAGTTGGCATAGTCCGGGAATCTGCCGTCTGGCGGCAGGTGGTCCCTCAATCCAAAGCCGTCCCAGTCGTAGTCGACCCCAGGCGGATACTCGTCGCCTCCGCCGTCTTCGGCTACGACGGGTTCTGCGCCAAGGGCAACCGTCAGTGCGTCAACGACGCGGTCGATGGGATCATCATACGAGAGCGTGACCACTGCGGTGCCGCTCTCGTCGTGCAGCTCGAAGTTCTCCGGTCCGACCGTAAGCGCAGTGACCGTGGTTAGGGGATCGGCCGGAGTCGCGCTGTCGGTCGGCGTACTTGATGCGGGCGACGCGACATCCGGTGCGCCCGATTGGCAACCGGTCAAGGCCACGGCCGCGATCACGCCAATAATTCCGGCCCAAGTGAAGTTCTTGATCGACATTTGAATGCTCTCCCGCCCATCACAATGCGAAGCAAACTGCCCCCGATTTCCACCTTGGCACACTACCGGGCGCAGGGCTGCCCCAATACCGTCCGCCGCGTTACAGTCGAGTAACAGAGTCGGTGAATCTTTCCCGCGCTCGCTATACAGACGAAGGAGTCTCCATGACCGAAACAGACGTCGTAATCCTGGCCGGTTCACGCACCCCGCAGGGTCGCGTGAACGGGCAGCTCTCGTCCCTCACCGCCGTTGACCTCGGCGCCGCCGCCATCGCCGGGGCACTCGCTCGCGCCGGCGTCGCTCCGGAGCAGGTCGACTTTGTGCTCATGGGGCAGGTACTTCAAGCCGGCTGCGGGCAGAACCCGGCTAGGCAGTCCAGCGTGGCTGCCGGTATCCCCTGGAACGTGCCGGCCATGACGCTCAACAAGGTGTGCCTCTCCGGCTTGGCCGCCGTGATCGACGCCGCCCGGCTGGTGCGGCTCGGCGAAGCGGATGTCGTCGTGGCCGGTGGCCAGGAATCCATGTCGCGCGCTCCCCACCTGCTGCCCGGCGCACGCCAAGGCTGGGCCTACGGAACCGTATCGGCCCTCGATCACGCCGCCCACGACGGGCTCACCGACGCGTTCGACGGACTCTCGATGGGACTCTCAACCGAGCGCGCCAACGTTGAACTCGGCCAAACTCGGCTCGAGCAGGACGAAATCGCCGCTGCCTCGCACCAGCGGGCCGCCGCGGCCGCAGCCCATGACGTCTTTCACGACGAGATCACGCCCATCAGCGTGCCGCAGCGCAAGGGCGAGCCGCTCGTGATCAGCACCGACGAGGGAGTGCGTGCCGAGAGCACGACCGAGACGCTCGGCCGATTGCGCCCGGCATTCGACCCGGCGGGAAGCATCACCGCCGGCAACGCTGCGCCATTGAGCGACGGCGCGAGCGCGATCGTCGTGACCAGCCGCGCCTGGGCGGAGAAGCACGGCCTGCCCTGGCTGGCCGTGATTGAGGCCAACGGCCAGGTCGCTGGCCCCGACAACTCCTTGCACTCCCAGCCGGCCAATGCGATCACGCACGCACTCGCCCGCCAGGGCTGGACCGTGGCGGACCTCGACGTGATCGAGATCAACGAGGCCTTTGCCTCGGTCGTGGCGCAGTCGTCGAAGGTGCTCGGGGTGAGCGCCGACGAGGTGAACATTCACGGCGGTGGCATCGCGATCGGTCACCCCATCGGGTCGAGCGGCGGGCGCATTGCCCTGCATGCCGCGCTCGAACTGGCGCGTCGCGGCACCGGCAAGGCCGCCGTGGCCCTGTGCGGCGGCGGCGGCCAGGGCGAAGCGCTGCTCCTGTCGCGGTAGCGCTCTCCTACCCGAAGAAGTTGATCGGCTTGACGATGTCGGCGTAGATGAGCAACAGGCTCATCCCGCCGAGCAGAACAACGACCGCCAGCGTGAGCGGCATGAGCTTGGCCATGTCGACCGGCCCCGGATCTGGCCGTTTGAACAGTTTCGCGAAGAATCGACGGATACCTTCCCACAGCGCCCCGGCAACGTGGCCGCCGTCGAGCGGCAGCAGCGGCACCAGGTTGAAGACGAACAGGGCGATATTCAGCGATCCGAGCAAGCCGAGCATGCTCGCTACCTTGGTCGCGACCGGGATCGTGTCCAAGCTCGCGAGTTCGCCGGCCACCCGGCCGACACCGACCACGCTGATCGGTCCGTTCAGGTCGCGCTCCCCCGGGCCGAACGCAGCATTGGCGACGGCCACAAGCCGGTCGGGCAGGTTGAGGATCACGTGCGCGACTCCGGCGATGTTGTCGCCGACTGCGGGGAGCACGGCGGTCGCCGGCTGCGGTACGAGTTCGCTGGCCGCTCCGATTCCGACGAAGCCGACCTCCTCGGTAATCCCCGCGCCGGAAGCATCCGTTTTGACTTTGTTATCGGCGGTATAAACGTAACGTTCGGTGAGTTTGGGGGTGAGCGAGAGATCGACGTCGGCACCGGCCCGTTCGACGACGACATCGAGGGTGCGACCGGATGCCGAGCGGATAATCTCGGTCGACTGCTCCCAGCTTGCGATGGCGGTACCGCCGATACTGACCAGTCGGTCACCGGGCAGTAGACCGGCAGCGGCGCCGGGTGATGCTTCATCGGTGGCCGCACAGGTCTGTCGGTCGTTCGATGCGGGCAGCACACACTCACTCACGCTGCCAACGGTGGTGCTGACCTGCGCGCTGCCGAATCCCATCAGCAAAATTGCGAACATCACGATCGCGATGAGCAGGTTCATGGTCGGCCCGCCGAGCATGATGATCACGCGCTTGTAGACCGGCAGTTGGTAGAACGCGCGGTGATCTTCACCCTCGCCGATGGTCTCCGCGCTGGCTTGACGTGCGTCGTCGACCAGGGTGGACAGGGCGCTGGTTTTCTTCTCCGGTGCGCCCTCCTGCACCATCTGGTCGAAGAAGCCGGTGGTGGTGCTGCGGGGGGCTCCGCCCTTCTTGGAAGGCGGGAACATGCCGATCATGGCGATATAGCCGCCCAGAGGCAGCGCTTTGACGCCGTATTCCGTCTCGCCCTTGGTGCGCGACCAAAGCGTGGGTCCGAAGCCGATCATGTATTGGGTGACCTTGACGCCGAAGAGCTTCGCGGGCACGAGGTGGCCAATTTCATGCAGGCCGATGGACACGGCGAGTCCGACGACGACGATCGCGACGCCCAGTATGAATAGCAGTACGGTTTCCACTGTCGTAGAGTAACCGCATCAAGCTGCAAAGCGGCTGGCTGTGAACGTCGTCCACCCATTACGGGGGTGCATGTGCTTTGCTAGAGCGCAGAAGCATCAGGAGGTCCCGTGTCTTACGAACCTGTTCCCACGCAGAAGCTGCCCGTTCCGGCCACCCTTGGCCCGGTCGGCAGCCTGTTGGCCGACCGCTTTTCGATCGAGAGCCTTATCGGCGCAGGCGGGATGGCATCCGTTTATCGGGCGACCGATACCGCGCTCGGCCGCACCGTAGCCGTCAAATTGTTTCGAGCCGATGGAGGCGCCTCCGACCCCGAACGCCAGAGCGGCGAAATCGCCTTGCTGGCAAGCCTGAATCATTTCGCTCTGGTCACCCTGTTCGACGCCGGCACTGCACTCGTCGACGGCGCCCCACGCGCCTTCATCGTGATGGAACTCGTCGACGGCCCCGACCTGCGTGCGCGCATCGAGAGCGGCCCGCTGCCGAGCCTCGATGTGGCCATAATGGGCGCTGACCTTGCCGAAGCGCTGCACTACGTGCACGAGCAGGGCATCATTCATCGCGACGTCAAGCCGGCCAACGTCTTGCTGGCGCCATCGGGTTTTCCCGGGCGCGGCATGCACGCCAAGCTCGCCGATTTCGGCATTGCCCGGCTCCTCGATGAGACCCGCCTGACGGCGACCGGGTCGTTGCTCGGCACCGCCAGCTACCTCAGTCCCGAGCAGGCGCTCGGTGGAGTTATCGCTGCGCCAACGGATGTCTATTCGCTCGGCCTGGTGCTGCTGGAATGCCTCACGGGAGTGCGCGCCTACCCCGGGACCGCCGTGGAATCGGCGATGGCGCGGCTGCAACGTCAACCGGAGATTCCCAGCCAGCTCGGCCGCCGGTGGACCGACGTTCTCCGCGCCATGACCGCCCGCGATTTCGCCGACCGGCCCACTGCCGCCGACGCCGCCGGGTTGCTGCGTGCGCTCGCCACCGGCGACAGCAATGCCGATGTGCCCACCGTGCTGTTGCCCGCGGCGGCGGCCACTGCCACCCTGTTGCTGCCGGCCGCTGCGCCCGACCCCACGTTGCTGCTGCCGGCTAACGCTGACGCTCAGACCGAGATTCTGAAAACGGACGCTCCCGCCAGCATCCCCGCGTCCAGCATCCCCGCCAAGCCGCGCCGCCCCGTGCGCCGCCAGGTACTGCTCATGGTCACGAGTGGGCTCACCCTGATCGCCATCGCCGTCGCCGCCCTGCTCCTGCTCAACCCGGCCGAAGCACCAGTTGCGGTACCACCGAGCTATCCGGCCGTGGACGGCACGCTGGGCACCCACCTTCAGATTCTTCAGGAAAGCGTGAACCCGTGAATCGACGCTACCGACTGACCCTGTCCGTGGCCGCCCTGCTCCTTCTGCCGCTGACCGGATGCACGGCGACCCCCGTCGACCTGCCGGCTGCCACGGCCGAGCAGCTGCAGGGCGATATTCTGGCGATCAGTGAGGCCTCCGCCGCCGGAGACTTCGCCAACGCCCAGTCGCTGCTCACCGCCATGCAAGAAAATCTGCGCACGGCGGCCGCTTCCGGCCAGGTCGGCTCGGAACGATCGGCGTCGATACAGTCCGCGATCAATCTGGTGCGAGACGATTTGACCACTGAGATCGATGCCGCAGTGGCGGCCGCGGAGGCCGCGGCTCGGGCCGCGGCGGAGGCCGCAGCGGCGGCCGCAGCGGCGGCCGCAGCGG
>NZ_PJJL01000067.1 GCF_002929505.1 Cryobacterium sp. Y57
ATAGATACATTACGGTCCCACCACCCACCCGTCAAAACGCCCCCCACCCGGGCGTGTCGCACCACCAACATCCGCTCCCCTATCACGTAAAAAACCGGGCCCACGTTATGAACGTGGGCCCGGTTTACAACCTGGGCCCAGGGACGGGGCCCAGGCCCCGTCCCCAAGAGGCAGGGGCTAGTAGCGGTAGTGGTCTACTTTGTAGGGGCCTTCTACGGGAATGCCCAGGTAGCCAGCCTGCTCGGGAGTGAGCACGGTCAGCTCGACGCCGAGAGCGTCGAGATGCAGGCGGGCGACCTTCTCATCGAGCAGTTTCGGCAGCACGTACACGCCAACGGGGTATTTCTCTGGCGAAACGTACAGCTCAATCTGCGCGAGGACCTGGTTAGTGAAGGAGTTGCTCATGACGAACGAGGGATGACCGGTGGCGTTGCCCAGGTTCATCAGACGCCCCTCCGACAGTACGAGCACGCTACGCCCGCTCGGCATGCGCCATTCGTCGACCTGCGGCTTGATCTGCACCTTGACCGCCCCGGGCAGCGACTCGAGCGCGGCCATGTCGATCTCGTTGTCGAAGTGGCCAACGTTGGCGACGATAGCGAGGTGCTTCATGCGCAGCATGTGGTCGACACCGATGACGTTGAAGTTTCCGGTGCCACTGACGAAGATGTCGACCTGTTCGACGACGGACTCGAGGCGGGCGACCTGAAAACCGTCCATCGCGGCCTGGAGCGCGTTGATCGGGTCGATCTCGCTCACGATCACCCGAGCACCCTGGCCGCGCAGTGCTTCGGCGGCTCCCTTGCCAACGTCACCGTAGCCGGCGACGAAGACGACCTTGCCGCCGATCAGCACGTCTGTGGCCCGGTTGAGTCCGTCCGGCAACGAGTGGCGAATGCCGTACTTGTTGTCGAACTTGCTCTTGGTGACCGAGTCGTTCACGTTGATAGCCGGAAACAACAGCTGTTTGCCCGCGGCGAGCTCGTAGAGTCGGTGAACACCGGTGGTGGTCTCTTCGGTGACGCCCACGAGGTCGGCGGCCACCAAGGTCCAGCGGTCGCTCGATTCCGCGATCGAGCGACGCAGGGCGGCGAGGATGACTCCGTATTCGTGGCTGTCACCGGCAGCATCCGCTGGTACGGCGCCGGCCAGTTCGAATTCGCGGCCCTTGTGCACGAGCATGGTGGCGTCGCCGCCGTCGTCGAGGATTAGGTTCGGGCCGGTCCACCCGGCCCCGGCCGCAGCCGCTTCGGCGCTCCAGTCGAAGATCTGCGACGTGCACCACCAGTACTCCTCCAGGGTCTCCCCCTTCCAGGCGAACACGGGAACACCGGCCGGGGCATCCGCTGTGCCGGTGGGGCCCACCGCAATCGCGGCGGCCGCGTCGTCTTGCGTGGAGAAAATGTTGCAACTAGCCCAGCGCACTTGGGCACCGAGTGCGACGAGGGTCTCGATCAGCACGGCAGTTTGCACGGTCATGTGCAGCGATCCGGCGATGCGGGCGCCGGCCAGCGGCTTGGTCTCAGCGAATTCGGTGCGCAGAGCCATCAGCCCCGGCATCTCGTTCTCGGCCAGGCGCAACTGGTGGCGGCCAGCCTCGGCTAGCGACACATCGGCGATCTTGTAGGTGAAGGTGGAGGGCACGGTGGGTGCGGCGACAGTCATGCTGCTATCTTGCCATTTCTCTCTGAACAACCTCCACATTGTTCTGCTAATGCGTGGGCAGGCCACTCAGCGAGCGAATGCCACCCCCACCAAGAATGGGTCACGGCAGCCCTGGACTTCCACTCTCGGGATCGTCGGCCAGGAGCCGATGACGTAGGAGGTGCCAGCCACGCGGAGCACTCGTACGCTCCGCATGTCGAGAGCACAGGTCAAAACTGTGTGGTTCCGAGCGAACGGAGAGCGGGCCGAGTACTGCCAGGGACTCCGCATAGTCGAAGGTGAGCGTGGCCACCGAGGGTTCGAGGCAGGCGACACGAGAACACGGGCGGAATGTCATTGCCTCTAAGGGTAGCCGCTTCCCGGCCGCCGTAGGATGGCAGCATGTCTCGATCCCGTCGTTCCGCAACCCCCGAACCGACGGTGCGCGGTCGTGGGCGCGACCGGCACGGCCGCGGCATCCGTAGTTCGGCGACCGGCCCGTTCCTGCCCCCACTGCGCACTCGCATCGATCTGTTTGACATGACGATCGCCAGCACAATCGAGTATTTGCGCGGCGTCTGGCCCGAAGAACTGGGCAAATCCGTGTTTGAGGTCGCCTCCGGACCACTCTCGGTCATACCCGGCATTGGCGTCGAGCGCTGGATGGTGACTCCGGAGACGAACCGCGTCGTCTTCTATCGCCTGCCGATCCAACGCCTGTCACGCCTGCACGAAAACGATGAGATACACCAGCGCATGATGATCGAGACCTGCGTCTTTCGCGGCGTCGCCGAGCTGCTCGGCAAAGACCCCTGGGACCTCGCGCCGGATCGCTTCCGCCACTTCTAGGTTTTGGTACACGACCGACGACCACCGCGTAGGCGTCGCGGCACGTGTGCGAGGTGATGACACGTGATCAAATCACTGCCACTTCTCCGACGCCTACCGCGAACAGCAATCCGGTTCGACCGGCATCCGCTTTTCAGACCGATCCGTGCCAGGACTGGGATCGCGGCCTGTCTGCGCGGTTATTCGGTGCGTCCGCGTGTCTGGACGTTTGCTGTATTTAGTAACAGAAAGGTAACAGATCGGAGCAATTCCAAACCGATTCCGGGATGGAGCCGAACACCATGCAGACCCCAACACCACCTGCTCGATCTATGGAAAAGGATTCATCCCATGCGTGTATTCACTAAAGCCACTATCGGTTTCGCCTCTGCTGGAATTCTCATCGCCGGCCTCGCCGGCTGCTCAGCGGGCGCCAGTACGACGGCCCCGGCACCCGCTGCGAGCTCAAGCTCGTCCAACTCGGCCGAAGCCACTCCGACGCCGCTTGCCTCGATTCCCAGCCTCTCCGGTGTCGACACCGCCGTGTTGCTCGACGCCGGCTTCGGCGCTGCGCTGACGAGCCTCGGCCTGACCGCCGGTACAGTCGGAACGGCCACGCTTACTGACGGCAGCCTGCACTTTCCGATCACCGGTGGCAACGTAGATTACTACGACCCGGCCGAGAGCTACCGCCCCTTCGTTCAGGGCTCCATTCAGCACGAAGGATCCGGATTCTCGCTGTCCGCCGGTGATACCGTCGTCGAACTGACCAACTTCACCATCGACCCAGGCACCTCGGAGCTCTTCGGTGACGTCTCGGTCAACGGAGAGTCCGCAGCAACCCAGGCCTTGCTCTTCAACCTCTACGGTTCAACCCTGGAGCCCCTCAAGATGGAGGGCGACAACGCCATCCTCACCGGCACCACGGTTCACATCTCCTCCGTCGCCGCCGGCCTGCTGAACTCCACGTTCAGCACCGAAGCCGTCACTGACCAGATGCTCGTCGGCATCGCGACCATCACCGCCGCGACCAAGTAGTAACTCGGCTCTTCATGAGCGAATAAGCAATACAGCAAAGATCGGGGCCCGCCACACGGCGGGCCCCGATCTTTGCATGCCCGGGGCCGCTTGCAGCTCGCGGCACGTAATGGGGAAGCCGGCACTCCTTCGTATGAGTACCCGCTTTGCTCCCAAGTGCCCCGACACGACTGGGCCACGACACGACTCGGCCACGACACGATCGGGCCGCGGGATTGAGCATCGGCAGGCGCTCAGCGCATCAAACGGATGCCGCCACCCGGCTGCGCAGCTCATCGCGCACGCTCACGGCAAGGTCGGGATGGTCGACGAAGACCCCGTCGATTCCGCTGCCCATGACCGCCGCGAACTCGTCGCGCCACTCGCCGAAACTGGCCGGCTGATCCCCCCGGCGACACGACGCGGTAAGAAAAGTATTCTCGGGCCGCAGGGTCCAGCAGAAGATGTCCAGCCCGGCCGCGTGGGCGTCGGTAACGAGAGAAGAAATCACCAAGTCGCCGACGGCCTCCGCATCGATGATCAGGGATTTGTCTACGCTGATGCCGTCGACGGTGCTACTGAGGGCATCGAGACCGGTTGCGCTGAGGTAATCGGAGTAATACGGCGCTGCGGCGCCGAGCCGGGCGACCTGATCGAGCGGCTGACCGGTTGGGGCGATCAGGAACACACTTCGAGCGGTCATGCCGCGATCCGCAATCTGCGCGAGCACGGTCGCTTCGAAGCTCTCGATGATGAGGCGGTCGTCGTCGTCGTTCCAACCGGCCGCGCGCACCTCAGCGACGAACAGCTCGTCGAGGGGCAGGCCGATCGAGGCGAAATAGGAGGCGTTCTTAATCTCCGCGACCATGCCGAGGGGGCGTTGACAGGTGTGTGAGTCCTCGTCGATAAGCTCGAACAGGTCGCTCAGCCGCATGATCGGGTATCGGTCGTCGTGCTGGACATTCTGCGGGCGCACGTGCGCAAGACGCTCCCGGGCGCGCAGAGTGGCCAGTTCGGCCCAGGTGAAATCTTCGGTGAACCAGCCAGTGAGGGTCTGACCGGCAAACTCCTTGGTCGTGCGGCGGCCGGTGAACTCGGCGCGAGACGCGACATCCGTGGTGACGGAAATGTCATTTTCATGGCGCAGCACCAACACTCCATCCCGGGTGGCGACGATGTCGGGTTCGACTGCGTCGGCGCCGAGCTCGAACGCGAGGGCGTAGGCGGAACGGGTGTGTTCGGGGCGGTAGCCGCTGGCTCCGCGGTGACCGATGACAAGAGGGGACATCTGCACACCGTAACTGTGCCGAGTGACGCCGACGGTCGGTCCAGGTGAACACCCGCTGAAGTTTTGACGCGGTGCAGGCGAACGCCACGCGACAACTGCGCGCATTCGCCTGAATCGACCGATCGGCTATCAATACGTTCCCTAACCTGACAGAGTCTGCTGCTTGGCTGACGGCACTTTTCAGGAGATTTCAGCGCATGCCCACCATCGAGGACCTACACCGCGGCACTGCGTCAGCGGTAGCGGCCCCGACGAACGTCGCGACGCCGGCGCAGCGCCGTGCATTCACCCCGCGCAAGAAAAAGAAACCGTGGAAATCGTGGCTGCTGTTTCTGCTGTTCGCCGGGCCAAACGTGGCCCTGCTCATCGTCTTCACCTACAAGCCACTCCTGCAATCGCTCTATTACTCGACCCTGCAGTGGAACCTGGGTTCGGCGTCGGCAATTCCGGTGGGTCTTGGCAACTATGTCACCTGGTTCAACGACCCCGGCACGGCTCGGGTCGTCACGGTCACCCTGATCTTCACTGTCGCGACCGTGGGCGGCGGCATGGTCATCGGCCTGCTGTTCGCGGTGTTGCTCAACCGTAAGCTGCATGGCCGCGGCGCCGCCCGCACCGTTATCGTTGCGCCGTATGTGCTCTCCGGGGTCGCGGTCGGCCTGCTTTGGCTGTTCGTTTTCGACCCGAACTTCGGCATCACCGCGGCGCTGCTCGACGCCATCGGTGTGGCCTCACCGCCCTGGTACAACGATCCGCAGTGGGCGCTGGTCATGGTCATCATCGTCTACCTCTGGAAAAACGTCGGCTACGTCGCGCTCATCTACCTGGCTGCCCTGCAGTCGGTGCCCCGGGACTTGCTCGAGGCAGCGTCGCTCGACGGCGCAACGCCGCTGCGCGCATTTCGCAACATCGTGTTGCCGCTGCTCGGCCCGACGACCTTCTTTCTGTCGATCACGACGCTGCTGAGCTCATTGCAGTCCTTCGACATCATCCAGGCGATGACCAAGGGCGGACCGCTCGAAGGCACCACCACGATGATGTACCAGATCTATCAGGAAGGCTTTCAGGCCGGTCGAGCCGGGTATTCTTCCGCGGTCGCGACGATTTTGTTCGCCGTCTTGCTCGTGGTCACTCTGATTCAAATGAAGTACGTCGAGAAACGAGTGCACTACTGATGTCCACGCCTACCTCGACCTCGCGTCGCCGTAAACCGCTTCAACTCGGCGGCTACCTTGGTTTGATCCTGGCCATCGCGATCATGATTCTGCCGCTGGTCTGGATGTTCCTGGCCGGGTTCAAGGAACGCGACGAGATCTACACGGTGCCGATCCAGTGGCTGCCCAACAGCTACGACCTGTCGAACTATGCCGCCGCCCTGGCCGCCGTGCCGTTCGCAAACTTTTTTCTCAACAGCACCATCACCACGGTGATCGGCGCCGGACTGAAAATGCTGCTCGGCCTGACCACCGCGTACGCTGTCGTCTTTCTGGAGTTTCCGTTCAAGAAGTTCGTCTTCGGCCTGGTGATCTTCGCCCTTCTGGTCCCGCAGCAGATCGTGATGATTCCCAACTTCACCCTCGTAGCCTCGCTCGGGTGGATCAACACGTATCAAGGCATCATCGTGCCTGGTCTCGCCAGCGCGTTCGGCACCTTTCTGTTTCGCCAGCACTTTCTGACCCTGCCGATCTCCATTCTCGAAGCCGCAGCACTCGACGGAGCCAGTCACTGGACCCGCCTCTGGCGTTTCATCGTGCCCATCTCGGCACCAACCATCGCCGCGGTGGCTTTGATCTCGATCGTCTCTGAATGGAACGAATACCTCTGGCCGCTGCTCGTTGTCGACCGCTCCGACATGATGACGCTGCCGGTGGGACTGACCCTGTTGCAAAACAACGACGGCGTCACCAACTGGGGCGTGCTGATGGCCGGAACTGTGCTGGTCACCGTGCCGGTGCTCATCGCGTTTTTTGCGCTACAAAAACGCATCATCGCCGGGCTGACGGCCGGCGGCGTAACCGGCTGACACATCGGCATCCGGTTATTCAGCGGATGCCGCCCCTCGATTTTCCACTTGAGACCACCCCCTACCAGGAGAGTTTTATGAACACGACACCCTCGTTCACAATCAACCGCCGGCAGATCCTGAAGCTCGCCGCTGTGTTCGGCGCCACGGCCACCCTCGCCGCGTGCAGCGGACCGTCGCTGGGAGCGGGCGCCGGTGCCGCTGACGTCGCGGTAACAGACTGGACGGGCATCACACCAGCCAAGGAGATCACCTGGTGGAGCAACCACCCGGGGACCTCGAAGCTGATCGAGGAAGAGATCATCAAGCGCTTCCAGGCCGAGAACCCGCAGATCACGGTGAACCTGGTCACGGCCGGCGCCAACTATGACGAGATCGCGCAGAAGTTTCAGGCGGCGTCGGGCACCAACAGCGTGCCCGACCTCGTGCTGGCCAGCGATGTGTGGTGGTTTCGTTACATGATCAACGGCCAGATTCTTCCGATCGACGATCTTGCCCGGCATCTCGAGATCGACACCGCCGACTTCAACGAAACTCTGTACGACGACTACACCTTCACCGGCAACCACTGGGCTATCCCCTACGCCCGCTCGACGCCGCTGTTCTATTACAACAAGGCCGTTTGGGCCAAGGCCGGGCTGCCCGACCGCGCGCCCAAGACCTGGGCCGAATTCGATGAGTGGGCGCCGAAGATTCAGGCCGATGGCGGCGTGACCCCCCTCGGTCTCGGCAAGGGTGCGTCCTGGGCTGCGTGGTGGTTCTGCAACATGCTGTGGGGACAGGGCGGTGCCTACTCTGACGAGTGGACGATGACGCTCGACACCCCCGAAGCGATCGCGGCAGCGGACTACCTGCAGTCACTGATTTACGACAAGAAGGTCGCCACCGTGGCGGCTGTGGACCAGGTCGCCGATTTCGGCGCCGGTCTGACCGGGTGCATCATGGGCTCGACCGGCTCGCTCACCGGCATTCTGGAGGCCGCGACCTTCGAGGTCGGCACCGGCTTTCTGCCGGAAGGGCCCGAAGGCCAGGCCTGCCCAACCGGCGGAACGGGCATCGCCATCGCCGCCGACCGCACCCCGGAGCAGCAGTTGGCCGCCGGCATGTTCTTGAAGTTTCTGACCAACTCCGAGAACACGGCGTACTTCTCCTCGAACACCGGTTATATGCCGGTACGCACCTCCGCCCGCGACGGCGAGACGATGACCAAGGTCTACGCCGAGTTCCCGCAGTTTCGCACGGCCGTCGACCAGCTCGAGACCACCCGCTCGCAGGACTGGGGCCGCGTCTTCGTACCGAACGCCGACAAGGAGCTCACCACAGCGCTGGAGAAGATCATGCTCCAGCAGACCGACCCGGCCGAGGCGTTCGCGGTCGCGAGCACGGCGATCGCGACCTCGTTCGACGAGAACGTGAGCGCGTACCTCTAGTTTCGGGGTTTTGTGGGAGCGGGTCCGCCGAGTTGGCGGGCCCGCTTGTGTGCATGTGGGGATGGTTTCCGGGCGTGCGCTGCTGATTTCGGGTCGAAACTCCCGGGTCGGCAGAGCGGCTGGCCGGTGCGATGCCGGTCAGGGCCTTCAGCGCCCGGCCGCCGTCGATGGCGCGAGTTCGGCTAGTTCCGCGTTCAGATCGTCGTCGAGAGGGAAGTCACGTTCTGTATTCGCGCCATGACCTGTCACTCCGATGGCTCGATAGAATTCCGCAACCGCCCGGCGTCCGTACGCCTCATGGTCGAAGACGCTCGCGGCGACGTCTCCACAGAGAAAAGCGGTGAGGCCGGCCGCGAGGCCTGCGTCGGTTTGTGGAACGACGAGACCGGCGGCCTGCGGCAGCGCATCGTGAACGGATGCGAAGGCCACCGTCACCACCGCGCGCTCCAGGACCAGCGCTTCCAGAATCACCATCGGGGCGCCCTCGTAGTCGCTCGACAGCACGAAGCAGTCCGCTGCCGCGAGCACCGGGTAGGGATTGGCGAGCGCTCCGGTCAGGGTGACCGCGGCCGACAGGTCCAGATCGAGGATCAACGCTGTAAGTTCGGCTTTCAGTGGCCCCGCGCCGACGATGACGAGCCGGGTGAAGGGATTCCGAGCATGCACGAGGGCGAACGCCCGAATCAGGCGGGTCTGGTTCTTCTCCGGAGAGAGGCGCCCGATGGTGACGAACGTGGTCGTGGCGGCGGTGGCCGGCGACTCGGTGCACGGCGGGAACACATCAGCTGCGCCGCGCAGGATGCGTTCAACGTCGACGGTGTTGTGCGCGACGGTGAACTTGGAGCGCGGCGCATAAACGGCGAGCGCTTCGGCGTTGATCTCGGACAGCGCCGGTGACACGGAAACCAGGTGGTCGTAACGGTTGTAACGGGCGAAGGTCTCGGTGAGGCCGCGCAGCATCCGCTTGACTCCCCCGATGGCGCGGTGGGCATCGGCGCCGAGGTCGTTGTGCAGCCAGATCGAGCGCACGGCGGGAGGCGAGTGCAGCAGTAATTCAGCCCAAAATGGACCGTATCCGCTGAAATCCACGACGTGATCGAAGCGGCTGTCGCCAAAGCAGCGGGTGAACTCCGCAGCAAAGTCGGCGTCAGCTGCGGAGGTAGCACGGGGGCCTGAGGTGTTACGCGCTCCGAGGGAACCGGCCACGGCGGGGGCGACGGCCCGGGCCGGGCGGCGGCGGGCCAGCCGCTGCCTCACTCCGCCATTCATGCCGCCGATGCGGGCGAACTGTCGCACTCGCGGGTCGATCAGCCGCTGGTTGGCGCGGCGGGCCGGCGCGGCACTCTTTGCGAAGGTGACCGAGATGTCAAACCGTTCGTGGTCGATCGCGCCGAGCAGGTTGAGCGCGGCAGAGGTGATGCCGTTCGGCTTCATGCCGCCGAGATAGATGAGCACGGAGGTGCGGACGGCGGCGGTCGGCACGTGCAGCAGCGGACCAGGGTCGGCACCGCGAAAGACGATATCGATCACGCGGGCACTCGCAGCGCCGTCATCTTGGCCGACATAGTCGTGTTGGGCGATTCGATAGCGCTCGGTGAAGGCCGACAACCTTCCATGGTCTGCGATGTGGCCAATGAACGCGACGACCTCCGCTACCGTGCGACAGACCGGGCCGGGCAGCTCAGCCGGCGTCAGGTAGAGCCCTCGGGTCTGCTCGAAGTCGGCAAGGTCGGGTGTGAAGAACACGATCGGCAGACCGGTCGCGAGAAAGTCGAAGAAGATGCTCGAGTAGTCCGTCACCAGTATGCCCGCGAGCCCGAGCACGACGTTGGTGGGCAAGTCATTCGGCACCAGAATCCGGGCGAGGTCCGCGCGGCCGGTGGCGAGTGCGTGCACAGCCTGGTGAGTTTTCAGCAATACGATATAGCGACTGCCGTCGATTCCGGCTTCGATGTGCCGAACGCGCTCGAGCAGTGCGTCGAGGTCGTCGTCGGGGTGGGCGAAAGACGCGCCCTTCCACGTGGGGGCGTAGAGCACGATCTCGCGGCCACCGGGGTTGAGCTGCGCGAGCCGAAAACGCGCGCTTTGAGATTCCGCCGCGGAGAGCGTCTGCCGGTCGATGCGGGGGTAGCCGGCCAGCAGCATCCGTCCGTGAAAGATGCCGTCGAGTTTGTAGGCGCGCTCATACATTTGACGGGCCATGAACGGGTTGGCGGCGAGCAGATAGTCGGCACTGACAAAGTTGCGCACGATATTGGACGTCCCGAAAGCGCCGTCGGCCATGTCGTAGCCCATGTGTTTGAGCGGCGTGCCGTGCCAGGTGTTGAGGTAGATCTGGCCGACTCGTTTGGAAAATTGCGGCGGAAAGGTGGCGTTGCTGATGAGGTAGCGGCTCGTAGCGAGGGCACGATAGTAGGCGGGCGAGCCGCTTTTCACGAAGCGCACCGTGCGATCGTGGCGAAATTCCCGGCGCGCCACACGCGGGTCGTTGAGCGCCCAGATATGCCGTAAATGCTTCTGATCAGGCATATTGTGCAGTTGCCTGAACAGGGCCTCTGGGTTGCAGAGCAGCCCGGATCCGTTGAACGCTTCGTACAGCACATGGTGTGGGCGAATCGGACGGGTGCGCCAATAGGCGTGGGCTTCGTAGCGTACCGCCCGACGAATGCGGCCCACCAGCCTGATGAGGCGGCGACGTGGCCCCGCGCTCCGGCGTGAAAAAACGAGAACGAAGAGCCGCACGAGCATGCCCAGTTTGGCGGCGAGGGCACAAGCAGGGGGTCCAGTGATTTGGACGGCGACGGGTTCAATTCGGGGCAGCAGTGCGGGCACGGGCACGGTCACTGCGCCGGATACGCCGTCGGGAGACTGAGGCCGCGCTCGGTGAGCACGGCGCGCAGCCGGGTGGGATAGTCGGTGATGATGCCGTCGACGCCCAGGTCGACGAGGGTGTGCATGAGCGCGGTCTCGCTGACCGTCCACGGGATCACGGGCAGTCCGGCGGCGTGGGCCTCGGCCATGAGCTCGGGCGTGACCGTTTCGAACGATGGCGACAGGGCGTCATAGCCCTTTGCCGCAGCTGCCCGGGCGACCGAGCCGTCGTAGTCGTCGATATCGATCCCACCGAGGTGCACGCTTCTGCCGGGCTGGCCCACTTCGAGCCAGTCGTCGTCCTGGGCGAGGGCGACGAGTCGCAGCTCGGGTGATATCCGCCGCACGAGGTCGAGGGAGGCCCAGTCGAAACTCTGCACGGTGATTCGGTCGGCACGGCCGGAGACCGCAATCGCGGCGACGACGGCGCGAGTGAGCGCCGTCATTTCCCCGTCACCGGTTGGGCCGGGGGTTTCGATCTTGGTCTCGATATTGAGCTGCACGGTATCGGCATGGTGAGCGTCGACGAGCGCGAACACGTCGGCCAATTCGACGATCATGTTGCCGGGTACGTTGTGCTGCGCCGGATAGCCGGGCAACTGCTGGTATCCGCAGTCCAGCGTCTGAATCTGGGCAAGGGTCAGTTCACGCACGCGCCTGCCGGCGTAGGGGAAGGCCGGGTCCTGGCGGAAGGCGGCCTCTGTGTCGCGGCATTTGCTCGTGGTGAGCACATCGTCGTGCCAGACGACGACGGCGTTGTCGCGGGTGAGGTGCGTGTCGAGTTCGAGCGTGCTGACGCCGAGTTCGAGCGAGGCGGCGAAGGCGGCGAGGCTCTCCTCGGTGTGTTCGCCGCGCCCGCCACGATGGGACTGCAGGTCGAAGGCGGCGCTCGAGTCGAGGGGCGCAGCTGCCTTGGCCGGTTCGGCGAGCGCCGACTCTCCCTGTGCGGCCACG
Organism: Cryobacterium sp. Y57; assembly: GCF_002929505.1. Lineage (GTDB taxonomy): Bacteria > Actinomycetota > Actinomycetes > Actinomycetales > Microbacteriaceae > Cryobacterium. Next base: position 12,056 of record NZ_PJJL01000067.1, read on the forward strand.
ACAGCCCCGCCAACCAGAACCGTGCTGAGGGCGGCGGCCGCCGCGATGATCAAAATCTTGCGCATGCCGGCACTCTTTCGTGGATCGCCGCACGCCGAAAGGCGCGCTGCAGCCCACGTTATAGAGCCGAGGTGACCGGCATCCGCCGCTCAGCCGTCAGGCGGATGAACTCTGTGTGAACGCGAACGGGTGCCGCATCCGTTCGAAAACTCCGGGGCCGGCGCGACGCAGTGACATGGCGACGATCACGATGAGTGCGATCGCGATCGACACCCGGGTGAGCTCCGGGTTCGGCACGAGCAGCCGCAGAGTGAGCGCCATCGGAACGAGCAGCCATTCCCAGCGGCCGCTGAGCGCCACGAACGGCAGCAGCAGCAGCGCATACCAGGGGTAGCGGGGGCTGAGCACGAGCAGGGTCGCACCGATCATGACCAGTTGCCCGACCCAGGGCCGGTTCTGATCGGTGGTGAGAATCACCAGCACGGCGACTACGGCGAGGATCAGGGCGGCCACGATAATAGCGGATGACCCCGGCGCGACCAGAGACACCAGCGCGAATCGGGAGCCGTCCTGGTAACCCTCCTCGCTCAGGTAACCGGGCAGGTAGCCCAGCACCCCGATACCGGTGGCGAGCACATAGGGCACATAGAGCAGCGCAAAGCTGAGAATGGATGCCATCACCATGCGCCAGCCGCCCCGCTTGAGCAGGGCCGGCGCGGCCAGTACCGGGATGAGTTTGGTGCCGATCGCTATTCCGAGCATGATGCCGCCGCGCCAGACTTTCCTGGTCGAGACCAGAAAAACGGCTGCGACGACGAAGATGACACCGAGCATGTCGACATGCGAGTTGGTGACCGCCTCGGTCGCCACGAGCGGGCACCAGGCCCAGAGCGCCGCATTTCTTTCATCAAGGCCGCGGCGGCGCATTCCAACCAGCAGCATGACCGTGGTGCCGAGGCTTAGCAGCAGCCCGGCGAGCTGCAACGGCCAGTAGGCGGGGCCGGGGCCGGTGAGAAAACGCACGCCGGCGAAGAAGATCTCGCTGGCAGGCGGGTAAATCGTCGGCACGGCGGTGCGGTTGAGGGCTGAGCAGAGCAGATCGCCGTCGGTCGTGCGGGCGCGCACGATGCGCTCGCCGATGCAGACTTCCGTGCCGGCGGCCGTGGTCTGGGGCTCCGGGAAGAGCCAGTCTGGCCGCAGGGAATCGAGGCGGCCATCCGCTGGTGTAAAGGCGTAGGGGCTGATGCCGTTGTTTTGTACGATGCCGTCCCACGCGTAGCGGGCCGAGTCGGTGCTCGTGTTGGGGGGACCGACCATGGCCGCGCCACCGATCAGCGCGGAGCCAGCCAGGATCAGAGCAATCACAGCCCTGCCGTTCACGCGACGCAGCAGCCACCAGGCCAGGCCGAACAGGAGCCAGAGCGCACTGGTAGCCAGCACGAGTGGTATCTCGTCGCGGTCGGGTGCGAACAGGTGGAAGGTGCTGACGCTGAACGCGGTGAGGGCAGCGCTGAGCACGAGCAGTCCCGAGATCAGAATAAGTCGCACCAGACCATCCTCACCTACCTCTGGCCAATCGCGATGTTTTCGGGGAAGCGCGAGTGAGAAACCTGCGGATTGTAAGACCTACGGGTGAACGCTCATCGCCCAAGGTGACGGTAGAGCAGATCGAGATTCTTCGACCGGACAGCGAGGATGCTGCTTAGCCCCACCCTTCGCGTTCAGGGAGCACGATCAGCGAATTGAGGCAGCGATCGCCGTCGCGACCAAAACCTTCATCGTGCTTCTCCTTAGTCTCGGCACGAGTCTCAGCGAGTAGATATCCATCACGTTGGCGACACCCACCGACAGTCCGGTGGGTCCGGTAGCGAAACCTCCCGGCAATAACCTCAATGCGCCCGGCCGGCCCGATGAAAAAATGATCCCGACCAGCGACTTTTCTGGGGAAAAGTTTGGCCATGTGCACACCGTAAGAAATTCACACCGGTTTTAGCGACCGTGTGGTGATCAAATAGGAGTATGCGGCGATTAATGTATGAGACCCAGCGGGCGCTGGCATCGCCGGTGCGCAATCCGCGGATGGCGACAGTGATCGGGCGGCTGCTCGGCGCCGCTTTTCTGATCTGCTTCGGTACCGGTCTGTACAGTCATTTTCTGCAGGAACCCCTCGACTGGATGCGATTTCCGACCCGACCGGAGTTTCTCTACCAGGTGACGCAGGGCACGCACATCATCACGGGAATCGCCTGTTTTCCCCTGCTGCTGGCCAAGCTCTACATCGTTTTTCCCAACCTGTTCGCCTATCCCCCGGTACGCGGGCTCGTTCATTTTCTGGAACGGGCCTCGATCGCCCTTTTCGTGGGCGCCTCGCTCGTGCAGATCACGATGGGGCTGCTCAACACTTTTCAGTGGTATCCATGGCCGTTTCCGTTTCGGCAGGTGCACTTTGCGCTCGGCTGGGCGCTGATCGGGTTGCTGGTTATTCACATCGGGGTAAAGCTCCCGGTGATCACGCGGTACTGGAGCAAGGGTTCCTTAGACAGCGAGCATCCGGAAGATGCGGCCTCGGTCGACCGAGCTTCCGACGCGGAGGCCGTGCGATTGTGGGGCAGCAGTCGGCCCGGCGGCGTGACCGGGCGCGTACTCGATTACATCGACGCGACGCCGCGTACGCTTACCAATAGTGTCAGTCGGCGCGGATTCCTCACGACAGTAGGCGTGGCCACCACTGCCGTCGTAGCCCTGACCGCTGGCCAGACCTTCACACCGCTGAACGCGGTCAACCTGTTTGGGCCACGCAAGAAGGGCATCGGCCAGCAGGGCGTTCCGGTGAACCGCACGAGCGAGCAGGCCAAGGTAGCGGATGCCGCCCTGGCCGCGGGGTGGACCCTCACCGTGGCGGTGGCCGGCACCGAACGCTCCTTCACCCGGTCCGAGTTGCTGGCGCTGCCGCAGACCGAGGTTCAGCTTCCGATCGCCTGCGTCGAGGGTTGGAGCCAGATGGCCCACTGGCGCGGCGTGCGATTGAGGGACCTGGCCGATCTGTTGAGCGCCGACCCGGACACCTCGTTTCGCCTGATCAGCCTCGAAGAACGCGGCAGCTTCAGCAAGACCGAGATGGGCCGCGAGTATGTGCGTGACCCGCTCACCCTCGTCGCACTCGAACTGAACGGGGAGACGCTCGACCTCGAGCACGGGTATCCTGCGCGCATGATCGCGCCGGGCCGCCCCGGCGTACTGCAGACCAAATGGCTCAGCCGAATCGAGGCGATCTGATGACGACGAGTAAGACGGGACTGAATCCCCCGCCGGCCGGAATCCTGGCGTCGACCAGCAGACGGATGCGCAACATCCGTCTGGCTCTGCTGGGTGTTGGTGTGCTGCTGCTCGCCTGGGGCGCGTTTGTGCTGTTCGATTCGGTGCGGCTAACCCGCATACCGGGGGTCGCACTGTGGATTGCGGCGGCGATCGTGCTGCACGATGCGATTCTGGCGCCGATCGTGTTCGCGTTCGGGATCGCGCTTCGGCGAGCCGGTCGGCGCATGACCGGCACGGTCATTGCGATCGTTCAAGGCGCAATAGTGGTCGGATCGATCGTGTCGCTGATCGCGGTGCCGACGCTCGTGGCGAAGAATTTCGCACCCGCGAACCCGACCGTGCTCCCGCTGAATTACGGACTGAACCTTGCGATCTTCTGGCTCCTGCTGGCCCTGGTCACCGTGGGGCTGTCGGCATGGGCGTTCCTGCGCTGGCGGAGCTCGGCCGAGGCCTTCCCGGATGACTCCGGGCGGTGACGTGTCGAGCTCCGGGCCCATCTTGTGGCCGTGGGCCCAATTAATCGACTGCATCCACGGACTGGGCCCGGGCCCCGTCCGTGGATGCAGGCACAGCGGTGCAGGCAGGCAGCTAGGAGCGGGCCAGGCGGGCGAACGAACGGCCGCCCCTGGTCCATTCTGCGACCTGCACCAGTCCGACTTTCGCGGCCCGGCGGCACAGGGCGCTGACTCCGATTTCGGCCCACGGGAACGCGTCACTCGTGTGTCCGGCAGCGTCGTGCAGGGTGCCTTCATAGGCGAGGTCGTGCTCGGGGTCGCGGTGCACCTCAACGACGAGCACACCGTCGACAGCGAGCAGCGCCGCGCATCGGTCGAGCAGGGCGTCGGGATCACCACCGATGCCGATGTTGCCGTCGACGAGCAGCAGGGTCGCCCAGGTTCCCTCCAACGGAATGTCGTCGAAGACGGAGCGTTGCAAAACGGCGAGCCCCGCCGCGAGGGCGATTCGCACGGCGGTCGGCGACACGTCGACTCCCAGGGCGCTCAGTCCCGCGTCGCGGGCGGCTTGAATCATGCGGCCCGGTCCGCAGCCGATGTCGAGCACCGGTCCGGCAGCCCCGTCGAGCAGGGAATGGTCGATCGCATCGGCTCCGGCGCTCCATCGCGCGGCATGCATTGTCGACACGCGCATCGGCGTGCCCGGGTCGGCACCGGCCCGATTGCCGTGGAGGTAGAGCACATTGTCGTCGCTCTGCAACGCCTGGGCATATGGTTCGGACCCGCCAGCTCCGAACGTGCTCGGACGGCGAAAGTGTTCGGCCGTCGCGCGGTCCACGTTGTCAGCTGTTCCGGTTGCCCACTGCTCCCACCGGCGAGGCGACACGAGGGTCACGAGCGTGCCCCGCTCAGGGCTGCTGGCAGAAAATCGGTGTCCTGCAGGCGAGCGGATGCCCGCACCCCCGCGAAAGCACGCGCGAAGCGCGTGCGAGGGGCGACCGAGGCGACGGTGTGGGCATCCGTTATGGTGTCGATGTCGGTGAGTGTCGGCAGGAGGCGTACGCTGAGTCCGGCCTCGTCGAGGCGTCGCAGCTGGTGGGCGCCGGTGTCGGGGCGGCTCATCGGGACATCGCGGAGCAGCGTTCCACTCGGGCTTTTCAAAGCGAGCGCCCAGAAGCCGCCGTCATCGGCCGGGCCGAACCAGGCGTCCGTTTCGTCGCTCCAATCCGTGAATACGGGGGCGAGCAGCTCAGCGCTGACCTGAGGGGTGTCCATTCCGAGCAGCAGAGTGGGCTCGGCGAGGGTGTCAAAGATGGCAGCGAGGCGTTCATCAAGGCTTCCAGCGCTCTGCGGCAAAATTTCCCACGCGGATGCCTCCACCGGCGCAGTCACGCCGTCAAACGCCAGAATATGGCGCGTTGCCGGCAGTTCTGACGCAACGGCGAGAGTGTCAGCGAGGCTGGCGGCGGCGAGTTGCGCAGCCTGCTCGAGCGAGAGCGGCGGGTGCAGCCGGGTCTTGACCTTGCCGGGCAGGCATTCCTTGGCAATGACGACGATCGCGGTCATGAGCGGGCCTCGTTCCGGATGCTGGGGCCGATGTTGTCGGCGGTGGCTGGTCTTCTGCGGTCGGTATTGAGCAGCGCGGACATGTCCGTGATGGCGGTGAGGGTACCGCGCACGGTTCCGGTCACTTTGCTACGGCCGACGCGCGGTGCATACGGGGTATCGACTTCACAGATGCGCCAGTTGGCCGCTGCGGCGCCGAGAAACATCTCCAGCGGATACCCGCTCCGGCGATCGATGAGGTCGAGGGCGAGAAGGTGTTCGCGGCGCGCCGCTCGCATAGGGCCAAGGTCATGAATATTCACACCTGTTGTTCGGCGCAGTCGCCAGGAAAGATAGGTATTTGCCAGACGGGCGTGCGGAGGCCAGGCGTTGCGGGTGGTGGGGCGGCGGCGTCCAAGCACAAGATCAGCCTCGTCAGCAATGATCGGGTCGACCACGAGCGGCAGGTCGCGGGGGTCCATCGAGGCGTCGGCGTCGCAGAAGGCCACGATCGGAGCCGTGGCGGCCAGGAGACCGGCGTGGGCGGCGGCACCGAATCCGCGACGACTTTCGTGCACGACCTCCGCGCCGAGACTACGGGCGAGTTCGGCCGATCCGTCGGTCGAGCCGTTGTCGACAACGATCGCGCGGTAGCCGACCGGCATGCGTTCGAGAATCCAGGGCAGGGCCTGCACCTCATTCAGGCAGGGCAACACAACGTCTACCCGAAAATTGATCATTAGGCGAACTTAGGCGGGATATCTGAGTTTGCGGGGTGAAAGATATTACGAAGCACAGAAGAAAGCTGGGAAACCCGTCTGGAGAGCGTTCCGCGGCGGTCGGATGACTTTGCCGGGTGTGCGTGCAGCGCTTGCGTCACCCCGGCGACCGAGCCCCGGTTCCCCACTCGGGCTCACGCCGGCCCGTCCCGGGGGTCAAGCATCCGCTCAACTGGTGCGCGCGCTGCGACGGCGGCACGCTTAGTCTGGGGGGGTGCCTCCCTCCCAACATTTTGCGCAGCCCCAAACAGATGCCCCCGCTGGCCGTCGCGTGCTCGTCATCGAGGACGACCCGATGGTATCTGAGGTGGTCGGGCGGTACCTGCGCGCCGCCGGATTCGTCGTGGATGAAGCCACCGACGGGCTCGCCGGTCTGCGCCAGGCCGAAATTGCCCTGCCCGATCTGGTGGTGCTGGACCGTATGCTGCCGCTGCTGGACGGTATCGAGGTATGCCGGCGGATCCGCATGAACTGGGGTGCGTTACCGGTGATCATGCTGACCGCGCTCGGCGAAGAGGAACACCGCATCGAGGGCCTCGAAGCTGGCGCCGACGACTACCTGGTGAAGCCGTTCTCGCCGCGGGAACTCGTGCTACGGGTGCAGTCGGTGCTGCGGCGAAGCAACACCGAATACATTCCGGAGGGGATTCTCGATGTCGGCGAATTCTCGCTCAACCTGGCCGCGCACGAGATTCGATTACGCGGCCAGCCGCTCGTGCTCACCGCCCGCGAGTTCGATTTGCTCGCCTATCTCATCTGGCGGCCGTCGAAGGTACTGACCCGCGAGGAGTTACTCCGTTCGGTCTGGGGCTGGGAGTTCGGCGACCTGTCCACGGTGACCGTGCACGTGCGGCGGTTGCGGGAGAAGATCGAGGCCGACCCGGCGCATCCGCTTCTCGTCACGACGGTGTGGGGGGTCGGATACCGGTTCGATCCGGTTCCGCTCGGCGCCAGCGAAGGCAGCGTGGATGACGGGTTGCGATGAACGCTGAAATGTTTGCGACCGTCGTCGCCATCGCGCTAGGCTGCGCGCTCGTCGTGGGGGCGCTCGCCCTGCTGACACTACGCCTGCTGTCGCGGGGGTCGCTCGTGATTCAGGTGGTCATCGTCGCGTTCGCGACCATTGCATCGGTGGTCAGCGGAATGTCCGCGGTGGCGTCGCTCATGTACATATCGGCGCACGACCTGAACATGTTCTACACGGTGGCCGTCGTCGCCGGGATCGTGTCGCTCGTGATGGCCGCGGTGCTGGGGCGTTCACTCGCGCGCGACAACCAGTATTTTCGGGCCGCAGCGGCAAGCATCGGCCGCGGCGAAGCCGTCACATCCCCGGACCGGCATACGAGTACGGAGTTCGCCTCGCTCGCCGGGGAACTGGCCGCGACGGCCGATCGGCTGACCGAATCCCGCAAGCGGGAGGAACGCATGGAAGCGTCGCGCCGTGAAATCGTAGCGTGGATCTCGCACGACCTCCGCACGCCCCTCGCCGGTATTCGCGCCATGGCCGAGGCCCTCGAAGATGGCATGGCACCCGACCCCGAGCGCTACTACGTGCAGATCCGCGGGCAGGTCGACCGGCTCAGCGGCATGGTCGATGACCTGTTCGAGCTGTCTAGGATCCACGCCGGGACCCTCCAGCTCAACCTCGAACGGGTCGCCCTGTATGACTTGATCAGCGACACAATCGCCGATCTCGCGCCGGTCGCCCTCGCAAAATCCCTCCACCTGCGATTCGAGGGCGAGCGCGGTCTCACGCTGCAGGCGGATGCCCGCGAACTCGCCCGCGCGGTCGGCAACCTGGTCATGAACGCCATTCAGCATTCCCCGGCCGGGAGCGCCATCGTTGTCTCGGTCACCGCGCACGACGACGGGCGGGCGGTGATTTCGGTCGTCGATGCGGCCGGAGGCATTCCCGAGCGGGACCTTGGCCGGGTGTTCGAAGCCGGCTGGCGAGCGAGCGAGCCGCGCACCGCGTCCGCTTGCGGAACCGGCGCCGGCCGCAGCGGCGGTGCCGGGTTGGGCCTTGCGATCGTCGAGGGAATCGTGCGAGCTCATGCCGGGCAGGTGACCGTGACCAATGTTGAGAACGGATGCCGGTTTGAGCTGCTGTTGCCGCAGCATCCGCTGGCGTGACGGGGGTTGGTTGCTCAGTCAGGAACACGAGGTGCGGCGCACCCGGGCACGCCCGAAAGATAAGCGGCAGCCTGGGACATTCCCCTCGGATTGCGTGAATCGGCCCTCGAGTGTGGGCGGGGGGCGCGGTCAGGGGCGTACTGCTGCGCGCAGCGGAGCCGTGGCGAACTCACGCATACCGTCTTCGAACGAGACCTGTGCCGACCAGCCGAGTTCGGTGCGCAAGCGCTCGGAGGATGCGGTGATGTGCCGCACATCGCCGAGCCGATACTGCCCGGTCACGATCGGGGCCAGGCCACCGGCCGCAGCAGCGAGGGCGGTGGCCATGTCCCCGATGGTGTGCACAATTCCGCTGCCGACGTTGAATGGGCGTACAACTCCGGAATGCGTTGATCCCTCAGGAGCGGTGAACTCCAACGCGGCCACGTTAGCCGCGGCAACATCGCGCACATGCACGAAGTCGCGGCGCTGGCGCCCGTCTTCGTAGACCCGCGGGGCCTCACCGCGCTCGATGGCCGACCGGAACAGCGACGCGACTCCTGCATAGGGCGTGTTCTGCGGCATGCCCGGACCATAGACATTGTGATATCGCAGGGCGGCAACGCGCCCGCCGGTCGATCGAGCCCAAGCCGTGGCGAGGTATTCCTGGCCGAGTTTGCTGCTCGCGTAAACGTTGCGCGGGTCGAGCGGATCAGTTTCACTCACCAATACGGGTTCGAGCGCCTGCCCGGTCTCGGGATCGAGGGGGTCAAAGCGTCCGGCGTCGAGGTCGCACGCGAGGCGCGGGCCCGGCCGGGTGGGTCCGTTCGGACCACGGTAGCTGCCCTCGCCGTAGACCACCATGGACGACGCCAAAACCAGGCGACGGATACCGCGCTCGGCCATCGCGGCCAGCAACACCGCCGTTCCTACCTCGTTGCTGTGTACATAGTCGGGGGCATCGGCAAAGTCGACGCCGAGGCCCACCTTGGCGGCTTGGTGGCACACCACGTCGACGCCTGCGAGGGAGCGGGCGACCGTGGCAGGGTCGGTGACATCGCCGTGCACGAACTCCACGCGCGAGTCGAGCCCCGCCGGACGAGCGTTCCCGACCCCAAGCCCCCATTTCGAAGCCGGAACCGGGGGAAGCACCGAGGCAGGGCCGTGCACGTCGGCACGCAGGGAGTCGAGCACGCGCACCGTGTAGCCGTGGGCAAGAGCGGCATCGACGATCGCGGACCCGATGAAGCCCGCGCCCCCGGTGATGAGCACGACGGTCATGCGATCTCCGATGCCACGGCACGTGCCAGCACGGCGTCGACCTGAGCCGGGTCGATGAGCTCACGGGGGATGAAGTCCGTCGGCAGGGCACGCAGGATCCCGTCGATCGCGGCCAGGATGCGTGGCTGGGCGTCGCGGAGGCGACGGAACACGGCCGACGCGGTGACGGCATCCGTCGCGCTGGAGGTTGTGACGACGGATGGTGTCGGGCTGCCGGAATCAGCGGCGGCAACCGGGGCCAGACCGGCGTCGGCGTCGGTTACGAACGACAGGTTGACCGTGCCCATGTTGAGTTCGCCGGCCAGTACGATCTCAGGGTAGGCGGTCATGTTGACGATGTGCGCGTCGATCGACCGGAACCAGACCGACTCGGCGCGGGTCGAGAAGCGCGGGCCCTGAATAACGACGACGGTTCCGGTCGGCGCGAAGTTCTCCCCGAGGTCCTCGAGCGCGCGCACGGCATAGCCGCGTAGCGAGGGGTCGAACGGGTCGGCGGCTGAGAGGTGCTGCACCGATTCCCGGTCGTAGAACGTGTCGGGGCGGCCGCTCGTGCGGTCGATGAACTGATCGGTGACCACGAGCAGCCCCGGCGCGTACTCCGGCGTGACGCCGCCGACAGCCGACGAGGAGATGATCGCGCGCACGCCGATCGAGGCGAGAGCCCAGATGTTAGCGCGGTAATTGATCCGGTGCGGGGCGACGCTGTGGCCACTGCCGTGCCGCGGCAGGAACGCGACGCGGCGACCGGCGCGCAGGCCGATCGTGACCGGAGCGGTTCCGTAGGGCGTCTGCACCTGGTGCGTGACGGCGCCGGATGGGTCGATGAGTTCGTAGAGTCCGGAGCCGCCGATGACGGCGATCTCTGCCCGGGCGGTCGGGTCGATCACAGGGTCAGCCAAAGAATCGGCCACGGGGTCAGCCAACGAGGCAGTCGGGTCAAGCGTCACAAGCGGCTCCCAGCGGGTTACATGTCTAGTGTTCAGTGTGCCATCGAAAGCTGCACACCACGGCAGCCAGCCGCTGCCACACAGGCTCCTCACACGTTCCGGGCCTGGGCCCCGTCCGCGGGCCCAGGTTATAAACGGGGCCCGGGGCCCGGGCCCAGGCCCAGGCCCCGTCCGCGGAGAACTAGTGCGAGTAGACGCGGATCGAGGACGCCAGCGGCCCGGGCGGGTTGAGGGCGAAGGACGACAGCACCCCGTCGCCGGAGTAGTCCACGAGCGCCCAGAGTTCCACACCGCCGCTCACAACGTAAGTCGCTCCGCCAGACACCGGTACCGTGGCGCTGGCCCCGGCGTCGATCTGGAGGTCGACCGGGGTGCCTTCGTCGGGCGTGAGGGTGAGTACGGCATCCGCTGCCCCGCCGTTGACCAGGTGCAGGGTCGGCGATGGACCGGCGGCCACGGCTACGGCGAATGAACCGACTAGCGGTGCCGAAGCGGAGAACCAGCCGAAGTCCTTTCCGCCGGCACTGTCGGTGGCGGTGCGCGCCGCCGCGACGATTGGCTCGTCGGAGCGCAGGTGCACGGAGAAGCTGCCTACGGCCAGCGGCGCAAGCGGAATCTCGGTGGCGATGCCGGGTTCGACGTTAACCTGGGTCGACGTTCCCTCTGCGGTGCCATCAGCACTCGTCACGCCGATCTGCACCGTCGCCGCTTTGGAGCCCGGCACGAATACCCGAATCGACGGGGTGTCGGCGTTGAAACCCTCACCCGTCGTGACTGTCTCAGCGCTGACGGCCGCCATCACGCGCACCCCGGCAATGATCTGATCGGTGGCGGGTGTCGCGGTGACACCGACGATTTCGACTCCGCCCGGTTCGATGCCTCGAATGCTGCTCTGCTCCAGTGACGCTGCCACCTGGCCACCGCGCGATGACACCTGCAGCACCGATGATTTCAGGTTCGGCGCGAGGCCGGCCAGTGAGATGACCCGCTGCTCCCCCGGCTGCACCAGAATGCCGGTCGCTCCGGGCGCGTCGACGAGGCCACTCTCGCCGAAGACCATCACGTCGACGGTCGCGAGCACGGGGGTCGGGTTGCTCAGCAGCAGCAGGCTGGTGCTTCCGATATCGGTCGACCCACCGACGATCCAGCTGTCGCTGACCGCTTCAGCGCAGGCAGCGACGGCGAGTCCGCCAATGGTGTCGGTGGCGGCAACCTGCGACTGGCTGCCGGCCACTAGTGGCGGCACGGTGGCACCATTCTGCACGGGAACGGTCAGCAGTAACGGCGGCTGACGACTGTTCGAATCGTCGACGGCGGTGATCTCGGTCACCTGCGGCCGAATCTGTTGCAGCGACACCGCGTCAACGGCGCCGTACACAGCGGATGCCGCCCCTACACTCGACGCCGACTGCGCCTTTGTCGAGTCCTCGGCGAGGGTCAGGAGCGGCCCGGGACAGACCCGCTGCTGCTCACTCGGCAGGGGCAAGATCTCACTGGATTGCGGGTCGCGCTCGATGGTCGGCAGGGTCACGAGCGTGGCCGCGCCGAGCGTTGCAACAACGACGGCGATGCCGACGAGGCCGAGCACACCGCGTCCGGTCCGGCCGCCGATGCGGGCAAGTTGGCTTTTATCGGGCATTGTCGCCCTCCACGGAATCGGCGGTGCCACCATCAGGTGCTTCCAGTTTGGTGCCGACGCCGGTTTCCCGGTCTATCGCGAGGTCCGCTTCAAGGTCGGTACCGAGCGGCATTTCCCGGTCGGTATTCAGGTCAGACGCCACCGATCCCTTCGCCCGCCGCACCCGTTTGGGCTTCTGTTTGGCGTCAGCGCGGGCCGCCCGCCGAATCGCGTCACGATTAGCCTGCCGCACGGCTTCACGGCCGGCGCCGATCGGCAGCGACAACAGCACCGCGCTGCCCACTACGGCGAAAGCGATGAGCAGGGTCACAAACCCGAAGACGCCGCCGGCGCGAACCGGTATGGGCACAGACGCCGCAGTATCCGTTTCGCCGAACTGCCACAGGCGGCCGAACTCGGTGTCGCCGACCGGAGCCAGCGCCGAGTTGCCATCGAGGGCGGTTTCGGTGCGCAATGCGGTGTCGGCGGCGTCGATGCCGGAACCGGCCGGCTGCAAGACGATAAAGCGGATGCCCAACTCGGCCAGGTCAGCGCTGGCATCGCGTCCGCTGCGCGAGGCCAGGTTGCCGGCGAGCTCCGCCAGCATTTTCTCACGGACGCTGAGGGTCTGGTCCGTGCTGTCCAGAGTGGATTGTTGGTTCAGGGTGGCGCCAACGCCGCGCTCGATCGACGCGAGCAAGCCGCCATCGACCTGTGGGGTGAGCTTGAGCGTGCCGACCCGGTTGTCGATCTGAGCTTCAGCGGCAACGAAGGCCGGCTGGGTCTGCCCGTTTCCCTCGCGCACGACCGCAGTGCCGACGTGCAATGAACCAATAAGCGGGAGTACAACCACGGCCAGGGCGAGGGCTGCGACAGCGCCGGGCGTCGACGCGAACCGGCGCAGCGAGCGCAGACCGATAATGAGGGCGCCGACCAGGCCGAGCCAGTACAGGCTGAGGCCGGCACCGGACCAGACGCGCACCGGTTCAGCTCCGATCGCGGCAAGCACGAGCTGGTTGGCGACGAGGGCCGTGCCCAAGCCGAGCAGCGCGACCAGCCAGGCGCCGCCGGCCAGACGCGCGCCGGGCAGCAGCAGCGCCAGCAGGGCGAGCACGGCCAGCGGCGCGAGCAGGATGGGCACGAACAGTTGCGGGTCGAAGCCGACGATCCCGAACCGGTCGAGCACAGCCGCCCAGCCGTCAGAGCCGGGCAGCCCGAGCAGCAGTTGCAGGGTGGGTGCGTGCGCGCTCGGCACGGGCAAGCCCGGGTCAGCGACGAGGGCCAGCCAGTCACTGCGCAGGCCCCGGTCGAGAATGAGCGGCAACGACAGAGCCAGCGCCGGCATTGGAATACCGATGAAGCGCATCACCCGACGGCCGGCCAGGGCCACGCTGAACAGCCAGCCGACGAGCAGTGCTGGGGCCAGGGACGGCGCGCAGGCCACGACGGCAGCGAAGAGCAGGGCAGCGGATGCCGACGCCGACCAGGTGCGCGCGGCGGCGAACCAGGCAAAGAACAGCCAGGGCAGCAGTAGGTGCACGAGAATCGCGGCGGGGCGTCCGGTAGCGAGAGCGATCAGAAACGTCGGGGCCAGCACCCAGAGTGCGGCGGCGAGGGCCCGCAGGCTGCCGCGGTCGGTCAGTCGGGTTGCGGCCATCCACGCGCCGATTGCTGCGAGCGGAAAGGCCAGGGCATAGACCAGCACGAGCGCGAACGAGGGCGACCAGAACGCGATCGAGCCGAGCACGGCCACGACCGCGGCAAAAGGGTCGGCCGCTCCGACGAAGCCGAGTCCGAGATCGCGCCAGCCGTAGCCGACGCTTGCCCACAGTTCGGGCAGGCTCGGTGAGAGCGGCAACAGGCCGCCGCCGGTGAGGGTGTCGGCGCCGAGCAACGGCACCATCATGATGATTCCCACAACGGCCGCGGCGAGCATGGTCCAGGCGCCGCCGCCGGAGAAGAATCGAATTTCGGGCCGTTCGCCGTGCAGGCCGAACAGGCTCGCTTCACGCTTGAGCGCGTGCCGTCGGCGCACTTCGGCTGAGGGAACCCGCAGGGTCGCAATGGCATCCCAGCCGAGAGTTCGGGTCTTGGCGAAGGAACGGCGGGCATTACCAACACGCATTCCATTGAAAGCGGCGCCGAATGCCGCAGCGAATTCTCCGACAATCGCGCCCGGTTCTTTGCGCAGCAGTTGCCCGATTGATCGGAGAAAGGCGAGCGGCAGCAGAGACAGCCAGTGAAAAACCAGGGTCCAGGCCGGAGCGTAGACCAGGCGGCGATGCAGTTGGGCAGAGCGTTCTGCCCGTACCCGACGGCGACGAAGGCGCCCCCGTGAGGACTGGTTTGGTCCGGCAACACCGTCACCGGCCGATGCCACACGAGCGGCCGGTACGACCGATACCCGATACCCGGCCAGGCGTACGCGCACGCAGAAGTCGAGCGAGTCATCCACGGTCGGTAGTGCCGGGTCGAATCCCCCGAGCTGTTCCCAGACCATGTGGCGCACGAGCAGACCGCCGGCGCTGACGGCGAGTACGTCGCTCAGGCCGTCGTGCTGGCCCTGGTCGAGTTCACTCTCGACCAGGGTGACGGTGGCACCGGCCGGCGTCATCGACTCGCCGAAGTTGTGGATATATTCGCTGGCGATCCACTCCATCGCCTTGGGCCCGGCGACGGCTACCGAAGGGGCGATCTCGAGTGCGTCTACGAGCACCTCGAGCGCAGTCGGGTCGGGCGCGCTGTCTTGGGCGAGTAGCCAGAGCAGCTCGCGATCGTGCGTGGGCGGCGGCGTCACGCGCACGGCGGCAGCAATCGCCTGTCCAAAGTGCAGATCGGCGTCGGCGGCAATGAACTGCGTCGGCCCGAATTCGGCGAGCAGTTGCGCGGTCGCATCGCTCGAGCCGCAGTCGACGGTGATGACAATGTCGGGTTTACGGGTCTGTAGCGACAGCGCCTTGAGAGTTCGCTCAAGGTGTTTCGCGCCGTTTCGGGCGACAAGGATGGCGGTGACTCTCGGTTGCATAACAGAACCAGCCTAGGTCGGGATCGGCGAGCGGCCCTGAACCGAGAGGGCGCGCCACGAATATTGGCTGGACGGATGCCGCAATTTCCGTTCCCCCACCGCGACGCGACAGCGGGCCGACCAGGAATCCGCTTGGGGAGGCCGAGCGTTGCCCGACGAGAAAACGCTAAGCGCGCTTACGCAGTTTCCGGCGCTCGCGCTCAGACAGACCGCCCCAGATACCGAACCGTTCGTCATTACCGAGCGCGTACTCGAGGCACTGGTTACGAACTTCGCAGCCGGAGCAGATTTTCTTAGCGTCGCGCGTGGAACCGCCCTTTTCGGGGAAGAATGCCTCGGGGTCGGTCTGCGCGCAGAGCGAGTCGGCCTGCCAGGCCAACAGGTTTTCGTCGCCGAGATCTTGTCGTATTCCTGGAACACCGAGGGTGACGGGGTCAACGAACCAGTCCTCTGGTACTCCGGAACGATAGTCAGGTATAGCCATATCGTCTCCCAGCGCTCGCTCCGCACCGTTTAGTGCTGTATCTAATTACACCGGTGTAATTCGATAACGTCAAGTCGCAGATCGTAAACCCTCAATACGGGCTAGAGGGTTGCGACGCGCCGACGGTGACGACGAATTCGCGCGTTCGAGGGCAGCATGTGTGGAGCAATGTTGCGAACGTAGCACGATCAGGCCCGGAGTCGGCGTGTCGCTGCTCTCAGCGCACGAAGGCGCGTGAGGAGTCCCAGGCGCTCTGCACCATTTGCTCGAGGGTGTGGCTCATGCTCCAGCGCAGATCACGGGCCGCGAGCGCGCCGGAGGCCACGATGCGATCCGGATCACCGGCACGGCGTGGGCCGATCTCTGGTACGAAGTCGATACCGGTGACTCGGCGCACGCTCGCCATGATTTCACCGACCGAGACGCCGTCGCCACTGCCGAGGTTGTAGACCGGCTCGATCGCGTCGCCGGCGTCGAGGCGGCGGGCTGCGGCGACGTGCGAGAGCGCGAGGTCGGCCACGTGGATGTAATCGCGCACGCAGGTTCCGTCGGGCGTGGCATAGTCGTCACCGTTGATGCGCGGGGTGCGTCCTTCGAGCAGCGCGGCGAAGATCAGCGGAAAGAGGTTGTGCGGGCTGGTGTCGCACAGGGCGAGGTCACCGGAGCCGACGACGTTGAAGTAGCGCAGC
Organism: Cryobacterium sp. Y57; assembly: GCF_002929505.1. Classification (GTDB taxonomy): domain Bacteria; phylum Actinomycetota; class Actinomycetes; order Actinomycetales; family Microbacteriaceae; genus Cryobacterium. The sequence continues at coordinate 28,309 of NZ_PJJL01000067.1, forward strand.
GAGGTGTGGCGCAGCCCGGTTGCGACGGCCTGATCGCGCAGCAGCCACTCGCCGATCAGCTTGGATTCGCCGTAGGGCGACTCCGGGTTCTTCGGTGTGTCTTCGGTGACGAGGTCCGTGCGCGGCGTGCCGTAGACGGCAGCGCTCGATGAGAACACGATGCGGTCGATCTCGGCCGAGTTCATGGCGGCGAGCAGCGTGGCGGTAGCCGTCACATTCTGTTCGTAGGTGTGCAACGGGCGCTGCACCGAGACGCCGGCGTACTTGAATCCGGCAACATGGACGACGCCGCTCACATGGTGCTCCTGAAAGACCTGCGACAGGGTGCCACCGTCGAGCACATTCGCCCGAATGAACGGGACCCCCGCCGGTACAAACGACTCGTGGCCGCTCGAGAGGTCATCGAGCACGACCACGTCGAGGCCTTCAGCCTGGAACGCACGCACCACGTGGGATCCGATGTAGCCCGCTCCGCCGGTTACCAACCACGCCATAACGCCCCGTTCGTTCGTGCGACACTCGGGTGCGCCACCGCTACAGGCTAGCGCCAGCGAACCGCGGCATCATACTCGTCGGCTATCAGGGGGGCTCTTCGACCAGAGCTATCGCGTCGAATAGCGCGAATCGTGCCAACGATAGCCGTGACGGCGAGAGCTGTGAGAAGCCAAAAGAAAATGAACATGGCAGAAATTCTATGAATTGTGCTTTTCTGCCGCGAGTGCCAGAGTCGTCACTGTTTGATACATTCCTGCCAATGTTGAGGAAAGGATGCTCATGCTCCAGAAGATCGTCTGCGTCACCCTTCCGGGTCTGGCGCCGTTTGAATTCGGCGTGATCTGCGAGGTGTTCGGTATCGACCGCAGCGCCCAGGGCGGGCCCTTGTTCGACTTTCACGTCGTGGCCGCCGAACCCGGACCGATCCGCACCAAGATCGGCTTCGACATCGTCGTGCACGACAACCTGTCAGCCGCGGCCGATGCCGACCTCATCGCCATTCCCGGCTACGAAAAAAGCGAGTCCGTCGACCCGCGCGTGCTGCAGGTGGTGCGCGACGCTGAAGCCCGCGGCGCCTGGGTGCTCAGCGTCTGCAGCGGTGCATTCGTGCTCGCCCAGGCCGGCATCCTCAATGGCCGCCGCAGCACGACCCACTGGATGTTCACCGACGCCCTCGCCCGCTCGTTCCCCGAGACGACCGTCGACCCCGATGTTCTGTTCGTCGACGACAGCCACGTCGTCACCGGGGCCGGCACCGCCGCGGGCATCGACGCCGCGCTGCACATCGTGCGCACCGAACTCGGCGTGACGGCCGCCAACGTCATCGCCCGCCGCATGGTCGTGCCGCCGCAGCGCGACGGCGGGCAGTCGCAGTACATCGAAGCATCGGTCGTCGACTGCCAGAACGAATCCTTCGCCGCCGTCACCGAGTGGATGCTGCGCCACCTCGACCAGGACTTGCCGGTCGACCTGCTCGCCCGCAAGTCGCTCATGTCGCCGCGCACCTTCGCGCGCCGGTTCCGTGCCGAGCTCGGCACGACGCCCACCCGCTGGCTCAACCGGCAGCGGCTGCTGCGGGCGCAGGAACTGCTCGAAGACTCCTCGCGCAGCCTCGAAGCAATCGCCGTCGATACCGGTTTCGGCGGAGCCGCCGTGATGCGTCACCACTTTCTGCAGGTGCTGCACACCACCCCCACCGCCTACCGCCGGGCCTTCGGCCCTCGCAGGGTCGGCTAGCCGATCGGACGTGCCGGCGTTCGTCGAAAACCGGGCTACGCACCGGGCATCGCGAGAAAGACCTCGCCGGTGCCGGCGAACGTCAGGGTGCCCTCATCCGGCGTGATGTACACGGCCTGGCCGTGCTTGAGCGGTCGCGACGACGCGCCGCCCGCGATGAGAAATCCGCCGGCCGTGCAGATTGCGATGGACGGGCCGGTGAGGGTGACCTGTCGCATCGTGACGGGCGCCGGCGACGCGGCGTCGGCATCCGCGTGGATGCGCACGAGCTCGAAGTCGGCAACCCCGGGCCGGTACCGTGAGACGCCGTCTGCGAGAACGATCGGAGCGAGGAGCGGCGACGTCGCCGGAGTGAAGTCGAGCACCGCGAGCAGCTCTTCGATGTCGATGTGTTTGGGGGTGAGCCCGCCGCGCAACACGTTGTCGGAGGCCGCCATCACCTCCACGCCGAGTCCGGACAGATACGCGTGGATGCTGCCGGCCGGCAGATACAACACCTCACCACGCTTCAGGGAAACCCGGTTCAGCAGCAAGGCGAGCACGATTCCGGGGTCGCCGGGGTACTCGGCGGCGAGCACGCGCACCGCCGCCAGCTCATTCGCGTAGCCGATGATTGCTCCCCCTCCGGCAAGGAACTTGGCGTGCTGGGCGAGCAGGACCACCCGTTCGACCAGCCATTTCACCTCGCCCGAGTCGCCTCCGCGGCCGTCTCGCAGCAGCCAGTCAACGGTGTCGCGCAGGCCCTCGGCCAGGTGTTGCTCGAGCAGGTCGATGGCGCCGGCCTGCGGGTTCTCGTTCGCGAGGTCGAGCAGGCGCAGCTCGGCGATGATGCCGTGTACCTCGGCGAGCGGGCGGAACCCGCAGAGCGCTTCGAACGTGTCGCTGAGCGCAAAGAGAAGTTCGGGCTTATGGAAAGGGTCGCGGTAGTTGCGGTTGCCGGCGTCGACGGCGATTCCGGCCTCGTTCTCAAGCGCGAACCCCGCACGGGCCTGTTCGGTCGTTGGGTGCGCCTGCAGCGATAGCGGGCGTCCCGCAGCCAAAATCTTCAGGAGGAACGGCAGGCGCGGGGCCGCCGTGGCCGAGCCGGCGGGATCCGCTTGCCGCGTCGCCCAGTCCGCTCCGAGTGCTATCGCCGGCGAAGCCGCGATCCAGCCAGCGAGATCGGTGAAACCGCCCGCCTGCTCCGCATCCTCGATCACCGAGGGAGAGCCGGCGTGGGCCCCGAGCCAGAGCTCGGCCTCCGGCCCGCCCGACGGCGTATGACCGAGCAGATCGGCGATGGCTCGTGTGGAGCCCCAGGCGTAATCGCGCGGGGTATTGGTGATGCCCACAAACATTTTCGGCTCCTTCGTACGCTGTTTAGACCAAACTACCAACCGACTTCAATCATCCAGCCAACGACCCTAGGCTGATGGCTAGACCGGTTGCGTATCGACCGCCTATTTTGCAACGGAGCATCCATGACCTTTGAGCTACTCGGCAGCGACATCTTCGGCTACGAAAACCTTCTCACCGCGCCCGAGCAGGAGGCCATCCTGAAGCTGCGCGCCTACCTCGACCAGGAGATTCGTCCCATCGCGAACGGATGCTGGGAACGCGCCGAATTCCCTGCCCAGATCATCAAGCCGCTCGCCGAGCTCGGTGTGTATTCCTTCGGTTGGGACGAAACGAAACCGTTCACGAATTCGGCCGTGTTCCGTGGCTTCGCGGCTTTGGAACTGGCGCGAGTGGACGCATCCGTTGCCACCTTCGTCGGCGTGCAGAACGGGCTGTCGGCCGGGTCGATTGCGGCCTGCGGCTCTGCCGAGCAGCGCGCCGAGTGGATTCCGCGCCTCGCTGCGGGCGAGATCGTGGGAGCGTTCGGGCTGACCGAGCCGCTCTCCGGCTCCGATGCGGCCCAGGGCCTGCGCACCACCGCCACCCGTACGGGCGACACCTGGACCTTGAACGGCGCCAAGCGCTGGATCGGCAACGCCACCTTCAGCGATGTGACCATCATCTGGGCCAAGGACACCGCCGACAACCAGGTCAAGGGCTTCATCGTTCCCACCGACACCGCCGGCTACTCGGCCACCAAGATCGAGGGCAAGATCAGCCTGCGCACGGTGCAGAACGCCGACATCACCCTGACCGACGTGGTCGTGCCCGAGCACCTGCGCCTGCAGAACGCCAACTCCTTCAAGGACACCGCCAAGGTGCTGCGGGCCACGCGCGCCGAGGTCTCGTGGGCGGCCGTCGGCAATGCCATCGGCGCCTACGACGCTGCCGTGGCCTATTCGAAAAAGCGCGAACAGTTCGGCAAGGCCATCGGCGGTCACCAGCTCGTGCAGGATCTGCTGGTGAAGAGCCTCGGCAACATCACCGCGAGCCTCGGCATGGTCGTACGGGTGTCGCAGCTGCAAGATGAAGGTGTGCAGCGCGACGAGCACTCCGCGCTGACCAAGGCCTACACGACCAGTCGCATGCGGGAGAGCGTGGCGTGGTGCCGCGAGCTGTTCGGCGGCAACGGCGTGACCCTCGAGTACAACGTGGCGCGGCACTTCGCCGACGCCGAGGCCATCTACTCCTACGAGGGCACCCAGGAGATGAACACTCTCATCGTGGGCCGTACCATCACCGGCCAGGCCGCCTTCGTCTGAGCTCATACCAACGGCCCCGATTCCATGCCCGGGGGTGCGTGTGCGCCCGGGCCCGGGATACGGTGTCGGAATGAGACCACAGCAGCGCGGCCCGGAGTGACCACCGACCAGGGGCTCGACGCGATCGTCGTCGGATCCGGCCCGAATGGCCTCGCCGCCGCCGTCACCCTCGCCCGCGCCGGCCTCCGGGTGCGCGTCTACGAGCGCAACCCGCAGATTGGCGGCGGGGCGGCGACCGCCGAACTCACCCTGCCCGGGTTTCGCCACGACGTGGGGAGCGCCGTGCATCCGCTCGCGCTCGCCTCCGAGTTCTTTCAGAAGTTCGGCCTCAAGGACCGCATCGAACTTAAAGTTCCCGAGATCTCCTTCGGGCATCCGCTGCCCGGTGGCCGCGCCGGCGTGGCCTGGCACGATATCGAACGCACCGCCGCCAGCCTCGGGCGCGACGGTCCGGCCTGGCTGCGGCTGCTGGGGCCGCTCGTGCAGAACATCCACGCCATCGCCGAGCTCACCGGGGATGCGCTGCTGCGCGTGCCGCGGCATCCGCTCATGCTGGCCCGCTTCGGGCTGCGCACGCTCGAGCAGGGCAGCCCGGCCTGGAACTGGCGCTTTTCCGGCGTGACCGCGCCGGCGCTGCTCACCGGAACGTTCGCCCACTCGATCGGGCGGCTGCCGAGCCCCTCCACCGCCGGCGCCGGGCTCACCCTGGCCGCGCACGCACACGCTCGGGGCTGGCCCATTCCGATCGGAGGAAGCGGCGCCATCGTGCAGGCTCTCGCCGACGATCTGCTCGCGCACGGCGGCGAAATCGTGACGGATGCCGACATCACCAGCCTGAAAGAGCTGCCGTCGGCCCGCATCGTGCTGCTGGACGTGACGCCGCGCGCCCTCGTCGACCTTGCCGACGGGGCATTGCCCGCTCGCTACGCCGCATCCCTCAGGAGCTTTCGCTATGGCAACGCGGTCGCGAAGGTGGATTTCGCACTCTCCGAACCGGTTCCCTTCACCGCGACAGACCTGCGGCGAGCGCCGACCCTGCACGTGGGTGGCACCCGCGCCGACCAGGCCCGCGCCGAAAACGCCGTCGCCCGCGGACGGCACGCTGAGTTCCCCTATGTGCTCGCCGCTCAGCCAAGCATTCTCGACGAGACCCGCGCTCCCGCCGGAAAACACACGCTCTGGGCCTACACGCATGTGCCGGCGAGCTCCACCCACGATCAGACCGAGCAGATCACCCGGCAGATCGAACGCTTCGCCCCGGGATTTCGCGACACCATCCTCGCCTCCTACAGCCAGACCGCCGCGCAAATGCAGAACCACAATCCCAATCACGTGGGCGGCGATATCGCGGCCGGAGCGATCAGCATGACCCAGCTCGTGCGCCGCCCGGTGCTTTCCGGCGACCCGTGGCATACCCCACTCGCCGGTGTCTACCTGTGCTCCTCGTCGACTTCGCCCGGACCAGGCGTACACGGCATGTGCGGCTACCGCGCCGCCCTGAGCGCCCTGGCCCACGAATACAACATCGTTGACCCGCCCGACCTCACTCCCCGCAAGGGCGACTAGGGTCCATCCCGCTGCCGAGTCGACCAGGAACAGTCGGGTGCCGCGCATAACTCCTGCAATTTCTAGCTGCTCGGGATGAGGCCCCCGTAATTTCGGGCAAGTCATGTGAACAACCTTACGAATTGCAGGAGTTATGCGCCGTCGCCCGTAGCGACGAGCCTGATCGCGGGCCGCTCATTGACCACTCAGCCACCCCGAAACCCCGAACAGGTCTTCACGGCGCGCACAAAGCGGATGCCCGTGCGCCTGAGCGAAGACGCCGCCGGCCCAGCCCGCCTCGTTCCCACTCGCCTGAACGGCCTGGCATCGGCTACCGCAACACGGAGCCGCTGCGCCGCCTCGTCGACCCGGCCGAGGTTCACGCCGACTAGCGGCGGGGAACCCGGCGCACCAACACCGGTAATCTGAAACCATGTCCGCCGTGCAGAGTCGTCTCGTCATTCGACTCTTCGCGACCTTCGTCTGGTTCACCGTTCTGGCCGGCCAGTTCTGGCGCAACCTCGGCGGCTGGTGGGGTTTCGGCGCCATCGCCGTGATCGTGGTCGCCGGCAGCATCATCGGCCTCGGCACCCAACGTACCAATGCCCGCAATCGCGCCGCACTGAACGCCGCAGTGAACGCCGCAGTGAACGCCGCAACACCCGACGACACCCCCACCGACCGCGACATCGCCCGCGGCCATACCTACCAGGCGGCCCTGGCCCCGCCCCTGAACTGGCGCAAGTTTCCCAAGACCATCACCGCGTTCTTGCTATTGGCCACCCTGTCGATCGCGTGGTCGTACTACCCGGGGGCATCCGCTCTCGGAATCACCCTGCAACTCATCACCACCCTCGCCGCCCTGTTTCTGGCCGTCACCCTCACCTGGCCGGAGCTGCTGCGCACCCTGGCCGCCGCGCTGCGCTGGGTGCTCGCGCTGAGCCTCGTGTTCGAGCTGTTCGTGGCCGTTGTCGTACAACACGAAGTGCTGCCGTTCTTCGTCGACTACGGCACCCAAGACGTGCCGAACGCGTTCTACTGGAGCCGGGGCCTGCTGCTGAACGGCGGCCCGATCGAGGGTATCGTCGCCAATCGCAACCTGCTCGGATTCATCGCGCTCACAGCCATCATCGTTTTCATCGTGCAGCTGCGAGCCCGCACCGTCAAGCGCAACGCCGGCCTGATCTGGCTGGCGCTGGCCGTCGGCATGCTGCTGCTCACCCGCTCCGCCACGGTCACGGTGTCGCTCGTCGCGGTCGTCGCCGCCTTGATCTTCGCGCTCTGGGCCAGACGGGTGCACGATCAGCACCGGCGGCCGCTGTATGTCGTGGCGGCGGCATCCGTTCTGGCGGTGGGAGCAGCCCTCGCCCTGTTCTCCTCGCAGCTGTTCGGGCTGCTTGGTCGCAGCGACGACCTCACCGGACGCTTCGATATTTGGGCCAGCGTCACCCAGCTCGCCCTGGAACGACCGGTGTTCGGCTGGGGCTGGGTGAGCTACTGGGTGCCGTGGGTGGAACCGTTCAACGGCCTCGCCGTGCGCAAGGGCGTCACCTACCTGCAGGCGCACAACGCCTGGCTTGACGTCTGGCTGCAACTCGGCATCGTCGGCGTGATTCTGTTCGCCGCGCTGGTCGGCTCGACCCTGTGGCGGGCCTGGTTTCTCGCCGTCGATCGGCCCCGTCTCGGCGTGAAAGACACCGAACCGTTCGCCGTGTCGGCCCTGCTGCCGCTGCTGCTGCTCGCCGCGCTGATCGCGCAAAGCATCGCCGAAAGCCGCCTGCTCATCGAGAGCGGGTGGGTGATTCTCATCGTGCTGGCCGTGGTCACCAAGCGGCAGCAGCACGCGCCAAGGCCGATGCCCTGACGCCAGCGCGGTAAATTAGAGGATGCCCACCCTGCCCGATGCCCTGCGGCGCGTGCTGGCGTCGCCGAAATTCGCGGCCGCGCTCACGCTCGCCATTCTGGCCACCGCGTTTGGCACCCACCTGCTGCGCAGCGTGGTGGGCTGGCCCGGTCTCATCGGCATTCTCGGCGGCCTCATCGTGCTGGCCGTGCTCTCACTGCTCGCCCGCCGCCCGATCGTGGAGTGGCACGGTCTGTTGCCCATCTCGATCATCGTGTTCGTGGCTTGGTGCGCGCTTTCCGGCGTGTGGAGCGGCTACGTCTCCGAGACCATCATCGGCGTCAGTTACCAGATCACCGTGGGGTTCCTCGCCATCTACGTAGCCCTCGTGCGCGACACCTTCCAGGTGGTGCGCGCCACCGGCGACGTGCTGCGGGCGCTCCTCGCCCTCTCCATCGTGCTCGAAGTGCTTTCGGGGCTGCTGCTCGACCTGCCGATCGTTTTTCTAGGTGTGGCCGGCAACATCGCCCAGCTCGGCCCGATTCAGGGCGTGTTCGGCTCCCGCAACGTGTTCGGTCTCATCACTCTCATCGCCGCCGTCACCTTCTACGTGGAGCTGCGCGCCCGGTCTATTCCGCGCGGCCTCGGCATCGGCTCCATGTGGCTGGCCGGCATCTGCCTGGCGCTCACCCGCTCCCCCGTCATCGTGGTCGTCACCATCTGCGTCACCGTCGCCGCACTCGCCCTCTATCGCCTGCGCCGCACCCCCGTCGACGGCCGATGGAAGCTGCAGCTCGGCCTCCTAAGCGCGGCTCTCGTCGCCGCCGGCGCCGCCTGGCTCGGACGCATCCCCATCATCGACGCCCTCAACGCCGGCAGCGAGTTCGAGGTTCGATACTCGCTCTGGAGCGAGATGTGGCGGCTGGTGAACCTGCACCCGCTCGAGGGCTGGGGCTGGGCCGGATTGTGGCCGCAGGACGTCACACCCTACGGCTGGATTGAATTCACCACCGGACGCCTGCACGCTACCGGACTCAACGCCTACCTCGACGTGTACTTTCAGGTGGGACTCATCGGCTTTCTCGCCTTTCTCGCCCTGGTGCTGCTGGCCTTCGTGCGTTCCTGGCTGCTCGCCTCGAACAAGCGCTCGCTGGCATACGTCTGGGCGCCGCTCATTCTGGTCACCCTACTGGTGACCAGCGCCGCGGAAAGCACCATTCTGTTCGAGTTCGGCTGGCTGCTGCTGGTCATCTGCGCGGTCAAGGCCGCGCAGGGCCTCAGCTGGCGCAACGCACTGCCGCACAAGCCGCACCCCGACGCGCCGTAACGTCCCGGGCGCGCCAGCGCCACGTTCGCCCACCGAATTCGGTTATTTGCCGAAGGACTCTCGCAAGGCAACAATGCCTTCATCTGTTGCACCATCGAAAATGATTTGACCGTGCGACAACACAATGACGCGATTACAGAGATCCTCAACCTGCGCCGCAGAGTGGGACACAAATACGATCGTGCGCCCTTCCGCCTGAAACTCACGAATCTTCGCCATGCACTTATCTTGAAACGGCTCATCCCCGACAGAGAGCACCTCGTCGACGAGCAGAATATCCGGGTCGACGTGCACTGCAATGGCGAACGCGAGACGCACGTACATACCCGACGAATAGAACTTTACCTGCGTGTCGATGAAATCACCGATCTCCGAAAATTCCACGATGGAGTCGAAGTATTCCGCAGTCTGCTTCTGAGTTAGTCCGAGAATGGACCCGTTAAGAAAAACGTTCTCGCGACCGGTGAGGTCTGGGTGAAACCCGGCCCCAAGCTCGAGGAGCGCAGCGAGACGACCACGTCGTTCTACGACTCCGTCATTCGGCTGAATGATGCCACCGATCACCTTCAGCAAGGTGCTCTTGCCCGAACCGTTGGCCCCGACGAGACCGATGCTACTGCCTGCTTTGATCTCCAGCTTGATATCTCGCAGCGCCCAGAAGTCTTCTTTGTGCCGGCGCGAGCGCCCAAAGTTCACGATCCGTTCCTTTAAGGATTTGTCCTTACGAATGACGAATCGCTTGGATACGTCGCTCGCCCGAATGACGACAGGCGGGTTCTTGATCTCCGGGAGGTTGAAAAGCGATGACATTAGATCTCCTGCGCGAAGTTGCCTTGGAGCTTCTGAAAGACGCGCTGGCAAATGATGAGTAGAACCAAGCCAACGACGGCGACGATAGCCAGTCGAAGGTCAAGATCAGCGGGCCACGGCTGCGGCAAGATGCTCACACCGTCGATGAGACGGGTCTCGGACCCCGCCTGCCACATACCCTTTTGAAAGGCAAGTACCGCGTTCGATATCGGATTGAGCAAAAAGACGTTGGGCAGCCAGGACGGCACGTCGACAGCGTTCACCACGTAGGACCAGGCGTAGACGATGGGCGAGGCCCAGAACAGCAAGAGCATGGCAACTTCGACGAGATACTGGATATCACGTAGATACACGTTGAGTGCCGAGAGCAGAATCGCAAAAGCAATTCCGTAGATCAGCACGATCGCAATCGCGACGGGTACGTAAAGCAGATTCCAGGAAACTGGAAATTGTCCCAGAACGATCGTGGCCAGGATTAGCACCGACATCTGCACGGCAAAATTGAACAGAGCAGAACCCGTGGCAGCGAGCGGGAAAATTTCCCGCGGCAGGTAGACCTTTTTAATCAACCCAGCGTTGCTCACGATCGACATCGTTCCGGCGGACACGATCTCGCTGTACAGGCCCCAGATAGTCAGCCCCGCGAACACGAAAATCGCGAAGTCGGGGATACCCCGAGCGGCACCGAGAAACTGCCCAATGGCTACGTAGTAGATAAGCAGCAACGTCAGCGGCTTGATCAGGCTCCACAGAAAGCCGAGACTGCTGTCCTTATAGCGAGCTTTCAGCTCACGACGAATCAGCAGGTCGAGCAATTCGCGGTGCGCCAGCAGCTCCCGAATAGAAGCCCAAAACCCGCCGATAGCGCTTTCGTCCGATGAGGAAGACGTTTGGAACGGAAGAGTTGAGAGGCGATCAGAACGTTCTTGCGCGGTGCTAGACATTGTGCTCCGGAATATCGTGGACGACGGCCAACCGACCGAGAGATAAATGCCTTGGGCAGCGTTTTCCCATCGGGCGATGGCGCTTAAGCCTACGTGCTGGGATCAACACCTGAAACCGTTCGTCACGCGATACCCTCATGCTCGACGAAGTAGGTCCACAAATCGGAGGCGTACGCATCCCACGTGCGCGGCACCCGCAACACGGCTTCGGCGGTGAGCTCGGCGAGTACCGCATCATCGGTCAAAAGCGTGCGCATCGCTGTGCCAATGCTGTCGTCATCGTAGGGGTCCACGAGCAAGGCCCCGCCACCGTCGTCGGCGATCTCGCGCATGCTCCCGTAGTTTGAGGTCACGACGGGTGTGCCGCAGCTGAGCGACTCCGCAACGGGAAGGCCGAAACCCTCGTTGAATGAAGGAAACACGCTGAATCGGGCAAGCCGATAGGCCGCCCACAAGACGGAGTCCGCAATCGCCGAGGCGGTCACGATCGACCGGCCGTTCTCCTCGAGGCGCTTCGCCTCTAACATGAACGCCTCACTCTTCCATGAGTTGCCTCCAATGAAGACTAAGCGAAATCGCAGGCCTTCCAGCCACAACGCCTCGGCGGCAGCGAGCACGGCAACGTGATTTTTGCGCGGTTCATGGCTGCCCACTACGAGCACGAGCGGTTCGTCTGCCTCGAGTTCGAACAGTTCTGACGCCGCAGCGAGAGCATCATCGGAAACGCTCTCCGAGCTGGATGCCAGGCTGATCGGCTGGATGTCCGGCCCGGCAATACCCGCAGCCGACAACATCCTCTTCCAGCCTGAGTACTCGCCCCCGGCCGCGTACGAGATGGTCGAGACCCGATTCATGTGTGCGACCGCGCCGAGGTTTCCGGCGAATGCGGCCGGCATGCCCTCACCGACGGTTTCCACCGAGGTCAAGGGCACGCAGTCGAACCCGATGACACCGGTATCCGTGCCGGAATATTGGGCTAGCGCCCCCAAACGTTCGGTGCGCCATGGTTCAGCACCGAGCTCGGGAAGAATGTAATTACCGCCCCACGGCACGATTCGAATGTGTGGAACATTTTCAACCGCCGACGCGGGCTTCGTTCCGAACAGTGCACGGGCACGTTCATCGGTTGAAAGTGGGCGTAGCGCGCGGCCGTCTGTCGTCCAGGTCACGAGCACGATGTTGTGATTACTATCCCAACGCTTGATCGTTTCTCGAGCTACTCGCTGAATTCCGGTCGCGAGTTCCGTCTGCGAGGTGTGAAAGACATCAACCAAAACCGAATCGGTCAGCACCTCGACGGTTGCACCATGAATGGCCGTGGCCTTTACTCCGAGAGAAATCAGTTTTCCCACGAGGTGGTCGATACCAAGGAGCTGCACCTGGCGTTGCGCCCAGCGCACCTCGTGTTGGCTTGGTAAGTCGCCGGTCAACACCGACCACGCCAGCCACAAGTGCCGTGCATCGGGTGTCGCGGTAAGTAGCCGACTCACATCGGCCACTGCCGGAGTGCGAATCGTGTCAGTGGATGCGGCCTGCCGGGTGCGCAGCGTGCGCGCGAGCAGAACGATGCGCGCCTGCATCTTCGGAGGAATGATCATTCGACGACCCCCACTTCGGCAGAAAGCGATGCAGACCACAGTTCGTCCGCGTAGTTGTCCCACGACCGTGTCGGGCGCGCCAAAATTTCCTTTTTCAAGGAGTCAACGAGCGCATCATCGGTCAAAAGCGACCGCATCGCTTCTCGGATGGCGTCATCATCTCTCGGGTCGACCAAGACGCAACCGCCCTGGCGGGCGATGTCGCCCACACTGCCGTAGTTACTGGCGAGAACGGGAGTTTTGTGCGCAAGTGACTCGCCTACGGGAAGCCCATACCCCTCGTGCAGTGATACAAAAACTGAGAATCGAGCACGCTCATAAACTTCAAGCAACGTTTCGTCGCTGACATTGAGCATGATCGTCACGGCCCGCTTATTTTTCTTTACCAAACCAAGAACTTCCTGAAAATCACCGCTCAGCTCGATAGCGTCACCACCGACGAAAACAAGCTCGAAGTTCAGGCCTTCGCGCCACAGTAATTCCGCCGCAACGAGAATAGATGTCTGGTTCTTACGAAACTCGCGCGTGCCGACCGACAGCACAACAGGCAAGGCTGATGTCGAGGCGCCCGAGCCAGCCTTGGCCGTGACGGTGTCCACCGGCAGCGGAATACTCAAAACCTGAGGCCCGGCGATACCCTGCATTCGCACAGCGTCTGCAAAACCCTTGAATTCCTCAGCGGCAGAGTCGCTGATGGCCAATACCTTGCTCATATATTTCACCACGGACAGATACTGCGCATATTTATTGGAGTCTTCGCGCGTGACCAGGCCCGCACTCACGATGGGAATGGCGTCGTAGCCGATCGCCACCACCTTATTGCCGGAATACCGGGCAAGGCCACGCAGCGCTTCGGTGGACCTAATATTGCAAACCTCCGGAAAGACGACTGTCGTCTTCCACGGCACGATCGTTTCATCGTCGTGCAGGGCGCGCAGTCCGGGGCGAATAGTGCGCATGGTGCTGGTCCATTTCAGAACGAGGTTACGTTCCTTCTCGGTGACACCGCGCATGACCGTTCCGTACTCCGTCCAGACGGCGAGTTCGAAGACTCGTTTGGACGCCCAGCGGGTGAGGGTTTCCCGCACCACGCGCTGAATACCAGTGTTGTGACCGTGCGTGGCCGAGAAGTCGACGTCCACAATGGGACGGTCTGAGACGATTCGAATTTTTCGCTTTACGCCGCCTTCTCGACACGCGCCGGCCAGGGTGCAATCGAGTACGACGAGAAAGGCGTCCCCCGCGTTGCCCCCGAGGAGCCGCCGCCGAAAGCGCTGTACTTCCTCTGCGCTTGGAAAAGCGCCGGCGACGATCACGAACGCCAGCCAGACACGGTCAAGGCTCGGATCGTCCCACAGCGCCCGTGCCAAGCGGTCCAGGATGAATGATGTTGATTCCCCCGTGGCGAATGACTCGCCCGCGACGAGGCGCGGCCACCCTTCGAGAAGGCGCGCCCGCAGAGCATCCAAATCGCCGGGCATGAACATTGGCTCAGTTGCGGCGTCGATTGCCAATGGCCCTCCTGAGATATCCGCTCGACTTGGAAAGAGCGCGAAGGTATCCAACACGGGCCGCCTTGAGCTGAATGTCCCTGACCACGCGAAGTGGTTTGGTAACGCGCCAAGACAAGCTAGAGCGCATGCCGTTTACGATGGCGGATACTGAGGCATCTGACTTCGCAACGGCGGCCCAGTGTTCCAGAGTGTGTTGACGCAGCTGTTCATTTTCTTGAAGAAGCTCATCTCGCTCTCGACGGAGCTGGAGTTCTGCATCGGCTATGTCGGACAACGCGACCTCAATTTCAACAACAGTTTGATTCGTTCGTGCAGCGGATGCCGCACGTCGACGATTACACTCCGCTTCGCACGCGATGTGGCCGTGCCGGAAAGGTTGAGTCTATCTAATCTCGCTGGCACCCCTGGAGCGGCTGCGACGCCTCAGAGAACCGGGCCGTTATACTTACCCAGTGCGACCGAGCCCTCGATTCTTCGGGGGCAAGCCGTCGTAAGTCACATCGCTAGGAGCAATCGTTGGGTTCGGATCACGGCACTCCCTTTGAGTTGTCCATCATCATCCCGTCCTATAACTCAGCACGGTGGCTCACTTCGACGCTCAGCGCATTGCAGGTCGCGCTTTCCAAAACCGCGTGGCGAGCCGAGGTCATCGTCGTCGACGACGGATCCACCGATGACAGCGTGGCAGTGATCGCAGCGCTCGTACCTGAATACACGTATCCCTTACGAGTCGTTTCCCAATCTAATCAGGGGCGGTTCCTCGCGCGGTGGACAGGGCTGCAAGAATCGCAGGGAAGCAACGTTTTATTGCTCGACTCCCGGGTGCTGCTGGCGCCGGATTCACTCCACCACATCGCACAGGTTCAGCGAGATAACCCCAGTGAAACAGTCTGGAATGGTCATGCGGTGACCGACCCAACATCCTCACTCGTCGGCCACTTCTGGGAAGTTCCAATTCATATCTTTTGGGGTGGCTACTTGGCGCACCCACGCCCGACTCAACTGACCTTGCAGAATTACAACACCCTCCCCAAGGGCACCGGCGTCTTTCTCGCACCTCGCGAACTTCTGATCGCCGCCTGCGAACATTCCTGGCCGGTCGGGGATGCCGCGCTCGCCAGCGATGACACAAAGGTTCTTCGCTTCATTGCCGAGGCGCAGCCCATCCGTCTTGATCCCGGGTTCATGGCTATTTACCGTCCGCGCACAACAGTCAAGGCCTTCATCTCGCATTCTTTCGGCCGGGGCACTTTTCTCGTCGACAGCTTTGGCGGCACGTCCTGGCCCTGGAATCTTGCCCTGGCGGTGAGTGCCGTCGCGCCCGTGGTAATTCTTGCGACGCTGGTATTCCTCGTTGCCGTCAATCAGATCCTGCTCGCCGCCGGCTTCATCGTTTTCTGCGTACTCCTCTTGGTTGCCCCGGCCGCTGCGGCCGCCGCGCGACGCTGCCCAGCCCGAGGAATCCAGTCGTACTTTCTCTACGCCGCCGTGTTCATCTTTCCTTACTGGATCGGGCTCGTTCGCGGTCTGAAAGTGCACGGGACCAAACTCCTGAGCGTGCAGCGCACGCTCGCAACCACTGGTGGGACACAGGCCAAATGATCATCTTCTGTTACGGAACGACTGCCGAAGCGATTAAAGTCGCTCCAATAATGCGACGGTTGTCGGAACGCGGCATCCCCTTTGAGCAATGGTTGACACTTCAGCAGTCTGATCGACTGCTCGACGCGCTGCCGGGGCTCGGACTGCCCAATCCCGACCGCATCATCGTCAATGGCCGGCACGGCCGCCCACTGACCGGGCCGGGGGACGTACTGTTCTGGCTATCCCGCATCGTAGGTTGGACGGTGGTGAACCTCAGCAGGGCTCGGCGTAAGCTCGGCAGAAAGAGCATTATCGTCGTGCACGGTGACACCATGACAAGCGTTGTCGGAGCCGTGCTCGCTCGCATGCTCGGTGCCGACTGCGCCCATGTCGAGGCGGGTTTGCGTTCGGGCAACTGGCGACACCCATTTCCTGAAGAATTGGATCGGCGCATCGTCGGTCGTATTGCTCAGATCCACTACGCACCATCGCCGGAAGCCGAAGCAGCGCTTCGTGGGCGTAGAAACGTTGTACCGACCCACGGCAACACGGTCATTGATGCGATTCTCGATCGTGCCACCAGCCAAGGCACTAACCTCGAAGCTCCGTACGGCATCGTCTTGCTACACCGGTTTGAATTTCTTAGCAATTCGCCGCTAGTCGCCCGCACCTTGGAGTCGCTCGCCAGCAGTTCCCCGCTCAAGCTCCTCCTGGTTCTGGACGACCACGCACGCCATGCTTTGCGGGAGTTGCTACCCAACCTCGACCCGACGAAGTTCGAGTTGCGGGACAAACTGTCACACGCCCTCTTCGTAGAACTGATTACTTCAGCGAGTTTCGTCGTAACCGACTCAGGCGGCGTGCAGGAAGAGACCGCACTCCTGGGAATTCCTACCCTGATTCACCGAATCGCCACGGAACGCTCGGAAGGGCTGGGGCACAACGCGGTTCTCTCGCAGTGGAAGGTTGACACCCTCACAACATTCCTTAACACCTACGGCGAGTACCGTCGCCCCGTTAGCCCGCCGGAGGAATCACCCTCTGAACTGATCGTAGAGGACCTCATCTCTCGTGGTTATCAAGACTGAACTGGCGGCGGTATCGGTCGTTGTTCCTGCATACCAGGAGGCAGCGAGCATCGTCGAGGCGCTGACCCGGCTATCAACGGTGCTGCAGACCACCGACCGTGACTACGAGATCATTGTGGTCACCGACGGCTGCACCGACGATACGGCCGAACTAGCCAGAAAAATCGGCCTACCCCACCTCACCGTGCTTGAGTATGCACAGAATCAGGGCAAGGGCTACGCCCTGCGATACGGCTTCGCCCGCACGGCGCATCCACTTGTGAGTTTCATCGACGGCGACCTCGATCTCGACCCGGCCGTTTTGCCGGCATTCTTCGCCCTTCTTGACAGTGGCGCGGCCGATGTTGTCGTCGGTTCCAAAGTGCACCCGGAATCTCAGGTCAGTTATCCGCTCAAGCGGCGAATCGCAAGCCGTGTTTTTCGACTTGCGACGCGTTTGGCCACCGGACTCAACCTCGGGGACACCCAAACGGGAATCAAGGCGATGCGACGAGATCTCGTGGCACCCCTTATCGCTCGCTGCACGGCTACCGGGTTCGCCTTCGACCTCGAGCTTTTGGCCGCTCTGTCGGACCACGGCGCTCAGGTGGTCGAGGCACCCGTCATCCTGAACTTTGATTTCACCAGCACCATCCGAATCTCTTCTGCCCTGGGCGCATTCGCTGACCTCGCCAAGGTCTCCGCGCATCGGCGTTATCTGCGCCGCCTCGAGGCACGAGCAGGCTCATCACTATGACAACCGAGCCGACCCCGAGCTTTTTGAAACGGCACTCGGCTCCGCTCATGACCGTTGGCATCTTGAGTATCGGCGGGATCGCGGCGACCGGTGGGTTCCACGTTGTGACCGGCCGGGGACTCGGCCCCGGTGCGTTTGGATTGTTGGCGGCATTCCTGGCCATCGTCAACATCGCGTCCATCGGGGCATCCGCCCTGCAGAACTCAGTTGCCGTGGTGACCGCCCGAGACCTGCACCTGCCGCCCAACGAAAATCCACGCCGGCGCTTCGGTCTGGACAGTTCAACCTTTGAGGCGCTGGTGCTCGGCCTCGCAGGAACAATCGTGGTCGCCGTCGCCGCTCCGGCGCTGGCCGACGTGCTCGGCACGAGCACTACCGCGCTCTATCTTGCGTCGCTCACGATCATTCCGGGATTCTTGTTTTCTCGAGCCCAAGGCATTTTGCAGGGTGTCGGTGACGCCCGATCCGTGGCGGCCTGGTCAACCGTTTCCCAAATTCTTCGACTTGCTTTCGCAGCTGTAGCCATAGCGACCGGTCTGGGTGCTGTCACCGTGCTCGTCGCCGTTCTCGTAGCGATCTGCGCTGTGACCGTGGGCGCTATGTGGCAGGCCAGCCGTTTGTCGGTGCATTCCGCCGAGATTCCGTTCAATACGAACAGTGTCGTCTTGCTGTTGCTAACCATATCTTTCGCCTGGATCACCAACATCGATGTCATTCTCGTGCGCGGCGGTACCACGGAGCTTGTCTCGGGGGCCTTCGCTGCCGCCGCAGTCTTGACCAAGATGATGCTCCTCATTCCCACCACGCTCTCTTTGTACCTCCTGCCGCGTTTCGTGGCCCGTCAAGGTGACCACAAAACGGTTCGATTCGGTATCAACGTCGTTCTCCTCACCGTATTGGGAGGCGGCCTCGCCATGCTGGTCGGGGTAACCGTGCTCGGTGGATTAATTGTGAACATCCTCTTCGGTGCGGGTTACTCGATGGCCGTCGGTTTTCTTCCGTGGCTCACTCTTGCCTACCTACCGTGGGCGATGGCCCAGGGCCTGTTGATTCGCCTGACGGCGACCGGCTCAAAGTCGGCACTGGTCGTGTTGCTCTCGGCCGCCGGAGCCCAATGGATCGCAGCGAGCATCCTCCTACCAAATGTCGAAGCCATGATTGCTGCAATCGGAGTGATTGGCGCTCTCACCCTGGCTCTCTTCTACCTTCGCCACCTGTTCACCAGCAAAAACGTCATCGAGGCTTCAGATGCTCCTGCTTAAAAAACTCGTCTGGCCCGTCTTCGGCTCAGTCATGCTCGCTTTGAGCTTTCTGGCGGCTACCCGGGTTCCCATTGTCGGCGACGACTTTCAGGCGCTCCAGGAAGCTTTCGTTCGGAGCGGCGGCGACCTGGCTGGTTCCATCGCCTACGGCTGGACCGCTGGCATGCAGGCTGGACATTTCAACCCGGTGGGGCAGCTGCTGGGAGCGGTTTACCACTTCGCGGCCTACGAATTCAGCGTGGTCTTTCAGATCACGCCCCAGTTTTTTCACGTTGCCTCCTCGTTGGGACTGATCTGGCTCACCACGCTCGCAGCCAGCTATGTCGTGGTGTGCGCCGCAAAGTTCGTGCGGAACACCAGCGCGCTTCCGCTCGGGCCGATCTTTGCCCTCGTCGCCACGATCACCGGCCTTACCCTGCAGATTCATCCGTGGTCAAACGACCCCGTGACCACCTACAGCATGGCCGGATTCGGCTCTGCTGCCGTCGCGTTCTTGTTGCTGGCCCTGGCCCTGCGCGCGCTCAGCCCAGGCACCTCTCGTTGGGGCGGCCCCGTGGCTGTCGCCGTGGTCAGCGTCTTTGCGGTGCTCTACTACGAAATGCTGGTCGCTGCCGTTGCCGCGACGGCTGTGGTGTACGTGGGCGCGATACTACCTCGAGCCGATCGCACCCGGTCGAGCGTGACGAAAAGCCTGCTTCTCCTCTTAGTCGGCGTGGCGCTTCCCGCCATTGTGTTCGTCGGCGGACGTTTTTTGGCCGCTCCGGCCGTCTCGAGCGGTTATACGGGAACCTCCGTGGCGCTCGGCCCAGACGCCCTGCGCACCTGGGTCTTCTCCATGGTCAGCACCCTGCCGGGTGGCGCGTGGCCCTATTCCATGTACCGGATTGACCCTCTCGCGCTCAGCCGCTCGGCCGTGGTCGTCGCCGGCCTGCTTTGCCTGGGCGTAATCGGCCTGGCAATCATCTGGTGGAAGTCCACCCCCGTCCGACTCGATCCGACTCGGCGCCTCTGGGTGCCGGCCGGGGCACTCTTCACCCTGTGGGCCCTCAGTGTCGCGGCCCACGCGGTAACACCCAAGTACATCTCGGAAATAACGTCCCCGGGGCTCGTGTACCTTTTTTATGCGGTTGGAGTGGTATGCGCCGCTGTATTCCTCGCCGTTGTGATCCTAATTCTCCCCCGTACTGCGCTATTGAAAACCAGCATGATCGCCCTGCCGTTGTTGTGCGCCTTCGTCGTGGTGCAGCAAGCAGTCAACTGGACCCTGGGCGACCTCATGCGGTCGGCATATTCGTCCAATGCTCAACTCGCCGCGGTCTCGACCAATGAAACTTCCTCCGAAGCGGAACGGTGTGCGGCCTTGCAGTTGTGGCTGGAAAAGCCTTGGCCTCAGTACTACGAAGAATCTGTGACGACCAACGTCGAGCTCAACTTCGAAGCAAGTTTCGACGACGAATTCTGCGGGCTGGCAATCGCGGTTCCGGCCAACTGATCCTCCGAGCCCCGGAATAGTTTTGCCTCGGTCTGAAGAACTTCTGAGTTAGTGTTATAAAGATTGTCGGCAGCCCCGGCGCTTAACTTTGCCCATGCGAACCTGCTTAGGAACAAATAAGACCATGATCCATCGTTTTCTGGCCAGTATTGCCGCTCTGGCAACGTCGATAGTACTGATGATGGGCCTCGGAGCTGTTCCGGCTTCAGCCGCAACTGCCTCAGATTTTAATCCCGGCTACATCATCTCGGATTCGCTGTTCTTCGATAGTGCATCGATGAATCAAGCTCAAGTGCAACAGTTTCTCAATGACCATGGCAAGCCGTGCCAGGCTGGTTACATTTGTCTGAAGGACTACGCACAGGCGACACAAACAATCACTGCCGACAATCCCTTCAATTTCGCTCCGAGCGGAGCGCGCTACTGCAACGGCTACGTCGGGTCCGGTTGGGAATCCGCTGCCGCAATCATCACGAAGACGGCCGAAAGCTGCGGCATCAGCCCAAAAGCGCTGATCGTGCTCTTGGAAAAGGAGCAGACACTCGTCTCTCGGAACAATCCGTCGCAACAGAACTATCGGGCAGCAACCGGCAATGGCTGCCCCGACACATCGGATTGCGATGACACGGTTTCAGGATTCTTTTTTCAGATGTACCACGGCGCTAGAGCCTTCCAACGATATGTAAAGAATTCCGGCGATTACACGTACAAGGCCTTCCGAACCAACACCATTGCAAACTACCCCGCACGGCCGGAGTGCGGTACGCAGTCCGTCTATATCGCAAATCAGGCCACTGCCGCGCTCTACAACTACACGCCCTACGTTCCAAATGGCGCTGCAATGAGCAATTTGTATGGCATAGGCGACTCATGCTCGTCCTACGGCAACCGAAACTTCTGGCGTATGTACACCGACTGGTTCGGTTCCCCCATCTCCGGACTGAACACCAAAGACGCCCTCTCTCTCGTGCATTCGGTCTATAACGATGTTCTCGGGCGCAGCCCCGACGCGGCGGGACTGGAGACTTGGCGCGGCTACCTCATTGGCCAGGGGTGGCCAGTAACTCAGGTCGCAAATTCCATCCTGTATAGCGACGAGTACCTCACAAGCCAAATCAAGTTGGCCTACACGACGGTGTTGCATCGAGAATTCGACCAGGGTGGACTAAATGACTGGTTGAACCGCATCAAAATTGGTACGGCCAACGTCGATGAGGTTCAGATGACTTTCATGAAGAGTCTGGAATACTACGAAAAGGCTGGCTCCACACCGGCCGGTTTCACAAACGTGATGTACCAAGACATGCTGGGTCGCTCGGCGGGACCGCAAGAACTCTCTTACTGGGCCGATCAGGCCGCGCAGTTCGGCACAGCACGCAGCGTGAACGGCATCTGGAATTCGACAGAATCTGCAGCGCGCAGAATTGCCGTGGTGTACACCCAATTCCTCAAGCGCGGGACAGATGACGCGGGCATTCGCAGTTGGACGCCCCTGGTCATCGCCAATGGTAATCAGGCAGTTCGTTCCGCAGTACTAAGCAGTGCAGAGTACTTGCAGAACGCTCGAAACCGCTACCCGCAGTAGCGCTTCGAAGCGTCTACTAAGCTGATTCGGTCGGCATCGCGCCGAGCAACATCTGTCTCTGCCGTCTTCATCCCCCTGAACTAGGGATCTGATCCAAAGGAAATCTATGCCCCGCGCTCTCATAACCGGCATCACCGGTCAAGACGGACTGTATCTCGCTGAACTGCTCCTCTCCAAGGGGTACGACGTTTACGGATTCATGCGCGGCCAGAACAACCCCAAGCGCGAACTCGTAGAACAGACCGTTCCGGGCGTGAAGATTCTCACGGGCGATCTGACCGATTTGTCAAGCATTCTGCGGGCGCTTGAAACTGCGCAGCCCGACGAGTTCTACAATCTTGGTGCTATTTCCTTTGTCGCCTACTCATGGGAAAACGCTCACATGACGAGCGAGGTGACAGGCTTGGGCGTACTGAACGCCCTTGAAGCCGTGCGTCTTTACTCGCACGACGAGCCACATAAGGTGCGCTTCTACCAGGCCTCAAGCTCGGAGATGTTCGGTAAGGTTCACGCCGTCCCACAGAAGGAAGACACTCTTCTCTGGCCACGCTCTCCCTACGGTGTTGCCAAGGTCTACGGCCACTACATGACGATCAACTACCGCGAGTCCTACGGCATGCACGCTTCGTCCGGCATCCTGTTCAACCACGAATCCCCGCGTCGTGGCCCGGAGTTCGTGACACGCAAGATCAGTATGGCCGTGGCACGCATCTCGTTAGGGCTCCAGGAGCACATCACGCTCGGAAACATTGATGCCCGCCGGGACTGGGGCTTTGCCGGAGACTACGTCGACGCCATGTGGCGCATGATGCAGCAGGACACTCCCGATGATTACGTCATCTCGACGAACGAAACCCATGAAATTCGCGAGTTCCTCGATCTGGCGTTCCGCAGGGTGGGCATTGACGACTGGGCACCGTACGTCAAGCAGGACCCTCGTTTCATGCGCCCTGCCGAGGTCGACCTACTGATCGGTGATTCCACCAAGGCGCGCACGACCCTCGGCTGGAATCCGAAGGTGGGCTTCCCAGAACTGGTTCAGATGATGGTCGACAATGACCTCGCTGAACAGAAGCTCAGCGTGGCCTAAACGCATATGGCATCCGTCGTCGTCACCGGAATCACCGGACAGGATGGCTCGTACCTCGCCGAACGCCTCATCGGCGACGGATGGGACGTGCACGCGATCGTTCGCGACGGAAAACATGCCGACGAGCAGGAGATCACCCCCGGCGTGACCGTGCACGCCGGGGATCTTGTCGACATCGCGTCCATACGGTCGGTAATCGACGTCGTCGAACCCGACCTAATCGTGAACCTCGCCGGAATCAGCAGTGTGGCGCAGTCGTGGAGCCAGCCCGAACTCACCGCCCGCGTCACGGGACTCGCTGTTTCCGGCCTGCTCGCTGGAGCATGGGATCTTCAGGAACGCCTGGGGCGCCCGGTCCGTTTTGTACAGGCATCCAGTTCGGAGATATTCGGCGCTGCCGAGCAACGTCCTCAGACCGAGACCACACCGATCGCACCGATCTCCCCCTACGGCGCGGCCAAGGCCTACGCGCATCATCTGGTCGGTGTCTATCGGGGCCGTGGCTTGTTCGCTTCATCGGCCATCCTCTACAACCATGAGTCTCCAAGGCGCCCCGAGACCTTCGTGACTCGCAAGATAACCCGAGGAGTAGCCCGCATCGTGAACGGCGATTCAACCTCGTTGCTGCTCGGAAACCTTGACGCGCGGCGTGACTGGGGGTGGGCGCCAGACTATGTCGATGCGCTCGTGCTCATCGCCGAGGCCGATGCCGCAGATACCTTCATCGTGGCTACCGGAGTCGACCACAGTGTTCGCGACTTCGTAACCGCGGCGTTTGCTGCAGCCGGAATCTCGGACTGGGAATCTCTCGTGGAACTCGACCCACGGTTCGCCCGGCCTGTCGACGCCCCAATCATGCTGGGTGACAACTCAAAGATTCGCGAGACACTTGGATGGTCACCTACGTTGAGCTTTGAGGAAACCGTTCACGCCATGGTGACCCACGACCTCGAGCTCCTCGCGTAATCACGTGACGCGCCATATTCCCAACCGTCCGGCTACCCTGAATCGCGATCCGCTCGTTTTATTCGACGCTACGGCCGTGCCCGCCAATCGTGGCGGAGTGGGCCGATACGTTGACGGGCTCCTGGGCGAGCTGGGAGGGCGTATTGAAATTGCCTGCCAGTTGCGCGATGCCGCGCACTTTCGCAGCATTGCTCCCCACGCCGCCGTACTGCCACAGGCGATAGGCATTGAGTCCCCGGTTCGGCGCCTGATCTGGGAACAACTACAGCTACCAGCCCTTGCGCGGCGACGCGGAGCCACGGTCATTCACTCCCCGCACTACACACTCCCGCTATTCACCACACGCGCCCGCGTCGTCACCCTGCACGATGCGACGTTCTTCAGTGATCCGCACGTACATACTCGGCTCAAGGGTGCATTCTTCCGCCTGTGGACGCGCATCTCCGTGCGCCTGGCCCGACAAATAATTGTGCCGAGTCAAGCGACGGCTGACGAGGTCAACCGTTACACCCGCCGCCACGTTACTTTTGTTGTAGCCCACCACGGAGTTGACTTCGACGTCTTTCATCGGCCGACACCGCAACAGATTCAGCAGGTCTCGAAAGAATATGACCTGGGTGAACCGGGTTGGATCACATTTCTGGGCACACTCGAACCACGCAAGAACCTGCCAGCGCTCATTCGAGCGTATGGGCTCGTCGCCACGTCCATGGCCGGCACCGGTCTTCTGATCCCCCCGCTGGTCTTGGTGGGCGCGCGGGGTTGGGACTCGACCATCGAGGCTGAAATTGCGGCCTTGCCCGCTGTAGCACGGGTCAAGACGCTCGGCTACGTGCCCGCCAACCAACTGAGCGCAATACTCGGAGGGGCGGCCGTCATGGTCTACCCGAGCCTGGGAGAAGGCTTCGGTCTTCCTGTGCTCGAGGCTATGGCCTGCGGAACTCCCGTGCTTACAACGCGCTGCCTGGCCCTCCCCGAAGTCGGGGGAGATGCAGTTGCTTATAGTGAACCAACTGAAGTCTCGATTGCCACAGAATTACTTGCGCTACTGTCGGCCCCGGACCGACAGGCCGACCTTTCCATGCGAGGCGAGAAACGGGCACAGTCTTTCACGTGGTCCAGCTGCGCACGTACACATACGCTGGCTTATCGCCGTGCGCGCGCGATCTAGCTGGACCCGGCCATCAGGTTGGTGACACGCGCTGGAGCGGCGTGGTTCCAATGCCTGTGTGGATACGTTCAGTGTTGTAGTAGTTGAGCCAGGGGTCACGGGCTTGGGTGCGTGCGGCACTGCTGTGAATACCTGACGGTAGGTCCACTCGGCTTGGAGGGTGCGGTTGAAGCGCTCGACCTTCCCGTTGGTCCACGGGCAATGCGGTTTGATGAAGCGTTGCTGGGCGCCGAGGGCCATCACCGCGTCTTTGTACGCTTGCGAGTTTCGGTAGGCGAAGGTGTTGTCGGAGAGGACGCGTTCGATCTTGGGGATGCCGCAGCTGGCGAAGAACGCTGCGGCGCGGAGGAGGACACCGGCGGCGGTGACGCCTTTTTCGTCGGGGTGAACTTCGTCGTAGGCGAGGCGGGTGCGGTCGTCAATGACGGCGTGTACGTAGTTGTAGCCGACCGGAATGTGGCCGGCGGTGTGGTTGATGCGGGTTTGGCCGGGCTGAGCTCGCCAGCCTCCGCCATCGGGGATGCGTCCGAGTTTCTTGACGTCGATGTGCACCATTTCGCCGAGGCGGGCGCGTTCATACCGGGTCGCCGCGGCGCGGGTGGCTCGGATCTTTTCGCCGGTCAACAGGTCGCATTCCCAGAGCGCCGGAACGTGATGCCGCGCCAACACCCGGGAGACTGTACGTGCGGGAACGCCGGTGTCGGCGGCGATCCGGGCTGGGCCGGTGCGTGAGCGGGTGCGGGCCTCCAGGACGGCGGCTTCGCGTTGCTGGCTGGTTGAAGATGGCATCGAGTGCGGCCGCGATGACCGGTCGTTGAGACCGGCCGCGCCGTCGGCACGATAACGGCGCACCCACCGATTGGCGCACTGCCGGGAGATGCCGAGTTCCTTGGCGACGTGCGCCGCCGGTCGACCGCCAAGAACCCTTTCAACCAGCAGGGCCCTTCCGCGAACGTTCAACCTGGCGTTAATGTGTGACATGAGGACCTCCGTTGCGAAATGAGACGTTGAACATCTCCACTAAGCACCGGAGGCCCTCCCTTTTCAAGGCCTCACGTCACTAACGTCATGGCCGGGTACATCTAGCCGCACCCTATTTCCCGGCCACGTTTGCGAGTCTCGAAGCGACTCCGTCAAATCGTGCGTTGCGATTCAGTAATTTCGTTGAGTCCCTCTAGACTAAGTAGGGCTATTTCAGTCAGATCTACGAGTGTGGCGTAAACAGAAAACGCTACAACCGGTCGGGGCGTCGGATGCTCAAACTGCGGTGGGTTCAAATATGCCGAGGGGACAAATTGAACATAGACAAAGACCGGCGGGTTCTCATAACGGGTGCGTCCGGCGTAATCGGCGTTGCCGTACAGGACTTATTGTCAGCTCAGGGCTACGACGTTGTCGCTGTTTCTTCAGTTGAAGCTGACCTTACCGATGAGAGCGCTACATTTCGCTTGGTTCAGTACGTGAAACCCAAGTTTGTAATTCATCTCGCTGCGCGCGTGCACGGACTCATGGGCAATCTGCACCAGCAGGGCGCGATGTTTTATGACAACGCGCGAATCAATTCCAACGTCGTCGAGGCATCACGCGTCGCAGGCGTATCAAAAATCGTCGCCATGGGTTCAGTAGCGATGTATTCAGACTCGGTTGAATTGCCCATGAACGAGGCGGACGTCTGGAACGGCGCACCGCACGCTTCCGAGGCTGGTTACGCCCACGCCAAACGGGCGATGTTGGCACAACTTGAGGCTTACAAAGACCAGTATGGACTCGATTATGCTTTCGCATTATCGACAAATCTATTTGGTCCACGGGATCGTTTTGATGAATTGCAGGGGCATGTCTTGCCGTCTCTCCTGTCAAAGTTTCATCGCGGGGTCGAGTCCGGCGATCCAGTAACCGTTTGGGGTTCGGGCACGCCAACACGCGACTTTCTGTATAGCAAGGACGCGGCAATTGCTCTTCAACTTCTTTTGGAAAAAGGCACAGGTGTTTACAACCTGGCCAGCGGTCGCCATCACTCCATACGGGACACGGCCGCGTTGATCAGTGACATCAGCGGCTACACCGGAAAAGTCCAGTGGGACCGTAACAAGCCCGATGGTCAGTCTGCACGCGCCTACGACGTGACCAGAATCACGGATCTCGGCTGGGAATCGACAACGACGTTCGAAGACGCTCTCCGTGAAACTTACGCGTGGTACTCGAACAACACAGTGCTGGCACGGAGGTAACTACATGACGTTCAAGTCGTATGCTCAAAACTTTGAAGACGTCTTGCTGAACCGGGTCTTTGCCGACGAAAAGGCCGGCACCTACATTGATGTCGGTGCCGCAGATCCCGAGCTCGACTCGGTCACGAAGGCCTTCTACGACCGTGGCTGGACGGGGATCAACATCGACCCGCTCCCGTCTTCCTTCGACCGCCTCGTGCAAGAACGATCTCGCGACGTTAACTTACAAGTGGCTGTCGGCAGCGCAGAAGGTCAAACTACTTTTCATATCGTGGATGCCTATCCCGAGTTGTCTACGACGGTCGCCGTGATCGCCGCACAGTATGCGGACTCCGGCCGAGTCCTTAACGAGTTAGAGGTACCTGTTCGGACGCTAGCCTCCATCTGCGCCGAGCACGTATCGGGCCCCGTGCACTTTCTGAAAATTGACGTGGAAGGTGCCGAGGCGGAAGTTCTGCGCGGCGCGGATTTCACTCTCGTACGACCCTGGATCGTTCTGGTCGAATCGGTCACATTTGGCGCCTCGACCGGGGACACTCCCGACTGGGACAGCATCCTGCGTGATGCGCACTACACGTTTGTGTATTTCGATGGTTTGAACCGCTTCTATGTGGCCGCTGAGCATGCCTCCCGATTGACCGGTTTCTTCGCACTTCCAGTAAACGTCCGGGATGACTTTACCGTTGCGACCGAGGACCGCACCGACTTGACCGTCTCTAAAATCGTGCATCTTCTCGGCTTAGACAGCGCGGCAGGAACACATGAGATTCTTGAAAGGGCGACTGTGCTGATTTCAGACAGAATTTCCTTCGAGAACCAGGCCTTGGACGCATCCTCCCGACTTCGGGATATTCAGATTGAACTACGTGCAACATCTGACGAACTCGACGCCATGAACCAGCAGTCATTTGAGCGAGAACGACACATCGCTTGGTTGACGATGGAACGCTCGCAACTTCGAACGGTGGCGCGGCAGCAAGAAGAAACTCACGCGACAGATGTAGCTCGCCGATCATCAGATTTCGACAAGATCGTGCGCCAACGTGACGAAGCTGTCATTCGAGTGCACTCACTTCAGACCAGCGCTTCATGGCGGATCGCTCTGCCATTACGTGCAGCGCGTCATCCAGCGTCCTATCTCCGAAAGATGCTCAATCGATGACACAATCAGACTTAGCCGCGAAAGGCATCTGTGTCATGGGCCGCTCCGACTTTCACACCGGTATCGGCACCGTCTCTAACGCGGCACTGGAACTATTTTCACGGGTCGCACCCGTTGGGTTTTACCCTGCACGCAACAGAGGTGCGATTCCGACAGACACGATTCACTTACCCGGCGGTCGAGTTGTTCCCATCACGCGTGAGGCAACCAACCATGCCGTCTATTTCTTCTGTGATGTGCTCTGGAATGGCGCGGATGACCTGAACTATACGGCACTGCCTCACGATGGTTTCAAAATAGCCCACATGGCATACGACTCCGATGAATTTCCTCCAGAATGGGTGGTTATTCTAAATGAGCGCTTTGATCTCGCACTGTTCACCAGCAGATACTTAGAGGAAATTGCCGTAAAATCCGGCGTGCGCATTCCGGTCGGAACTCTTCCCGTTGGATTAGACATTGAAGGATTACTCGCAGAGAAGTACATCGCCGCGCATCCAAGGCGCGTTCGGTTTGGTAGTGTTGCTGCTTTCCATGAACGCAAGCGCCTGGACCTTCTCGTCGAGTCATACATCGAAGCATTTGGCGATAGAGATGACGTAGAGCTCGTTATCCATTCCAACCTCGCCTCGGGCTCCACCTTCGAGCGTGTACAGGCGCTCACGGCGAAGGCCCCCGGAGCTCGCATCACCTTGACGTACGGCAACCTGTCCGACGCTGAGAAGAATGACCTGCTCTCGTCCATGGATATCTACGTGTCCACGTCCAGCGGCGAGGGGTACTCGATCGGACCCCGAGAAGCTCTCGCCCTGGGGAAACCACTCGTACTGTCTGGAATTCCCGCGCACCGCGATCTTGGCGGCGTGCCAGGCGTATTCTTTGTCGAACCCACAAGCCGGGTTCCTGCACGATATCCGGAAATTGACAACCGGGTCTTTGGACGACAATCAAACTTCTCGTCATCCGACTTTGCGCAATCGATGTCCGAGGCTCGAATTTTCAGCCTGTCCCCTGACGCTAAGGCGACAGCCGCTCAGCGCAAAGAGTTGGCCTCTCAGTTTTCGCTCTACGCACTGGCTGCGCCGTACCAGTCACTCATCAATCGGGATGCTCGCGCCGTCCGTCCCGATGCACCGTGGTCAGCTTTTGTTCATTTTCCTGACCAAATAGATTCACTTGTTCGGCCGGCTGGCGGGCGTCACGGACAAAGAATCGGTGCCAGGAAGGTTGTCGTCCAGGCCCACGATGGTGGCTTCTTCTCTCTCTTCAACGCCTTTCTGAGTCACCTCGTTTGGGGCCTTCGTGACTCGAACGTTTCAATGGTTATCCCGGACTGGGACGCGGGGCGTCTCATAGAACGAGACGGCCACCCGGAAAGCTATTGCTATAGTCGTCCCGAAGACGGAAATATGTGGCTTGAGCTCTTCGAACCTCTTTACGACCTAACCGCTGATGAAATGAACGACGCAGACTTCATTTACGCAAACTCAGTTTTACCTGAATTGCGGCACAATGAGGCTCGCGAGCCTCTCTTGACTTATACAAACGCGTTTGAACTTTATCGGGCGCCATGGTTCAGGCAGTTCCGAAACCAATACGGCCGAGTCTTAAAGGAACATGTTCGGCTGGTCCCTCCTCTGCAGTCTGAGCGAGATAATTTCGTCAATACCACGATGGGTGGCCGTTTTGTCGTCGCAGCGCACGTCAAGCACCCGAGTCATTCTGTTGAACAACCGGGTGGTTCAATAGCGGAACGCTATCAATATATTGATGAAGTTCGCCAGGCCTTGACGAAACGAGGGATCGTCGAGAGTTCGGACGACTGGCGGGTGTTCGTAGCAACCGATCAAGATCGAGTGGTCAAGCTCTTCAACGAAGAGTTTGGTGACAGGGTCATTCGTTTTGACGACGTAGCGCGTGTGAGCGTCGAGTCCGATATTGCCTTCGACACACTTTCCAAAGAAGAACAAAATCAATCCGGTTTTCAATTGCAGCACGTTATGGCGGCTGATACCAGTAATTGGTCATCCCGCCTGGCGTGGGAAGTATGGCGTGATGCTGAGGTAATGGCACAAAGCGATGTCCTCATCCACGCAGTTAGCAATGTGGCCACGGCCGTTTCCTACATGGGGAAGAATGTCGAAATGGTCTACTGCGATCCCAAAGTATAGCAACGGAAGCTAGCTATCCATCAAATACCTTGATGCACCGATAGTTTCAAGTGTCATAAGGTCATAACAGGTGGCCTGATGTCATTTTTTCAACAGCTCATGACGCATGCGGTCGGTCGGTGAGCCACATTTGACGGGCGCGGAGTCTTCCGTGTTCTAGGCCACGCTCGTGCATCCGCCCTATGCACGATCGTTAGTTGCAAATAGACAACCAAGAAACGATGAACAGTCAACAATGACAACTGAAGTTATAACTGTCAAGAAGCCGCTTGAGGTTTTGTCACAGCCTCGTCGCCGTTTTTACCGCCGCGTAGGGCTACAGCAAGTGTTGACAGTGGCAGTCACTCTAATTCTCCTTGAACTAGTTGTCTTCGGCGACTACTTCAGCGGGGCAAATACGCCACAATTCGACTTTGTAGGGTACAGCGAAGAGGCCTTTGCATGGTGGAACGATGGCACATTTTTTTCCCCAGCCCAGTGGATGCCCTACATGTGGGGTGGATACCCCGCGGTCTCGAATCTCCAAAACAGTTCCTTCTACCTCCCCGTTGGACTTATAGCGGGCATTACACCGTTTAACCTAACTGCTTCGGCCTGTCTCTCTGCCCTCCACGTTGCATTTGGCGCCTTGGGCGCTTATATGTTTGCGCGCGCATTCGGTCTACGTCACTTTGCCGCGTTACTTGGGCTAGTCGGCTGGTTCTTCGTTATCGGCAATTATTCAAATGCAGCCCAGCTTGACATCATGCGCGCGTATTCATGGGTGCCGTGGATATTTCTGGTCATATCGCCACGATGGCCGTGGCGCTCTTGGTGGGCATATCCGATTGCAGCCCTGATTCTGTGGCAGGCTGCCTTGGGCATCTATCCGGGCATGCTAATTGCGGGTGTCTACGCCTCTGTCACGTGGGTCGCCTTTAACCAATTTTTATACCGGCCACGATTTAGAACGTATCTACTCCCAATCGTTCTGGTGGGTAGTGCTGCGGTTGCCATGACAATGTTGCGATTTCTTCCCGCGATCAATGCACGCGGCTACTATCCTGCAGTTCTTCTCGACACCTCACACTTCAACTTTCACACTTTAAGTACTTTTTTTTTCCCACCCCAGAACATCGCCGATGGACTGGACACCTTCGGCCTCTACTTTCTTCCGGTCCCGCTGTTTGTGCTCCTCGTATTTGTGCCATGGAGGAGCCTCTTAGCGAAAGCACTCATTTCCGTGCTCCTAGTGTCAGTACTGATTGGGGTACCATTTTGGCCATGGCATGATTTAGTTCAGTTACTCCCAGGCATGTCACTGAGCAGGTTTCGTGCTTCCGACTTCAAAGTCTTTATTCTGTTTGCAATTTGCATGTTGGCGGTCATGGCTCTGAATGAAATTCTTCGGAGTCGCGATTCACGAACAAGCCCCATGTTCACAGCCTTATCCCGCACCGGCAAACGGCCGCCTCGAATACTTAGAAGTTTTCCATGGCAAACAGGAATGATTTTCCTGCTGGTTCTGGGGGTAATTTGTTTGGGTCTGAGGTATTCCCCACTAAATCCGGCGAATTGGTTAATCCAAGCTGAAATTCTCATCGCGTCCGCTGCGATTGTCATATTCAGTACCCGTCGGACGAAAATGATTTCCCTGAAGACAGCTGCTGGTGCTTTAGTCTTCTTGTCACTGATCTCAGGCACGCATTACGTGTACTCCATCTCGAACGCATGGACCGTTTCGCGATCTGCTGTCGAAGAAGCCAACCTCGGCGAATCCGTAGATTCGTTGATCCAGGAGAGAATCCCGGTCACGACTTCGCCAGGGCGTCCCGCACGCATCGCACCCCCCGAGCCACCGAGCGATTTGGAGTCGATCGCGCGGCACTACGGCTCCGCTTTTTATACAGGGGATGACTCCTTTTTTGGATATGTCAATCTCCGCGGCACCCAAACATACGAGATGATTAAAGTGTCCGCATATTTGCCTGACGAGCTCGGCGTTGCATCGAGAAAATTTTGGACCGCCTCTGGAATAGTTGTGGAATCTGTAAATAGTCAACTGCCTAGCGTCGCAACTACCGCCGCATGCGTTGCCGATGGACTATGTGGCCCTAACCTGCGATCGATTCCGCTGGCATACTCGGCCGGATCCTTCGTTTACGGAGTCGAATCCGCCGTAAACATACGGGTCATTTTGAATGACGCTCATTATGTGGGCTGGTCGGCGCAAGTCTGTCCGCCCACAGGCAGCCGAGGAGACTGCATGCCAGTGCATTCGGAACGTGGGCCATCAGGTGAAATAGCCGTAGATCTTCCCAAGGGACATTGGCAGCTGAAGTTGGATTACACGCTACCGGGGCAGAGAACCAGCTGGATTCTCTTTTGGGGCGGAGTTGGGGTCGTGGCTTTGAGCAGCATTGGTGCCGGACTGCTGTCCAGCCGGCGCGGGCGTACCGATCGAGTCCCAAACCGCGACTAAAAGTAAGCGAGACGTGGCTATAACTAGTCATCCACCTCGATTCGATGCATTTTCCGTATTTGCCCATAGATGATCGTAGAATTTGCCACGCGGTTCAGCCCCATAGACTGCTTATACAGTCAGTAGTGTTAGGAAAGTACTTTGAGCCACCCAGGGATAGCAACTTCAGTTCCCATGAACGACCTCTCGCGCGGCATCGCGCGCGACCGCATCTCGTTGGATTCAGCAGTAGCGGCGGTACTCGACTCCGGGTACGTGATTATGGGTCCGCACCATAATGCATTCGAGTCGGCTCTGGCAGAGTATTTGGGCGTCGATCATGTGCTAGGGGTAGCCTCCGGGACCGACGCGCTGGAGATTGCAATCAAGGCCGTAATGCCTGCAGGCAAGACATCCGTAATGACCGCTGGCAACGCGGGCGGCTATACCTCGACCGCTGCACGACGTGGCGGATTTCAGGTGCGCTATGCCGACATTGACCCCAACTCACTCTGTCTGAGCCGACAGACTGTTTCTGACGCGCTCACCGATGACATCGGGGTGGTCGTGGTCACTCATCTCTACGGGAATCTCACAGACATTTCCACGCTCGTTGAGCTGTGCCATGGGCGGGGAATTCGCGTGGTCGAGGACTGCGCACAAGCGATTGGAGCCCGCCGGGATGACGGAGCTGCCGGTTCATTTGGCGACATTTCTGCTACAAGTTTCTACCCGACAAAAAATCTCGGGGCGATCGGTGACGGTGGGGCCATCGCAACGAACAACGCTGACTTCGCGCACAGAGCGTCTCAACTACGCCAATACGGGTGGGTGTCCAAGTATCGTGTTGCGGTCCCCGGAGGCACAAATTCGCGGCTCGATGAATTACAGGCGGCCTTCCTCTTGGTTCGGTTGCCACTGCTCGATGCTTTCAATGAACGGCGTCGAACAATCGTGCAGAGATATGGCGCTGCTGCGACGAAATCTCCATTGCAAGTTCTCGCAGCGGACGGGCCCCATCACGCCGCCCATCTTGCTGTTGCCCTATCGCCGCGGCGTACTGACGTGCGCGAACAGCTCCTAAAAAAGGGCGTCGTTACCGACGTACATTTCCCAGTGCCAGACCATCAACAAGTCGGTTTTGGCGCCCTACCGCAATCTTTGCCCCACACCGAGAGAGCGTCACTCGAAGTATTATCACTACCCTGTTTTCCAGAGCTGACGGACGAAGAAGTTGACCTGGTATGCGATGCTATTCGAACCCTCAAATGAATAACACGATTACCTACTCGATCGTGGTTCCTGTCTATGGAAATTCCGGGAGCATCACTGACTTATTGGAACGGTTGGAAGGGATTTCCTTTCAACTTGACAGAGAACTCGAAGTTATCTTCGTCGTCGATGGATCTCCGGACGATTCTTATGACGTTCTGACCGCGCAACTCCCCAACGCGACATTCGCGACTCAACTCTTGCAACACTCGCGCAATTTTGGCTCCTTCGCGGCCATTCGCACCGGAATGGCACACGCGCGGGGCGACTTCATCGCCGTAATGGCAGCCGACATGCAGGAGCCACCGGAACTTGCAATCGAATTCTTTCGCGTCCTCGCATCCGGTTCCGCAGATGTCACCGTCGGACGACGAGAAAGTCGTCACGACCCTCGTTTGAGCGGGTTCTCGTCATCGGCCTTCTGGCGGCTGTATAGAAAATGGGTATTTCCGGATATGCCCGAGGGTGGCGTCGATATTTTCGCTTGCAATCGTGCCGTAGTCGAGGAAGTCCTTCGATTGGACGAATCGCACAGCAGCTTGGTTGGGCTGCTCTACTGGGTTGGTTTTCGGCGTGTCGAGGTGCCCTATCACCGCCTGCAACGCGAGCACGGCGAAAGCGGTTGGTCGTTCTCGAAGAAGCGCAAGTATCTGCTGGACAGCATTTTCTCATTCACCGATCTCCCGTTGCGCCTCCTGATAAGCATCGGTTCGACTGGAGCCGTGATTACAGCCCTGTCGGCATTTGCCGTTCTTGCATCTTTCCTTCTGGGGGGTATTCGTGAACCCGGATATACGCCGCTTATGTTGGTGATCTTGTTCTCCACATTTACGCTCTTAGTCGCGTTAGGAATTGTCGGCTCATATGTTTGGCGCGCGTTCGAAAACACCAAAAGACGACCCGGTTCCATAGTGATGACCCGCTGGGCCTCTAGCGACAACGCCCTAGGTCAGCGAATGCCCAACCACACCGAGGAGAAGAAACCATAGCCATGGCAACCCCATTCGTACACGCCCAAGGAATCTGTGAATCCATAACCGTCGGTTCAGACACAACGATCTGGGCTTTCGCGCATGTGCTTGCGGGCGCCGTTATCGGCCGAAACGTCAATATCTGTGATCACGTTTTCATCGAGAATGATGTGATCGTGGGCGACCGGGTGACTATCAAATCTGGGGTTCAGCTCTGGGATGGTATTGAGCTGCAGGACGACGTCTTTGTGGGCCCGAACGCGACCTTCACCAATGACGGGTTCCCCCGAAGCAAAAAGTATCCCGAGAGCTTTCCCCGCACGATCGTCGAAAAGGGAGCCTCCATCGGCGGAGGAGCCGTTATCCTCCCCGGCATCCGCATCGGCCGAGACGCCATGATCGGTGCCGGAGCAGTGGTCACCCGCGATGTGCCACCGTTTGCCATCGTCGTCGGCAACCCTGCCCGCATCACCGGATACGCCGACAGTGAAGGCCACCGTTTGGTGTCCACGGAGTCCGCTCCGCTCACATCCGGGCACGTTCTGGTCAGTAAGTCTCTCGTTCAACTGCGCAAGGCGACGGACATGCGCGGAAGTTTGGTCGTAGCCGAGCTCGGCACCGATCTACCTTTTGTACCGCAACGGTTTTTCATCGTCTACGACGTACCATCCAGGGACGTGCGTGGCGAGCACGCACATCGCACGTGCGAGCAATTTCTTACTTGCATCAAGGGAAGCGTGCGTGCAATCGTCGACGATGGCGTCAACCGGGAGGAGTTCCTGATCGACTCACCTGACATTGGCTTACACATGCCAGCGATGACCTGGGGCACACAGTATGCGTATTCGCCAGATGCCGTGCTCGGCGTCTTTGCGTCCCTGCCCTATGATGAAGCCGACTATATCCGCACGTATTCCGAATTTCGGGCCGCCGTCAACGCGTAAAAGGACATTTCTTTCATGCATCGATTTTGGAACCGGCTGGCCAAACTCGCCCGCGACCAACGTTTGCGATTTCTGGCTGTTGGCGGTGTAAACACCGTGGTCGGCTACGCCTTGTTCGCGGTTTTCGACTTATTTGTTTTCGCGACCGTGCCATTCGGCTATCTTCTTAGCCTAATGAGCGCATACGCTATCGCCATCGTTTTAGCGTTCGTACTCTACCGTCGGTTCGTTTTCAAAGTCACCGGGCGGGTCTGGTCAGACTTCGTGAAATTTGTCAGCGTTTATTTAGTCGCAATTGGGGTGAATCTCTTGACGCTGCCACTCCTCATCGAAGTCGCAGGATTGAACTCGCTCGTCGCGCAGGCGATAGTGCTCATTGCGACGACTTTCATGAGCTTTTTCGGCCACCGCGAGTTTTCGTTCCGCCGCGAACCGGAAGCTGAATTCTGAAAGAGATTATTCCGAGCGTGTGGCAAGTAGTTCACCAAGATACCGGCCATAACCACTCTTGCGCAGTGGTTCAGCCAACGCCGCCAGCTGGCCATTATCAATCCAGCCGGCGCGCCAGGCGATCTCCTCGATGCAGCCGATTTTGAAGCCCTGGCGATCTTCAATGACGCGAACGTATTCGCTCGCCTGCATCATCGACTCGAATGTGCCCGTGTCAAGCCAAGCAGTGCCACGGTCGAGTACCTGCACGTGCAGCTTTCCTCGATCCAGATAAGCCTGATTAACTGTCGAGATCTCCAGCTCACCGCGCGCACTCGGCTCGATCGACTTCGCAATCTCTACAACGTCGTTGTCATAAAAGTAGAGACCGGGCACTGCGTAGTTGCTCTTGGGAACAGCCGGTTTCTCTTCGATGGATACAGCACGCATCTCGCTGTCGAACTCGACGACGCCATAGGCACTCGGAGCGGCGACGTGATACGCAAAGATTACGGCACCGTCTACGTCCGCGTTTCCCTGAAGAGCGGTACCGAGACCCGCACCGTGAAAGATGTTGTCGCCCAGAACGAGGGCGACGCTTTCGTCGCCGATGAATTCTTCACCGATTGTGAAGGCTTGGGCGAGGCCGTCGGGTGAAGGCTGCACGGCATACTCGATACGCATGCCGAAGTCGGAACCGTCGCCCAAGAGGGCGCGAAATTGCTGGTTGTATTCTGGCGTCGTGATCAGTAGCACTTCGCGTATTCCGGCCATCATGAGCGTTGACAACGGGTAGTAGACCATCGGCTTGTCGTAGATGGGCATTAACTGCTTGGAAATGCCCTTGGTGATCGGCCACAGGCGTGTACCGGAGCCGCCTGCGAGAATGATGCCGCGCATGAATCAGTCCTTTGTTCTGAGTGAGTCGTAGAACGAGCGGCATTCATCCCAAGTCGGGAGAAGGGCCGCAGCCGCAGAATTCTGAAGTGATGGCGCCTCGATGTCCTTTGGCGACAGCGAAAGTGATTCCAAATCTGCCGGGAAAACCAAATTGATGTCGAGGTCGAGCGGACTAATTCCGTGCTCCCGTTCCGGGTTGAAAGTGTCCGAAACGAGATACGTTACGACGGCATCGGCGGTCAGCGCGACGAAAGCGTGGCCCAATCCTTCGGACAGGTACACGCTGCGCCGGTCGACGTCGTCGAGCAAAACCGAATCCCACTTACCGTAGGTTGGCGACCCTATCCGGAGGTCAATAGTGTAATCGAGAACCGCGCCGTGCACCGCCGTCACGTATTTCGCCTGTCCTCGTGGAACGCTTGCAAAGTGGATGCCGCGCACGACTCCCTGACGAGACACAGACAAATTGGCCTGGCGCAGGTCGAGTGCATGCCCAACGGTCTGCTCGAGCTTGTCGAATCGATACCACTCAAGAAATATCCCGCGATCATCCGCATGTTGTTTTGGGGTCATTTCGTAGGCATCGGGGATGGAGAGCTCACGAATCTGCACGTTGCGCAGTCTACACAAGGGCTCCCCGGTAGAATCAACGAGACTCACCCGCGAACTGAACGGTACTGGCACGCATGAATCATCTCGTCCCCGGTTGCGCCGGCGGTATTATTCTGCGCAACCTCCCGGAAGCAGTGCGGGAATGATCGCGGTTGTCACGGTCAGTCACGGATCTGACGATGTTCTCCAACCGTTTCTGGCCAGCGTTGCTGCCGCCTCGCAACATCCCCTTTCGGTCGTCGTCGTAGACAACAAACCGGAGGGAAGTGCCGCGAAGACTATAGCGGCCAGCTTTGGTGCCAGCTACGTGACGGACGTGAACCGTGGCTACGGGCACGGCATTAATCTGGGGGTTGCCAGCCTTGGGGATTCCGCCGACTGGATTCTGGTCTGCAACCCTGATCTGCTGCTCGAACCCGGCTCGATTGATTGGTTACGCGGCTGTGGAGAGTCTGACTCACGGATCGGGGCGGTCGGCCCACGCATTCTCAATGCGGACGGCACGACCTACGCATCCGCGCGATCGCTGCCGTCCATTCGCACGGGGATCGGCCATGCGCTCTTCGCCAACGTCTGGAAGAGTAACCCGTGGACGAGACGCTACCTTCACGTCAGTGCCGCTGACCCGCACCAACGAGACGCTGGGTGGCTATCGGGAGCGTGCCTCCTGATCCGAGGCTCCGTGTTTGAACAACTCTCTGGTTTCGATGAGTCCTACTTCATGTATTTCGAAGACGTAGATCTCGGCTACCGCATGCACAAGGCCGGCTATCGCAGCGTCTATGATCCCGGCGCTGCAGTCACTCATACCGGTGCGCACTCCACGCAAATCGAATCAGCACGCATGTTAAAGGCCCACCACGAGAGCGCGAATCGGTTCCTCGCCCGCAAGTATCACGGGCACTTACTCTGGCCACTAAGACAGGTCCTTGCTGCGGGCCTCGCCGTTCGTTCACGCTTTCAGCAGGGTCATGAATAACGGTAACAACATTTCGGATAGTGTGAAGTAATCCCCAAGAGCGGAATATGAATTAGACATGGTATTAGATTCACGATCCCGCGCAATAGCTCACGATCTTACGAAACGCTCCCAGCAGCAACGATTTTCCTGGGTAATCTTTCTCTGTTTCCTCGGTGCCACTCTCTCCATGGGTGTCGCTGAATTCAAATTCGATGCGTGGTTCTACTGGGCGGCCGCCCAGACGATCTTTGAACCACGACCGGAAGTCGAATTCTTCTGGGGGTTTCGAGGAGTCCTGGGAAACTATGCTTACCTGCCAGCAGCTGGACTAGCCAGGCTCTTAGGTCCAGGTTTCGACGGCTTTGCTGTGTTATTTCAGAACGCCATGTTCTTCTCCTGGTTCGCGGCTTTCTTGCTTCCGCGCTGTATCGCCATATGGCGCCCCGTCACACTTCAAGGTCGTTTATTGGGCGCCTTCCTCACCTGGATTGTGCTAGCAGGGTTTGCACCATACCCTCTTGTGGACGCCTATCCCGCGATCATAATATTCGCCATCATGGTGTTGCTTCAAACCAAGGGAATACTCGCTATCGTTCTAGCCGGTTTGCTGGGAGGCATTGCGGTCAATGTCCGTCCGTCCTACCTCGTCATAGTCGGAGGCTTCCTACTGGTAACGCTCATCTGGCGACGATGGAGAGGCCTCGGGTTCGCGATCGGTATTATCCTTGGGCTGGTTCCTCAATTAGTCATGAATGTTGTGCGTCTCGGTGAATGGATCCTTTGGCCACCGCTCTCATCTTCGCTTGTCTCGCTTCAGTCGGGGTACGGTGCGTACATCGTGCGCTATGACACTCTTTTCGATGCGGATTCGCCACAGCAGTTCTACTGTTCCCCTGAAATGGCCAACGCGCTCACAGCTCCACTGCCAGAGACGGCGGGCGAGCTTGCTTTCGCCTTTCTTGCACACCTTCCATCTTCGCTGTTCTTTGCTTTGGAGAAAGTGGGAGCGTCACTTCACTGGCCGCTTTCTACTCCGTATACAACTTCAAACGTCGGCGTGGATGGACTCTTCGCGCTGGCCATCACACTCATTACTGTCTGTGGTATTTCGAGTCTTCTTTTTACAGTTTTTCGAAAGCGTCTTGACGAACGATGGCGGCATTCGAGTTGGTTGGCGGCTGCTCTGGCTGGTGTTGTCGTCATTGCCGGCACTCTCACCATCGTTGCATCGGCTTCCGAGAGTCGTTTTGCATTGCCGTTAGTGCTGACTGGAGTCCTTGGCTGCGCATCCTTAGGCAACGCAAAGTTCCGCGATTTTTGGCAAAAACATCGATATTGGATAGCGTCCACGGCCCTAATTGTCGTCGTCGTTTGGTTCTTCGGTGTGTCCGGTCTCCAGCACCCCGCACCCGCCGGTCCAGTCGACCAAGAGATATGTGCTTCCCTTTGATCGACCACGTTGCCGTGCCCAGCCCGCCATCTACTAGAATCGGCGCGCCACGTTCCCAAATGAAACGGTTAGGTTTTATGAGAATTCTCGTCACCGGCGGCGCCGGTTTTATCGGCTCCAACTTTGTTCGACGCACGATCGAAGATAAATATCCGGGCTTGGAAGGCGCCGAAGTCGTGGTGCTCGACGCACTGACCTACTCGGGCAACCTCCAAAATCTCACCCCGATCGCCGATTCGCCGCGCTACTCGTTTGTGCACGGCGACATTCGCGACGGCAAGCTGCTTGACACCCTGTTTCCGGGGCTCGACGCGGTAGTGCACTTCGCCGCGGAAAGCCACGTTGACCGCTCGGTGATGGATTCAACAATCTTCGTCGAGACCAACGTGTTGGGCACCCAGCAGCTGCTGGACGCGGCGCTGCGCCACAATCTCGCCCGGTTCGTGCACGTCTCCACCGACGAGGTCTATGGCTCCATCGCCGAAGGCTCCTGGAACGAGGAGCGGGCGCTTGAGCCCAACTCCCCCTACAGCGCGTCGAAGGCCGGCAGCGACTTGCTTGCCCGCAGCTACCACCGCACCCACGGCCTCAACGTGTCGATCACGCGCTGTTCGAACAACTATGGCCCGTACCACTTTCCCGAAAAGGTCATTCCGCTGTTCGTCAGCAACCTGATCGACGATGCGCACGTTCCCCTCTATGGCGAGGGCAACAACATTCGCGACTGGCTGCACGTAGATGATCACACCCGCGCCATCGCGATGGTGCTCGTCGGCGGCCGCGCTGGCGAGATCTACAACATCGGTGGCGGCACCGAGCTCACCAACAAGGAGCTCACCCAGTTGCTGCTCACCTCGACCGGCAAGGACTGGTCGTACGTTGACCGCGTCGCCGACCGCCTCGGTCACGACCTGCGCTACTCGGTCGACATCTCCAAGATTCAGGCCGAACTCGGGTACGCCCCGGAGGTGCCCTTTGAACAGGGACTCGCCGACGTGGTGCAGTGGTACCGCGATAACCGCCAGTGGTGGGAACCGCTCAAAGCTCGTGCGGCGCTGACTTAGCCGACAGCCATTTGGCCGCAGTCAGACAGATACAGTGGGAGTGCTGCGTCAGTGATGATTTCCGCGCGTTTTGGTAGTCACGCGTAAATTCACGTGTTGCTATTCAGAAGACTTAATCCCTGGAGGACCACATGACGTATCGGATTACCGGAGCGCGCCGTTCGCCGGCGTGGGACATTCAATTGGCCCTCGCAGGGTGCCTCGTACTCGCAGGTGTGGTGCACCAGTGACCGGTACCGAGGTATTCGTGAGCTATGCCCAAAATCGTGAGGACGTCGTGCTCTGGCGCGCGCTGGGCCACATTGTCGATGGTGTCTATATCGACGTCGGGGCGAACCATCCGTCCGAGGATTCAGTCACCCGCAGCTTTTACGATCGTGGTTGGAGCGGAATTGCAATCGAGCCCAGCCCCGTCTTCGCCGCAAAATTTCGTGCCGAACGCCCACGCGATGTCGTTGTCGAAGCCGTCGTTACCGACAGTGCCGAGAAGATTCGCACCCTGCACATGATTAACGAAACAGGCCTCTCTACTCTCGTCGACTCCATTGGTCAGCGCCATTCGGAGACGGGGTTTGACGTGATTGACATCGAGGTCGCGGCGCGACGTCTCGATGACGTGATCGCAGCTACCCGCTACGCCGCCGGCGAAATCCACTTCATGTCAATCGACACCGAGGGAGCCGAGGGCGCAGTGCTCCGCTCTCTCGACTTCACTCGTTTTCGCCCCTGGGTACTGATTGTCGAGGCCACCGAGCCGCGCACGACATTGAGAAATCACGAGAGCTGGGAACCTCTGGTGCTCGCCGCCGGATACTCGTACTGTTTCTTCGACGGAATCTCGCGGTTTTACGTGGCTAATGAGAGGCGCGAGGAATTGCACCCCAAACTCGATCATGGGGCATGCTTTTTCGATCAGTTCGTGACGGTGCGTGAGATCGAGCTCAACGAAACGATGCGTCGATTGAAATCGACGATTCGCAGTGAGACTGCGCGAAACACCCGCCTCGAAGCCGAGCTAGCCAGCACACTGCGCACGGTTTCATGGCGGCTAACCCGGCCCTTGCGTTTCATCCGCTCAAATATGCACCGTGGAACAGAAAAAAAATGACAACCCTGCGCGTGATTGTGGAACAGATGAATTCACCGGTGCCGGGCGGCATCGGTCGATACACCGAAGAGCTCACTCGACAGTTGATCTCCACTGCGCCCGACGACTGCGACGTTGAAGGTGTGGTGTGTGCGTCGACGCCGGAGAAATACGAATCTGTCTTGGATCGACTACCCGGCCTGGCCAGCCTGTACAAGACGAGTCTGCCGCGCCGCGAGCTTGCGGCTGCCTGGCAGCTGGGGCTAACTTCCCTGTCCGGCGGCGGCATGGTTCATGCGCCGAGCTTGTTGGCACCGCTGCGGCGGCACAATCGAGCAACCGACCAGAATCAGGTCGCGGTGACTATTCACGACGTCGTACCGTGGACGCACCCGGAGACTCTGACCCCACATGGAGTCACTTGGCACAAAGCTATGGCCAAACGGGCTAGAAAGCACGCCGACGCGATCATCGTGCCGACCCACGCCGTGGCGCGCGCGCTGTCTGAGATCATAGACTTCGGTGACCGAATCCGTGTGATCGGGGGGGCCGTCAGCAGCGAACTGCTCTTGCCGCTGAACGCGGATGCTCGTGCTGCCGAACTGGACTTACCACGCGAGTTCATTCTGACCGTCGGCACGCTGGAACCGCGCAAAGGGTTGACCTCTTTGATTAGCGGGCTAGGCCTGCGCGGTTCTCCCGACCTGCCGTTGCTGATCGTCGGCCCGCAAGGCTGGGGTGACCTGGATGTCGCCGCGGTAGCCGACGAGGCGGGGCTTACAGAAGGGCGTGTGCGGGCACTGGGCTTCGTGACCGACTCTGATCTCGCCTTGATTTTGTCGCGTGCGACCGTGTTCGTGTATCCGAGCCAGGCGGAAGGCTTTGGACTTCCGCTACTTGAAGCGATGAGTTTCGGTACGCCCGTGGTGCACAGCGACGCCCCCGCGCTCGTCGAAGTTGCCGGAGGTGCCGGGCAGGTGGTGGCGCTCAACGACCTCGCCGGGTACCCCGAACGATTGGTCGCAGCCATCGCGCGCGTACTCAGCGACTCGGATTTGAACGCCACGCTTCGGCTGAGGGGTTTGGACCGGGCGAGAGCCTACAGTTGGCGGGACTCTGCCGAGCGAGTCTGGCAGTTGCACGCGGATTTATAGCACCGTTTGGAGTCGCGTACCGATGTCCATCAGTAGGATGCCAGCAGAAATCAGGTAGGCTCCCAGAGGTTTCGTCTGAACAGGGGCGTGCCGAGCTCTGGAGAAGCACTGCGGCACTCGGCCGTGGACGAACCGCTCAAGACCAGGGGGCTGAACAAACATGACCCGATATCTGATCACCGGTGCCACCGGCATGCTGGGACGCGACCTGCAAACGGCCCTGGCCGGCCGCGAGGTGACGGTCCTCGGCCGGTGTGACCTCGACGTGATCGATCCCGACGCGGTCAAGGCCGCCGTTGCCGGGCACGACGTCATCATCAACTGCGCGGCGTACACCAAGGTCGATGATGCCGAAACTCATGAAGATGAGGCCTACCAGGTAAACGCGGTGGGGCCGTGGAATTTGGCGGTGGCGGCATTCGCTCTGCAGGCGAAGCTCGTGCAGATTTCAACGGACTACGTGTTTGACGGCAGCGCGACCACGCCCTACGCCGAGAACACACCGCACAGCCCGATCTCGGCCTATGGCCGCACCAAGGCAGCCGGCGAAGAATTCGTGCAGGTGGAGAACGGCGCGCGCAGTTACATCGTGCGCACCGCCTGGCTGTACGGCAAGAATGGACCGAACTTCGCCAAGACCATGCTCAAGGCTGCTGGCACGCGCGACACATTGAACGTCGTCAACGACCAGGTCGGCCAGCCGACCTGGACTGTGGACCTCGCCGCGCAGATCGTGCTGCTGCTCGACTCCGACGCACCGGCTGGCATCTACCACGGTACGAACTCCGGTCTGGTCTCGAAGTTCGACCAGGCCCGTGACGTCTTCTCCTTGGCGGGTCTCGACCCGGAACGCGTGCTACCGACCGACAGTTCAGCC
The DNA here is from genome assembly GCF_002929505.1 of Cryobacterium sp. Y57. Taxonomy (GTDB): domain Bacteria; phylum Actinomycetota; class Actinomycetes; order Actinomycetales; family Microbacteriaceae; genus Cryobacterium. The sequence continues at coordinate 72,959 of NZ_PJJL01000067.1, forward strand.
TTTAAGCTGCCCGCACCGCGGCCGGCCTACTCGGTGCTCGGCCACGCCAACTGGGCTGTTGCTGGGCTTGCACCGATGCGTAGCTGGCAGGACGCTCAGGCCGAAGCGTTTGCCTCCGGAGTTTTCGAGACGGCATGATCACTCTGCGGGTAGTCGTCGACCAGATGGTCGCCCCGGTACCGGGAGGTATCGGGCGTTACACCGAGGAACTCACCCGCGCGTTGATCGCATCGGCGCCGGCCGAGTGTGACGTTGAGGGCATCGTCTCGTCGTCGACCCCCGCACAGTATGAAATCATTGAGGCCGCCCTGCCCGGCCTGGCCAACGTGCACAAGACGAGCCTGGCCCGCCGGGAGCTGGCCACGGCCTGGGCTCTTGGCGTGACCGCGTCGTCGGGTACCGGCTTGATCCACGCGCCGGGGCTTCTTGCCCCACTACGCCGTCACAACCGAGCCGACGACGGCACTCAAATCGCGGTGACGCTGCACGACGTGCTGGCGTGGACGCATCCGTCATCGCTGACCCCGACGACAGTGGCCTGGACCAAGGGCATGCTCAAACGCGCCCGCAAGCACGCCGACGCAATCGTCGTGCCGAGCCATACCGTGGCACGGCAGCTGACCGAGATCATGGACTTAGGCGACCGGGTGCGCGTAATCGGCGGCGCCGTAGGCCGGCGGCTCGTGCTGCCGGCCATTCCCTTGGTGGAAGAGCGCCTGCAGGCGCTGGCGCTGCCGTCACAGTACATTCTGACCTCCGGGTCGCTCGACCCGCGCAAGGCCGTCACTGCGCTGATCACGGCGCTCGGGCTGCCCGGATCACCGGACCTGCCGCTGATCGTGCTCGGACCGGACACCTGGGGCGAACTCGACCTGGCCTCGGTCGCCGATGAAGCCGGGCTGGCCCCGGGGCGCGTACGCGCCCTGTCAGGGCTGAGCGAATCCGACCTGGCCGTCGTGATTGCCCGAGCAAGCGTGTTCGTCTACCCGAGCCTCGAAGAGGGCTTTGCGCTGCCGATCATCGAGGCCTTCCACCTCGGCACGCCGGTCGTGCACTCCGACGCCCCCGCCCTGCTCGAAGCCGCCGGTGATGCTGGCATTGCCGTCGAGCGAGCGGCCAAAGGATACCCTGAACGGCTTCTTGACGCCGTGAATCGAGTTCTCGGCGACAGCGCGCTGCGGGCCCGCTTGAGCATCGTTGGCGGCGACCGGTCGCGGGCCTTCAGCTGGCGCGACTCCGCCGAGCGGGTCTGGCAGCTACACGCGGACCTGTAGCCCCTGACTATCTAACGGCCGACTCGCAACAAGCTGACGCACTCGTATACAGCCGTTGCGCGCACCACCTGAATGCGGCGGCGACTACTGTGCGGGGGTCGCGGTGGGTACCGGGGCGAGGGCGGCGGCGATCGAGGCGTGGATGGCGGCATAGTTGGGGTCCTCGGGGTCAATACCGTTCTCGGGAATCAGGGGCACCGAGATGACGGGCAGTTCCTTGGTCTTGGCTGCGAGATTCACGAAGTAGCCCAGCATGCCCTGGGGAACATCCGTTTTGATTACCTCAGTGCCTGCAGCGGCGATATCCTGAAATTTAGTCAGCACATTCGCTGGGTTGAACTGGGCCAACAGAGCTTCCTGCAATTGGGTCTGGCGCCCCATACGGTCATAGTCGCTGGTTGTATGCCGGGACCGTGCGTACCAGGTGGCGGTCGTTCCATCCATGTGTTGGGGACCCACCTCGATCCAACCCTCAACCTCCTTGAGTTGCTCATTTCCGCCGATTGGAAGCCGTTCAGCCACCGTGATGTCGACGCCGCCGAGGGCGTCAATGAGGTCGGAGAATCCCTGCATGTCGATGAGCACAAAGTATTGGATGGTGAGTCCGGTGATGCCCTGCGCCGCCTCAAGGGTGGCCTGAATACCCGGGGAGCTGCCCTCGGCCACCGCATTGGGATAGTACTCCGGGCGTTTGAGCTCGGCCTCGTTGAAAATGGAGTTGAGCATGCAGGCCGACACGTCGCATCCGTTTATCGAGCCGTAGCCCTTCGGGTACAGGGCGCCGAGCGAAGACCCAGCCGAGAACGGCACGTCCTCGAGGTTGCGCGGCAGGCTAATGGTGGTGGCCTGGCCGGTCGTGGCGTCGATGCTGACCACCGACATACTGTCGGGGCGGAGGCCGTCGCGGTCGGCGCCGGCGTCACCGCCGAGCAGCAGGATGTTGTAGCGGCCATCGACTGGCGGTTCGCTCGGGCCGGCGACGAAGACGGACGAAAGGAATCCGCTCGCCGACGTGGCGACGAAGGCGCCGTAGCCAGCGGTTCCGCAGACGACGACCATCAGCGCCGCCGAGAACGCGGCGATAATCGGGCGGGCGCCAGGCGCGGCGCGACCCAACCTGATCAGGCTGAGGGTGTTGAGCGTGAGCACGAGCCAGGTGACAGCGTAGAAAGCGAGCACCGCGGCGGCAGCCCACAGGCCGATGGCACTCGTGAACACGGTGAGTACGACCGCGGGCCAGAGCAGGTAGACAGCGCCGACGATGACCGCAGCGATGATCAGCGTGAGGGTTGCACCGAGGCCAAACCGGCCGAGGCGGCGGTTGCCGGCCAGTACCTGCGCCGATCCGGGTAGAACGAAATTGAGTATGACAAGCCACCACGCCCGCGTCGTCATGATGCGTGCGGAGCCGGAATTCGGGTGCCGGATCGGGTCTGTCACACGGCCCTGGTTTGTCATACTGGTCATAATCGTGTCTGGAGATCCCGGTTCTTCTGCTCGACCAAATCTGCGAGCTGCACGGAATAGTCTTCGAGCTTGTGGCGCAGCGCGTCATCGCTCGTGGCGAGAATCTTGATCGCGATTAGCGCGGCGTTCTTCGCTCCGCCGATCGACACCGTCGCGACGGGCACGCCGGCTGGCATCTGCACGATCGACAGCAAGGAATCGAGGCCGTCGAGCAGCCCGAGCGGAACAGGTACCCCCACCACCGGCAGCGTCGTCATGGCGGCGAGCATGCCGGGCAGGTGCGCCGCTCCCCCGGCTCCGGCGATGATCACCTTGAGGCCCCGTGCCTGCGCGCTGCGCCCATAGTCAAGCATTTTCTCGGGGGTGCGGTGCGCCGAAACCACCTGAACCTCGTGCGCCACTCCAAAGTCCGCGAGGGTCTGCGCTGCGGCGCTCATGACGGTGAAGTCGGAGTCGCTGCCCATGACCAGGCCGACCAGCGGCGCGCTGAAGCTTGCAGGCTCGCTAGATGTCTCGGTATTATCTGGCACGCAGATGATCCTATTGCTCACTGCTGAAAGATTTGTGCAGTGGCACGCGCTTGGTACGCAACTTCGTCGAGGTCGTCGCCGCTTGCCGTGACATGGCCCACCTTGCGGCCGGGCCTCGAAGCCTTGCCATAGTTGTGCATTTTCACGAGCGGATGCTGCGCCAGGCCCGCCTCATAACGGTCACCCAACGAGCCTGACACGGGCCCGCCGAAGATGTTCACCATGACCGTCCACGGGTCCCGGGCACCGGTTGCACCGAGCGGCAGGTCGAGCACCGCCCGCAGGTGTTGCTCGAACTGGCTGGTCGTGGACCCGTCAATCGACCAGTGACCGCTGTTGTGCGGGCGCATCGCCAATTCGTTGATGAGGAGGCGCTCGTCGGTTGTTTGGAACAGCTCGACGGCAAGCACGCCGGTGACGCCGATGCCTTCGGCCACGGCCACGGCGATGTCGGTGGCAACATCGGCGAGACGCCCCATGGAGTGGGGCGCCGGCGCGATGACCTCGGCGCAAACGCCATCGCGTTGCACGGTCTCCACGACCGGCCAGACCGCGATCTCCCCGCTCGGCCGCCTAGCGACCACCTGGGCGAGCTCGCGGCTGAAGTGCACGAGCTCTTCGACCAGCAGGGCTCCGCCGTTGCCGTCTTCGGCGAGCGCCTGGAACCAGTCATCAACGTCATGCTCGTGGCTGACCACGCGCACGCCCTTGCCGTCGTAGCCGCCGCGGGCGGTCTTCACGACGGCGCGGCCACCGTGGTTGCTGAGAAATTCGGCAAGCCCGGCGACGTCATCGATGCGCGCCCAATCGGGCACCGGCAGACCCAGCTCGGCGAGCTTTTCGCGCATCAGTAGCTTGTCTTGCGCGTAGAGCAGGGCGTCGGGCCCGGGGTGCACCGTGATGCCCTCGCGCACGAGTTCGCGCAGAATCTCCTGAGGCACATGTTCGTGATCGAAGGTGATCACGTCAACGGTCTTCGCGAAGGCGAGAACCGTGGCCAGGTCGCGGTAATCACCGACACTGACGGCCGCGAGCGCGGCGGACATGCCATCGGCTTCGGCGAAAACCTTCAGCTCGATGCCGAGGTTCACGGCCGCGGGAATCATCATGCGGGCGAGCTGGCCCGCTCCAATCACACCGACGGTCAGAGCCATCTGTTCACCATTTTCTCTGCAAGCGTTCAGCTAAACCTATGTTCAAACTCAGCCCGAAAATTTCGTTACGCCATAGACTGCGAGACTGGAGGGCTTTCTACCCCACTTTACCGAACGTCGGACGGACGCATGTCGATCACCGTGAAGCAGCGCCTGCTCAGCTTTCTGAGTCAGGGTCTCAAGTTTGGCGCCGTCGGTGCGCTGGGCTTCGTGGTGGACTTCACGGTGTTCAACCTGTTGCGCACCACCGTACTGGATTCTGCCGATGTACACGCCGGCCCCATCTACGCCAAGGTCATCTCAACGGTGCTGGCCATTCTGGTCAACTGGCTGGGCAACCGGTACTGGACTTTCAGCAAGAATCGCCAGGACCACACGGCGCGGGAGGGCCTGGAGTTTCTCGCGGTAAGCCTCGTCGGCATGGGCATTGGCATCGCCTGCCTATGGTTCAGTCACTACGTGCTCGGCTACACCAGCGTTCTCGCCGACAACATCTCCGGCAACGTCATCGGCCTGCTGCTCGGGGCAATGTTTCGCTTCACGCTCTACCGCTACTGGGTGTTTGCACCGAGCCGGACCCGGGCGCCGGCATCCGCTGGTATCGCTCTGGTCAGCACGCGCACCGGGGCGATTCGGTTAGCGACGACCCCAGAACGCTGACTCTGCGGAAGGCGCTGACTGCTCCTGCCGGCGGGAGCTCATGACGGTGCTCGCTTTTTCCATGAGGTCGTGCAGCGCACTCTGCACCAGGTCGACGTTGGGGACATCTGCCAAGACCAGCGGATGCTCCAGCCCCGAATTGATCAGCACCGTACCCGAGTGAAACCCGGCCTGCACCCAATTCTGCCGCACGCTCACATCGTAGCCGCGGCTGTGCAGCAGCTCCTGACGGGTGCGCACGAAGAATCCGTGGCGAAAGATGATGCGGCGGGTAGTGATCGTGTAGCGCTTGGTGAGCCAGGACGCGAGCGGCAGCAGCCAGCCGATGACGGCGAGCGCGATGGCGCCGCCGAGCACAGCGGCGTTCTGCCACGGCTCCGCCATGTTGCCGAAGAAGTATCCGGTGCCGCCGGCCAGGGCGAACAGGAGTAGCGTCGGCCAGACCAGCGCGCGAGCGTGCGGGCGCAGGCGCGCGATGACCTTTTCGGGCCGGCTCTCGCGGGCATAGCCGGAGGATTCGGTCTCGTTGGTCTCGCCCTGCGTCTTCTTCTTCATTACTTCTATTAATACCTCAGGTGGGTGACATCGCCGGCGGCGACAGACCGTTCCTCGCCATCGACCTGATTGACGACGGTCAGCCGCCCGCCAGCGTCAATGCCGGTAGCGGTGCCGACCAGGTCGGTGCCGCCGGGCAGTTCCACGCGCACGACACTGCCGAGCGTGCCGCAGAGCTCGGAGACGGCGGCATGCAGGCCGCTCTGGGCGGCGTCGCCGTTGGCTGAGGTAAACGCCCGGTACAGCGTGACGAGCTCGTGCAGGTACGCGGCGAGCACCTGATCGGGGTCGGGCGCGGTGCGGGTGACCAGCAACAGCGAGGTGGATGTGAGGGTGGGCAGGTCGTGTTCGTCGAGGGAGAGGTTGAGACCGGCGCCGATGATGATGCCGGTCCCGTCGGGCAGCAGCTCGCACAGGATGCCGCAGACCTTGTAGCCGTCGATGAGCACGTCGTTGGGCCATTTGAGGGTCGTGTCGTGGCGGGGGTCCTCGGCCTCTTTGACCCCTTCGACGGGCTTCATGTTCTCCTCGACGACTTTTTTCACGGCGCGCGTCATGGCGGCTCCGGCCAGCAGAGGAAACCACCCGAGGGCGTGGGGCGGCACCTTCGGTCGCACGAGTACGGAGATGGCCAGGGTTTTGCCGGTCGGGGCCAACCAGACGCGGCCGAGCCGGCCACGCCCCTGCGTCTGGTTGTCAGTGACGATGACCGAGAGGTCGGGCCAGGCTGCGGCATCCGCCGTGGCTTGTTCTTTGAGCACATCGTTGGTGGAGGTGGCCTCGGAACGGTACTCGAACCGGCTCACCTCGGTACGGCTGAGCGAAAACTCCATGGTGGCGACCCTCTCGTCGGCATAACTCCTGCAATTCTGTCGAATATGGCCTCGAAACACCTATTTCACGCTGTTTTTGACCAAATTGCAGGAGTTATGAGCGTGGCGGAAGAGTTTTGGCTGGCCGGTGGACCGCTGGAGGGGGGAAAGGTGCAGGGTTGGCCGGCAAAGTTGTGGAACATCGTCAACGGGGACCGTGCGGGGGGTGCCGGTAGAGTGAAACGGTGACTGATAAGACGCCCGCCGCGGCACCCGACCTGTATACGACGGCGGGAAAACTCGCCGACCTCAAGCTGCGTTATCACGAAGCCGTGACGGCCAGCGGGGCGACCGCCATCGAAAAGCAACATGCCAAGGGCAAGATGACCGCCCGCGAGCGCGTTGATTTGCTGCTCGACCAGGGCTCTTTCGTGGAGCTCGACGAGTTTGTGCGGCACCGCACCGTGGCTTTTGGTATGGAGAAGAAGCGGCCATACGGCGACGCGGTCGTCACCGGAACCGGCACGATCCACGGCCGCCAGGTGGCCGTGTATTCCCAGGACTTCACCATCTTCGGCGGGTCGCTCGGCGAGGTGGCCGGCGAGAAGATCATCAAGGTGATGGACCTCGCCCTGAAGACCGGGGTCCCCATCATCGGCATTCTCGACTCGGGCGGAGCGCGCATTCAGGAGGGCGTCGTGGCCCTCGGCAAGTACGGCGAGATCTTTCGCCGCAACACGGCCGCATCCGGTGTCATTCCACAGATCTCGATCATCTGCGGTCCGGCCGCGGGCGGAGCGGTCTATTCCCCCGCTCTGACCGACTTCGTGATCATGGTCGACAAGACCAGCCAGATGTTCGTCACCGGCCCCGATGTCATCAAGACCGTCACCGGCGAAGACGTCGGTATGGAAGAGCTCGGCGGAGCCCTCACCCACAACAAAGTCTCCGGCGTCTCGCACTACCTTGCCAGCGATGAACCCGACGCCCTCGACTTCGCCCGCGCCCTCTTGAGCTACCTGCCCGACAACAACCTGGCCGAGCTGCCCGTGTTCGACAGCGAGGTGGAACTCGAAACAACGGATGCCGACCGGCGCCTCAACACGATCATCCCCGATTCGCCCAACCAGCCCTACGACGTCAAGACCGTCATCGAGCACATCGTGGACAACGGCGACTTTCTTGAGACGCAGCCGTTGTACGCGCCGAACATCGTCGTGGGTTTCGCCCGGGTCGAGGGCCGCTCCATTGGAATCGTCGCCAACCAGCCCAACGCCATGGCCGGCACCCTGAACATCGAAGCCGGCGAGAAAGCCGCACGCTTCGTGCGGTTCTGCGATGCGTTCTCCATCCCCATCCTTACCCTCGTCGACGTGCCCGGCTTCCTGCCCGGCACCGACCAGGAATGGACCGGCATCATTCGGCGCGGCGCGAAACTGCTGTACGCCTACGCCGAGGCCACCGTGCCGCTCGTCACCGTTATTCTGCGTAAGGCCTACGGCGGCGCGTATATCGTGATGGGTTCCAAGCAGCTCGGCGCCGACACCAACCTGGCCTGGCCGACCGCGGAGATCGCTGTCATGGGCGGCCAGGGCGCCGTGAACATTCTCTACCGCGCCGAGATCAAGGCGGCCGAACAGGCCGGTGAAGACGTCGCAGCGGTGCGCACCCGCCTGGCCAACGAGTACACCTACAACGTGGCGAGCCCGTTTCTCGCCGCGGAACGCGGCGAACTCGACGGCATCATCGAGCCGGCGGCTACTCGGGTATCGGTCATCAAGGCGTTGCGGGCACTTCGCACCAAGCGGGCGAACCTGCCCGCCAAGAAGCACGGGAACATTCCGCTGTGAAGACATCCCACACCGCGATGCCGGCCAACACCGGGCGGCCGAAGCCGTCCGAGTTCGATCCGTCGGAGCTGGTTTTTGTGACCCACCGTGTCAGTGACGTCGAGGTGTCGGCGGTGACGGCCATCATCCGTGGCCTGTTGCGGGAAGAATCCGACGAGCGCCGGGCCGCGCCGGAACTCGGTCAAAGTGCCTGGCAGCAGAACCAGCGCCCGATGCGGGTTCCGGTGCACCCGGGCGCCAACCGCTGGCGCGGCTTCAGCGGCTGATGCGTGCATCCCCCGGTGCGTGTGTCCTCCTAAATGCCGACTGTGCGGATGAGTTCGATAGTGCAGACTGATCAAGCTCGGTGATGCTCCTGGAGTGTCATCACCAATCATTCGCTGACTAGGGTAAGCGAGCGAATGTGTTGGGGGTGAGAACGGATGGCATTCGGGTTGTCGTCCTTTCTCGAATAATCGAAAGGGGATCAGCTTCGGCTGATCCCCTTTCGCGTATGCCCCGCCTGACGCCGTCAGGCTCAGCCGGAAACGACGCGTGCGACCTTTCGGGGAATTTCTATCCACAGGTCTACTTCTTCTTCACCGGACGAGTCCGGTCCGAGGGCGCTCACGGCCGGGTCAGGGCTACTCAGGCCCACCACGGTGACCGCGATGGTCTCGCTGTCGGCAGATGTACGAGCAATGATCCTGTCGGCCGTGGTGCCGCCGATGGCGGTTGCCAGGGTGTTGAGCACGCTCTCCAGGGCGGAACCGTTGAGATCGTCTATCCCGCCTTCATCGAGCAGGGTGACGCTCGCACCGCGTCGACGGGCGGCCATGACCTGTTCGCGCACGGCGTGGTTGAGCAGACGCCGCCCACGGATTTCGTCGCGAATTGCTGCTTCGAGCAGTCGGCACTCCTGCCGGTCGTCCGCGCTGAGATCGCCATCGCTTTCGCTGATGCGCCGTAGCATGGGCATGGCCAGTCGCATGGTTTGGGTCAACCGTACCTGGCGCTCATAGAGGTGGGCCTCCTGAGCGGCATGCCATCCGCTCGCCTCCCGCTCGGCCCTTCCATACTGGCGGGCATCCCGGTTGGCCTTCACAAGTGCTCTCGACAGCAGCGTGGCCGCGACCACCCAGACCACGCTGCCGATGACGCCCAGGTGTCCCAGCTCGCCGACACCAGCCCAAACGACACTGTGCAGCACGAGCATGCCGACACCCAGCAGGGCCAGCTGCGGGCGTTTGCGGGCAGCGGTGATCGTCATGAGAGTGCCGATCGCGGCCACGTACCAGGTGGCATACCCGAGCTTGTCGGAAGATCCGTCGAGCTGGCTGCCCACGATCAGTGGAATCGCCACCGAAACACCCACGTTGAACAGGGCCAGCGGCAGCGACAGGCGCATGCGGCTGGTCCAAAGGCTCGCAACCGTCGCCACGATATACAGGCCCATCGCCGCCACAATCGGCGCTGCCGATGCCGGCTGGTCGAGCGAATATACGCCGAGCAGCACATGGTAGCCCGAGAAGAAAGCGGCCACGATGAGTGCCAGGGTGCGAGAAACAACCATGGAACCGGCCATCATCGGGTGCCGGCGTCTCGCCCGGACGGGGAGCCCTTCGACTCGGCCGGCTGGTCACCGCTTGCCTGGTTCGGCTCGTCGGGCCGCGGCCAGGTGAGGGTGATAGTCGTGCCGTGGCCCAGGCTCGTGCGCAGAACGGCCACGCCACCGGCGGTGGCCACCCGGTCATGGATCGACACGCGCAGCCCTAAACGACCGCTGGCGACGCTGGAAACGTCGAAACCGCGGCCGGTGTCACTGATGCAGATGATGCATCCGCTCTGGTCGTCACCGCTCACAGTGACGGCGCGCGATTGTGTGGGGCCCGCGTGCTGCACGCTGTTGACCATGGCCTGCACGCTAGCCGAGTAGAGGGCCTCCGCGGCGTGCTCGGGAAGGATGAGGCCGGCCACGCACAGCTCGGTCACGGTGAACATCCCGGTCGCCATCGCGGCGGAACGAATACGCGCCGCGAGTTGGCTGACGCTGACCGCGACATCATCGACGTTTCGGTCTCCGCTGGCCACCTGCAAGCGGATGATGGCGCTGCGCGCCATAGCGGCGGCCAGCTCGGCTCCCTTGGCATTGCGCACGCCTGCCGCCGAGAGCAGCGTCGCCAGCACACTGTCGTGCACGATGGAGTCGACCTCAACCCGTTCAACCTCAGTCGCGTGATGTCGTACCGCTACGGCGTATTTGGCGAGTGCGTTGGACTGGGCAGTATCGACTTGTGCTGTGGCCTGGCGCAGTACGTAGATGATGATGAGCACCGTTCCGCCGAGCAGCATGGCGTAGAAAGTGTCGAGCACGGCGACCAGGTTCTCGGCCTCACCGCCGGAGGGCAATACCCGCAGGAGCCCGAAGGTGACCGGAGTAACCACGGTGTAGACGACCGCCCACGCCAAGGGCAGTGCAATGGCCGCGCACGAGGTGGCGACACCGCAGAGGTACCAGAGCCACGGTCTACTCGCGAGCACCGCGGTGGGATCGATCATGAGTGGCGGCCACACAAAAAGTGCGACGAGATACACGGCCGCGACTGCGCCCGCAGCGGTTCGGATGCCCTCCCGGGTCAGTGTCGCGGTGACGAAGATCACAATCACCAGTGCCAGAACGATCGCAATGGGCACGGCCGCCGAAGCTTTGCGACTGTCCAGTTGCCCGAGCATGACCGGCAGGGTCTGCAGGGCGAAGATCACAGCGACGGCGGCCACCGACCGCGACAGCACAATTTCGATCTGGGCGCGGCTGATCGGGTTGCGCGGCTGTCGCGCGCGGTCGAACAGACTGCCGTCGGCCTGGAATCCGTCGGTCTGCAATCCATCGTCACCGACCTCGGTGAACGGTTTAGTTGCCGTGAAGACCAGGGTACCCTGGCGGTTCTGGTCGCCCTCGCGGGCGGCCCGTTTAGACACCGCGGTCAGCTTCGGCGGCGTCGAGCCCGGGCAGGATTCCATCTTCGACGGCGCGACGCAGCAGGTCGACCTTGGTCGGAGCGGGACGCCCGACCTCGACATACTTCACCCGAATACGGTCGAGGTATTCGCGGGCGGTGGAGTGCGCAATGCCGAGCTGCATGGCGACCATCTTGAGCGGCAGTCCCGAAGCATAGAGGTGCAGCACGTCGCGTTCGCGGCGGCCGAGCTGCGCCTTGGCGAAGTCGCGGTCGGCGTCGATGGCGCTGGCCCATTCGAGGTTGTTGAGTACATCACCTCGGGCAACGGATGCGACGGCCGCCATGACGGTGGTGGTCGGGGACGACTTGGGAATGACTCCGGCAGCGCCGGCAGCGAGGGCTTCTCGCACCGAAGCGACGCGGTCGGCAATGCTGTGTACGAGCACAGCGGAGCCGGTGGTCGCCGCCAGGTGCACGTTGTCGGTGACGAGCGACCCGTCGCCGAGCGAGAGGTCGAGCACGATCACGTCGCAGGTGCGCCCGGCGAGACCGTCGATGAGTCCTTGAGCGGTTGCTGCCGCGAACAGGACTTCATAGCCGGCGTTCTCGCAGGCGGCCTGTAAGCCCAGTCGCACCGACTCGTGGTCGTCGACAATTCCGACCCGAACGGGGGTATCGGGGGGAATGGATGGTGCGGAATCAATAGCTGCGTGGCTCACGGTAGGGCTGCCTTCGGTTTGTCTGGTCTCAACGATAGCTATTTGCAGAGCAGTGCGACGGCCTCGACGTGGTGGGTATTGGGAAACAGGTCGAAAGCACGCAGGTTCTTCAGCTCATACCCCTGCGTTCGAAACAGCGCCACGTCACGGGCGAGAGCTACGGGGTCACAGGCCACATAGACGATTTGTTGGGGTGCGAGGGCGACCAGCTGATCGACGACGGCCTTGCCGGCGCCGGAGCGCGGCGGGTCGAGCACTACCGTCGCGGCGGCGAGGCGGGCCCGTTCGGAGGCATCCGCTTCGCGCAGCAGTCGTTGCAGAAAACGGTCGACCCGCTCGGCTTCGGCGGTCGCACCGGCCCATTCCTTGAGGTTGCGAGCGGCGAAAGCGACCGCTTCGGGGTCGCTCTCCACCGAGGTGATGCGGGTCGTCGGGCCGAATTTATCGCCGACGGCCGCTGCGAGCAGGCCGACACCGCCGTAGAGGTCGAGGTTGGAGGCGCGCGGGTCGAACGTGGCGGGGTCGATGATGTTCTGCACCGCGTGGTAGAGGGTATCGGCGGCCATCGAGTGCACCTGCCAGAAGCCCGAGCGGTCCAATTCGAACTCGCGGTCGGCGACGATCTCGTGAATGAGACCGTGCGGCACCCGCTTGGGCTTACCGTTCAGATCTTTGGCGGAGACGAGCACCTGCACGTCGCCCTTGCTCGGCGCGACCAGGTCGACTGTCGCCGCGTTGTGGAACAGGGTGTCGAGTGGGGCTCGCAGTTCGAGCTCGTGCTCGGCGAGCGGCAGATCATCGACCGGGATGACGCGGTGGCTGCGGGCTGCGTACGGGCCGATGGTTCCGTCGGCGGCCACGTGCAGACTGACTCTGGTGCGCCATCCGGTACCGTCCATCGCGTCGCCGGGGCTGGCCTTCGCGCTGACCGCGACCGGCTCCACGACGACATCAGTACTGATCCCGGCCATGCGCTGCAGAGCATCGGAGAGCACCTGGCGCTTGAGTTCGCGTTGGAAGCCGAGCTCGATGTGGCCGAATTCGGCGCCGCCGGCGCGGTCTTCGGGGGCGCGATCAACGGATGCCGCACTCCAGATGTGCGGCTGACGTTCGGGGGCTTCGTCGAGGACGGTGACCGTTTCGGCGCGCCAGAAGCTTTTGTGATTCGCCTCGGTGAGGCGGGCGCGCACCCGTTCACCCGGAAGGGTGTCGCTGACGAAAATCACGCGCCCCTCGTGGCGGGCGATGAAGATTCCCCCGTGGGCGACGTTGGTGATAGTCAGTTCAAGCTCGTCGCCGACACTCGCCGAGGATGTCGGCTCAAAGGCCTGGGGCTGGTGACTCGTGTTGCTCATCTAATGATGATCCCACACCCCCTCACCTGCTGCCCCTCCTCGCCTGCTTGAATAGATGCTCACCCTTCGTTGAAAGGACCGCATGCGCCTCTACCTGGCTTCCACGTCTCCGGCTCGCCTCGCCCTACTGCGCGCGGCCGGCATCGAACCCGTACTGATCAACCCCGACGTCGATGAGGCCCGGGTCGTCGCCGAAGCCGAGGCCGCGGTGGGTTCCGCTCTGGAGCCGCGAATACTCGTGGAACTGCTGGCGCGCGCGAAAGCGGAAGCGGCGGTATCCGCTTCGCTACAGAAACCGCTGACCGGGCTGTTGCTGGGCGGCGACTCGGTGTTCGTGCTCGACGGCGTTATCTACGGCAAGCCGCACACCGCTGAGGCTGCGCGGGAACGCTGGGAGCGCCAGCGCGGGCGCACGGGAACGCTGTATTCAGGGCACTGGCTGATCGAGGTCGCCGACGGCGTGCCTGGCCGGGCGATCGGCGCGGCCGCAGTGGCCGAGGTGACCTTCGCCGACGACCTCGACGACGCCGAGCTCGACGCCTATATCGCCACCGGGGAGCCTTTATTCGTGGCAGGCGCATTCACCATCGACAGCCTCGGCGCTCCTTTTATCACGAGCATCATCGGCGATCCCTCCACCGTGGTGGGATTGTCGCTTCCAACGCTGCGGCGGCTGGTGCGCGCTCTGGGGCACGAGTGGCCAACCCTGTGGAATCGCCCCGGAGCATTGTAATTGTAGGCATCCACAATAATCTGCCGGGTCTTTTTGTGGGACAGAACCAAAAGGGATGCGACGGCGGGCAATAGGCTAAGTGATTGTGTCACTCATAACGAAGGTCCTCATCGCCAACCGAGGCGAGATCGCCGTTCGGGTCATCCGTGCCGCGAAAGATAGTGGAATTCTCTCTGTCGCCGTCTACGCCGACCAGGATCGCGACTCTCTCCATGCCCGTCTGGCCGATGAGGCGTACGGTCTCGACGGCACTACCGGCGCCGAAACGTACCTAATCATCGACAAGATCCTCTCGGTCGCCCGACGTTCCGGCGCCGACGCCGTGCACCCCGGTTACGGCTTTCTGGCCGAGAATGCCGATTTCGCCCGCGCTGTGATCGGCGCCGGCCTGACCTGGATCGGGCCCTCGCCCGAAGCCATCGAGCAGCTCGGCGACAAGGTCTCGGCTCGCAAAATTGCCGAAAAGGTCAACGCCCCCATGGCGCCGGGCACACTGAACCCCTGCAGCGACGCAGCCGAGGTACTCGCCTTCGTTGATGTGCACGGCCTGCCCGTGGCGATCAAGGCTGCCTTCGGTGGTGGCGGACGCGGCCTCAAGGTGGCCCGCACCCGCGACGAGGTGGCCGAGATGTTTGATTCCGCCACCCGGGAGGCCATCACCGCTTTCGGTCGCGGCGAATGCTTCGTCGAGAAGTACCTCGATTCCCCCCGCCACGTCGAGACCCAGTGCCTGGCCGATATGCACGGCAACGTCGTCGTCGTGTCGACCCGCGACTGCTCGCTGCAACGCCGGCACCAGAAGCTCGTCGAAGAAGCGCCGGCCCCGTTCCTCACCGATGCGCAGCGCGACGAGATGTACCGCGCTTCCAAGGCCATCCTCAAAGAGGTCGGCTACCTCGGCGCCGGCACCTGCGAGTTTCTCATCGGCCAGGACGGAACGGTGTCGTTCCTCGAGGTCAACACCCGCCTGCAGGTTGAGCACACGGTCTCCGAAGAGGTCACCGGCATCGACCTGGTGCGCGAGCAGTTCCGCCTCGCCGAGGGTGGCGAGCTCACCTACGGTGACCCCGTCGCATCCGCTCACTCCTTTGAATTTCGTATCAACGGAGAGGATGCCGGCCGCGGCTTTCTGCCAGCGCCCGGCCCGGTACACGTGTTCAGGCCCGCGGGCGGTCCCGGCGTGCGCGTCGACACCGGCGTACAGTCTGGTGACGTGATCAGCGGATCGTTCGACTCACTTTTGGCCAAGCTCATTGTCACCGGCGCGACCCGCGAGGAAGCCCTCGAGCGTTCGCGCCGGGCCCTCGACGAGTTCGAGGTCGCCGGTCTGCCCACCGTGCTGCCCTTTCACCGCAAGGTCGTGCGCGACCCCGCCTTCGCGCCGACCGACGGCAAACCGTTCACCGTCTTCACTCGCTGGATCGAGACCGAGTTCGAGAACGACATCGAACCGTGGAGCGGCAGCACGGAAGACGCTGTCGGTCAGCAGAAACGCCACAGCATCGTCGTCGAGGTGGAGGGGCGGCGCATTGAGGTCACCCTGCCCACCCGACTGTTGCCCGGTGGCGCAAGCGCCCGCTCGGTCGGCCCAGCCCCGAAGCGTCGCGGCGGCCTGCACTCCGTCGACACCGCCACCGGAGACGCCGTCACGGCGCCGATGCAGGCGACCATCATCAAACTGCTCGTTGCTGAGGGTGACACCGTGATCAAGGGAGACCTGCTACTCGTACTCGAGGCCATGAAAATGGAGCAGCCGCTCGTTGCCCACCGTGACGGTACGGTCGGCAACGTCGCCGCTGTCGTCGGCGAAACGGTCTCCTCCGGCAGCGTGCTGCTCACGGTCTCTGACGCCGCTTAGTCTTCGCCGTCGGCCGCGGGTTTTCGACAGCCCGCTTCGTTGACGGGGTTGGGAGCAAAGCATCCGCTCACCCGGCCCACCTCGAAAACTAACCGATGAAGTCCAGAGCTAGAGGACGATGTGCATGGCGCGCGCCGCATCCGTTATGGACCCGGTCAGCGAGGGATAGACCGGGAAGGTGCGTGCAACTTCGTCGACGGTGAGCCGGTGTTCGACGGCCAGTGCGAGCGGAAAGATGAGTTCGCTGGCCTTGGGGGCAACGATGACGCCCCCGATGACCGTGCCGCTGCCGGTGCGGGCGAACAGCTTCACAAAGCCGTCCTTGATTCCCATCATTTTCGCCCGCGGGTTTTGCGAGAGCGGAAGCTTGTAGATCTCACCCTGGGCGAGCCCGTCTTCGATCTGCTTCTGGGTGTAGCCGACGGTGGCGATTTCGGGCTGGGTGAAGATGTTCGCGGCAACGTTGCGAATCTCGATCGGGTTGACGGTGTCCCCCATGGCGTGGAACACCGCGGTGCGGCCCATCATCGATGCCACGGATGCCAGCGGAATCTCGGTCGTGCAGTCGCCGGCTGCGTAGATGTTCGGAATCGAGGTGCGGGCAACCCGGTTGACCTGGATATGTCCGGAGTCGGTGATCTGCACGCCGGCCTGCTCGAGGCCGATGTTGGCGGTTTTTGGAATGGAGCCGACGGCGATGAGGCAGTGGCTGCCCTCGACCGTGCGGCCGTCTTCGAGCAGGGCGACGACGCCGGTCGTGGTGCGTTCAACCGAGGAGGCCCTCGACTTGGAGAGCACGATCATGCCGTTGCGTTTGAAGACGTTTTCGATGACGTTGGCGGCGTCGGCGTCTTCTCCCGGCAGAACCTGATCACGGCTGGAGATGAGAGTGACCTTCGCGCCGAGAGCGCGGTAGGCCGACGCGAACTCGGCGCCGGTGACGCCAGAGCCGACCACGATGAGGTGTTCGGGGATGGCCTTGAGGTTATAGAGCTGAGTCCAGGTGAGGATGCGCTCACCGTCGGGTAGCGCTGACGCGAGCACGCGGGGGCTGGCGCCCACGGAGACGACGACAGTGTCGGCATCGATGCGGTCGAAGTCGGTGGCAGTTGAGTCGCCGGAGGTGGCGACGATGATGCCCGTGGTGCCATCGAGACGGCCGTGGCCCTGGACATAGCGCACACCGGCACGGATGAGGGTGGCCTTCATGTCTTCGGACTGCTGGCGGGCGAGGGCGAGCAGTCGTTTATTCACGGCGGCCAGGTTGATGGCGACCTCGGGGCGCAGGGGCTTGCCGGTTTCGCCACGCACGAAGAACTGCACACCGAGGTCGGTCGCCTCGCCGATCGAGTTCGAGGCCTCCGCCGTGGCAATGAGGGATTTGGAAGGAACAACATCTGTTATCACGGCGGAACCGCCGACTCCGACGCTTTCGATCAGGGTGACGTCGGCACCCTGTTGTGCTCCGGCGATGGCCGCTTCGTATCCGCCGGGCCCACCGCCCAATACTGCAATGCGTTGCTTGCGTTCGAACTCATAGGCCATGTATCTATTCTCTCAAGGCGCGCAGTTCCCGCCAAACCGGTTCATCGACCGTATAGTCCGCGTGACCGTCAAAAAAAGCGAAATTGAGCCGATTGATCGTCTCGGCGTCCGTTCGGCGCGCCGATGAGCAGAATTCGCTCAGAATCTCCGTGCCCGAGGCGGGGGTTCTAGAGTAGTCAAATGTTCACGAACGAGATCAACCCGTTAGACCTGCCCGAAACAGATCCGTTTCAGGCAGCACGGTCGGCCGCTGCGGAGATCGCCGGCATCACGGGGGTTCCCCGACACGACATCGCTCTCACGCTCGGCAGCGGCTGGGCCAAGGCCGCCGACCTGGTCGGCGAGACCACCCACACGGTGGCCGCCGCAGACATCACCGGGTTCAGCGCTCCCGCCCTCTTAGGCCATGCCGGCACCTTGCGCTCCATACTTCTTCCCAGCGGCAAGCGCGCCCTCGTGATTGGTGCCCGCACGCACTACTACGAGGGCCACGGTGTACGCCGGGTCGTGCACAGCGTGCGCACGGCGGCGGCGACCGGAGCGACGACGATGATTTTGACCAACGGGGCTGGCGGCATCCGTGAATCGTGGACGCCGGGCACCCCGGTGCTCATCAGCGACCACATCAACCTGACTTTTGATTCTCCGGTCGAGGGCGCGAACTTCGTCGACTTGACCGACCTGTACTCGAAGCGGCTTCGCGATCTCGCCCGCAGCATCGACCCGACGCTCGACGAGGGTGTGTACTGCCAGTTTCGCGGGCCGCACTACGAGACCCCGGCCGAAGTTCAGATGGCCAAGGCCATCGGCGGTCACATCGTGGGTATGTCGACCGCGCTGGAGGCCATCGCGGCCCGGCAAGCCGGAATGGAGGTGCTCGGCCTCTCGCTCATCACCAACCTCGCCGCCGGCATTCAAAAGACCCCGCTCAGCCACGGCGAAGTCATCGAGGCCGGCGCGCTGGCCGAACCGGTGATCAGCGCACTCCTCGCCCGGATCGTGGCCGCGCTGTGACGGGCTCCGACCGCCCCGACGCTGGCCATTCCAATAACAACGACGAACGGCCGACCGGGCGCACCGGCGGTCGCCATTCCGGCCCGCCAGCGGATGCCGCGCCGCAGGTCACGCCGCCGGCCACCCCGGATGCCGCGCCGCATGTTCTCGACGCGGACACAGCCGATGAGAAGCGCACTCCGACGCGCGCCCTGCCAATAACGCACAACCCCGACGACACCTCCGAACCCACGGTCGCCATTTCGACGATCATGCACAACGGCGACGATGCCGGCTTCGAACCGACCGTTGCCATTTCAACGATCACGTCCGACGGCGCGGAGAGTGATGACGTCGACGAGCTTGCGACGGCGCCCGTGGCACATGAGACACCGGAGACCTCGACCGATCGCACCGTTGCGCTGCTGCAGGCCGCTCGGGCCTGGCTGAACCAGGATCCCGACCCGGAAACGCAGGCGCAACTTCGCGTTCTGATTAACGCCGTCGACGACGGCGATACCACGGCCCTGTCCAATCTGCACTCGCGGTTCGACACCCGGCTCGCATTCGGCACGGCCGGGCTGCGCGGCGAGATCTCCGCCGGACCCAACCGCATGAACCGCGTGCTGGTCTCGCAGGCAGCGGCCGGCCTCGCGACCTACCTGCGCCGGCGTGCTGCCTCTGGCGTCACGCCGTCGGTGGTCATCGGCTACGACGGACGCAAGAACTCACAGGTCTTCGCGACCGACACGGCGGCGATCATGGCGGGAGCGGGGGTGCGTGCCATCCTCTTGCCTCGTCTACTCCCGACGCCCGTACTCGCCTTCGCGGTACGGCACCTCGACGCGAGCTGCGGCGTGATGGTTACCGCCTCACATAATCCTGCGAACGACAACGGCTATAAGGTCTACCTGGGCGGCGCGAACAATGGCGCGCAGATCGTCTCCCCCGACGACGTGGCCATCTCGACCGAGATTCTGCGCGTTGCCGCCGACGAACACGTTCTGCACTTGCCGCGCGGCAGCTACGAAACCGCCGAGGAAGACGTCGTGCACGCCTACATCACGGCGACGGCCGGCATCGCCCACACGCCCCGCGCGCAGGTGAACGCGGTGTACACCGCGATGCACGGCGTAGGTTGGGACACCACGCGTCGGGTGTTGGAGAAGGCCGGATTCGATCTGCCGACCCTCGTCGATGCCCAGGTCGCACCGGACGCCGCTTTTCCGACCGTCGCCTTTCCGAATCCGGAAGAACCTGGAGCGCTGGACCTGGCCTACGAGAGCGCGCGCGAGGTGGGCGCTGAGCTCATCATCGCCAACGATCCGGATGCCGACCGCCTCGCCGTGGCCATCCCCGACCTGTCCAGTGCGAGCGGGTACCGCCGACTCAGCGGCAATGAGGTCGGCGCGATTCTCGGTTGGCGGGCGGCCGCCATGGCTCCGGCGAACGATCCCGACGCTCTGCCCACCGTCGATGCCGGCACCCTGGCCTGCTCGATCGTGTCGTCGCCGGCGCTGCATGCGGTCGCGGATGCCTACGGCCTGCGCTTCACCGAAACCCTCACCGGCTTCAAATGGGTGTCGCGGGTGCCCAACCTGGTTTACGGGTACGAAGAAGCTCTCGGCTATCTGGTCAACCCGGGTACCATACGCGATAAGGACGGTATCTCGGCCGCAGTGGCGCTGCTTTCGCTGGTGAGCGATCTCAAGTCGGAGGGAACGACCCTCGCCGGCTATCTCGACCTGTTCAGCGAGAAGTTCGGATACTTCGCCTCCGGACAAATCTCCGTGCGGGTCTCTGAACTCTCGACGATCGCCCTGGTCATGACGCGCCTGCGAGAATCCCCACCCACCCACGTCGGCCGTATTCGGGTCGACGAAATCGACGATTTCCGGTGGGGGCTCGGCGAGCTGCCGCCGAGCGACGTGTTGCGCATCCGCTTGACCGACGGGTCACGCGTGATGGTGCGCCCGAGTGGAACCGAGCCAAAACTCAAGGTGTACATCGATACCCGCTGCACGGTCGGCACTCTGGTGGAGCGTCGTTCTGCCGCGCAGGCCGCCCTCGACGAGCTCGATCGGGGTATGCGGGCACTGATCGCCTAGGTGGCGGCCTCCGGTGCGGCGTCGGAAGATCCGCTCGCCGGGCCCACCTTTTGTCCGTGGGCCCAGTTTATAAGCTGGGCCCACGGACGGGGCCCGGGCCCCGTCCGCGGCAGCCGTGGGGCTGGAGCGCGGGGCACGAGGGGTTAGGAACCCAGAGCGATGTCGAGCTTGACGACCAGTTCGTCGACATCGAAGTAGTTGTTGATGACGATGACGTCGGCGTTGGTCTTGCCGATCGCGTTGACGAGCTCAGACGAAGTCAGAATGACCTGGGCGTCGGCCGCGGCGGCGCGCACGCCGGCGACATCGGTAGCCAGCACACTCGCAGCGATGTCGAGGCGTTCGAGCGCGCGCTCCGTATTGACTTTGAGAATGGCCGAGGTGCCCAGGCCGATACCGCACATCACGACGATCTTCATGAGGCAGTCCGCTCGAACACGCTCTTTACGAACTCAGCGTTGGTGGCGCCGGCCAGGGCCGGAATCACCGTCGGGTCATTGAACACGTTGGCGAGTTCGGCGACGAACTGCAGGTGGTCGTCGGCACCGGCAACGGCCAGACCCACGATCACGCTGACCGGGTCGTTGTGGGGGTGCCCGAAGGTGACCGGCTCGACGAGGGTGACGACGCAGAGTCCGTCCGTGAGAACATCCGCTCCCGGGCGGGCGTGCGCGAGTGCCAAACCGGGCGCGATCACGATGTAGGCACCGAATTCGCGAATCACCTCGATCATGCGCTCGGTATACGCGGATGTGGCGGCGCCGGAACGCACGAGGGCGTCACCGGCCGCCGTAATGGCGGCCGGCCAGTCGTCGGCGTGCGCACCGATCGTGATGGCGTCAAGCGGGAGATGCGGCAGTGACATGATTCCTTCGGTTCTGCGGGGTAGTGCTTGGTGCGCTGGCGCTTTGGATCAACCGGCGTCAGGCGTCGCCGAAGCCGGCTTCGATGGCCTCGACCAGCTCTTCACGGTCTTCCAATGGCAGGAACGCCGCGTGGGCTGCGTTGAGCTGGAAGATCTCGAGGTCGCCGACGTCGTAGCCGAAGGCGTCGGCGAGCAGGGCCAGTTCCTGGGTGAGGGTGGTGTCGCTCATCAGGCGGTTGTCGGTGTTGACGGTGACCTTGAAGCCAAGCTGGTAGAGCAAGTCGAACGGGTGGTCGAAGAGTTCCTCGCCCCAGGCGGCGATCGCCCCGGTCTGCAGGTTCGACGACGGGCTCAGTTCGAGCGTGATCTCGCGGTCGCGCACCCACTGGGCCACCGGGCCGAGGGTGACGAAGGTGTTGTCGTCGTCCTGGCGTTCGATGGTGACGTCTTCGGCGAGTCGCACGCCATGGCCGAGGCGCAACGCGCGGCCGTCGAAGAGGGCGCTGCGAATGCTGTCCAGGCCGTCGGCCTCGCCGGCGTGCACGGTGACCGGCATGAATTCGCGGGCAAGAAGGTCAAAGGCTGCGCGGTGGTTGCCGGCCGGGAAACCGGCTTCCGCGCCGGCGATGTCGAAGCCGACAACGCCGTCGAAGCGGTAGCGCACGGCGAGTTCGGCGATCTCGAGGCCGCGGTTCGCGTGGCGCATGGCGGTGATGAGCTGGCCGATGCGAATGCTGCGGCCCGACTCTCCGACGTTCTCGATGCCGGCTTCGATGCCGTCCTGCACGGCTTCGACGACCTCGTTGAGGGTGAGGCCGCGGGCCAAGTGCTGCTCGGGAGCCCAGCGCACCTCACCGTAGATGACGCCATCGTCGGCGAGATCCTCGACGAATTCCCGGGCGACTCGGCTGAGTCCCTCGCGGGTCTGCATGACCGCGGTCGTGACGTCGAAGGTCTTGAGGTATTCCACGAGCGAACCCGCGTTGGACTGGTCGGAGAACCATTCACCGAGCGCGTCGGCATCCGTTGTGGGAAGCACGAATCCGATGGAGTCGGCCAGTTCGATGATGGACTGCGGGCGCAGGCCACCGTCGAGGTGGTCGTGCAGCGAAACCTTGGGCAGGGTGTTGATGCTCGTGCCGCCGCCGGGCATGAGGAATTCCTCGATCACAGTCATACGAACAAGCTCCTCGTTACGGGGGCGGCTGTGAACTACAACCGCGCGCTCAGCTTATCGGAGCGGCTCTGGGCGGACCATGAGAAATGCGGCCAACGGATGCCGCCCTTCGCGCGTCGGTGCCCCGCCGCAGCACTCGGCCGCCTGAACGCGCAGCCGTGAATCCGCCTCAGGCCCCCGGCTGCCGCGTGACTTCCACCCTCCACACGGGGTTGGATGGAACTCTACGACAAACGGGAGACCCATGACCACGCGCGCCACACACCTCCCCGACATCCAGATTCCCGACCTGCACGGCAAGCTTGCCGTCGTCACAGGCGCCAACAGCGGCCTCGGATTCGGCCTCACCGGCCGCCTCGCCCGCGCGGGCGCCGAGGTCATCCTCGCCGTGCGCAACGAGGACAAGGGGGCCGCGGCCGTGAGACGCATTCGTGAGCAGAACCCGGAGGCGAGCGTCAGCATCCGTCGTCTCGATCTGGCTTCGCTGTCGAGCATCGCCGGATTCGGTGAGGAGCTCACGAACGAAGGGCGTCCGATCGATGTTCTGCTCAACAACGCCGGCATCATGATGCCGCCGGTGCGGGACGAGACCGAAGACGGCTTCGAGCTGCAATTCGGCACCAACCACCTCGGCCATTTCGCGCTCACGGCCCACCTTTTGCCACTGCTGCGCGCCGCCACAACGAGCCGGGTCGTGAGTCTCTCTAGCCTGATCGCCCGCACCGGACGCCTCGATTTCGATGACATGCACGGCTTGCGCTACCGGCCGCACCGCGCCTACGCGCTCTCCAAGCTCGCCACGCTCATGTTCGCGCGCGAACTCAACCGGCGCAGCGTCGTCGGCGGTTGGGGCCTGCGCAGCATCGCCGCGCACCCGGGCGCAACCGTCACGAACCTGCAGATCACCGGACCCACCCACAAAGGAGCCTCGGCCCGGGTCTTCCTCGCCGTCAACGAGGCCTCCCACCGCATCGGCTGGATCTGGCAGCAGGTCGACCAGGGCATCCTGCCGGCCCTCTACGCGGCGACCAGCCCGGCAGCGGCCGGCGGCGGCTACTACGGCCCCGGTGGATTCGGCGAACTCACCGGCGCCCCCGCGCCCGCCAAGTTGCCGCCGCGATCGCTCGATGAAGCGGATGGCCGCCGCCTCTGGTCGATCTCGGAGGAACTCACGGGCATGACGTACCCGACCGGGTAGATCAGCTGTCGATGACCCTCACGAGCACCCGCGCCAGACGTTTTCGAATGATGTGGTCGTTGGCCTCCACGCGGTGCATGGTGACGTGGCGCATCCGCTCGATAATGGTCATACTGCCCTGCGCGATGAACGCGTCGAACGCTCCATAGATCACGTCGACCGGCACCGTGAGGCTCGCGATGTCGCTCACCACGGTCTGGGATTCGATACAGTGCTCCATCGATTTGATGAAGGGGGTCCAGGTCTTCTCGGTGAGTTCGAAGATGCCCTTGGGCAGCAGGCGCGCCATGATCGCGGCGTTGGCGAGCGTGAATTCCTTGTTGGCGCGCAGAAAATCGTAGGCGCGCAGGTACGCGCTGACCCGCGCCCTGACCCGCGGATCACCGATGTCGCGTGGTGAGACGTAGACCGGCGGTCCGACCAAGACCACGCGCGATACCGTGCCGCGACCGGCGAGACGCCGTCAGAATGTCGCGACACGGCCGTATCGCTCCATCGCCGCGTAGCGCGTGCT
Source organism: Cryobacterium sp. Y57 (assembly GCF_002929505.1). Taxonomy (GTDB): domain Bacteria; phylum Actinomycetota; class Actinomycetes; order Actinomycetales; family Microbacteriaceae; genus Cryobacterium. The sequence continues at coordinate 97,265 of NZ_PJJL01000067.1, forward strand.
GATCAGGCTGCCCAGCGAGTGGCCGACGAGCACGAACGGCTCGCGTAACTTCAGAGAGCGGATGGTTGCGGCCAAGGCCCCGACATGATCATCCAGTCGGTACTGGCAACCGATCGGCGCCGGCGACTGACCGAAGCCCAGAATATCCACGGCAATCACGCGATGGTTCGGCGTCAAAAGCGGGATCACCTCGTAGAAAGTGATCGAGGACGACGCGATGCCGTGCACCAGGAGCACGACCGGGCCGGTACCGGCATCCGTCGCTACGTGCAGGAGCGATGGGTAGGACCGACGCGTCGTGCGCATGCGTTCCGCCCACCAGGACATGCGCTACGTATCGTCGCGCAGCGTGGCCTTCAGGTCATTTTTAGCCTCGGTGGCGTTGCGCTCGGCTTCAGCATGCTTAACGTCGCCCTCGGCCTGCTTCACCTTGGCATTGGCTTTGGCCTCGTCGACCTTGTCATCGATGCGGTCCTTGGCGTCGTCCACTGCCCGACCGATCTTCTTGCCGGTGGCATCGAGTGCATCCTTGGCATTGTCGACGAATCCCATGTTGTCCTCCTGATCGGGTGAGCGGCCGGGTTGAACCGCGTATTCCTCGACCATACTTCGGGGGCTGGGCGCCGAGTCCCAATTGTGATCCGACTCCCAGACTGCCCCCAGACAGTGCCCCCACCCCGCTCGGTACGGTGAGATATGAGACGAACTTGGGGTGTCATCGCGGTTCTTCTGACGGCGGTGTTATTGGCGGGGTGCACGGCGAACAGCGATAGGTCCGTGACCACGGACTCGTCGGGAAGCATCTCCAGCGGGGCTGTTCCTGCTGAGGGTGGCCCGGCGACCGACGGAAGCCTGGTCACCGGTACTACCGGCGCCGTGACGACCACGAACCGCGACGTCATCACCACCGGATCCATGTCGATCACGGCCGCCGACCCGGTCGCGGCTAGCGAAACCGCCGTCAGCATTACCGAACAGGCCGGCGGACGGGTGGACAGCCGCAGCGAAAACCCGGCCACCGACATCCAGCCAGCCAGCGCGCACCTCACCCTGCGTATTCCGTCCGACGCACTCGACCGCACCCTGGCCGATCTGAAGAAGCTCGGTACCCTCAACTTCGTGACCCTCACCGCCGAGGATGTGACGCAGCAGAGCCAGGACCTCGACGCCCGCATCACCGCGCTGACCACCTCGGTCGATCGGCTGCTCGCGCTGATGGCCTCCGCCACGACGACGGCAGACCTGATCAGCATCGAAAGTACGCTGTCGAACCGGCAGGGTGAGCTGGAAAGCCTGCAGTCCCAGCGCGACTTTCTCGCTGACCAAATCGACTACTCGACCCTGCAAGTCGACCTGGTCGCAGAGGGTACCGTCGCCGCGGGCGGCCCCGACAACTTCTGGACCGGTATCGTCGCCGGCTGGAGCGCCCTCGTCGCAGCCCTCGGCGGCCTGCTGATCGGCCTCGGAGTGGCGCTACCCTGGCTCGCCGTGCTGGCGATTTTTGGGACAATTGCGTTGCTTATCGTGCGGTTGTTCGCACGCCGGCGCAAGGCTGCATAGGCTTGTCTATGTGACCGAGTTTCTCCCTGCGCCAGCCCTGCTCGAAACGCCTCCGGCAGCGCCCGTTTCCCTACCCGCAAGCGACCCAAACGAGCCGCTGCTCTCTGACCAGATCCTGGCCGGCATCCGTTCGCGAGCTGCCGGTTATGACCGGGCCAACACGTTCTTCTTCGACGACCTCGAGGAGCTCGTGGCCGCCGGTTACCTGCGTGCCCTCGTGCCGATTCGGTTCGGCGGACTCGGTCGCACCCTGCAGCAGACTGCGCGCGCGCAGACCCGGCTCGCCGCGCACGCCCCGGCCACCGCGCTCGGGGTGAACATGCACCTGATCTGGACGGGAGTCGCCGCGAGCCTCTACGCGCAGGGCGACCACTCGCTCGATTTTCTGCTCGAGGAGGCCGGCCGCGGCGAGATCTTCGCCTTTGGCGTGAGCGAACCCGGCAACGACCTGGTTCTCTTCGGCTCGACAACGGATGCCGTCCCCGAGCCAGACGGCGGCTACCGGTTCACCGGCACCAAGGTGTTCACCTCGCTCTCCCCGGCCTGGACCCGGCTCGGCACCCTGGGCCTTGATTCTTCCGGTCCGGGCGACCCTGCGATCGTCTGGGCGTTTCTCGATCGAGCGGATGCCGGCATCCACTCGAAAGACGACTGGGACACCCTCGGCATGCGCGCCAGCCAGAGCCAGAGCACGGTGCTGGAGGGTGCATTGGCCCGCCCCGACCGGGTCGTGCGCAAGCTGCCGGTCGGCCCGAACGGCGACCCGCTCGTCGCCGGGATTTTCGCCAACTTTGAAATTCTGCTCAGTGCGGTGTATACCGGTATCGGCCAGCGCGCGCTCGAGCTCGCAGCCCTGGGCGCGCAGCGACGTACATCGCGCCGGAACGACGGGCGCACGCACGCACAGGATCCGGTGGCACGCTGGCGGGTGGGCGAGCTCGTCATCGCGATGGACGGCATCTACCCGCAGATCGACGCCCTCGCTCGGGCGGTCGACGAGCAAACCTGGCAGGTCGGTCCGGCCTGGTTCGCTCAGCTGTCCGGGCTCAAGTATCGGGCTACCCAGAACGCCAAGTTTGTCGTCGATACCGCCGTGCAGGTCGCAGGCGGGTCCGCCTTCAACGCGGGCTCCGAACTCGCGCGCCTCTACCGCGATGTGCTTGCGGGCCTGTTCCACCCCTCCGACGCGGACTCCGCGCACGCGACCGCCGCAGCATCCGTTTTGGGACCCCTCGATGTGCGCACCTCATGAGTTTTAGCAAAACCACCGCCATCTCGCTCGACCACTCCGGCTACACCCGGGCAGTGCTCGACCTCACCATGCGTCTGGCCGAGGTCATCTTCACTGCCGGCGCCGGCGCCGAAGATGCGACCGCCGCCATGATCGCGCTGACCCGCGCGTACGGGCTCAAAGGCACCGACGCCAATATCACGCACACAACCATCACGCTCACGCAGGAAGATGCGTTGACGCACGAGTCGATCATTCGCAGCCGCAACGTGAAGTACCGCACGCTCGACTATTCCAAGCTCACCGCGACGTCGGAGCTGATCGCGGACATCATCGAGAAGCCGATCGAAGTCGCCGAAGCCCGAAAAATTCTGGCGACGATCGTGAGCTCCAAGCCTCAGGTACCCAAGCAGTGGCGCCGCGTCGGCTGGAGCCTCGTCGGCGCGGGCGCCGCCGTGCTCATCGGCGCCGGACCGACGGTGATCATCGCCGCGTTCGTGGCCACCTGGATCATCGACTGGATCACCTCGGTACTCGACCACCGCCAGGTTCCTTTGTTCTATCAGACCGTCGTGGGGGGCGCGATCGGCCCGATCGTCGCCGCGATCGTGCGGCTGATCGATCCCACGGCAAATCCCTCCCTTGTAGTCGTAGCGACAATCATCATGCTCCTGGCCGGAGTGACAACCTTCGGCGCCGTGCATGACACCCTGTCGGGGTTTTATCTCACCGGAACCGCCCGAATGGTGGAGGCCCTGCTCATCACGGCCGGACTGGTCACCGGAGTCTCCGGTTCCGCGCTGTTCCTGGGCCGATTCGGACTCTTGCTCGAGATCGATTCGAACCCGATCGTGACGCTCGCTGTTCTGCCGGTTCTGCTCGTGGCAGCGATCGTGATCGTGATCGGGTTTGCCCTCGCCGTGCAGGTACCGTGGCGTGCGTTCTGGGTGGTCTGCGTGCTCGGCGCCCTCGCCGAATTCTTATTCGTCGCGGCCTTAGCCGGTGGATTCGGCCTGGTCGGCTCATCGGCGGCGAGCGCCCTCGGCGTCGGGCTGTTGGCCGCTGTCACCGCCCGCATCGTGCGTACCCCGCCGCTGGTCATCATGGTGACGGCTCTCGTGCCGCTGGTACCCGGACTCACCCTATTTCGCGGTCTGCTTATGCTCTCAGAAGGCGACATCAACGGGCTGCTTTCCCTCCTCACAGCGGCGGGTATCGCCATGGCCCTGGCGGCCGGCGCCCTGCTGTCGCAGTACATCGTGCAGATCGTGTGGGGCCCGGCTCGCCGGCTGCAGCGCCGCTTCGTCGGGCCGCTCATGGCCTTGCCGGTGCGGCTCGGCCGGGACTCCACCAAGCGCATCTAGCGGTGACGCGGCATCCGCTTTTCCGGCGAATGCCGCGTCACCGCAATCAGTTGGGAACGTCGGCTTCGCTGTTCGGTTCAGCGTCTTCCTCAACGAAACGGTACGGGATGGGCTCATCGGTTTCGCGTCCGCGCTGGTAGGTGCGGGTGATTGTTTCGGTGTCCTCGACCGCCTCGAGCACGATCACGTCCTGGTAGTGGCCGTCGATATATTCCAGCTCCACCTCGGTTCCGGCGGCGATCGGGTTCGGTCCAAAGAGTACTGCCCGGTAAGTGGCGCTATGGCTCATGACGGTGACCTTTCAACGAGAGGTGAGGGTTCAATAGAGCGTCAGCATACGACACACCGGCAATGGGTGCACAGGGCTCCGGCCGAGTTGACCCGTTCTCACGCGACGCTCGCACGGGGAGATGACGTTTGCGGTAAATCCGCGTATTCTCAAGGTGACGGGGCCCCACGGCTCGGCGCGAAGGAGTACACAATGGCTGATAAATCACCGAAAAAGGATGCGACCAAGAAGGTTGCCGACAAGTCCCTCAAGGAAAAGAGGGCCGACAAGAAGGCGAAGTCTGAAGAGACCGCTTCTCGGGCCCGCAAGAGCTAGGTTTCAACCAGCGCACGGGGTGCCGCCACGGTCGTGGCGGCACCCTCTTTCTGTGTTGTCCGCATCCGCTTGAAAAGGAGCAGTCATGACCCTGCCCACCGAAGACACCCGTGTGCTCTATCCGAGCGGCGCCATCGACACACAGGCGACAGTGTTGCACTCCGAGCCGCTCGGTGACGGGCGTTTCGCCGTGCTACTTGATGCGACCTGCGTGCATCCAGTCGATGCGGGCTGGCCCGACCAGGGGCCCGATCTGGCGCTGCTGCACCACGGCGCGGCTTTCTGGCCGGTCGACGACTGCATCGTGGGAGCCACCGACGGATCGGCACTCTACATCGGCGATGACATTCCGGTGGCTAAGGGAACACCCGGCTGGGCCTTCGTCGTGGTGCACGTGGTCGACGCGACCGGTTTGAACGCCGGCGACACCGTCACCGTCGAGGTGGACGACGGCCTGCGCGATGCCACGAGCGCCGGGCACACCAGTTGCCACCTGGCGTCGCTCGCCCTCAACGACGCGCTCGCTGGCCGCTGGAAGAAGGAGGTACGCCCCGACGCCCTCGGCGCCCCCGACTTCGACGGGCTCGCCATCGACGAGTCACTGATCGGGCCGAACGCTTCCGTCGACACCTATCGCCTCGGCAAGTCTTTGCGCAAGAAGGGATTCTCGGTCGACGGTCTCGCCGAAGCGCTCGCCTCGGTTGAAGCGACCGTCAACGCGACCCTCGCCGGGTGGGTGGAAACGAAGGCCGAGGTGCGCATCGACCGCGATGGTGATCTCTTGACCGACCGCCGCCATTGGGTTTGCGAGCTGCCCGACGCGAGCGTGCGCATCCCGTGCGGCGGCACCCACGTGACCTCGCTCGGCACGCTCGGCGCCGTGACCGTGACGCTCACCCTGCACGACCTGAACGGCACCGACGTACTCACCATGAACACGTCCGCCACGCGCTAGCTTCGCGCATTCGGAGCAATTTGGGGGGGTCATCAGCGCCTGCCGAGTAGCACTCTGCACGGTGTTCAGGCGAGTGATTGCGCAATTCTTCCCATCGGCGCAGAATTCAGGGGTACCAGGTCAGAGAGGACCCGCCATGAGCACCGTCATTGACAGCCCCGAGATCGGCAGCGTCGCAGCGGATGCGACCACCCCCGAGTTCTTCACCGGTTCCACGAACGACTTCTTCTGCTACGAAGATCTACTCACTCCCGAGGAGCGCCAGCTCGTGGCCGAGGCCCGAGCGGTGTTCGAGCGTGACGTGCGCCCGGTCGTGGCAGAGCACTGGAACAACGCGACTTTTCCGTTCGAGATCATCCCCGTGCTCACCGCCCTGAACTTGGTTGAACTCTGCGCGCGCGGCAATAACTTTCTGCTGCACGGCTTCATGACCCTCGAGCTCTCGCGAGTGGATGCTTCGATCTCCACCTTCGTCGGTGTACACAGCGGCTTGTTCGCAGCGGCCATCGCCCAGCTGGGCACCGACGACCAGCGCGAACGGTATCTCGACGACGCCATCTCCCTACGCAAGATCGGAGCGTTCGCGCTCACCGAACCGGAGCACGGCTCCGACGTCTCCCGCAATATGGAAACGACTGCGACCCGGCTTGGCGACTCGTGGACCCTGAACGGCGTCAAACGCTGGATCGGCAGCGGAACCTTCGCCGCCAATGTGCTGGTCTGGGCGCGTGACACCGCCGACAACCAGATCAAGGGTTTCATCGTCAGCGCGGCACTGGACGGGTTCACGGCCGAAAAGATCGAAAACAAGATCGCGCTGCGCATCGTGCAGAACGCCACGATCACCCTCGACCACGTCGTGGTCGCCGAACGTGACCGCCTGCCGGGAGCCACCAGTTTTCGCGACACCAACCGGCTGCTCACCAACTCCCGGGTCTGGGTGGGCTGGCAGACCGTCGGACTGCAGTTCGCGACCTACGACTATGCGCTGCGTTACGCCCTGGAACGCCAGCAGTTCGGCAAGCCGATCGCGTCGTTCCAGCTCGTACAGGAAAAACTCGTGCGCATTCTGGAGAACGCGACGACCTCGCTCGGCACGATGGTGCGCATTGCCCAGCTCCAGCAGGCCGGTACGCTGCGGCCGGAACACGCCGCGATGGCCAAGGCCTCCGCCAGCGCTCGCATGCGAGAATCCGTTGCGCTTGGCCGCTCGGTGCTCGGCGGCAACGGAATCTCCACCTCCTGGGGCATGGCCCGCGTCTTCGCCGACGCTGAAGCGCTCTATACCTACGAGGGCAGCTACGAAATCAACACCCTCGTCGTCGGTCGCGCCATCACGGGCATCTCCGCGTTCCTGTGATGCTCGCGCTCGGCCATCCGCTCGCCGAGCCGTGACTTTTCTTGCCAGTCGTAGCGGGCAGGGCCACGCGGCGAGCATAACTCCTGCAATTTGCACGCTCACCAGGATGGCACTGCGAATTCACGCGGAAGTCTGCACGGGGTCTGGGAAATTGCAGGAGTTATGCTCCGGGAACGGCGGGCACGCCTGCTTCAGGCACTCTTCCGGAGCAATTGGTTTGTGGACAAGCCTATTTGTGCAGAAAAGTTGCGCGGATTGTTGAACAATCATAGGCTTTCTGACATTCAGTGACCGCCGGTGCTGACTCGTATCCCAAAGAAGTGAGCAGCACCCATGGCCACGACCACCACACGCAAACCTGAAAAGCTCAAGAACAAACACCGTGGCGCACTACTCGGGGCGATGTTTCTCATGGCGACCAGCGCGGTCGGCCCCGGCTTCATCGTGCAGACCACCACCTTCACGGTGCAGCTCGGCGCCGCCTTCGCCTTCGCCATTCTGGTGTCGATCCTGGTGGACATCGCCGTGCAGCTGAACGTGTGGCGGGTGATCGGGGTAAGCGGCAGGCGCGCCCAGGAACTCGCCAACACCGTGCTTCCGGGTGCCGGATGGTTTCTCGCCGCCCTCATCTGCATCGGCGGTCTCGTCTTCAACGTGGGCAACATCGCCGGAACCGGCCTCGGCATCAACGTTCTGTTCGGCATCGATCCGAAGATCGGCGGGCTCGTGTCGGCCGCCGTCGCCATCGCCATCTTCCTGAGCAAGCGCGCCGGCGTGGCCCTCGACAAGATCGTGGTCGTGCTCGGGGCCGTCATGATCCTGCTCATCGGCTACGTGGCCATCGTGTCGAAACCACCGCTCGGTGAGGCACTCCGAAACACCGTCATCCCCGACAACATCGACTTTCTCATCATCACGACCCTCATCGGCGGCACGATCGGCGGGTACATCACCTATGCCGGGGCGCACCGCATGATCGACGCCGGTGTTTCCGGCCCCGAGAACGTGGGCGAGATCACCAAGAGTTCGATCCTGGGTATCATCATCACCGGCGTCATTCGGGTGCTGTTGTTCCTGGCGATTCTCGGAGTCGTCGCCGGCGGCGTAGCGCTCACGAGCGATAACCTCGCCGCCGAAGCATTCCAGTCAGCGGCCGGCAACATCGGTCTCAAGCTGTTCGGCGTGATCCTCTGGGCCGCCTCGATCACCTCGGTGATCGGTGCCGCCTACACGTCGATTTCGTTCGTCACGACCGCCAGGACCTCGCCGCGGGTGCGGAGCATTGCCACCTGCGTGTTCATCGCGGTGTCGGCCACGGTCTTCACCCTCCTCGGCCAGGCCCCGGCCACCCTGCTCATCATGGCCGGTGCCGTGAACGGCCTGATCCTGCCGGTAGGCTTCGCGGTCATCCTCTGGGTGGCGTGGCGCCGCCGCGACCTGCTCGGCGGTTACGTCTATCCCCAGTGGCTGCTGGTCAGTGGAGTCGCTGCCTGGCTGCTGACCCTGTACCTCGGCTACCGGTCGCTCGGCGGCCTCGTGCAGCTGTGGACGTAACGACCTTCGACCGGGCACACGTCACCCCCGCCGAGGCCCGCGCACTGTTTCGCGGCGGCCTCGCCACGCCGACGGCGGGCTGGTCGAGCGGTTTCACCCAGGCCAACCTCATCATCGTGCCCAAGGAGCAGGCCTTCGACGTTCTGCTGTTCGCTGAACGCAATCCCAACTCGTGCCCGATTCTCGGCGTGCTCGAAGCCGGGCAGACGACCGGCCCGCTGCTGGTCGGCGGCGACATTCGCACCGATGTCGGCCGCTACACGGCTTACCGGAACGGTGAACTCGTCGACGAGCCGACCGACCTCTCGGCCTGGTGGCGCGACGACCTGGTGACGTTCATCGTCGGCTGCAGCTTCACCTTCGAAGCGGCGCTGCAGCGCGCGCACATTCCGATCGCGCACATCGAGCAGGGCCGAAACGTGCTCATGTACCGCACGAACCGGCGCTGCGCATCCGCGGGCAACATGGCCGGCCCCCTCGTCGTGTCGATGCGGCCGATCCCTGCTGACCGGGTAGCGGATGCCGCGCGCATCACCGCGCGCTACCCGGCCGTGCACGGCGCCCCCGTCCACATCGGGGATCCAGCCGAGCTCGGAATCCATGATCTCGCCAGCCCCGATTTCGGAGATGCGGTGACGGTGGCCGACGGTTTCGTGCCCGTGTTCTGGGCCTGCGGAGTCACACCGCAAGCAGCGGTGATGGAGTCCCGACCGCCGCTGGCGATCGGTCACGCTCCTGGCCACATGCTCATCACGGACGCCCGCGACGCCGATTATCTGATGCCGTAGCGCGCCGCTACGCGCGGGAATGCGCCTCGAGCAGCTGCTCCTCCGCGCGGCGCAGGTAATCGACCATGAGCGCGGCCGCCGCCGGGCGGTCCCCAGCCTCGAACCTGTCGAGAATGACGGCGTTGTCGTCGATGTAGGGCGCGTGAAAGAGCGGATTGGCCACCATCGAGTGGAACACCAGCCGCATCTCGGCGAGCACCTGCGTCATCTGCGCATTGAGGCGGTCACTTCCAGTCAGCGCGACGACGCCCGCATGAAAGTCCTGATTGGCACTCGCCATGCCCGGCACGGAACCGACATCTCGGGCGGCCCGGGCGCGCGCGATCGCGGCGTGAAGGGCATCCGTTGTCGGACTGGTCGACCAAGTGAGGGCCGCCGATTCCAGAAAACGTCGCACCCGGTAGATCTCCCGGATGTCGTCGGCGGTCGGACGGGTGACGAAGACACCACGATTGGGGATGCGGGTGACGACGTGCTCGCGGGCGAGGGTGGCGAACGCCTCGCGCAGGGTGTTGCGGGAAACGCCGAGCACCTCGCAGAGCGGCTCCTCCGACAGCTTGGCACCGGGCGCGAGCTGACCGGCCGAGATGCGCTCACGCAGCATCGACGCCGCCCACAGGCCGGTTTCGGTGTGGCGCGCGTCGACGCTCTGGCGACGCAGGTCGGGCAGGATCTCGTCGAGGGTCATAGGCACAGCGTATCCATTCTCGGGTGCAGGTCAGGCTTCGATCCTCGCGACGACGGCGTGCACGGGCACGGCGTCGCCTTCCGCCACGAGGAGTCCGACGAGCGTCCCGGAGCGGTGCGCGACGACGGTCGATTCCATCTTCATGGCCTCGAGCACGAGCAGCGCCTCGCCTTCGGCCACCGTTGCGCCGGCCTCGACGAGCCACTTCACGACGGTGCCGCTCATGGTGGAGCGCAGTTCGGCCGGGTCGGCTTCCTGGTCGGCTTCCGGGATCGACGTCACCACGGCAGTAGCGCCGCCCGGCGCGAGGCCGCCGAGCAGGTTCTCTGGCAGACCCAGGGCCACCCGTCGCCCGTCGAGTTCTATCGTGATGGTTCGGCGGCTCACCGCCGGAACGGCTGGGATGAGTGAGGAATCAGCGGCGAGCTGCTCGGCGAACTCTGTTTCAATCCAGCTGGTGTACACGCCAAGCCGGTCGGGCCCGGTGAACGAGGGAAGGTCAACGACCGCACGGTGGAACCCGAGCACGGTCGGGAGGCCCACGATCTCAAACTCGGCGAGCGCCCGGCGGGCACGTCGCAGGGCCTGCGGCCGGTCAGCGCCGGTGACGATGAGCTTGGCGAGCAGCGAATCGAATTGCGGGGCAACAGCATCACCGGAACGGATGCCGGCATCCACCCGGATTCCCGGCCCGGTCGGCACGGTGAACGTCGTCACGGTCCCGGGTGAGGGCAGAAATCCACGGCCAGGGTCTTCGGCGTTGATGCGGAATTCAAACGAGTGGCCGCGCGACACCGGATCCTCCGACACCGGCAGCCCGTCTCCGGCAGCGATTGCCAGCTGGGCCAGTACGAGGTCGACGCCGGAGGTCTCTTCGGTGATCGGATGCTCCACCTGCAGGCGGGTGTTGACCTCGAGAAAGGAGAGACTGCCGTCGTCGGCCAACAGGTACTCCACGGTGCCGGCGCCGACATAGCCGGCCTCCCGGCAGATCGCCTTCGCCGAGGTGTAGATGAGATCGCGCTGGTCTGCGGTGAGAAAAGGGGCCGGTGCCTCCTCGACGAGTTTCTGGTTGCGGCGTTGCAGGGAGCAGTCGCGGGTGCCGACGACGATCACGTTGCCGTTCCCGTCGGCCAGAATCTGGGCTTCGACGTGCCGGGGCTGGTGCAGAAAGCGTTCGACGTAGCATTCGCCGCGGCCGAAGGCGGCAACACTCTCGCGCACTGCCGAGTCGAACGATTCCTCGATGGCGTCGAGTTCCCAGACCACCTTCATGCCGCGGCCTCCGCCGCCGAACGCTGCTTTGATGGCGACCGGAAGCCCGTGTTCCTCGGCGAAGGCACGCACCTGGGCTGCGCTGTCGACGGTGCCGTCCGAGCCGGGCACGAGCGGAGCGCCAACACGCACGGCGATCTCGCGGGCCGACACCTTGTTGCCGAGCATTCGGATGCTTTCCGGGCTCGGACCGATCCAGGTCAGGCCGGCGTCCTGCACGGCCTGGGCGAAGTCGGCATTCTCGGAGAGAAAGCCGTAGCCGGGGTGCACCGCGTCGGCGCCGGCCCGGCGGGCGATGGCCAGCAGTTTCGGCACGTTGAGATAGGTGTCGGCCGGGCTGTTGCCGCCCAGCGCATAGGCCTCCGTGGCCAGGCCAACGTGGAGAGCGTCGGCGTCGACATCGGCGTAGACGGCCACCGAGTCGAGTCCGGCGTCTGAGCAGCCACGAATGATGCGCACGGCGATTTCGCCGCGGTTGGCGATGAGTACTTTGTGCACGGTTCAGCTTTCGTTCAGGGTTTCAGGGGTGATGGCGAGAAAGCGGATGCGTGCGCCGGTGCCGAGTTGAGCCGCCTTGTCCAGGTCGGTATGCAGCACCACGCCGAGTACCGGGTAGCCGCCGGTGACCGGGTGGTCGGCGAGGAACAACACCGGAAGGCCCGAGGCGGGCAGCTGGATGGCGCCGGAGACGGTGCCCTCGCTCGGCAGTTCGCCGCCGCGCACGCGTTCGAGGGCTGGCCCGTTGAGGCGCAGACCGATGCGGTTGGACTGCGCGGTGACGGCCCAGAGGATACGGTCGAAATCAGCGAGCGTGTCGGCGCTGAACCAGTCGGCGCGGGGGCCGGGGATGTAGCGCAGCACGGTCACCGCGGCCGGCGCGTCGACCGCGGGTTCAGCGGCACCGACCACGCTCGTTGGCGGCGCCGGCAGCACGCGCAGTGGGGTGCCGGCTTGGAGCGGCGCCGGCCCGATGCCCGACATCGAGTCGCTCGAGCGGCTGCCGAGCACGAGCGGCAGGTCGAAGCCGCCGCGCACGGCGACATAGCTGCGCACGCCCGACACGGGGGCGTCGAGGGTCAGCCGTTCGCCGACGTGCAGCGCGAACGGCGCGTCGGTGGGCACGACGCGGGCGGCGGCATCCGTTCTGTCGATCGTGATGAGAACGGATGCCCCCGCTACCGCGAGAACCTGCTCGGTGCGCGCGTCGAGCACGAGGCCGCCGAGGGCGTTTTCGAGTACGGCGGCGGAGGCGCGGTTACCGACCAGCCGGTTGGTACGGCGCAGGGCTCCGCGGTCGAGGGCGCCGGCGCCGGCCACGCCGAGGTGGGCCAGGCCCGGGCGGCCGAGATCCTGCACGGTGGTCTGCGGCCCGGGTTGTATGACGACGAGGTCGGCCGGGAGGTCGACGACGTCGGTCCCGATGGCCGTCGGCGCGGCGCGCACGAACTCACGCACGGCGCGAAACTGTACCCGACTGCCGGGTTGGATGAGGGCCGGCTGGTCGCGGTCGAGGTTCCACAGGGCAGCATCGGTGCGGCCGATCAGCTGCCAGCCACCGGGAGTGACCCGCGGATAGACCGCCGAGTAGGCGTCGGCGAGCGCCACCGAACCGGCCGGCACGGCCCCCCGCGGAGTGCTGCGTCGGGCGACCCGCAGGCGGTCGTCGCCGACGAGGTACGCGAAGCCGGGGGCGAAACCGCCGAACGCTGCGGTCCACAGCTGCCCGGTGTGCGCCGCGATCACGCCGTCGGGGCCGAGGCCGGTGAGTTCGCCGACTTCGTCGAGATCGTCCCCGTCGTAGATGACGTCGATGGTCACGAGCCCCTCGTGCGCGCTGGCGACCGTGTACGGTTCGATCGCGCGCAGCAGCTGTGCAAAGCCGCGCGCGGATGCCGTCGAGTCGGCCGTCACCAGCACGGTTTCGGCCGCGGCGACGAGGTCCACCTGGCCGGGCAGTGGATACTCGCGCAGTGCTTCGTAGAGCCCGAGCACCTCGCTGAGGTTGCCGAGCTGCACGAGCACGGCCCGGTCGCCGACCGGACGGATGGATCGAATACGGGTGGGCATCCGCTACACGAAACTAGCGGTGGAGACGCCGGCACCCAGCAGAGCGGAACGCACCGCCGCGGCGAGGCGCACCGCGTCAGGGGTGTCGCCGTGCAGGCAGATGCTCGCTGCAGGCACGGCGATGACCGAGCCGTCGATGGCGACCACAGTGCCGTCGAGGGCGAGGCGCACGACCTGTGCGGTCACCGCCTCGACCGAGTGCAGCACGGCTCCCGGCAGCGTGCGCGACACGAGACTGCCATCGGGGTTGTAGGCGCGGTCGGCGAAGGCCTCGGACACGGTGCGCAGGCCGGCGGCCCGGGCGAGGCGTTCGATGTCGCTGTTGGGCAGCACCATCAGCGGTAGCGTCGGGTCGACGGCGAGCACCGCGTCGACCACGGCCTGCGCCTGCACCGGGTGGTGAGCGATGGTGTTGTAGAGGGCGCCGTGCGGTTTCACGTAACGCACCGCGGTACCGGCGACGCGCGCGAGGGCCTGCACGGCGCCGATCTGGTAGATCACATCGTTGCTGAGTTCGGCTGCATCCATCTCGATGAAACGGCGGCCGAAGCCGGCCAGATCGCGGTAACCGGGGTGTGCGCCTATCGTCACGCCGGCCGCGGCGGCCGCGGCGCAGGTCGCTCGAATAGTCGTGGGATCGCCGGCGTGGAACCCGCCGGCCACGTTGACGCTCGTGACCGAGGCGATGATGGCGGCGTCGTCGCCGAAGGTCCAGTTGCCGAAGGACTCTCCGACGTCGCTGTTCAAATCGATGGTTGCCATGGTTCTATGCTGCCGTATCGGTCGGGTGCTTCAGTGCGGATGCCGATAACAGCGCATCCCAGGCGAAGGTTGCAAGCCAGTGCGAGGACATGAACTCCGGCGCCACTGCGGCTGCGAGTCCGGCCCGAAGCAGGGGGTCCCTGGCGGCGTCCAGGGCCGCCACTGCCGGTGCCGACTCCGGCGTCTGGCCCAGCGCCGCGAGAATGCGCGTCACCTGTCCGGCGCGGGAGAGGTTCAGTCCGTGCAGGTGCACGAGATATCCGTCGGTCTCGTCGGTGACCCCAAACGGGCGCACGATGCGCGAATCGGCCGTCAGGCGGGGCAGGAACGATGCGAACCAGGCGACGAATTGCTCGGGCGCAAGTACGCGGCGCAGCAGATCGGCCTCGCTCAGCCCGGCGGAGAGAAAGTCCTGGCCGCTCATTTCCCAGTCACCGGGCCAGTCGGCATCCGCGTGGAACCAGGTGAGTGCCGCGGTTTCGCAGGCGAGCGCAGCGTCGGCGCGGTCGAGGGTTCGAAAAGCGTCGATCATCAGGCCGAGCCCGAACGCCGAGTTGGTGTGCAGACCGTGCCGCACCGGCCATTGGGCTTTTCCCACCCAGGCCATGAACAGTTCGGCCACGATGTCGACGATCGGATTGAGAGCGGATGCCCACCCACGAATCTCGGCATCGGTCGACGCCGCGCAGGTGGCCGCAAGCCGGACCAGCCAGGCCCAGCCGTATGGTCGTTCCCAACTGGGGTTGGCGAGCAGATACGCGCCCTCGACGCGCAGCTTCTCGGCCGTGAGGTTGGCACCGATCGCCTGACGGAGGGCGGTGTTCCGCTCGCTGTCCAGGCCGTGCTCGAGCAGCATCACGCCCAGGGCGTGCATGTGCACGCAGGAGTGCCAGTCGAAGGAGGTGTAGAAGACCGGGTGAATCTGCTCGGGCGTTGGTCGGTCATCCGCTGAATGCGTCGTGTGGTGGGCTGAGTGCGGATACGGCCTGGTCAGATTGTCGAGGACGACGTCGGCGTACGTCGGGGCCAGCCCGCTCAGTAGCGCGGGTAAGTCGAGAACGGTTGGTGCGTCGGGCATGGTGCTCCACTTCGTTGTGCGGTTGAGAAAGCGAGAAACTAGATCAGGGCAACGGTGACGCCGGGCAGCATGCCGATGGCGTAGACGGCGGCCGGGTTGCCGTTGAAGATCTGCACCCCTACGGGCCAGCCGATCGCGGCGGTCATGATCGGTAATGCCGCGAAGCCATTGCCCATCAGTACCGAGAACAGGAATATACCCACGATGATCAGGAACACACCAATCAGTATGAGCATATTTCTCCCAGTAGCGCCCACGTGCCCGGGTACGCCAAACACACCCGTGATCACCGGGGGTATTGCTCGCCATGTCGAAGCGGATGCCCGATCAGCGTTTTGCAGAGCCTACCGAATTGTTCAACAATCCTACAAGCTTGGGCCGTAACTTCGTCTGGCCCCGCTCGCTCGATCGCGTCAAATCTAAGAGAATTCTCACGATTGCCTTGGTTCGGGCTTAGCTGTGGCCGCCACACTAGGGAATGGATTGTCGATGGGAGGCCTCATGAACGCGCGTAACATCTGGGCTCGACCGCTGCTCTGGATCGCCGGCGCGGGGGTGGGGGCGGTTCTGCTCGTGGCCCTGGCTTCGGTTCTGGCCGATTCGCTCGCGATCGCCGAGCAGCCGGGGCGATCCATCGGCATTCCGGCCGTGTCTGTGCAGCCGAGCGGGGCATCCACTGGGGCGGCGACACCGGATTCAACGCCGAGCGCCGAACCGACGAGCACCGAACCGACGAGCGCCGACCCCACCGGCACCGATTCCACCGGCACCGACCCAACGGGTACCGACTCGACCGGTACCGACCCGACCGGTACCGACTCGACGGGCACCGAACCGACCGTCCCCACCGCCGCCCCCGAAGTCGTTCCCGCTCAGGATCCCGTCATCGTGGACGATCATGGCGGTGACAACCCCGATCATGATGACGATATCGGCGTTGACGACTCCGGCGGAAGCTCCGGTTCGGGCCGCAAAAGCGGCTGATCCTTATGCATGAGAGCGCTCTCATGCAGTTCTCGTGCCGGTCTTATCGGCGTGCGGTTGATTGATCCCGTGGAGATCGACACCACGAAATCAATCCGCCGCTTACCCGGTGCAGACGAAAGGCCACCCCATGTTCCAGATGAAGAAGAAGCACACCATCACCCTCGCAACCCTCGGCCTCGCCGGGTTGATGTCGGTCGGCGTGATCGCCGCCCAGGCGAACACCGCCCCGAACGTCGTAGCGCCCACCAGCACGTCGAGCAGCAGCCCCGCCGCTACCGGTACGCCCGATGCCCCCGACGACAGTGACGGGCGCGTCGGCAGCGGCAACGGTATCGACGATCAGTTCGATGATGCGACCAGTAACGATGTGAACGACGCCCCCGACGACAGCGACGCACGCCTTGGCTCCGGCCATGGCGCCGACGACGTGAACGACGCCCCGGACGACAGCGACGGACGAGTCGACAGCAACTCCGGCTCCGGCAACGCGGTCACGGTCGACGACTCCAGCAACTCAGGCGGCGGTAGTGATTCCGGACACGATGACTACAACGACAACAGCAATTCTAGAAGTGACGACTCGGGCCACGAGGACAGCGGCGACGACTCGGGCCACGGCAACGACCACGAATAACCCGCTCAGCCGCGGAATGGGCTGTCGACTCAGGTGAGTCGGTAGCCCATTCCGCGTACCGTCTCAATGCGTTCCGCACCGAACTTGGCGCGCAGGTACCCCACATAAACGTCGACGATGTTCGATCCGGGGTCGAAATCGTAGCCCCAGACCCGGCTGAGCAGCTGTTCCCGGCTCAGCACCTGATCGGCGTGGCGCAGAAATTCTTCGGTGAGCGCGAATTCCCGGGCCGAGAGATCAACCTGCCGGTTCCCCAGTGTCGCCCGTCGGGTACGCAGGTCGAGTTGCAGCCCGGCGACGCTGAGTACGGTGCTCGTCTCGCGCGGGGCTTCCGCCATGCGCAGACGCACCCGCGCCAGCAGTTCGTCAAACCGAAACGGTTTCGACATGTAGTCGTTGGCGCCGCCCTCGAGGCTCGCCAGGGTGTCCTCGGCCGAGTCGCGAGCGGTCAGCACGACCACCGGCAGCTCCGACCCGTCGGCCCGCAGCTGGCGCAGCACCTCGTAGCCGTCGAGTCCAGGCAGCCCGATATCCAGAATCAGCAGGTCGAACCCGCCGGTGATGGCGTAGTCGAGGGCGTCTGTTCCGGTGCGCACCACCACGGTGGAGAACCCGGCGGCGACGAGGCCCTTCTCGATAAAACTGGCGATGCGGTCTTCGTCTTCGGCGATCAGAATGCGGCTCACAAGCGGATGTCCTTCAGGTCGGGTGTCGCAGGCGCCGAGTCGGCGGGGAGGTCGATGGTGAACGTAGCGCCGCCGCCGGGGGTCGGGGAGATTAGAACGGTCCCGCCGTGCGCCTCGGCGATGGCCGCGACGATGGCCAGGCCGAGGCCGGAGCCGGCCGGCCCACGTCCGCGAGTTCCTCGCTGAAACCGGTCGAAGATGCGCGGCAGCAGTTCGTCGCTGACGCCCGGGCCGTGATCGCTCACCCAGAGCTGCAGGCGCGGCTGGCCGGCGGCATCCAGTGTGAGGGCGCTGCCGAGCTCGATCGCTCCGGTCGGCGCGCCGTGGGTGACCGCGTTGGCGGCCAGTTGCAGCAGCGCCTGCGTCAGCTTGGCGGCGTCGACGGCCACGACCACGTCGGCCGTCTCCGTGGTGACCCAGCTGTGCGCCGAGAGTGCGCCCGCGTTCTGGCGCACCCGTTCGACCAGCGCGGCGATATCGGCGGGGTAGCGTTGGGCGAGCGCCGACCGTTCGACCTGTGCCAGAGCGGAGATATCGCGTACGAGGCCACCCATGCGGTCGAGTTCGTCGATCGCGAGGTCGCGGGTGGCCGCGACATCGGCCGCGCTACTGGAATTCATCAGCTCGAGATGCCCGCGCACGATGGTGATCGGCGTCTTCAACTCGTGACCGACATCGTCAAGCAGCTGGCGCTGCCCGGTGAGCGCTCCCTGCAGGCGGTCGAGCATCTCATTCACGGTCGAGGTCAACGCCGATACGTCATCGTGGCCCACGACGGGGATACGTTCGCTCACATCCGACGCGGTGATGCGCGCGGTCGCTTCGCGCAGGCCACGAATCGGGCGCAGCAGGCGCCCGGCCACGACCCAGCCGACCAGCCCGACGACCATCAGGGTCGCGAGGCCCACGAAAAGATAGGTGCGGGACGCCTCGGACACCGGCCGCAGTTCGGCGTTGATATCAAAGGCGGCAATGAACGTGCCCCGCGCCGGATCGCCATCGACGGAGACCGGAACGAAGACGTAACGCAGCAGCCGGCCCGACGCAGTAACGGTGCCGAGCACGACCTCGCCCGTGGCCGTTTCCGCCACGCTGCGCGCAACAAGCACATCATCGGCCAGCCGAAAATCGACGGCACGCGGTTCCAGCGCCGCCACCCCGTCGATGACGGCGAGGGTGCTTTCGTTGGTAGCCGGACGCACTCCGGCGATGACAGCACGCAGCGCGCCGCGCACATCGACGGCTGCCGAATCTGCGGCGACGATACGCGCGTCGTCAACGGTGTCGGTGAGCACCGCGTCGATCTCGATCAATGTGCGCTCGCGCTGCACCAGGTAGGCGGTTGTTCCGGCGATCGCCAGTCCGGCCGCGGTCACGAGCAGAATCGCGGCCAGAATGCGCACGCGCACTGACAACGCGGGGCTTCGTCGCCGCGCGCGCACACCGATCCGGTCCGACATGAACTCAGTATGGCGGGTGCCGCGGTTGGTCGAGCATCCGAACGAAAGATGCACCCCATGTAGGCTGCGCCCATAAAGGGTAGATAACGCGATCACTGCCAAATACTGTATTGATACTGGCGGTAAATCCGTTCGCTGGATGTGATGGATAACTGGAGTGAAGCACATGATGCGTAGCAAAGTTAAGACCGGCGTTCTCTCGGCGCTTTTGATCGGTACGTTGGTCAGTGCTGGCGGGTTCTTGTCGACCGGCGCAGCCTCCGCTGCCAGTGTGCCGGGGGCCGTTATTACGTCTTCCTCGGTAGATGTCGACCGCTGGATCGTCCCGCAAACGCAGCAGGGCGGCGACTACTGGACATCGGAGCGCATGCAGTCCGCCATACCAGGAGAGGTCTTGGTGCAGGACAACGTCGTGGCCGGGGCGATCGGCGCCGTTACTGCCGGGGCGACCTCTCTGGTAGCCCCGCAGAAGGCCGACCCCGAGCAGTCGCCCACGGCCTCTCGAGTCTCCCCCATCTCCCACATCGGTAAAGTCTTCTTCACCCTCGGCGGTACCGACTACGTGTGTTCCGGCAACTCCGTCTCGGCTGTAAATGAGAACACGGTCGTCACCGCCGGGCACTGCATCAACGAAGGCCCCGGCGCTTTCGCGTCACGGCTCACTTTCGTGCCGGCCTATGAAAACGGCTCGGCACCGTTCGGCCAGTGGAATGCCACCGAGCTGTACGCTCCCACCCAGTGGAGCACCAGCGGTGACATCAGCTATGACGCCGGCTTCGCCATCGTGTCCTCACTCACCGGCGTGTCATTGAGCGACACCGTCGGCGCGTCGGGCGTCACGTTCAACCAGAGCCGTGGCCTCACGTACACCGCCTATGGCTACCCGGCAGCCGCGCCGTTCAACGGTGAGACCCTGCAGTCCTGCTATGGCACTGCCACCCCTGACCCCTACGGCCAGAGCCAGTCGCAAGGCATCCCCTGCAAAACATGACCGGCGGATCGTCGGGCGGCCCGTGGATGATCGGCAGCGGTTCTACTGGCCTGCAGAACTCGGTCAACAGCTTCGGCTATAACAACATCGCGGACACCATGTTCGGTCCTTACTGGGGGTCGGTCATCGAGAACACCTATGTCGCTGCATCCGCCTGACCCGAGCGACGCGAACCCGGTTGCCCGGCGGCGCCTCGATTCCGATGCCGCTGTATGGACTGAGGAACAGATGCGAGCGGCCCGGCCGCGCATAATCCGTCTGAACCCCGACGGATCGCGCGAGCTCGACGACGCAACCGCCACCCCGGAGGCCACGCGCACGGACGACGCGGATCTTCCGCCGACGGAATCCTGAATCGCGGAAAGCCCCGTCCGAGACATGGACGGGGCTTTCCGCGATTGATCTGACGACTAGACCAGAGCAGTTTCCCCGACCGTGAACGCGGCCTCGGTGGTGTCTTCGATATCCTGCAGGCTCACGCCGGGGGCGCGTTGGCGCAACACCAGGCCGGTCGGCGTCACGTCGAAGACGGCCGTGTCGCTGATGATGCGATCGACAACACGCACGCCAGTCAGGGGCAGGGTGCACTCGGTGACGATTTTCGGCGTCCCATCTTTCGCGACGTGTTCGGTCAGCACCACTACGCGCGGACTGCCCGCCACGAGATCCATCGCGCCGCCCATGCCCTTGACCATTTTACCGGGAATGGTCCAGTTGGCGAGGTCGCCCAGCTCCGAAACCTGCATGGCGCCGAGGATGGCGACCTTCACGTGACCGCCACGGATCATGCCGAACGAGGTTGCCGAGTCAAAGATCGCCGCCCCCGGCAGCATCGTGACGGTCTGTTTGCCGGCGTTGATGAGGTCGGCGTCTTCCTCGCCCTCCCACGGGAACGGCCCCATGCCGAGCAATCCGTTCTCGCTCTGCAGCGTCACGTGAATGCCTTGAGGCAGATTGTTGGCCACGAGCGTCGGGATGCCGATGCCGAGGTTCACGTAGTCACCGTCACTGAGTTCCTGCGCCGCGATGGCGGCCATTTCATCTCTGGTCCAAGCCATGGTTTTCTCCTCTACTACAAGCTGGCCAGCACGGGGCGGCTGCGCACGGTGCGCTGTTCGATGTCTTTGACCCGGGCTGAGGCCTGGATGAGGCGCTGCACGTAGACACCGGGGGTGATGACGTGGTTCGGATCGATGTCGCCGGGCTCTACGATCACCTCGGCCTCAGCGATGGTCACGATACCGGCGGTGGCGACAACCGGGTTGAAGTTGCGAGCGGTGAACCGGTATTCGAGATTGCCGAGAGTGTCAGCGCGCCAGGCCTTGACCAGCGCCACGTCGGCGACGATGCCGCGTTCCTGAAGGTAGGTTTCACCATCGAAGTCGGCAAGCGGCTTGCCCTCGGCGATCAGCGTGCCGACGCCCGTCTTGGTATAAAACGCAGGGATACCAGCGCCCCCGGCCCGCAGCCGCTCGGCGAGGGTGCCCTGGGGGCTGAATTCAACCTCGAGCACGCCGGCCAGAAACTGTTCGGCGAACAGCTTGTTCTCACCCACGTACGAGGCGATGACCTTGCGCACTTGCCCGGCCTCGAGCAACACGCCCAGGCCTTTGCCGTCGACGCCCATATTGTTCGACACGACCGTGAGATCTTTCACACCGGATGCCCGCACCGCGTCGATGAGATCGGCCGGGATTCCGCTGAGCCCGAATCCGCCGACCGCGAGAACCATCCCATCGCGCAGAACGTCGTGCAGCGCCGTGCTCGCGCTGGCCTGAACCTTGGACATACTGTCTCCTCCTTGAGCGGTGTCGAGAGTGCTGTCCACTCCGTGGACACCACTTCTTTACGTCATGATATTCAGAGCAGACAGACCCTGTCAATCACTATCATCTTGCGACTCCACTCCGTGAACAGTAGGCTGCGAATCATCCACATTATGGACAGAGGCATCGTTATGGTCGCTCAGCAGCCCACACGTGAGACGCAGATGGCACGCGGCGGCCCACCACTACCGCTGGCACAGCCCGTACAGGGCGCTCAGGTCGTCACCCGCATAGCCCTGCTGTTGCGCCTGATCGGGCGCAACTCGGCCGGCACTCCCCTGGCCGAGATCGTGCGCGATTCCGGCCTGACCCGGCCTACCGTGCACCGGCTGCTCACGTCGCTGGCTGCCGAGGGCCTGCTCGACCACGATGCCGTGCGGCACACCTGGCACTACGGCCCCGAGGTCTTCGTCATGGGAACCGTTGCCGCTGCCCGCTACCCGATCGAAGAGCTCGCCCGGCCGAGCCTTGTGCGTCTGGCCGAAGAGACCGGGGAGAGCGCGTTCCTCTCGATCCGGCGCGGCGCCGAAACCGTGTGCCTGCTCCGTGAAGAGGGCAGCTTTCCCATCCGCTCCTTTGTGCTGCATGAGGGGGTGCGTTTTCCGCTGGGGATCGCATCCGCTGGACTGGCCATTCTGGCCTACCTGCCCGCGGCTGAAGTGGATGCCCTCCTCGATGACACCGCGGATTTCACGGCTCGCTGGGGCGATCAGCACTCCCCCGCCAGCATCCGCGTTAATCTCGAACGCACCCGGGAAACCGGCTACGCGGTGAATCCCGGACTCGTTCTGGAGGGCAGCTGGGGCATGGGCGCCGCGATCTTCGACCGCAGCGGCCGCCCCGGCTGGGCGCTCTCACTCACCGGCATCGAGCCACGGTTCAAGCCCGAGCGGCAGAGGATTCTCGGCCAGCTGCTCCTCGACGAAGCCAGCCGCATCACCCAGACCCTGCAACGTCCACCGATCGCCTAGCGGCCTGGGCGGGAAATGAGAAAATTCCCGGCCGAGGCCCGGACTTTTCTCACAGTGTGGTGGAGCTAAGGAGATTCGAACTCCTGACCTTCTCATTGCGAACGAGACGCGCTACCAACTGCGCCATAGCCCCAAACTGCCTTTGAAGAATATCACGGGCTGGCCGACAGTTTTGCCGCCTCGAGCGCGAGTCGGCGATTAGACCGCGCGACGGCGCCGCAGCACGGCGTCGAGGTCGGTCATACCTGGGGCTGTTTCGCCGACGATACCCATCGACGCGAATCGGCTGGGCACCGCAGCAGCAGTCGCCGCGACGACGGGCCGCGCGATCGGCGTGACCACCCGGTTGGCCTCCTCCGCGAGCGCGGCGGCACGACGGGCAACCTCCGCTACAGCGGCTGCCCGGCGCAGTTGGTTGGCCGCTTCAACGGATGCCATCGCCGTCTGCGCGATGGAGCCGCGCGAGAGGTGCAGCGCTCGCGGCACGGGTTGCGGCGTCCAGGTGGCAGCGGCGGCCGGAGACTCTTCCAGTTGCACGGGCTCAAAAGTTTGCCGGATCGGCACGGACAGCTCCACCCGGGCTTCGACGCGAACGATCCGCGCCGAGCGGGCGACCGTGGCCAGTCTTTCGAGAATGCCGAACGCGGCAATCATGACGACTGCGCCGCTAACCAGCGCGGAGAACGAACCGGCCAGAGCGGGAACGATCCCCGACACTGCCAGCACGAAACCGGTCAGCAGAATGAGCGAGACCACGCGACGAAAGCGACGAAGACGCCGAAGTTTCTGCATAGGCGACTCCGGGAGGCGCGGCGCGGCTGCGGCTGCCACAGCGGCGGCGGCGCGGCGAACGTCGCTGGCGGCATCCGCTTTCGCCTGCGCTTCCGCCCGCTCCGATTGCTCGGCCCTCGCCAGAACCCGTTGCTGCTCGGCGACGGTGCGGGCGTTCGCTTCAAGTCGCACTTGCTGCGGAACCTCGGCAGTTTCGGCCAGAATACGCAGTGTCTGCTGCAATCGCACCGCATTTCGTTCGGTTGCCTGAAACTGCTTGCGGCGCGACCAGGTGGGCATCAAGTACGCAACCCAGAGCACAGCAGCCACCGCCACCATGACCCCGCCACCCAATGCCTCACTACTCATGTTGACAACGGTAAGAGGCGCGGGCACATCCGCCGAGGATTACTCTCGGTGTGTCACCCAAGTTAATATACTGATTCCGCCCCCAAACAGGGTGGTTCGTCGCCGTCATCGGGTGATGACACGCACCGGATGCGCGGCCGACTCCAAATCTGCCGCGGTGACGCTCGCGGCAGCCTCTGGTACCAGGCCATCCTGCCAACGCCGCATGACGCCCTGGCTGAGTTCCTCGGCGATCAGGCCGAAGCAGAAATGGTCGCGCCAGTCTCCGTTGATGTGGATATACCGTCGGCGCAGGCCTTCATACCGAAAGCCGAGCTTTTCGACGACGCGCAGGCTGGCTTTGTTCTCGGGACGGATGCAAATTTCTATTCGGTGTAGGCCGAGCTCGTAGAAGCAGTAGTCGGTCGCGAGCGCCACGGCCGTGGGGGTGACCGACTGGCCGGCAAACTTTTCACTCACCCAGTAGCCGATCGTGGCCGACGACAGCGATCCCCAGGTGATCGACGACACGTTGAGTTGACCGGCCAGTTCGCCGTTTTGTTCCACGATGAACGGCAGGCCGTTGCCCGATCGCGAATGCGTCAGGAGGCTGCGGATGCTCGCGCGCGTGTCGAAAGACATCGGTGCGTACGGGTTAGTGGCCTCCCACTTGCGCAACCATGCGCGGTTCGCCAGCAGTTCGCCCTCGAGAGCGCGCGAATCGCGCAATCGTATGGGACGCAGAGTGACTGCCCCCTCGCGGAGGGTCGGGATTGCGATTGGCACGGTTTGCCTGTCTGTCGTGGGTTGGAAGCTGGGTGGAGCGGAGAAGATCGTTAATCGAGCGTGGCGACGAATTCGCGGAGCCAGGGCTTGAGGTCGGCACCGAGATCTTCACGATCGACGGCGAGCTGCACGATGGCCTTGATGTAGTCGAGCCGGTCGCCGGTGTCGTAACGACGCCCACGAAAGATGAGGCCGTACACGCCGCCGGTGGAGTCCGGGTTGACGGCCATCTCCTGCAGGGCGTCGGTGAGCTGGATTTCGTTGCCCTTGCCGGGCGCCGTGTGTTCTAGAATATCGAAAACTTCGGGGCGCAATACGTAACGGCCGATGATGGCGAGGTTGGAGGGGGCGTCTTCGCGGCTGGGTTTCTCGACAAGGCCGGTGATGCGCACGACGTCGGGGTCATCGGTCGCTTCGACCGCAGCTGCTCCATACATATGAATCTGCGCGGGGTCGACCTCGAGCAGGGCAACGATGCTGGCGCCACGCTTGACCTGTTCTGCCAGCATGCGGGTCAGCAGCGGGTCGCGGGAGTCGATGATGTCGTCACCGAGCAGCACCGCAAACGGCTCGTTTCCCACGTGCATGCGCGAGCGCAACACGGCGTGGCCGAGTCCGCGCGGGTCGCCCTGCCGCACATAGTGGATGTCGGCGAGCTCGTTGGATTCACGCACTTTGGCGAGCCGGGTCTGGTCCCCCTTGCGTTCCAGCAGTGCTTCCAGCTCGGTCATGCGATCGAAATGGTTCTCCAGGGCGTTCTTGTTACGCCCGGTAACCATGAGCACGTCGCTGAGCCCAGCCGCAACAGCCTCTTCAACGACGTACTGAATAGCCGGTTTATCAACGACCGGCAGCATCTCTTTCGGCATGGCCTTGGTCGCTGGCAGGAAACGTGTTCCCAGGCCAGCTGCGGGAATGACGGCTTTAGTTATCGGGGTACCCATGGGCACTAGGTTAGTGGCAAGTAGGATGCCTTATATGTACTCCGACATAGCTCATCGAAAGCGTGCGCTCAGAGCGGAATTACGCGAACGCCGTCAGAACCTGACCTCCTCGGAGCGCGACTTCGCCACGGCCGGTTTCACGGAAAATCTGCAAAGCCTCGTTCTCGACCTGTCTGCGCGGTCGATCTCCTGCTACCTGTCAGCCCACAATGAACCCGATACCCGACCTTTTCTCAACTGGGCTACGACAGAGGGCATCCGTATTCTGTTTCCGATTTCACGCGAAGACGGCCTGCTCGATTGGACCGTCGGCGACGGCGACGAAGAATTCACCGGAATTTCCGGCGTACCGGAAGCCGTGGGAACCCTGCTCGGACCAATCGCCATCAATGATGTCGACCTCATCATTGTTCCAGCGGCAGCCGTGGACGAATCGGGACTGCGCATGGGCTGGGGCCGCGGTTACTTCGACAAGACCCTCGGCTCGATGGAGAAATGCCCTCCGGTGTACGCCATGGTCTTCGACAGCGAATACCTCGACGAAGTTCCCCGCGAGGTGCACGACCAGGCTGTGAACGGCCTCATAACGCCGACCCGAATCATCGCTTTCTAATCGTTTTAGCGCCTGTGACCCCGGTTCTGAACCTGCGGGGGCCTGTGCGCGCATAACCTTAGTGTTGGCAGGCGTTTGCCTGCTGGCCCAACCAGCTGGAGATGCAGTGCCTACCTACTCTTACCGTTGCACCGCGTGCGACACCGCTTTCGATATCCAGCAGGCCTTCACCGACCACTCGCTCACGGTGTGCCCGACCTGCCAGGGAAAGCTGCGCAAGGTGTTCTCGTCGATCGGCGTGACCTTCAGTGGCTCCGGTTTCTACAGCAACGACTCGAAGTCGGATTCGAAGCAGTCCAACCCGAATCTCGACCGCAAGCCGAGCGAAAAGTCTGCCGACAAGGCCGACTCGACGTCGAGCAAGCCTGCTGAGAGCAAATCCGAAAAGAAGTCCGACAGCACGCCGGCGAAGAAAGACAGCGCGTCGCCCTCGTCGTCATCCTCAGTTCCGACCGCGAAGGCGTCTTAGGTAGATGGCGCTGGCAAAGACGGTTTCCCAAGTCATCCGTTTGGAGCACCCCGTGATCAATGGTTTCAAAGAATTCATCATGCGTGGCAACGTCATCGATCTCGCCGTGGCCGTCGTCATCGGCACGGCGTTCACCGCGCTCGTCACTGCCATCGTCGTCAATATCTTCAACCCGCTCATCGCCTCGATCTTCGAAGCCGAATCGCTCGCGCAGGCCCTCCCCCTGACCCTTCCCGGTGGCGACAAGATCCTGTTCGGCGCCGTCATCGGCGCGCTCATCAACTTTCTGCTGATCGCCGCGGTCGTCTACTTCGTGATCGTGCTGCCGCTGAACAAGCTCAAGGAGGCCCAAGACCGTCGTCGCGCTGCGGGCGTACCCTCCGCCGTCGTGGCCGATCCCACCACCGAACTCGATCTGCTCACGGAGATCCGCGACCTGCTGGCCAAGAACGCTGCAGCCGAGCAGGGTCCCAAGCACTAGCAGCTACCAGTGTGGTGGGCGATCCTGCCGCAGCTGTGCCTCGTTCGCGCTGGGCGCGCTTCCGGTGTGCGCCACGCCCCCCTCTTCGCGGAGCACCGGCGGGTGCGGGTTCGGGTCGGTATCCGGTGCTGGCAGCAGCTTCGCGCGCCGAGCCGTGCCGCCAGACTTCACGATGGGCTGGCGGGTCGATCCGAGGGGCGGCTTAGCCTCCGAACCGCTCACGCGCCCGGACGTTTCGGGGTGATGGTGGAGGCGTCGCCGGTCGAAAAGGGCCGGGCATCCGCTAGCGGAACACCAGCGATTGCGGCCACGCGTGCCGCAACGGCGTCGGGGTTGCTGAAGAGTTCGAAGCTATGCACGCGCAGGTAGTGCCAGCCGAGCCGGCGCAGCACCTCAGGGCGCAGCCGCAACGACTCGCGCAGGCTGGCCCGATTGACGACGGCATCCGTTTCGACCACGATCGCGCGGGTTCCGTAAGACGCGGCCAGGGCGAGCTTGCCACGGTGGCCGAGGCGCACACTGAGACCGAGCTTTTCGAGACGCTTGCCGAGATCGACCAGCATGGCTTCGCTCGCGTCGGGAACCAGCACCTCGTCACGACGAGCTTCGGTCTCGCTGAGAACCTGAGACAGGGCGAGGATACCGTGACGCTGGCGGTCTTCGTCAATGTCGGCGGGGCGAAAGCAGGAGACGATGTCCAGCGCGCGACGTGCACGGGTCATGCCGATCGCGAGCAGGCGTTCACCACCGGGTTCACCGAGGGAACCGAAGTTCGACAGCAGACGACCGTGCGGGGTGCGGCCGTAGCCGATCGAGAAGATGACGCGGTCGCGGCTCTGTGCCACAGCCTGCTCGAGGGTGAGTACGGTGAACGGTTCGCTGCGGTCTTTGAGAATGAAATCGGAGAGGTCGGTGCGCTTGGCAAACGCCGCGAGCACGGCCTGCTGCACCCGCACGGCATGCCGGGTGCTTGCGGTGATCACCATGAGCGATTCGCGCGGACGCTTTGAGGCGTGGTCGAGCACAAGGTCGACGACCTTAACGACCTCCGCGTCGACGCTCTCGATGGCGCCGCTATCGGCGTCGGGCATGCCGCGGCCGCCGGCCACATAGTTGATGGTGAGGCTTCCGTGGCCGAGATAACTTCCGGCCCAGGGCAGGGAGTCGATGCGTCCGCCGTAGAAGCGGTGGTTGACCAGCTCGGCGAGATCCTCACCGCCAGCCCGGTAGCTGCGGGTGAGGGTGAGAGTCGGCAGCAACTCGCCGAGACGGGCCAGGGCAGAATCGGCGTGCAGGGCGTCCACCGATGCGTCAGGCGCGGCGGTGTCCCCCGAGCCGGCAATGCCGGTTTCGAAGGCGGACGGCGTCTGGGTGACCGGATCGCCGAACGCTACGATCTGTCGGCCACGGCGAATCGCACCGACGTTCTCGGCCAGGGTCGTGGCTCCGGCGTCGACCAGCAGCACGGTGTCGAACGTGATCTGGTCGCTGATTCCGGCGATTTCGTAGGGTGAGGCCAGCCAGACCGGGGCAAGCACTCGACCGAGGTGCGGTGCAACCTCATTGAGCCGGGCTGGGGTGGCACGGTCGGCGCGCAGCAGGCGGCGCAACTGGTCCGCCTCCTCGGGAAAGTCGACGACGCCGATCTTCCACGTTTCGGCGAGCAGCCAGGCCAGCAACTTGCCGGTAGCGGATGCGTGCGCTTCGTCGACGAGTTTGAAATCCGCCTCGAGGCGGTCCAGTACCTGGGTGTTGGCGCCCAGCAGTGCCCGGTCGCTCGCAAGCATGATCTCGAGCACGGACTGCCACCAGGCCAGCTCGAGCTCGACGGCGACGTTCTCTTCCGACACGTGGCGCTGGGACAGGTCGGTCATCAGCGGGTCGAGGTTGTGCTCGCGCAACGTCGCCAGCAGCGCTGTGCGCTCGTGCAGGTTCGCGAGCACCTCGCTCTCAGCGGCGAGGCCGGAGATCATCGAGACGAGCTCATTCAGCTGACGCCCGGCAAGGGCTCGGGGCGTACCGCTGGTGCCGAGCGGAATGTCGAGCAGACCGAGGTCTTCCCACACTCGCTGAAATGCAACGTGCACGTCGTTGATGCCCACCGGCACCTCCGGAGTAACACCGGCGGCCGCATAGCGCTGCCAGAGCGTGCGCTGGCCCTGGATGCGCCGCAGGCTCTCGTTCATGTCGGTCACCCGCACGCCGGGGCGCTGGTATTCCTCGGCGAGCTTGCGCAGCCGACGCCGACTGGCCGAACTCATCTCAGACGATTCGCGCCGCGATGACGTGGCGGCGATCAACTCGGTGAGAGACCGGTCGTAGACGCCGGGCTGAAATTTGTCGAGGGTTTCGCGAATATCCAGCAGCAGACGCAGGTAGATACCGAGTTCATTGATCGTCTCGAACGGGCGCAACCGGGTCTGACCGATCAGGCCGTTGGCGCGTTCAAGCAGCCGCGGCAGTTCGATCTGGTTGATGCGTTTAGCGAGCTGGTGCGAGTTGGAGGCATCCGCCGTGGAGGTGAACGAGGCCCCGTACCAAGGCGAGTCGCCGGGCCCGTACCGAAACTCGCCAAGAACAGCGGCCTTGATCAGGGTGTTCGCGGCGGCCGACCGCGAATGTGCGAGAAGCTCGAGAGCGTGCCGGTCGAGACGAGCAGTGGTCGACGGCGGCTCGGGCAGCTGGGCGAGCCGGGCCAGTTCGCCCAGCGCGTCGAGCACAGAGACACCGAGAGCGGAGTCGCGACGAGTGAGCGCCGAACGGTAGTCGAGCAGCACCTTACGCAAGCGCACCAGGGCGTCATCGACGTCGCCGACCCGCGGCTGGGCCGCTTGCTCGTTTCGGGTGATCGACTGGATCAAGTCGCGGCGCAGGGTGCGCGGGGTCACGGCAATGCCGGGCAGACCCACTTGCACGAGGCGGCCGTGGATACCATCGAGGCTGGAGCGGCGGGCGCTCACCACGAGCACCCGCTTGTGCTGGGCCACGAGCGAGCCGATCGCGTTGACGATGGTTTGGGTGCCGCCGGTGCCGGGCAGCGTTTTCACAACGAGGGAGTTGCCGGCCGCGATCTGCGCGACGACGTTCTCCTGCTCGGAGTCGGCGTCACCGAGCAGCGTGTCTGTGGCGGGCGGACGGGCGTCTTGGCCGATCGGTACGACCGGATTATACGCGGTCTCGATGTTGCGCCGAGCGGTCATGTTACCGGCAACGGCGTCGAGCAAAGGGTGGTCGAGCGATGAGGCATCGGCGGCCAGCGCCCGGCCGACATCGGCGAAGCTCGATACCACCAGGCGCGGTACGACATTGAACCAGGGCAGGTGCGAGGTAAGCCCGCGTAGCCGATCAATGACCGGCTGCGGCTTGAACGCACCATTGGTGACGGCGAGCGCCACGAAAGCGTCGGCGTCGAGCACGATCTGAAACTGGTCCTTCAAGGCTCGGGCAAGCTCAGGGTTGAGAAAGGGCTGACCTTTGAGCTTGAGCTCGTAGTCGCGTCCATACCGGCGAATAGCGAGGGGACGCAGCAGCACCGGGGCACTGTAGTCGACGTCTTGGTAACGCCACTCGGCGAGGCCGATGGCGAGGTTGACCGATTCGAGGCCGCGCATGGAGCGCAGTTCGATGCCCTTCTGGGTGATCTCGTTCGCGGCCAAACGGGCGTTGCGCAGCGCCAGCTCGTCGCGAATGAGGTTGGACAACAGGGTGGTCTTGCCGATGATGAACTGTGGCAGGCCGCCGGGGTGCGTGGCGCTGAGTTCGATGCGGGTGCGAGCCTCGTCGGTGAAGTGCAGCAGCGGCGAACGACCGCCGAGCGCGGCGAGTTCGTCGCGCCAGCGCTGCCAGACCGGCTCAGCAATATTCCCGGCCGTGAAGGCCGGGTCGCCCAGGCTGAGGTTGTGTGGACTGGTCACGTTTTGCGGGTCGACAGGGACGGCGCCCAGGTACTTGGAAAGCACGTCGTCGTCGTCTTGTTTTTTATCGAGGTGCCACACAGGCCTACCCTAATTGCGAAAACACCGGTTTGCCCTGAGGCGGCCGGGGTTTCGCGCGTTTTAGACGCAATCGTGGCACTCACAGCCAGTCCCGACGTTTGAAGACCGTGTAGAGGGTGACGCCCATCGCGAGCATCAAGGCGAGGGCGAAGGGGTAGCCCAGTGCCCAGTGAAGCTCGGGCATGTGGTCGAAGTTCATGCCGTAGATCGTTCCCACCAGTGTCGGTGCGAATAGGATGGCCGCCCAGCTTGAGATTTTCTTGACCTCTTCGCTCTGGGCCAGGCTGGTCTCGGACAGGTGTCGCATTTCGTCGTTCTGGCGTTGCCCGACCAGGGTGCTGTGCACGGTGAGGGCGCTCTGCAGCAGCTGTCGGAACGCGTCACCGCGTTCCACGACGCGCAGGGTGTGGTCAAGCACGTCGCGCAGGTGCCGGTGCAGTTCGAGGTCGACGTTGTACTTATCGAATCCACGCTGCATCGACTCGAACATGCCGACAAGCGGCTGGGTGGCCCGCTGAAACTCGATCACCTCCCGAGACAGGGCGTAGATGCGGCGGGACACCTCGGGGTCGCCGTCGAACAGCTGGTCTTCGATCTCGTCGATATCGTTCTCGAGGCCGGCGACGACCGGCCCGTACTCGTCGACGACCTGGTCGAGGATGGCATAGAGCACGGCCTCCGGGCCGAGGGCGAGCAGGTGCGGGGTGCTTTCCATGCGTTCTCGTACCTGCGCGAGGTCGGGCGATTCGGCGTGGCGAATGGTGACCACGAAATCCGGACCGACGAAAACGTGCAGCTCACCGAATTCGACGCGCTCCTCGTCGTCCATGTAGCGTGCCGGGCGCAGCACCACGAACAAAATGTCGCCGTACCGTTCGATCTTCGATCGCTGATGGCCGGCGAGCGCATCTTCCACGGCCAGATGGTGCAGGCTGAACTCGGTGGCGACTGCCCGCACTTCCAGCTCGCTCGGCCGATACAGGCCGATCCAGGCGAAACCCTTGTTCTGCTTCATAACTTCAAAGGTCTCGTCGAGCGTGTGCGGGGTGGATACCCGGTGCCCGTCCACGTAAACCGCGTTATCAACCAGCGCCATCGGCTCTCCTTGTTCGATCTTCTAGTGTGTCATTCGCCTCCACCGCCCGGTAACGTTTGAAGGTGCCGCAACCGGATGTCTCCCTTTTTCTGGCTCCACGCGCGCCGCTCCCCCAAACGGACCGCGCACGACTCGCCGCCGCCGTTGCCCGGGTCTGCCCGACGTCGGGCCCGGTCATCGTTCAGCAGCGCTGCGAGCGCTGCGGCGGAGCGCATGGTCGCCCACGCGTACTCGCACCCGACGGGGTGCACGTGAGTCTGAGCCGCGCCGGCGACACAATGGTTGTGGCCGTATCGGTGGTCGGGCCGATCGGTGTTGACCTCGAGAGCATCAGCGCCGTCGGGCGCGCCGGGTTCGACGACGTGGCCTTCAACGCGCTCGAGCGCGCGGCGCTGTTCGAAATACCTTTCTCCGACCGCAATCGGGCGCGCGCGGGCCTCTGGACGACGAAGGAGGCGCTGCTCAAGTTATCGGGTGAAGGGCTGACGGTGGACCCGCGGCACGTGACGGTGGGGTGGACTGGCGCGGGAGCATCCGTTTTGCTGGACTGGCCCACGGCCACCCTCGATCTGGCTCGGGTGCACTTGGCGAATTTCGACGCCGGCCCCGGCCTGATCGGCACACTCGCCGTGCTCGGCGGGGCGGCCCCACGAATATCGGTGCGTTAGAGGCTCGGCAGCGCGCTCTGCTGCACCCAGCGCGCGACGAAGCCGCCGATCGCCCGACTGCCGGTGTGTTCGGAGAAGAAATCTACGAAGTCGTCGGTCGAGACCTGCCCGTGTCGCCGAGCCGCCGTGTAGGCGCGCAGTGCCGCGAAGAAGGCCTCGTCACCGAGAGATTTGCGAATGGCGTGCAGGGCGAGTGCGCCTCGTTTGTAGACACGGTCATCGAACATGGCGTGCGGGCCGGGGTCGCCGACGACGATGTCGCGGGGCAGTGCCGCCACCCGGCCGCGGTGCAGCACCGCGAGGGCGTCGGCCGTGCGACCACCGCGCTGCTCCTCCCAGAGCCATTCCGCGTAGCACGCGAAACCCTCCTGCAACCAGATGTCCTGCCAGCGGGCCACGGTCAGGCTGTTGCCGTACCACTGGTGCGCCAGCTCATGGGCGATCAGGCGGTCGCTACCATGGTTGCCGTCAACATGGTTGCTGCCGAATATGGCCAGGCCGTGGGCCTCGAGTGGAATCTCCAACTCGTCCTCGGTCACGACGACGGAGTAGGACGCGAACGGATAGGACCCGAACCGGTCGGCGAAGAACGCGATCATCTCGGTGAGGCGGGCGAAGTCGGTTTCGACACGGGTTGCGAGTCGGGCGGGAAAGTACAGGTTGTACGCGACCGGAGCGTCGGCCTGGTCGCGGCGGCGGTAGCGGCCGATCAGCACTGTGGCGAGATAGGTCGCCATCGGCTCGCGCACATCGAAGGTCCAGCTGGTACGGCCGGAGCGGCTCGACCGACTCGAGAGCACCCCGTTCGACACCACGGTATAGGCCGATTCGCAGGCGATCTCGATGCGATAGGTGGCCTTGTCGCTCGGATGGTCGTTGCACGGAAACCAGGACGCGGCACCACAGGGCTGCCCGGAGACGAGCACGCCGTCATCGAGTTCTTCCCAGCCCACGTCACCCCAGGCGCTGCGCACCGGATGCGGCGCCCCGCGATAACGCACCATCACCTCGAACACGGCCTCGGCCGCGATCGTCGTGGCGGGACTGATGACGAGTTTGCGTGACGAGTGCGTCACCTTGGACGGCCGCACACCGTTCACCAGTACTTTTTCGATGCTCAGCCCCGCGAAGTCGAGGCTGAACCGGTCGAGGGGCATGAGGGCGCGTGCGGTGATGATCGCGGTCGCGTTCAAGCGGTTGGTGGCTACCCGATAGGAGAGGTTCAGGTCGTAATGTTCCGCCCTGTAGCCGCCATTGCCGCCGGTGGGAATATAGGGGTCGCCAGCGCTAATCGAGCCGTAGGTCGTGCGTTCAGTCTGAGCCATCGTCTTACTATTCCTTGCTCAACGATCCCACGGCGGCTGGTGCCACGGCGTGATCGGGTTGCCCGACCAGAGCGAACCGGGCGGTACTCGTTCGCCGCGCATCACGAGAGAGCCGGGCCCGACCGTCGCCCCGGCATCGATGGACGCCGCCGGCAGGATGACTCCGTTCGGGCCGAGCGTGGCTCCTTCGGCGAGCACGACCGCGTCGAGCTGCATGATGCGATCGTGAAACAGGTGGGTCTGCACGACACAGCCGCGGTTCACCGTGCTGCCGGCGCCCAGCCGCACCAAATCAGCTTCGGGCAGCCAGTACGTTTCGCACCAGACGCCCTTTCCCACGGTGGCACCGAGGGTGCTCAGCCATACGGCGAGCGCCGGTGTGCCTGAAGCTTTCTCCGCGAACCAGGGTCGGGCTACCATCTCGACGAAGCTGTCCGAGACCTCGTTGCGCCAGATGAATGAGGACCAGAGCGGATGCTCCGACGCGTCGATGCGCCCGACCAGCGTCCACTTGACCACCGTCGTGACGCCGGCAGCCACCGCGCCGGCCGTGAGCATGACCACACCCGAGAGGCCGATCGCCGCGCCGAGGCCGAGCTGCAGCCATAGCAGGTCCAGCAGTGCGAGCACCAGCAGCGCGATCCACGCGGTGGTGAAGCCGGCGACGATGCGCAGTAGTTCCCACAGCGACCGGGCCACTTTCAGGCGAACGGGAGGGTGGAAGGTTCGCGAGTCGTCGGCATCCGTTTGCCTGCGGCGCAGGCGGGCCGGCGGGTTGCCGAGCCAGCTCGAGCCGCGTTTGGCCTTGCGAGGTGTCGACGAAAGCACCGCGACCAGCCCGTTGCGCGGCACGGTGCGGCCGGGGCCGGCCATGCCGCTGTTGCCGAGAAAAGCCCGGCGGCCTACCTTGGCGGGCCCGATGTGCATCCAGCCGCCGCCGAGTTCGTAGCAGGCGACCATGGTGTCGTCGGCGAGGAATGCGGCTGGCGCGATGGTCGTCAGCGAGGGCAGCAGCAACACGGTCGATGCCTCGACATCGGCACCGACTTTAGCCCCGAGCAGCCGCAGCCAGGTGGGCGTGAGCAGGCTCGCGTAGACCGGAAACAACACGGTGCGGGCGCCGTCGAGGATACGTTCGGTCATCCAGACCTGCCAGCCGATGCGGCTGCGCACCGGATAGTAGCCCTCCCGCAGGCCCACTCCGAGCCCGCGTACGAAGGCAATCACCAAAAGCGCGTAGGCGAGCCCGCCGACAACGACGGCTACCGGCATGATCAGGGCCGCGCGTAGCACGGCAACGCCGAGGTTATCGGCATTGCCGACAGCGACGCCGACGATGAGCGCGCCGAGCACGATTGCGATCGTGGGGATGGCGGTCATCGCCACCGATCCGGCCGCGAAGGCGCCGAGCCAGCGACTAGCACGCGGCGGACGTTCAGCCGGCCACGGGCGGCGGCCCGACCCCACGCGGTGAGCAGGGGAACCGGCCCACCGCTCCCCGGCTGGTACACGCGACGAGACTACGGAACCGGGTTCAACCTCGGCGCCGTTGCCAACGTGGGCGCCCCCGAGTAGGGTGCTGCGGGAACCGATCCGGGCATCGGCACCGACATGCACATGACCGATGCGCAGCACGTCTCCGTCGATCCAGTGCCCGGCCAGGTCGACCTCGGGTTCGATCGAGGCCTGGGCGCCGATGGTGAGCAGCCCGGTAACCGGGGGCAACGAGTGCAGGTCGACGTCGGAGCTGATCTCAGCGCCGAGAGCCCGCGCGTAGTAACTGATCCAGGGCGCCCCGGCGAGGCTCGCCGCGTCGACGAGCAGCGCGATCTGCTCGGCCAGCCACAGTCGCAAGT
Source organism: Cryobacterium sp. Y57 (assembly GCF_002929505.1). Classification (GTDB taxonomy): domain Bacteria; phylum Actinomycetota; class Actinomycetes; order Actinomycetales; family Microbacteriaceae; genus Cryobacterium. The sequence continues at coordinate 133,458 of NZ_PJJL01000067.1, forward strand.
GCACGGACCCGCCCCGCGGATAGTTTCCAGGCATCACGTCGTGCAGCAACAGTCGGGCCGCCACGACGGCGATGAGCATTTTGCCGGGCGGGGTCACGAACAGCACAAATCCAAGCGCCACCCACCACCACGACAGGGTCGGGCCGAAGGTTGCGCCGGCCAGGCTGAGCAGATTGTTGGCGATGGCGAGGTAAACCAGCCAGCGGGCGCCGCTCAGCACATGCAGCGGAATGCCGAGCACTGTCTGTGCGAATTGGCTGCGAGCAGGCGTCGGCACCACCTGCCGTACTGCCGGCGGTGTCACGGGGGTGCGGGCGTCGAGTTCCTCGGCGAGCGACCCGATCCGCGGGTGGTCGTACAAATCGGCGACGGTGGTTTCGGGGTGGCGGATGCGCACGGCCGACACGAATTGGGCGGCCGAGAGCGAGCCGCCGCCCTGGGCGAAGAAATCATCGTCGGGCCCGGTCACCGGCACCCCTAAAATCGAAGCCCATGCCTCCGCCAGCCAGGCCGCCGTCGGTGACAGCGCCCCAGCATCGTCGTCCGACCCGGGCTGGGAGGCGGGCAATGGCCACGGCAATGCCGCCCGGTCGACCTTGCCCGAGGTGCGGGTGGGTAGCGCATCGACAATGGCGAGCAGCGGCACGAGCGCGGCGGGCAGTTCTTCCCGCAGTCTGGCAATTGCGGCCTGCCGGTCGAAGGGCGTTCCGGCGGTCGCAAGGGCGATGTAGCCGACCAGAACGTGGTTGCCGGCAGGGGTGGTCTGCACCACGGTGGCACCGCCGGCCACTCCGTCGAGGACGCTTAGGGCGGCATCCACTTCGCCGAGCTCGATACGTCGCCCGCCGAGTTTCACCTGGTCGTCGGCGCGGCCGGCGAAGACCAGACCGGCTCGGTCGAAACGCACGAGGTCGCCGCTACGGTAGGCGCGGCGCCAGCCGAGCTCGTCGTGCGGAGCATACTTCTCGGCGTCTTTCTCGGCGTCGAGGTAACGGGCCAGACCCACGCCGCCGATGATGAGCTCGCCGGTCTCTCCCTCGGCGACCCGGTTGCCGTGGGCGTCGACGACGGCGAGGTCCCAGCCGTCAAGCGGCAGGCCAATGCGCATCTCACCGACACCGTCGACGAGTGCGCCGCAGGCCACGACGGTCGCTTCGGTGGGGCCGTAGGTGTTCCACACTTCCCGGCCACGGGCATTGATGCGGGCGACCAGTTCGGGCGGGCAGGCCTCGCCGCCGAAGATCAGCAGCCGCACTGCCTCGAGTGATTCTTCCGGCCAGAGTGCGGCGAGGGTTGGCACGGTCGAGACGACGGTGATGCCGTGGGCGATCAGCCAGGGACCAAGGTCGGCACCGCTGCGCACCAGGGAGCGCGGGGCCGGCACCAGGCAGGCGCCGTTGCGCCAGGCCAGCCACATCTCTTCGCAGCTCGCGTCGAAGGCCACGGACAGGCCGGCCAGAACCCGGTCGCTGGTGCCAATCGGCTCGTCGCGCAGGAACAGTCCGGCCTCGGCGTCTACAAAGGCGGCCGCTGAACGATGCGTGACCGCGACGCCCTTGGGTAAGCCCGTCGAGCCGGAGGTGAAGATGATCCATGCGTCATCGCCGGGCGTGGGAATGCTGCCATCCGGAAAGACCAACGCCGGGTCGTCGTGCGGCGACACGGGGCGTCCCCGGAGCGACTGCAGGTCGAGGCCCGCGCGCGGCGCAAAAAAACTGCTCTCCCCGATGATGCCGACCACATGGGCCTCGGCAAAGACCAGCCGTGCGCGTTCTTCCGGGTCGTCGGCGTCGACTGGAACGTAGGCGGCCCCCACGAACAACGTGGCCAGAATCGACACATACAGGTCGCGCGTACCGGAGGGAATGCGAATGCCCACGGTGTCCCCTCGGCGCACTCCGGCCAGGCTCAGCGCGTTCGCCTGGGCCTGCACGCGCTGCAGCATGCCGCGATAGCTGATGGTGCCAGCCGCGTCTTCCAGGGCCAGGGCATCGGGATGCTGCGCCGCGGTCTGCGAAAGGATGTCGACCAGGGTGCGGGCGGGCTTTGCCCGGTGGCCCGCCACGAGTACAGCCTGGGTATGCCCGCTGTCGCCCGCTGGGCTGTACTGGTGCTCGCTCACACGACTCCTCGTTCAGGTCGTGGCACTTGTACGGCACGCCGCGAAAGTAACAGTCTAGAACTCTCTCGGAACGCGCAGGTGCTGCACACGATCGAGGCGGTCCTTGGCTTGTCGCCACGCGGCGTTGCCGCCGCCCCCAGCACGAGCCGAAACGAATATCCGGCAGCCCGCTTACTCCAGCACCTTTGCCCGCGCCGTTTCCAAGGCACGCTCGCGCATCGCGAGGAACAGCGGAAAGGTGAAGGCGAAGGCGGTGACTCCCGACAGTGCGACATAAAGCCAGCCCCGCTTCATGCCGAGCCGTCGCGCCTCGACGATGATCAGGATGCTCCCGGCCACCGCCGCGATGAGCAAGTCAACGGTGAGCGACGAGACCGCCGGTCCACTGTCCACCCAGTCGACGATGAAGTCGCGCATCTGCACGATCGCGACAACGTTGTACGTCCAGGTCCCAGCGAGCCCGGCGAGACTCAGTCCGAGGTAGACGAGAGCGAGCGGCGTCCAGTGTTTGTTCATGCCGACATTATGCGCGCCGCAGATTTGGGACGGGCCCCTGTTGGATCTTTCTGCCACCGGGGAACGCCTGAAGGACGAGGCGGCCGTTCACCCCTATGGCCAGTTGCAGCGCGATGCGCGGAACGTCGACCCTGCGATTTTCGCTCCGGAGACCACTCCGATCACGGTGCACCGCCCAGTGGATTCACGACCCCCAGCTTCCATCCCGGGTGAGCGGACAAACGGTCGCGTCCCCCTGCGTCGAGTTGATCTCGAGTCAGTTCGTGATTGCCGAGAGGCGGAGGGCTGTCGAATGAAACGCCCTATCGCCCGAAATATACCGACCGATGAACGCGGGGCGCAGCCCGCAGCCCGACCGATTCACCGGACTCGACGCCGAATAATGCATCGATCATGCACCGGTACGACCACCGCCAGATCAATCAACCGACACTGTGCTGTTTCTCTCGGCGAGCTCCTAGGCAGGGGACTGCTGCAGCATAGACACGGGCCCGATAGTTTCTGCATGACCGCATCAGTTCTCGCTCTCGACGTCGTTGTGCCCGTCTACAACGAACAACAGATCCTCGCGCGCAGCATTCGTGTGTTGCACGCGTACTTGGCCGCCCAATTCAGCGAGTCCTGGCGCATCACCATCGCGAACAACGCCAGTACCGACCAAACCGCTTCCATCGCCGACTCCCTCGTGTCGGAACTGTCGGGTGTTCATGCCGTGCACCTCGTCGAAAAAGGACGCGGCCGGGCGCTCAAGGAGGTCTGGCTAGCTTCACCGGCCGCCGTCGTCGTAGATGTCGACGTGGACCTCTCCACCGACCTCCGAGGGCTCCCGCCCCTCGTCGCTGCGCTGCGCTCCGGGCATTCCGACATCGCAATCGGCAGCCGACTGTCGCACGGTTCACGAGTTACCCGCGGCGGCAAACGCGAACTCATCTCACGCAGTTACAACGCCTTGGTGCGCACGACGATGGGTGTCGAATTCAGCGACGCCCAGTGCGGCTTCAAGGCCATGCGCCGCGAAGTTGCCCCGCGTGTTCTCCCGCTCGTAGAAGACAACGGGTGGTTCTTCGACACCGAGCTGCTCATCATCGCCGAACGCGCCGGACTCCGGATCCACGAGGTGCCGGTCGACTGGACCGACGACGCCGACAGTCGTGTCGACGTGGTCAGCACGGCCGTCGACGATCTCAAGGTCTCGTGAGGGTAGCGCACTCCCTCATCACCGGAAGAATTCCCGTCGACGAACTCTACGCCGAACTGGGCCGTCCGCCGTTCGCACCGCCGACGCCGCCGACGTTCCTGGGCCAGGTGCTGCGCTTCGGCGTGATCGGCGGGCTGTCGACGATCGCCTTTGCACTGCTCTACCTTGTACTCCAAGTGGCGATGCCAGCCCAACTAGCGAATTCCCTCGCCCTGCTGATCACTGCAGTGTTGAACACCTGGGCCAACCGTCGACTCACTTTCGGCGTGCACGGGCGGCGAGGCGCGATCAAGCATCAGGCGCAGGGCCTGGTGATTTTCGGCTGGGCCTGGCTCGTGACCAGCGGGTCACTCCTTGGACTGCACGTCATCCGAGCGGATGCCAGTGCGCAGGCCGAACTCATTGTGCTCACCGCAGCCAACTTGATCGCGACCGTCATGCGTTTCGTGCTTTTACGGCTCTGGGTCTTTCGGAGCGAGCGTTCTCCGGCTCCGACCGAATCTACGATCGCGTCCCGTACATCGCGCGAAGAGGTCCTCTTCTGAATCGATGCTCCTTCCCTACAGAAAGCAGCCAATTCATGACGATCCAGGCCAACGAACAGCCTCCCCTGTCCCCAGTCCTGGCCCACTTCGCGGGCCGGACAACGAGCCTGATGCGCGCCATCATCCGGGGCAGGCCCGGCTCCGCGCGATGGGAACGCCCGGCCCTCTTGAGCCTCCTGCTCGCCACCGCCGTCCTGTACACCTGGGATCTGGGCGCCAGCGGCTGGGCGAATTCGTTCTATTCTGCGGCGGTGCAGGCCGGATCGGCCGACTGGACCGCGTTCTTCTTCGGATCTTCCGACGCCGGCAACGTGATCACTGTCGATAAACCTCCCGCGAGTCTCTGGTTGATGGCCCTGTCGGTGCGATTATTCGGACTCAGCTCGTGGAGCATCCTCATACCCGAGGCGCTTCTCGGTGTCGCCTCGGTCGGCGTGCTCTACGCCACCGTCCGCCGACGCTTTTCGGCTGGCACCGCCTTGCTCGCTGGCGTCGTGCTCGCCGTGACTCCGGTCGCTGCGCTGATGTTCCGGTACAACAACCCCGACGCCTTGCTCGTTCTGCTCCTGAGCCTTGCAACCTACTGCACCTTGCGCGGCATCGAGACGGGCCGGCTCAAATGGTTGCTCTGGGCCGGGGCAATGGTGGGTTTGGGTTTTCTCACCAAACAGCTGCAGGCGTTCCTCATCCTGCCAGCTCTGGCCAGCGTGTACGTGTATGCGGCGCCACATAGGCTCTTCACCCGGGGTCTGGCATTCACTCGCGGCGCTCGGCGTCGTGCTTTTCTCGGCCGGCTGATGGGTCGCCATCGTTGAGCTGCTTCCAGCGGACTGGCGCCTCTATGTCGGTGGCTCAAAGACAAACAGTTTTCTCGAGTTGACCTTCGGCTACAACGGGTTCAGCCGCCTCATCGGCAACAAGACTGGCAGCGTTGCCGGCGACGCCGTCACGCCCGCCGTGGGAACGAGAAATTCGACCGGAATCTTGCGGATCTTCCTTGGCGAGGTCGGGGGTCAGGTCACCTGGCTCCTGCCCGCTGCCCTGCTGCTCCTCGGTACAGCACTGATCGTGCTGCGGCATGCGCAGCGCGTTTCGTTGCGTCGGGCCACCCTGCTGCTCTTCGCCGGCCACTTACTCGTGTCCACGCTCGCCTTCAGCTTCATGGCCGGAATCTTCCATGCGTACTACACCTTGGCCCTCGCGCCAGCGCTCGCCGGAACCGCTGCAATCGGTGCAAGCCTCGTCTGGATGAAACGTAAGGCGCTCTGGGCCCGCATCATCGCGGCCGTCGCGATGCTTGTGACGAGCGTCTGGGCCTGGGTGCTCCTCGACCGAACCACCGACTGGCTGCCGTCGCTGAAGTTCATCATCGCTGTGCTCGGCGTGCTCGCAACCGTGCTGTTGTTGGCCCCGCCCCGAGCAGGGACGCTCGGCGCTCCCACCAGGACCTGGATCGGGCGGGTGACCGTAGCGGCAGTCCTCGGCTGTGCCCTCATGGCTCCGGTTGCTTATTCCCTCCAAACCGTGTTGACGCCCCACAGCGGTTCATTCGTCACGGCCGGACCGAATGCCGCTGGCGGCAGGCGCGATAGAGGAACGGCCGATCAGGGAGAATCATTTCTCCCCGGGGCCACCAGCGGTGCTGGCGGCCCACCACCCGAACAAATCGGTGCGAGCGGCCGGACCGGTCCCGTACAGCAGGGCAAATCCGGCATCAGCGCCAGCGGAACCACTGCGGGCAGTACCGGTATCGCTGCACTGCTCACCGTGAATTCCGGGAGCTACACCTGGGTCGCAGCGACCATCGGATCGGATCGGGCTGCCAGTTATCAGCTCTCCACGGAGCTGCCGGTGATGGCGGTTGGCGGTTTCAGAGGCACCGATCCGGCACCGACGCTCGCCCAGTTCCAGGCTGACGTAGCCGCCCGAGAAATCCACTACTTCATTGGAGGAACTTCTCCACAGGCCATCGGCCGTTCGAGCGATTCGAACGCGATCGCTCGCTGGGTTGCGGCGACGTATACCGCGCGAGTCGTCGGTGGTGTCAGGGTGTACAACCTCTCTGTGTCCCGACATGCTGCTGCACAGCCCCGGTCACCGGCGTACTCCTGGTCCTTCAAGAACGTGCTCGGCACGTGAGGCACACGATGAAGGGAGCGGAGAAAGTCAGGACCCCTTACTGCAGGTTTGCTGGGCCGTGCTCTGGCCGATGATGGTCGAGGGGAACAGCGCGTCAGCCGGCGAGTTGGGCGCCGTGGTCGGCGAGGCGCTGGCAGGCGGCACGTTCGGCGTTGACATGGCGCTGGCGGATGCAACAGGGCTGGGGCTGGCCGTCGCGGACCCAACTGCGGCTCGTCCCGGTGCACCGCTCAGGCGAAGAAGGGCGTCAGCGACCAACGCAGCATTCAGGATCCCGGCGCCCGCCTTCTCCGGCACGACGCGGTTCACGTCGCTGGGGTCGACAACGGTCGGGTACTGCAGAAAGATCATGTTCTCCAAGCCGGTGTCCTTCAGAGCCAGCGCTATTTGAACGAGCGTGATGGGATCTGTCAACGTGTCCGAGAGAATCATGTTGTTTGTCGCTGCCTTGGCCAGAGAGAAAAGCGTGATCGGGTTGGCGAGCATGCCGCCGCCCTCGACTTTTCGGGCCAGGGCGCCCAGGAAAACCTGTTGATTACTGATCCGGCCCAAGTCGCTTCCATCGCCGACGCCGTGCCTGCTGCGCAAGAAAGACAACGCTTCCCCACCGACGATGGTGTGCTCGCCCGCCGCAAGGTGCAGCGGAGGGTTGGTGTACAGGTCGTTGATCGGCGACGCGACGCACACTGTGACGCCACCGACGGCGTCGGACATTGCCGTCACGCCCGCAAAACTAATCTGGGCAGCGAACGGAATCTGCAGGCCGGTGAGCTTTTCAATCGAGAGCACCACGCAGGAGAGACCACCGCGCGCGAGTGTGGAGTTGAGGATCACCCGACTAGACGAGGCATACGTGCCGCCGTCCGGATGTGCACACGCGGGAACGGCGATCATCAGGTCCCTGGGAAAACTGATCACACTCACGCTTTGATGATTCTGGGAGATGTGAAGCAGCATTGTGACGTCGTTGTGCCCCGCACCGGAGCTGCTCGTCAAATCAGCGTTTGACGAGAACGCTGCGCCCTGACCTGTGCGCGTATCCGTTCCGGTGATGAGAAGGTTGACGCCGCCGCCGATCGCGCTCACATCGACGGCGGTAGGATCTGCCTGACTGGCGCCGGGTGCGACATGGTTCAGGTGTACGCCGGGTTTCACACTGCTGGCGACATCCCATGCGGCAATCACAGCGAGAGCACCTCCACTGACCACAACGACGCCGAACGCGAGAAGCAGAACAGAAGCCACCGCTGCCAACGATCGACGACGAGCCAGCCGCCCGTGACGCACCGCAACAGCCGCCACGTGCGTTCGCGGTCGCGGTCGCGGGGAATCACCATCTGTCACAGCGTGCACCTCCGCCCTCGACGACAGCGCAGAAACGTGTCAGGTGTGACTCTATGCAGCAACGCTATCGGCACCCTGTAAGACCGCAATCAGTCACCGGCTCCGTGCCACGCATGGGCAGGCGTCGCGCTGTGGGCAGTGAGGCGTTCAGGTTCACCCAAAGTTTTTTCGCATGTTGGCACGCTTGCGGGGAGCACGCGTTCCCAGTGGCTCGAGGAATCAGGAGAGGCGCCCTAGCGCATGCCTTCCCGGCGGAGGGCGGTGGTGATGGCGGCACCCCGGGTGTCGACACCGAGTTTCGCGTAGATGTGGGCCAGATGGGTTTTGACTGTGGCCTCGGAGATGAAGAGGCGTTTGCTCAGCTCACGGTTGCTGAGCCCCTCGGTGAGGAGGCTGAGCAGTTCGGCTTCCCGCGGGGTGAGCACCTCGCCGGGGTTCCTTAGCTGCTGGAACAGTCGCGACGCGACGGGCGCGCTCATGAAACTCCTGCCCTGGATGGCGCCGCGGATGGCGGCGAAGATCTCCTCCGGGTCAGCGTCCTTGAGGAGATAGCCCATGGCTCCGGCGTCGACGGCGCGAACAATGTCGGCATCGGAATCGTAGGTGGTGAAGACGAGGATCGCTGGCTGCGGGGTACGCCGACGGAGTTGCCGGATCGACTCGATGCCGTCCATCCCTGCGCCGAGGGCCAGGTCCATCATCACAACGTCCGGGGAGCAGCGCTCAACGGCGGCGAGTGCTTCTTCTCCGGAGGCGGCTTCGGCGATGACGTCGAGGTCGAATTGGGTCCCCAGGAGTGCCCGCAGCCCGGTGCGGACCACCAAATGGTCATCCACTAGGAGGACGGAGATTGTCATGGTGCTTGCACCCGCACTTTCGCCGGCACTTCCGCCGGCTGCGCATGCCCCGTGGCGGGGACCGGGAGTTGTGCTGCGACGATGGTACCTTCGCCCGGAACGCTTTCCACCGCGAAGACGCCGCCCAGCTGTTCCACGCGTTGGCGCATGGCCCGCAGGCCGTATCCTCCGCTTTCCGAGGGCTCGGCAAGGGCCCCGGGGTCGAAGCCGCGGCCGTCGTCGTAGATGTCGAGCGTCACCGTGCACGGAAGGTACCCGAGGGTCAGGCTGGCATTGCCGGCATCAGCGTGGAGCCTGATGTTCGCTGCGGCACTCTGTGTCACACGAAGCAGGGCATGCCGAACGTCGGCCGGGACCGGACGTGCCTCACCGGTGACCTTCACCTGAACGCTCTCCAGGTAAAGCGACGCTGCTTCACGGAGCGCCTCCGCCAGCGGCGCGTCGGTTCTCGGTACGGAGAGTTCGTGCACCAGACGGCGCGTGTCGGCGAGGTTCTGGCGGAGCAGGGACCCAGCCCTGCTGATATCCGTGCGTGCCGCAGGATCCGGCCAGGTACGCAGCGCGGCTTCGAGCAGGAGCACGCCGGAGGCCAGGCCCTGGGTCACCGTGTCATGAATTTCGCGGGATACCCGCTCACGCTCGGCAGCGATTCCGGCATCGCGTGCGCCGACCGCCAACTGCTGCTGTGCATTGGAGACCTCCGCGGCAAGCTGTCGCTGGAGGGCTGTATCGTGCTCCATCCGGTCGTAGACCAGGGTCAGCAACACTCCGGCGGCCAGCGGACCCAGCAACATGGCGATGTCCGTGGACCCGCTCAGACGGAATAGCCCGATGGCGGTGGAGACCGCCGTCGCACCCCCGGCCAGATAGGCGGCCCAGCCGCTGAAGGCGGCGCGGCAGAGGAAGAAAACGGCAAGCGAACACCAGGCAAAGCTGGGCGCGAGGATCACCAGGGCTGCCCAGCCCACCACGAGGGTGAACACCCAAGGCGTCCAGGGCCGCCGGCGTTGCGCAAGCACGGCGATTCCAGCATATAGGGCGCAGACTGCTGCTACGAGTATCAGCACCGGAACATTGTCGGCGGGGCTGTGCCGAAGCACATACCGAACCCCGGACGTCACCATGAGCAAGGCGAAACTCAGGTGGACGACAGCGTCGATCCGGCCGAGCTCTGGGCGATCGCCCGATACGGGGGGCGGGATGGCTGCGGCAGGCATGAAGGTCCAGTCGATGTGGGGCGCTGCGACCATCCTAGAGGTCCCGCCGTTACGGCCCGCTCAACCATTCGGCTGATATTGCCATCACAACGGTTGAGCCCGAGACCGACCGATGCCTGATGCAGGAGGACCTGCAGCCCGCCAGCATAAGAAAACAGCCGATTGCAAGACCATCTAAAGGAGAATGTCATGAAGAAGTCCCACAAGGTTTTTGCCACCGTCGCCACCGCAGCACTGTTGCTGACCGCGGGAGTCGGCGCCGCTGCTATGGCAACGCCGGCTCCCGCAACTGACATCCAACCGGGTGCTGGCACCGTGGTGGCCCAGAACCGGATCACAGTCGGCGCATCGGCCGATGCAGTGGGGGCAGCCCTGGCGAAGTGCCAGGCGGACAACCTACCGTTCGTCACCGTCGCACTGGTAGACCGCTTCGGCACTGTCCAGGCGCTGCTGCGTGGTGACAATGCCGCCGAACATACCATCGAAGCCGCCAAGCAGAAGGCCTACACCGCAGCGGCCTTCGGGGCGCCCACGAGCGAACTCGCCAAGCGCCTCACCGGGAACGGCTCAGGCATCGACGATCTCCCCGGTACCCTATTCCTGCCCGGCGGCGTGCCCCTGAAGGTTGACGGCGTCTCAGTAGCCGGCATCGGAGTGGGCGGTGCCCCGGACGGCAAGCTCGACGAAGCTTGCGCAGCAGCCGGAGCCGCTGCAGTCACCGGCGCTGAAGGGTAATTTCCTTCCATCGCGACCTCCCGAAGTTTAGGCTGGACTGGCTCCAAGACCCAGGCCTGCACCGCAAAGTCGCCGCCGGTTCCCACAACGAGAATTCCGGCGATGGAAACCAAGATCGAGGCCGTAACGGGGACGACGGCGTTCCGAATCAGCTCGCGCGAGACAGCTGCCATGGCGACGATGATGACAACGGAAAGCAGTGCGCCAAAGACTCCGAACTAGGTCGAAACGGCAGATGCAAACGAGGCGACCGCGGTATCGAAACGATCGAATATGAAAACTTGTCGTGGGTCTTTCAGGTTCAGCACTTCAAAAGTCGAAACACATTTCTCAACGTAACCCAGAACCTTCGCTGGCGACCTCTCGTGGCAACGCCGATCGCCCACACGCCACTCGTGATCGGACAGATTGCGGACTTCAAGATCGTCGGCTGCGCACGGTGCCTGTTGGGGATACGACACTGAAGTCCTTTCGTTGTGAGCGATGCGGACCGGCCACACCTCGACCAATCCCTCAATGTTGCGAGTAGCACTTGTCATCACGGCTCTCTTTCATTTCGAAGGTGGGGGCTGCGCGCGTGCACGCGGCCATCTGCACGGGAGCCCACTGCTTCCAGGCGGCCAGTTTGATGCCATGCAGGCAGCGAATGAGGGTATTACGTTGCGACATGTGCTCCTCAGAATCGTCGGCGTGTGTAACGCAGTCACGAGTAGGACGTTTCCTCGTCCACAAATGTCATGAAAATTCAGAAAAAACACCCCGAAGTCTTTCGCGGCGACGCCGTGGTGTGCACGTGGACCTCGCTGAACGTCGAAGCACTGTCACAGAGCGCGCACTGTAGCCAACGCAGAGGATGTGTCCGGGCAGCACAAGTACGCAGGACGCCGGACGGTTCCCAACGGGTGGTCCCAGAACTTGCCGTCGATCGGCGCCCGATTCGTCTTAACCCAGCCTCGAATCAACTCCGAGTTCTGTGCTACCTTCCGACCAATTTCAGCGTCCAACCCTTCCGATCCTGGCCTTTGGACCAACTGTGAACCTTGGTCATCAAAGCACTGCGACCGCGGCGCTCTAGCCTGAACGTCGAGTGGCCTAACGGGCCTTGTGGATAATCAGCTGGGGGAAGTATCTGCCGCGCTGCGAGGTGACGGTCCAGGCAGTGGACAGCACGATGAATATCGTTGAACCCGCCTGTTCGTTGAGGGCGGCGAGCCGTTTCAGCGACCACAGATCACACCTAAATTTTGTGAAGTTTGGGCAACCGCCATTCTTGAGAATGGCGAAAGCCCTACAGCCCATTCTTTACACGGAATGCAGGGCTCAAAGCGTGGTGCCCCTGGAGGGATTCGAACCCCCGGCCATTTCCTTAGGACGGAATTGCTCTTCCACTGAGCTACAGAGGCGGATCTGGCAAGTTTAGCCGATCAGTCCGCTCAGTCGGGCGCGCCACCCGCATTGACACGGGGCAAGCGCTGCCCCGTCAATACGCTCCTGATCGTGAGTTCGATTTCGACCCTCCTGATGGCCGCGCGTCAGAGCGTGGTCCTAGGCGGCCGGGGCCAGATAGGCGTCCCATTCCTGCTCGGGGCGCTCGACTCCCCGCACAATCCAGGTCGTGCCCTGCGGCATCCGAGGGGTGAAGCGCAGCTTCCAGCCCATTTCGGCCGGGGTGTGGTCGCTCTTGAGGTTATTGCACCGCAGACAACACGCGGCAAGGTTGTCCCAGGTATCACGGCCACCACGCGAGCGCGGCAACACGTGGTCGATCGTGGCAGCCGACTTGCCGCAATAGCAGCAACGATGCTCGTCACGGCGTAAGACTCCGCGGCGACTGACCGGAACCAGGCGCGACATGGGGATGCGCACGTACCGCGTGAGCAGAATGACGCTCGGGCGATCCCACGAGCCCGAAGTCGCGAAAACGGGGTGGCCCTGATCGGACTGCACGATCGTTGCCTTCTGGTTCATCACCAGAATAAGCGCTCGTTTGAACGAGACGACGGCGAGGGGCTCGTAGCCCGCATTGAGTACCAGTGTGCGCATGCGCTTCCTTTCGAAGGAGACTGGACGGCTTCCAGCCATTCGAACTACATCCGATGCGTAAAGAACAGGAGCGCGACGGGGCGAAAAAGAGTACAAAAAAAGGCGCCGTCACAATGACAACGCCTTATGGCTGCTCACACAGCTCTGCTCGCTCTGACAACTATGCCGAAAGCACTCGCGACCGCGCACATCCATGGTGTGGATAGTGCGTCGCTCATGCATTGGCTCTCCTTTTGAACCTACAAATTACATCAGGGCACAAGGTTAACCCACAAATGGCGCAACAGGTGAACCTGTATGCGCCATTTGAGTGAGCTGTTACCCAGCGTTCATTGACAGGGGCGAATTAGATACCGATCCGCACGATGTAGTAGTCGCTGGTCCAGATGGGCTGAATCCGCACGGACTGGCCGGTGTACGGCGCGTGCAGGATGTTTCCGTTGCCCGCGTAGAAACCATCGTGACCGTCCATGATCACCAGATCGCCTGGCACGGCGTCCTCGATCGAGATCTTTGTTCCGGCCGCTGCCTGGCCCACAGAGGAGTGCGGCAGGCTGATCCCGAACTGCGCGTACACGTACATAATGAAGCCTGAGCAGTCGAACCCGGCCGGTGTGGCGCCGCCATAGACGTACGGCGTTCCCTGATACTGCGAGGCAACATTGAAAACGGATGCGAGATCGAAATTCGGATACGTCGGGTTTGCCAGGAAGTCAGCAACACTCGGACCGGAATAGCTCGCTGCATAGGTGGTCATCTGCGCGGCGACCTCAACACGACGGGTTTCTGCGGCGACGGCAGCAGCGGCAGCACTGGCAGCGGCAGCAAGTTCTTCGGGCGTGGTAGCAGTGAACCCTTCGCGAGCGACGCTCACGGTTGCCGCCTGGGCATCGACTTCAACGGCCTGCGCCTGCGTCTTGGACATCTCCGTGGACTCGGTGGCCTTGAAGGAAACGTCTTGCGAGCCGGGAGCAAAGGCATAGGCCGGGAGCGCCATGGTGGCAACGAGTCCAGTGGCGAGGGTCATGACGACGATGTTGGCGATACCGCCACGTCGCTTCTTCGGTGCCGCCCGGGGCCGGGCGCGGTGAGAGCTTGCCGACGATTCCACTTTTTCCACAGACTCCACCGTTCGGCTCAGCCCGCGACGGGACCTTCTCGTTCTTAATGCAGCCAAAGTTGTAACCTCCGGCGCCTCGACACCACCAGGTTGTCGTCCCGTCCACTTCGCTAATCGCGGGTGTGTTCGTAAATCAAGAGACGGGGTAAGCAGGCGTCTTGACTAGAGTCCTTCGACCTTTCATGGTCTGTGGGACCCCCCGAGGCTACAAGAGCGACGCGCATTTGTCACCCTGAAGCGGCACATTTCTAACGGATTGGTAACGAACCTGCGAGCAGGTCGAGACGACTGGCTCGATTCACGGCGCTACGAACCCCGTGCAATTTCAGTGAGCGACCGGGCTGTGGCCGGTCGGTGTCGTAACGAATATGTGCCCGGCTACCTCATTGGGGAGCTCTAAACCGGCACCGAAACCTTCGACCTGAACTAGAACGTACGATCCGGCGGCCGAAAACACCCCGGTCGCGCCGGGCATGACGCCGCTCTGTTTGAGTTGCAAGAGCAGCTCGGGGTCAAACTGCACCGGTTCACCGAGACGGCGGATGACTGCGGTTACCGGCACGGTCGAACTCGCCACCACCGACAGCACGTTGGTCACGCCCGCCATGAAGGCGACTGCCGGCGAATCACCGAGCTCGTCAAGCCCCGGAATCGGATTGCCGTAGGGAGATTCGGTCGGGTGACCGAGCATCTCCAAAATCTTGCGTTCGACCTGTTCGCTCATCACGTGTTCCCAGCGGCAGGCTTCATCGTGCACGAACTCCCACTCGAGTCCGATCACGTCGCTGAGCAGGCGTTCCGCCAAGCGATGCTTACGCATTACGTGCACGGCTTTGCTGCGGCCGGTCGGGGTGAGTTCCAGGTGCCGATCGCCGGACACGATGACGAGGCCGTCACGTTCCATCCGCGCGACGGTCTGCGAGACGGTCGGGCCGGAGTGTCCGAGTCGTTCGGAGATGCGGGCCCGCAGGGGCACGATCTGTTCTTCCTCCAGGTCGAGGATCGTGCGGAGATACATTTCGGTGGTGTCGATCAGATCGCTCATCCGCAGCCCTTCATTCGGCTCGTGCGCGCACCGCTCATCGAGTGATAGAACGGCGCTCCGTTGGCGGCCTCGGCAGTGGCCCGCACAGCGTCCCAAGCCTACCCGCCCGTGGCAGGGCAACTAGAATCGCCGTATGGCCGACCTACTGATACCCACCGATCTACTCCCCCTCGACGGACGATTCGGCTGCGGCCCATCGAAAATCCGGCGTGAACAGCTCGACCATCTTCTCGGATTCGGCACCGGAGTACTCGGCACCTCGCACCGCCAGGCACCCGTGAAAGAACTCGTCGCCCGAGTGCGCGCCGGCTTGGGTGAACTGTTTCGCATTCCCGACGGCTACGAAGTCGTGCTCGGCAACGGCGGCTCGACCGCATTCTGGGACGCCGCAGCCTTTTCCCTGATCGAAAACCGCGCGCAGAACCTCGTCTTTGGCGAGTTCGGCGGCAAGTTCGCCAAGGCGGCGGCTGCCCCCTGGCTTGCAGCTCCCGACGTGATCAAGGCCGACACTGGCTCACGCAGCGATTTCGTGGTGCGTGAGGGCATCGACGTCTACGCCTGGCCCCAGAATGAAACCTCGACGGGCGTCATGGCCCCGGTCTCCCGGGTCAACGGTGACGCGGGCGCGCTCACCGTCATCGATGCCACCAGCGCCGCCGCCGGCATCGACTTCGACGCGAGCCAGGCGGATGTCTATTATTTCGCCCCACAGAAAAACCTCGCTTCGGACGGTGGCCTATGGCTCGCCTTGTTCTCACCGGCGGCCCTCGAACGGGTCGAGCGCGTCGCAGCGAGCGGCCGGTACATTCCCGAGTTTCTCAGCCTCAAGAACGCCGTCGACAACTCGCGCCTGAACCAGACGCTGAACACGCCGGCTCTCAGCACCCTCCTGCTGATGGAGAACCAGATCGACTGGATCAACCAGAGCGGCGGCCTGGAGTGGGCGTCATTGCGAACGAGGGAGTCGTCGTCCGTTCTCTATGACTGGGCGGCGGGCGTCGACTATGCGACCCCATTCGTGGCCGATCCGACGCACCGCTCACAGGTCGTCGTGACGATCGACTTCGATGACGCCATCGACGCCTCATCGATCAGCAAAACCCTGCGTGCCAATGGCATCCTCGACACCGAGCCGTACCGCAAGCTCGGCCGCAACCAACTGCGCATCGCGACTTTCACTGCCATCGACCCGGAAGACGTCAAGAAGCTCGTGACATCCATCGAGCACGTCGTGGCACACCTCTGAAGTCAGCTGCACGAAACGCAACGAAAGGATCGCACGATGCGCCTGTGGTTGAAAGACAGCGAACGCCGGCCCGATCCGCTGCCCGCACGAACGGATGCTCGCACGGCACTGATCGTCGGCACCCTGCTCTGGCTGGTCGCACTCGGCGCCGCCCTCTTCTTTGACGAAGCGGCGCCGGGCGCCTCAAAGTCAGGGGCGGCGAGCGCGCCGGGAACGGGTTGGTGGCTGTGGTGCACTGTGATCGGCGTCGGCGTCGGTCTCGTTGGACTCGCCTGGGTTCAGATCCGCCGCCGCTAGCGCTTCGTTGAAGTCGATGCCGGCCAGAGCATCGAGGGAGTCATCTGCGTCGTCCTCGATCAAATCTGCGTCGTCGACTGGATTCTCGTTAGACCCGTCATCGTCTGCGTCGTCGTCGTCATCGTCGTCGTCGTCATCGTCATCGTCATCGTCATCGTCATCGTCTTCGTCATCATTCGCTGCAATGTCGTCGTCGTCGACGAGACGATCCGACCACGGCACCCACTCGGGCGCGAGCAGGGAGTCATCGCCGGGCGTGAGCTCGGTTTCAAGAACCTTCGGCTCGGAATTCTCGTCGACCCGCGCAAGACTCACGGTCCAGCGCCAGCCCGGATAGCCGGTCAGTAGGCAGTCGAACAGCAGCGACACCACGAGGTCGCCTTCGTCGATGTGGCCGATGACCTCGCCGATCGTGTCGTCCGTCGTGATCTCCAGCAGCGCCGTGCGTGCCAGCTCAACGGCCGCGAGCAGGATGGCATCGGTCGGTTTGTCCGATTCCGTGGGCTGTGCATCGGTGGGCTGTGCATCGGCTGGCTGCGCGTCGATGACCTCAGGCATCCAGTTCCTCGGCGACCTTGCGCAGCATCGCCGCGATCTTCTTACTGTGACTAGATTCGGGGTACCGACCGCGCTTGAGATTTGTGCCGATACCGTCGAGCAGCTTCACCAAATCTTCAACGATGATCGACATATCATCGGCTGGCTTGCGGTTGAATTTAGACAGGCTCGGAGGAGCTTCGATCACGCGCACCGACAGCGCCTGGGCGCCGCGTTTGCCGTCGGCGATACCAAATTCGAGCTTCGCACCGGCCTTGATGGTCACTCCGGATGGCAAAGCGGAAGCGTGGAGAAAGACCTCCTGCCCGTCATCGGACGTGATGAAGCCAAAGCCTTTCTCCTCGTCGTAAAACTTGACCTTGCCGGTGGGCATCTGAACCTCATTTGAGTTTTAGGCGCACAATATAGTGCGGGATGTAAACCCAGCATATTCGGTTGCGGCACCCGTGTGCCCGTATCCTTAGGCTGTGACCAATCAAACTCCACAAGCCGTCAGCCGGCTTGAACGTGTGCTCGCTTACATGGTGGCGAGCGTGGTGGGGCTGTCGATTCTCGCGTTCCTTGCGGTGATCATCGCGACCGCGATGGGCGTCGGCCAAAACGACGGGTTCAGCCGCGGTTTCTGGCCGCCGATCTTCATCCTTCCGCTCTACGGCCTGCCCATCGGTTTTGTGCTCATCATCGTGCTCATCATCTCTGCGGGAGTTCGCCGCAGTCGCGAAGCTCGACGAGACCGCGAGTAATGCTCGGCCTCGCATCGAGACTTCGGGTCCTACCCGATGCTGAGCTGCGGCACGTCATTAAGGTGCGCGGCGTTTCTGCGAACGGCATCAACGACTTCTTCGATCTGGCCGAAGCCCTGCTTGAAGCAGGCAATGTGCAACTGGCCCTCAGCCACCTGGACCGCTCGACCCTTGCCGTTCTGGCCGTGGCCGGGCAACTTACCAGCAACAATTCCGTGCCGACGCTGGTCGCAGTGACTGACCGATTATTTGAACTCGGTTCAACCGAGGTCACGCTGGCCGATGTGGCCCGCCGGGTCGACGCCCTGCACGCCGTACTTTTGGCCGAGCGAAACGACGGATGCTGCATCCCATACGACGCCGTCTCGGCTCATCTGGCGCGCTGGCCGTCTCAGAGTCTGCCGGATACCGCCGACCTCGCCGTCACTTCGCCCCCGATCGCCCTCGCCGCCGTGCCCGACAGCGAGATTGCGTTCATCGACCAGCTGGCCGCTGAACGCGCCTTCGGGATGGTGTCGTCGATCGCCGAGCTGGTCAACGAGCTGTGCCGCGAGCCCGCCCGGCAACTCAGTCGAGGGGGGATTGGCCTGCCCGACACCAAGCGCCTCGCCGCCGTAATGACGGTCGACGTCGATCTGGTTGCCCCGATCCTGGCCTTGGCTTCCCGGGCCGACCTGCTCGCCCACTCCGACGGTTACTGGATGGAAACCGAAGCCGGCGAGGCCTGGCTGCTCGAACACACGACCACCCGTTGGGCGGCCTTGGCCGTGGCCTGGTTGGCGGCGCTCCCGCCGACCGTGGCCGACATTCTTCCGCGCCAGGCCGGGCTGCCCTGGGGTGGTGGACTGACCGCGTTTATCGCCTGGCTCTATCCGGCCGGCGGCGAGTGGATGCTCTCCCAGCTAACCGAGTTCGCCCGCGACGCTGAGTTGCTCGGTATCACTGCAAACGACACCACCAGCACCGCCGGCGCCAACGTGCTGCGCGGTGACCTCGAAATAGCCGTCGACATCATGGCGGGTGCGCTGCCGACTGAAGTCGGCGCGGTATATCTGCAGCACGACCTCTCGATCGTCGCGCCCGGCCCACTTGCACCGTCGATCGACTCCCGGCTGCGCGGAATGGCCGACGTGGAAAGTCGAGAACTCGCCTCGAGTTATCGCATCACCGCGGCATCCGTCAATCGCGCCCTGGCCGCGGGAGAAAATGCAGACTCACTGCTCGCTTTTCTGACGTCGATCTCACTCACCGGCATTCCACAGCCGGTCGATTACCTCATCAACGAATCGGCTTCGCGGTACGGTCGGGTGCGAGTGGGACGTCTCACCGACGGACCGAACGCCCCGATCGCCCCACCCGGCAATGACACCGTTTTTCTCAGCTACGTCTGCTCAGCTGATGCCGCACTGCTCGGCACTATAGCCGTCGACCAGACCCTGGCGCCGCTCGCGCTCGTGCGCGCCGGCGACAGTGAACACCTGCTCAGCCGCTTCGCCGGTGACGCCGTGTTTTGGGCGCTCAGTGACGCCCGTTATCCCGCCGCTGCCGAAGACGACCTCGGTGAGATCGTGCACTTGCGCCGACACCAGATCGCCCGTGTCACGCTGACACCAACGGTTGACACCACCCGCAACCTGGTCGACAAGCTGCGGCTTCGCGCTGAAAGTGGCGTTTCAGTAGCGGATGCCTGGCTGGCCCGCCAGCTCGACACCGCCATCAAGGCCAAGCAGACCATCCTGGTCAGCATCGCAATGCCCGGGGGCGCGGTAGTGGACTACCTGCTCGAACCGGCCAGCGTCAGCAACGGACGCTTCCGAGCCCGCGACCGGCGGGCCGACATCGAGCGCACCCTGCCACTTAAGAGCATCCTCAGCATCACCCCGGCCCCGTGACCACTTAGGGGCGGCAGCGACCGGTACCGTAAAAACTGCCGAACGGGCGTAGAATTTGGGGTTATGTCTGATGGCCCCCTGATTGTGCAAAGTGACCGCACGGTGTTGCTCGAAGTTGCCCATCCTCTTGCCGAGGATGCTCGTCACGACCTCGCCGTTTTCGCAGAGCTCGAACGCGCCCCCGAGCACATTCACACCTACCGCATCACCCGGCTGGGCCTGTGGAATGCCCGGGCGGCGGGGCACGACGCGTCCGACATGCTCGCGACGCTCGAGAAGTATTCTAAATTCGCGATACCTCAGACGGTCAGTGTGGATATCACCGAGACGGTCGGTCGCTATGGGCGACTCGTCATTGAACGTGACCCCGAGGGTTCCCTCGTACTGCACAGCAGTGACCAAGCCGTTCTCACCGAGATCGCCGGGGCGAAGCGCATTGCGCCACTATTGATCGGGCATCCTTCCCCGGAAACGTATCTCGTCGGGGCCTGGGCGCGCGGGCAGCTCAAGCAGGAACTGGTGAAGCTCGGGTGGCCCGCCGAGGACCTTGCCGGGTACACGCCGGGCACCCCGCACGATATTGCGCTGAAGGAAGACGGCTGGGCGCTGCGTGACTATCAGAACAAGGCCGTAGCGAGCTTCTTTGACGGCGGCAGCGGCGTCGTTGTGTTGCCCTGTGGCGCTGGCAAGACCCTCGTCGGCGCCGGGGCCATGGCCACCGCAAAGACCAACACGCTCATTCTGGTGACCAACACCGTCTCGGCCCGCCAATGGCGCGACGAACTGCTCAAGCGCACGACGCTGACACCGGAGGAGATCGGCGAATACTCCGGACAGGTGAAAGAGGTCAAGCCGGTGACCATCGCGACCTATCAAATCCTCACGGCGAAGCGCAAGGGCGAGTACGCCCACCTGGAGCTGCTCGACGCCATGGACTGGGGCCTGGTGATCTACGACGAGGTACACCTGTTGCCGGCACCCGTGTTCAAGCTCACCGCCGAATTGCAGGCGCGCCGCCGCCTCGGTCTCACCGCCACTCTGGTGCGCGAGGACGGCCGCGAGGGCGACGTGTTCAGCCTGATCGGCCCGAAGCGGTTCGACGCCCCATGGAAGGAGATCGAGGCCCAGGGCTTCATCTCCCCGGCCAACTGCTACGAGGTGCGCATCGACCTGCCGCAGTCCGAGCGACTCAGCTATGCCGCCGCAGCGGACGATGAGCGCTACCGCATGGCTGCGACCGCGCCGGCCAAGCTCAGCGTGGTGCAGGCGCTGATCAAGAAGCACGATGGCGAACGCATCCTCGTGATCGGCCAATACCTCGACCAGATCGATGAGCTCGCCGAGGTCTTGCATGCCCCCCAGCTCACCGGTGCCACCCCGATCGACGAACGCGAACGTTTGTACCAGGCGTTCCGCGTGGGCGAGGTGAAGGTACTCGTGGTGTCGAAGGTCGCGAACTTCTCGGTCGACCTGCCCGAGGCGACCGTAGCCATCCAGGTGTCTGGCTCGTTCGGCTCCCGCCAGGAGGAGGCCCAGCGCCTCGGACGACTGCTGCGCCCGAAGGAATCTGGCCTGTCGGCGAACTTCTACACGCTCGTCGCCCGCGACACCGTCGACCAGGACTTCGCGCAGAACCGCCAGCGTTTTCTTGCTGAACAGGGCTACAGCTACACGATCCTCGACGCCCAGAGCCTTACCGCCCAGACCCTGGTCGCCTGACCCATGTCACCTGACCCCTGTCAGTACGGACGGGGCCCGGGCCCCGTCCCCCGGCCCAGCTTATAAACTGGGCCCAGGACCATAAGGTGGGCCCAGCGCATGCCGCCTGCCCGGCTCAGCTCAGCTCAGCTCAGCTCAAGATTGTCGACGGGCATACCGCAGGAACAGCATGTCTGCCGCGCGCAACACGTGCACCAATTCCATAGCGCGGATCGCCGCGCTCGTCCCGACGGCGATGCGCCCGGCGGAACCCCCCTCGAGTACCGGGGCGAGGCTCAAGCAGAGCTCGTCGACGCGGTCCGCCGCCACGAGGTCTCCGAATAGGTGTGGACCGCCCTCGCAGAGAATCTGGGGCAGGCCGCGCTCAGCGAGCTCCGCCACCATGCGTCGCGGGTCAACCCGGTCTTCGCCGCAGTCGACCACATCAGCGCGCGAGGCGAGAGCGGCCCGCCGGTCGGTCGGCGCTGCGGCATGGGTCAGCACAATTGGTCGGGTCGCCGCATTCGTGAAAACCGGATGCCCGGGGTCAAGATCCAGCCGTCCCGACACGATTGCGATCCGGGGCTGGGCGGCCAAGCCGGCCTGCACGCGCCAGGTCACGTCATCCGCTGGCAGGAGAATGCCGCCGTAGCCCTCGGCGCGCACCGTTCCGGCACCGACCAGAATGACGTCGGTAAGCAGCCGTAAGGTGTCGAAGACGATTTTGTCGTCGGCGTTGTTCAGGCCGCCGCTGAGCCCCTCGTGCGTTGCAGCACCATCAAGGCTGGTGATGAAGTTGACGCGCACCCACGGCACCGATCGGACGGCCACTCGGTAGTGCTCGATCAGTTCGGCCCGAGGCGGCAGTTCGGCCCGCATCAGGCGAGGTTGTGGCGCTCGTAGGCGGGCTCACGAAAGCCGAGGATGGCCTCGGTCATGCGCACGGCGTCGACGGCTGCCCGCACGTTGTGCATGCGCACGATGCGGGCACCCTGCAAAATACACACCGTCATGGCTGCCAGAGAACCCTCCACGCGTTCACCGCGTGGTCGGTCCAGGCTCTCCCCCACAAAATCTTTGTTGGACACGGCAACCAAAGTCGGCAGGCCGAGTGCGGTGATCTCGCCGAGCCGCCGGGTCAGCTCGAGCGAGTGTCTGGTGGTCTTGTTGAGATCGTGGCCCGGGTCGATGATGATTCGCTCTCGCAAAACGCCGCGTCCCATAGCCCGGTCGACCCGGGCCAGCAAAAACTCGCTGACATCGGCGACGACGTCGTCATAGTGCGGCGCCGGGTAGGGCCTACGCGGCGCTGCCAGGCTATGGGTTATCACGAGGGTGGCGTCGCTGTCCGCGACGATGTCAGCCATGGCCGGATCGTGTACTCCGGTAGTGTCGTTGATCACGTGCGCGCCGGCGGCGATGCTCGCGGCGGCCACTGCCGGGTGAAAAGTATCGACCGAGATGACCACGCCTGAGCCGCGCAGTGCCTCGACCACCGGCACCACACGGTCGATTTCCTGCTCGATAGGCACTGCCGGACCGGGCGCGAACTTGGCACCGCCGATGTCGATCCAGTCGGCCCCATCGGCAATTGCCTGATGCGCCGCCACAACGGATGCGTCGAGCGCGAACGTTGCGCCCTGGTCGTAGAACGAGTCCGGCGTGCGATTGACGATGGCCATCACGGCCACTTCTCGATCGAAGTTGAAGGTACGGCCGCCGATCACCCGGCGCGGGGCATCTATTCGAGGCAACGTCTGTGCTGTTTCGGGGGTCGTGCGGTTCATAGCGGTCCTCACCTGTGAAGCGAATCGATCGTCCATGACCATCATGTCGGTAATCCGGGTCGCGCAACGGATATCTGCCACCCATCTCCGTACACACCGTGCACTATCAGCAAAGCTCCAGCTAACGCGCAGATACTGGGGTCATGACTGACGGCCCCCGAATCCTTATCGTCGATGACGAACCCAATATCCGCGATCTCCTCACCACCAGCCTCCGTTTCGCCGGTTTCGCCGTGCGCGCTGTTGGCAATGGCGCGCAAGCCATCTCCGCTGTACTCGAGGAGGAACCGGACCTCATCATTCTCGACGTCATGCTGCCGGACATGAACGGCTTCGGGGTAACCAAACGCCTGCGTTCGGCCGGCTATACCGCCCCGATCCTGTTCCTGACCGCCAAGGACGACACCGAAGACAAGATCACCGGACTCACCGTCGGCGGTGACGACTACGTGACCAAGCCATTCAGCCTCGACGAGATCGTCGCCCGCATCAAGGCGATCCTGCGTCGCACCATGCACGCTGACGAAGACGCCGTGATCCGTGCTGGCGAGCTCACCATGGATCAGGACACCCACGAGGTTCTCGTCGGCACGGAAGCCATCGAACTGAGCCCTACCGAGTTCAAGCTGCTGCGCTACCTCATGCTCAACCCCAACCGCGTGCTGTCCAAAGCGCAGATTCTGGACCATGTCTGGGAATACGACTTCAACGGTGACGCCGGAATTGTGGAGAGCTACATTTCCTACCTGCGTCGCAAGGTCGATGTGCACTCGAGCGAACCACTCATTCAGACCAAGCGTGGCTTCGGCTACATGCTCAAGGCTGCCAAGGCTTAGTCCCAGAGAACTTTCGTAGGCTGAAGCCATCATGCACGAAACCCTGTCGAGACGGTGGAGCAGCATCTCCCTCCGTTCCAAAATCACCGGCGTCACGGTCCTGATGCTCACTCTCGGCCTGCTCGTTTCGGGCATCGGCACCATGGCAATGCTGAAGCAGTACGTGGTGACGCAGGTCGACACGCAGCTGCAGGTCGACACGCAAACCGCGCTTAGCGGCTACTCGTCGAGCGTATTCTCGCAGGGAGACACCGAGGGCGTCGCGTCGGACTACTTCGTAGCACTCTACGACCAGAACGGCACCCTGATCACGCGTACCTGGCAGGAACGCACACACGCCGAACTGCCGGTCGTGGGCATGCCGCTCGACCTGAAACGGGTCTCTCAACTTGACGGGCAGATCCAAACCTTGTGGGACGCTGCCCACGACACCGAGTTCCACGCAATCATGGTTCCCGTCGTGATCAGCCCCACCGGCACCTATGGCACCCTCGTCATGGCGGTGTCGCTGCGGCCGACCGAGAACACCATGGCTACCTACCTCACGATTTTTCTCGGCTTCGGCGCTGGCGTTGTCTTGATCGGGGCCATGCTCACCCGGGTGCTCGTCACGACCACCTTCGTGCCGCTGCGTGAGGCAGAGCAGACCGCAGCTGCCATCGCCGACGGTGACTTCAGTCAGCGTCTCGGTGGTGCCACGCCGAACACCGAGGTCGGCCGCCTCAACCGTTCGCTCAACATCATGCTCAGCCGCATCGACCGTGCCTTCAAGGACCGCGCCCGCACCATCGACCAGATGCGCCGTTTCGTCGGCGATGCGAGCCACGAATTGCGCACCCCCCTCGTCTCCGTTCGTGGCTACGCCGAGCTGTACCGCATGGGCGCGCTGCAGACGCCCGAAGATGTTGCCCAAGCCATGGAACGCATCGAAAAAGAGGCTATTCGCATGGGCGGCCTGGTCGAGGATTTGCTCGAACTGGCCCGTCTCGATGAGACCAAGCCGCTGGCTTTGACCCCGGTCGATCTCGTTCCGCTGGCCCGCGACGCCGCCCTCGACACGATGGCCAGTTCCCCCGGCCGCCAAGTCACCGTACTCACTCCCCCCCCGCCGGTGGGGCCACGCGGCGACGACAACGACGTGACTCTTGACGGGCACTCGGGTGAAATTCTTCCCGTCGGGCATGACGCATCGGAGAGCGTCACCACCGGCACCATAACCCGGCCGTCGGGAACCGGCACACCAACCGGAGCGATCGCCTTTGCCGGAGCCACCCTGGCCCGGCTGCGCACGCGCAAGCCCCGTCGGGGAAGCCCCGTCATGCCCGACGCCGACCTGACCGCGGTGCCGGTGAATACGCAACTACCACCGATCGTCATGGCTGAAGAGAATAAGATTCGCCAGGTCATCACCAACCTCATGGGCAACGCGATGCGCTTCACCGCCACTGACAGCCCGATCGAACTCGAAGTCATGGTGGATTCGCACACCCAGCGCGCATCGATCGCCGTGATCGACCACGGCGAAGGTATTCCACCGCAGATTCGAGAGAAAATCTTTCAGCGCTTCTGGCGCGCCGACTCCTCGCGCGCCCGTGAAACCGGCGGCAGCGGGCTCGGCCTGGCGATCGTCGCGGCGATTGTCGCGAGCCACAACGGCACGGTCGATGTCGTTGAAACCCCGGGTGGAGGCGCGACTTTTCGCGTGTCACTCCCACTGGCCGGCTCACCCAGCGCCCCGCAGCGCGCGCAGCCCGTCATTCCGTAGCTATTTCGCCGTATCCTCCACAGGCCACCAGCGGCGGCATGCGCGCACAGATCCGTTTCGACGAGCGGATGCCGCCCGCCCGCCTTCTACTCTCACAGTCACCAACCACTGTTATGTAGGAGAAGGGCACACCATGACAAGCTTTCAGGTCGACAGCGATGCGGTACAAAGCACGGCGAGTACCGCCCGTGGCACCATTGCGCGCGTGCAGGCAGATGTCGGCGACCTCAACGCCCAGCTGACCAGCCTCGAAGGCTTCTGGACCGGCCAGGCTTCCGCGGCCTTCCAAGGGGCATTCGCCGAGTGGCGCGGGATGCACCAGCAGCTGGAAGAGAGCCTGACTCTGCTCAATCAGGCCTTGAGTGTTGCCGGGCAGCAGTACGCCGAGACCGAGCAGGCGAACACCCGTCTGTTTGTGCGATAGGTATCCGCTGTAATCCTGGGGTTGCCGGTCATCCCTTCAGCAATGAGTTGCGTGCGCCCTGAGACCACAAACTCACGGGCGGCCGTCTGAAAAACACACAGTGGGCGCCTCCCGAGGGAGACGCCCACTGTGTGGTGTTTGTTGGTGCTGGCTCGGACTTAGAAGTCCATGCCACCCGAGGGGTCGCCGGCCGGAGCCGAGTTCTTCTCGGGCTTGTCGGCGACGACAGCCTCGGTGGTGAGGAACAGTCCGGCGATCGACGACGCGTTCAGCAGCGCGGAACGGGTGACCTTCACCGGGTCATTGATTCCGGCAGCGATCATGTCGACGTACTCGCCGGTGGCGGCGTTGAGGCCCCATCCAACGGGCAGGTTGCGCACCTTGTCGGCGACGACGCCCGGCTCCATGCCGGCGTTGAGCGCGATCTGCTTGAGCGGGGCATCGATGGCGACGCGCACGATGTTGGCGCCCGTTGCCTCGTCGCCGACGAGGTCAAGGACAGCCTTGCTCTCGAATGCGGTCTTGCCAGCCTGGATGAGTGCAACGCCACCACCGGCGACGATGCCCTCTTCAACGGCAGCCTTGGCGTTACGCACTGCATCTTCGATGCGGTGCTTGCGCTCCTTGAGCTCAACCTCCGTAGCAGCTCCGGCCTTGATAACAGCAACGCCGCCAGCAAGCTTGGCGAGGCGCTCCTGGAGCTTCTCGCGGTCGTAGTCGCTGTCCGTGTTCTCGATCTCGGCACGGATCTGCGAAACGCGACCGGCGATGGCTTCGACGTCACCGGCACCCTCGACGATCGTGGTCTCGTCCTTGGTGATGACGACCTTACGGGCGTTACCAAGCAGGTCGAGGGTGACGTTCTCGAGCTTGAGGCCGACCTCTTCCGAGATGACCTGTCCACCGGTGAGGATGGCGATGTCCTGCAGCTGAGCCTTGCGACGGTCTCCGAAGCCCGGAGCCTTGACGGCGACAGACTTGAAGATGCCACGGATCTTGTTCACAACGAGCGTGGCCAGGGCCTCACCGTCGACGTCTTCCGCAATGATGAGGAGCTGCTTGCCGGTCTGGATGACCTTGTCCACGATGGGAAGCAGGTCCTTGATGTTGGAGACCTTGGAGTTGACGATCAGGATGTAGGGGTCTTCGAAGACCGCTTCCTGACGATCAGGGTCGGTGACGAAGTACGCCGACAGGAAACCCTTGTCGAAGCGCATGCCCTCGGTGAGCTCGAGCTCGGTGCCGAAAGTGTTCGACTCCTCGACGGTGACAACGCCTTCCTTGCCGACCTTGTCGATGGCCTCGGCGATGATCGCGCCGATTTCGGTGTCTCCGGCGGAGATAGACGCGGTCGCGGCGATCTCTTCCTTGGTCTCGATCTCCTTGGCGCTGGCGATGAGCTCGGCGATGACAGCAGCCGTGGCCTTCTCGATACCGCGCTTCAGGCTGATCGGGTCAGCGCCGGCTGCGACGTTGCGCAGGCCTTCGCGAACCAGGGCCTGGGCCAGGACGGTTGCGGTGGTCGTGCCGTCGCCGGCAACGTCATCCGTCTTCTTGGCGACCTCTTTGACGAGTTCCGCACCGATCTTCTCGTACGGGTCGTCGAGTTCGATCTCCTTGGCGATGGACACACCGTCGTTGGTGATCGTGGGGGCGCCCCACTTCTTCTCCAGAACGACGTTGCGGCCGCGCGGGCCGAGGGTGACCTTGACGGTGTCGGCCAGAATGTTCAGGCCGCGCTCAAGCCCACGACGGGCCTCTTCATTGAATGCAATGATTTTTGCCATATGTGTAACTCGTCCCTCCCGGACGTTCCAAACGATGATGGGGTTGGCACTCAGGTGACGAGAGTGCTAAATCGATTCTGGCACTCTGGGGTCGAGAGTGCAAGCGAGCATCTGGGGTTACGCCGGGCCAGTTACAGACCGTCAGGGAACGAGATCGGTCGAGCCGGTGCCGTTGGGCACCAATTGAAACCAGGTATTGCCCGGAGCTAGCCGAATTGTTACTCCATGAGCGTCGACAAGGCGGATCGGTGCGGTCTGAGAGCTCTTACTCCAGGTGGCCGCGAGCGTCTTTCCACCGGTCGAAATCGACGCCTCGCCCGAAGCGATGAGCTCGGTCTTGGGGATGCTGTGGTCGACGGTGACGTCTACCCGAAGCACCACAACATTGGTGGCCGCCAGCTGCACACCGTCGCCGGTGAGGTCGGGCGCGCCGTCCTGCGCGCGCAGGTAAGCGGTGGCTTCAGCATTCCAGGTCCAGCTGCGGGCACTCGAGCTGGAGAACCGCGTGTTGATCACTGAAATCGGAGCGCCGTCCACGACAGCGGATGCCCCGGCGAGCGTGGGCGCATAGGAGTACTGCTGCGCAGGCGAGGCAACTGTAACGTTGCGGTTGGCGAATTCCGAGGCGGCGAGGATTACGTTATGCGGGGCCGCGGTAGCTTTCGAACGGGAAAACAAACCGGTCGTGTCGTAGTCGAAGATGGCGCTGATCTGACCGGTTGCGGTCATGGCATCGACAAACTGCTGCTGCCCGCCCGAATACGAAACGAGGCCGCCGAACGGGGCGATAATATCGGGGTCCATCGGGCGGATCGACCGTACCGGCCCGACCTGGTCGGGAATGCTCGACTGCCACACGGCGACGTACCGGGTGATGCCACCCTCGACCAGTTCTTCGAACACGAGGTCGGTGCGGTCGATCGCGACCTGCGGGCGGGCGGCCACGTGGTTGTCGATCTTGACTGCGAGGGAGGGATGCGCCGACGACCCGACTGCTACAGCAATACCGGTAAGCGGTGCGATCTCCGTGGCGGCGGGGGCAACATAGCCCGAAGCCCAAGCGGGAGTTGGAGTCTGGGTCGGCGTCGCACTACCGCCGGAGCATCCGCTCAGCAGCAGTGCCGGCACGATCAGAGTGAGCAGGATCGCGGACTTCAACGGTCGTGTCTTGCGGGTTATCTTTTTCTTGGTCACCGGTAAACACTAATGCCGCCCGTTGCAGCGGGCGGCATTAGGTGGGGGACAGACCCCGATTACGGGGTGTGTCAGGCCGGTCGAACCGATTCAGCCTGGGGGCCCTTCGCTCCGGCACCGACCTCAAAGACGACCTGCTGGCCTTCTTCAAGAACTTTGTACCCGCTCATGTCGATGGCGGAGTAGTGGACGAAAACGTCTTGCCCTCCTCCATCGACAGTGATGAAGCCGAAACCCTTTTCAGCGTTGAACCACTTCACGGTTCCGTTCGCCATGTGTTACTCCTTGCTCAATTTCGACGGCACCGCCCATTGGCTGTTCCGGGCCCTGTCGCAAAAACTGCGTTCATTCTGTGAGAGCAGCAAATCCCCGAGAGCAAGTCTTCTGTTTCAAGTTACCTACTGGTGCAAGTTACCTTGGGCGAGCGTTCTTGATCCGGGCGGGTATTGCCCGAACAAAATGTTTGACCAAGTCCAGATAGTACTGAAGCCACGGCGAAAGAACAGGGGCTTGACGAATCGGGCAATGCCCACTAAGTCCGAAGTTTTTACTACCTATCAGCCTGCTGGCAGCACGTAGTCGTTGCCGACCACGACGGTGAGCGCCGCTCCCGAATCGACAAAGCTGGTCGAGACAACGATCTGCGATCCCGGCAGCAAAGCAGCGACGCCGCGGGCGGCGCCTGCCTGGCTGGCATCGGCGTAGTAAACGACGGTAATCGATTCGGTGTCGGTGCTCGCGTTGCCGGTGGCGCTGACCACCCAGCCAGCGGCGGTCAGCGTGTCGCTGACGGATGCTGCGACGCCGTTGCTCGAGGAGCCGTTCAACACATTCACGGTCAGCGCCGGGTCGACGGTTGCTTCGGCGGTCGGAATAGCGGTCTCGGTGGGGACCGGAGTCGAGCCGGGCGACGTCAAGCCGGGGATACTGGGAAAGTCGAGGCGGTTGTTGATCGCGAAGATTCCGACCACGCCGACCGCGATCAAGAGCACGGTGGCGCCGAGCGCCCACCAGAACCCGATCCAGCCGCGGCCCCTTCTACGGGGAGCACGGTGGGCACCGACTCGGTCGAGGGCATGCATGTGGGTATCGAAACGGTCTTTCGCAAATTTTCGCGCCATAGTGATTGGATCCTTGTTTGGCCGGTTGCCCCATGCCGGCGAAATGCGGTCAGGTACTAGTCGTGAGTGGGCAGCGAACGACTGGCGCGCGCCTCGGATCGGGCGGAACGCATCCGCTGCAGTCGGTTCACGAGCATCGGGTCGAAGGCCAGTGCCAACGGTGAATCGACCAGCGCCGCCAATAGCTGATAGTAGCGTGCGGCCGAGAGACTGAAGGTGGAGCGGATAGCTTCTTCTTTGGCGCCGACATGCCGCCACCACTGCCGTTCAAAGGTAAGCACCGCTGCGTCGCGTTCGCTGAGTTGCGTCAAATCGGCTGCGCTTCTGGCGGGCGGAGCGGGAGGTTGTATGTGGGTCGGTGTTCTTTCACTCATTGATGTTTCTTTCCCCCAAAGCAGTTTTGACGGAACATCCGACGCCCTCATCCTATTTGCGAGCGACTGGATGTTGCCTCCGGCACGCCCGGAACGACGGAGTCGCGGGGTCTATCGCCGTGCAAATACTGCGAAACGGCCGGGCCTGGAATGCGGGTACCGCCACACGAGTTTAGGCTGAGTAGACGTTGTCCGTTTGTGGACGGCCGGATCGAAGGGACATCCACCATGGACTACGCAATCAAGAAGTCAAACAGCGAGTGGCGCTCCGAACTGGGCGACGAAAAATTCGCCGTGCTGCGCGAGGCCGGTACCGAGCGCCCCGGAACCGGCAAGCTGCTCGACGAGAGTCGGGCTGGCACGTACACCTGCGGTGCCTGTGACGCCGAGCTGTTCAAGAGCGGTACCAAGTTCGATTCCGACTGCGGCTGGCCAAGTTTCTACGAGTCGGTGCGACCCGAAGCGGTCGAGCTGCTCGAAGACCGGTCGCTCGGCACCGTGCGCACGGAGGTCCGCTGCGCACACTGCGGCTCGCACCTGGGTCACGTTTTTCCCGACGGATTTGGCACTCCGACTGGCGACCGCTATTGCATGAACTCGATCTCGCTCACCTTCACGCCCGCCGAGTAGAGCGGTGAGCCTGCCTCCTTCAACAACGAATGTTGTCCCGTCTGCGGTTTTCCAAGCCGTCAATTGCCGGCGCAGCTACTCCAAAGTGACGGCGTCCGCGCCTACCCGGGCCGAGTTGTTGCCCTTGGTGAGCGCAGCGGCGCGGGTAGCTGATCACGGGGCGCTGCGGCCGTGGCGCCTACTCGAACTACGCGGCGAAGCGTTGGAGCGGCTGGGAGCGGCATTTGTGGCGGCATCCGCTTGCCAAGGCACTGAGGCCGTCAAACTAGCCGGCAAGCCGTTGCGGGCGCCACTGCTGATTGCCGTCGTCGCCGTGCGGCGGACCAGTGACAAGGTGGCCGACTGGGAGCAGGATGCGTCGGCGGCGGGCGTCGCGCACCTGCTCACGCTGCTACTCGACGATGCCGGCTGGGGTGTGATGTGGCGCACCGGACCGTTCGTGCGCACGGCAGCGGTGCGTGCGGTGCACGGCCTCGCCGACAACGAGGAACTGCTCGGATGGCTGTATGTCGGAGGGATTCCGGCGGACTGCAAGCCTGGTGTGCGGCTGTCGATAGACCCCGTCGAGTTTCTCGACGTTCTGTGATCGAACGCTGGTTCTAGGCGCTGGATCTGGGCGCTGGATCTGGGCGCTGGTTCTAGGCGCTGGATCTGGGCGCTGGTTCTAGGCGCGAACATGGCCGGGGCGACGCCAGCGCACCGCGGCAATGATCACGGCCACGAGCGCCAGCGCGGTTCCGACGATGGTCGTCACGCCGAGCGGATGCCCCGCCGTCGGCGCAAGCAGATCCAGCACGAGAGCGCAGACCAACTGGCCGGCCACGATGCACAGGCCGAGCATGAGCACCCCGGTGGTGCGCACGACGAGCGCGGCACCGGCGATGAAGACGCAGCCGATGAGTCCGCCGGTGTACAGCCACGGATTTCCCGGCAAGTCGAACGCGAAACCGACCAGCAGGCCGTGCACGAGGGCGGCGAGTACCAGCGCGATGGTGCCGGTGAGAAAATTTAGAAAGGTCGCCGTGAGCGCGCTTTGGGCAGTGACCCGCACCTGACCGTTGACGGCCTGCTGCCAGCCCTGGCCGATACCGGCGATCAGTGGCAGCGCTAGCAGCCAGAGCGCGCCGCTGCCGCGCAGCTCGCCGCTCACCGTGAAGGCGACGGCGATCAGGGCGAGCACGGCACCAACGATTTTGGACGCGTGCAGAGGACGTCGCCCGCCCGGCCCGATGCCGAAGCGGTCCATGAGCACGCCGCTCACGGTTTGGCCGGCCACTACGGCGACCGTGAACAGGGCGATGCCGAGCGGTACGGCGACGAGGCCCTGCGACAGCACGAACAAAGCGCCGGCCAGTCCACCGAACAGGTGCCACCAAGACAGGTGATTAGCGGCAACGCCGCGCGCGACGAGTTGCAGGCCGCGGCGTCCGCTGCGGAACACGATGAGTCCGAGGCTGAGAACAATCAGGCCGGAACCGAAAGAGATGACGGCGGCGGTGAATCCGTCGCCGATTCGATGCCCGAGTTCGCCGTTCACCCGTGATTGCACGGCATATAACGCGCCGATCAGCACGGAGAAGACGAGGGCGAGCCAGACCGGCACAGCGGATGCCGAAAGCGCGGCCGACGCATCCGTTCGTTTTCGTGCGCGGGCCTGGGTCACCCGGTAATTCTACGAGAGAGAATATGTTGCCGCGCCGCTCGGCCTCCCCGGACCTTCCGACCAACAATGGGCTGCTGGGCTGCTGGGCTGCTGGGCCCACCTTGTGACCATGGGCCCAGTTTATAAACTGGGCCCATGGTCCGGGCCCGGGCCCCGTCCGTGAAAGACAGAGCGGGGTGACTCAAGCGGCGCGCATTTGGATCTGGCCGGGGGCCGCTCCGTCGCTGCCGAAGACCAGACGGCGGTTGGCGATCTTGTCGGTGAAGAAGCGGTCGTGGCTGACCACCACGACGGCACCAGGAAAGTGCACGAGGGCGCGTTCCATCACCTGGGTGCTCGACATGTCGAGATGGTTGGTCGGTTCGTCGAGCAGCAGCACCGATGCTCCGGAAAGCAAACACTGGGCCATCGCCACGCGGGCGCGCTGACCACCCGAGAGCGCACCGATCTTCTGCTTGAGATCGGCCTCGCTGAACTGGAACATGGTCAAAAAACGGTTGACCGATTTTTTCGTCGCGGTGAGGGCGAGGCTGCCGGGCAGGGCGTTGACGGCATGGCTGACGGTGTCGGTCTCGTCGAGTTCGGCCAGAATGTGATTGTACGAGACGACGCCGGCGCCGCTGGCCCAGGCGACCGAGCCGTGGTCGGCCGTCTCCTCACCGGTGAGCACCCGCAACAGGGTGGTTTTGCCGCTGCCGTTGCTGCCGAGTACGACGATGCGGTTGCCGCGGTGCACCTCGAAGCTGAGGTTTTCGAACAAGAGTTTGTCGCCGTAGCTCTTGGCGAGGCCGTCGACCCGACACAGCACGTCCTTGACGTGCAAATTACCGTAGATCTCGGTGATGATCTGGTCCACGGGACGCGGCGTGCGCAACTTTTTGATGTGGGCCAGCTGGTTGCCGAGCTGGCGGCTCTCCGCCTTGGCGGCTTCCCGACGGTCGGCGATGCCCTCGGCCTCGAAAGCAAGCAGCTCAGATTCGTGCACGAACTGAGCCTGAAGAGTCTTGAGCCGAAACTGCTTCTGCACGATGTACTCACCGAAGTTGCCGGGATACTCGTGCAGGTGAAAGTTTTCCACCTCGATAATGCGGGTGACGACGGCGTCAAGAAACTTGCGGTCGTGGGAGACGACGATGGCGGCACCCTTGAAGCCCGTAAACCAGGCTTCCAGCCACTCAACGCCGGCCACGTCGAGATAGTTGGTGGGTTCGTCGAGCAGCAGCACGTCGGGGGCTTCGAGCACGATCTTGGCCAGGGCCGCACGGTTGCGCCAGCCGCCGGACAACTCGTCAATCGTGCAGACGCGGTGCGCCTCGTTGAACCCGAGGGTGGTCAGCGCAGTGTCAATGTGGCGTTTGTAGTCCCAACCGTCCAGGCGGTCCATCTCCTCGAATAGCTCGCCCTGCCGGGTGATCAGCCGGTCGAGTTCTGCGCTGGCCGAAGCGTCGAGGGTGATTGCCGCGTCGATCGCCGCGAGTTCAGCCTCGATCGCTTTCACGTCCACGAACAATGCGTCGAGCACTTCGGTGATGGTTTGGGCGCCGTTGAGTTCTGAGAACTGGGAGAAGTAGCCGACCCGGATATTGTCTTCAAGCGTGACTTCGCCGGTGTCGGGCGAGACCTGGTCGAGGATGAGCTTGAGAATGGTGGATTTGCCGGAGCCGTTCTTGCCGATCAGGCCGACCCGGTCACCGGGTTCAAGGCGAAAGAACGCTTCGCGCAGAATTTGCGTGTTCTCCAAGCGAATACTGACGTCGTTCAGCCGGATCAGACTCATGCGTGTTTCCTCTCAGGGCGCGCGGGCATCCGCACCTAAAAACCCCGCCATCAGTGTACGTGTCGACCCTGTTTTGCCCGGCGGCGTGGGCCATCGGGTAGACCCATGACGCATCGCCGTCACCCTCACGGTGTCTTACGCTGCGCCAGGCCCATCGCGGGCGAGCGCCAATTTGGCTGAAACTCACTCACGCTTCTAGCGCAGGAGTCGTGGGGCCGGCCACGGGACTTGAACCCGTAACCCCCACTTTACAAGAGTGGTGCGCTACCAATTGCGCCAGGCCGGCATGAGACGCGAGGCCTCAGTCAACTATCCTAAATGATTTCAGCGCTGCCACGGGCAACAGCCAAGCGGATGCGCGTGGCGCGAGTTGAAGCATCCGCTTCGGTCACGAGGCGTTCTACCCGGCGGGGGTGGGATCTGGCGTCGGCGTCGAGGTGGAATACGTCTCGCCGAGGGCCACCTGCACGAAGGACGCGAACTCTTTCGGGTCTTCGAGCGATCCGGTGTACGGCTTGCCGTTGACCAGAATGGTCGGCGTTCCGATGATGGACTCCATCGAGGAATTGGGGATAGGACCGTCGAGCGCACGGTTGGTTGCCGCTGTGACCCACGACTCGTAGGTGCCGTCCTCGATACAGGCATTGATGTCGGAGAGGGCTGTGCTCACACCGGATTTCCGAACGACGTCTTTGATCTCGTCGTCGCTGCGGCCGGGCGATGTTTCTTTCGGCTGGTCGACGAACAGGGCTGAGCTGAAGGCGAAGAAATCATTCGGTGAGTAATTGGCAACGCACGCTGTCGCGTTCGCTGCGCGCAAGGAGTACTTGGTGCCGGCGGATTTGCTCGTGAGAATGGCCACCGGGTGGATTTCTACTGTTGCCGCGCCGGAGTCGACCCACTGGGCGATTTGTTCGTTGTTGGCGTCCTCGAAGTCGCCGCAGAGCGGGCAGAGGTAGTCGACGTAGACCCGGATGTTGGCCACGGCGCCGGTGGTATCCCGCTTGGACGGCTTCGGCTCCGCATCGGGCTGCAATGCGGGTGTCAGAGTGGTGACCATTCCCTCGCCGATGAGAGCGCCGTCACTGGCCATGTTCTTCGGGCCCGGACCGGCCGGTTTGATCGAATTCACGATGATGACAGAAACCAATGCGACGATCGCGACGGCTGCGATCGCGATGCCGCCTTGCAAAAATACCTTGTTCCGGCGGTCCTTCTTTTTTTGACTGACTCGAAGCTGCTTGGCTTTTACCCGCGCGGCGTCACGCCGCCGGTTTTTTGCAGGACTGCCGTCGCCTGATCCGCCAATAGTCATAAAAAATCGCTTTCCAGAAAGAGTGAGCGCGCGTGAAGGCGCCTTTGAAATAGTAGGACCCGTGACTGGGAATCGACCAAACGGGCTGCGGGCCCGCGCCGGGGCATCCGTCGTGTAATATTGATGGAAACGCGTGCTGTGGCACACGAAGCATGAATCCTACTCACAACGGATCGTCCGGCACGTTCCTGCCGGTGAAGGAGAAATAATTATGGCTTCAGTGACCTTTGACAAGGCAACCCGGCTGTACCCGGGGTCCACCAGGCCGGCTGTTGACCAACTCGACCTCCAAGTCGCCGATGGCGAATTTCTGGTCTTGGTCGGCCCGTCCGGCTGCGGCAAATCCACGTCACTGCGCATGCTCGCCGGTCTCGAAGAGGTCAACGACGGCAATATCTTCATCGGCGAGCGTAATGTGACGGATGTTCCCCCGAAAGACCGCGATATCGCCATGGTCTTTCAGAACTACGCGCTGTATCCGCACATGACCGTCGCCGAGAACATGGGTTTCGCGCTCAAGATCGCCGGCATCAACAAGGACGAGCGCGCTGCCCGCGTGCTCGAAGCGGCCAAACTGCTCGATCTGGAACCGTACCTCAGCCGCAAGCCGAAGGCACTCTCCGGCGGCCAACGTCAGCGCGTTGCCATGGGCCGTGCGATCGTTCGTCAGCCGCAGGTGTTCCTGATGGATGAGCCGCTCTCCAACCTCGACGCCAAACTGCGCGTGCAGACGCGCACCCAGATCGCTTCGTTGCAGCGTCGGCTCGGCGTCACCACCGTCTACGTAACCCACGACCAGACCGAGGCTCTCACCATGGGCGACCGGATTGCGGTCCTGAAGGATGGTGTCCTGCAGCAGGTCGGTTCGCCCCGCGACCTGTACGCGAAGCCGCAGAACGTGTTCGTGGCCGGTTTTATCGGCAGCCCCGCGATGAACCTGTTCCTCGCGGACACCGTCGATGGCGGCATCAAGTTCGGCACGGCCACCGTTCCCGTGCAGCGCGAGACGCTCGCCAACTCGACCGGCAAGAAGGTCACCGTTGGCATTCGCCCGGAAGACATTCAGATGTCGTCCGCCGCCGGCGAAGGGCTGCAGATCGAGGTCGACCTGGTTGAGGAACTCGGCGCAGACGGCTACCTCTACGGCCACTCCACGATCGAGGGCAAGCGCACCGACATCGTCGCGCGCGTCGACGGCCGTTCGCACCCGAACGCCGGTGAAACGGTGTACCTCACGGCCACACCGAACCACCTGCACGTGTTCGACGCTGAAAGCGGCCTGCGCCTCGGCGGCGCCGTCACCGACTAGTCAGTATCGTAAAACGGCTGGCGGGAGTGCGCTCCCGCCAGCCGTTTGTTGTTTGTTAGGGTCAAATAATGAGCGGTTCACTCAACATCATCTCGGCTACGGTCGATCCTGCCCTGCTCGACCTGCCGTGGCAGCTGCCCCTCGACGCCTGGCCGAATGAGAACATCGCCTCACTGCCCAAGGGCATCTCGCGCCACCTCGTGCGGTTCGCTCACTTGAGCGGGCGGGTGGTGGCCATCAAGGAGACCACGAGCGAGATGGCCAAGCGCGAATACGACATGTTGCGCACCCTGGCCAACCTGGAAATTCCCTGCGTCGAGCCGGTAGCCGTCATCACCGACAGAACGGATGCCGCGCTCGACCCGCTTAATTCGGTTCTGGTTACCCGTCATCTCAAGTTCTCACTCCCGTACCGCGCGCTGTACTCGCACGAACTGCGCCCGGATACCGCCACCCGACTGGTCGATGCCCTCGCGGTACTACTGGTGCGCCTGCACATGATCGGTTTTTTCTGGGGCGACGTTTCACTTTCGAATACCTTATTTCGTCGCGACGCAGGTGCCTTCGCCGCCTACCTCGTCGATGCTGAAACGGGACAGCTGTACTCGGGCGGGCTCTCGAACGGTCAGCGCGAGAACGACCTCGAAATTGCCCGGGTGAACATCGCCGGCGAGCTGATGGATCTGGAAGCCGGCGGTCGCGTCGCCGACGAGTTGGACCCGGTGCGCATCAGCAACGGCATCGTCGCGGCCTATCGGCTGCTCTGGCAGGAACTCACCGGCTCCGAATCCTTCTCCAACTCCGAACGCTGGCGAATTGCACAGCGGGTGGAACGTCTCAACGACCTCGGTTTCGACATCGAGGAACTCGCTATCAAGACCGACAGCACGGGTTCGAGCGTGCGCATCCAACCGAAAGTCGTCGACGCCGGCCACCACCAGCGCCGGCTCCTGCGCTTGACCGGCCTCGACGCGGAAGAAAATCAGGCCCGCCGTCTGCTGAACGACCTCGACTCTTATCGAGCTGCTTACGGCGACCCTGGAGCCGACGAAGAAATGGTCGCACACGAGTGGCTGGTGCGGGTGTTCGAACCGGTCGTGCGCGCCATCCCCGAGGAGTTGCGAGGCAAGCTCGAGCGGGCAGAGGTGTTTCACCAGTTGCTCGATCACCGCTGGTTCATGGCGCAAAACCAGTCGCGGGATATTCCGCTCGCCGAGGCCGTCACTTCGTACGTGCAGGACGTGCTGCGCCACCGCCGCGACGAGGCGACCGTGATCGACCCGCTCACCGGAGCCATCACCCTGCCAATTCGCGTGCAGCTGGGCGACGACGCGTCCGCCGACCCGGACGATGCCGATGCCGATGACTGGATGCTCAAGGTCTAGCCTGCTGTGTCGCTTCCCGAGCCCGTTCAGCACGTCTCCCGTGGACGGGGCCCAGGCCCCGTCCACGGGCCCAGTTTACAAACTGGGCCCCAGGTCACAGGGTGGGCCCAGGCGCAGTGACGACGGGAATTCGCGCCGCTCAGGGTACGCGCGGGGCGCATCCGCTGCAGGTTTAGGCGCGCGGAATGTCGTGCTGAATCATGAATTCGTAGAATAAGCGGGGAGAGTAGGCCGTGTCCCAGTCCCAGCGGTCGAAGCTGGTGACTTCAGGACGCAGGAGATTCTCTCGATTCTTCTCGGCGACGACCACGTCGCCCGGGTGACGGTCGCCCAATAGCGCACCCCGGGTGTACTTGATTTTGCCGTCGAATTCGCCGATCTTGCGCACACCGCGCCAGAAGAAGTCGACCCAGTATTCTCGGCCCTGCACGACGAAGCGCACCTGAAGTTCGGGTATCGAGAAGCCCAGCTCGGCTATGCGTACCCGGCTCAACGACTCGCCCGGATTGGCAGACAACGAATTCGCGAATTCTATGACCCGACGCACCTGCGGGCCTCCGCGTCTGGGATGCACCATCGCTAGTTCGGCGTAGAGGTCGTCTTTGCAGAGTACCGGAGCGCTGATGCTGCCCTGCCGGCGTTCCCGCTGCCCGCGCTCCTGCTCCACGCGCAGGGCATGGTGCATCATCGTGACGCCGACGAGAAAGCTTGACGTTGCCGCCACATCGATGAGGGTGCGCGCGAGGGTGGTAGCGGCGCATCCGTTTATCGTGACCGGCTCCGGCTCAACCACGCTGCGGTGGCTCGTGGTGAATCGGGCGCTGCTGCCCCCGGCCGTGTCGTTGTTGATCGCGTGCACGACGTTGGGCCAAGGTCCGATGATGGGCAGATTATAAAGTGCCGCCGCCGACAGATGGGAAAGGAGAAGCGGTTCCTTGGCCGTGACCACGGTGGCACGAACGAAGAGTCGATAATGA
The DNA here is from genome assembly GCF_002929505.1 of Cryobacterium sp. Y57. Classification (GTDB taxonomy): domain Bacteria; phylum Actinomycetota; class Actinomycetes; order Actinomycetales; family Microbacteriaceae; genus Cryobacterium. Next base: position 173,117 of record NZ_PJJL01000067.1, read on the forward strand.
TCGTCGCTCTCGGCCCTGCGCCAGGTGTCCCCCACGGCATAGACTCCACGACGGATGCGTACCAGATCACCATTCGCAAGCAGTGCGCGCACGGCCCGCGTGTTTAGCCCCGCCGCCCACAGGGACTCGGCGAGAATTAGGCCGTCGTTGTGGGCGCTTGGAACATCCAGAAGGTCAAGCATGACCAATTGTCATCATGCTCAGGACCTGGAAGGAGTGACGTCGAGTGATCTGTGGAAAGCGGACAGAAGCATCCGCTGTGGAGGGCGGGCACTGGTCGGGAACGTTCAGTCAATCGCGATGGCCACCGGGCCCACCTTATGACCGTGGGCCCAGTTTATAAACTGGGCCCACGGACGGGGCCCGGGCCCCATCCGAGAAGGAGCGGGGCTAGAGCTTCGCGGCGGCCTTGGCCTGCTTGATCTGGGCACGCAGGCGCGCCACCTCGTACAGGGTGACTCCGGCAGCGATTCCGGCGTTGAGCGACTCGGTCGCGGCGCTGATGGGAATCGAGACGATCGCGTCGCAGGTCTCGGTGACGAGGCGCGACAGCCCCTTGCCCTCGCTGCCGACGACGATCACGACGGGGCGCTCGGCGAAGCCCGTGCCGAGGTCGGGCAGCGACACGTCACCGTCGCCGTCGAGACCGAGCACGAACACGCCCTGCGCTTTGAGCGCTTTCAGGGTCTGGGTGAGGTTGCTCGCCATGGCAACGGGGGTGCGGGCGGCCGCTCCGGCGCTGGTCTTCCAGGCCGAGGCGGTCACGCCGACCGAGCGACGCTGCGGCACGATGATTCCGTGGCCGCCGAACGCAGCGGTCGAGCGGATGATCGCACCCAGGTTGCGCGGGTCCGTGATGCCGTCAAGGGCCACGAACAACGGCTTGTGGCCGCGGCTGATGGTCAGTTCGAGCAACTCCATCGGGTGCGCGTACTCGTAGGCGGGAACCTTGAGCGCGAGCCCCTGGTGCACGGCGTCACGACCGGCGAGCCGGTCGAGTTCGGGGCGCATGACCTCGAGGATGGGGATGTTGCGGCTCGTCGCCATGAGCAGCACCTCTTTGACCCGTTCATCCATTTCGATGCGCGCGGCGATGTACAGCGTCAGCGCGGGGATCTTCGCCCGCAGTGCTTCGAGCACCGAGTTGCGGCCGGTGACAATCTCGTGCTCGTCGATCTGCTTGGCTCGACGAGTCGAAGACCCGCCGCCGCCGGTGTTGCCCGTGCCGCGGTGGGGTGCACCCTGCGAGGCGCCGCGGGCGCCGCCACGAGGGGTACCGCCACGCGCTCCGCCACGGTTGGCGGAAGCATCCGTAGCGGGGCGCGAGTTGAAGCCGCCGGCCGCGGTGAACCGCTCGGCCGCAGCCTTGCGCTTACCGGCGGGGTGGTACGGACGGTCTTCGGCCTTGGGAGTGGGCTTTTTACCCTCGAGCGCCTGACGCCCTTGGCCGCCGGAGCCGACCTGGGCTCCGCGGCTACCCTTACGCACCGATCCGGTGCGCGATTTGCGGTCTAAGTTCTTCATCAGTCAAAGCTCCAATGGGCACCCGACGGGGTGTCTTCGATGGTGATTCCGGCGGCGACGAGTTCGTCCCGGATTCGGTCTGCGGCCGCGTAGTCGCGGTTTTCCCTGGCGAGGTTGCGGTCGCTGAGCAGTCGCTCGACCAACGCGCTCAGGGCCACCATGGCCGGTTCGTCCGTCGCCACGGCCCAGCCGGGCGACAAAGGGTTGATTCCCAGTACTTCGCTCATCGCGAGTACTTCACTGCGAGCGGATGCCGCAGCGTGCAGGTCTTCGGCATCCAGCGCAGCGTTGCCGGCGCGCACGGTGTCGTGGAGTACGCCGAGCGCCTGCGGAACGGCGAGGTCGTCGTCCATGGCCGCGGCGAAGTCATCCGGCACGATCTCGACGCCGGTTCCGGCGAATCGGGTTCCGGCGAGCCTTCGGTCGGCACGATCGAGAAAACTTTCGACGCGCTCGAGCGCAGCTTCAGCCTCGAGCAGCGAGCCGTCGTTGTAGTCGATGGTGGAGCGGTAGTGGGCAGCGCCGAGGAAATAGCGCACGACGATGGCGCGGGCCTGGCTGAGCAGTTCGGCCGCGAACACCGAGTTGCCGAGCGACTTCGACATCTTCTGACCGTTCACGTTCACCAGGCCGTTGTGCACCCAGTAGTTCGCGAAGTCGCTGCCGGCCGCGTTGGACTGAGCGAGCTCGTTCTCGTGGTGCGGAAACCGCAGGTCGAGGCCGCCGCCGTGAATGTCGAAGTGCTCGCCGAGGTAGCGGGCGGCCATAGCGGAGCACTCGATGTGCCAGCCCGGACGGCCCTGCCCCCAGGGCGAGATCCAGGCGGCGGAGGCGGGCTCGCCGGCCTTGGAACCCTTCCACAGGGCGAAGTCGCGCGGGTCTTTCTTGCCGCGGGGGGAGGCGTCCGCTGCCGCTTCCATATTGCCGGGCGACTGGTGGGTGAGGGCGCCGTAGGCCGCCCAGCTCGCACTGTCGAAGTAGACGTCGCCGGACGAATCGGGGGCGGCATAGGCGTGACCACGCTCGATCAGGGTAGTGATGAGGGTCTGCATCTCGGTGATGCTCGCCGTCGCCCGCGGCTCGTAGGTGGGAGCGAGAATGCCGAGCCGCTGGTAGCCGGCGGTGAACTCGAGCTCGTAACGATAGGCCAGGGCCCACCACTGCTCGCTCGATCCTTTCGCGTTGATCAAAATCTTGTCATCGATGTCGGTGACGTTGCGCACAAACGTGACGTTCAGTCCGCGGTAACTGAGCCAGCGACGAAGCTGGTCGTAGACCAGGGCACTGCGCAGATGACCGATGTGCGGGCTGGACTGCACGGTGGGTCCACACACGTACATCGAGATTTGGCCCGCTTCGAGGGGGACGAAGTCACGCAAGGCCTGCGCCTTCGAATCGTAGAGTTGCATGGTCACGTCTCCCAGTTTAGGTCAGGGCTCTGACCCGGCTCGGGCCGGGGCGCGGGCGCGGCCGGCTGCCCGATGAATCGACCTGCGCGAGGCGCGGGATAGAGCAACGCGGCAGCCGTCGCCGCCACACCTTCACCGCGGCCGGTGAAGCCGAGCGCGTCGGTCGTCGTCGCGGCAATATTGACCGGTGCCAGGAGGATGCCGGCGAGTAGCGTTTCTGCTTCGCCCCGACGCGGCGAAAACCTGGGGCGATTGCCGATGACCTGCACCGACACATTGCCGATGCGGTAACCGGCGGCGGCGGCCAGGCGCACGGTTTCGGTGAGGAAAATCTCGCCGTGTGCATCGGTGAACCGGGGGTCGGCCGTGCCGAAAACGCTGCCGATATCCCCCAGTCCGGCGGCGCCGAGTATGGCATCACAGATAGCGTGCGCGACGACATCGCCGTCGCTGTGGCCGCTCAGGCCGCATTCCCCTGGCCAAAACAACCCGGCCAGCCAGAGCTCCGTGGTGGCGTCGGTAGCGAACGAGTGCACGTCGAGGCCGCTACCGATGCGCGGAAGGAGCCCGGCGGGCGTCGGGGACGCACTCGCCGCGTGCAGGATGGCCTCGGCACGTTCGAGGTCTTCGGGGGTCGTGATCTTGAAGGCGAGCGGATGGCCGGCAATGACGCTCACCGGGAGTCCGGCGTCGGCGACGAGGGCCGCATCGTCGGTGTGGGCTTCGAACCGGCCGTTCTGCGCGGCCTGGGCGTGGGCATCCGCAAGCATCGAGCGCGGAAAACCCTGCGGGGTCTGCACCGCGGAGAGCTCGGAACGATCGACGGTTCCGAGGATGGCGCCGGAATGAGCAATGCGCTTAATGGTGTCGACCAGGGGCAGCCCCGGAATAATGCCGTGTCCGGTGGAACGCACCGCGGCGACAACCTCGTCGCAGAGGGCGGCAGGGGTGAGTGCGCGCGCGGCGTCGTGCACGAGCACGATGTCGATGCTCGGCATCAGCGCACTCATGCCGCGGTCGACCGAGTCCTGCCGGGTGCGCCCGCCTTCGATGATGGTGACCGTGCGCGAAGGAGGCGCGGTGATACTGCTGGTCGTGGCGGTGGGACTGGGCACGGGCGGAGCGGTGGTGTCGGGCGCCTCGTGACGAGCGGAGACCGAAGCGGCGATGCGTCGGGCATCCGTCAGCTTGTCGATGGGGGCAACCACGATGATCTGCACCGCTTCACGCATTGTGAAGATCGCCTCCAAAGCACGATCCAGGAGGGGGCGCATCTGCAGCAGGACGAATGCTTTGGGTTCGACGTGACCGAGGCGGGAACCACTTCCGGCGGCTACGACGATGACGGCGACCGTGGGCGCAGCGGCTAATGCAGGTGAATCAGTCATATCTGGAGGGTATCTATCCGAAGGGTAGGGCTGGAGAGCATGGTCGGGACAAGCAAGCAAAAAGGCGACGCCGGTCGGCGCCGCCTCTTACGAAGCACATTGATGAAGCTGGGCTCGAAAAATTCAGGAAGCGAGGACCTCGTCGAGAACGGTGGAAGCTTTCTCTTCGTCGGTTTTTTCTGCCAAGGCCAACTCGCTGATCAGAATCTGGCGAGCCTTGGCCAACATCCGCTTTTCACCCGCGGACAGGCCGCGGTCTTGGTCGCGACGCCACAAATCGCGCACCACCTCGGATACCTTGATCACATCGCCGCTGGCCAGCTTTTCGAGATTAGCCTTGTACCGGCGGGACCAGTTGGTGGGTTCCTCGGTGAACGGTGCCCGCAGCACTTCAAAAACCCTGTCGAGGCCGTCTTGGCCGATAACATCGCGTACACCGACGAGATCAACGTTTTCTGCGGGAACTTCGATCGTCAGATCCCCTTGGGTGACGTTCAGCTTGAGGTACAGCTTTTCTTCACCCTTGATGATGCGGGTTTTCACCTCGGTGATCATCGCCGCGCCATGGTGGGGATATACGACGGTCTCGCCAACCTCAAACAACATGGATGTGGTCCCTTCAGCGGACTTGAGTTTACCACAGCCAAGAGGTGCTAGAGTTCGCGCGCCCCCGCGAGGCACGTCGACGACAGTCGCGCCCCTGAACTCGCCGCTAAGCTAATAGCACAGGGAATTCTGCAGCGTCGGCCCACCGTCGAACGCTGCTTCAGTAGTGGAGGTTTTGTGAGAGCGCGCATCGCTGCATCCGTTGTATTGGCGGCTGGCATTCTGTTGGGCACGAGCGCGTGCGGGTTTTTCGCACCCCCGGCCACCTCGATCGCCTACAACGCGAGTGACGGCGTCAGTGGCGATGTGGGCGAGATTCACATTCGCAACGCTCTGCTGATCTCTACCGACGGAGAACTGGCGAATCTGGTCGTCTCCGTCGTGAACCCCACAGACGCCCTGCAGACCCTGCTCGTGCAGTACGAGTCGAGCACCGGAAAGGTGTCGCAGCAGGTGCCGGTCGAGGCCAACACGACCGTGACGTTCGGCACAGCGGGCGCCCCCTCGGTGGTGCTGGAAAACATGGCCAGCCAGCCTGGTTCGCTGTTTCCGGTGTTCTTCCAGTACGGAGAAGAGACCGGTATTGAGCTTTTGCTGCCCGTTCTTTCCGGCGCCCAGAGTGAGTACTCGACTCTTCTGCCTACGCCAGCGCCGACCGTGACACCGACCCCCACAGCAGCACCGACCCCCACGACCACGCCTTCCGCCTAACCCGCGCAACAGACGAGACAGGCCGCCATCCCTCAGGGACGGCGGCCTGTCTCGTTTCTCCCTAGGCTTCGAACCGGTAGCCGAGACCGCGCACGGTAACGAGCATGACCGGCTCGGATGGCGCTGCCTCGATGCGTGAGCGGATGCGTTTGATATGCACGTCGAGCGTTTTCGTGTCACCAAAGTAGTCGGTACCCCAGACTCGGTCGATGAGCTGGCCGCGGGTCAGCACGCGACCGGCGTTTCGCAGCAGGAACTCGAGCAATTCGAACTCTTTCAACGGCATGTTCACGAGCTCGCCGGAAACCGCCACGGCGTGCCGTTCCACGTCCATGCTCACGGTGCCAGCCGTGAGCATGGTGTCCACGTCAGCCGCACTCTGATCCTCGTGCCGACGCAGCACCGCACGAATGCGGGCGACCAGTTCGCGGGTGGAATACGGCTTGGTGACGTAGTCGTCAGCTCCGAGCTCGAGACCAACCACGATGTCAATCTCGGAATCTTTTGCGGTGAGCATGATGATGGGTACGGTCGACCGGGTTCGAATCTCTCGGCACACCTCGGTGCCCGGGATGCCGGGCAGCATCAGATCGAGCAGAATGAGGTCGGTGCCGTTCTGGTCGAACTCATTGATCGCGCTCGGTCCATCTTCGGCGACGACGACCTCATAGCCCTCGCGCTCAAGCAGAAAGCTCAACGGTTCGCTCAGGGCGCTCTCGTCTTCAACTAAGAGGATGCGTGTCATAGTGTGTCTCCTGCGGCCGCACGAGCGACCGTTCGCGGTTTATTCGGGCGTGGTTCGATGATTGGTGCAGCCGCCTCCGGGAGGCGGATGGTGAAAGTGGATCCGCTGCCGGGCTGCGACCAGACGCGAATGTCGCCGCCGTGGTTTTGCACGACGTGCTTGACAATGGACAGGCCGAGGCCTGTCCCACCGGTATGCCGCGATCGAGCCTGGTCGACGCGGAAGAAGCGTTCGAACACCCGGTCTATGTCGCTCTCGGCGATGCCGACTCCCTGGTCGGTCACGGTGATCTCGACGATGCCCTTCTGCAGGCGCACGCCGACGCCGACTCGCGACCCCTCAAGGGAATAGTTCACCGCGTTTGTGACGAGGTTATGCACGGCGACGGTGAGTAAAGCTTCGTCACCGAACACCCGGGCCCCGGACTTCTTGCCGATGACGATCGTGATGCGCTCGGCCTCGGCGACGACCCGACTTTGATCGACCGCTGCGGCGACGATGTCATCGACACTGAGAATCTCCGGTTCCGCGAGGGCATCCTGCGCCTGCAGTCGGGACAGCTCGATGATCTCCTGGGTGAGGCGGCCGAGCCTCGCCGACTCTGTCGTCAACCGGTTGGCAAAGCGGCGAACCTGCTCCGGTTCATCCGCTGCCTGGTTGAGAGCCTCGGCGAGCAGACCGACGGAGGCGATGGGGGTCTTCAGTTCGTGGCTGATATTGGCCACGAAGTCGCGGCGCACCTCGTCGAGGCGAAAGGCTTCGGTGCGGTCCTCCGCCAACAACAGTACATATCGCGTGCCGAGTCGGGCCAGGCGCACCCGAAAGCGCATGCTCGCGTCGCCGAACGGGCCGCGGGAGAGCACCAGGTCTTCGGAGATCGGCTCGCCGGTCTGCCGCACCCGACGGGCGAGTTCGAGCAGTTCGGGGTGCACCAGCTGCTGGTTCCAGACCAAGCCCAGACTGAGAGCACCCGGGCTGGTCTTGATGACGTTGTTCGACGGGTCGAGCACGACACCGGCGGTCTCGAGGGCGTCGAGCACCTGATCGATACCGTCGGGCACAGCGGGGTTGACGACATCCGCTGCGCGGCGGCCGTGATGCTCGGCGACGTGTATGAGCGACACGAAACCGGCGCCGACACCGAGCCCGAGTGCCAGCGACAGCAATAGCAGCCACGTCGATTCCATCTCTACAGATTACTGACAGTATTCGTCCCTCGTTCGCAACGCATCTGCGCCGGGCCCTGTACTTTAGTTAGTGTTCAAGTGGGCGGCACCTGCCGTTAACCTAAATTCGACACCATATACCGGTGGCCAAGGCTGGTCACACAGATCGTGCGTGTTCGCGCGGCCGGAAGGATCACCCCATGCGCGATGTATTCCAACAGGAACTCGCCGAAGTTCAACAGCGACTCGTCGATATCGCCCGGCTCGTCGCGATTTCTATGGACAAAGCAACACGCGCCTTCAATGAGAGCGACGTGAGTCTGGCCGAAGAGGCCATCACCGAAGACGAGAAGATCGACGAACTCACCGTTGAACTCGATGAGCTCGCCATCACCATTCTTGCGCGCCAGCAGCCGGTCGCCCGCGACCTGCGCATCGTGGTCAGCGCCTTGCGCATCAGCGCCTCTCTCGAGCGGATGGGCGACCTCGCCACCCACATCGCCCAGCTGGCCCGGTACCGGTTTCCCGACAAGGTCATCCCCAAGGGTCTGCGCAGCACCTTCGCCGAGATGGGCGCCCTTGACGTGGTCATCGCGAACATGCTCACCGAGTTGCTCACCAACCAAAACATGCAGCTCGCCGACAGGATTCGCAACGAAGACGACAAGGTCGACGCCCTGCACCTGAGCGTGTTCGACGCCGTGCTCGGCGAAACCTGGAAGGGACTAGCCGCCGACACGGTCGACGCGACCCTGGCCAGCCGGTACCACGAACGATTTGCTGACCACGCAGTCTCCATCGCCAAAAAGGTGCAATACCTCGGCACGGGCGCCTGGCACCAGGACGACAGCGCCTGAGTTCGTGATCAAGAAAAGCCCCGGAGCATCCGCTTCCGGGGCCTTTTTTGTAGGTTCGCTGCGGCCAGGTTCGCATAACTCCTGCAATTTCATCGCCGACAGCGTGCCGACCGCGTAATCACGCGGGACGTGCTGCGGCGTCGAAGGATTTGCAGGAGTTATGGGAATAAGCCGGTGCGCACCGGGCCTGTCGCGTGGGTGCGGAGGCTACTTAGTGTTGCCCTGGGCGGCCACAGCGGCCGCGCCGGCCGCAGCAGCTTCGGGGTCGAGGTACTCCCCCGGTGCGAGCGGCATGAGGTCTTCGCCGAGCTGGTAGACGAGCGGAATTCCGGTGGGGATGTTCAGCTCGGCGATGTCGGCGTCGCTGATTCCGTCGAGGTGCTTGACCAGGGCGCGCAGGGAGTTGCCGTGTGCGGTGACCAGTACGGTTTTGCCCGCGCGCAGATCGGGCGCGATGTCGGACTGCCAATAGGGCAGCATCCGCTCGACAACATCTTTGAGGCACTCGGTGCGGGGCAGGTCGGCGCCGAGGCCCGCGTAGCGGATGTCGTGCGCCTGCGAGAACTCGCTCGAGTCGTCGAGCACGGGCGGTGGGGTGTCGTAGGAGCGGCGCCAGAGCATGAACTGTTCCTGGCCGAATTTCGCCTGAGTCGCGGCCTTGTCCAGGCCCTGCAGCCCGCCATAGTGGCGTTCATTGAGGCGCCAGGAACGCCTCACCGGGATCCACGAGCGGCCGGCCTCGTCGAGCGCGAGATTCGCGGTCTGGATGGCGCGGGAGAGCAGACTGGTGTGCAGCAGGTCGGGCAGCAGGCCGGCATCCCGCAGCAGCGTGCCGGCGCGCGCGGCTTCGCCAGCACCCTGCTCACTCAGGGGCACATCGACCCAGCCGGTGAACAGGTTCTGCTGGTTCCAGGTGCTTTGGCCGTGGCGGAGAAGGACGAGTGTGTAGGGGGCAGGCATGTGCCCACTCTATCGAGCGGCGGGGTGGACTCAGTGACCGGGGGTACGGATGCCCAGGCGAGGCAGACGGGGGATGTCAGCGACGGACCCGGCCGACTGCGGCACGATAATCTCCTGGCTGGCCGAGATGGAGATCCCCTCGGAGGCGACGTACAGCGTCGACGCAGCCGGAATGGTGCGCTTGATCACCGCGAGCGCGATCGGCCCGAGCTCGTAGTGGATTCCGCTCGAGGTGATGACGCCGACGGTGACCCGCTCGGCTTCCTGCTCGGGCCTGACGCGATCGGCCTGGACCGGGTCGCCGGGGGAAGGTAGCACACCCTCTGATCCGTCGAGGTGCAGCATGACCAGCCGGCGCGGCGGGTGGCCGAGGTTGTGCACCTTCGCGACGGTTTCCTGCCCGCGGTAGCAGCCTTTGCTCAGGTGCACGGCGGTGCGCAGCCAGTCCAGTTCGTGCGGGATGCTCTTCTCATCGACCTCGCGGGCCCGGCGCGGCCGCCAGGCGGCGATGCGCAGCGCTTCGAGGGCGAGGAGTCCTGCGGGTTTCACGGACGAGGTAGCTGCGGCGCCGGTGGGCGTGACGGTCACGGTTCCAGCGGCCAGGGCATCGCGCAGGGCCGGCAGGCTGGTCCGGGGCACGAGGGTTTCCGTGTAGGTCCAGTGGGTTCCGGGGTGCTCAGGGGTTTCGGCGTACTGGTAGCCGCCGCGGGCGACTTCGGCCCATGGGTCCAGCCAGGTCAGGGGCACGTCGTTCGGGGCTGCGGGAGCGATGCCGAGGGTGGCGGGAGCATCCGTCATGGCGCCGATCGTGGCGTAAGCGAGGGTGTGGTCGACGACCTGTACGCGCAGCATGAACTTCATGCGGTCGAGGAATTTCTGGAGGCCGGGCAGCTCGGCTGCCTCGATCAGAAGCCAGGTCTCGACGCCGTCGTCGAGCACGCGGATGGCGTATTCGAGACGTCCAGTGGGGTCGAGCAGCAACATCTCGGTGGATTCGCCCGGTGCAAGGCTTTTCAGTTCCTGGCTGGCGATGGAATTGAGCCAGGTGAGGCGGTCGGGGCCGGCGACGGAGAGCACGCCGCGGTGGGACAGGTCGACGATGGAGCTGCCGGCAGCGAGCGTGCGCTGCTCGATCATGGGGTTGCCGTAGTGTGCGGCGACGCCGGTGTCGATGCCTTGGGCTTGCACCGCGCCGGGCAGGCCGAGCAGCGGGGAGGAAGTTGGGGCCGGGTCAGTCATGTCGCTCAATTCTGCCGGCCCGGGTTGTGGGCGGCGATCGTGCTTCGATGCGTGGGCCAGCACTATCAACAGTACGACTACGCGATTTATTCGGTGAAGGGGCGGGCACACGGACTTCACCGCGCGACTGGGCCCACCTTATGAACGTGGGCCCAGTTTATAAACTGGGCCTGGGACGGGGCCCGGGCCCCGTCCCAGAAAGAGCGGTGGGGGCTATTGCACTCGGGCCAGGCGGCCGGAGGCGTGGGTGCGCAGCTCCTGGCCGAGGGCGGCGATGTCCCAGGCCCAGAGCAGGTGGTTGTCGACCAGGCCGTAGAGGCGCGTGGCAGCAGCGTAGGGCTTGGCGCCCGCTGTGCGGAGCACGGCATCCGTCGCGAGATCGATGCGCGGGCCCGTGACCTGACCCAGGTAGAGCTCGGCGACACCACCGGGGTGCACGAGGGTGACCTCAATATCGAAGCCGCCATCACTGTTGCGCAGCGTTTCAACGGCGGCAGCCGAGGTGAACGGACGCTCGCCCGTGCCGGGCAGCATGCCGGGGCCGGGGTCGCCGTCACCCTGATGACGGCTGAGCCGCCAGTATCCGGTTTCGGTGACCAACGGTGTTTTCTCGTCGGACATCATCTCGGGAGGCAGCGCTTGGGGCAGCGCGGGGACCACGCCGGCGGCATCGGTTTCGGCGGCAGCGGCTTCGGCGGCAGCGGCTTCGGCGGCAGCGGTTTCGGCGGCAGCGGTTTCGATAGCAGCGGACGAATCGGCGGATGCAGCGGCATCCGCTTCGCGAGAAGTGACCTCGGGCTCGAGCCAGGTGTAGGAGCTGTAGTTCAGGTGTGGCAGGCCGTCGTGGCTGAAGCTGATGCGGTGGCCGAAAGTAGCACTGACCGACTCTTCGCCGATTTTGTATTCGAGTACGCCGGAGCCCTCCCAGACTCCGATCAACCAAGAGAGTGGAACGAGTTCGGACGGCAAACCGACCGGCAGGTCACGCATGCGTGGTTACCGCTGCCCCCGGAACAGCTTGAACACGACCATGCCCGATACCCAGGCGATCGACAAGCTGGCCAATCCGAGCAGGCCCAGGAAGAAAAGTTCAAGCGCTAACAGATCCATGCTAGCGAGTCTAGTGCGAGCGGTCAGATCGAGACGACGATCGTGGCCGCCACCAGAATAACGATGGCCCCGGTGACGCTCATGGTGACCCGTTTGACGTAGCCCTCTTTGGTTCGGGTGGCGATCTGCAGGCCCAGCGTCACAAGGGTGCAGACAGCCAGAGTGAGACCGATCCAGCTGATCTCCGACCCGTCGGTGGCGAGAATCGCGGTAAGAATTGCGCCCCCAATTGCCAGTAACCACACGGTCGCGATCGTTTTCCAGTGCCAGCTCACGTGTCTATTCTGCCTGACCGCCTGCGTTTCATGGCACGCTAGTATAAATTTCGAGATACTTGGAGGGCGCGAGTGGCGCAGTTGTTGATCCTGACCTCGGTGGCCAACAATGATGTGCTCCCCGCCCTGGCGTTGCTGTCACACAGCGCGAAACTGATTCCCGCCCAGGCGGACCAACTCATCAATGCGCCCGATTCAGATGTCATTCTGGTCGACGCCCGCAGCAATCTCGCCGCGGCCAAGTCCCTGTGCCAGATTCTGCGGACCATGGGCAGCTCCACTCCCCTGCTGTTGGTGGTCACCGAAGGCGGCCTCGCCGCTGTCAGCCCTGATTGGGGCGTCGACGACGTCATTCTCGACACGGCCGGTCCCGCCGAAGTGGATGCCCGCATTCGCCTGACCGCGGGGCGCCTCGCCCGCACGGAGTCGTCGAACACGATTCGTGCCGCCGGAGTCGTCATCGACGAGGCGAGCTATTCGGCGAAGGTGCACGGCAAGCCGCTCGACCTCACCTACAAGGAGTTCGAGTTGCTGCGGTTTCTGGCAGCGCATCCGTCGCGCGTTTTCACCCGCGAACAGCTGCTGAGCGAGGTGTGGGGCTACGACTATTTCGGCGGAACCCGCACGGTTGACGTGCACGTGCGGCGCCTGCGCGCCAAGCTCGGCGACCAGGAGTCGCTCATTGGCACGGTGCGCAATGTCGGCTACCGTTTCACTGTGCACGAAGAAAACGATGAGCGGGTTCCCAATTCTGTCCGCGCTTAGTACAGCGGATGCCGCTGGGCTGGCTACCTTTCACCGGGTCGCCGATTCCGCGCTGGCCTTCGACGGCTACGCGCCGTTTAACGAGCAGGCACTGTACGACCTGCAGGCGGGCCGGCGAACCGCCTATCTGGTGCGAATAAACGAACTCGTCGTCGGGGCGTCGCTGGGAGGGGCGGGCGAGATTGACCTTGTGATTAGCCCGACCTATCGGCGGCGCGGGTATGGGCGCACGGCGGCGCACGATCTCGCCGAGGCCGCGCCGGATGGCGTGACCGCCTGGTCGCACGGCGATCATCCAGCAGCCCGGGCGCTCGCGAGTGAGCTTCACTTCGTCGCTGCGCGCACGTTGCTGGAAATGCGCAAGCCCCTGCTTGACGAGGCGACGGCATCCGCTCCTGCCACTGATGAAGATATTTCGGTATTTCGGGTCGGGACTGATGAGGCAGAGTGGGTGGCGCTGAACGCGCTCATTTTTGCAGCACACCCGGAACAGGGCGCTATCACCGAGGCTGACCTGGCGGCGCGGCAGGCGGAGTCATGGTTCAAAGCCGACGACTTTCTGATTTTACGTAACGCCGCCGGCCGCATGATCGGCTACAACTGGCTCAAGGTCGATGGAACGATCGGCGAGATCTATGTGATCGGGGTGCATCCGGATGCCGCTGGCCGCGGCCTGGGACGAGTGCTCATGCAGGCTGGTCTGCACCGCCTGGCCGACGCGGGTTGCACGACCGCCTCGCTCTATGTCGAGGCCGACAGCTTCGGACCGGTGCACCTGTATCGGGCGGTGGGTTTTATCGACCACACGGTCGACGTGCAGTACCGCCGCATCACCGACTGAAGGCACCTCACGGGTCGTTGTGCAGGTCGCGGCCGGAAGAAAACCGAAGTTGGGAAGCAGTGCTCCGCGCGCCTCACACGCGACACGCCGAAAAGTCAACGGCCGCCGGATTATTTCGCCAGACGTTCACCCCGTTCGTCACGGCGGCGCGACCAAGGGTGTCAGGATGGTCAGATGGACGGCGAAATCACCCAAGCAGACTCGGGACTCACAGACTTCGATGACGACTTTGACCCACTCATCGAAAAACTTGACCCGGCGCTGCCCGACGATCGCTACCTCGACCGAGAACTGAGCTGGCTCGCCTTTAACCAGCGCGTGCTCGAACTGGCCGAAGACGAGAGTCTGCCCGTGCTGGAGCGCACCAACTTTCTGGCCATCTTCGCCAGCAACCTCGACGAATTCTTCATGGTGCGTGTCGCCGGTCTGAAACGTCGTATTCTCACCGGGCTCGCGGTACCAACCAACGTGGGTCGAGCCGCCCAGGATGTGCTCAGCGACATTTCGGCGGCCGCCCACGCTCTGCAGGATCGCCACGCCCTCGCCTTCCAGAAGCTCGTGCGCCCCGCCCTCGCCAACGCGGGGGTCGACGTCGTGGCCTGGGAAAGCCTGGATGACGCCGATCGCCGATCGCTGCGCACCTACTTCTCGAACCAGATCTTTCCGGTGCTGATGCCCCTCGCGGTCGACCCGGCGCATCCGTTTCCCTATATCTCCGGGCTGTCGCTGAATCTGGCTGTGCGGGTGCGCAACTCGAAGACCGGCAAGCAGGAGTTCGCCCGGCTCAAGGTACCGCCGATGTTGCCGCGGTTCGTGCGGGTGGATTGCACCGAGTCGGTTGACCGCATCCGCTATATCGCGCTGGAGGACCTGATCGCCAACCAGCTCGGCGACCTGTTTCCGGGCATGGAAATTCTGGAACACCACGTCTTTCGGGTCACCCGCAACGAAGACGTCGAAATCGACGAAGACGAAACCGAGAACCTGATCAAAGCGCTCGAGAAAGAGCTGCTGCGACGCCGGTTTGGCCCGCCCATTCGGCTGGAGGTCACCGAGGACATGGACGACGTCACCCTCGGGCTGCTCGTGCGTGAACTCGACGTGACCGAGCAGGAGGTCTATCACCTGCCAGCGCCTCTCGACCTCGGCGGCCTGTTCGACCTGCGCATCGACCGCCCGGATCTGCACTTCGTCAAGCACGTGCCCACAACGGCCGCTCAGCTGCTGCCGAGCGAGCCGAACGCCGAGCAGGACATCTTTGCAGCGGTCGCCAACCGCGACGTGCTGCTGCACCACCCCTACGAGTCGTTCGCGACGAGCGTGCAGGCTTTTTTGGAACAAGCCGCGGCCGACCCGAACGTGCTCGCCATCAAACAGACGCTGTACCGTACCTCCGGCGACAGCCCCATCGTCGAGGCACTCATCGCCGCCGCCGACAGCGGCAAGCAGGTACTCGCCCTGGTCGAGATCAAGGCCCGCTTTGACGAACAGGCGAACATCACCTGGGCCCGCAAACTCGAGAAGGCCGGCGTGCACGTGGTCTACGGCCTGGTGGGCTTGAAAACACACTGCAAGCTCGCCCTCGTGGTGCGCTATGAGAAAGGGGTGCTGCGGCACTACAGCCACGTCGGCACGGGAAACTACAACCCCAAGACCAGCCGCATCTACGAAGACCTCGGCCTGCTCACAGCCGATGCCCAGGTCGGCAAAGACTTGACCCGCCTGTTCAACGAGTTGTCGGGTTATGCCATCGAGAAGAAGTTCAAGCGACTGCTGGTAGCTCCCTTGCACCTGCGCAAGGCCTTACTCAAACACATCGCGATCGAGACCCAGAATGCGCTCGACGGTAAGACGAGTGGCATCCGGATCAAGGTCAACTCCATGGTTGACGAGGCCATCATCGACGCGCTGTATCGGGCCAGCCAGGCCGGCGTACAGGTCGACGTCTGGGTGCGCGGCATCTGCAGCCTGCGACCCGGCGTCGCGGGCATGAGCGAGAACATTCGGGTGCGGTCGATTCTGGGCCGGTACTTGGAACATTCGCGTATCTTCTCTTTTCACAGCCTCGGTGGCACCCAGGTGTACATCGGCAGCGCCGACATGATGCACCGCAACCTCGATCGCCGGGTCGAGGCGCTCGTGCGGCTGGTCGATCCTGAGCACCTGGTCGAGATCGACGAACTGTTCGAACGAGCGATGGATCCGCGGACGTCAAGCTGGTGGCTCGACGAAACCGGCCAGTGGACCCGCCACGACGTCGACGAAAAGGGCGTGCATCTGAGCGATATGCAAAACCAGCTGATGCGGCAAATCGGTGCGCGCAAGCGGCCGACCGGGCGTCGCTAGTGGCCGTCAAAGCTAACGACCCCGCTGTTTACGCCGCCGGCGCCGTCTGCTGGCGGCTGGTCGAGGGTCGTGTGCAGGTGCTGCTGATTCACCGCACGGTACACGGCGACGTGACCATTCCCAAGGGCAAGGTGGACCCGGGCGAAACGCTGCCCCACACCGCGGTGCGCGAAGTAGAAGAAGAGACCGGGCTGGCCGTGGCCCTCGGCGTGCCGCTCGGCGTGTCGCACTACGACATGCCAGACGGCCGCACCAAGATCGTGCACTATTGGGCTGCCGAGATTACGCCCGATGCGATCGCGCACTCCACCTTCGTACCCAACGGCGAGGTCGCCGCCATTGAATGGGTCACCATCAAGAAGGCGCGTACCTATCTGAGCTACCCGGCCGACGTCACCATTCTCGAGGCGTTCTCCGCTCTGGTCGACGCCGGGGTGACCCGTACGTTCGCGCTGATCGCGCTGCGGCACGGCAAGTCGGCGCCGCGCACCGATGCCCTGCCTGACGCGCGTCGTCCGCTGACCGCTCGCGGCGTGAAGCAGGCGGCGAGCCTGGTCGACACGATCACGGCGTGGCGCCCGCTGCGCATAATCTCGAGCACGGCAACGCGATGTGTCACGACAGTGGCGCCGCTGGCTGCCGCCACGGGCATCCCGATCAAGCAGACCGACCTCATCAGCCAGGACGCGCTCGAAAACAGCGAAGCGGATGTTCGCGGCGTCGTCGGCAAGCGCGTACGGGCCCGCAAGACGGCCGTGCTCTGCAGCCACGGGCCCGTACTGCCGGAGATTTTGCGCGAGATCGCGCTCGCGACGGGAAGCCAGACGTCGTCGGCACTGTCGGAGGCGGCGAACCTGGACACCGGTGGATTCTCGATCGTGCACCTGTCGTCGGAGAACCCAGCCGCCGGCATCCTCGCGATCGAGACATACTCCGCGACGACTTAGGCCGATCAGCTGGCGCGTGACGCGAGCCGGTGCGGAACTGCCAGCATCCTCTGATCATGCTCGGCGAGACCCCCTGATTAGGGCCGTCGATGCTTCAAGCGTTATCTCTCGTTTACCTTCTGTTTACCAATAGGTCGGGCGATGGTTACTTCAAATCTCTAACGTCGTTTACGGGCCAGCACCGGCTTGTATAAGCACACACAGTTTTGTCAAAACCCTGAAAGGGAATACACGTGAACTTCAAGCGTTTCGGCCGTCCCGCGGTCATCGCCATTGCCGCAGGTCTTGCTCTCTCGTCCTGTGCAGCAAACGAAGGAGCCACCCCGGCGTCCGACGAAGCATCCGCCAGCACCCTCACCGGCACCCTCAACGGCGCCGGCGCCAGCTCGATGGATGCCGCCCAGCAGGCCTGGATCGCCGGCTTCCAGACCGCCAACACCGGCGTCACGATCAACTATGAGCCCTCCGGCTCCGGCGGCGGTCGCGAAGCCTTCATCGCCGGCGGCACCGACTTCGCCGGCAGCGACTCCTACATGAGTACCGACGAGCTCGCCGGCGCCTTCGCCTCCTGCGCCCCCGACAGCAAGGCTGTCGACCTGCCGGTCTACATCTCCCCGATCGCAGTGATCTTCAACGTCGATGGCGTTGACGAACTCAATATGGACGCTGACACGCTCGCCAAGATTTTCTCCGGTGCGATCACCACCTGGGACGACGCGGCCATCGTTGCGCTGAACCCCGACGCAACGCTCCCCTCCGATATCATTCACGCCGTGCACCGCTCAGATGACTCGGGTACCACCAAGAACTTCACCGACTACCTCGGCCAGGCCGCTTCGTCCGGCCTCTGGGCCGAAAAGGCCTCTGACACCTTCCCGTTCCCCGGCGAAGGCGCGAAGGGCACCTCGGGCGTCGTTGACGCTGTCACCAACGGCACGAACATGATCGGCTACGCCGACGCCTCGCAGGCCGGCACGCTCAGCACCGCCAAGCTCAAGGTCGGCAGCGAGTTCGTGGCTTACACCCCCGAGGCCGCGGCCGAGGTTGTCGCCGGATCGCCCCTCGTGGCCGACCGCGCAGCCGATGACCTGGCGCTCGACCTGAACCGCAAGACCACCAACCCGGCGGAATACCCGCTGGTGCTGGTGAGCTATGCGATCGTCTGCAACGAATATGCGGATGCAGCACAGGGCGAGCTCGTCAAGGCATACATCGAATACATCGCCAGCGCTGCCGGCCAGGCTGTTGCTGAAGAATCCGCCGGTGTCGCACCGCTGACGGACAAGCTCGAAGCTGACGTCGCCGCGGTTCTCGCGACCGTCAAGTAACAACTCCACACACCTGCCCGGTCTGTTCTCGCACACCTGCGAGGGCAGATCGGGCAGACTGGGGTGTGCGGCCCGTTGCGTCCAGCCGCACGGCACCCCCGTTTCACATACTTTCACCAGCTCGACGCTTTTTAGGAGATCGGCATGACCACCGCTGCCGCCACGACCATCAAGGCCAGGCAACGCCCCGGCGACCGCATCTTCTCGTCGGCCACCGTGATTTCTGGAAGCCTGATCCTCGCCATGCTCGCCGCCGTGGCCATCTTTCTGCTCGTCGAGAGCCTGCCAGCGTTCGTCGCGGGGCCAGACGATTTCAGCGGAGACGTCACCAATTTCTGGTCTTACGTGGGCCCGCTCGTCTTCGGCACAATCTACTCAGCCGTTCTGGCGCTGCTCATGGCCGTTCCGGTCGCCATCGGCATCGCCCTGTTCATTTCACACTTCGCACCACGCAAGCTCGCGCAGGGCCTCGGCTACCTGGTCGACCTACTCGCCGCCGTTCCCTCGGTGGTCTTCGGCCTCTGGGGCATCGGCGTGCTGGCGCCACTCGTGCAGCCGTTCTACACCACCATCGTGGACTGGTTCGGTTGGTTCACCCCCCTCGCCGGCCCGGCCTCGGGCACCGGCCGCACCATCTTCACCGTGTCTATCGTGCTCGCCGTGATGATTCTGCCGATCATCACCGCCATCTGTCGCGAGATCTTTCTGCAGACCCCGCTGCTGCACGAGGAAGCAGCCCTGGCACTCGGCGCTACCCGCTGGGAAATGATTCGAATGGCCGTGCTGCCGTTCGGCCTGCCCGGCATCATCTCGGCGTCGATGCTCGGTCTCGGCCGTGCCCTCGGCGAGACCATGGCCGTGGCCATGGTGCTCTCCCCCAGCCCAGAAGTGATCTTCCAGTTGCTCACCGCGCAGAACTCCAATACCATCGCCGCGAATATCGCACTGAACTTTCCGGAGGCGCACGGCGTCGGCGTGAACATTCTGCTCGCGACCGGCCTCGTTCTGTTCATCGTGACACTGCTCGTGAACATGCTGGCCCGGGTCATCATCAACAGCCGTAAGGCATTTTCGGGAGCCAACTGATGTCATCCGTTCTGGAAGCTTCACCGCTCACGAACTCGCTCACCGCGGGCAAGCTGCCCCGGCGCGCGTCGCTGTGGGTTTTGCTCGCCAGCTGGGCCGTGTCGGCCGCCTTCTTTGTGATGCTCCACCTGTCGGCAGCGGTGGACGGCTTCAACATTGTGGGCACGTTCGTGTTCGGTACCGTGCTGTACTGCGTCGCGATCTATGTGCTCTCCCGCCTGGTCGAGGGCTCACGCAAGGCCAAGGACCGGTTGATGACCGCGCTGGTGACCGCGGCGTTCGTCATTGCCCTGTTACCGCTTATCTCGATCATCTACACGACTACCGTGAACGGGCTGCCCGCGATTCTCACGCCGACGTTCTTCACCTCCTCGCAGCGCAACGTCGTGGGCGCGGGCGGCGGCGTGCTGCACGCCGTCATCGGCACGCTCATGGTGACCGGCATGGCGACGCTCATCTCGGTGCCGATCGGACTCCTGGCCTCGATCTATCTCGTGGAATACGGTCGCGGACGCCTGGCCAGGGCCATTACCTTCTTCGTGGATGTGATGACCGGTGTCCCCTCGATCGTTGCGGGGCTGTTCGCCTTCGCCCTGTTCGCGCTACTGTTCGACGATCCAGGTATCCGCTTTGGTTTCGGTGGAGCCATCGCGCTGTCGGTGCTGATGATTCCCGTGGTGGTGCGTTCGAGCGAAGAGATGCTCAAGCTCGTGCCGAACGAACTGCGCGAGGCCGCTTTTGCTCTCGGGGTGCCGAAGTGGCTGACCATTCTCAAGGTCGTATTGCCGACATCCATTGCCGGAATTGTGACCGGTGTGATGCTGTCGATTGCCCGTGTGATCGGTGAGACGGCGCCGCTGTTGATCATTGCCGGGTTCACGTCGAGCATGAATTACGACCTGTTCAGCGAACGCATGATGACCCTGCCGGTGTTCGTGTACACGCAGTACGCCAACCAGGGCGCGGACTCGCAGGCCTTCATCGACCGGGCCTGGGCCGCGGCGCTCACCTTGATTCTGATCGTGATGCTGCTCAACGGCCTCGCCCGCCTGATCGCCTACTGGTTCTCGCCCAAACTGGGCCGCTAATTTTTCCTTCAGTATAGAAAGGGACTTATGTCCAAGCGCATCGAAGTCAACGACCTCAACGTGTATTACACCAATTTTCTGGCCGTCGAGGGTGTCTCGATCGTCATCGAGCCGCGCACGGTGACCGCGTTCATCGGGCCGAGCGGTTGCGGTAAGAGCACATTCATTCGCACGCTCAACCGCATGCACGAAGTCATCCCCGGCGCCCGCGTCGAGGGTGAGGTGCTCATCGACGGCAACAACCTGTACGGACCGGGCGTTGACCCCGTGCTCGTGCGTCGCCAAGTGGGCATGGTCTTTCAGCGACCCAACCCGTTTCCGACCATGTCGATCCAGGACAACGTGCTGGCCGGCGTGAAACTCAACAACCGTCGCATGTCGAAAACGGATGCCGACGACCTCACCGAAAAGGCCCTCCGCGGCGCCAACCTGTGGAACGAGGTGAAGGATCGCCTGGGGCGCCCCGGATCGGGGCTGTCGGGTGGGCAGCAGCAGCGACTGTGCATCGCCCGCGCCATTGCCGTCGAGCCCGACGTGATTCTGATGGACGAGCCGTGTTCGGCGCTCGACCCGATCTCGACGCTGGCCATCGAGGACCTCATCGAAGAGATGAAGCAGGAGTATACGATCGTGATCGTGACGCACAATATGCAGCAGGCTTCACGGGTATCAGACCGTACGGCGTTCTTCAACATTGCGGGCACCGGCAAGCCGGGCAAGCTCATCGAGTACGACGACACCACGACGATCTTCTCGAACCCAACCGTGCAGGCGACCGAGGACTACGTGTCTGGACGGTTCGGGTAACCCTCCCTCAGCCGCCGAACAGGGCGGCGCCGTGGGTAGCGCGGCCGGCGAGCAGCGTGGCAGCTACGGGCATCCGTTCAAAGACGGTATCGGACACCTGGAGCGGGTCACCGTCGAGGATGGCAAGGTCGGCGATATCGCCAACGCGCAGGCGGGTGCGGCCGCGAGCCGACGCGGCCAGTGCCTGACTGCGGGTGATGACCTGGTCGGGGCGCCAGGGTTCGCGGCCGTCGCTCCGGGCCCGGGCCGACGCTGCGCTCATGGCGGTGAAGGGGTCGAGGGGGGCGACGGGGGCGTCGGATCCGAAGGCGAGGGTGGCGCCGGCGTCGAGTAGCGAGCGCAGGGCGAAGACGCGGTCGGCTCCGGCGGCCCAATTGGATTCGATGGCGTCGCGGTCGTCGAGGGCTTGCTCCGGCTGCACGCTCGCCGTGACGCCCAGGCGGGCGAAACGGGCGAAATCCTGGGCCTGCAAAAACTGGGCGTGTTCGATGCGGCCGACCGTGCCGCCGGGGTTGTTACGGCCGATGGTGCCGGCGCGCTCGAAGGCGTTGAGGGCGACGGTGTTGGCCGCGTCGCCGATGGCGTGCACCGCGGGTAGCAGCCCGACGTCTCGCGCCTTCAGCAGAATCTCGGTGAGCTCGTCTTCGCTCACGACGAGCACCCCGTGCCCGCCGACCGGGTATTCGTTGACGCAGAAGGCCGTGCGGGTGTTCAGCGACCCGTCGATGAGCAGCTTGAGCGGCCCTACGCTGAGCAGGCCGCGGGTGTCTGCGATGCGGTCGCCGGTGTGCATCCGCTCGGCGACGGCGCGGTCAAGGTCGGCGACGTAGACGCCGGCATCGACTCTTAATGCGTCGAACCCGCCGGCGATGCGGCGCTGCCACGGGTCGCGGTTCCAGGTCATTTCAAAGTCGACGACGCCGACGATGCCGCGAGCGGCTGCCCGGCTCCCGGCCTGGGCGGCCAGAACGTCGACTTCGGCGTCGGGCAGCTGGCCCAGTGCCAGGGTGAGGTCGAACGCGGCCTGCTCCCTCAGCAAGCCGGACTCGTCGACGTTCACGTCAAAGCGCGCAGCGGCCGCGCTGTTGAGCCAGACGCAGTGCAGGTCATGGCTGATCAAAGCGGTCGGATGCCCCTGCGCCACCTCATCGAGGCCGCGCAGGGTCGGCCAGTCAGCCCAGGTCGCGTCGCGAAATCTGACTCCGATCAACGGGGTCGGCCGCGCGGCCGTGATGATCTGCGCGCGCACGAGCCCGAGCGCCTCATCGGCCGAAGAGGCCACGGAGAGGTCGAACCGGGCTCCGGTGAGCGCCCACTGGGTCATGTGCACGTGTTCATCCCACAGGCCGGGGATGACGGTGCGGCCCTCGAGGTCGATGGTGAGGGCATCCGTTTTGCTATGTGTGGGCGGGATCTGCGTGATGACTCCGTCGGAGATATGCACGTCGTAAAGCGTGGTGGTGCCGGGCTGCGTGACGGAGCGCAGAACGAGATCGGG
The DNA here is from genome assembly GCF_002929505.1 of Cryobacterium sp. Y57. GTDB lineage: Bacteria > Actinomycetota > Actinomycetes > Actinomycetales > Microbacteriaceae > Cryobacterium. Next base: position 195,813 of record NZ_PJJL01000067.1, read on the forward strand.
CATGGATCGTCTTTCCCTCAAGGGGCAATGTGCTTTGTTGCCAGACTACAGGCGGGTGCGGAATGGATCCGTTGACCAGTTTCGACTCCTTCGGCGAAACTTTCTCCGTGCGCGCGTGCGCGCGTGCGCGCGTGCGCGCGTGCGCCAGACCAGCGAGGTAACGGCTTGAGAGCGTACCGCACAATACTTTCAGTGAGAATTCGTCAGCAACCCGTAGATATCTACGGTAGAAATCGCTACGGTATGAGGCGTTCACGGCATACATTCACCTCGATTCGTGCCGAACCGACCGTTCTGACAGGAAATCTCTCATGCTCAAGAAATTTTTTGCAATTACCGCCCTCGCCACCCTGGCCGTCTTCGCTGTGCCAGCCGCAGCATCCGCTGCAACGTACGTTCCGAACGGTAGTTCGAGCCCGGAGGTGACCGGCGCCGTTGTTCCTCCGGACGCGGGGTATGTCGGCTCCACGGAGACATCCGTGCGCTACGTCGGGCTTGCCTCCACGGGCTATGACGCCTCCGTGCTGGCAATTTCGGGCGGAACCGCCGCGCTGTTGCTCGGACTGTCCTTCATCACCACGACGGCGGTGCGACGGAAGCGCGCCGAAGGCGCGGCGCGCGCATAACTCGGATGCCCGCCGCCCTCGTGGCACCGTCTAGGGACGAGCGCACTCCAAGGAACCGGTGCCCTCTTCCCTCAACGGTGCCGCGAACGCTCAACACCGGCCCAACGGGACAACGGCGGGTGTCGACCCGGAACAGTACTGCCAGCAGCCCCGACAACCACCCGCCGCTGGACCCGATACTAGGCGCTCGGCGGAGCGATCTCGAGGGACTGCAGTTTCTCCCGGAGCACTGCACCGATACTTTCGCTGTAGGTCGCGGTGAGATGACTGGAGTCGGCGTACACGGCTGATTTGTCTACAAAGGCCGGGCAGAGGGCCTCAATGCAGAACCAGGACTGGGTGTTGATGAACGTCGTGCCAGCCACGGTCACGGCGCTCGCTTCGGCACGAAGAAGAACCTTCCAGTCGTCTTGAATCGAACGGATGCAATTACCCGGCTGAGACAAGGGGGTATAACAGGACTGCAGATTTTCTGCACCGGGAGGGGTCATCAGACTGACTTTCGACGCGCGTGCAGGCAGCTCCTCAAGCGCGGCCGCGTAGGCAGCGGTCCATTCAGATTCCGCTGCCGGCCCTTCAGCCTGAGACGCCAGTCGTTTGATAGAGAGAAAGGAATCGGAGAGGATGATCAGGTCAGGATCCAGTTGCCGCACCTTCTGCTGCGCCCAGTCGGTGAATGATCCACACTCGTCAAACACTGTGTCTCGGGCACGCGGGTCGAGGACATCCGTTCGCGCGATGGGGCAACTCTCCTTGGTGAGTGCCTGTATCGAATAGCCGAGGGGTTCCAGCGCCGAAATCACACCCGGAAGCCAGCTGGTCGCGATGGAATCGCCCAGTACAACGGCGGTGCGTGTGGGAACAGCTGCACCGTAGGAACATAGATCGAAATTGCGATCGGTGACGTTCAGACAGCCATTCTCGGTCCATTGCGGAACACGCTGATCGGCTAAATTGACGATGGGCGGGTTGAACTCCGGCCACGTTGAAGCCAATAGCGCCGATGAAAGCTGCGCCTGTACGGCGTCGGCCTGCGGAGTTAGGGAGGGAACCGTCGAATCTCTGGGAGCCGCCGGCACGTAGCCAGCTGCCGGGTTGGGTGACAGCGACGGGAGGATCGCGAGGAAGACGACGCCGAAGGCCACGAGCGCGGCGCCGGCAAGCCCGTTGCGTTTTATGGCGGGGCCGTGCTGTTGCCGCCAGAGCGACCACTCACAACAGCGGCGCTGGCGGGACATCTTGCCGCCGAGCCACGGTGATTTATGCAGGGGCCGCTCGACCAGATTGTAGGCGAGCACCGAAAGCACTGCGATGCCCACGAGAACGAGGACATAGTACCGAGGCGAAGATGGCGACATCAGCGTGCCGGCAAGAATGATGACCGGGAAGTGCCAGAGGTACAGGGAATAGGAAATGTTGCCGAGGTAGACGCTGACCCGGTTAGTCAGCGGATAGAGGAAACGCTGTTCACCCCCGATGCCGGCTGCGATAACGAGGGCTGCGGCGACGACCGGGAGCACAGCCCACGGCGCGGGAAAAAGCAGAGTCTCGTTGATGACGAAGATCGAGTAGACGATACCGAGCAATCCCGCCCAGGCGAGAATCGGACGCGCTCGCGCTGGAATCCGTGACCACCACGGCGACGTTATGGCGATGAGCGCGCCCACACCGAGTTCCCAAGCCCGTGTGAAGGTGGAGAAATAGGCCAGGGTCGGGTGGGCTTGCGTGTCAAACATGGCCCACCCGAACGACACGACGATGATGAGTGCTATGACGACGCCGGTGACAAGGCGTCGACGATTGACCCCCGCCCTGGCGGCGAGAATCAACACGGCAAGCATCAGAGCCGGCCAGACGAAGTAGAACTGTTCCTCGACGGAGAGGGACCAGTAGTGCTGCAGGGGCGAAATCGGGCCGTCCGCCAGAAAATAGTCCGTGCCGACGGCCGCGAAATGCCAGTTCGCGGTGAAGAAGAAAGCCCAGATCGCATCCCAGAACGTCTGGTCAAACCGGCCCCTGTTGAACAAGAGCAATGCCGTGCCAAGGGTGACCAGCAAAACCAGCGTCGCTGCCGGGATGATGCGCTTGACGCGGCGTTGATAGAAGACGGTGAAAGAGATGTGATTGGTTCGCTCATGCTCGCGCAGCAGTAGTCCGGTGATGAGAAAGCCGCTGATGACGAAAAAGACATCGACACCCACGAAACCGCCGGACGGCCACGCCCAGATATGGTCGAAAATGACGGCCACGACGGCCAGCGCACGGAGTCCTTGAATATCGGAACGGACGCCGCCCGGCTTCTTCTCCTGCACCCGTGGGAGCTGAGCAGTGGGCGACATTGTTCTCCCTGCGATTGGGGGTCAGTGTGCATCCAGCGCCGGATGCTGAGACACTGCGCGATAGCGGTCGAAGCCTCAAAAAGACCACGATGAGTCGAGGGTAGTAGATCATGAGGATTGCGCGCTATTCGTTCCGGCTTGTCGATGGCGTGCCCCCCTCGGAAGACAACGTGCTGGGCTGGTGGGGGTGTGCGAAGAGGCGGGCCTCGCGTGCTGTGTGCACGTGGGCCCGCCGGGTTTCTGCGAGGGAGTTGTGGGGTGGTTAGTGGGGGTGG
>NZ_PJJL01000062.1 GCF_002929505.1 Cryobacterium sp. Y57
GTGGCTCAAAGGCCAGAGCATGGGCAGCGGCCAATGCCCGGTGAAGAAATATAATCGGCAACTGCGCGACCTGATTGCCGTTGGCAAAGCCAAGCCGTCGTGGATCGTTTCGCACGAGGTCCCGCTCAGTAAAGCCGTGGATGCCTACAAGAACTTCGGCGACCGCAACGACGGGTGGACCAAAGTCATCCTCAAGCCCTAATAGGGCACCGTTGAACGAACTCGCCGCAGCGCGATCAACCCTCGGACTCAACGAGTGAGGGCGTGAACTCGAGTTCGGATAGTAATCCACACCGAAAGCGCAACCAGCACACGCTCTAACTTGGGCGCTGAGTTCGGCGGGGTGGCACTTGCGAGTGCCGCCCCGCGTTCAGCGCGGCGCCGGTGCAGCAGCCTACGTGGATGCCGGCGCGGTCGCCAACCCGGCCGGCCCCTCCGTGAGCAGGGTTCGAAATTCGTCGGCGTCGAGGATTCGGATGCCGAAGGCTTCGGCCTTGCCCAGTTTCGATCCGGCGCCGGGCCCGGCTGCCACGAAGTCGGTGTTCTTGGACACGCTCGATGCGCTTTTACCGCCGGCGGCGATGATCGCCTCCTGCGCGCCCTCCCGGGTGAAGCCCTCGAGTGATCCGGTGGCCACGACGGTCAGCCCCGCGAGCACTCCCCCGGCGGCCTCGGCCGCGCCCGGACCGGGGTGGCCCGGGGTGGCGAACTGCACTCCGGCCGCGGCCCACTGGGTGACGATATCTTCGTGCCAGTCCACCACGAACCAGGCGAGCACTGCGTCGGCGATGATGCCGCCAACCCCGTCGACGCCGGCGAGTTCTTCGCGGGTCGCCGCACGAACGGCGTCGAGTGAGCCGAAGTGGTTGGCCAGTGCCCGGGCGGCGACCGGGCCGACATGACGGATGTTCAGGCTCACCAGAATGCGCCACAGCGGCTTCGTCTTGGCCTTCTCGATCTCGGCCAGGAGCTTGAGCGCGCTGGAGGACGGCTGCAGGCCGGTCAGACCCTGCTTCTTTTCGGCCGGACTCGGATTGCGACAGAACGGCATACGAATTTTCGCAACCCCATCGTCTTCCTTCGGCAAGCCCGTTTCGGCGTCGCGCACGATCACCTGGATCGGCAACAGGTCGGCAAGTTTCAGGGCGAACAAGCCGGCCTCGGTCGACAGCGGCGGGTCGGCCGGCACGGTCGGCTGGGTGAGCGCAGAAGCGGCGACCTCGCCGAGCACCTCGATGTCGAGCCCCCCACGGCTGCCGATGTGTTCGACTCGGCCGCGTACCTGCGCGGGGCAGCTGCGCGCGTTTGGGCAGCGCAGGTCGATGTCGCCCTCTTTGGCCGGGGCCAGCGGGGTGCCGCATTCCGGGCAGTTCTGGGGCATGACGAATTCGCGTTCGGTGCCGTCGCGCAGTTCGACGACCGGGCCCAGCACCTCGGGAATGACGTCACCGGCCTTCCGCAGCACGATCGTGTCGCCGATCAGGACCCCCTTGGCCTTGACGACGTCCTGGTTGTGCAGTGTCGCCTGGCGTACCTCGCTGCCGGCCACGAGTACTTTCTGCATGACCGCGAAGGGGGTGGCGCGGCCGGTGCGGCCGACACTCACGACGATATCGAGCAGTTTCGTGTTGACCTGCTCCGGCGGGTATTTGTAGGCGATTGCCCAGCGCGGCGCCCGATTGGTGGCGCCAAGCTCGGCGTGCAGGGCGAGCTCATCGAGTTTGATGACGATGCCATCGAGCTCGTGCACGACGCTGCCGCGGTGCGCTCCGTAATACTCGATGAACTCAGCCGCCTCGGCGACCGACGGGACCACGCGAAAGTAGCTGCTGGTCGGCAGCCCCCAACCGTGGAGCAGGCCGTAGACCTCGGACTGGGTCTGCACGGGCGGGTTCTCCCAGGCGCCGATGCCGTGAACGAGCATGCGCAGCCGACCCAGGCGCGCCTTCATGAGGCGCAGCTGGTCCGCGTTCTTGCCGGAGGCTTTCTGCCGCAACGACCCGGCCGCAGCGTTGCGAGCGTTGGCGAACATCCGCTCGCCGGCCGCGGACTGCGCCGCGTTCAGCTCGTCGAACGCGACCGTCGGAAAGAACACCTCTCCGCGCACCTCCATGAGTGATGGATGCCCGGTGCCAGCCAGGCGACTCGGGATGCCGGGTACGAGGTCGATGTTCTCGGTCACGTCTTCGCCGACGACCCCGTCGCCGCGGGTCGCCGCGGAGACGAGCACTCCATTGGCGTAGCGCAGGTTGATGGCGAGGCCGTCGATCTTGAGTTCGCACAGGTAGTGCACCGCGCGGCCGGAGTTTTCCGCGGCTTTGCGAGCCCAGGCGTCGAATTCTTCGAGGGAGAAAACGTTGTCGAGGCTGAGCATGCGTTCGGCGTGTGTCACCGGGTCGAACAGGGTGACTTCGGCTCGACCGCCGACCGTTTGGGTAGGGCTGTCCTGGCTCGCCAGCTCGGGATGCAATCGCTCGAGTTCGTCGAGGCGTTGAACCAGCCGGTCGTACTCGGCGTCGGAGATAATGACGGTGTCGCGCTCGTAATAGGCGTCACGGGCGGCAAGCACGCGGGTGGTGATATCGGCAGCCTCGGCCGCTGCGGCACTCAGCGCGTCGGGTGTGGTGGCAACAACGGACTCAGGCATTGACCGGGACGGGGCTGGCCGAAGCGGTGGGGACAGTAGCGGTGGAAACAGAAGCGGTGGGAACAGAAGCGGTGGGGACAGTGTCGGTGGAAACAGAAGCGGTGACAGCAACCGGAACGGCGCTGACGGTGCGGTCGATGGTGCATTGGCCGAGCACCCGGGTGCCGACGTACACCACGGCGGTCTGCCCGGGGGCGACGCCAGCCAGCGGCTCGTTCGGAATGATGCGCAACTCGACCGAGTCGAGGACTCCGGTCACCGCGGTGGTCGAGACGACCTGGGCTACCGCAGGTACCGGGTCGGCGTGGGCGCGGATCTGCACATGGCAGGGGAACGCGACATCTGGATGTTCGGGGGCAAGCCCCGCCCAGGTGTACTTGTTGCCGGCGATCTCCTTGATGGCGAGCGCCTCCTTCGGACCGACGACGACCGTGTTGGTGATCGGGCGCACCTCAAGCACGAAGCGCGGCTTGCCGTCGGCGGCCGGAGTGCCGATCGACAGCCCCTTGCGCTGGCCGACGGTGAACGCGACGGCGCCGTCGTGCTGGCCGAGGGTGTTGCCTTCCCGGTCGAGGATATTACCGGTCACTGGGGCGACGCGTTCGCCGAGCCAGCCCTTGGTGTCGCCGTCGGGGATGAAGCAGATGTCGTAGGAATCGGGCTTGTTGGCCACCGAGAAGCCGCGTTCGGCCGCTTCGGCGCGCACCTCGGCCTTGGTCGGCGTGGCGCCGAGCGGAAACATGGAGTGGTTGATCTGGTCGGCGGTGAGCACACCGAGCACGTAGGACTGGTCTTTCGCCCAGGCGGCCGCGCGGTGTAGTTCCTTGTTGCCATCGGCATCCGTCAGGATGCTCGCGTAGTGGCCGGTGCAGACGGCGTCGAAGCCGAGGGCCATGGCCTTTTCAAGCAGGGCGGCGAACTTGATCTTCTCATTGCAGCGCATGCAGGGGTTCGGCGTGCGGCCGGCGGCGTACTCGGCAATGAAGTCGTCGACGACGTCGAGTTTGAAGCGTTCCGAGAAGTCCCAGACATAGTAGGGAATGCCCATGATATTGGCGGCACGCTGGGCATCCATCGAATCTTCCACCGTGCAGCAGCCACGACTGCCGGTGCGCAGTGTGCCCGGCATCCGGCTCAGCGCCAGATGCACGCCAACCACCTCGTGTCCAGCTTCGACCGCACGTGCGGCTGCGACGGCGGAATCAACACCGCCACTCATTGCTGCTAAAACCTTCACTCAACGAGTGTACGCGGAGTGCCCGTTTGAGCAAACGTCAGCCCGTCAGTGCCCGGGCACCCGATCGGCCAGACCGGCAACGAGCGCCTGGGCGTGGGCTGCGGGCAGAGCCGCGAGCAGCGCGTCGACGTCCGCGTCCGTCGACGTATGGCCGAGGGTGATGCGCAGGGCACCGCGGGACTCGACCTCGCTGCGTCCCATCGCCCGCAGCACGTGCGAGGGTTCCGGCACCCCGGCCTGGCAGGCTGATCCGGTCGACACCGACACCCCGGCGGCGTCGAGCAGGAACAACAGCGAGTCGCCCTCGCAGCCGGGAAAGCTGAAGTGGGCGTTGCCCGGCAGCCGGGTGGTCGGGTCGCCGTTGAGTACGGCGCCGGGAGCGACCCGCGCGACACCGGCAATGACCCGGTCGCGCAGCGCCGCCAGACGAACAGTTTTGACTCCTCCCGCCCCTTCTGGCTGCCGGGCCGCCCGCTGCTCAACGGTGATGGCGGATGCCGCTACGGCGAACGAGACCGCCGCCGCGACATCCTGGGTGCCGCTACGCACCTTGCGCTGCTGGCCGCCGCCGTGAATGAGTGGCTCGACGGTCGTCGCCCGGCCGAGCACGAGCGCGCCGATGCCGACCGGGCCGCCGACCTTGTGCGCCGATACGCTCAGCGCCGACACACCTGCAGCGGCGAGCGTGCGAAAGTCGACCGGAACGTAACCGTAGGCGGCGACAGCGTCGACGTGCACCGGGATGCCGTTGGCGGCGGCGAGCGCCGCCACCTCGGCGACGGGTTCGAGGGTACCGACCTCATTGTTGGCCATGATCACACTCACCAGCGCAACGTCCAGGGGATCACGCGCAATGGCATCCGCCAGCGCGCCAAGGTCGATGCGTCCCTCATGATCGAGCGGAATCCACTCGACGATGGCCCCGTCGTGCTGCGCGAGCCACTCCACCGTGTCGAGGGTCGCGTGGTGTTCGCCGCCGGGTACCAAAATGCGCCGGCGCGGGGCGCGGGCCCAAAACAAGCCCTTGATGCCGAGGTTGATCGCCTCGGTGCCGCTTCCGGTGAAGACGACTTCGATCGGATCGCAGGCGAGACTGGTGGCCACGATCTCGCGCGATTCTTCGAGCATCCGTTTGGCATTCTGGCCCTGGCTGTGCACCGAGGCGGGGTTACCGACGACGCTCATCGCTTCGGCGTAGGCGGCAATAGCGGCGGGGAGCATCGGCGTGGTCGCCGCGTGATCCAGATAGACAACCATGCCTGCCATTTTACAGTCGAGCGGATGCCGGTGGTCGTCACCCTCCCCCACACTGATTACTCTTGAATCCATGAGTTCCACCGATCCCCTGCGCAACCTCGGTGTGCGACTAACTAGCGCCGGCGGCGAACTCCGCGTCTGGGCCGAACATGCCGACGCCATGGACCTGTGTCTGTTCGACGAGATCGACCCGAACTGGATCATCAAAAGCGTACCAATGACGCAGGATGCGCACGGTGTGTGGTCCGGCAAATCGCGCACGCTGTCACCGGGGCGCCGGTACGGCATCCGAGTGTCGGGTCCGGCCAGCGCACAGAATTCTTTTCACCCCGAGAAGACTCTGATCGAACCGTATTCACGTGGTCTGGTTCGGGTCGGCGCCGGATTGTGGCAGTCCTCGGTGGTCGACGACGATTTCGATTGGAACGGCGCCGAGAAACCGGGCACGGCCCTCGATCACACCGTGGTCTACGAGGCGCACGTGCGCGGCCTCAGCCGGATGAACCCGCTGGTTCCGGCTGCGCTGCGGGGCACCTACGCCGGTCTCGCCCACGAATCCACGATCGCCTACCTGAAGGACCTCGGCGTGACCGCGGTTGAACTCTTGCCGGTGCAGGCGTTCGTGTCGGAGCAGCGCCTGATCAAACAGGGCCTGATCAACTATTGGGGGTACAACACCCTCAATTTCTTTTCCCCGCACGCCGACTACGCCACCCAGGCTGCCCAGTCCGCCGGGCCGGCAGCGGTGCTGCGCGAGTTCAAGGGCATGGTCAAGCTGCTGCACGAGGCAGGGCTCGAAGTCATCCTCGACGTCGTCTACAACCACACCGCCGAAGAGGGTCGGAACGGCCCCGTTACGAGTTTGCGCGGCATCGACAATGCAGGCTATTACCGGCAGGATGAGTCCGGTGCCTACATCGACGTGACCGGCTGTGGCAATACGGTCAACTTCAGCCACGACGTGCCGAAACGGCTCGTGCTCGATTCGCTGCGCTACTGGGCCAACGATGTGCAGATCGACGGGTTCCGCTTCGATCTGGCGGCGACGCTCGGCCGCGACGGCGGCGTCGTCTACGACCCGGAGCATCCGCTGCTCACCGAGATTCGCGACGACCCGGAGCTGGCCGGCGTGAAGCTCATCGCAGAGCCGTGGGATGTCGGCCAGGGCGGCTGGCAGACCGGCAATTTTCCGCCCGGCTGGACCGAGTGGAACGACCGCTACCGCGACCGCATGCGCGACTTCTGGCTTTCGGATATGAAGAGCCTGCGCCTAAGCGGCTCAGCCGGCAGCGGGATCGGACGGTTCGCGACCCGGGTCGCCGGTTCCTCGAACACGTTCTCCCAGAAGCGCGGCCCACTCGCCTCGCTCAACTTCATTACCGCGCACGACGGGTTCACCCTCGCCGATCTGACCGCGTACGACGTGAAACACAACCTCGGCAACGGCGAGTCGAACCGGGACGGCACCGACAACAACAGCTCGTACAACCACGGGGTGGAGGGGCCGACTCGCGACGTAGCCATACTGGCCACCCGCCGCAAGGCCATGCGCAACCTGCTCGGCACTCTGCTCCTGTCGGCCGGCATCCCCATGCTCACCGCCGGCGATGAGTTCGGGCGCAGCCAGCGGGGCAACAACAACGCCTACTGCCAGGACAGCGAGCTGACCTGGCTGAACTGGGATTTCGACGACTGGCAGCAGGACCTGCACCGGGTCACTCGCCGCCTGCTGCAGCTGCGCCGGGAGAACCCGGCGTTGCGTCCGGTGCACTTCGGACGGTTCGGCGAAACCACGCCCAGTGCCAGCCAGCTGGACTGGTACAACATCGCTGGCGAGGTACTCACCGGCGATGCCTGGAACTCGCCGACCGAGCGCACTCTGCAGTACATGGCGGCGTCGACCCCCGAGCATGAAGCGTTCAATCGCATCCTGCTCGTGATCAACGCGCGGGAGCACGACGAGACGGTCACCCTGCCCAGGCATGAGGGAGTGGATGCGTATACGTTGCTCTGGGATTCCAGTCACGACGACCTGCGCGACTCGGTCATCGAGCACGCACCGGGCACTTCCCTGTTCGTTCCGGGTGCCTCGATGCAGCTTATGCGCGCGCACGGCGCGCTCGTGCCGCGCCGTACGCCCCGTGCCTGAGCGAGTCAGGGCCGTCTAACTTGCGACGGCGACCAGCCCCATTTCGGCGGGGCTGGTGAGCAGGTCATTCTTCGGAACGACGCGCACGGTATAACCGAACGTTCCGGCCCGGTCGAGTTCGACCGTTCCTGTGAACAGGGTGGCACCGCCGGCCGGTGCTTCTTTCACCAGTGCCGGTTCGAGCGCCTGAGTGGCCACATCGCGCAGTTCGTCGGTGCCGAGGCTCTTACCGTAGACAACTTCGACGGTCACGTCGTCAGCGACGAGTCCGCCGAGCTGCACGTGCGCGCGCAGGTGCAGGTCATCACCCACTTCTGGCACCGACGAAACGCCGCCCGATTCGACGTGGGTCACCGCGACCTGCGGCCAGGCCGAGACGATCCGCCCTTTCCAGGCCGCCAGTTCGCGGGCCGCGCGGTAGTTGTTCGCCGACATGAGCGCTTCGTAGTGCCCGGCCGGGCGATATAGACGTTGCACATATTCACTGACCATACGGTCAGCGGACAGTGCGGGCGACAGGGAACTGAGGGTGTGCCGGATATTTGACACCCATCGTTCGGGTACGTCGTCGCCGTTGCGTTCATAGAACATCGGGGCGACCTGGTGTTCGATCAGGTCGTACAGCGCCTCGGCTTCGAGCCGGTCCCGTTCGGCGGAGTCGCCGGCCGAATCGGCCGACGGAATTGCCCATCCGTTCTTGCCGTCATAGTATTCCGGCCACCAGCCGTCAAGAATCGACAGGTTGAGGGCGCCGTTCAAGGCCGCCTTCATGCCACTCGTGCCGCAGGCTTCGAGCGGGCGGAGTGGATTGTTGAGCCAGACATCCGTTCCCGGATACATGAGCTGGGCCATCGCAATGTTGTAGTCGGGGAGAAAAGCGATGCGCGTGCGCAGGGCCGGATCCGCCGCGAACTGCACGATCTTCTGGATCAGTCGTTTGCCCTCCTCATCGGCGGGGTGTGACTTGCCGGCGATGACGATCTGAATCGGATGCTCCGGGTGCAACAGCAGGGCGCGCAGACGTTCAGGGTCGTGCAGCATCAGGGTCAGGCGCTTGTACGTAGGAACGCGGCGGGCGAAACCGATGGTCAGCACGTTCGGGTCGAACACCCGGCCCATCCAGGCCGGGGGGATGCCGCCCAGGTTCTGGTCGCGCCAAGCATTATGCAGACGGCGGCGGGCATCCGCGACGAACTGCAGGCGCATCTGCCCGCGCACCGACCACAGGTCCTGGTCGGACACATCAGGGGAGGCCCAGTTCGCCGTCGAGGTGTCGCTTGTGCCGAGCTTCGCGTTGGCGAGGCTCTTCAGCGCCGGGTCGGTCCAGCTCTGCGCGTGGACACCGTTTGTGATCGACGTAATCGGCACATCCGCTGAATCAAAGCCAGGCCAGAGCCCGTTAAACATTCTGCGACTGACCTCACCGTGCAGGGTCGACACGCCGTTGGCGTGCTGGCCGAGGCGTAATCCCATGACGGCCATGTTGAACACCTCGGAGGAGCCGCCGGAGTAACTCTCCGCTCCGAGCGCGAGCAGGTCTTCCACGTCGACGCCGGGCAGCAGATCGGTGCCGAAGTAGCGCCGCACGAGGGAACGCTCGAAGCGGTCGATGCCAGCGGCGACCGGAGTGTGGGTGGTGAAGACGGTTCCGGCACGGGCCACCTGCAGGGCTTCCTGAAAGTTCAGGCCCTCGCCGATCAGGCTGGAGATGCGCTCGAGGCCGAGGAACCCGGCGTGGCCCTCGTTGGTGTGGAACACGTCGGGCTCTGGCAGTCCGTGCAGCGAGCTCCACAGCTTCACAGCGCGGGCACCGCCGATGCCCAGCAGGAGTTCCTGCAGCAACCGGTGTTCGCCGCCGCCGCCGTACAGGCGGTCGGTGACCAGGCGCAGGTCGTCAGCATTCTCGGGAATGTCGGCGTCGAGCAGCAACAGGCGAACCCGACCCACCTTGGCCTGCCAAACGCGGGCATGCAGGGTGCGGTCGTCGGGCAGGGCGAGGGACACCTGCACGGCCGAACCGTCGGCTCGGCGCAGCACGGCGAGCGGCAGCCCGTCGGGGTCGAGCAGCGGGTAGCTTTCCATCTGCCAGCCGTCAGGCGAGATGGCCTGGCTGAAGTAACCGGCGCGATAGAACAGCCCCACGCCCACCAGCGGCAGGCCAAGATCGGACGCGCTCTTGAGGTGGTCACCGGCCAGAATTCCCAATCCCCCCGAATACTGCGGCAGGGCAGCGGCGATGCCGAACTCCGGTGAGAAATACGCGATCGCAGCCGGTTTTTCGCCCTCGAGTCCCTGGTACCAGCGTGGTTGATCGAGATAATCGCGCAAGCCGTTTCTGGTGGAATCAACCTGCGCCACGTAGTCGTGGTCCTGCGCCAGCTCGTCGAGGCGACGTGGATCGACGGCACCGAGCAGGGCGACCGGATCGGCACCGATCTCGCGCCACAGCTCAGGGGCGATGCGCTCGAACAACTGCCGAGTGGGTTCATGCCACGACCAGCGGAGATTGCCGGCAAGCTCCTCGAGAGCCGCGAGCGGCCCGGGGAGAACGGCACGGACAGTAAATTTGCGGATGGCCTTCACGAGGTCAACCTTAGGGGTGCCGGGTGACTAATCTGTGACACCGCGATCAACGCGCGCGGGCACGCCCGACGGAATCGTCGCGCGCGGGCACGCCCGACGGAAAGGGAGCGCCACGGCTACTGTTCACGCTACGGTCATGGTGTGGCCAAGACAGCAGCGAAAAAGACGATCCAGCCGGCAGCATCGAGCACTGCTCGCACGAGCGTGCCTGCGGATGCCGCGGCGGGGAGCGGTTTCACCACTTCCATGGGTCGCATCCCGGTTCTTGACCTGTCTCCTCAGCTGGACGACAATCGCTGGCCGGTCCGCGCCTTCGTCGGCGAAGTTGTGCCGTTTGGCGCGACCGCTTTTCGCGAGGGGCACGACCTCATCGGTGTCGACCTGCAGCTCACGGCGCCGGATGGCAGCACGACGCGGCATCCGATGGTGCTGCAGGCCGACGGCACCGACCGCTACGGCATCGAGGCGCAGCTCGGCGTCCCGGGTCACTGGCAGTATCGGGTGCGCGCGTACGCCGACGACTTCGCGACCTGGGAACACAACGCGGCGATCAAGATACCGGCGGGCATCGACGTCGAGCTCATGTTCACCATCGGCGGGGTTCTCCTGGCACAGGCCGGCCGTGATACCGGCCGCCCCATCGCCGCCCGTCGTGTGTTCCAGGCCGCGGCCCTAGCGCTCGCCAACACCGGCAAGTCGGCTACGGAGCGTTTTCTCGCGGTAGCGGATGCCGCGTTGCGGCAGGCCATCGCGGCTCGCCCCCTCGCTGGCCTGGCCTCCTTCTCGGCCGAACGCACGATCATCGTCGAACGCGCAAGGGCCGGTGTCGGTGCCTGGTACGAATTCTTCCCACGCTCTGAGGGCGCCGTTCGCCGCGCCGACGGCAGCTGGAAAAGCGGAACCTTTCGCACCGCAGCCAAACGACTGCCCGCCGTGGCCGCCATGGGCTTCGATGTGCTCTACCTGCCTCCGATCCACCCCATCGGACAAGCCTTCCGCAAGGGCCCGAACAATTCGCTCACCGTTGCCCCCGGCGACCCGGGGTCACCCTGGGCCATCGGCTCATCTGACGGCGGCCACGGCGCCATCCACCCCGACCTCGGTACCGTCGCCGATTTCAGCTTTTTTCTGAAGAAGGCCGCCTCCCTCGGCATCGAACTCGCTCTCGACTTCGCCTTGCAGGCCTCCCCCGATCATCCCTGGGTGAAGGAGCACCCGGAGTGGTTCACGACCCTGCCCGACGACACCATCGCCTTCGCGGAGAACCCACCGAAAAAATACCAGGACATCTACCCGATCAATTTCGACAACGATCCCGCCGGCATCCGCGCCGAGGCGCTGCGATTGCTGCGCTATTGGATCAGCCTCGGCGTGCGCATCTTTCGCGTGGACAACCCGCACACCAAGCCGCTCGACTTCTGGGAGTGGCTTATCGCCGAGGTCAATGCCACCGACCCCGACGTAGTGTTTCTGGCCGAGGCATTCACCCGTCCAGCTCTTATGCAGGCCCTCGGCAAGGTCGGCTTTCAGCAGTCGTACACCTATTTCACTTGGCGCAACACGAAGAAAGAGCTCGAGGAGTTCTTCGACGGTCTCGCCACCGACACCCCCGACTTTCTGCGCCCGAACCTGTTTGTGAACACTCCCGATATCCTCACCGAGTATCTGCAGTTCGGCGGCCCGGCGGCGTTCAAGATTCGGGCGGCGCTCGCCGCCACGGCCGCGCCGAGCTGGGGGGTCTATGCCGGTTTCGACCTGTTCGAAAACGTCGCTCGGCCGGGTGCCGAAGAGAGCATCGACAACGAGAAGTACGAGTACCGGCCGCGGGACTGGAACACGGCCGAGGAGCTCGGAAAATCCCTCGCGCCCTACATCACGCTGCTCAACCGCATCCGCTTGGAGCATCCCGCGCTGGGCCAGCTGCGCAACCTCGACATTCACTCGAGCGACGATGACGCGATCCTCGTCTACAGCAAATTTCTGGGCGCTGCCTTCACCGGAACGGGTCAAGCGGATGCCCTCATCATCGTCGCCAACGTCGACCCGCACTCGGTGCGCCAAACGGTGGTGCACCTCGACGTGACCCGGTTCGGCATTGCCCGCGGCGACAACTTCGACGTGCACGACCTCGTCTCCGGCGTCACCTGGACCTGGTCGTCCGATAACTTCGTGCGTCTGGACGCTTTCACCGAACCGGTGCATATTCTGCATGTCACGCCACACGATCCGACCCGGGCACGCGCATGAGCGGCGGCAAAGACAAAAACGCACAGCATCAGAAACACGACACCACGAGCACGAAGGGTCAGGGAAAGAACATCGACGGCAAGAAGGCACAGTCCCCCAAATCCAGGCCCAAGAAGATCCAAAAGCCTGCGGCCCCGATCGAACCGGTGCCCGACCACGTGCTCGAGGCCGTCGCTGCCGGCCGCTATTACAACCCGCATGAAGTTCTGGGCCAACACCTCGCCAACGAAGACTCAGTGTCAGACCCGGTCGTCATCATGCGGGCACTGCGTCCCCTCGCCACCGAGGTGTTCGCCATTCTCGCTAACGGATCGCGCGTCGAGCTGACCCACCTCGCCTACGGCATCTGGCAGGGCGAGAGCATCGTCGGGCTCAGCGATTACACGATCGACGCCCGCTACGAGAACGCCCCGCCCTGGATTTGTGATGACCCGTATCGGTTCATCCCGACGCTCGGCGAACTGGACCTGCACCTGATCGGTGAGGGTCGCCACGAGCGGCTCTGGGACGTGCTCGGGGCCCACCACCGCCAGCACCAGGGTGTCACGGCATCATCCACCGGTACCTCCTTCGCGGTGTGGGCCCCGCACGCCCGCGCCGCCCGGGTGATCGGCGACTTCAACGGCTGGAACGGCGTCACCCACGCCATGCGCAATATGGGCAGCACCGGCGTCTGGGAGCTGTTCATTCCGGGCCTCGCACTCGGCGCCAACTACAAGTTCCAGCTGCTCGCGCAATCCGGCGACTGGGTCGAGAAGGCCGATCCGATGGCCCGGCTCGCCGAGGTACCACCGCAGACCGCGTCGATCGTCACCGAATCGCACCATGAGTGGTCGGATGCCGCCTGGCTCGCCAATCGCACGGCCAACGATCCCCACAACCAGGCTATGAGTGTCTACGAGATGCACGTCGGTTCCTGGCGGCCTGGTCTCGGGTACCGCGAGTTGGCCGATGAGCTGGTCGGGTACCTGCTGGAGCTGAGTTTCACACACGTGGAATTCATGCCGCTGGCTGAGCATCCATTTGGTGGCTCCTGGGGCTATCAGGTGAGCGGATATTATGCGCCGACCAGCCGGTTCGGCTCCCCCGACGACCTGCGCTACCTGATCGACCGGCTACACCAGGCTGGCATCGGCGTGATCATGGACTGGGTTCCCGGCCATTTTCCCAAGGACGATTTCGCCCTGGCCCGCTTCGACGGCCAGGCCCTCTACGAACACCCGGACCCGCGCCGCGGGGAACAACTGGACTGGGGCACCTACATCTTCGATTTCGGCCAGATGCAGGTACGCAACTTTCTCGTGGCCAATGCACTGTACTGGCTCGAAGAATTCCACATCGATGCGCTGCGTGTCGACGCGGTCGCCTCCATGCTCTACCTCGACTACTCGCGTGAGGCCGGACAGTGGGAGCCGAATAAGTACGGCGGCAACGAGAACCTCGAGGCCATCAGCCTGCTGCAGGAGATCACCGCTACGGCGTACAAGCGCAACCCGGGCACGATCATGATCGCCGAAGAATCCACGAACTGGGGCGGGGTGACGGCGCAGACCAGCGGCGGCGGGCTCGGCTTCGGCTTCAAGTGGAACATGGGCTGGATGCACGACTCACTCGAGTATATGCAGGTCGACCCGATGTACCGCTCGTACCACCACAATGACATCACGTTCTCGTTCATCTACGCCTTCAGCGAGAATTTTCTGCTGCCGATCAGCCATGACGAGGTCGTGCACGGCAAGGGCGCCCTGGTCTCGAAGATGCCCGGTGATTCCTGGCAGCAGCTGGCCAACGTGCGCGCCTACCTTGCTTTCATGTGGGCGCACCCGGGCAAGCAACTGTTGTTCATGGGAAGCGAGTTCGGTCAGCGCTCGGAGTGGAGCGAGGACCGCGGACTGGACTGGTGGATGCTCGACCAGCCGGCGCACCGCGGCCTGTTCAACCTGGTCGCCCAGCTCAACCGGGTCTACCGCGATAATGCCAGCCTATGGAGCCGAGACAATGACCCCGGCGGCTTCGAGCTACTCGACGGCGGAGCCGCCGGCCAGAACGTCGTGTCGTTTCTGCGCTGGGACAACCACGGCGTTCCGGTCGCCTGCTTCTTCAACTTTGCCGGGCATCCGCATACCGACTACCGAGTCGGCCTGCCGTTCGCCGGGCAGTGGGAGGAGATTCTCAACACGGATGCCGCCGACTTCGGTGGATCCGGCGTGGGAAACCAGGGCGCCGTGGAAGCCTACAACGAGCCGTGGGCCGGTCGCCCGGCATCGGCAACCCTGACCCTGCCTCCCCTCGCTGGCTTATGGTTGCGCCTTCGCCGCTAATCGCATCATGTTCGAGCGTGACTGGCCGGTACGACTGAGCCAGCCGCCACTGGGCGCACCCGGGCGCACTCGGGCGCACTCGGGAAATCAGTACAGGAGGGCGGTCAGACGCGAACGGGTGGGGGGAACCCGTGGATCGTCCTGACCGACGACCTCGAACAGCTCGAGAAGGCGCTCACGGATCGTGTTGCGGCCGGCTGCGGGCTGTGCCGGAAAGAGTCCCAGCAGGCGATCGAAGGCGTCCTCGATGTGACCTCCGGAGAGGTCGAGGTCGGCCACCAGCAATTGCGCGTCGAGATCGTCGGGGGCGGATGCTGCGCCATTGCGAATCTGATCGATGCTCTTGCCCTGCAGCCGGGCAAGCAGACTCACCTGCGCCAGACCGGCAACGGCCATCGTGTCGTTCGGGTTCTGCGCCAGTGCGGTGCGGTATTCACTCTGGGCGGTGGCGTAGTCGCCGGCCTCGATGGCCGTGTACGCCTCCAGGTGGTGCGGCGGCAGAGGCTCCGGGGTCGCGACAACCGGTTCGGCGTCCGCGCCTGAGGCCTGAGCCGTGCCTGTCACACCCTGTTGCGCTGCGAGCTCCAGAACGCGACCGAGCACCTCGATGATCTTTTCCTCACCGAGTGGGCCGTTGAAAAGCTGTACCGGCTGACCGGTGATGACGGCGGCGACCGTCGGCACGGACTGGGCCTGGAATGCCTGTGCGAGCTGCGGATTCGAGTCGATATCAACGCGGGCCAGGACGAACTTGCCAGCGAAGCCCACAACGATCTTCTCCAACACAACCATGAGCTGTGTCGAAGGTTCGCTCCGGGATGCCCACAGCCCGACGACCACGGGAACGCGCGAAGACAAGTCGAGCAGTTCGCCGAAATTGGCGTCCGTACCCTCAAGAACAAGGCTCGGAAGGGCGACGGTACCGGAGGGTGCCGCAGTACCGCCGGCGATGGATGCACCAGCATCGGCCGCCGGGGTTGTTCCCGCCGGGGCACGGTTCACGAGCGAGGAGAGGTCCACCGCTCCGCGCAGGTTCGATCCGAAAGGGGGCATATTCGTCATGGAAGCTCCGCCGATGTGATGAGGCCCTGGGCAAAGCCCAGAAGCACGATTTTTTCGCTCGAACCAGCCGTGGGTACGTAGAACAGCAGTTGGTCGCGGTAGGTGTTTTGAAAGCCCTTGGCCGTAGTGGTGATGCCCGATAGCGCCTTCGTGGCGAGCGCATCGGCGGCCGGGCCCACCGTGGCCCCGGCATCGACCGGTTTGACCGTTTCAGTCTCCGTCATACTGACCGCCACGATGCTGCCGGAGTCGTTGGTCGCGAGGGCTACTGCTTCGTCGGTGCCCGCAGAAGCCGCGAATTCGATCGAAGCGGTCGACGGCAGAGCAGCGACCTTGGCCGCGTTCAGGTCAGCGACCTGAACGCGAAAATTATCCCCTTCGCTCTCGAACAGGCCGAACGAGGGGCTCGCCTCGCCCTGCAGCAGGATGTCGGCATAGGCGGCGGCCAATTCGTTCGGCGGCAGCAACAACAACTTGTTGTCGGGAGCGATGGCGGGGGCACCGACGATGGCGGGCGCCACCTTCGGGACGTGCGCCGACTGCTCCAGCGCGAACAGATACTGCACGTGATAGTTCGTGCGGGGCGATTCCTGCTTGAGGATGACCGCCATGGTCGGAATGCTGGGATCGTTTTCGTCCTGGATTACGGTCATGACAACACGAGGCCAGGAGTTCGTCTGCTGCGGCAGCGTGAACGTGAGCGGTGCACCCGCCAGGGCAACCGGCGGGGCTACTGCCGCATCGACGGCACGAATCTTGTAGTTGGCCAGTCGTTGTTCCAGCGCCGGGCCGGTGAATCGCGTCGCAATAGTCTCTGCATTCAGGTTCGTATCGGCGTCCGCGCTGAGCAGCGCAATTTCGCTCATGATCGTTTCCAACTGGGAGACAGTGACAGCGGGCGGCGGCAGTTCGGCGGCGGCTTCGACAGAATCGGTGGGCTGAGGCGTTGGCGTTGGCGTCGCCGTGGCCGTGCTGGCCGTGCTGAAATCAGGCCACAGGTCGGCCGAACAGCCGCTCAGCGCCAGCCCGGAGACCACGATCATGGGAACGATGGCCACGCGCCGGGCGATTCCCCGCCGCGACGTCGTGATCTGACTGGCTTTGATCGCCTTCGGACGCGGCGCACGCGGTAAACGCGGCATTCGGGGACCGCGGGGCACATTGCGACGCGGCCTGCGAGAGCGACGCAGATGCAGCAGAGCCAATACGTATAACACCAGTCCGGCCAATAGCAGTACGGCACCACCAGCGAGCAGCGGGCCGGCCCACGGGGTGGAATTATCGGACGCCCACGACAAACGGATGCTGGACGGTGCCGGTTCGATCCCGTCCGACGCGACGAGCACGGACATACCTTCCGGCAGGGTCAGCGTAGTTGTCACGGACTTCGTGCCGGTGTACTCCTCGAGCCACAAGTCCGACCCGGCTGGATTCACGATCGCGGAGGCGACATCCGCTGGGGCGGCAGCACCCGATGTGCCCTCGGCAGTATCGGCGGTTGCGGCGTCGGTGACGGTGGAGGTGAGTTCGCCTGTTTTTTCGCTGAGGCCGACGGTGGCGTACGCGTCGTCCGCAATCCACGCGGCGACGTCTTCCGAACGGCCGTAGGCGAGGAAGATGGCGCCATCTCCGCGCACGTTGATGGTCTGGCTGCCCGTCGACGCTGCCAGCGCGCTCGGATCTATCACGGTGTACTTCGTGTCGCCGGCGACGGAAGAAGCGAGGGACGTAAAAGCGGGTTCCAGAAGGATCGTTCGCTGTGCAATGCCGAGAACGATCATCACGGCAGCAAGCACGAAGGCCACGATGGCAAGAACAAAACGCACGGATCACCCTTCAGCTTGTGTGCTGGTTGGTATTATTCAGTCACTTTGGCTGACTCCTGCGCCTGAAAGCGCTCAGACACAGACCTTCTACGATACTGCCTTCTCCTGAAAGGTGCCTAATAACGCCGGCGCCCCACCGTCGAATGGGCGGGTACTGGCGGCGGCGCCAGCACACTAAAATTGGGGGTGTTCCCCGTCATGCATGATCCATCGAGGGCCGGGGCCCCATCTGTAAGGAGTAAAAAGTGTCTGACGACGAAGCTGATTTCACCCAGGTATTTCGCGGCTACGACAAGGATGAGGTCGCCAAGGCCATCCAGGCTCTGCGTCGCGAACTGATTCAGGCCAACACTCAAAACGCCGAGGCCGGCCGCGAAGTCAAACGGATGGCGGCGCGCATTGACGATCTCAACGCTGAAATCGAAGAGGTGGGCAGCCCCACCTTTTCCGGCCTCGGAACCAAACTGGAGAATACCCTTCGCGTCGCCGAAGAGCAGTCCACCCGAGTCATCGCCCAGGCCGATATCGACGCCGAAAAGCTGCGCGCCGCGACGAACGACGAGGTGCAGCTGCTCCGCCACAATGCCCTCGAGCAAGCCGAGCGTACTTTGTCCGATGCTGCCGTGAAGGCACGTCGGGTTCTCGATGACGTGCGAGTTGAAGCTGACGACGTGCGCGCCCGCGCTCAGGATGACCAGGCGCAGGTTGTCCAGGATGCGGTTCGCGATGCCTCCATGATTCGGGGCGCTGTCGCCACCGAGGCTGCCGAAGCGCGGGCAACGGTCAAGCGTGAGGTGTCGGCCATCCGCTCGGAAGCCGATCGGGAAGCAGCAGAAGTGCGCGTAGTGGCCCAGCGGGAAGCGACCGAGGCTCGGGAGATCGCGGCCGGCCTTACCCACGAAACCGAACTCACCCGCGCCGAAGTGGCGTTGGAACTCGACCAGCAACGCGCTGACTTGCAACGCGAAACCGAACAGGCCCGCGTCGATCTGACCGCCGAGACGGACCAGGCCCGGGTCGATCTGGCGAGGGATTCCGAGCAGGCGCGGCTGGACGGTGCACACGAGGCAGATCAGGCCCGCACCCTGCTCGCCGCCGAGGTCGAGCAAGGGCGAATTGATCTGGCCCGAGAGACCGAACAGGCACACGCTGTGACGGAGGTCGAACGCGAGCAGGCCCAGACCGATCTCGCTCGAGAGCTCGATCGCAAACGCGCCGGTGTGGCCCGTGAGATCGAGCAAGGCCGCGCAGCCCTCGCCGCCGAGGTTGAACAGGCGGCCGCCGACCTGGCTCGGGAGAACCAGCAAGCCGGAATCGACGCAGAGGCCGAAGCCGAGCAGGCCCGCATCGATTTGGAGAACCAGCTCACCGCCACGCGCAAGAAGGGCGAGCACGAGGCGAGCCGCCTGGCCCGGGAGATCGACCAGGCACGAGCCGACTTCGATGTCGAGTTGAAAGCCCGCCGTGACGAGGCCGAGCAGGAGTACCTCGCCCGGCATCAGGAGGCCGTGGCGCAGGCTCAGAAGTTTCAGGCGGATGCCGCCAGGCAGCTGACCGAGACGAGTGAGCGCACGGCCGAGCTGCGCACCCTCAACGAGCAACTCGATGCTGGCGCCCGCGAGGAAGCCAAGGCGAACAAGGAACTCGCCGAAGAGAACGCCGCTGGCATCCTCAGGGACGCGCACGCCGCTGCGACCACTCTTGTCACCGACGCCACAACACGCTCACGCACCCTCGTGGCGGACGCCGAGGACCGGCTGTCCCAGATTAGAATTGAACGCGACGCCGTGGCCGGGTACTTTGAAAGTCTGCGCAGCGTTTTGACGCAGGCAGAGCGGGTCGCCGCCGAGTAATCCCCCATCGCTGGAGTCGACACGTGAAAATACAAAATGCCTTCCGGTTTGGACTCGTCGGAACGTTGGGCGTAGGGCTGGGCTTGCTGATCATCACCTCGGTGATCACCCTGCAGACGATCATCATCTACGTCGGGGCGGCGCTGTTCATCGCGCTCGGCCTCGACCCAGCCGTTTCCTGGCTGGAGAAGAAGAAGTTCCCCCGCTGGGCTGCGATTCTGACCGTGGTCGCCGCGGTACTCGGTGTTCTGACCGGCGTCGTATTCGCCATCGTGCCGATCATCGTCGACCAGGTGTCCAAACTTTCCAGAATCTTTCCCGAATTGGTGCGGGGTGTGAACTCGTCGACCTTCCTGGCCGATCTCCAACGGCAGTTCCCCGGGCTGGACGTGTCGAGAATCACCAAGACGATCACCGATTTTCTGGGCAGTAATCTGGAGAATATCACCACGACGATAGTCCAGTCCGGTCTGGCGTTTGTGAGTGGATTGTTTGGCGCGCTGATCATCCTGATCCTCACGCTCTATTTCACGGCCTCATTGAACGCCATGAAGCGGGCCACGTACCAGCTGGTTCCCGCGTCCAAGCGAGCACGCTTTACCGACCTGAGCGAGCAGATCACTACGGCCGTCGGTCGGTACATCGTGGGCCAGGCCGCGTTAGCCTCCGTCAATGGTGTGCTGAGTTTCATCTTTTTGTCGATCATCGGAGCGCCATTTCCGGCGCTCCTGGCCTTCATCGCTTTCCTGCTGTCCTTGATCCCGCTGGTCGGTACTATCTCCGGCTCGATCATCATCGTGCTGACCTGCCTGATTCCTGGAATCGGCAGTTCACCCCAGACGGCTCTGGCCGCGGCAATTTATTACCTCATCTATATGCAGGTCGAGGCATACGTCCTCAGCCCGAACATCATGAGTCGGGCCGTCTCCGTGCCGGGTGCGGTCGTCGTGATCGCTGCCCTCGCTGGAGGCAGTCTGCTCGGTATCCTCGGTGCCCTGATCGCCATTCCGGTCGCCGCGTCCGTCATCATGATCGTCAAACAGGTCGTCATCCCCCGCCAGAACGAACTCTGAGTCTGAGGTCGACAGCGCGCTTACGACGCGTCGGGTAGCCCGGTGGTCCACTCCGTCGGCAGGGGCAGTGCGCCTGGGTTGACTGTGGCGACGATCTCGCTGAGAACACGGCGGGTCAGGCTCTCGCCAACCCACAGGTGTTTGCCGCCATCAACGGCGACCAAACGCACGCCGGGTATAGTAACAAACCGCGAGCGGGCGGCATCCGGCCTGAGATAGTCATCGAATTCGGGAATCACCGCTACTAATTCACGCTCGTTCCCGGCCCACGCCGCCAACTCTTCGCTGGTCGTGCGGTGTAGCGGGGGTGACAGCAGGATGGCGCCACGAATGGGGTGCTCCAAGCCGTACTTCAGGGCAAGTTCAGTGCCGAATGACCAGCCGACCAGCCACGGGTTGGGCAGGTGGCGCTCCGCGACAAAAGCCATCGCCGCGGCGACATCGGCTCGTTCGGTCAGTCCGTGACCGAAATTTCCGTCACTTGTGCCGCGCGGCGATGACGTACCGCGGGTGTTGAACCGCAGCACGGCCAGATCGGCCATGGCGGGCAGCCGGTTCGCCGCCTTGCGCAGAATATGCGAGTCCATGAAACCGCCGGCGGTGGGCAGCGGATGCAGCGTGACGAGTGTAGCCACCGGTGCCCTGCCGACCGGGGTGGCCAGTTCGCCCACCAAGGTCAGACCGTCGCTCGTGTGCAGCTCGACGCGTTCGATGATGGACGGCAGTTCGATGCCGCCACGAATGTCAACGGACACGGTCGCTGCTCCTCCTGGACTCTCGGGGCTGTTGGTCACTTGATCTTCCAACAGTGGGTGTGCCAGTGCCGCCGGTTGGCGAGGTCGGCATCGTCGCCGAGTACCCCGTCGCCGCGCCATGTGACGATGTGAGCCGTACCGGGGGCGATGCTTTGGGTGCATCCGGGACACAAATAGGCCTTGACCGCCTGTGTGGCGGGAACCGGCTGAACGTGCCACAGGCCGTCACGCCGGACTTCGCTGCGACGCCATCCCGCGAGCAGATGATTCAGGCCGACGTCTGCGTCGTCGTCGCTCGACTGCTGGGCCTTGCGGCCCCGGGGTCGATTGCTGCGCGCCATGATCCCAGTCTAAAGCGCCGGCTTGGAGCCGAACACCAGCGGGCCCGGGGCACCAGTTCGCGCTTAGTACCAGCCTGAAGCCTGGGACTTCTCCCAGGCGCCACACGGAGTGCCGTACCGGCCCGTGATATACCCCAGACCCCACTCAATTTGGGTACCAGCGTTCGTGGCCCAGTCGTCGCCGGCGGTTGCCATCTTGGAGCCGGGCAACGCCTGCGGAATACCGTAGGCACCGCTCGAACCGTTCTGGGCGCTCACATTCCAGCGTGACTCTTTTTGCCATAGCGAAACCAAACAGTTGTATTGGTCTTCGCCCCATCCGCGACCGGCGACGGCGTCGTAGGCGTACGCCTTCGCCGAGCCCGGATCGGGTACGGCAGCCCGCGGAGCGGTGAAGCTCTGGGTCTTTTTTTCGACCGCCACCACGATGGGCACCGGTTTGGGCTTTTCGGTGACCGCATAGCCGTCACGCGTAATGGTATTGATGTAGCTGCCGGCAACGAGAACGGCTTGGGCGGGATCGTCATCAGTCGTACTGCCAGCTATTTGAAAGTATGGTGATGCCGTAGCACCCGAGTAGGGATCGACCACGGTGACGAGCACGAACGCACAGGCGGCGGTGAACCCGAACAGAAAGTGCGCCGGCTTCACCCGGGTCCGCGTACGACGAAGGATCGGCTTGGCCGCAGCCGGAACGGTGTCGATTACGTGCAGATGCCTACCCATTACTACACGACCCTAGCCGACAAATTTGATAACAGCCAAGTAACGGTGACCAAATCAGCGCACCGCGAGCATGACGTCCACGGCGCTGTCCAACACCAGGTCCACCTGCGCTTCCCGATATCCTCCCCGTTCGGGGCGAAAAACGGACGTTCGCACCTCCGCGACCGTAAGCACACGACCGTCGCGAAAATACTTCACCAATTTGTTAGCGAGACGGTCGACGTCCACTCGTTTGTAGCCGACCGCTAAGATGCTCGTGCGCGCAAAGCGGGTGCCGGGGGGGCGGCTGAGCCGGCCGATGATCACCTCGATGGCGCCCTGCGCTTCAGCCATCCACGCCTCCTCTCCCCCGGCTCGCGTCGCCTGATCCCGTTCTCGGGCGGCGAATGCGTCTTCGAGTCGTTCCAGTGCCGCATCGACCTGGTCGGGCGAGTATCCCCCTTTGTGCATTGCGAAGGCCGTGTGGCGAATTTCCTCGGCCGTCAACCTCATACCGGTGCCGGTCTCGTCTGCTTCGGGCTGTTTCGCGACCAACGTATACATGGCCGCGGCCCGGTCGGCGGTGCCCGGCTCGTCGTGCGTGGTCGCCGGCATCGCGGTCCCAGTCTCGGTACCGGCGGCGATCTCGTCAACGGATTCCACAGCACCAGTATCAGCATCGAGTTCGTCGTCGTGTAGGTCAGGCTGGTCGTATGCGCGCCGGGCCGCAGCCAGAAACGCATCGACCTGGGTGACGTTGTAGCCGAGAGACTTCTTGTCCACTCGCAAAAATATGGTGCTCATACCCTCATTGTCTCGTACCAGGTTCGCGGGGCAAAAATCAGTCGCGCTCACGCGAAGACCAGATAGAGGGCGTAGGCGGCAGCGGCCGATGGCAGAATCGAGTCCAGCCGGTCCAGAAAGCCGCCGTGACCGGGCAGCCACGAACTCATGTCCTTGATGCCGAGGTCGCGTTTGATCAGTGATTCGGCCAGGTCGCCAAAGGTCGCGGTCAGCAGGATGACCGCTCCGAAGACCAATCCGAACCACCACGGCTGGTCGAGCATGAAGATCGAGAGCAGCACACCAGCGATCATGCAGATCAATCCGGCGCCAACAAAACCTTCCCATGTTTTCTTCGGGCTGATCGAGGGTGCCATCGGATGCTTGCCGAAGTTCAGGCCGCTGACGTACGCACCGGTGTCGGCAGAAATGACCAAAATCAGGAAGGCGAGCGTCCACCACTGTCCGTGGTCCTGGGCGACAAGAAGCACTGCAAAACTTGCGAGAAAGACGACGTAGACCTGAATCAGGATGCCACCGCCCACGTCGCCGAGGATGGAACGGGCAGTGGCGCGGTGCGACGCCATCACGAGAAGGGCCAGGCGCCACAACCCGATGAGTACGATGCCGCCGAGCATGACGAACCATTGACCGGTTGCCCCACCGTAGAACGCAGCCGGAACGATGGCGACTGCAGAGATGATCACGGGGATGCGCGGCACGTTGCGTCCGGCACGCCGCAGGGCCTGTGCCAGTTCGAACGCGCAGAATCCGACAATGACGACCGCGAAGATCATGAAGAGCTGTTTGATGATGATGAGACTGACCAACATTGAGCCGCCGAGCACAAGTCCAATCAGGATGGCCAGAATGAGGTTGCGCCCGGTGCGCGCTGCAATGCGTTCGTTGGTCGCATCGAATTGAGCCCGCGTGGCCTGCACCTGACGTTCAAAATCGGCCTTGGTCGTCTGCACCTGACGTTCGAAATCAGCTCGCGTCGTTTTCACCTGCGCCCGGAACTCGGCGCGACTGACACCGTTGCCGCGTCTGTGCCGCTGGCCATTCTCCGGTTTCTCGGTCATCTGAACGCTTCCTAGATCTCGAGAAGTTCGGCTTCCTTGCGTTTGAAGGCGTCGTCAATGCCGTCCACGTGGCTCTTGGTCATCAGCTCGAGCTCTTTCTCGGCACGAGCGACCTCGTCGTCGCCGACCTCGCTCTTGAGCGCATCGAGCTCGTCTTTGGCCTTACGGCGAATGTTGCGCACTGAAATGCGGGCATCCTCTGCCTTGGCCTTGACGATCTTCACGAATTCCTTGCGGCGTTCCGTGGTGAGTTCGGGCAGCGTTGCCCGGATGGTGGTTCCGTCGTTGCCGACGTTGGCGCCCAGATTCGGGGTGTCGCGGATGGCGATCTCAATGTCGCGCAGCGCCGCTTTGTCGTAGGGACCGATCAGCATCGTGCGCGCTTCCTGGTTTTGCAGCGACGCGAGTTGTTCCAACGGTGTCAGAGTGCCGTAGTAACTCACCAGAATTTTCGCGAACATTTGCGGGTTGGCGCGCCCGGTACGCACGGTGCCGAAGTCGTCTTTGGCGGCCTCGAGGGCCCGGTTCATGCGCGCAGTGGCATCGGAAAGAACATCCGCGATCACGGTGACTCCTTTATTGGTGGTGGAATAATTCTAGTTGGAGACGCGAGTGCCCAGATCGGCGCCCAGAATGGCCGCAGTGACGTTACCTTCTGGTGCCATGCCGAAGACCTGCATGGGCATGTGGTTGTCCATGCACAGGCTGAACGCGGTGGAGTCGACCACTTTGAGGCCGCGCTGGAGCGCTTCCAAGTAGGTGATGTGGTGGATCTTCTGGGCGTCGGGATTCGTACGGGGGTCGTCGGAATAGACGCCGTCCACGCCGTTCTTGGCCAAGAGCACAACGTCGGAGTCAATTTCGAGGGCGCGCTGCGCGGCCACGGTATCGGTCGAGAAGTAGGGCAATCCGGCGCCAGCACCGAAGATAACGACGCGGCCTTTTTCCAGGTGCCGTTCGGCGCGCCGCGGGATGTACTGCTCAGCGACCTGAGTCATCGAGATGGCGGACTGCACTCGGGTTTCAGCCCCGGCCTGCTCGAGAAAGTCCTGAAGGGCGAGGGCGTTCATGACGGTACCGAGCATTCCCATGTAGTCGGCGCGTCCGCGGTCCATGCCGCGCTGGGAGAGCTCGGCGCCCCGAAAGAAGTTTCCACCGCCGACGACGATGGCCACTTCGACCTGCTTGGCGGCCTCAGCGATCTCTCTGGCGAGCGAGCTGACCACATCGGGGTTTACCCCTACTGCGCCGCCGCCGAAGGCCTCACCGGACAGTTTGAGGAGCACCCGTCGTTTCTTCACGACCGCGGTGGGATGCAACGGGCTGGTCTGGGTCGTGGGTGTGCTGGCCGTGTCAGTCATGTCGTGCGGGGCCTTTCCGAGAGGGGGTGCAACCAAACTACCAAGTGCGGGCGTGCACCCCACACGAGGCACACAAAACGGAGGCCGGATCGCTTTCGCAATCCGACCTCCGTTATTTTTTGTTAGGCGCCGACCTTGAACCGGGCGAAGCCCGACACGGTCAGTTTTGCATCGTCAAGAACCTTGGCGACGGACAACTTATTGTCCTTGGCATAGTCCTGTTCGAGCAGTGCGACCTGCTTGAGATACGCCTTGACGCGTCCCTCAACGATCTTGGGCAGCGCCGCTTCCGGCTTGCCTTCGTTCTTCGAGATCTCGGTGACGATCTTGCGTTCGGTCTCCACCAGGTCAGCCGGAACATCGCTCGCCGCAAGGAACTCGGGGTTGGCGAACGAAATGTGCTGGGCGACGCTGCGAGCGGTTTCCACGTCGACACCGGAGAAGCCGAGAACAACGCCGACCTGCGGGGGCAGATCTTTGCTGGTCTTGTGCAGGTAGATCGAGAACGACTCGCCGATGACGGCGGCGACGCGGCGAAGTTCGAACTTCTCGCCGATGATTGCCGCTTCGCCGTCAATGAGCTCGGCTACGGTCTGCGTACCGGCCGTAGCGGCCAGTCCGGCCTCGACCGTGGTCGCGCCGGCGGCGGCGATCGCGTCAAGAACCTTATCGGCCAGAACGACGAACTTGTCGCCCTTGGCGACGAAGTCAGTCTCGCAGGCCAGTTCAATCATGTATGCGGTCGTGCCGATTTCCTTAGCAGCAACGAGTCCCTCAGAGGTGGAACGGTCAGCGCGCTTGGCGTTGCCCTTGGCACCCTTGAGACGCAGGATCTCGATGGCCTTATCCATGTCGCCGTCGGCTTCAACGAGGGCGTTCTTGGTGTCGACCATTCCGGTGCCGAGGTTCTCGCGAAGAGCCTTGACGTTTTCTAATGTGAAATTTGCCATACCAGGTTCCCTACTTGGTTTCGTCGGCGACGGCAGCCAGTACGGCCGCAACGTCGCTGTCGGCGACAGCGTCAGCGATGGTGGGCTCTGCAACGACAGCCTCGTCGGCGACGACGGTTGCGTCGGCGACCTTCTCGGTCTCGGCAGAGGACTGCGCGGGGGTGGTCTCGGCGTCGGACGCCTGGAGCAGTTCAGCTTCCCACGCGGCGAGGGGCTCAACTTCGGCCTCCGGCTTGGCGTGGCGCTGGATGAGGCCCTCGGCTGCGGCGTCCGCGATGATGCGGGTCAGCAGACCAACGGAGCGAATGGCGTCGTCGTTGCCCGGGATCGGGTACTGCACGTCATCGGGGTCGCAGTTGGTGTCGAGGATGGCGATGACAGGGATGCCGAGCTTGCGCGCCTCATCAATGGCGAGGTGCTCCTTGTTGGTGTCGACAACCCACAGTGCCGACGGGGTCTTCGTGAGGTTGCGGATTCCGCCGAGGCTCTTGTGCAGCTTGACGAGCTCGCGCTTCTTGATGAGCATTTCCTTCTTCGTGAAACCGCTCTTGGCGGTGTCATCGAAGTCGAGCTCTTCGAGTTCCTTCATGCGGGCCAGACGCTTGGAAACGGTTTGGAAGTTGGTGAGGAGGCCACCGAGCCAGCGCTGGTTGACATAGGGCTGGCCTACGCGCTGCGCCTGCTCGGAGATGGATTCCTGGGCCTGCTTCTTGGTACCGACGAAGAGGATGGTGCCGCCGTGGGCAACCGTCTCCTTGACGAAGTCATAGGCTTTATCAACGAACCCAAGCGACTGCTGCAGGTCGATGATGTAGATGCCGGAACGCTCGGTGAAGATGAAGCGCTTCATCTTCGGGTTCCAACGGCGGGTCTGGTGCCCGAAGTGCACGCCGCTGTCAAGCAGCTGGCGGATGGTTACGACGGCCATGTGCCGACTCCTGTTCTGGTGCGGGTTCAAAAAACCGCACCAATCGGTTTGTGCGATGATCGGTCGATCATCGCTCCTGGTGCCCGGCACACGTCCGCCCTGCTCGCGAATGTTCTCGTGAGACGGGACCGATTGGACATGGCGGCCAAATGGGCACGCGTAGTCAGCGCACAAAGCGCTGCTGGAATCAGCGTATCACCGCCCGGCGTACTACTGCGACCGTCTCCTGCACAGGAACGATGACGGTGGATAACGACACGGATGTGCCCGATGTCCAGGCGAGGTCGGCGCCGATCGGCAGGATAGAGGCATGCAGAACCTTCGCGCACTGGCTGCATCCACTCTTATCATCGTGCCCGTGCTCGTGGGCGTGGTCGCTGCCGCGGGCGCTGGCGCTGGGTCGAGGGCCACGTTGGAACGGACGGTGAGTACAGCCCCGACGGAGGCAGCTGCCTGGGTGTGGCCGGTCGCGGCGCCGCACCGAGTGACCCGGGCGTTTGAAGCGCCGGAGTCGTTATATGTGGGCGGTCATCGCGGCATCGACCTTGCTGCGCAGACGAATGACGCGGTGTTTGCGCCGCACGACGGCGTGGTGTCGTTTGCGGGTCGTGTCGTTGACCGGCCTGTGCTGTCGATCACGCAGCCGGGTGATCTGATCTCGACGGTCGAGCCCGTGATCGCCACTGTCGCGGCGGGAGACCGGGTGCGCGCCGGACAGGTGATCGGTTCAGTGGCGACCGGCGGTCATTGCCCGCCCGGCTGTGTGCATTTAGGTGTGCGACTGCACGGGCTGTACATATCGCCCCTACTCTTTCTCGGCACCGTGCCGCGCGCGATTTTGTTACCGGCATTGCCGTGATGAGGCCGTGAACCCTGTACGAAACGCTATCTTTCTCGGCCTGGTCAAGCGCGGGGGTGGGCGAGCCCGTAGCTGGTTTTCAGGCGTTCCGCCGACACATGGGTGTAGATCTGGGTGGTACCGAGACTGACATGCCCGAGAAGTTCCTGCACGGCGCGCAGGTCGGCTCCACCGTCGAGCAAATGGGTGGCCGCGGTGTGGCGCAGGGCGTGCGGTCCGGCCGGACCGGTGCCGGGAACCGCGGCGAGCAGCGCGGCTACGAGGCGGTAGACGCCGCGCACGCCAAGGCGCCGGCCCCGGCGGCCGAGGAACAGCGCCGTGGTGTTGTTCGACGCGTCGGTGTCGTTCGACGCGTCGGTGTCTGGCGCTGCGACGTCTGGCGCTGCGACGTCGGGCACGGCGAGGTGTGATCGCGCTGCCGGCGTTGGCGTGGTCTTCACGGCGTCTGCCGAGACTGCGGCGCCTGGGTTCCGCCCCTGACGCAGGAAGTCGACGAGGGCTCGCTTCGCCGGAACGCCGAACGGAACCACGCGTTCCTTCGCACCCTTACCGGTGACCCGCACGGTCAACCGTTCCAGGTCTATGTCGGCGAGATCAAGGCCGACGAGCTCGGAGACTCGCAGCGCTGAGGCGTAGAGCAGCTCGACAATGGCGAGATCCCGCAGCGCGAGTGCCTCTCCCCCGGCGGCGCGGGCCGCCAGCAGTTCGAGCAGTTCGCTCATCTGGGTCTGGGCGATCACGCGCGGCAACGTTCGCCCCGGTTTCGGCGAGCGCAAGCGGGCCGCCGGGTCCGTGACGAGATCGTCACTGCGCCCGAGCCAGGCCGTGAAGCTGCGCACCGATGCCGACCGGCGGGCCAGCGTGGCCCGGGCAAGGCCGGCCTGGGTTGCGACCCAGAGCCATTCCCGCAGAAGTTCGAGGCTCAACTCACCGGATGCCGTCACCCCCCGGTCGCCAGCAAAGCCGGCCAGTTGGTTCAGGTCGGTGCGATAGGCACGCACCGTGTGTGCTGAATAGCCACGCTCGGCGCTGAGGTAACGCAGAAACTCGTCGATGTCGTCGCTCACACGC
Organism: Cryobacterium sp. Y57; assembly: GCF_002929505.1. Taxonomy (GTDB): domain Bacteria; phylum Actinomycetota; class Actinomycetes; order Actinomycetales; family Microbacteriaceae; genus Cryobacterium. The sequence continues at coordinate 29,091 of NZ_PJJL01000062.1, forward strand.
ATGGGTTCAGTTGTTCTTGCTCATGGTGTCGCGCCACCGCCGTCATGACTGCCGCGAAAAGGCGTGCCGGCGGTCTTCGGGTGAGAGGTCGGCCAGTTCACCGACAAAGTCGGCGGAAAACTGCGTGACAGCGGCGTAATCGCCGATCGGCAGCTGTGAATGCGTGATCTGGTCGGCGTAGACGTGCACAAGGTTCAGTGTCTGACCGCCGTTCACCCCGGTCATTTCACGGTCGGGGGCACTCAAATCCATCGTGTAACAGGTAGCCGCCGCCACCGACACGGGGATGCCGGCGAATACGCCCTGAGTGGGATAGTGCAGGTGCCCGGCGAGAATTGCCCGCACATCACTGCCGGCCAGAACGGCAGCCAGTCGCGGCTGGTCCTGCAGCTCGAGCACGCTCATCAGCGGCAGCGGTGTGGGAATCGGGGGGTGGTGCAGTGCCAGGATCGACCCGCGCCGCGCGGGCGTGCTCAGAACCTGGCGCAGCCACTCCAGCTGGGCATCGGCCACCTCTCCGTGGTGATAGCCGGGCACACTCGTGTCGAGCGCAATGATGCGCAGGCCGCCGACGTCGTGCAGCTGATCGACGGGGTTCTGGTCGACGGGGTTCTGGTCGACGCTGTGTTGATCGTCGGGTGTCTCACTGAGGAGTTCGGAACGAAACGATTTGCGCAGGTCATGGTTGCCCATCACCCAGATTATGGCGGCATCCCACTGGGCGGCAGCGGCCTCCACGATGCCGCGAATGCGGCGGTAGGCATCCGCTTCGCCCCGATCGGCCACATCGCCGGTGAGAATGAGGGCATCGGGCCGGATCCCTGAACGGCGCAGCTGCTCGAGGGCGCGGTGCACGGTGTGGTCGGTATCGACCACACCGTAGAGCGCCGCGCTATCCGCCAGAAAATGCGTATCACTCAGGTGCACCAAAATCTGCTCGGCGGGCTCGTACTGGCCCAGCTGCACGACTGTCATGTTTCACCTCTCGTCGGGTCTTCAGACTACGGGCAGCCACCGACACTCCTTTCGTTAAGGGGCCAGGAGACGGAGCGCTCCGACCCCACCCGTGAAATGGCCGTTCCCCCCAGCGATGGACTCGACGAGGGGAACGGCCGGGCTGACGCCGTCGCGAACCGGCTCAGAACACCGGGAGCACCGACACCGTGCCATCGTTGAAATTGGTGATACCCACCTTGCTGCCGTCCGGCGTGGCGGCGAGACTCGACGGGGCACGCCCGAGTGGTATGCGACTGAGTACTCGGTTGGTAACCGTACTGATCGTCGCGATGGTGTTGTTTTCCGTGGACAATACATAGAGCCTTGACCCGTCAGGGCTGACCGCCAGAGCACCAGGTGCAGTGATGGCGGTCCTGGCCCGTACCCGGTTCGTTGCAGTGGCGATGACCTCCACGGCGTTGGACGGCCCGGTGATCAGGTCGCGTCCGAGGCTGGCGTACACCGTTGTACCGTCGGGCGACGGTGCCGAAGCGATCGGCGGGTGTGAGGTGTTGAACCGCTCCTGTGGCGCCTGAGGGGCCGCAGTATCGATAATGAACAGACCGTAGTCGTCGCCATTGCTCAGATAGACCTTCTTTCGGTCAGCACTGGGGGTGAGTTCACCGACCGGGGCACCGGTGAAGATCGGTTCGGCGAGGGAACGGGTCGCGATCGTGGCTACCGTGATGTCGAACAGTGTGGGTGAACCACCGATGTAGAGGGACTTGCCGTCGGGAGTGGCTACCAGATCACCGCAAGCGCCAACAGTGAAGGAGTAGGCGACCGTGTTGGAGGCGATGTTCAGCGCATAGATCTTGTTATCGCTGCAGGTGCTCACGAATACCTGTTTCTGGTTGGCCGACACCGCAAGCGCGAGTGGGGTGCCGCCCAGCGGAACGGTGGCGACGACTTTTCCAGTTGTGATGGCAATCACGGAGACAGTTCGTGAACCGGTATTGGCGACGTACGCCCAGCGGCCATCGTTGGTCACGACCAGGTCGCGGGGATTAGTACCGACAGTAATGGTGCGCGGCGCTACCCGCCCGGTCGGCGCGCTCGTCTTCAAGACCGTCCGATATCCGGCTTTCGTGCCGGTCACGGTCACGGTCACGCGCTTTCCCACCTGGCTGTTCGAGGGTGTGAAAGTGGATGCCGTGGCACCGGATACCGAGACACCATTCACTGCCCAGCGGTAGGACAACACCACCGGAACCGGTTTCCAGGTACCCGGAACTGCCGTCAGTCGACGGCCTGCCTGTGGCACGCCGGTGATCGTTGGAACCGGGGTTGCGGTGAATGTGCGCGCGGTGGACTGAATCGCATTTCGTTCCATCGCTGCAGGCTGACCCACGTTCGCAGCGCTCAGCGCGCTCGTCGCAGGAGCCGCGAGCGCCGGTGGAGCTCCAGTCAGTACCACCGCTCCGACGGTGAGAACGGTGAGTGCGAAGCCGAGGCTTCTGCGCTCATGACATCCACTTCTCTGAAAATTCAAACACTCGAAGAGGTAGGGCAATTGCCGATACTGCGGGTTACAGTAATCCCATCGTTGCCCGGCGACAAGGGCAGACCAGTGGGCTATCGAGGCACCGTGGCTGCCGCGCCGAACGCCTACCCCGTGAGCGGATGGCGGTTGTTTTCTGTTCTCCCTACGCCCGGCGTACCCAGCCGGCCTCCCGCTCCTGGGCCGCCCCATCGAGATCGAGACCGCCGAGGGCGCCGCGCACGGCCGACGTCGAGAGCCCGGCACGGCGTGACAAATCGGCCACCGTGCGCGGTGAGCGACCGCTCAGGGCGTCGAACACGCGCACCTGATCGCTCGTGCGGGGTATCGGGCCCGGGCCGGCATCAGTGTCGGAAAAGTCCAGGGGCACCTGGATCGACCGCTCACCAACCAGCTCGGCCATCTCGGTCGGGTTGGTTACGCACACCGCGGCAAATTCCCGAATGAGGCGATGGCAGCCGGCCGAGGTGGGGCTCGTGATCGGCCCGGGCACGGCGCCGAGCGGCCGACCCAGCGCCGACGCGTGCCCGGCGGTGTTGAGCGAGCCCGACCGCCAGCCGGCTTCCAACACGATCGTTGCTGCACTCGCTGCGGCGATCAATCTGTTTCTTTGCAGAAAGCGCCATTTCGTGGGCGCCGCTCCGCAGGGCAGCTCGGAGAGAACGGCCCCGGCGGCCACGATGCGGGTGAGCAGGGAGTCGTGGCCACTCGGGTAGAACCGGTCGACTCCCCCGGCAAGAAAGGCCACGGTAATGCCGTCACTGGCCAGTGCCGCGCGGTGGGCCATTCCGTCGATGCCGTAGGCAGCTCCAGACACCACGGCAAAACCACGGTCGACGAGCCCGGCCGAGGCTTCCATGGCGATGTGCTCGCCGTAGCCGGTGGCTGCCCGGGCCCCGACCAGAGCGATCGAGTTGGACAGCGCGGCGAGCGCGCCGGGCACCCCGCGCCACCACAGCGCCAGTGGCGCATGCTGCTCCAGGTCATCGATCGCCGCGGGCCAGAGGGTGTCCGTGGCCAGCAGTAGCCGGGCGTCGATATGGGCCGCCTGCTGCAGCGAGCGGATGACATCCCCCGAGTTGAGCCGCGGCCGCCAGCGTTGGAGTCCGGCGTCGAGGGACTGTTCCAACTCGGCGCTCGTGTCAGCATCCACTTCGGAGGTATCGGAGCTGGGACTGGTGGCGAAGACGATATCAGGCGCGCCCGGCTCATCGGCCAGCACATCGCGCACGAGCGCACCGATGCGCACGGGGCTCCATGCCTCGAGGATGGCTGTCAGGGCCACACTCGCGCCGAGGCTGGCCACGAGCAGGCCGGCCGTACCATCACCGGGTTCGGCGATGCCCGACCACGCAGCGCGGGCGAATACCTCGCCGGGCGTTGCGGCGGTGTCGACTGACATACCACCGCGCACGCCTGCGGTGAGCTCGCTTACCCGGATCTCGTCGAGGCCGAACAGCGTCATGATGTCATTCCTTTGCGTAGGTAGAGGGCGTGGCCAATTTGGTCGGGACCGGGAATGGTGAGGCCGTCGTAGTCGGCCAGGGTCCAGGCGATGCGCAGAACCCGGTCGTAGCCGCGCATGGTGATTCCGCCGCGTTCCAGCGCCCGGTCAAGGCCCGCGGTGGTGCTCGCAGCCAGTCGAGTGGATGCGCCGCGCAGCCACGAACCCGGAACCTGGGAGTTCAGGGTCCAGGGGGTGCTGCCGAGCCGCTCGGCCGCCGCCGCACGGGCGGCGACTACACGCTTTCGGGCGGTGACGCTCGTCATCCGCTGCGTACCGGTGGCGACGCGCAGCTGTGCGGCGGTGATGCGCTTGACATTGAGCTGGATGTCGATGCGGTCCAGCAGCGGCCCGGAGATGCGAGCAAGGTAACGGCGGCGCGTGTTGGGCGGGCACGTGCAACTGAGGTCTCCCGCGCCGTACTGCCCGCACGGGCAGGGGTTTGCTGCCATCACCAGTTGAAACCGGGCCGGGAAATGCGCGACGGCGTTGGCGCGGTGAATGCTGATCCAGCCGGATTCCAGGGGCTGACGCAGGGCGTCGAGCACCGGAGAAGCGAATTCGGGGGCCTCATCGAGGAAGAGCACACCGTGCGAGGCCTGCGACGCGGCCCCCGGCCGAATCTGTCCATTGCCACCGCCGACCATGGCCGCAGCGGTCGCCGTGTGATGTGGCGCCTCCCACGGCGGTCGGGTGATCAGGGCTCCGCCTAATCCGAGGCCGCTGAGCGAGCGGAGGGAGCTGACCTCCAGGGAGCTCGCCGGGTCGAGGTCGGGTAGCAGGCCGGGCAGCCGGGCCGCGAGCATGGTCTTACCCGCTCCGGGCGGGCCGAGTAGAAATACGTGGTGCCCGCCCGCGGCGGCTATCTGCAGGGCCAGTATGGCATCGTCGTTGCCGATCACGTCTGCCAGATCGGGTTCGGCGGCCAGGCTGGCCGGTATGGTCGCTGCCAGAATGGGCTCAACCGGTATCGGCGGCAGTGTGGCGCCGTGGAAGATCGCCGCGTCACGCAATGATGCGACACCGATGACGTGAATATTGGGCACGAGTCGTGCTTCAGCCTCGTTGCCGATCGGCACCATCACCGTTGTATGCCCGAGGCGAGCCGCGGTCATCACACCCGGAAGAATGCCCAGCGTCGGCCGGAGCCTACCGTCGAGGGCGAGCTCGCCGAAATGCACGACCTGACCGACCGATTTACCGGAAACGGTGCTGTCGGCGGCGAGGCAAGCCAGGGCAATCGCAAGGTCGAAGCCGGCGCCGTGCTTGGGCAAGGCGGCAGGCGACAGATTAATGGTGAGGCGGTGAACGGTGAGTGGGCATCCACTGTTGGTGGCCGCAGCACGCACCCGCTGGGTAGCCTGCGCGAGTGCAGCATCGGGCAGCCCGATCAAGATCATGCCGGGCAGTTGCGCCGAGATGTCGGCCTCGACCTCGACGAGTGCCCCGGTCAGCCCAAGCAGCGCAACGGCGAGGGTGCGGGCGATGCCCATCAGAACACGCCCTCGAGGTGTTCGATGACCGGTTCGCGGCCGACCGGGGCGATCACCGCGATGACGTCGAGCCGGATCTGGCGCGGCCAGCGCTCGGCCTGTCCGCACCAGGCGGCGGCAAGGCGGCGCATCCGGGCCAGTTTTTTGACCGTGATGGCCTCAAACGGATGTCCGAAGCTCACGCTGCTGCGCGTCTTCACCTCCACGAACACCACAGCAGCGCCCTGTTGCACGACGAGGTCGATCTCCCCCTCTGAGCAGCGCCAATTGCGGGTCAGGATCGTGTAGCCGGCGCCCTGAAGAAAGCGGGCGGCCTGATCTTCGCCGAGTTTGCCGAGTTCGTCCTTGCGCGCCACGAGTGCCTCCGAGAACCAGAGTGACCGGTCGCGCACGGCCACGGCCGGACCATCGCCGCATTGGTGGACAACGGCCCGCCCCCGGCAGCTGTGGAGGACGCTGTGGGGAACTCTGTGGGGAATTCTGTGGAGGACTCTGTGGAGGACTCTACTCGGCGTGCATGACGAACAGGCGGCGCACGACCTCGCCGGCCACGAGGGCGTCGAGGCTCTCATTGAGGTCGCCGAGCGGTCGGGTGTCGGTGTGCAGCAACTCGACGGGCAGGCGGCCGTCGCGCCACAGCTTCAGGTAGGCCGGAATATCGCGGCGTGGAACCGAGTCGCCCATGTAGGAGCCGAGCAGCCGCCGGCCCATCCCAGCGAACTGCAGCGCCGGCGTGGTGAGGGTCTGTTCGGGGTGTGGCAGACCGACCGAGACGAGGGCGCCGCCCCGGGTGAGCAGGGCGAGGCTTGCCTCCATCACCCGAGCGCTGCCGACCGCTTCGATGGCGAGGTCGACGCCGTCGCCCGCGTGCAGCCGCACGAGCTCGGCCGCCTGGTCGGGCGACCCGGTGTGGTGGGCACCGCAGCGGAGGGCCAGCGCCCGTTTGTCGGGTAGCGGATCGATCGCGATGACGGTGGTGCCAGCCACCTGGGCGGCGGCCATGACGGCCATCAGGCCGACCGCGCCGAGCCCGAACACGATCACCGACTGGCCGGGAGCGAGGGCGCCGGTGTTGAGCACGGCGCCGATGCCGGTGAGGGCCGCGCAGCCGAACATGGCGGCGATGTCGAAGGGGACATCCGAGTCGACAGCGATGACGGATTCACGGGCCACGACGGAGTACTGGGAGAAAGCGGAGACGCCGAGGTGGTGGTTGATCCGCTCCCCGTCGCCGGTGGCCAGCACGGCCGAGCCGTGCAGCAGGTCGCCGCTTCCATTGGCCTCGGCGCCGCGGTGGCAGAGTGCCGGGCGTCCGGCCATACAGGCTCGGCAGTCGCCGCAGCTCGGCACGAAGACGAGTACGACCCGGTCGCCGACGGCCAGATCGTCAACGCCGTCACCGAGGGCGCTCACTGTGCCGGCAGCCTCGTGTCCGAGCGCCATCGGCAGGGGCCGAATGCGTGAGCCGTCAATGACCGAGAGGTCGGAGTGGCACAGGCTGGCCCGTTCGATGCGCACCAGCACCTCGCCGGCGCGCGGAGCAGGCACCGGAACCTGCTCGAGCGTGAGCGGGCGGCTGTCGGCGTACGGGCGCGTAGAACCGGATTCGCGAAGGATCGCGCTGAGCATCGTTGATGGAATCATTCTTCCAACCTAACGCCCACCAAGGCGTAGGCTGGGCGTATGAAAATGCGCGACCGGGTGACCGACCTCGGCATGCAAACGATGAACGGCGTGCACCGGATGGTGCTGGGCCTGTCGGGCGGACGCCTCGGCTGGACCATCGGCACGATGCAGACGATCGAACTGCACACGACCGGTCGCAGTAGCGGGCAGCGTCGGTCGACGCTGCTGACGGCGCCCGTGCATGAGGACGGAAAGTACGTGCTCGTCGCGTCGAAGGGCGGTGACCACCGGCATCCGTTCTGGTACCTCAACCTCGTCGCCGAGCCTGCCGTGGACCTGACCATTCGGGGCGTGACGCGCCCGTTTCGGGCTCGCACCGCGTCATCCGCTGAGAAGGCCGAGTTGTGGCCGCGCATCGTGGCGGCCTACCCCGGTTACGGTACCTACCAAGGCAAAACCGACCGCGACATCCCCGTGGTCATCTGCGAACCGCGCGTTTAATCGCGGACGGGGCCCGGGCCCGGAACACGGGCCCAGTTTATAAACTGGGCCCGTGGACGGGGCCCGGGCCCCGTGCAGATCACACCGGTTCGGCGACCGGTTCGAGGGTTTCGGCGGCGAGGATGGCCGGGAAGGCGGGCGCGTGCACGCCGGACATCTCTTCGAGCACCCGGATGACCTGACAGCTGTAGCCGTATTCGTTGTCGTACCAGACGTAGAGCACGGCCTTCTGGTCGGTGACGATGGTGGCCAGCCCGTCGACGATCCCGGCGCGACGCGAGCCGAGGAAATCGCTCGAGACCACCTCGGGAGAGTCGATGTAGTCAATTTGCCGGTGCAGCGAGGAGTGCAGCGACATGGTGCGCAGGTAGGTGTTGATCTCGTCCTTGTCGGTCGTGCTGGCGAGGTTGAGGTTGAGGATGGCCATCGACACGTCGGGGGTGGGAACGCGGATCGCGTTGCCGGTGAGCTTGCCCGCCAACTCGGGCAGGGCCTTGGCGACGGCCTTGGCCGCGCCGGTCTCGGTGATGACCATGTTGAGCGCAGCCGAGCGGCCTCGGCGGTCACCGGAGTGAAAGTTATCGATGAGGTTCTGATCGTTGGTGAACGAGTGCACCGTTTCGACGTGACCGTCGATGATGCCGTAGCGGTCGTTGATGGCTTTGAGCACCGGAGTGATCGCGTTCGTGGTGCAGGACGCCGCGGTGATAATTCGGTCGCTGGCCAGAATGTCGGTGTGGTTGATGCCGTGCACGATGTTCTTCAGCGCGCCCTTGCCCGGCGCGGTCAAGAGAACCCGCGCGATGCCGGGGCACGTGAGGTGCTGCGACAGGCCTTCTTCGTCGCGCCACTTGCCCGTGTTGTCGACAACGATGGCGTCGTGGATGCCATACCGCGTGTAATCGACACTGGCCGGGTCAGCGGAGTAGATCACCTGGATGAGCGTGCCATTGGCGAGGATGGTGTCATTCTCCTCATCGATGGTGATCGTGCCCTCGAACGGTCCGTGCACCGAGTCGCGGCGCAGCAGACTGGCACGTTTCATCAGGTCGTTGGCGGAACCACGGCGCACGACGATCGCACGCAGGCGTAAGCCCTGGCCGCCGCCGCCATGTTCGATCAGGATGCGGGCAAGCAGCCGGCCGATACGACCGAAGCCGTAGAGCACGACGTCGGTACTGGTGCGATGGTCGAGTCCGTGCTGGCCGACGACGTCGGTGAGTTCACCGCGCAGGTATTCCTCCAGGGTGACGCGCCCGTTCTGTTGCCGAAAGCCGAGAGCGAGCCGGGCGAGGTCGATCGACGCTGCGCCGAGGTTGAGGCCGTCGATGGTCTGCAGAATCGGCAGGGTCTCTTCGAGCGGAAGCTCGACATCCGCTATATGGCGGGCGAACCGGTGTGCCTTGAGCAGGCCGACGACCGACTTGTTGACCAGGCCGCGGCCGTAGACGCTCGTCACGACGGTGTGGTCGCGGTAGAGGCGCCCGATCAGGGGAATCATCGCCTCGGCGAGAGACTCGCGATTACTCCACGTTGCACGGGCACGATCAGCGTCCTGGATCACAGGGTTGCCTTCCTAAACCATCGTTGGTTAGTTAGTCCGGCCACCCGAGGCCCCGGAGTCATTGCTTATTCGTCGAGTGCAAGTTCCTTGGGAAGTTCAAAGTCTTTCGTCGCGAGTTCTTCCACGTTGACGTCCTTGAAAGTCAGCACGCGCACCGATTTGACGAATCGGTCTGAACGGTAGACGTCCCAGACCCAGACGTCTTTCATGGTCAGTTCGAAGTAGAAATCGTGTTCTGTGTCCCGGCGAACCAAGTCGACTTCGTTGGCCAGATAGAAGCGGCGTTCGGTTTCGACGACGTACTGGAACTGGCCAACCACGTCTCGATATTCCCGGTACAGGGCCAACTCGACCTCGCGGTCGTAGTCCTCGATTTCGTCTTCTTCCATGGTGATCTCATCTTACGCTGAGATTTTGAGCCACGATTTGCGATGTAAGGGGCTCGGCCCGAGCCGCTCGATCGCGCTCATGTGCGCGGCGCTGCCATAACCTTTGTTCGAGGCCCAGCCGTACCCGGGCGCGTCGTCATGCGCGGCGATCATGAGGCGGTCGCGGTGCACCTTGGCGATCACGGATGCCGCCGCCACCGACCCGCAGTCTCGGTCGGCTTTGATTCGCGTCACGACGCTCAACGGGGTGGCCAGCGCTTTGTTCAGCCAGTCATCGCTGCCGTCGAGCAAGACGATGCTGCCGGCCACATCGACACCCTGCGCATAGAGCTCGGCCAACGCACGCTTACCGGCCAGCCCGAGGCAAGCGATGATTCCCAACTCATCGACCTCGGCCGCCGAGGCGAGCCCCACGGCCGAGTATGTCGCCCAGGCAACGGCGAGCGGGGCGAGCAGTTCCCGGCGCGGTTCGCTGAGCATCTTCGAGTCGCGAAGTCCCGCTGGCATGGTCAGAACGGATGCGTTCACCGCGGCGAATCCGACAGCCACCGGTCCGGCGAGGGCGCCGCGACCCACTTCATCACAGCCGATCACAAAGCGTGCACCGGTGCGCAGCAGGTCGATCTCGACCTCGAGGGTGGGGTCGGACACGGCCACTACTCGGAGCCTTTGTCGGCGTGCTCTACCTCGCGGAACACGTCGGGGTAGTCGTCGAGCCATGCCCAGTGCGCCAGCGGCCAGCTCACGACGAGCGCGCGACCGACGACATTGTCGACCGGGACGTACCCCTTACCGACCGTGTCGCCGTTGTAGCGGGAGTCTTTGGAGTTGTAACGGTTGTCGCCCATCATCCAGAGTGAGCCCCCCGGGATCGTGACGTCGAAGTCATCCTTGGAGACCTTGGTTTCACCTTCCGGCAACAACACATAGGCGGATTCGTTCAGCGGAACATCGTTGACGCTCATCTGGCCGAGGGCGTTGCAGCAGACGACGTGGTCACCGGGTAGCCCGATCACCCGTTTGATCAGGTGGTCGTTGCTGTCGGGCGCGGACAAGCCCACGACAGACAGGAGCCAGTCAGCGCTGGCAACGATCGGATTTTGCACGAGCTCAGCCTGCGGCAGCAGCCATCCGCCCGGGTCTTTGAACACGATGACGTCACCGCGGGAAATCGGGATCACCTCGGGTTCGAGCTGATTCACGATGATGCGATCGTCGACCTGCAGCGTGTTCATCATCGACCCGGAGGGGATGTAGAACGACCGGATCAGGAATGTCTTGATCAAAAACGAGATGAGCAATGCCACGACGAAAATGATGAGGAGGTCGCGGATGAACAGCAAGACGCTGCGCTTCTTGCTGGGTGCCGTCGTGCTTCGAGATTTCTTCGACCCTGATACCCGACGATCGGACCTGGAGGCGAGCACTTCATCTGTCATTTAACCGCCTGAGCTCCCCATCAGTTTAGGTGATGGGGAGCTCAGAAGAATCCGCGTGGATCGTGGGGAAGCGTGAAAGTTAGCGCTTTTCCTTGATCTTGGCCTTCTTGCCACGCAGGTCGCGCAGGTAGTACAGCTTCGCGCGACGGACATCGCCGCGGGTCACGATCTCGATGTGGTCGATGACCGGGGAGTGCACCGGGAAGGTACGCTCGACACCGATCTGAAAGCTGACCTTGCGAACGCAGAACGTTTCGCGCACGCCTTCGCCGGAGCGGCCGATGACCACTCCCTGGAAGACCTGGATACGAGAGCGGGTTCCCTCAATGATGTTGACGTGAACCTTGACGGTGTCGCCGGCACGGAAGTCAGGAAGATCCTTCTTCAGCGATGGGGCGTCTACCGCGTCGAGAATATGCATGTTGTTTCGCTCTCTGTACCCGCCACAGGTCGACTACGCTAGGTGCTTCAATCGAAGCAATCAGTATGAGGATGTGCGCCGCAACGAGCAGGTTCCCCTGTGGCAGAGTCCTGCAGCGGCACAAGGACTTAGTCTGCCATGAAGTCGCACCCGTTGCAAAGCGGGGCCCGACGCTCAGGGCCGGTCGCGCTTTTCTTCGATGACGATGACCTCTGGCTTGGCGCTTCGGCCAAAGGTCGGTGCCGGCTTGGTCTCGTGGGGGCGTGACCTGTTCGGCAGCGGATGCGGGGCAGAGGCCGGGGCAGATTGCCCCTGCGCCTGCTGCTCCACCAGGTCGACCATCGCCAAGACTCGGCGTCGGGCTGCGTCGAACAGCTCCCAGACAACGAACCAGAATACGGCGATACCCCCGATGATGACGAGCACGCTGAGCCAGCCCGCAGCATCCGCTGAAAAAGGAATGGCGATGATGAGCGCGTGCCAGAGCGTTAGCACGCCGACGTCGGCGTAGGAGAGCGCCCGGGTTTCGCGCACGTCTTTACGGGCGTAGATGACCAAGGCGACGAGCAACAGTCCGAGGCCGATAAGAACGGCTCCGAAGAAGATGCCCAGCACCGCCCACGCGCCCGATCCAAAAATCGCAGACCCGACGAGAAGCCAGAGCGGCAGGGCTCCGGCGGCAATGAATTGCCAGTGGTAAAAGGCGCGGCGGATGATCACAGAGTCAGCCTATCGATGGGGGCTGACACTGGCCTTGGCGTTCGCTGGAGGCTGAAGTTACGAGAGTGTGCGCGGCAAAAGGTCAGGCCGCACCCGTTCGGTACGTTCAATTTGCTGCTGGTGGCGCCAGGTACTGATGGCGCCATGGTTGCCGCTTCGTAACACCGGCGGAACGTCGAGGCCGCGCCAGCTGGCGGGCTTGGTGTAGCTGGGGTATTCGAGCAGGCCGTCTTCGTGGGATTCTTCGACGAGGCTTTCCGGATTGCCGACAACGCCGGGAATGAGCCGGCCGATCGCTTCGATCATGGCCATGACGGCGACCTCTCCCCCGTTGAGCACATAGTCGCCGAGGCTCACAAGGCGTACCCGGCCGCGCTGCGAGTAGTGATCGACGACACGCTGGTCGATGCCCTCGTAGCGACCGCATCCGAACACGAGATGTTGCTCGAGCGAGAGCTCGCGGGCCATCCGCTGGGTGAACTGGTCCCCCGCCGGCGAGGGAAAGATGACGAGGGGGCCGTCGTCGACCAGTGCCGGGTCGGTGCCGAGTATGGCATCGAGGGCATCACCCCAGGGCTCCGGCTTCATGACCATGCCGGCGCCGCCACCATACGGGGTGTCGTCGACGGAATGGTGCCGGTCGTGGGTGTGGTCGCGCAGGTTGTGCACACCCAACTCGATCAAGCCACTTTGGCGGGCCTTGCCGAGTAGCGACAGATCGAGCACATCGAAGAATTCGGGAAAAATGGTGACGATATCGATGCGCATGGTCAAATTCTAGAAGATCTGAGCCTGCTCTTTCGCCTCGCGGTACCGGTCGACGACCACGTCAACCAGAGCAGCGGGGGCCGTTTCGCCCGGCAGCAGCAGTGGAGCCGTCACCAGTGCGGCGCCGACGCTCTGGGCGCGCGTCAAGTCGAAGAAGAATCCGGGTGCCATGAGATAGGTACTCACGGTCACGTGTTCGCTGCGTAGTCTGGCACCGGTGACGGCACAGGCCAGCCGGGGCGTGGCCGCAGAGAGAAAGCCGACGGTGACGCGAACACCGAGGCGCTCCTCCAGCAGTGCGCCGACCGTGCGGCAGTCGTGCACCGCGCGGGCGTCGCTCGAGCCGGCGGCGGCGAGCACGATCTCCTGCCCGCGGACTTGGGTGTCGAACCCGTCGGCACGCAGACGATGTTCGAGTACGTCGATGAGTCGGTCGTCCGGGCCGAGCGCCCGCGACACGGTCGTCACGCGGTCATGCGCGCTGGTCTCTCGTTGCAGGTCGACGTGCACGTGGTAACCGGCAGAGAGCAACAGGGGCACCACGACCGCGGCGGAATCCGGGGGCACCGCGCCGAGGCTCGCCGCGACATCCGGCTGCTGCACATCAACGAAACCGCCGCTGACGGCAAGTTCGGGATGAGCGCGGGCAACGGCGTCGACGAGGGCAGCGATGGCCGCCTGGCCGTCAGCCGAGTGGGTGCCGTGCGAGATGGCGACGAGCGCGGCGGGTGCCGGCGTTGCGCGCTCGGCACCGCTCCCGAAGGTGCGGCGCCACTCGATGCTGTGCCGTGCTGCACGAGCCCGTTCTTCGATTAAGGTCATGCCGCCTCGTGCAGTCCAGACTCGACCGCGACCTCGATGTAGCCGCCGACAACACGAGTTTCGTAGGTATTCAGCACGAGTGTCGGATTGGTGAAGCATTCCCCGGTGCCGAGGTCGTAGACCTCTTTGTGCAGGGGCGAGGCGATGGTCGGGCGGTCACCCTTGGAACCGACGATGCCGCGGGCCATGACGTTGGCCTCGGTGTGCGGGTCACGGTGATCGACGGCGTAGATCTCGGTGGGTGAGAGCAAAAACAGTGCGATCTGTTTCATGCGAATGAGGGCTGCTTCTCCCCAGCTGGGTTCCAGATCGGCTACGGCACAGGCACGCTCCCAGACCAGGGCGGGGCGGGTCACTGCAGTGGTACGGCGGGTGTCGGCCAGTGTCATCGTCATCGTGCGCTCCCAGGGGTGTGGTTTTTGGGGTTGTCGCGTTTGTGCGTCGCTCTCACGGTAGGCGAGCAATATTTCAACCGATCGCCCGCCATGTTTCCCCCGGGTGAAACCCGCCTCACACGAGGCGTGCTTCGCTGTGGGGCTTTCGACCAGTCCGGGACACACGAGCGACACGAGGGAGAAACTGCCCCGAACTACGCTCACAATTGCCCCGCTTTGAAAGGATGCTGATGCCAGCTTCTCGTGAAACCGTCTCCGCGTATTGTGTCCCAGACACCTCCGCATCCGCTATGGACGCGACACACGCCGTCACAACAGTGCGCCCGGCGGATGCCGCCATTGTCGGATCGGAGACGACGCGCCGCGTCGTCGTGATCGGTGGCGGTCCCGCCGCACACCGCCTCACCGATGCCCTGCACTCCCGCGACACTGAGCACGCCCTCTCGATCGTCGTGCTGGCCGAGGAGAACCACCGGCCATACGACCGGGTTGCGCTCAGCCAGCGACTCACCGGAATGACCGACCTCACCCTTTCGCCTACGGCGCCGTGGGACAGTGAACGCATCGCGCTGCGCATCAACGAGCGGGCCACCAGCATCGATCGGGTGGCACATACCGTGACGACGTCGACCGGGGCCGTGCTCGACTACGACGACCTCGTGCTCGCCACCGGATCCAGTGCTCCTGTACCCGAGATGCCGGGTCGCGAACACATTCGGGTCTACCGCACCCTCGACGACGTCGACGCCCTCGTCGCTGAACTCGCCGCCCTCACCGTCTCCCTCGGCCGCACCCCCAAAGTCGTCGTGGCCGGCGGTGGTCTGCTCGGCCTCGAAGCGGCCGGCGGACTGCACAAGCTCGGCGCGGATTCCGCCATCGTGCATTCCGGCAGCTGGCTCATGTCGGCCCAGCTCGACGAGGGTGGTGGACAGGCACTCGGTCGGCTCATCGTCGCTCAAGGCATCGAACTCCACCTCGGCACCAGGGCCCGAACCATCCTCTGCGACGACGACAATGCGGTGACCGGCCTGCAGCTCGGCAACGGCATCCACATTGCCGCCGACATGGTCGTCTACGCAATCGGCATCTCGCCGCGTGACGAGCTGGCGCGCGCCGCCGGACTGACCGTCGGCGCGCGCGGCGGCATCACGATCGGCAACGACTGCCGCACGAGCGACCCCAGCATCTGGGCGATCGGCGAGGTCGCCAGCTGGAATGACCGCTGTGTCGGCCTCGTCGCACCGGCCAACGCTATGGCCGAGGTCGTCGCCGACCGTCTGCTCGGCGGCAGCGCCGAGTTCACGACCGTCGACGATGCCACCAAGCTCAAACTCTCCGGGGTCGACGTAGCCAGCTTCGGTGACGCCCTCGCCAGCACGCCGGGCTCGCTTGAAATCGTCTATGCCGACCCGGCCCGCGGGCTGTACCAGAAGCTCGTCATGACCGACGACGCCAAAACCCTGCTCGGCGGCATCTTCGTCGGCGACGCTACTCCCTACTCGGCCCTGCGGCCGATGGTCGGCCGCGAACTCAGTAGCGAACCCGCCGCGTACCTCTCCGCAGCCGGTGCCGAGGTTCCCGGCGGCGACGAACTACCCGACGACGCCCTGGTCTGCTCGTGTAACATGGTCTCGGCCGGCGCTGTGCGAAGCGCCGTGCGCGGAAACGAGCACACCGATGCCTGGACCGAACTCGGTCCTCTCAAGGTCTGCACGCGGGCCGGCACCCAGTGCGGTTCGTGCGTGCCACTGGTCAAGAAGATTCTGGAGGCCGAGCTGAGGGCATCCGGTCAAACGATCTCGCACGCCCTGTGCGAGCATTTCGAGCTGAGCCGGCAGGAACTGTTCGATTCGGTGCGGGTGCTCGGGCTCGTATCGAGCGACGAAATCTTTTCCCGTTTCGGCACCGGCCGAGGCTGCGATGTCTGCAAGCCCGCCGTCGGCTCGATCCTGGCCAGCCAGAACACCTCCTACATTCTGGATGCCGGCCGCGGTACTCTCCAGGACACCAACGACCGGGCCATGGCCAACATGCAAAAGGACGGCACCTATTCGGTCGTTCCGCGCATTCCGGGCGGTGAGATCACCCCCACCAGACTCGCCGTCATCGCGCAGGTCGCCCTGGACTTCGACCTGTATACCAAGATCACCGGCGGGCAACGGATCGACCTGTTCGGAGCCCGGCTGGAGCAGCTGCCCGACATCTGGCGCATCTTGGTCGACGCCGGCTTCGAGTCCGGCCAGGCCTACGGCAAGTCGCTGCGCAACGTGAAGTCCTGTGTCGGGTCCACCTGGTGCCGGTTCGGGGTGCAGGATGCCGTGGGGCTCGCGATTCGACTGGAACTGCGCTATCGCGGCCTGCGCGCCCCGCACAAATTCAAGTTCGGGGTGTCCGGCTGCGCGCGCGAGTGCGCCGAAGCACGCGCCAAAGACGTGGGCATCATCGCCAGCGACAACGGCTGGAACATGTTCGTGGGCGGCAACGGTGGTTTTCAGCCCGCGCGCGGGCAGCTGCTGGCGACCGACCTCGATGAGGAAACCTTGATCAGGTACATCGACCGCTACATGATGTACTACATTCGAACGGCCGATCGTATGCAGCGCACGGCGCGCTGGATGGAAGACTTGAGCGGCGGGCTCGAGCATGTGCGCGAGGTCGTCATCAACGACTCACTCGGACTGGCCGCGGAACTCGAGCAGGCCATGCTCGCCCATGTCGACAACTATGAAGACGAGTGGGCAGCCACACTCGCCGACCCGGAGCGCCTACGCCGATTCCGATCCTTCGTCAACGCGCCCGCCGAGCCAGACCCGAGCATCGCTCTCGTTACGGAGCGTGACCAAATCCGACCCGCGACCCCGGCCGAGCGAGCCTCGTCGGGTACTGTTCTACTAAGTGGAACCCGCATTCCCGTTCGAAAAGAGTAAGAAGATGACAGCCCGGAATTTCGGTACGACTGGGTCGGTCAGCGCCGAGCAGGTCACGGCAGGGCAAGTCACCCTGGTCGGCGGCGGACCCGGAGCCGCTGGGTTGCTGACCGTCGCCGCAGTGACGGCTCTGGCCCAAGCGGATGTCGTGTTGTTCGACCGCCTCGCCCCCAACGACGAACTCGCCCTGCTCGCACCCCGCGCAACGCTCGTCGACGTCGGCAAGCGCGCCGGCAGCCATCCGGTCTCACAGGCGGGGATTGAAGAGCTGATGGTCGAGCATGCCCTCGCGGGAAAACGCGTGGTGCGACTGAAGGGCGGCGACCCGTACGTGTTCGGGCGCGGAAGCGAAGAAGTGCTGGCCTGCCACCGCAACGGCATTGCCGTCACGGTCATTTCCGGTGTCACGAGTGCGATCGCCGTGCCGGCGGCAGCGGGAATCCCGCTGACGCACCGCGGGATCAGCCACGCATTCACCGTGATCAGCGGCCACGCGCCGCTCACCGACAACGAACTCGAGGGCCTCACGCTGCTGGGAAGTACCATCGTCGTGCTGATGGGCGTTGGCACGTTGCCGACCCTGAGCCAGGGATTGATGCGCCACGGCATGCCCGCCGACCTGCCAGTGGCCATTATCGAACGTGGCTTCAGCGCCACCCAGCGCACCACGGTGAGCACGCTGGCCGCCGTGCTCTCGGATGCCGCAGCCGCCGGCGTGCGCAGCCCCGCCGTGCTCGTCATCGGTGAGGTCGTACGCCTCGCTTTCAGCGGCGACACGGCCGCGAACGACCTCGTGGCCCGGGCCGCCGAGTTCACGGTGACCGCCTGATGAACAGAGGGAACGAACCGGTTTCGGACGGTGAGCGGGGAGCACCCGCTGCACAGCTGCCCGCGCAGCACGAGGCGTTGCCGGGTGCGACCGAGCCGATTGAGGTGGCGCCCCCGGTTCTGCGGCCGAACCAACTGGACGGGTTTCGAATCGGCGTGACCAGCGATCGCCGGTCGGGCGACTTGATCGACGCCTTCGAACGGCGCGGTGCCAAAGTCATGCACGCGCCGACGCTGCGCATCGCCCACTCCCAGCAGGACGGTCCACTGCTCGATGACACCAGAGCCCTGATCATCGCGCGACCCGATATTCTGCTTGCGACCACCGGCTACGGCGTGCGACGCTGGTTTGAAGTCGCAGAGGCCGACGGCATCGGGTCCGACCTCACCGACGCATTCGCCGACACCACGATTCTGGTACGCGGACCGAAAGCACGCGGGGGCATTCGCGCCACCGGGCTGAACGACTCGGGTATGAGCGAATCAGAGACGACCGCCTCTCTCGTCGACAAGGTATTGGCCGAGTATCCGCCGGGACTCGTCGTCGGCATCCAGGTTCATGGCGCCACCGACGAGGTGCAACTCGACCGGCTGCGCGCGGTGCACCAGCAAGTGCTCGTCGTTGCGCCCTACCGCTGGATCGCAGTCGATGACAGCGACGAACGGGTCTACAAGCTCGTCGAGGCGATTTGTTCCCGTCAGCTCGACTGTGTGACCTTCACGAGCGCCCCGGCCGTGCACGCCCTCTTCACCGCGGCGGAAGGCATGGAGGTCTATCCGGAACTCATCGCGGCGCTGCAGACGCAGGTCTGCGCGGCCGCTGTCGGGCCGGTGACGAGTGCCCCGCTGATCGCGGCCGGGATCGTCCCGATCCAGCCGTCCCGGTTTCGGATGGGCGCGCTGATTCGGCTGGTCTGCGAACACCTGGAACAGAACATGATCGAACGGGTCGAGACGCAGAACGGACTCGTGCAGCTGCGCGGCTCGATCGTGCAGGTCGGCGCGGAGCGCACCCAGCTGCCACCGACAGCCCTCGCTATCCTGCGGGCGCTCGTTCGGGCGCGCGGTGCGGTCGTCTCCCGCGAAGACCTCACGCTCTCCCTGGCCGGCGACTCCGACGAGCACGCTATGGAGGTTTCGCTCAGCCGACTCCGGCAGACGCTTGGCATTCCCGGGTTGGTCGCGACCGTGGTCAAGCGCGGCTACCGCCTCAACGTGTAGCCGCCCGGTACACACCTGCCGGCGCGCTCCCGTCGGCCGTTGTTCGGCACACAAATGCCGATGCGCACCGTTCGGCTGTTGTTCAGCATACAAATGCCGGTGCGCACCCCGCGGCCATTGTTCGGCCAGATGGGTGCGCACCGGCAACGGTACGGTTGAGCGCTACGGTTCGTCGGTCATATGAGCGGATGCCGCAGCATCCGGTTCAGAGTCGCCTTCTGAATCCGTCTTCGGTACAGCGCCAGCGGCGGCACTATCGGCTTCGTCCTCGGGCAGCTCTTCGAGAAGACCGGGCGGCGGCGTGATCGTGACCAGGCCGTTTTTCACATCGACGGTCGGCACGATGGCCTTGACGAACGGGATCATGACGTCGCCGGTGGGCGTCTTCACGATCAACAGGTCTTGGGCCGGCATATGCTCGAGGCGACCGATGGTGCCGATGCGTACCCCGTCGCGCATGACGGCGAGGCCGACCAGCTGGTGGTCGTACCAGGCGTCTTCTTCATCCGACTGCTCGGCGACGTCCGCGTCGATCCAGAGGATCGCCTTCGCGAGCGTTTCTGCTGCGCTGCGGTCGACAACATCCTTGAAAAAACCGACCGCATGCTGGTTGTACCAGCGCAACTCGACGAGTTCGATCGTCTTGCCGTGCCAGGCCGAACCGGTCGGAACCTGCAGCGTGAACACGGCGCCCGGGACGAAACGTCGTCCCGGGTCATCCGTGAACAGTTCGAGCTTGATTGCTCCCTTGAGGCCGTGAGCCTTGGTCAGGCGCCCCACCCGTAATTGCTGGGTGCGGTCCTTCTCACTATCGTCCACTGTCGCGTCGTTCACTGAACTAGAAATCGGTGTCGACGACGTCGACGCGTACGCGCCGACCATCGGCCAGAGCCGCAACGAGGGTGCGCAGTGCTTTCGCGGTGCGCCCAGCGCGGCCAATGACCCGGCCGAGATCTTCGGGGTTCACCCGAACCTCGAGCACATCGCCTCGTGGCGAGTTCTTTTCTGCAACGTGCACGTCGTCCGGGTGATCAACGATCCCCTTGACGAGGTGTTCGAGCGCGGGAGCAAGCAACAGTTACGCCTCGTCGGTTGCTGCGACAGCAACCTCTTCTACCTTGGCGACCGGCTTCTCGGCTTTGGGCTTGAGAACCGGCTTCTTCTTCTCGTCAGCGACGAAAGCAGCCTTCGGTTCCTTCACCTTGACGGTGCTCTTGGCGTTCTTGTCGCCCTTAAAGATGCCCCAGTCGCCGGTGAGCTTGAGGAGTGCAGCAACCTGCTCGGTCGGCTGAGCGCCGACGCTGAGCCAGTACTGCGCACGCTCAGACTTGACCTCGATGACCGAGGGCTCCTCCGTGGGGTGGTAGATGCCGATTTCTTCGATGACACGACCGTCGCGCTTGGTGCGCGCGTCGGCAACGACGATGCGGTAGTACGGTGCACGGATCTTGCCCATGCGCTTCAGACGGATTTTGACAGCCACAATTCTCCAGTGTTGATTCGGTGTTTGGCGAACCTTGGGCCGTGAGCGTGGGGGCACACTCGGCATAAGCTCTATAGGATCACGTTGCACCGAGATAGAGGGTCGGGCACAACGGATCGCGACTAATCATTGTGTCAGAGATTGCTCACATTGTGATAATCGAACCTCAACAGCTTTCACCCGCCCACCCAAGGAGCACCCGTGCCACTTGAATTCGCCCGCTCCGCCCGCTCCACCGTGGGCATCGAGTGGGAGGTCGCCCTCGTCGACCGCAACACCGGCGATCTGGTGTCGATCGCCGATGAGGTACTCGACGCCCTCTGCACCCCGGACGGATCGGCGCACCCGACGATCACCGGCGAGCTCCTGCTCAATACGATCGAGCTGGTTTCCGGCGTGCACGACACCGTCGGCCACGCTGTAGCGGATGTCACCGGCCAGCTCGGCGAGGTGCGTCGCGCTCTCGACGGCCGCGAGGTGGACGTGATCTGTAGCGGATCGCATCCGTTTGCGCAGTGGTTCGACCAGACCGTCACCGACAAGGCCCGGTACCACAAGCTCATCGACCGCACCCAGTGGTGGGGGCGCAACATGATGATCTGGGGAATCCACGTGCACGTGGGCATCGACGACAAGGCCAAGGTCATTCCGATCATGAACGGCCTGCTGACGTATGTTCCGCACCTGCAGGCGCTGAGCGCGTCGAGCCCGTTTTGGGCTGGCGTCGACACCGGCTACGCCAGCAACCGTTCGCTCATGTTCCAGCAGCTACCGACGGCCGGCCTACCCTGGGACCTGCCCGACTGGGAGGCCTGGGAACGCTACGTCGACGACATGGCGGTGACCGGCATCATCGACGACGTGACCGAGGTGCGCTGGGATATTCGCCCGTCACCGCGCTGGGGCACGATCGAGATTCGCGTCTGCGACGGTGTCTCGACCACCGTGGAGCTCGGCGCAATCGCCGCATTCATCCAGTGTCTGGTCGAATGGATGTCCACCCGCCTCGACGCCGGTGAAGAAGTCCCGCGCATGCAACCGTGGTTCGTGCGTGAGAACAAGTGGCGTGCGGCCCGCTACGGGCTCGATGCTGAGATCATCCTCGATGCGGCCGGCACTGAATGTCTCGTGACGGATGACGTGCGCCGCCTCATCGGGATCCTCTCCCCCGTGGCCGAGCGGCTCGGCTGCCTGCCGGAGTTGCAGGGTCTCCACCGCATCATCGACGACGGCGGCAGCTACCAACGACAGCTCGCCGTGGCCGCCGCCACCGGGGGCAGCCTGCCCGCTGTCGTTGCGGCGCTCAGCCACGAACTTGCGCAGGGGCTCGGCAGCTAGTGCAGTTTCAACGGGCAGGCGCCGTTGACCGTTTAGAGCGAGGGCCGGCTTGAAGACTCAGTTGCCGTGTGCCTCGATCGACACCGGCTGCCATTCGTTCCACGTCGCCAGTCGGGACTCGTAGTCCTTCGTTGCGATGCCGAGGGGTGCCTCGCCGAAGAAGATGCGCAGTGGCGGCTTCGGGGCATCGACGACCTTGAGGATCGCGCCGCGGGTGGCCTTCGGGTCACCGGGATCGTTTGCAGAGGGACGACTCGCCGCTGCCTGTCGCACATCGGCGTACTCCGCCATCTCATCGCTCCGCGAGGCGGATGGGCCCGACCAGTCGGTTGAGAAACCACCGGGTTCGACCAGAGTCACGTTGATACCGAAGCCCGCGACCTCCTGGGAGAGTGATTGCGAGAAGCCCTCGAGTGCCCACTTCGACGCATGGTAGATACCGACGGTGGGAAAGGCGCTGATGCCACCGATGCTCGAGACCTGGATGATGTGACCCGAACCCTGCTTGCGCATGACCGGTACCGCCGCTTGGGTGATCCAGAGCGCGCCGAACAGGTTTGTCTCGATTTGCGCTCGGGCCTCGTCTTCGGTCAACTCCTCGACCATGCCGAAATGACCGTAGCCAGCGTTATTGATGACGATATCGAGCTGGCCGAAGTGCGCGGCTGCCTTCTGCACGGCCGCGAAATCCGCATCCCGGTCCGTGACGTCGAGCCGGATCGGCAAAAAAGTGTCTGGGTACTTCTCAACGAGAGCATCGAGAGTTTCCAGCTTCCGTGCTGTGCCTGCGACGCTGTCGCCACGCTCGAGCGCAGCTTCCGTCCACTCGCGGCCAAAGCCCTTGGACGCGCCCGTAATGAACCAAGTCTTGCTCATGGGTATGTTCCTTTCAATGAATGACCTAGACGGTAACGTTCGACGGGAGCAAACACTTCCCAGTCGAACGAGTCGTCCGGTGTCGCTCTCGCGCCTTGACTGCTCTACCGATGGCGAACCTACTACGCGACCGGTCGCCGGCATCCTCAGCGTTGATTCGGCTTCGGAACCGGATGCACTCAGGCGTTGATCATCCTGGATGCGGCCGGCGCCGAATGTCTCGTGACGGATGACGAGCGTCGACTGATCGAGATCCTCGGTCCAGCGCTATGGTGTCGTCGCGCTCTACGCCCTCGCCATCGCCGTTGCCACCGTCGTGTTCGTTGAAATCATCTGGGCCGTCAGCAGGTTGCCAACATGGACTTGATCGCCGCCTTTTCAGCGGAGTCCATGGACAGCCCCCACCCGTACTTTACGTGCACAACATGCTTGGCGTAGGTGCAGTGGTACGAGGCCAGCGGCGGCTGCCACTCCGCCGCGTCCCTATCGGACTTAGACGCGTTGACGTTGTCGGTGACCGCGATGAGCTGACCGTCGCTCAGGCTGTTGGCGAACTGCTGACGCTTGCTCGTTGTCCAGGTCGACGCTCCGGACCCCCAAGCCTCAGACAATGCCACGACGTGGTCGATGTCGACATCCGATGACGCATAGTTCCAGGCACCGTCATAGACGGAGTACCAGTTTCCCGAGGTCGCTGAACAGGTCGAGCTGGTCACGACGTCGACGCCATCGCGCTGGAGCACTATCTCTCGTGTGTCGCAGCTACCGGACTGCGTGGACCAGTGCGGGAATAAATCTCGGGAGTACCCGGCCGAACCCGTCTCGGCCTTGGTGGCGATCGTGGCCAGCTCGCTGTTGATCGTGCTGAGCGCCGGCGGGTCCGGCGGGGAGGCGAACGCCGGAGTGGCCGTCAGATGAGTCGCCGCAACGACAAGTGCACCGATCAGTAGCAGGGCGGGGGGCAGACGTGTCATCGAGACTCCTCGGATCGACCGTGAATCAGAAGACATCGATTCATCGGATTGCTTCAATGCTCTCGGGTAGCGGGTCTGCACCGCAGGCCATTCAGGTGAACACTAGGCAGCCATCGCGCGACGGCCGGTTCGGAGCACCAGCCGCGTCATATCGGCACGCAGCACTCCACCTGTGCGTGACGTGGCCTCTAAGCCTGATCTCGAGCAGCGTGGCGCCCCGCGTGACAGAGTCAATGACCGTCCTCCCCGCCGAGCGCTGCAGCGAGTTCAGCAGCCCTCAGGAAAACACGGGGTTGGCGTACAGGCGTCCGTTGACGATGGCGGCATCCACGTGCTGACTCGGTCAGGGCGTGGGTGCTCAGGCGTTCTTGGAGTCGCGCCAGGCCAGCCAGTCGGCGGCGGGCGCCAGGTCGTAGTCGGGGCCGGAGATTCCCACCGTGAACAAGCGCGTGCCGAGGTCGAAAAGTGCGTCCGCGTCAGCGATGGTACGCCCGCGCAGCTCGGTGGAGATTTCGATCTCGGTGATATCCCGGCCGACTTCGTCGCACCAGGCTCCCAGCACGCCGAGCTTGTGCTCGAGCACCTCGGGGTTGGAGAAGGAATGCCAGATGTCGGCGTGCTGGGCGACGATGCGGAGGGTCTTCTTCTCGCCGCCACCACCGATGAGCACGGGGATGTCGCGGGTCGGCGGCGGGTTGATCTCGGCCCAGCGGGCCTCGATGCGATTGAGGCTGTCGTCGAGGGCGTTCAGCCGGGTGCCGGGCGTGCCGAACTCAAAGCCGTACTCCTGGTAGTCACGCTCGAACCAACCGGCGCCGGTGCCGAAGATGAAGCGTCCACCGCTGATGTGGTCGATCGTGCGGGCCATGTCGGCCTGCAGGTCGGCATTGCGGTAGCTGTTGCAGTTGACCAGCGCGCCGAATTCAAGGGTCGTGGTCTGCTCGGCCCAGGCGGCGAGGATGGTCCAGGACTCGAAGTGCAGGCCGTCTGGCTCACCGCTGAGCGGAAAGAAATGATCCCAGTTGAAAGCGATGTCGAACCCGCGCGTCTCGACATCCGTGAGCGTGTCCCGAATCTTTGAGTACTCGGCGTGCTGAGGGGCGATCTGCACGCCGATGCGCATCTGCTGGTTCGTCAGTGAAGTCACGTGTCCAGCCTAGGGCCGCGCCCGGGCCGAGCCGTGACCCGCGACTGGACGCATCCAGATCGCGCAGCGTGCGCTTCGGGCCCACTCTGTGCACCTGGGCCCAGTTTATAAACTGGGCCTGTGGACGGGACCCGGGCCCCGTCCACAGGTCACCGCCGGGCATCCACGCCGCGGCTCATGCGGCGGTCCGGCGCTCGAACTGGGTTCGGGCCCACCTTATGAACCCGGGCCCAGTTTATAAACTGGGCTTGGGGACGGGGCCCGGGCCCCGTCTAGGGAGAGGCGCGCGCACGGGGCGCGCGGGCTACCGGCCGAGCATTTTCTGCAGCGCGGCCATTTCTTCTTCGGTGGGGCCGCCGGCCTTGCCCTTGCCGGGCTGGGCACCGGAGCCGAGGCCAAAACCTGAGCCGGGGGCATCCGCTGAAGCAGTATCACCGACGGGCTTGATTCCCGAGGCAATCGCTGCGTTCTCAGCGGCACGCTTGGCCGGGTTTCCCGACTTGGACCCCTTCTTCTTCTGTTGCACCTTCGGCTTACCGCCGTAGCCGGCACCGGGGATCGGGCCCATGCCGGGAATGTTGGGCATCCCGCCCTTGGCGACGGTCTTCATCATCTTCGCCGCCTGCTCGAAGCGCTGCACGAGCTGGTTAACCTCGGTGACACTCGAGCCGGAGCCCCGGGCGATGCGCAGGCGGCGGGAGCCGTTGAGCAGCTTCGGGGTGGTGCGTTCAAGCTTGGTCATCGACTGGATGATGGCCTCGGTGCGCACGATCTCGCGCTCGTCGAAGTTCTCGAGCTGGGCCTTCATGGCGCCGGCGCCGGGCAACATGCTCATCATCTTCTTGATCGATCCCATGTTGCGCAGCTGCTGCATCTGGCCGAGGAAGTCGTCGAGGGTGAAGGTGTCGGTCGCGAACTTCTCAGCGACCTTGCGGGCCTCGTCTTCGTCGAACGCGCCCTGCGCCTGCTCGATCAGGGTGAGGATATCACCGAGGTCGAGGATGCGGCCGGCCATACGGTCGGGGTGGAACGGCTCGAAGTCGTCGAGTCCTTCACCGGTGGAGGCGAACATGATCGGGCGCCCGGTGAGGCTCGCGACCGAGAGGGCCGCGCCACCACGGGCGTCGCCGTCGAGCTTGGTGAGCACGACGCCGGTGAAGTCGACACCGTCTTGGAAGGCCTTGGCCGTAGCGACGGCGTCCTGGCCGATCATGGCATCGATGACGAAGAGCACCTCGTCGGGATCGATCGCCTTGCGGATGTTGGCGGCCTGCTTCATGAGCTCGGCGTCGACGCCGAGCCGGCCGGCGGTGTCGACGATGACGACGTCGTGCACCTTCTGCAGGGCGTACTTCACGCCATCGCGGGCAACCTTGACCGGGTCCCCGACGCCGTTACCGGGCTCCGGCGCGTAGACGGCAACGCCGGCCTGCCGGGCGACAACTTCGAGCTGAGTGACCGCGTTGGGGCGCTGCAGGTCGGCGGCCACCAGCAGAGGGGTGTGGCCGTCTTTGGCGAGCCATTTGGCGAGCTTGCCGGCGAGGGTGGTCTTACCCGCCCCCTGCAGGCCGGCGAGCATGATGATGGTCGGTGGTTTCTTGGCGAATTCCAACCGACGCTGCTGGCCGCCGAGAATCGTGATGAGTTCGTCGTTGACGATCTGCACGACCTGCTGGGCCGGGTTCAGCGCCTTGCTGACCTCGTCGCCGAGGGCGCGCTCCCGAACCTTGCCGGTGAAGTCCTTGACGACCTCGAGGGCGACGTCGGCGTCGAGCAACGCGCGGCGAATCTCCCGAACGGTGCCGTCGACATCCGCTGCGCTGAGCTTGCCCTTGGTGCGGAGGTTTTTGAACGTCTCGGCAAGACGATCTGAGAGGTTTCCAAAAGTTGCCATGATGCGTTTAGTTTAACCGGTGGCCGCGGCTACTTCGAAACGGATGCTGCAGCGCGCGACCCGTCGACGGCCAGCGCTGCCGCAGCGGCGGCCCGGCGGCGGCGCAACCACCAGAAGGTTGCGGCTGAGAGCAGCAGGAGCACTGCGCCCGAGGAAACCAGGGTAATGAGCAGTACCGGGGACTCGTTGGGCGCGACGGTTTCGCCGACTCCCGCATCGGGGAAGGTGATGGTGGCCGAGGCTTCGCGCTCGACCAGGCCGCTCTTGAGGGAGACGGTGGCATCCCATGGGCCGTTCGGGAGTTCGTCGGAGAGGGTGAAGACCACCTCGCCGGAGTCACCGGGGGCGAGGGTGGTGGCTTGCTGCACCGCGAAGGGACCAGCGGACAGGCCAGCCGGTCCGTTGGCAAGGGTGAGGTCGCCGGCGATGTCCACAGCCCGACCTCCGGCATTACGCACAACAGCGGACACTGTGGGAGCCCCGTCGGTATCACGAGCAGGGGTGAGAGCACCGATGTCAAAATCAACTGGGGAGCCATTTCCTGGTCCGACAGAGAGGAGCATTCGGATGCCTGCACGGGTTGCCTGAACGACGGAGGTTCCACCGATGTCGGCGCTGCGAACCTCCGCCCACACCACAGAATAATATTCGCTCTCGGAGGCGTCGACCGGGATATCCACCGTTACGGTGACCATCGCAGTCTCCTGCGGACCGAGCAGCAGACTTTCGTGGTCGAACGACGTCCAGGCCGTAAGTTCGTTACTGGACGGACCGCTGACCGCGTCAAAGCGTCCACCATGAACGGTAGCCGCTGCACTATAGATGCGGACTGTGCGTTCGGACCCGGAGTTGTTCGCGACCTCGACTCGCCGGTCAATGGTCGCGCCGGGCGCTAAACGGTCAATGATGCTCGTGAAGGTCCGGGGATCATCCTTGGTTGCCTCCGGAACGTCGACCAGCCGAATTCCGACTCCGGAAGACTCCGAATCGTTAAGGGTCTGCGCAAACGCGGGAGATGCCCAGCCGGTGAAGACAACGAGGGCAAGTCCGACGGTTACTAGGTTTCGCACGATGGGCAGCCTCAAGGTAGGGAACGTGTTGATCCGGGTGTGCAGCGGGTGAGGCATCCGGTCTCCCGCCGCCTCACCTGCTGTGAACTCGTTCCTAGCCTGCGACTACGGAGTGGGTGATGACGGATGTGTAGTTGCCGGCCTGAGTGTTGGCCGGTATGGCGACGCTCAGATTTGCGCTCCAAGTCGATTGATTATTTCCGGCAACGGCAGTGGCCGTCTGCTGCACCAGTGCGGGGGTGGTTCCGAATTTTACGGTCCCTGCTGCCACGGTGCTGCTACCCATTCCCGCCGTCTGCGACGCAGCTTGCGGGATATACGTACCTGCGGCAGCAACTGAGATTGTGGTGGACACACCCGTACTAGCGAAGTTAGCCATTGAGACGGACGATATCCATCCAGCCGTTCCTGCGCGCTCGTCCGTCACCGTAATTCCGGTTGCGGTTCCCGTAACGGTAGTGCCGGGTTTCGCGGCCGCTCCCGAGGGGCCGAGAAGACCGAACGACGGGCCGGAAGTGATCGAGAGCTGGCCCGCGGCGATGGCGATCGTGGCGGTCTTGGGGTTTGTTTCATCGACGGCCATGGCGGGCGTGACCGCGGCACCAACGAGGGCGACCGAGCCCAGGAGGGCGAGGGCAGCGAAACTGGACTTACGCATAATGGAGCCTTTCAAAGGAGGTGAACCGATCGACGTTAGGCATGAAGCCCCGTGTCGATCAGAGGGTCAAGAATCTCGACTTGTCAGATTGTACGTAGTGCATCACAGGACACCCAATCGGGGCACGGACTGTGTACTTTTCCCATTTACCCCATTTCCGCGGAAAGACGCGGCCGGAGACCCCCTTAACGAGCGCCCCGCGCGGTAAGTGCCACCCACACTGGGGTCAGAAAACGTCAATAATGGGCCCGAGGGGCTCTCAGCTGCGTGACAAGGCCCTCTATTGTCCCGCCGAGGCGCCATGCAGGGCCGGCGCGACAAGACGTTCAACCGCACGGACGACACTGGCGCGCCGGGCCGCGATCGCTGCCGGATCGAGAGCTCCGCCATAGGCCAGAACCGTGCCGGGCTCGTGCATCCACGCGGAGGCCACTCCGAAAACGAGAGTCAAGAGCTGCGCCGCGTCCCACGTAGCCTCAACCTGGCCAGCGGCCTGCGCTAAGCGGATGCGCCGCACCTGTTCGTCGCGATAGCCGATCATGACCTCGAGCGCCGGCAGCTTGGTGCCGTCGGTCTCGAGGCGCGCCCAGTCGATCATGCGCAGGTGGTCACCGTGCAGCACAGAATGGTCGAACAGCGCTCCGGCAAAAGCCGGCACATCGTGGTCGGTGAGCATGGCGTCGCTCGCGAATTCGCGGAGATTTAGTTCCAGCACCTCGAGGAACAGCTGTTTCTTGTCGGAGTAATAGGCGTAGAGGCGCTCCTTGCTTGCCGTGGCACTCTTGGCGATGCGGTCGACACGCGCCCCGGCCAAGCCGTAGGCCGCGAACTCCGTGCGCGCCGCGTTGAGAATGCGGGTCTGAGTGTCTGCTCCATCGCGTGCCATACTCGACTATAACCAATAATCCATTAAAACGAACTAGTTCGTTTGTTTTTGGCGATAGGGTTGCCAACATGTCGACTCCACGCCGCAAGGCTGATGCACCGCCAATCGATTTGAATCACACCGACGCGTCTGAAACACCCGCAACGAGCCCCGCAACGAGCACGGCCCGACCGAGCACGGTCGAACCCGATACCGCAGCGCCCTCATCAGCGAGTGCGGCATCCGCTTCTGTTGATCACGGAGCGGCCAACCCCCGCCGGTGGTGGCTGCTTGCCATTGTGGCGCTCGCCCAACTCACCGTCGTGCTGGACGGCATCATTGTGAACATCGCGCTTCCCCAGGCGCAGATCGCACTCGGCATGAGTGACGGCGAACGTACCTGGGTCGTCACTCTCTACTCGCTGGTGTTCGGCGCGCTGCTGCTGCTCGGCGGGCGCATCGCCGACTTCTGGGGCCGCAAACGCTCCTTCATTGTGGGCATGGCCGGGTTCGCCATCGCTTCAGCCATCGGCGGTGCCGCGCAGAACACCGGGGAGCTACTGGCTGCTCGTGGTCTGCAGGGGCTGTTCGCAGCCTTGCTCGCTCCAGCCTCGCTCGCCCTACTCACCGTGAATTTTCCCGGCGGCAAGGACCGCATCAAGGCCTTTGCCCTCTA
Source organism: Cryobacterium sp. Y57 (assembly GCF_002929505.1). Lineage (GTDB taxonomy): Bacteria > Actinomycetota > Actinomycetes > Actinomycetales > Microbacteriaceae > Cryobacterium. The sequence continues at coordinate 59,187 of NZ_PJJL01000062.1, forward strand.
CGGCGCAATCGCCGGCGGTGGCGCGGCCGTTGGCCTCATTCTCGGCGGCGTGCTCACCGAGTATGCGAGCTGGCGCTGGTGCCTGTTCGTGAACGTGCCGATCGCGATCGTCGCGATTGCGGCCGCCCTTCCGGTGATCCGGGAAAGTAAGGCGCACGGCAACACCCGGTACGACGTGCCGGGGGCCACTCTCGTGGCATTCGGTCTCGGATCCCTCGTGTTCGGCTTCGCACAAGCCGAGAATGGCTGGGGCAGCTGGCCCGTGCTCGTCTGCCTCCCGCTCGGACTGGTGCTGCTGGCACTATTCGTGTTTGTGGAGAGCCGGTCCAATCATCCGCTTCTGCCGTTGCGCATCATCGCCGACAAGGTGCGCGGCGGAGCCTTTCTCACCGCTTTGCTTTCCGGCGCTGCGCTTCTTGGCGGACTCCTTTTTCTCACGCTTTATTTTCAGATCGTGCTGGGATATACCCCGATCCAGTCCGGTCTCGCTTCCCTGCCGATGACGGTGACGATCATGATCGGTGCGGGGGTGCTGTCAAAGTTTCTGGCCAGCACCGGCGTGCGCCTTCCAATGACTGTCGGCCCGATCGTCGGCGCAGCCGGCCTGCTCTGGCTGACCGGCATCACGGTGGGCGGAAACTATGCGCTGGAGGTGCTGCCCGGGCTCTTTCTGCTCGGAGCCGGCCTGGCCCTGATCTTCGTGCCTCTGCAAAACGTGGCCCTGTCCGGGATTGCCGAACACGACGCGGGCGCGGCAAGCGCGGCCGTGACGGCCATGCAGCAGATCGGCGGCTCGCTTGGAACCGCGCTGTTCACCGCGCTCTACACGGCCGCCGTGAGTTCCTATCTGATCGGCACAGTGCCCTCACAAGCAGCACAGTTCGGCGCGCTCGTGAACGGCTACCAGTCCGCATTTCTGTGGGCGGCCATCATCATCTTCGCGGCGGCGCCCATTGCATTCTTCCTGGTCCGCCCGCGCAGGGAGGATCTGCTCAGCACGGAGTCCGCTGTGCACCAAGGGTAGCGGGGCAGTCGGCACGCGCACGCTCGCGGCCCACCTTATCTCCTCGGGCCCAGTTTATAAACTGGGCCCGAGGACGGGGCCCGGGCCCCGTCCGATCAGCTATCCAGGGCGACCAGGACGGTGTCGCCGTGCACGTCGATCGTCACGACGAGCAGACCGTCGGTATCGTCGGGACTGATGGCGTATTCGAGCACCGCGAAGTGCGCCTCGCTGCCGGCGTGATGCGGGTGAAAGCTGATGCGCTGCAGGCGCAGCGAGCGCAGAAAGTCAATCTGCTGGTCACCGGAATCCCAGATGATGGCGTTTTCGATCGCCTCCTGGTCCATCTCGTCGAGCTGCTCACCGATGTACTGGCTCGTCACCGACACCTCAGCGGACAGGTCGGCCACGAGGGATTCGCGCACCTGGGAGTCGAGGTCCTCCATCGAGCCGATCATCGCAGCCGCAATGTCGAGCGCCTCGGTGATCACCGAATCTTCATCGGGCGAACTGAGATCGATTTCGATGCTCTGGTCGCCGAGCTCCACGGAGTCCGACCAGTACACCTCGCCTTCGTCTTCGTCGCCGAGAATTCCGAAGAAGTCGTGTTCAATGCTCATGCTGGTCTCACTGTCTCTTGAAGGTAATAGTCGATCAGCCGACGAGTTTCTGGGCGAACACGTGCGGGGTGAAACCGGTGAGGTCATTGATGCCCTCACCCTGTCCGACCAGTTTGATGGGAATACCGGTCTTCTCCTGTACCGCCAGCACGAATCCGCCACGGGCTGAGCCATCAAGCTTGGTCAGCACGAGCCCGGTCACCCCGGCGTGCTCGATGAACGCTTCGGCCTGGGCCAGCCCGTTCTGGCCGGTCGTCGCGTCGAGGACGAGCAGCACCTCGGCGATCGGCCCCTGCTTCTCCACCACCCGCCGAATCTTCGTGAGCTCATCCATCAGGCCGCCCTTGGTCTGCAGCCGCCCGGCGGTGTCGATGAGCACGATTTCAATGCCCTCGTTCTTCGCCTTCTCCACGGTCTGAAAAGCGACGGATGCCGGATCCTGGCCGGTCATCTGCGGTTTCACGATCTGCGCCTCGGCGCGCTCGGCCCAGGTGGCCAGCTGTTCGACAGCGCCGGCTCGGAATGTGTCAGCAGCCCCGATCACGACGCTGCGACCGTAGGTGTGGAGAAACTTTGCGAACTTGCCGATCGTCGTGGTCTTGCCGACGCCGTTGACGCCGACAACGAGCACGACGGCCGGCCGATCGGAGAGCGTGAGGGTGGAGTCGAGAACCGAGAGTCGCTCTTCGATGCCTTCGCGCAGCATCCGCTGGAGGTCGGTCGGGTCGGTCGTGTTGTATTTGGCGACCTTGGCACGCAGGTCGGCGATGACCGCTTCGGTGACATTCGGGCCGAAATCGGCCTTCAGCAGGGCGTCCTCGAGGTCGTCCCAGGTATCCGCGTCGATGGTCTTCTTCGCGAACATTCCGCGCAGCGCGCCAGAGAGGGACCAGGGGGTTCGTTCAGCCATGTGCTTAGCCTACGGGGACGCCACCGCCTTCCGCGCGGCGCGGGACGCGGCCAGGCCGCAGCATGCCAGCTACCGACCGAACACTCAAGCGGTATCGCGCAACCTGTGTGACGCTGCGTGACAGTGTGTGACAGTGCATGACCAGGTCACCGCGCCCCTATTCGTGCGGCGCAGTAGCGTGAGAGTCGTTGCTTCGGTTCGTAAACCCCGGGGCAGCGCCGCAAACCGAGGGAGCCCACGTGCCGAACGAATCCGAGACGGTGCACAGCGAAACGGCCGTGGCCGCGAACGCACCGGTCGCGACCAAGCTGCCCGCAGCCCGTCCGCCGCGGCCTTCAACCCGCCCGAACGGCCAGTGGAAGATCGACGGCACCGAGCCGCTCAACGGCAACGAGGTCTGGAAGCAGGTCGACAACGGCCTCGCTGTACGTGGCCGCATCGAAGAAATCTATTCCAAGCAGGGGTTCGATTCCATTGACGGCACCGACCTGCACGGCCGTTTTCGCTGGTGGGGCCTCTACACGCAGCGTAAGCCCGGCATCGACGGCGGCAGGACTGCCACCCTCGAGCCGGAAGAACTCGAAGACCGCTACTTCATGCTGCGGGTGCGCATCGACGGCGGCCAGCTCACCACCGAACAGACCCGCGTGATCGGTGAGGTCTCCCGCGACTTCGGCCGCGACACCGCCGACATCACCGACCGCCAGAATATTCAGCTGCACTGGATCCAGATCGAGGACATGCCCGAAATCTGGCGCCGTCTCGAAGCCGTCGGCCTGGAAACCACCCAGGCCTGCGGCGACGTACCCCGCGTCTTCCTCGGCTCCCCCGTGGCCGGAATCGCTGCCGACGAACTCATCGACCCCACCGAAGCCATCGCCGAAATCGCCCGTAAGTACCTCGGCACCGACGAATTCGCCAACCTGCCCCGCAAATTCAAGACGGCCATCACCGGCCACCCGAGCCAGGATGTCGTGCACGAGATCAATGACATCGGTCTCGTAGCCGTCGACCACCCCGAGCTCGGCATCGGCTATGACCTGTGGGTAGGCGGCGCCCTCAGCACCACCCCACGCTTCGCCGAACGGCTGGGTGCCTTCGTGGCCGAAGACCGAGTGTCCGAGGTGTGGCGCGGCGTCACCTCGATCTTTCGGGACTACGGCTACCGTCGCCTCCGCGGCAAAGCACGCCTGAAGTTTCTACTCGCTGAATGGGGCACCGAGAAGTTCCGTCGCATTCTCGAAGACGAATATCTCGGCTACCCCCTGCCAGACGGGCCCGCTGCGCCACGCCCGAAGACGCAGGGCGACCACATTGGTGTGCACAAACAGAAGGACGGCCGCTTCTACATCGGTGTGGCCCCCTTCGTCGGCCGAGTTTCCGGCCAAACCCTCATCCGCCTCGCCGACCTGCTTGAAACCTACGGCTCGAGCAGGCTGCGCACGACCCCGCACCAGAAGATCGTGGTGCTCGACGTGGCTGAGGAGCACGTGGAGCCGCTCATCGCGGCCCTCGACGAGATCGGGCTGTCGGCCCGCCCCAGTCTGTTCCGCCGCTCCACCGTCGCCTGCACCGGCATCGAATTCTGCAAGCTCGCCATTGTCGAAACCAAGCAGACGGCAACGGATGCCATCCTCGAGCTCGAACAACGCCTCGCCACCATCGTGGCCCCGCACCCCATCACCCTGCACGTCAACGGCTGCCCCAATTCCTGCGCCCGCATTCAGGCTGCGGATATCGGGCTCAAAGGCCAGTTGCTGCCGGATGGCAACGGCGGTTCCACCCCGGGCTTTCAGGTGCACCTGGGCGGCGGTCTTGCCTCGGTCGATCGGGAAGAAGCCGGCCTCGGCCGTACCGTGCGTGGCCTCAAGGTCACCGCCGAGAACCTCACCGATTACGTCGAACGCCTCGTGCTGCGCTTTCTGGCCGCCCGCAGCGCCGACGAAACTTTTGCGCAGTGGGCACACCGCGCCGATGAGGAGGACCTCAAATGAGCGCTGTCAACCTGAACGCCACGACACGCCAGACCCGCGCTGTCACGTCCCCCGCCCGCGACCTGCCGCCGCGTCGATCGGGCGTCGAGCTTCAGGCCCTCGCCGAAGCTGGTTCCAGTGAGCTCGCTGCGGCGGCCGCCGCCAACAATCGTGAGGCCACCGCCGCGGAGGTCGTGGCCTGGGTCGCCCGCAATTTCGGCGTTGGCTCTGTCGCCGTAGCCTGCTCCATGGCCGACGCGGTGCTGCCCGAGATCGTGTCGCAGCAGCTGCCCGGCGTCGACGTGCTTTTTCTCGACACCGGTTATCACTTCGCCGAGACCTACGCGACCCGCGACGCGGTAGCTGCCGCCCTGCCGGTCACGGTTGTCGACGTACTGCCACTGACGACGGTGCCGGAGCAGAACGCTCTGCACGGCGCCGAACTCTTTGCCCGCGACGCAAATGCCTGCTGCGCGATGCGCAAGGTCGAACCGCTGCAGAGGTCGCTCAGCGGCTACGAGCTGTGGTTCACCGGTGTACGCCGCGACGAAGCACCCACCCGCGCCGACACCCCGCTGGTGACCTGGGACGAACGCAACGGCTTGGTCAAGGTGAACCCGGTTGCCGCCTGGAGCTATGACGAGCTCATGGACTACGCCACCGAACACCGGGTTCCCGTGAACGTGTTGCTCTCCCAGGGCTACCCCTCCATTGGTTGCGCCCCGTGCACCCAGCCCGTCGCGGCTGGTGCTGACCCCCGTTCCGGCCGCTGGGCCACCCTCGAGAAGACAGAATGCGGGCTCCACCTATGACGATCGCAACTTCACATCGCCTCTCCGAACTTGACGTGCTCGAGAGCGAAGCGATTCACATTATTCGCGAGGTCGTCGCCGAGTTCGAACGCCCCGTACTGCTGTTCAGCGGCGGCAAAGACTCCGTCGTCGTACTGCACCTCGCCGCGAAGGCGTTCTGGCCCGGCAAGATTCCGTTCTCGCTGCTGCACGTGGACACCGGCCACAACTTTCCCGAAGTGCTCGAGTTTCGTGACAAGACCGTCGCCGCGCACGGCGTACGTCTGACCGTCGCCAAGGTCGAGGATTACATCGCCGACGGCCGCCTGGCGGAACGCGCCGATGGCACCCGTAACCCCCTGCAGACCCTGCCGCTGCTCGACGCCATCGCCGCCGGTCGGCACGACGCGGTCTTCGGTGGCGCCCGTCGCGACGAAGATAAAGCGCGCGCGAAGGAGCGCATCCTCTCGCTACGCGATGAATTCGGGCAGTGGGACCCGCGCAACCAACGCCCCGAACTGTGGAACCTCTACAACGGCCGCCACACCGTCGGCCAGCACGTTCGCGCCTTCCCGATCAGCAACTGGACCGAACTCAACGTCTGGCGCTACATCGAACGCGAGAACATCGAACTGCCCCCGCTCTACTACGCCCACGAACGTGAGGTGTACCGCCGTGACGACATGTGGCGTGCCGTCGGCCCGGTCAGCCCGGCACGGGCCGACGAGACCATCGAAGTTCGCACCGTGCGCTATCGCACGGTGGGCGATATGAGCTGCACCGGCGCGGTCGACTCGGCAGCGGTATCCGTCTCCGACGTCGTGCGCGAGGTGGGAGTGAGCACCATCACCGAACGCGGCGCGACCCGCGCCGACGACCGCATCTCCGAGGCCGCCATGGAAGACCGCAAAAAGGAAGGATATTTCTGATGAAGAATTCGCTCCGTTTGGGCGCCCTCATGCTCGGAACGTCACTTCTGCTCAGTGGATGCGCCGCCACGGCCAGCACCGAGCCCGCAGCCGACCAGGGTCCCGCCGCCGAACTTCGCCTGGGCTACTTCGACAACGTCACCCATGCCGCAGCGCTCGTCGGGCTGCAGAAGGGCTACTTCGCGGATGCCCTCGGCGACACGAAACTGAACACCCAGATTTTCAGCGCTGGCCCGGCAGCCGTTGAAGCACTCAGCGCCGGCGCCATCGACGCCGCGTACATCGGCCCGAGTCCAGCCGTGAACACGTTCATTCAAAGCGCCGGCCAGTCGGCCGTTATCGTGGCCGGAGCCACGAGCGGCGGGGCTGCGCTCGTGGTGCGAGACGGCATCGACAGCCCGGCTGACCTGGCCGGCACGATCCTCGCTACTCCGCAGTTGGGTAACACCCAGGATGTCGCCCTGCGGTCCTGGCTCGGCGACGAGGGGTACGAAACCAGCACGACCGGCGGCGGCGACGTCACGGTGTCCCCCAGCGATAACGCGCAAACTCTCACCCTGTTCCAGAGCGGCAAGATCGACGGCGCCTGGCTGCCGGAACCCTGGGTCTCCCGGCTTGTGCTTGAAGGCGGCGGCCACGTTCTGGTCAATGAAGCCGACCTCTGGGACAACGGCGATTTTCCCACCACCGTACTGCTCGTGCGCAAAGCCTTTCTCGAGGAGCACCCGGACACGGTGAGGGCCCTGCTCGACGGGCACGTCACCGCCGTGGACTGGCTTACCCAGAACCCGGTCGACGCCGCGGCCGTCATCAACGCTCAGCTCACGGCCGACACCGGCAAGGCTCTCGCCGACGATGTTCTGGCTCGTGCCCTGACCGAAGTGAAATTCAGTGTCGACCCGCTCGCCACGACCTTTCCGGTGTTGCTACGCGAGGCAGTCAAGGTCGGCACCGCCAAGGACGGCGACCTAAACGGCCTGTTCAACGTGACACTGCTCAACGCCGTACTGGCCGAACGCTCTGAAGGACCGGTCTCGGCCGGCGGATTGGGAACGGAATAACAGATGACCCTCACCATTGACCCCCAGGCCAGCACCGAGAACGACATCGTCGCCGCTCCCGAAGGCACCCTCTTTCGCTTCGCGACGGCCGGTTCCGTCGACGACGGAAAGTCCACCCTGGTGGGCCGACTGCTGCACGACTCGAAGGCGATCCTGGCCGACCAGCTCGAAGCGGTCACCCGCACCTCCACCGAGCGCGGCTTCGGCGGCGAGAGCGGCGGCATCGACTTCGCCCTCCTGACCGACGGCTTGCGCGCCGAACGTGAACAGGGCATCACCATTGACGTGGCCTACCGCTACTTCGCAACGCCCGCGCGCTCCTTCATTCTCGCGGACTGCCCCGGCCACGTGCAGTACACCCGCAACATGGTCACCGGCGCCACCACAGCGGATGCCGTCATCATGCTCATCGACGCCCGCAAGGGGGTGCTCGAGCAGACGCGCCGGCACCTCAGCGTCGTCGCCCTGCTGCGGGTACCGCACGTGATCGTCGCCGTCAACAAGATCGATCTGCTGGACTACGACGAGGCCGCATACCGAGAGGTGGAGGCATCCGTTCGTCTCGTCACCGCCGAACTCGGAATCGCTGACGTTCTCGTTATTCCGGTGTCGGCATTGGTCGGCGACAACGTCGTCGACCGCTCCGAGCGCACGCCCTGGTACGCCGGGCCGAGCCTGCTGGAGCTGCTGGAGACGCTCAGTGTGATCGATGACCTCGACGCATCTGGGCGGGCCTCCGAGGCATTCCGGCTGCCTGTTCAGCTCGTGCTGCGCCCGCAGGGCGCTGTCGTCGTGGACCCCGAGCTCGCCGACTCCTACCGCGACTATCGGGCCTATGCCGGCCAGATCGCGAGCGGCAGCATCAAGGTGGGTGACACCGTCAGCGTTGAACCCGGCGGCGGCACCAGCACCGTCACCAGCATTGACTTCGCCGGGGTCTTTCTCGACGAAGCCTTCGCGCCGCAGTCGGTCGCCCTACAGCTGGCCGACAATCTCGACATTGCCCGCGGCGCCGTCATCGCAGCGCTAGACACCCTGCCACCTCTTACCCGAACTCTCGAAGCCGACCTGTTCTGGCTCGACCCGCGCCCGCTCGCTCCGGGCGCCCGAGTTCTCGTGAAGTTCGGTACGACCGTGGTGCAGGCCCTGGTCAGTGACGTCACCGGTCGGCTCGACCTGACGACGCTCGGCGTTGAACCGGCGACAAACCTGGCCGTGAACGATATCGGGCAGGCCAGCATCCGCTTATCGCGCGATCTGCCCGTGGAACGGTACGTGCAGAACCGCCGCTCAGGCGCTTTTCTCGTGATTCACCCGCAGGACGGCGCAACCCTCGCCGCCGGCATCGTCACCGCGCCGGGCGAGCCCACCCGGGCCGGCGATGGCTCGGGCGCCGGGTCGGACGTGTCGCCGTGACCTCCCCCGCACGCACGTCAGTCGTGACAGCACCGGTGCAGACCACTGAACCGGCCGTCGCCCCTGGGCTAGCCGCAATCACGATCGAGTCCCTCGGTAAGCGCTACGGTACCGGCCCACTCGTGCTCGACGACATCAACCTCTCGATCGAGGCCGGCCAGTTCGTCTGCCTGCTCGGCGCGAGCGGATGCGGCAAGTCCACCCTGCTCAACATCATCGCCGGCCTTGAGAAGCCGACGGAGGGCGCCGTCACCGTGGCGAGCGGTAAAGCCGCCGTCATGTTCCAGGACGCCGCTCTGTTCCCCTGGCTGACCGCTGGGCGCAATGTGGAACTCGCCCTGAAACTGCGCGGGGTGCCACGCAAACAGCGGGCCGCCGCGGCACTCGAACTTCTTGATCTGGTCAACCTGGCCGATGCTGCCGACAAGCGCCCGCACGAGCTCTCCGGCGGAATGCGGCAGCGGGTCGCCCTGGCTCGTTCGCTGGCGCAGGACCGCAAGGTGCTGCTCATGGACGAACCGTTCGCCGCCCTCGACGCCATCACCCGGGACCTGCTGCACGAAGAGCTCGAACGGGTGTGGCGCCAGACCGGCCGCACCATCGTCTTCGTCACCCACAATGTGCGCGAAGCGGCCCGGTTGGGCGAACGAATTCTGCTGATGTCGTCGCGCCCCGGCCGCATCGTCAACGAGTGGACCATCACCGATACCGGCTCCCGCCGAATCGAATCCCCCGAGGTAGCTCGTCTGGGCGACGAGATCACCGGCCAGCTGCGAGAGGAGATTCGCCGCAATGCCGCTTGACGCCCGAATTGACACCGTCCGTGCCGCACCGCACACATCCGACCCCGGCCACGACGAATTTCGTCGCCTCGAAGCTGGCCTGGATTCGTTGCAGGCCGTCCCCGAAACGCCGCGCGGCGCCTTTCGCCGCACCGTCGACGGTGTCCTGCCACCGATTCTGCTGCTCGTCGCCCTCGTCGCGGCCTGGCAGGTCTACATACTTATCGCCAAACCGCGGCCGGACCTGATCCCCGGGCCGTTCGACGTGTTCGGCGCCCTGGCCAGCGCATGGTCGAGTGAGCGCCTGCAGCTCGCGGTCCTGACGAGCCTCGAACGCGGCGGCCTCGGCTTTCTGATCGCCGTCGCCATCGGCACCCCGATCGGGCTGCTGCTCGCTGAATGCCGCCCGGTACGACGGACCGTCGGCCCGCTGTTGTCGGGTCTGCAGGTGCTGCCCTCGGTCGCGTGGGTGCCGGCCGCGATCATCTGGTTCGGCCTGACCGATGCCACGGTGTACTTCGTCATCCTGATGGGCGCCGTCCCTTCGATCGCTAATGGACTCGTGTCCGGTGTCGACCAGATCCCACCGCAGCTTCGCCGCGTCGGTACTGTACTCGGCGCCTCCCGGTTCGAGATGGCCACCCTCGTGGTGCTTCCGGCCGCGCTGCCCGGTTATTTCTCCGGCCTCAAGCAGGGCTGGGCTTTCGCGTGGCGTTCGCTGATGGCCGCGGAGATCATCACGACCGGCGGTACGATCGGATTCGGCCTCGGTACAATGCTTAACCAGAGCCGCGAACTGGCCGATCTCGCGGGCGTCCTCGCCACGATCCTGGTGATTCTGTTCGTCGGGATACTGGTCGAACTGGTGTTTTTCGCTCCGATCGAGCGTCGCCTGTTGCGCCGCCGCGGGCTCATGGCCGCCGGCTTGCGTTGAACCGTGCGCATCCACTTTTCTCCCCTGTTCTCTTGTGAAAGGCCCGTTATGACCCCCGCTTCTTCTGCCCTGCGTGTCGCTATCATCGGCGCCGGCCCGGCCGGCATCTACGCCGGCAACATTCTGAACCGGCTCGTGGTCGAGGCGGGCCACACCGTGGCCATCGACCTGTTCGATGCGCTGCCCGCACCATACGGGCTCATTCGCTACGGCGTCGCCCCCGACCACCCGCGCATCAAGGGCATCGTCAAGTCGTTGCAGGAGATGCTCGACGCCGACACGATCCGCTTCATCGGCAACGTGACGTATGGCACCGACCTGAACCTCGCCGATCTGCGCGAGCACTACCACGCGGTCATTTTCGCGACCGGCGCCATTCTCGACGCCCCCCTCGTCATTCCCGGCATCGACCTGCCCGGATCGTTCGGCGCCGCCGACTTCGTCTCCTGGTATGACGGCCACCCCGACGTACCGCTGGAATGGCCACTCGATGCAACCGACGTGGCGGTCATCGGCAACGGCAACGTCGCCCTCGACGTGGCCCGCATTCTCGCCAAGCATGCCGACGACCTGCTCACCACCGACATTCCCGCCTCGGTCTACGCCGGCCTCGCCGGGTCTCCGGTCACCGATGTGCACGTATTCGGTCGTCGCGGACCGTCACAGGTCAAGTTCACCCCGATCGAGCTTCGGGAACTCGCCGATATTCCCGATGTCGACCTCGTGGTCTATGCCGAGGATTTCACGCCCGATTCGCACAGCGAACAGCTCATCGCCAGCAACAACCAGGTCAAGATCATGACCCGCACGCTGAACGGATGGCTCACCAAGGCTCCCCTCGGCGCCTCGCGTCGCCTGCACCTGCACTTTCTGCACGCCCCGGTCGAGGTGTACGGAGACGGTCGGGTGGAAGGCATCCGCTTTGAACGCACCGAACACACCGGAGACGGCGGGGTGCGAACGACCGGGCAGGTCGTCGACTACCCGGTGCAGGCCGTCTATCGCGCGGTCGGCTACCGGGGCAGCGCGCTCACGGAGGTACCGTTCGACGCCGTGCGCGGTGTCATTCCCAACGACGGCGGGCGGGTACTCGATGCGACCGGCGAGCCGATCGCAGGACTGTACGCCACCGGGTGGATCAAGCGCGGCCCGGTCGGCCTCATCGGGCACACCAAGGGCGACGCCCTCGAGACCGTGACCCGGCTTGTGGCCGACCTGCCGGTGCTCGTATCCCGTGCAACGGTCGATCAGGGCGCAGATATGATTCTGGCGCTGCTCGGGGACCGCGGCGTGGAGTACACCACCTGGGCTGGATGGCGCGCCCTCGACGCGCACGAGCAGTTGCTCGGCAGCCAGGATCTGGTCACCCCCGGCCGCGAGCGGATCAAGGTCATCTCCCGGGCCGAACAGGTCGCCATTTCTCGTGTGGAAGCGTTGTCGGCCCTGTGACGTATGTGATCGCTCTTCCGTGCGTCGATGTGAAAGATCGTGCCTGCATCGATGAATGCCCGGTGGACTGCATTTATGAGGGCGAACGCTCCCTCTATATCCATCCGGACGAGTGCGTCGATTGCGGCGCCTGCGAACCGGTCTGCCCGGTCGAGGCCATCTACTACGAAGATGACCTGCCCGAACAGTGGTCCGACTACTACAAAGCCAACGTCGAATTCTTCGACGACATCGGCTCCCCCGGCGGAGCCGCCAAAATCGGCGTCCTCGCCAAGGACCACCCCGTCATCTCCGCACTGCCACCGCAGGGCGCCGAGTAGGTCGGATTGCGTAGTTACACCTGCCAGTTTATACTCGAAGTGAAATACTGCATCTCTCGTCCATCGTCATGGTGGGCGAACTTGAGTGCAGAATCCGCTCAGTACGGGCGTCAAAGTATGTTTGTCTTTGGCGGGGCATAACTATCCCCAATTAGAAATAACGGGCGATGCCGGGCATGACCGTGCGGCCGCACACGGTCCTATTCTCCCGACGATGATTACCTTCCATCGGGTTCTTCAATACTGAGTCTCAGACCGTCGTACGTGGTCTTCATCGTGACGAACCACACACCGGTCGCAAGAACCTCCCCGGCACGCCCCGATTGGACGTACGTGGCTGTGTAGTCGAGGTGAACTTTTGGACGGTACTCATCGTCGGTCTCGCGCTATCGTCGCTGTTTCATGCGACGCCACTTGCTTTCCGGTCACGAGATCAGCGTCACCGCCCGGCCAAAATGGGAACGCCGCAACGCCAAGCACCGCGCATACGATGCCACCGCCGGCAACGAGTTTTCGTTTGAACTCCACTAAATTTTCTGAACTATGGCAGAGGTCAGTAGTGCAACCGCGCACAAGAAGGGTGAAGCCCACACCACGTCCATCCATGAACATGATTCGGCGGAGGGTCGGTCCATCAAAAGTGGTGTCGAAGTGCACATGGTGCCGGATGACTCACCGCTCGGACCCCGCCGGCCAGCCCGTTGGCCGGCGGCGCGCGGGTAGATCCTGCTCTACCGGCGCGCGATGCGGCGACTATTGCAGAATGCTTGTGCGCAGTTCACGAGTATCTGAAGTCACCGGTACCAACGTGACGCCAGTCGCCGACAGATCGATCAGCTCGTATTCGGGGGCGAATTGGGCGCAGCGATGGTGCGAGTCGGAAAGTGCCGTGACGTTCAGCATTGCTTCGATCGGAAAGGGAGAAACAGAAATAGTCGAAAAGTCGGAGGTCCCGGTAACCGAGCGATCAACAAGGTCCGCACCAATAACGGTCGTTATACGGCAAACGACCGACTCAACGTACTTATTCTGCTGCTTTCCAACGTAAACACCAACGACAATTGCAGCAGCTGCCGAGGCACTCGTACCCAAGACTCCTACGGCCTGGCTACCGAGCACGGCTCCGATTCCAACGACAAGAATAAATATGTTGAGCGTTGGAAGAAGAAACTTACCTGAAACGCTCGACGATGCAAATGTCTTCCACCAAATGGCATAGGCGCGAAACATTCGATCCGCGAAGTCACCTATATCGCGGCAATTCCAACAAGAATTAAGAGTCAGCGCATCTGCGTCAGCATGCGCAACTACTCGCTCGTGGCCAGTACAACGAGCACCCCAGATAGAGTCTTATTGCCCCTTGCCGAAGGTGACTTTGTAAACCGGAACCGGGATATCGACGGTCGAACTACGTGGTGCATCTGCATTGTTCGGGGTCACCCCGTTGTAAAGCCGCAGCGTTAGATCGTATTGCATGGTCCCACCCAAGGTAAATCCTTCGGATTGCTCCGGTACCTGAAAATAAGACGTAACCACGAGGTCCTCGGCGTTCACCGTTGTGGCGGCAGCAGTGAACAAACCACCGGACTCGTCGGTAAGCGTCAATGTCGCGGCGGAGAGAACATCGTCGTAGTAGTCAGCCTGGTTCTTTTTGCCGGGCCACAGCAGGAGGCTTCCCCCCTCATACATCGAAAGCGTTGTTCGAACCCACACTTGCCCTTCCTCGGCCCAGATAGCGTTCTCGAAGGGGGACCGCAGTGCTGCAATACTTTCGCCGGAGATCTTCAGCGAAAACCCCTCAGCATCTACAGCGGACTCGGGATACGCCTGTTCCAAAAAGGTCGACTGGCGACCGTCGTAGTACGCGTTTGCGGTGGTACTACTGCGCGCCATCCGGTCGATATTGATGGTCTGCTCGAGTCCTCTGTACGTCACAATGAGATCAAGCGTCTTGGTGCCGCGCGGTATAGACACTCCAAATGCACCGTCCGCGGCCGTGCCCGATGTCAAAATAGTCCCGAAATCGATAGCCTTTACGGGGTATCGGATCTCGTCTGCCGCGACTTCTAAAGCGGGGTATTCCCCGTCTACGGTCAGGGCCGACTGCGTGGGCAACACGAACAGATCAATGTGAGCAAACTCGTTCTTGTCAGTGGTGGCGTAGCGCGCCGCAGCGTCCCCGACTCGCGGCGAGGTGCCGCCGCCGAGCACGCCAAACGTGAAGTCCGGCGTGATGAGTGCCGCCGCCGACGCCGCAACAAAGTCGGCTGCAGTTTCAGTGTCGAGCAGGTCGTTCACGCCTGTCGATCTGGAGGCGAGCTGCACGCTTGCCCCGCTACTGACATTGTTCGCCGTAGCTGGCTCCGCGATCTCGAGGTCGTCGTCATACGCCTGACCGTCGGTGCGAAAAAGTGCCTTGTCGTCATCAACGATTGCACCTGGCGAACCGACCTCGGCCGTAACGATTCCCTCACCGTCGATGTCGAGGCCTTGGCTGAACCATGTGAACTCATCATCACCCAGGTACCAAATAGGGCCACAGAGAGCGGTCGGTGAAACCGCGTCGTTGTCCGCCGCCTGAAAGTAGCAGCGAGCGTCGTCTGGGATGCTCACGGCGGTCCCGCCACTGGGTGTCACCGTGGCGATGAACGTTTCGTCCATCGCCACGAGAACGTCGGTCGGCTTCTCAATCGCGATGCCGGCCAGAGTGAGGGCGCGCTGGGGAGAGCAGGCCGTCAGGCCCACCGTGCAGACTGCGCCAACGAGCAGCGTGCAAAGAATTCGTCGGAGGTTCATGGTGTGACGTTGCCTAAGAGTAAATCAGCCAGTGCATCACAGGCCGAGCGAGAGGATGAGTAGCGAAGGGGTGTTACCGAGCGACCAAGTAGGTCGACTCTTGGCCGGCCAGGTAGTCCTCAAATTCGTCCTCTCCAGTGCACTCGAAGATGGTGGACCACTTCACGGAATCGCCAGCGGTGAGAGGCTTTTCCTTCATGAGTTCCGGATAGTCATCGAGCAGATCCCCCAAGTCGACGTCTGCCTCTTGCGCGAAGCGAGTAACTTCATCCCAACCGGCGTTGTACTGGTCCAGGCTGGAGTCATCACCTTGATCCTCCGTGGATTCGTTCTTGGCCGTCAGGCCGTAGACGCACCATTCCTTCGATTCCTTATTGACTGCGTCGTAATAGGGGATGACGTCGCCGAGCTGCACGGCGCTAACAACTACGCCGTCAGTGGTCGTCACCGGCTCCGCGGCCAAGGCTGCTGAACACGCGCTCAAGCTCATAACGGTGAGCAGGCTCACAACTCCTACGCATAGGGCCGAGCGGGTTTTTATGGGTAAATGGGGCATTCTGTGATGCTACGTTGTGGAGTCTGTGCTGCCCTTCTCCACGGGGCAGCCCTGGCTGAGCTGTTCACGCCTCCACGGCGCACTATTCAATGCATTCCCTGCGATATTCGCAGGATTGCCGCGAGAATGCGCCCACGTTGCGCAAAGAGATGAATTCATTCATTGGACAGAATCGCCCCCGAACTGGGTCTGGTTGGGAATTTCGCTTTGGAACGACTCGGGCGTGCCACACGCGCGTCAGTGCCATGAAAAAGCATGCCGAGGACAAGGCTAATGTCGCATTCTTCGACGACATCGGCTCCCCCGGCGGCGCGGGAAAGGTCGGCGTGCTGGCCGAGAACCACCCGTCATCTCCGCAGTACGACCGCAGAAGAAGTGGCGCATCTGCTGGTCTTCACATCACGGATACCGAGCAGCCTGTCAGGCCGAAACCGCTTCCAGCGTGATGACGGCGAGGAATCCCCGTCCGAGCACCTCCGGGGCCGGATCGTCGCCGCGCACGGTGTCGAGGACACTCAATTTGGCCTCCTCACCGCTGGCGATGGCGGTGGCAGTGCCCTTCAGCAGCAGGGCGAATTGGTCACTGAACACCGGGTGGGGGCGTTTCTTCGACAGCTCGACGATCGATAGAAAGCCCTTGAACGCTCCCCGTCGTGCGATCACGTTCAAATTTTTTGTGTCGCCGACCGGCAAGGCGACGCTGGTGACGCTGTCACCGGAAAACCGGAATGGCCGGTACTGTTCCACGGCGTGCTCTTCGCCATCGACGGTCACGACCATGAGCTCTCCCTCGATCACCGTGAGGATGCGGTCCACCCCCGGAAAAGTAGAGAAGTCGCCGGCTGCGGTCACGTCGGCGATGCTGATTCGCCAGTCGATGTCCACCGCGCCATCGGGAAAAGATGCTACCTCGCGGCTGGTGCCGCCGCCGTTGCGCCAAGGTGCGGGCCGAAGAGCGTTATATCGAATAATGCGCATGATTTCAAGTTTAGGTCAGCAGACGACACGAAACCAGTTCGCACTCAAGCGCTGCGCTCTGGCGGCCGCGGTTAGTCCACCACTGGGAAGTTCTAGAACACCGATCTGTCCACGAGCACCGAACTCTCGGCACACACCGAGCGGTCAGGACGCTGCAGCACGCTCTTGCTGATCGATACGGGCGCCGACGCGTTGGCCCACGACGGCGCTGACCCCGTCTTGCCGCATGCTGACACCGTAGAGGGCATCCGCTATCTCCATGGTGCGTTTCTGGTGCGTGATGACGATGAGCTGGCTGGTTTCGCGCAGGTCTTCAAAGATGGTCAGCAGCCGGCCGAGATTGGCATCATCAAGGGCCGCTTCGACCTCGTCCATGATGTAGAAGGGGCTCGGGCGGGCCTTGAAAATGGCGATCAGGAGCGCCACGGCGGCAAGCGAGCGTTCGCCGCCGGAGAGCAGGGACAGTCGTTCGATCTTTTTTCCGGCCGGCTTGACCGACACCTCGATGCCGGTCGTGAGCACGTTATCGGGGTCGGTGAGCCAGATGCTGCCGCTGCCGCCGGGAAACAGCACCGGGAACACCTCGGCAAAGGCCGCCTGGGTGTCATCGAATGCGGAGGAGAAGATGGTCTGCATTTTTTCATCGATGTCGGCGATGATGGTCAGCAGGTCGCTGCGGGTCTCGGTGAGGTCGGTGAGTTGCTCCGTGAGAAACCGGTGCCGTTGCTCGAGCGCCGCGAACTCTTCAAGGGCGAGCGGGTTGACCCGGCCGAGCTGACCGAGCTTGCGTTCAGCAGCCGCGAACCGTTTTTGTTGTTCGGCCCGATCGAAGCGGATACCGTCGCTGGCGTTGTCATGGGCGCTGGCACCGTCTTTGCTGGCACCGTCTTCGCTGGTATGGCTTTCGTCCCGAACACTGTCCCGGGCGCTGGCACCGATACCCGTACCATCAGGTGGGATGGCCTGGTCGGGCCCATATTCGGCGACGAGCACGTCTTCGGTGAGCCCCAGTTCGCTTCCGGCGCGTTCGAGCAAGGCCGAGAGTTGCAGTTTCTTCTCGTAGATCTCGAGTTCGAGGCCGTGCACGTTCTCGGTGATCGACGTGAGCCGCTCGCGCAGGGCGTTCTCGTCACGACGTAACTGCTGAAGTTCGATGTTCTGGCTGGCCCGTTCGGTTTCGGCGCTCGCCAGTTGAAGCCTCGCCTCGGCGACGGAACGCTCCGCCGCGGCGAGCACGGCCGGAAGTGCCGTGGCGACCCGGGACGCGGCATCCACTTGGCGACGACGAACGACGGCGCGGCGAGCCGCGACGGCGGCGGCGGCGCGGTCGGCCTCGAGACGATGGGTGAGGGTCGTGACGTGCGCTTCGCCAGCGAGCGCCCGCTCGCGGGCGGTCTCTCCCTGCAGCCGAGTCTCGACCTCGGTCTCGCGAGCGGCCTCAAGTTCGGTATAGAGCGCGTCGCGCAGGGTCACATCAAGGAGGGGCCGTGGTCGTGACCGGGCAGTGTCGAGGGCGGCTGCTGCCCGTCCGGCGACGGCCTCCGCTTCGGTGACGGCGCTGCTTGCGAGGCCCAACGCGGCAGAGACCCGATCGACGTCGGCGGTGCTGGCGTCCGCTTGCACCAAGAGGCGCCCACGCCGTTCGGCCACGGTGGCGAGCCGCGTTTCACAGTCGCGCAGGGCCGCCCGTGCACTGACGGACTGCTCTTTGTGCGCCTGCAGCAGTGTGCGTTGTTCGGTGAAGTCGAATCGCACGCGTTCGATCTGTGAGGTGACAGTTGCGAGTTTCTCGGCGGCGGCATCGCGTTCGGCGACGAGTTCGAGCCTGCTCTGTCTGGCGCCGGACCCTCCGCGTACGACCCACGGGCTCAGCACCTCTCCGGAGAGGGTGATGAGGGTGAGGCCACTCGGCAGTTGTGCGGCGCTGGCCACGGCGAGATCGTCGGCGATGACGGTTTGGGCGAGCAGCCCACGTACGCCGGCCGGGCCGTCGATGACCGAGTTCGCCCAGCGAATGCCCACCCGCGCGCCCAGTTCGTCAACTGGCACTGATGGGTCATCGGCATCGGCATCGGCCACGGCCACGGCCACGGCATCGGCCACGATCAGTTCGACCCGCCCGTAGTCGTCGCGTTCGGCCTGCATGATCGCGGCGAGTGCGGCGTCGCGGTTGTCGGCAAGCACGGCGTCGGCGAGGGAACCGAGCGCCGCAGCGATCGCCGCCTCGAACCCCGGCTGCACTCGCACGTGGTCGGCCACGAGGCCGCGAATGCCCGCTAGCTGCGCGGCCAGCACCGCCGACGAGCCATCTTTCTGATCGAGCGCGAGGGAAAACGCACCCTGTCGGGCTGCCTGGGCGTCGCGTTCCCGTTCGTGCCGGTGGAGGTCATCGCGAAGGCGCTCCACCTCGGCCTCAACGTGCTGCACCGCGGTTTGCGCCAGTTCAAAAGCCTCGGAGAGGTCGCCCGGGTCGAGTTCTCCGGCGGGCACGGCCGCTGGCAGTTCATCGAGCTGCTGCTGTGCTTTTCGGCTGCGGTCCATCGCGTCGCCGTGCGCATTCTGCTGCCGCAACTGCTCACCGCGCACGGCAGTAAGCCGCGACGCCCCCGCCTCCGATTGGCCGGTCAGGTGCGAGATTTCGAGGTCGTGGCGAGAGACGAGTGCTGCCTGCGCCGCAATGTCTTCGTCGACCGCGTCGAGCCGCGACCGAGCCGCCGCACTCTGCCCTCGCGCGGTGTCTGAGGCGATTTGGGCTGTCCCAATGCCCGCACGCAACCGCTCAACTTCATCGGCGGCCTCGGCCAGCATCGTCGGGGTGACACTCGATACGAGTCCGGTCGACTCCATCGGCGACCCCAGCAGGGCCAGGCGCTGGTTGGCGAGGGTGAACAGTCCACGCAGGCGTTCCTGCACCGACTCGAGGGCGTGACTGGTACGGCGAGCCAGGTCGACGGCATCGCCGGTTTGAGTGAGCTCAAGCCGCTGCACTCGGTCCTGTTTTTGCGAGAGCTGTTCTTGGAGCACGATCCGCTCGGTGTGCCGTTCACTCTCGGTGCGGTCATAGACCTCGAGCGCGGTGCGCAGCGCCACGACGTCGTCGGCGAGCAGTCGGGCGCGCGCGTCGCGGACGATGGCAGCGATCGTCTGCGCTTCCCGGGCGATTTCGGCCTGGTGTCCGAGCGGCTTGAGCTGGCGCCGAATCTCCCCGGCAAGGTCGCTCAACCGGGTGAGGTTGGTCTGCATCGCATCAAGCTTGCGCAGGGTCTTTTCTTTGCGGCGCCGGTGTTTGAGAATGCCGGCGGCCTCCTCGATGAAACCTCGGCGTTCCTCCGGGCTCGCACGCAGTACAGCGTCGAGTTGTCCCTGCCCGACGATGACGTGCATTTCCCGGCCCAGGCCAGAGTCGCTGAGCAGTTCTTGCACGTCGAGCAGCCGGCAGGTGCGCCCGTTGATGGCGTACTCGCTCGCGCCGTTGCGAAACAATACGCGCGAAATGGTGACTTCGGAGTATTCGATCGGCAGGGCGCCGTCGGTGTTGTCAATGGTGAGGATGACCTCGGCCCGGCCGAGCGGACCGCGGGTCGACGTGCCGGCGAAGATGACGTCCTCCATCTTTCCGCCGCGCAGGGTTTTCACGCCCTGCTCGCCCATTACCCAGGCCAGCGCGTCGACGACGTTGGACTTACCCGAGCCGTTCGGGCCTACAACGCAGGTGACGCCGGGTTCGAAAGCGAACGTCGTCGGCTGCGCGAACGATTTGAAGCCCTTGAGGGTGAGGCTCTTCAAATACACCAGAAACCCTTTCGATTGTCGGCCGCGAATACACGTCTCGGCGTCGATTCAACGCTACCGTGACCCACCGACACTGGTCGGGACATCCGCTGATCGCACAGTGTGGCGTGAACACTGCGGTCGCTCGGATTACTGCGACGCAGATGAGGTCCTTCTCGATCGCAGAAGTCGTCATTTCGCTGAGCCGGCTACCGCCCAGCCGGCCCGATTCTGAGGCGGTGGTCGCGCTGCATGACGTCGTCGATGCGAAGAAATTCGCTACGATCGACTCCCACTATCCGAACGTCGCGCTAGACCCCAAACCCGCGTGCTGCCACAGCCCCAGCTCAGCGTGGCGAGCCTTTCCGACCAGGGCGCGGCTGGGACAACCGCTGGCAGTGGGGACAGAAGTGCGAGCCGCGGTTCATGAACTGTTCGCGCACGATCAGCGTGCCACAGCGCGAACACGGGTTGGCCTGCCGTCCGTAGACTTCGAGGCTGTGTGCAAAGTAGCCGGCCTGCCCGTTCACGTTCACATACTGGGCGTCGAAGCTGGTGCCGCCCTCGGCCAGAGCGCGGTGCAGAATAGTGCGCACGGCCGCGAGCAGCGTTGACGCCTTGGCGCCCGACAGCGACGCAGCGGGCTGCTCATAGTGGATCCGCGCGGCGAACAGCGCTTCGTCCGCGTAAATATTGCCGATGCCGCTGATCAGATTTTGATCGAGCAGCGCCCGTTTAATGCCGGTTTTCTTCAGTGCGAGCGCGGTGAAGAAGGCGCGGGGCGAGAACGATGGGTCGATCGGGTCGCGGGCGATGTGCGCAACCTGTCCGGGAACGTGGTTCTGCCAGACGGCATCCGCTGTGGTCATACCGGAATAGCCGCCGGGAAGTCCGTCGCCGGTGGCGACCATCGTGTCGACGGCCATGCTTCCGAAAATGCGCTGGTCGACGAAATTGACCCACAGTTCTCCGCGGCTCGGGTGCTCCAGCGTCAAGCGGATGCGCAACATGCGATCATCGGCCGCCCCCGGCGCCCGCAGCAGCACCTGGCCGCTCATACCGAGGTGAATGACGAGTGCCCGACCGCTCTCGAGCGGCAGCCACAGAAACTTGCCGCGACGCACCGCTGCGAGAATTCGCCGCCCTACGAGCTGCTTAGCGAACGCCCCGCCCGCGGGAGCGTGCCGGCGCAGAGAACGTTCATCGAAGACCTCCACCCCGGTGACCACAGCATTGGTTACCGCCGGCTGAAGACCAGAACGCACGACCTCGACCTCGGGAAGTTCCGGCATTTCGTCAGACTTTAGAGCGCGTTCAGCTGGTCGATGGCGCCGCGCGCCGCGGCCATTTCCGCAAACTTCTTGCTCGGACCCATTCCCTGGGCGGTCACGGCGGAACCGATCGCTACGGTCGCGACAAAAATTTTCGCGTGATCAGGACCGCTCGATTCGAGCGTGTAGACGGGAATGCCCACGCCGGCGGTGGCCGCGAGCTCTTGCAGGCTCGTTTTCGGGTCCATCGACACACCGAAGTGACCAGGCTCAGCCATCAGGGGTTCGATCAGGCGCAGCACGAACGCGGTAGCGACTTCGCCACCGGCATTCAGAAAAGTGGCCCCGATGAGCGCCTCAACGGTGTCGGCCAGAATCGACGCTTTATCGCGCCCGCCGGTGAGGATCTCGCCACGACCCAGACGAATGTACTCGCCCAGTCCGAGACCTCGGGCGATCCGAGCGAGGGCCGCCGTTGATACCAGGCTGGCCCGGCGTTTGGCCAGATGACCCTCGTCGAGGTCGGGGTAGGTGCGGTACAGCATGACCGTGACGGCCTGGCCCAGAATCGAGTCACCGAGAAATTCAAGACGCTCGTTTGTGGGAATACCGCCGTTCTCGTACGCGAATGACCGGTGAGTTAGAGCAAGCTCCAGAATCACCGACTCAATCTGTACTCCGAGGGTCGCCAGCAGGGGCGACCGCTCGGTACGTACGTTGTTCATCTGTACACCTTCATCGACCGAGTTCCGGCCTCTTCAAAAGGAGTGACTTAGATGTCAGCGACTTTACGGCCCTTGTATTCCATGAACAACGGGGTGCCGGTGGAGTCGGTGACAACCTTGGCGCGGTGCGGCAGGCTGTAGACGACCTTGCCACCCTCCATGGACTTCACGAGGGTGGGAGGCGTGGCCTTCCACTGCGCGCGACGCGAGTGGGTGTTGGAACGCGACATCTTGCGCTTCGGAACTGCCATGACTACTTCTCTTCTCTGCTGTCTGAAACATGGATGTTCGCACCCATGTCTTTGTCTGTGGAAGCCGTGAACCCCGCCAGCGCTGACCACCGGGGATCGAGCGCATCGTCGGAAACGAGTTCGGGCAATTCGTCAAGCGGCTGTCCGGTCTCACTGTCAAGACCTGGGCAGTCCCGCCGACATACCGGCTGGAACGGAAGTGCTAACACTACCGCGTCCCGGATCAAAGATTCCAAATCGACATGGTCGTCTAGAATCTCAAACTCGAAAGCTTCCTCCTGAGGATAACCGAAAAGCTCGGCAAACTGAACTCGAACCGGCAGGTCGATGTCTTTCAGGCACCGGCCGCACTCGCCGAGTGCCCGCGCGTACACCTCGATGCTGACCAGGATTCCCTCGTGCATCGCCTCGAGTCGCAGCTCGGTCGACAGTATCGAACCGGCTGTCACCACTACGAGCCCGGCACCCAGGTCGTCGGGAACCTCAATGTCGAGGTGGCGTTCGTGCAGGGTACCCGGACGGTTGATGAGGTCACGCACGTCGACCGTGTACGGAGTCTTCTTGAACTTAGTCACGGTCGTAAATTCTACGTGCTCTGGCTGGACGCTGTGTTCAGGGGGCGATCGTGCGAGCCCGTCTCTCTCCGCGCAGCACCGCAGCCAGAGTGGCGAACAGCGAGGTAGGAGCGAATAGTGCCCGAAAACGGATGCCGACACTTGCACCATCGTGCACTGCGCGCAGGGCCAGGGTCAGGTCGTCGGCGAGGGTTTCTGACGAGGCTTGCGACCGGTCGAACCGCGAGCGTTCAAGAGCCAGAAGTACCCGTGCGAGTGCTTCCGTCTGCGCAGGGTCGACGGCGCGAAGGCGTTCCAGGCGGCCCGCGAAGCCCCGGGGGGTCTCGGTGACCGGCACCGGTATGCCGTGATCGAGACAGGTGTGCTGCAGCTCGGTCCAGGCGAGGCCTGCCCCGGCTCGTCCGGAGCGGATGCGGCGCACCCGCGAACCACGCAGCATCCGTCTGGCTGCCGCCGGAAGGAGTAACACGAGCAGTCCCAGTGTGCTCAGTCCCAGGATTCCGATCAGTTTGCTGGACTCGAGACTCTGCGCCGTGGCTCCGCGTTCCAGGGCGGAATCGTTCGCTAACCGGTCCGGGCTGAGGGCGGGACCGCTCGTGGCGGGGGCCTCATTGGGTGTTGTAATCGGTGTGCCGGCAACGACTGCCTGCTCGTAGTTGGGTACGGTGCCGCGGCCAAGCGTTGGCTCGAATTTCACCCAGCCGACGCCGACGAAGTACAACTCCGGCCAGGCGTGCAGGTCGTGGGAATCCACGTTGTACTGCCCCAGTCCCTGCTCGAGATTCTGCGATTTAACCCCGGGCAGATAGCCGAGGGAGACCCGCGAGGGGATACCAAGGGTGCGTGCCATCGCGGCCATGGCGGAGGCGAAATGCACGCAGTAGCCGCGTTTTTCCTGAAGGAACATTCCAATCACCCCAACTCCGCCACCGTCGTAACCGGCTTCAACGGGCGCGTCGGTGTCGTAGCTGAAGGCACTGCTGCGTAAATAGTTCTGAATTGCGACAGCAGCGTCATAGTTCGACGTTGTGTTCGCCGTCACCTCCCGTGCTGTCTCCCCGATGATCGAAGGCGCTTCGACCGGGAGTTGAAGATTACCCACGACGCTCGCGGGATAGTCGCTGCTCGACTGGCGCAGTTGCTCGGCGGTGGGTTTCAATTCCAATGACGACACCGTATATTGCTGACCGAGGGTGTTCGCCGAGACGCTCGCGATTGCCCGGGTACGGCTGTCCCAATACCAGCGACCGGTCAGACCCTCGATCCTGCTCGCACGTGCTGGCGCGGGCAGCCACTGGCTGTTGACGCCGTCGATGACAACCGATGTCGACGCTTCCACCGTCTTCACATTGGCATCGAGCCCGAATGGCTTCTGAATAGCGTCCACGGTATTGCGCTCGTCCGCCCCATCGACGCGTGCCGTCCAGGTCAAACCGATGACCTCGTCCAGGGTGAGTAGGGTGAAATAGGGCTGCTCTGTGCCGGTCGAGGTGTAGTGAAATGCCGGCCCAGCCTTGGGGCGACGCAGGTCCTGTCCGAGATTGATCATGGGACTCACCCCACTGCCGAACAACAATCCACCGGGCCGAGCCGTCACGAGCCCCCCGGCAGTGAAAGCCGGGGCAACCGTACTCAGAATCAAGGCGCCCACGATAGTCAGGGATCCCATCAGGAGGGCGCCGCCGTGCGGCCGCTCCGACCGGTATGTCCGAGGCACGCGCGGCCCGGTCGCACGATGCGTCGTCGCCTGAGCACGACGACCAGAAACGTCGACCCGCAGCAGCAGCAGAAATGCACCTGCCGCCGCCACAAGCGCGACAATGTCAGCCCCATCGTCGATGATGAAGCCCGGCACGAACAGCGGCACGAGTGCACCCGCTGCACCGATGGCGGGCCAGCGCAGGGTCACCGCCAGCAAATCCATGAGAATCGCGATCAGTCCGGTGCCGCCGGCCAGCAGAAAGAGGATGCCCAGGGTCACCTCGGCCGGCGTGCTCTGCTGCACGATCGATGCCCCTCCGGCGTCGATCAGCCCGGTGAAAGTATTGACGGTTTGCGGTGTAGGAATGAGCCAGAACAGGCCAGTCCCACCGCCGAACATTAGTGTCATCGTGACGACCAGCACCGCGCTGTTCGCCACCGGAACAATCAGGCGTGGCAATCCAAGACGGCGAAACACAGCCGCGCCGAGCAATACGGCGCACCCGACTACCGCACAGACCCACCACCAGGCGTTGCCGCGCAGCAGAGGTGCCAGCGCCGCACAGGAAACGAGCAGAAGCAACAGCAGGCTGAGTGCTAGCGGCCAGGACACGATGCTGCGCGCGCCGCGGAGACCGCGCGGTCTCCGCGGCGGGAGCCCCGGGCGCGCCTGGGGACGGAGCTCCGACTTCGTCGTCGCTGTGGTGGCCAGACTAGTCATGGTCGGCTCCTCGCTCCCCACTCACGTCGTTCCATACGACTGCCAGGTCATCGGAGCCCGCAAGCTCCACACAGCGCCAGCCAGCGGCCTGCAGGTGTTCGCGGGCTTGCCCTCCCACGGTGCGCTGCACTAACGCTATAGCGGGCGCGCAGTGACGTACGAGGGCGACGAGGTCTTCGACATCAGCATCGGATACGGTCACGAGCATCGCGAATGTCGGAAGTGATAGCTCTGCGTTACGCAGGGCGGCACGCACCGGTGCGCGGCGCTCGGCAGACAGTCGAGCGCCGCGGGTAGGCCACGGTACCGGCACCACACCGGCGAGGGCTTCCAGCAGTGCGCGATCGCCACCGGGGGCACGAAAAGTGGCGGGCACGTCGCCGTGCATCCCCCCCAGGGCCTGTTGGTCGCCCGGCAGCAATTGGCTGGCGCCCAGCTCGATCACCTCGAGACGGTAGCCCGCGTCGAGCAAATGCACACCAACGGATGCCGCTAGCTCGATCGCGAGTTCAAAACCGGTCACGAGATGCGGTGGAACGTGTCCGGCGCCGAGCCCCGCCGCGCCGGCCAGGGTCGTGTCGAGCACGATGCGGGCCTCTGGATTGCTGCGTTGCTCTTCCTGCCGCACCATGATTTGCCCGTGCCGGGCGGTGGCTGGCCAGTTCACGCGGCGCAGGGCATCACCGGGGCGGTATTCACGGGCGATGAGTTCGTCGGAGGTGGGGGTGGCCTGACGCAACAGCTCTCGAATCGAGCCGTCGTTGCTGGACTGGGCGACGCCGCTGCCTGGCAGCGGCGTCACGCGTGGTGTCACTATCAAGTCGTGGGGCGAACCAGCCTGTCGGTCGCTGTGCGCGAGGCCGAATGGGTCCTGACGTGACACCCGGAGCGGACCGACATCGTAGACGCCGCGGTTGCGTGGCACGACGGAGTATTCCAGGCGCACTGTGTCACCGGTCGCGCCGCTCCGGCTCACGAGGGGAAGGATGGCCGCAGCCGGCGCCTCAACGCCGGGTGACGGAGTGTCGGCCCACCAGGCACCGCTGAGCGGTGTCGCCGACAGGTTGCGCAACTGCAGTGAAATCACACTCTCACTGCCGACCGACACGATCGGCGGCCGAAAAACCCTGCTGACTTCGACCCGGGCGGGGCGGAGCGAAACGAAGCCGGCTGCCGCGAGCGGCGCCATGATCAACAGGCTGGCCACGAACACCATGTCACGGCTGTTCACCAGCACAGCGTTGGCGAACAGTACAACTCCGGCGGCCAGAATGACCCAGCCTCGCCGGGTGAGACGCGTAGCAAATCGGGCCGCCAGCCGCGTGTACCAGTCGGCATTCGCCGGCCCGGTATCTCTCACCCCAGGCGCCATGACTACGACTGCCCGGTAGAACCAAGGGGCCGCATCGAAGCGGCGGGCACGGGCGGCAGCGATGGGGACGCCGCCGATTCGAACGGGTGTGCTGGAACCTGATCGGATGCCGCGACACCGACCGGCACCGGCGTGTCAGCAAGAATTCGACGCACGATGTCGTCGATCACCGGGCCGCTGTCCTGGTGATGGTGACCCAACGCCCGGCTGGTGGGAACCAGCCGATGACCGAGAACAGCCACGGCGAGCGCATCGATATCGTCGGGCAGCACGTAATCCCGACCGTTCAACGCCGCCTGGGCTTTCGCGGCACGGATGAGTTGGAGCGTTGCTCTCGGGCTGGCACCGAGACGCAGGTCCCGATCGTCGCGGGTGGAGCGCACCAAATTAACCGCGTACTCCTTGACCGCCGCGGAGGCGAAAACTGCTCGTGCCGTGTGCATCATGTCGCGCAGGGTCTCCTCCGACACCACGGCCGAGATCAGAGCGAGCGGACTGTTGGTGTCGCGCGAATCGAGCATCGCGAGCTCCGAGTCGGAGTCGGGGTAGCCCATGGAGATGCGGGCCATGAACCGGTCCCGCTGCGCCTCCGGAAGGGCGTACGTTCCCTCCATCTCGATCGGGTTTTGAGTCGCGATAACGGTGAACGGCAGGGCCAGTGGGTAGGTTGTGCCGTCAACGGTGACCTGGCGTTCCTCCATTGATTCCAGCAGTGCCGACTGAGTTTTCGGACTCGCCCGGTTGATCTCATCACCGATGACGATGTTGGCGAAGACCGGGCCCGGTTTGAACTCGAACCGGCGTTCGGCCTGATTGAACACGGACACCCCGGTCACGTCGGAGGGCAGTAGGTCGGGGGTGAATTGAATTCGCCCGACCGTGCAGTCTACGGAGCGGGCGAGCGCCTTGGCCAGCATGGTCTTGCCCACACCGGGAACGTCCTCGATGAGCAGGTGCCCCTCGGCCAGTAGAACAGTCAGCGCGATCTGCACGGCCTCGTGCTTACCGTCAATGACCGTCTCGACGTTGTGCATGATCGCGCGCCCCGCATCGTGCAACTCGCGCAGGTTGCCGGCCGACACTCCCTGGGTCGGCGCGGAGGGGCGAGTCGGTTTGAGGTTCATACCCGCGACCGCTCCAGATACGCCGCAACAGCTCGCGGCACATACGGCGAGACGTCGCCGCCCAGGCCGGCCACTTGGCGTACCAGAGAGCTGGAGACATGGGCATTGGCCGGATCGGGCAGTAGAAAGACTGTCTCGACGGCGGCCAGATTGCGATTGACGATCGCCATCGGCGTCTCGTAGGCCACATCGACCTGTGAGCGGATGCCCTTGACCAACACGCTCGCACCGACGTCCATGCAGTAGTCCACGAGCAATCCCACGCTCCAGCTGGCGACCACGATATTGGTCGGCAGCCCGGCCTCTCTGATGGCCTGCTCCAGCAGTGATACGCGCTGATTGATCGGCAACAGCGCTGATTTGTCAGGGTTGTGCACCACGAGAACGTGAAGCTCGTCGAACAGGCCGGCCGCGCGATCGATCACGTCCAGGTGGCCCAGAGTGACGGGGTCAAATGATCCAGGGACAACGGCGATCCTGCGCATGGTCACACCCTACTGCCACACGCTGACGGAACGCTGCCCGATGTATCCGCTTTGCGTTGACATAATCAGCCTTTATTGAGCCAGGTGCGTTCGGAATCATTCAGGCGGCGCGCGATCGCATCACGCAGCGCCGGGTTGGTGCGGATGCCCGGATCCCCCGTGACCAGGTGGTAAGCCGCTTGTCGAGCTTCGGCGATCATGTCGCCGTCCACTGCCACCCGCAGAAAGCGCAGTTTCGAGCCGTCACCGGACTGCATATCACCGAGCACGTTGCCCTCCTTGCGCAGGGCGAGGTCGAGTTCAGCGAGCACGAAGCCATCGAGCGTTGCGGCGACATCACCGATACGCTGGCGGGCCGGGGACCCTGCGCGGGAGTTAGTTACCAGCAGGCACAGCCCTGGCACTCCACCACGCCCGACCCGGCCGCGCAACTGGTGCAGCTGGGAGACACCGAATCGGTCAGCGTCGAGCACGACCATGGCGGAGGCGTTAGGAACGTCGACACCGACCTCGATGACGGTGGTGGCAACGAGAATATCGATCTCACCGGCGGCAAAAGAGCGCATGATGCGGTCTTTCTCCTCGCTCGTCATGCGCCCGTGCAGTGCCTCGAGGCGGTATGGCGCCAGGGACGCGACTCCGCGCATTCCCTCCAAAACTTCTTCAACGTTGAACAGCGGACGCGGATCGTCTCCCGGCGGCGGCGCGATATCAGCCTCGTCTTCGACTTCTGCCGGAGAAATCGCCGGACATACGACAAAACCTTGACGTCCCAGGGCAAGTTCCTGCGCCAAACTCGCCCAGACGCGCCCGAATAGTGCCCCGTTCTCACCCATGGGAACGACAACACTGCGAATTCCCTGGCGCCCGGCCGGCAGCATGCGAATGGTGCTCACGTCGAGGTCGCCGAACACGGTCATAGCGATGGTGCGCGGAATCGGCGTTGCCGTCATGACAAGAACATGAGGAGGCTCCGCCCCCTTGAGGCGCAGTGTTTCGCGCTGGTCGACGCCGAACCGGTGCTGCTCATCGATCACGATCAGACCGAGGTCAAAAAAGGTCACGGTATCGCTGAGCAGGGCGTGCGTGCCGATCACAATGCGCGATTGGCCAGAGACCGTGCGCAGCAGGGCCTTGCGTTTCTGCGCCACCGGCAGTTTTCCGGTCAACAAGGTCGGCATCAGTTCGGCCGCGAGATTCGGGCCGAGCAGGGTCGTGATCGACCGCAGGTGTTGCCCGGCGAGCACCTCAGTCGGTGCCAGCAACGCGGTCTGGCCGCCGCTGTCCGCTACGGCGAGCATAGCCCGCAGGGCAACCACGGTCTTGCCCGAGCCGACCTCGCCCTGCAACAGCCGATTCATCGGGCCGGACCGGGCCATATCGGCGGCGATTTCGACCGCGCAAATTTCTTGATCGACCGTCAGCACGAAGGGTAGCGCTGCATCAAAGCGTTCGAGGTAGCCGCCGGGCGTTGGCACTCGGGGTTGGGTACGGCGTTCCCGCGCGAGACTGTGCCGCTGCATCAGGGCGCACTGCAGCACCCAGGCCTCGGTGAACCGCAGCGTGTCTTGCGCGGCCATCCACTGTTCTGGATTGTCAGGGCTATGAATCCAGCGGATGGCCTGGGTGTGATCGAGCAGGCTGTGTTCGACCTGCAGAGCCTCGGGAACAGGGTCGGGCAGGGTGCCGAGGCGCCGGAGCACCTGGTCGATCATCGTCTGCAGGTTCCAACTGGTCTCGGCGGCCGTAGCGGCATAAATCGGGATGAGCGGCTTGTGCTTCAACCGCAGGGCCGGGTCGTCGCGCGCCTCTTCTTCTTCACTTTCAAAGGTCTTGTACGACGGGTTGGCCAGTTGGCTCTGCCCCTGATACATGCGCACCTTGCCGGAGAAACTGCCGCGCAGGCCGGGTCGCAGCTGGTCAAGACGCCACTGCTGGCTGTTCTTGCCAAAGAATGTGAGGGTGAACTGACCTCCCCCGTCGGAGATGACCACCTCCACGATCGTGCCCGGCCGGGATGACATGCGCTTTTCGTGCGCCGAGATGATGTCAGCGATGACCGTGATGTTGGCGCCGGGAGTGAGCTGGTTCAGGGGCCGGAGTACTTCGCGGTCGGCGTAGTCACGCGGGTAATGGCTGAGCAGATCGTTGACGGTCTGAAATCCGAAGGCTTTCCCGAGCGCTGTCGCCTGGGCTGGGCTGAGGGCCTTCTTCAACGGGGTGTCGAGTGTCAGCGGCTCGAGTTGGGGTGACGGAAGCGCAACGCCATCGAATCCGGGGCCACTGGCAGCGCTCGAACCGGTCATGCCCTCATCGTAAACCGGGCCACTGACATGGTGTTGTGACTGAGCCACCACAACCAACATCTCCGTCGCAAGTTTTCGGCGCGGGGCGTTCTTTGCGGGGCGGCTAGGCTCGGGAGAGTCATGACGCGAATTATTACCGGGTTTGCCGGCTCTCTCTCCCTGGCTGTTCCCAAGTCGGGGACACGTCCGACCAGTGATCGGGTGCGCGAGGCCATCTTTTCGGCGCTCGACTCACGGGATGCTCTGCACGAAATGCGAGTGTTGGATCTGTATGCGGGATCGGGAGCTTTGGGGCTTGAGGCCGCCAGTCGCGGTGCCCGTGTCGTGACGCTCGTCGAGAACAGCTACGGCGCGGCGGCCATGTGTCGCAGGAACGCCGAGGCCGTGCGACGGTCAGCGCCGAAGGGCACTGACCTGAAAATTGCCGTCTCCGCCCAGGCGGTTCAGTCGTTCCTGGCCGCTACCAAAGAGGGCTTCGACGTAGTGTTCATCGACCCGCCCTACGACCTGAGCGAGATTGAACTGGGGCACAATTTGAGTGCGCTGGCTCCCCTGCTGGCCACCGACGCGCTCGTGGTGCTCGAGCGCAGCTCCCGCTCGCCCGAGCCAAATTGGGGCGCGGGGCTCGCACTCGACCGTCGCAAGGACTACGGCGACACGACCGTCTGGTATGCCGCTTCCACCCTGCAGCCGACGCCGTAGCACCAACGGCAGGACATCACCGGTCGTGCAGCAGCCGGTTCAGTCAGCCGGCCGCACCGTCCCAGCCTCGGTATGGGTCCCAGCCGCCCTGGTCGTGTGGAACACCGTCGACGGTGATGGCGCCCCAATTCGAAGCGGATACCGCGACGACCATGCCAAGGCGGCGAAAGTCGGGCGGCAGAACACGGTCGGGTGCAAAGGTGGCCAGAAGTCCGTGGTCCTCCCCGCCTCCGAGGGCGACCTCGATCCGCTCCCCCAGACAGCTGGATTCGAAGTCGATACCCACACCGCTGGCCCGCGCGATGCGTCCGGCATCGATGGCAAGTCCGTCGGAGACGTCAAGCATGGCCGTGGCTCCGCCGAGCGCTGCAATCGGGCCGCTTGCAATCGGCGGTACGGGGGTGAGCTGGGCGGCCACTTCGGTGGGATGCGTGAGTTTGAGTGCGTTGGCCCTGGCCAGGTCGGGTACTCCGTTGCAATCAACGCCCAGACGGAACAACAGTTCGAGGCCGATTCCAGCGTCGCCCAGCCGGCCAGAGAGCGCCACTATGTCTCCCGGCCGCGCTCCCGAGCGAAGCACGGGAGCGCGGCCCTCGAGGTCACCGAAGGCCGTCACAACCAGGGTGAGGGCGTCTGACGCTGACAGGTCGCCGCCGACCACCCCGCAGCCGGGGGCAAGAGCCTCGCAGCAATCGCGCAGCCCGTCAGCAAGACCCTCAAGCACCGAAACGGGCGTCGACGGCGGAGCGGCGATTGCCACGACCAAAGCTGTCGGGCGAGCGCCCATCGCGGCCACGTCGGAAAGATTGGTGGCGGCAGCCTTCCAGCCAAGATCGTGCGGGGAGGACCACGCGAGGCGAAAATCGGGTCCCTGAATCATCATGTCGGTCGTCACCACGAGCCGCCCATCAGGCGCTGAGATGACCGCCGCATCGTCGCCCGGGCCGAGAAGTTGGGCCGAGGCTGTCGGTAGACGGGGAAAGATGCGCGCCAGCACTGCGCCCTCGCTGAGGTCGGCGAGAGTTTCAGTGGCGGCGGAGTGCGGAGGTGGAAGCGGGGCATCCGCAGCAGTGGTCATGTTAGAAACGGTAGCCTGAATACGATGTCTCATCCATTCCTGCTCCTGCGCACCGCTCCCCTTCGTTTCGTCGCCTCCGCCGCCGCGGTGCTGGCGACCTCACTGGTGCTGGTCGGCTGCGCCGCTGCCGTCCCCCTGACCCCGGCCGCCGACGCCACCAATGTGGCCTGCGCCGACGTGATCGTGCACCTGCCGTCCACCGTCGCCGATCAGGCATCCCGGGAGACGAACGCCCAGGCGACAGGCGCCTGGGGTGACCCTGCCGCTGTGTTGCTGCACTGTGGTGTTCCAGTACCGGCGCCCACGACGCTGCCCTGCCTGAATATCAACGGCATCGACTGGATCGAAGATGACACCGCCGCTCCGACCTACCGCTATACAACCTACGGACGCGACCCGGCCATCGAAATCGTGATCGACTCCGAAGCGGTGAGCGGCTCGACGGCGCTCGTCGACGTCGCCAATGCGGTCGCGTATGTGCCGGCGACCCGCTCCTGTGTCGGCGCCGAAGACGTGCAGCTGCCCACACCAGGGGCCACGACCGCCCCCGTGATCCCCTAGTTCACGAGGCCGCTAGTGACCTGCCGGTGATGCGCGAGATCCTGCGGCAGGCCGTTCAGGAACCGTGGCGGGCGTGGGCGATGGCCACAGAGATGAGTTCGTCGACCAGCTCCGGGTAGGTGTAGCCGCTGGCCAGCCAGCAGGTGGGAAACATCGAGATGCTCGTGAACCCGGGCATGGTGTTGATCTCGTTGATCACCCAGCCGGTCTCCGTCAGGAAGAAGTCAACCCGAGCCAGACCAGCTGCCCCGATCGCCTCGAAAGCGGCAATGGCCAGCCGCTGTACCTCAGCCAGTTCTGCCGCTGATAGCGGCGCGGGGCAGACCAGCTCGACTCCCGGAGCATTCAGGTACTTCGCGGCAAAGTCGTAGAAGTCACGGCCCGTCACGACGACCTCGCCGGCCACGGAGGCGCGGGTGGGTTCCCCCGGGCGTCCCTGCAGCACGGCAATCTCGAGTTCACGTCCGACGAGCCCGGATTCAACGAGTACCTTGTTGTCTTCGGCGAGACCGACCGTCATAGCCTCGGTCAGCTGGTCCGACGTCGCTACCCGACTGACGCCGACGCTCGATCCGGCCCGGGCCGGTTTCACGAAGACCGGCAAGCCGAGGTGTTCGAGGGCAGCGTAACCCCTGGCAGGATCCCGCGCCCAGTCATGCGCTGTCAGGGTGCGCCACGGCGCCACCGGCAGGGCGCCTTGCTGAAAGACCGTCTTGGCAAAGTGCTTGTCCATCCCCAGAGCGGATGCAAGAACTCCTGACCCGACATACGGAAGGTCGAGCAGGTCGAGCATGCCCTGAATGGTGCCGTCCTCGCCGAACGGTCCATGCAAAATTGGGAATATAAGGTCGACAGAGCCGAGCGAACGCTCACCGGAGGCGTCGACAACGGTCAGTTCCCGGCTCAATGCGCTCTGCGGCCAGCGCACCCGGGTGCCATTGTCGGCGACAACGGGCAATGCCTGCGCGTTGAGGGCGAACTTGGCTGGGTCGTTGTCTTCGAGTACGTACGCGCCGTCCCGGGTGATTCCGACCGGGATGACGGTGTAACGCTCAGGGTCGAGGGCTGCCAGCACTCCCCCCGCCGTGGCGCAGCTGATCGAGTGTTCGCTGGAACGCCCTCCAAAGAGAAGCACCACCGTGAGCTTGTGCATCGTCAAGTGTCCTTTCGCCCTGCGGTTCGCCGGAGTCAGTCGTGAGGTGCGGCGCAATGTCGCGGGGATTGAGTGTGCCGTCGAGCACCTGGCGAACCTGTTCGACAATCGGCATCTCGACGCCCTTGGCACGGGCCAGTTCGAGAACCGGCTTCACCGAAGCGAGGCCTTCGGTAGTCTGCTGCATTTGTTTGACGACGTCGTTGATGCTGTAGCCTTGGCCGAGCAACCGCCCGGCCGTATTGTTGCGAGACAACGGCGACTGGCAGGTGGCGATGAGGTCGCCGAGACCGGCCAGCCCGGCCAATGTCTCGGGTTGAGCGCCGTAGGCGACCGCGAAGTCGGTCATTTCGACCAGGCCACGGGTGATGATCGAGGCTTTGGTGTTCTCGCCGTAGCCGACACCGTCGACGATGCCGATGGCGACCGCGATCAGGTTCTTCAGCACCCCACCGAACTCGGTGCCGATGACGTCGGTGTTGACGTAGGAGCGAAAATAGCGATTGGTAGCCAGTTTGGCCACGGCCTGCGCCGTTTCGAGGCTCACCGAGGAGACGACAGCGCCGGTGGGCTGTTCCTTGGCGATTTCAAGCGCGAGGTTCGGACCGCTGATCGCGGCAATGCGATCGGGGTCGATGCGCAGCGTTTCCTCGATCACCGAGCTCATGCGCATGCCGCTGGAGCGTTCGACACCCTTCATGAGCGAGATCACTATCGCGTTCGCAACCAGGTACGGCTCGACCTGCTTGAGGTTTTCGCGCAGCGACTGGCTCGGAACCGAGACGAAAACCATTTCGGCGCCAGCCAGGGCGAGGTCGAGACGGCTCGTGGCGCGCAGGCCCACCGGCAGGTTCACCCCCGGCAAATAATCACTGTTGCGGCGGGCCTCGGAGATTTCCCGGGCTAGTTCGGGGCGGCGAGCCCACAGAACGACGTCGGCACCGCCATCCGTGAGAATTTTGGCGAAAGTCGTTCCCCAACTGCCCGCGCCGAGAACGGCCACCCGGGTGCCTGGCTGAATCGTCGGCAACTGGGAGGTTCTAGGCTTCAAAACGACCGGTCTCTCTCTGGTTGTGGTCTGCCGGGTTCCACCGCTTGGCCGGGGCTTTCTCGCCGCGCAGATCTTCCAGCAGCGCGGTAATGGCCAGCATCACGACTGCAGTTGCCTCGTTGAGCGTCGCCGTGTCGAGGCTCCGCCCGCGAAACTGGGAGAGGTCGATCGGGTCGCCGATTTTCACGGTGATGGTCTTACGTGGAAACAGGCTGATTTTCTTGGAATATCGTTCCATCAGGTGCTGGGCACCCCAGTGGGCGGCCGGCACGATGGGAATCCCCTGCTCAAGCGCGATGCGAACGGCTCCGGTCTTGCCTCGCATCGGCCACAAGTCAGGGTCACGAGTCAGTGACCCCTCCGGATACACCACGACGATCTGACCCTTCTCGGCCAGACGCTGGGCGGCCTTGACCGGTTCGCTGCCGCGCACCGAACCGCCGCGCTGCACCGGAATCTGCCCGGACCTGCGCAGCACAGCACCGAAGACGGGAATTTCAAAAACAGATGCTTTCGCCAGGAATCGAGGCAGCCGCCCCAACTTCCACGCTACGACTCCCATGACCACGGGGTCGATCTCGCTGTAGTGGTTGGGTGAGAGCACAAACGCGCCACTGCGCGGAAACTTGTGAGCGTCGATGATCTCATACCGGGCGGCGAGGTTCATCACCGGCAGGATCAGCCCGGCGAGAATCCAGAACGCGCTGGGCCTGCTCTTCTCCGACCGAATTCGAGACGGCGGTACGGATGACCCGGAAGCTATGGGCACGTCGTTATTTTCAGGCACGCGCCTATTATCCTTCGAGATCGAAGTCCGCCCCCAAAAGCCGCAGCTTGCCGATGAAGTTCTCATACCCGCGGCTGATGATTCCCACATTACTGACCGTTGATGTGCCCTCGGCCGAAAGCGCCGCGATCAGGTGGCTGAAACCGCCGCGCAGGTCGGGCACGACGATGTCGGCGCCGTGCAGCTTCGTCGGACCGGTGATGACGGCCGAGTGATTGAAATTACGCTGGCCGAACCGGCACGTGTGCCCACCGAGGCATTCCTTATGAATTTGAATTGTCGCGCCCATTTCGACGAGCGCATCGACGAAGCCGAACCGCTGCTCGTATACTGTTTCGTGCACGATCGACGTTCCGTGTGCCTTGGTCAGCGCGATGACGAGCGGTTGCTGCCAGTCCGTCATGAAGCCGGGGTGGACGCCCGTTTCGATGATGACGGGCTTGAGGTCGCCACCGGGGTGATAGAAGCGGATCCCGTCGTCGCAGATGTCGAAGGCGCCACCGACCTTGCGGAAGACGTTGAGGAACGTGATCATCTCAGCCTGCCGGGCGCCACCAACGAAGATGTCTCCATCCGTGGCGAGTGCTGCGGCAGCCCAGCTGGCAGCCTCGTTGCGGTCGAACAGGGCGCGGTGGTTATAGCCCGCCAGGCGTTCGACGCCCTCGATGCGGATCACCCGATCAGTATCGACCGTGATGATGGCGCCCATCTTCTGCAAAATATTGATGAGATCCATGATTTCAGGCTCGATTGCCGCGCCCTTGAGCTCGGTGAGACCTTCGGCCCTCACCGCGGTGAGCAGCACCTGCTCGGTGGCACCCACGCTCGGGTACGGCAGTTCAAGCTTGGCGCCCTTGAGACCGTTCGGCGCCGACATACGGATGCCGTTGGGCTGCTTTTCGACGACAGCACCAAACTTGCGCAGCACCTCGAGGTGAAAGTCGATCGGCCGGTCGCCGATGCGGCAGCCGCCGAGGTCGGGAATGAAGGCTTCGCCGAGCCGGTGCAACAGCGGACCGCAGAACAGAATCGGGATGCGCGAGGAACCCGCGTGGGCGTCGATCGCGGCGAAGTGCGCGCTTTCCACGTTTGCCGGGTCAAGCACGAGGGTTCCGGGCTCATCACCCTCGGTCACATTGACGCCGTGCACCTCAAGCAGGCCGCGAACGATCCGAACATCACTGATGTTCGGAACGTCCTTGAGAACGCTGGGAGTTTCACCGAGCAGGGCGGCGACCATGGCCTTGGTGACGAGGTTCTTCGCCCCCTTCACGTCGACGCGACCGACCAGCGGGATACCGCCGCGGATGGTGATTTTGTCGGCGGTGAGACCAACGGATGCCCCGTGGTTCTGAGCACTCCCCCGCCCGTTCGCGTCGTCGTGCTGCCTGGCGTCGATCAGATTTTTCGCCTCTTGATCACGCCGGGCTTCGCTGAGAGTGCTCACAAAATACCTGTCCTAATGCAAATTGGTGCAATACAAACTACTGCAAATTGACGCGGGCCGAACCTGCGGAGAGCGCCGGAAGAGTACGCGGCAACCACGACTCTCGCGTCCCCTCAAATTCCTTGATCCGCGCTTCGTCACGCAGGGTCAGCCCGATGTCATCGAGACCTTCGAGCAGCCGCCATCTAGTGTAATCGTCGATTTCGAAATTCACGGTCAGATCCCCGACACGCACTGTTTTACTCACCAGATCCACGGTCAACTCCACCCCGGGAGCGCACTCGACCAGGTTCCACAGGGTTTCGGCATCCGCTTCGCTGATCTGGCCGGCGAGCAAGCCCTGCTTGCCGGAGTTTCCGCGAAAGATGTCGCCGAATCGGGGGCTCAGGACCACGTCGAAGCCGTAGTCCCGCAGCGCCCAGACGGCGTGTTCGCGCGATGAGCCAATTCCGAAGTCGGCCCCGGCGATAAGCACGCGACCGCCCTGGTATTCCTTCTTATTGATGACGAAGTCGGGGTCGAGACGCCACGCCGCGAATAATGCGTCTTCAAAACCGGTGCGCGTGACTCGCTTGAGATACACGGCTGGAATGATCTGGTCGGTATCGACATTGGAACGGCGCAGCGGCACCGCGATTCCGGTGACGGTGGTGAATTTCTGCATGGTTACTGGTCTCCAGCCTGGTCGAGATCCCACGGGCTACTGAGCGTGCCGCGAATGGCCGTGGCGGCAGCGACGAGCGGCGACACCAGGTGGGTGCGCCCTCCCTTTCCCTGTCGTCCTTCAAAGTTGCGGTTACTGGTCGACGCGCAGCGTTCGCCGGGCTCAAGCTGGTCTGGGTTCATGCCGAGGCACATCGAACACCCGGCGAAGCGCCATTCGGCACCGAAGTCGAGGAAGATCTGGTCGAGCCCCTCGGCTTCGGCCTCGATGCGTACCCGGGCAGAACCGGGGACGACCATCATGCGCAGTCCTTCGGCCTTGGTTTTGCCCTTGATGATTTCTGCGGCGGCGCGCAGGTCTTCGACCCGGCTATTGGTGCAGGAGCCGAGAAAAACGGTATCGACCCGGATCTCCTTCATCGGGGTACCGGCCGCGAGATCCATGTATTCCAGAGCCCGCTCAGCCGCCGAGCGCTCGTTGGCGTCGACGATTTCGGCGGGATTCGGCACAGATCCACTCAGGGACACGCCTTGGCCGGGATTGGTACCCCAGGTGACGAACGGTTCGAGATCGTTCGCATCGATGATGACCTCGGCGTCATAGGTTGCGCCCTCGTCGGTGGCCAGGGTCTCCCAGTAGGCCACGGCAGCGTCCCAGTCGGCACCGCGGGGCGCGTGGGCACGCCCGTCAAGATAGTCATAGGTGACCTGATCGGGGGCGACCATACCGGCGCGGGCGCCAGCCTCGATCGACATGTTGCAGATAGTCATGCGCCCCTCCATGGAGAGGGCTCGAATGGCCTCACCACGGTATTCGAGCACGTAACCGGTCCCCCCGCCGGTGCCGATCCTGGCAATCACGGCCAGGATGATGTCTTTTGCGGTGACCCCGGTGCGCAACGTGCCGTTGACCGTGATGGCCATGGTCTTGAAGGGGTTCAACGGCAGAGTCTGGGTGGCCATGACATGCTCGACCTCGCTCGTGCCGATACCAAGCGCCATGGCACCGAAGGCACCGTGGGTGGAGGTGTGCGAGTCGCCGCACACCACGGTGATTCCCGGTTGGGTCAGGCCGAGCTGCGGGCCGACAACGTGCACGATGCCCTGTTCGATGTCACCGAGCGAGTGCAGACGCACACCGTATTCGGCGCAGTTGCGGCGCAGAGTCTCGATCTGCGTGCGGCTGGTGAGGTCCGCGATCGGCTTGTCGATGGCGAGCGTTGGCGTGTTGTGGTCCTCGGTCGCGATAGTCAGATCGGGCCGACGCAGCATTCGATTGGACAGGCGCAGGCCGTCGAAGGCCTGCGGGCTGGTGACCTCGTGCAGCAGGTGCAGGTCGATATAGATCAGGTCTGGCGTGCCATCCTCACCCTTGGTGACGAGGTGCTTGTCCCAAACCTTCTCGGCCAGGGTACGAAGGCCGGTGCCGGAGTGTTTTTTCGAAGTGGATATTACGTTGGTCATTTTGAGCGTCTTCCTCACGAATCGATGGCAGCCACGCTGAACGCCGCGACGAGGGAGGCCTCAGGACAGGGACTCGTCGCGGCACAGAAGAAGTCGGCTCAGCACCATGGCTTCAGGGTAACACCTCGCCTAGCCGCTCAGCTCGCGAACACTTGCGCGACCGGTCAGTCGAACGTTGATTCCACGTAGACGACGCTGACGTTATCGCGTCCGCCGTGCTCGATGGCTTCGTCAACGAGAATGTCAGCGACGCTGCGCCCCGCGGCATCCAGGCCAATGTCCATGGCCAAGACCTCCGCGATCGCCGCATCATCAAGTTCTTTGGTCAGCCCGTCGGAGCAGATCAAAAAGGATTGCCGTCCGAGGGCCGGCAGCAGCCAGACGTCGGCATCGACAAACTCGTCGGCGCCGATCGCCCGGGTGATGACGTTGCGCTCGGGGTGTTTCTCGGCGTCGTCGACCGAAATCAGGCCAGCGTCGACCATCTCCTGCACTGCGGAGTGGTCGATGGACAACTGGGCCAAAACACCGTCGGTCCAGGTGTAGACGCGGGAATCGCCGACGTTGAAGGCCATCCAGTGGTAGCCGACGTCATCGCCGGCGTCGACGAAGGCGATGCCGGCGAGGGTGGTGCCCGACACTGCAGTGCCGTAGTCATCGGCCGCGCTTAGATCGCGTACGGCGTCATTCGACGAGTGGATGGCGTCGAGGATGCGTTCCGGCGTCGAGGGCGAATCGCGGGCGATGTGCTCGTCGAACACCCGAAGTACGGTCTGGCTGGCGACCTCACCCCGGGCGTGGCCGCCCATACCGTCAGCCACGAGGAATACTGGGGACTGCGCGAACACGCTGTCCTCGTTGACCTTGCGCACGCTGCCGACATCGGTGCGCTCGCTGAAAGAGAAACGGGCGACAGCACTGGAAAGCTCGATCATGCTCTGCCGGTGCTCAGTCATGAGAGCTCCCCGTTCGCCGTCGCCCGGTCTCCATCAGTCATTCGTTGGCGTTTACCGAAATCTCTTCGACCAGCGTGTGGCCACGCTTTTTGGCATCGTGACCAGCCTTGATCAGGCTCGCCACGGTGGCCACGGCCATACTGCCGATAATCACGCCGAGCGAGGTCCAGGTGCCGATCTCGGGCGCCCACAAGATGGGATCGCCATTATTGATGAAGAAGACCTCGTTGGTGTGCATCGCGTGCAGCACGAGCTTGACGCCGATGAAGCCGAGGATGACGGCGATGCCGTACTTGAGGTATTCGAGACGTTCGAGTAGTCCGCCGAGGAGAAAGTACAGCTGGCGGAGGCCCATAAGGGCGAAGATATTGGCCGTGAACACGATGAACGGGCTCGTCGTGATGCCGAAGATCGCTGGAATGGAATCGAGGGCGAAGATGAGATCGGTGGTGCCGATCGCGATGAACACGATCAGCATCGGCGTGAAGATCTTCTTGCCGTCGACCAGCGTGCGAACCTTGGAGCCGTCGAATTCTGATGAGATACGAATGCGGCGGCGGAGCAGACGAATGACGCCGTTCTCTTTTTCTTCCGTTTCTGATTCCGAGGAGAACGCTTGCTTCACGGCGGTGTAAAACAGGAACGCGCCGAAGATGTAGAAGATCCAGGCATAGCTTTCGATCAGCTGGGCGCCGAGCAGAATGAAGATTCCGCGCAGTACGAGAGCGATGATGATTCCCACCATCAGCACTTCCTGCTGGTATTTTCGCGGCACGGAGAATCGGGCCATGATGATGACAAAAACAAACAGGTTATCGATCGACAGGCTGTACTCGGTCAGCCAACCGGCGAGAAATTGACCGGCATGTTCAGCGTCACCGAGAACCAGCATCAAGAGCGCGAAAATGAGCGCGAGCCCAACGTAGAACGCGACCCAGAGGCCAGCCTCGCGCATGCTCGGAACGTGCGGGCGCTTGTAGACGATGAGAAGGTCAGCGACCAGAATAAGGGTCAAAACGACCAATGATCCAGCTTCGAACCAGAGAGGGAGGGCGAGTTCCACGGGGGCCTTTCAAGAAAATAACGGGAATCGGGGATGGCAGAACCCGAAAGTCTCTCCCGCACCGAAAACGCCCAAACGGAGCCAATCGATACCACCGCGACCGGGGCCCCACCAGTGCGGCCCGTATTGACGATCGCGATATAGAACCCGATCGGGCCCAGAGGGATACTCCCCTTCGCTCGCAAAATTCTATCAGTGCGGCGGCCCCGCGCGTGCACGGTCGAAGAGGCTCGGGTGCGCAGACTACTTACGGACTGATGTGACGGCCCGCATTTCGAGTGCGCAATCGCAGGACCAGCAGGAGTACACCGATCAGGAACAGCAAGAGTGCAGCGCCGCCGACCGGTATCGTTTCAATCCCCGTGCGGGCGAGTTCGATGGTTTGCTGGGCGACGACTGCGGCCCTGACGGTACCGGTGCCCGAGTTGACGACCGTAATGGTCTCCGACGATAGCTGCGCGGTCGAGGACGATACGCCGATCATCACAACATGGTGCAGGCCGGACGCTGTTGACTCGGGAACGGTGACACTCGTTACGATAGAGCCGTTCTGGTCGGCTGTAACGGTGGACAGCAACACGGGTAAGGAGTGCATCCAGACCTGGACGGACTCTCCGGGATCGAAATCGGCGCCGGTGACAACGAGTGATTCAAATGCACCCTCCGTAACGGTTTGCGCGAGAGTTGTGTTGGCCGGCGGCGTCGTGGCCACGATGAAACTCTGCCTCGCC
This sequence comes from Cryobacterium sp. Y57, assembly GCF_002929505.1. GTDB lineage: Bacteria > Actinomycetota > Actinomycetes > Actinomycetales > Microbacteriaceae > Cryobacterium. The sequence goes on from NZ_PJJL01000062.1 coordinate 101,663, forward strand.
GATCGCGCATTGCCGTACGCGTCTTCGGCGGTGACGACGACCACGACGATGCCGTCGTCGAGCGGACCGGGCTCGACAGTCCAGATGCCCCCGACCTGGACCGTTGCGCTCAGTACCTGCCCCGCCACAGTGACCGACAGGATCGCGCCGGGCGGGGCATCCGTCGTTCCCGACAGTGTCGGCGTGGTGTTGCGCGTGCGACCCGTGGGCGCCACGGTCACGGCCACAACGGGAGCAGTCGTGTCGATCGTGAAGATTTGGGCCGAATAAGCGGTGATGTTCGTCGCGAGGTCCACGACGGTCACCGCTACGGTGTATTCACCGTCAGTGGAGATGTCGGCCGAGGTGACGGACCACGTACCGGCCGCCGTCACGGTCGTCGTGAGAATCTGGCCGTCGATCATCACTGTCACTGTCGATCCAACAGTGGCAGTCGATGTGCCGACGAAGGTCGGTGCGGGATTGTTGGATGCAGCCGCGCCCCCACCGGTGACCGCCACGTCGGGCGCCACGACCACCCGATAGGTCTGGGTTGCCGTGCCGGTGTTGCCGGCCACATCCTGCACTGAAGCGGTAATGGTGTGAGCTCCGTCAGTGAGGTCCGCAGCCGTCACCGACCACACACCGCTTCCATCAACGCTGGCAGTCAATGTCTGGCCGGCAACGGTCACACTGACCAACGTGCCGACAAGCGCATCCGTCGTGCCCGAAATAGTCGGCGTCCTGTCGCCGGTGATCACCGCTGCACCTCCCCCAATAACCACGGATGGCGCTTGAGAGTCGAGCGTCAACGCCAAGTTTGCAGTAGTCCTATTACCCGCCATATCCCTAACCGAAGCGGTAATGGTGTGAGCGCCGTCAGTGAGGTCCGCAGCCGTCACCGACCAGACACCATCAACGACAGTCGCCAACAAAGACTGACCCGCCACTATGATCGTCACACCGGTGCCATCGTGCGCATCCGACATCCCCGAAATAGTCGGCGTGCGATCGCGGACAGTCACCGTCGAACCGCCTGCGATGACAAGCGACGGCGCCGTCGCATCCAGCGTGATGGTCTGATGTGCCGTTCCAGCGACACCAGCAACAGTGATAGTAACGACGACCGAATAGGCCCCATCAGCTCCAAGGTCGCGCAGATCCACCGACCAGGCACCCGCCATCACCGTTGATGAGACCGTAGTGCCGCCGACCACGACTGCTACGTTGACGCCGTCTTCCGCGTCAGTAGTGCCGGAAATCGTCGGCGTTGTGTCGTTGGTGAGAAGCGTGTCCCCACCTGTAATCATTACGATCGGGACGCCCACGTCGTTGGTCGAAAAGGATTTGCTGATGCGGATGTGGCCGACAATAATGGCGGTGATGGTCCAGGTATAACTGTCCGAGTCGGTGCGCCTGCCGGCCAAAGTTCCGGCGACGGGATCCAAGTTAATCCCGGGCGGTAATCGGCCCGCTGTCAAGGCCCAGGCCACGTCCTCAGCGCCGACCGGTTCACCGTCCGAGGACACGACCGTGAGACCGTCCTTGTATTCCACCCCGTCGGCCATGGTACCGAGGGTCTGATCAGACCAGTCCGTCGTTGCAGTGCCCGACGGGGCATCGTTGATGATGCGTGCGGCCGCGCTGAGGGTGATCGCTGTTCCCGTCGTGAGCAGCTGGCCGTGCAGTGTCGAGCCTGCCGAGAGAGTGCCGGCGGTGCCGCCGATGACCCGACCACTGAAGTCGGCATCGGCCCCAATGGTGAACGCCGCCCCGATGAACCAGTAGACGTTGCCGGCCTGCGCATCGTTGGCTAAAACCACCCGGGCATTCGCCGCGGTGTCGAAGGCCCCGTGCGGCACCATGATAAAGATGGCGTCGGGGTCGTTCTGCGCGTCGAGAGTGACCGTGCCCGTTAGCGTGACATTGCTGTCGGCTGTGTGGATCCCCGGCCGAAGGGTCTTACCGGCCAACTCTCCCGAAAGAATGTAATCTCCGGTCGCGGCCAGTGCCGCAGTGTGCGCGGCGGTGAGATCGGCCTGTGCTCGCTGCGCCGCAGCATTGTTCAAATTGATTGCGCCCACACCGACGAGCGTCCCGGTATTGGTGTAGACACCGGTCGGACTGGATACCCCCAGGTCGGCCCCAAAGGTGCCTTCGACCTTCCCTGCATCGCTGATCGTTACAGCCGAATTGCCCAGCACGACATACGAGTTTGCAAACCCAAGGTTGGGGCGCGCGGTGACTGCATTAGCCGCCGTGACGCCACTGACGAGCAACGATGCGGTCAAGGCGACCACACCGACGGCGCCGGACCATCTCACTGCGATCGCTGTCCGTGGCGGTCGGGCGGAGTGTCGGGGACCACGAACCGGTGGCATGCCGATCAGTGAAATGCGGAGCGTCATAGTGCGTGCTTTCGTCAAAGTACGCCAGCCTTCGTGGGGATATCCCGGAGGGCAATGAGTCAGCGAACTGCCATGTCTTTAGCTTGACGTAATTACACACATTTACTCTGCTCTGGAATCACCCAATAAGGGGGAAGAACACGAGTTCATGCACGCCCCGCCATCTAGCCTCGCCCCGTCGGCGGCAAGCGCACGGCCCGCAGTCAGCCTTAGGCGCTGGTGCGCTCCAGACGGCGACGCACGATCAGAATCAGCGCGCCCCGACCAACAGGAGGACGGCAGCCCCGCCGATTGGAGCAAGGTTTGGGTGGTCACCGTACCGACCACGTCATCGCCGATGGTTACCGGCCGAAGGCACGACGCTCAGGTTGTTGCGACAGAAGCTGTCGTTCGTCTTCGGAGTCTCACCTGGTGTCCCACGGCACCGATCTATAATTGGCGGTTATGACTATGCCCCGGGTTCGATGACGGCCACCGACTACATCAACTGGTCTGACGTTGGTCGACCGGTCACCGCCCTGTGGAGATCAGCTAACGGCGCACCGGCCCCGAAACGAGTCGAGCCGGTCGACGACACGATCACAGCGGATGCGGCCTACCGGCTAGCCTCGCAGGGCGTCGCAATGCTCTGGACAGGAGACTTTCAGAACGCCCGCCAAATTCTGACAGCCCTGGAGCACCGCACCAGGCCTCGCCCGGATCACAGCGAGCGCAGCACCGCCGACCTGTTCTACCGCTATCGGCAGAACCGTTCGCACCGGGCCCGGATTCTCGGACTGCTTCTCGTTCCGCTCGCTGTCGGCAACACGATCGGGCTGCGCCGCGCGCCGGACGTTCACGCTGCCACGGTCGCCGCCTACGGCAGCATCACCGAGGCATCCGTTGTGTCGCTGCACGAGGTGCTCGGCACGATCGGCGCCCATCAGTGGCGAACCACAGGCATTCCCGTTGCCGCGTTAAATGCCAATATCTATCCGCATTACGGCACATTCTTCCCGGTGCGCAGCGAGTACGTCGATCTCGTGGCGAGCGCTCCCCTGGCCGCGCCACAGCTTGCCTTCGATATCGGTACCGGCACCGGGGTGCTCGCAGCAGTACTCGCAACCCGGGGCGTGCCGCGTGTGGTCGCGACCGATCTCGAACCGCGTGCGGTCGCATCCGCTCGAGAAACGGTATCGCTTCTCAAACTCGATGGGCGGGTTGAGGTTCAGCTGACCGATCTGTTTCCGGAGGGGAAGGCTGATCTCATTGTCTGCAATCCACCGTGGATTCCGGCGACCGCACACTCGCTGCTCGATGCGGCCGTCTACGACCCTGGATCTCGCATGCTCAAGGGATTTCTGGCCGGCGTGCTCGACCATCTGGAGCCGCACGGTGAGGTCTGGTTGGTCCTGTCCGATTTCGCTGAGCTGGTGGGGCTGCGCTCCCGCGGCGACCTTCTGAACCTGATCGATGCGGCCGGCCTGCGCGTGATCGGTGCACTCGAAGCGCCCGCCAGACACGCGAGAGCGACCGACACGAACGACCCGCTGCACGCGGTGCGAGCGAACGAGGTCACCTCTCTCTGGCGCCTCTGCGCCAGCTAATCCCCGCGCTGGGCACTAATCGAGGTCGGGCTCCAACGGAATCAGCGGTCATCCGGCAGGGTACAGACGTGTCCGTCCGCATCGATGGGCATGCCGCACAAGGCACAAATAGGTCGACCAGCCCCCACGATCTCCCGGGTGCGCATCGCAAAAGCTTGGGCGGTGCCCACCGGGATACGCACGAGCAGCGTTTCCGTCGAATCCAGGCTGACCGCGTCGAAGTCATCCTCGTCGGCGACCTCACTGTCTATCAGCGGAAAAGCCTCGATCACGATCTGCGCACTGCGCGGATCCCAGCCGAGGGTCATCGTGCCGGTGCGGAACTGCTCATCAAACGGCTGCTCCAGGGGGTCGTTGTCGACCAGTTCGATAGGTGTTGCCGTCGGCACACTGAACGGGTTGCCGTCGTGCGTCATGAGCTGCTCGAGCATTTCGTCGATCTTCTCCGCGAGCAGAGCGGATTGTTGTTTTTCCAGGGCAATGCTGACAATTTGAGCGCCGCTACGCACCTGTAGGTAAAACGTGCGTGATCCGGGCACGCCGACGGTGCCGATGACAACGCGATCCGGCCAGTCGAATTCGTGAACGATTATGGGCATGTGAGCATTTTATGAGCGCACGGCTTGTGGCGCAGCGTGGCCGGACCCACCGCCCACCGGCGCGTCGGCCCCCAGAGCACTCGAGCGCAGCCAGGACAGGTCTCCGGAATCGGTATTGGTGGCAAACACGTTCGGACGATGGGGCCCGTAGCGCACGATCGACGCCGAGGCCGGACCGACAGAAATGCGCTGAAACAAGTCCAGGTGCATGCCGAGCGCGTCGGCCAGAATCGATTTGATGATGTCGCCGTGGCTGACCGCCACCCACACGGCGTCCGGCCCGAATTCCGCCTCGATCCGTGCGTCGTGGCGCCGGATGGCGGCGACCGACCGGGCTTGCATGGTCGCCATCGATTCTCCGCCGGGAAAGATGACGGCTGACGGTTGCGCCTGCACGACCGGCCACAGTTTCTCCAAGGCAAGCTCGCTGAGCGATCGGCCCTGCCACTGCCCGTAATCGCACTCCGTGATGTCCGCATCCTCGGTCGTCGCCGGGGATCCCGCCTGATGCTGCAGAATCAGGGCCGAGGTCTGCTGGCAGCGTTCCAGCGGGCTCGAGACTAAACCGACCAGTGGAACGGCAGCGAGCCGCTTTCCGGTGCGAGCGGCTTGGTCACGCCCCACTTGGTCGAGCCCGACCCCGGGAGTTCGTCCGGCCAACATACCGGTGGCATTTGCTGTGGTGCGACCGTGCCGCACAAGAATGACTGTGGCCATGCCTACGAGCCTATACAGGAGCACTGACGCCGTGAACCAGAAAAGCCCGGCACCTGTGAAGAGTGGGCGACCGGGCAATGGTGACCCCAGCGGGATTCGAACCCGCGTTACCGCCGTGAGAGGGCGATGTCCTAGGCCGCTAAACGATGGGGCCGTTTTTGCAACTTTCCGAGTATGCCACATGAAGGAGTGGTCTTCCAAACTGAGCACACGCGGCGCGCCGTAGCGGCTGCCGATCATTCAAGAAAGTGGATGCTGTTGCGCCACGACTCGAATCGGGGTTAGCTCAGGGCATGAAACTGACCAAGCTGGAGCATGCTGCCCTGATCATCGAACTCGCCGGCAAGAAGCTCTACATCGACCCGGGTTCGTTCACCACTGCACTTTCGCGCACGGCCGGCACCGTGGCCGTAGTCATCACCCACGAACACGCCGACCACTGGACCCCGGAACAACTGGGCCGCATCATCGAAATGAACTCCGATCTGCGCATCTTTGCGCCGGCTGGCGTTACGCGCGCCATTGCCGCTTTCAACGCTGATCTCGAAATCACGACGGTGCAGGCCGGTGACGTGATAGGAGTCGACCCGTTCACCCTGCGTTTCTTCGGCGCCACCCATGCGGTGATCCATGAATCGATCCCGGTTATCGACAACGTCGGAGTTCTCGTCAATGACGAGCTCTACTACGCCGGTGACGCTTTCACCATTCCCGAGGGGGTCGAGGTCGGCACGCTCGCCGTTCCGGCCGCGGCGCCATGGATGAAAATCAGCGAGGCGATGGACTATATTTTCGCGATCAAACCCAAGCGCAGCTTTCCCACCCATGAGATGCTGCTCTCTCGCGCCGGGAAAGACCTGTCCAATGCGAGATTCCAGAATGTCACCCAACTCAGCGGTGGTGAGTTTTTTCCCCTTGAACCGGGCGACAGCCTTGACCTGTAGACCGACTAGGGGCGCAGCATCCTCTGGGAAACGGCCCGCTGTCAGTAAATGTGCAGTGACTGCAATTTAGAGTGCAGTTATTGCACGTGTGGCCTGTGAGGTCACCAGGAGCGAGGGATGCGCGATGGACTCCGAGTGGGTAATTGATGCACAAGGCCTGGAAAAATCCTATGGGTCGGGTACGAGCCGGTTCGACGCGCTGAAAGGGGTGTCCGTTCAGATCAAGACCGGGGAGACCGTGGCGATCGTCGGAAAGAGCGGGTCCGGTAAGTCGACCCTCATGCACCTGCTCGCCCTGCTCGACGAGCCCGATAAGGGGTCGTTACAGGTTGCCGGCGCAGACGCCAAGTCACTCTCCAAGCGCGCGGTCAACGAGCTGCGCAACAAGGAGCTCGGCTTCGTCTTTCAGCAGTTCTTTCTCACCCCCAACGTGAGCGTGCTCGACAACGTCATTCTGCCGCTCAAGATTGCCGGCATGGGCGTCAAGGAACGTCGCCGTCGCGGCATGGAAGTTCTCGAACAGCTCGAACTGGCCGACAAAGCCAGCAACAAGGCCACGACCCTGTCGGGCGGCCAAAAGCAGCGCGTCGTGATCGGTCGCGCCCTGGTGAATACACCACGGGTGATCTTCGCCGACGAACCCACCGGAAACCTTGACACCGCCACCGGCACCGTAGTCGAAGACATCCTGTTCGAGCTCAATCGCAGCCAGGGCATCACGCTCGTCATCGTCACCCACGACGAGGAACTCGCCGCCCGCTGCGACCGCCAGATCTATATTCGCGACGGACTGGTCGTGTCTCACGCCGGTCCGATGCACACCGGGGCGCACGCGCTGCACACCCCCGAAGCGCTGACCACCGCCGGAGGCGCAGCATGAGAGCCCAAGACCTCGTCACCACCGCGATCTCCAACACTTTTCGCAGCAAGCTTCGCACGACGCTGACCGTTCTGGCCATCTTCGTCGGAGCCTTCACTCTCACACTCACCAATGCCGTCGGCGCCGGCGTCAGCCAGTATGTCGACGCTCAGGTAGGCGCCCTCGGCTCCCCCGACGTGTTTATCATCACGCAGGCGACTGACGCCACGACAGCCGGCGACGGCCCGGTCAAGTACGACCCGAAGAGTTCAGCCTCTGTCTCCAGCCAACAGGGTCCGCCCGGCACGACAACCAAAGCGCTGACAGACTCCGACCTCACCAAGATTGGCGAGACCGCGGGCATTGTGTCGGTCGATCCGATTCGCGCAGTTCAGCCCGACTACATCGAGTCCGGCACCGGTTCGCAGTACGAGTTCAGCATCAACGCCACCTCCGCCGTCACCACGGCCGACCTCACAGCTGGTGCGCAACTCGACGGCGGCGCCAGTGACGCGCAACTCGTACTGCCTGACACCTTCGTGACCCCGCTCGGGTTCGCGTCGGCGGACGACGCGGTGGGGGCATCCGTGTCGATTGGCATCACCGACATTCTCGGCGCGAAGCACACCGTGCAGGCCACCGTCGTCGGCGTCTCGCTCGAGAGCCTGCTTGCTGCGGGCGCCGGAGCCAACGACGCGCTGATTGCCGCGCTGGCCGACGCGCAGTCCGGCGGCATCGCCACCGCCGTCACGAGTTACGGCGTAGCTGTGGCTCACTTCGACACAAGCCTGTCAGCGGATGCTGTCACCGCCCTCAAAGCTGACCTCGCCACCCAGAATTACACCGCGCGCACCATCGCAGACCAGCTGGGCGCCGTGCAGACGGTGATCAACGGCATCGTCGGGGTGCTCAACGCTTTCGCCGTCATTGCTCTGATCGCGGCGGCATTCGGCATTATCAACACCCTGCTGATGAGCGTGCAGGAGCGCACCCGTGAGATCGGCCTGATGAAGGCCATGGGCATGAGCGGCGGCAAGGTCTACACCCTGTTCAGCCTTGAAGCGGTCGTCATCGGATTCCTCGGCAGCGCCATCGGTGCCGGTGTGGCGATCGGGCTCGGCTCCGCCTTGAGCGCCGTCCTGTCGCAGGGGTTGCTCTCGGGGTTACCGGGATTGAACATTCTCTTGTTTGAGCCGGCATCTGTGGCTTTCGTCATCCTGCTGGTCATGGCGATCGCCTTCCTCTCTGGCACCCTGCCGGCTCAGCGGGCGGCAAAGCAGAACCCGATCGAGTCGCTGCGATACGAGTAGCACCCCTGAGCAACAGGACGAGGCATGACCGACACCCCCACGCCACGCACCTAGGCACCCGTGCGCCCGCACACTCGTGAAGACAAGCATCATAAAACGAAGCTGCGAGTGGAACAAAGTGCCGTCAGCCTCGTTCTGGAACACGGTTTCGACAACGTCACCGTGGATATGATCTGCAGCCGGAGTGGCATTTCCCAGCGCACCTTCTTCAACTATTTCAACACGAAGAACGCTGCCATCATCGGTACAGACTCGCCCACCATCGATGAAAGTCGGGCCCGGGCATTCATCGCCGCCCCCGGAGATGATCTGCTGCCCGATGTGCTCATGCTGATGAGCGCGATCGGCCCACGTGATGGCATCGACGAGCACCTCTTCACCGACCGACTGCGAATTTTCGGGCTGCATCCAGAGCTCATGCAGATGCAGATGGAGCGGATGACCCGGATCATCTCCGAGGTCGCCGGGCTGGTCTACCTACGCCTCGGCCGCGGGGCCACCGGCGACGCCGAGAATGATGTTACCCGGGCTTTTCGCCACGGGCAGGCCGAACTGCTCACGCATGCCATGGTGGGCGTCGAACGTTTCATGGCCATCCAATCGATTCCCGCTCAGGCGTGCCAGGCCGCGTCTGCCGCCGACGGTGAACCCGAGTCCGGAGCCGACGCCCGCCCGAGCACGGCTGACCAGCACGTGGTTCTTACCCTGGCCGAGTCGCTCAACCGATCCGTCGAGCTGCTCCGCCGCACGCTGGTCCTGCCCAGCCAGAAGGTGCGGCCCGATGCACGGGTCACTGCTCGTGGTCGGATTCCCGGGGCAACCACTTCAATAGAGCCGCCCGCAGTTTGGCTAGGTGTAGCGGGCGTATGAGGTAGTCGTTCATGCCGACCGCACGGGTGTGGTCGGCATCGCCGCGCACCGCGCTGGCGGTCATGGCCAGGATCGGCACATGTACCCCCGGCCCCTCTGCCGCTCGAATGGCCGTGGCCAATTCGAAGCCGTTCAGCTGTGGCATTTGGAGGTCAGTGATCACCAGGTGGTAATCACCCGTTGTCCATTGTGCGAGGGCTAGAGCGCCGTTGTCCCGTAAGTCAGCCTCGTATCCGAGTAGGTTCAGCTGCCACAAAATGAGCTTTTGATGGGTCGGATTGCCTCCAGCTACAAGAATACGAGTGGCATCCGGGGCGCGAAGTGTCGTCGGTCGTGTCCCTACGGGAAAATCCTCAACTGTTGACCAGTCTCGTCGCGTGAAGCCGGAAGACGACTCCTTCGGCCTCGAAAGGTTGCCTATTATTGAATATATTTCCTCCGCCGCGTCCTCGTCGCCGGCCCGCGGCAGAAGCCAGTTGATCGCGTCCTGAAGTTCCTGATAGTGCAGCGGCTTGGTGATGTAAGCGTCACAAGCAGCCTGACGCGCCCGGTCCTGATCCCGAGACATCGCCATCGCTGTCAGGGCGATGACCGGAATTTCGGCGGTGGCAGGATCGCTCTTCAGCAGAGCAGTAGCGGTGAACCCGTCCATGTCCGGCAGCTGGATATCCATCAGAATCAGATCTGGCAGTTCAACCCGAGCGAGCAACAGACCGCTCTCAGCATCGACGGCCTCAAATGTCGAGTGGCCAGCCCGGCGCACCAGCAGCGCGGCGAGTTTCATATTGATGTGGTTGTCTTCAATGATGAGAATTCTGGCCACATCGCTACCTACCTGTCGGGTCGTCGCGAAGTTCGCCCGACTGCAAAGCGCGCTTGACCTCGGCTATGAAGGACGTTCGGTTGAAGTTCTCCGTACCGAGCACGCGCACCGGCTGGCTCGGATCGCTGTCGACCGCCGCTGATTCCTGCTTGGTGAGTGGCTTGCCGGACACGATCAACACGGGGATATGTTCGGTAGTCTCATCGCTTTGCAACGCCAACACAACCTCGTAGCCGCTAAACCCTTCCATCATGAGATTGAGCAACACCAGGTCAGGGTGCAAGCGTTGCGCCATCTCGATGGCCGCGTCTTTCGTGAACGCGCGTTCAACTACATAATCCGGGCGGGTCAGAAAGCGTGCGATCACATCGACAGTTTCGGGGTCATCGTCGGCGACCAGAACGCAGCGGGTGCGCCGAGCGTCAGGGCTGAGGTCGAGCGCCTGCAACGACTGCTGCAGCGCATGTCGGCTGATCGGCTTCTCCAGTACGGCGGCCGCGCCGTGCGTCAAGGCCAGGCTCACATCGGTGTCGCCCGCAATGATCACGATCGGAACGGCGGCAAGATCCGAGAACTCGTGCAGGCGAATCAAAAAACCCCAACCGTCCATTCCCGGCAGACGAATGTCGAGGGTTATGAGGCTGAGACGTTGTTTCGGGGCAAGGTTCAAACCCTCTTCACCGCTCCGCGCGATGATGACCCGAAACTCTTCAGCCTCCAACAAAAGCCGCAGAACTTCGGCCCCTTTGGCGTCGTCTTCAATAACGAGAACAACGTGCTTGTCGGTGTACTCCTCGCCTGCGGGCACGTGCTGAAGGCTCTCGGCCACATCGGAAAGAATCTGTGTCGGCGTATCCGCTGATTCCACCCCTGAGTCGCTTGTGCGCTGCTGCGTGCACCCAACCTCGTCGCCCTCGTTTTCTCCGGTGGGGACCTCTTCCGGCACCGCTTTCACCAATTCGCCGACAGTGGGCAACCTTTCGTTTCCCCCCGCACTCGCCTCGCCACCGAGGCCGCGATGCGCCGAAGCTATGGATTGGACGTCCGGGCCGGGAGCTGGTTCCGACGTTTCCGATGCTTCCGACATTCTGATGGAACTCGTTTTTTTTTGCTCCCCGCCTGGCCAAGCTGGCGCCTGGTCATCGGTTGCGCCCAGGGGAAGCCAGATGGCAAAACTGGATCCCTCGCCGGTCTCGCTGGCTACAGCAACCGTACCTCCCTGCAACTCCACCATCTGCTTGACCGTGGCGAGTCCAAGTCCGGTCCCTCCGAACTTGCGCGCCAAGGTGCTGTCGATCTGGCTGAAAGCGAGAAAGAGTTTGGACAGATTTTCACGTGAGATGCCAATACCCGTATCGTCGACGCGAATTTCCAGAAAATCACCGACGTCGCTCTTCGGAAGCGGAAAATCATGCACCGGTCGGGTGCCGGCGATTTTACCCGCCGCGCTGCGCGGCACCCTTCTCGCTATGAGTGTGACCGCACCAAGGTCAGGCGTGAACTTGACGGCATTGGACAACAGGTTGTAGACGATTTGCTTGGTTTTGCGTCGGTCGAGCAGTGGCATCCCCAGATCCTTCGCCCCGTCGAATACCAGGTGCAGTCCATGAACCAGAGCGTCTTCTCGCACGATCAACAGGCTTTGCTCCAACAGCGACTGCACATCGACCGATTCCAGCTCAATGTCCATTACCCCCGCTTCGACTTTGGACAAATCGAGGATGTCATTGATCAGCGACAGAAGGTGGTGCCCGCTGGAATAAATGTCTCCGATGTACTCACGCTGAGTTGCGGTGATCTCCCCGATGAGTCCGTCCTTGAGAGCCTCCGAAAAGCCGATGATGGCGTTCAAGGGAGTGCGCAGTTCGTGAGACATCGTTGCCAGGAACTCCGTTTTCATGCGGCTGGCGTGTTCCAACTCGATGTTCGTCTTCTGCAGTGCTCGCTCGAAGCGCTTGCGCTCTGTCACATCACGGGCCGACGCAAAAACACCCTGCACCACTCGATCCCGATCGTAGAACGTCGCGGCGTTGTACGACACATCAGTCTCATCGCCGTCTATGGAGCGCACCGTCAGTTCGTAATCACTTACCTTGCTCTCGGTCAGAGCACGTTTGATGGCCGCGTCCGCCCGGCACGGGTCTGTGAAGAAATTGCGGCACGGGGCACCTATGAGTTCGTCCCTGGTGCGCCCAGTGAGCTTGATCATCTGCTGGTTCACATCAGAGATAACCCCCCTGGTGTCGGTCATCATAAGCGCGTCGATATTCGATTCGATGAGCGACCGAGTGTAGAACTGTTGATCGCGCAGTCGTTGGTCAAGAAGAGATTGGGCCATCGATGCCTGGTTGCGCGATGTGTTGTCGGTACTGATCAACAGATATCCGATGATCTCCGCGTCGCCGTCACGTAACGCGGTAACCGACACCGTCGTCGGAAAGCGGCTACCATCTCGTCGAATCGTTGTCAGCTCATAGATATCTTCGATTCCCCGGCTCGCCTTGTAGACCAAGGCTTCGAAGCCGGGTTGGATTTTACTGCCGAATTCGACGCTCAATTGCGCTGCTCGCGCGATGATTTCGTCGGGGTCGTGCATATCTCCTGGTACACCCGTGTTCACTATGTCTTCGGGCGCGTAACCGAGCATGCGTTGCGCGCCCACGTTGAAGATTTGGATGACTCCCTTGGCGTCGGTAGCGACGCACGCAAAATTAGCGCTGTTGAAGATGGCATGCTGCAGGCTCACCGTTTGTTCCAGCATGTTCTTGTGGGCGACATCCTTTTGCGCACTCGAATACTCGTTGCTGGTCAGAGTCGGCTCTTCAGCGCTCATTCCGTCGTGACTAGACGTTCGGGAGTCGTCCTCACCGCGGGGTTGTGTCATGTCGGTCACGCCCTCTGTGATCTATCGCTTCGCCAAGTGCGATTCGTGCCGTGAATCAGCTTGCAGTTCGGTCTAGCGACACGCGGTCTGTTTGTTCGCCGAGCTTTAATGCTGCGAGATGACCCGGAATTCGCTTGGATTAAATCTATATCATGAGACACCCTCATATGTCCCCTGATTGGGGGTGGTCGAAAATGCCGGCCCGGGCGAAAAAGTTAGGGTTCGGCGCAAGCCGAACCCTAACGTCAAATGCCCTGATGCCCGGTTAGTAGATCGAGGTCACCACGACCTTGCCGTCGACGACGTTGACTTCAGCGGTGATCGTGAGGTGATTCTCATTGGTCTCATGGCGGACCTCGGTGGAAAACCCGTAGTTCACGTCGTAGTCCATATTCACGACACCGTAGGTGTCGGTGGAGACCGTCAAGCCACCATCCTGGTACGACACATCCACGGTGAGGTCCGGCGCTGTAACGAGGGTGTAGACCACGTTGGAGTAGTACGAAGAGATGTATCCCATGTTCGGGCAGTCGTCAGACGCGGCATCTCCTGCGGCAAGGCAGGTCGTGATGAGTGTGTTCACGGCTGCCAGGGCAGCGGCTTCGTACGTCGCCGTTGGGGTGGCCGTGAACGCGTCGTCGCTCGATTCGAACTCTCCGTACCCCCCGAGCAGCCCGCTCATGACATAGGTCACCGATGTTTCTTCGAAGTAGTCCGTGGCTGGAATGGTCACTTCGTAGGTGCCGGGAAAGGCCGGAAGGGTCAGCCCGTCGTTCTTCGTTGTACCGACTGACAAGCCGTTCGCCTCGAGCGACACATCATTCAGTCTGGCCGGTGTGTAGACGTCGATCTGGCCAGGCTCGGCGTTCAGAATGAACCAGTTATCGGCGATCAGCCAGTCGGTGCTCGTGCGGGTGAGCTTCAGCACGGAAGTATCAGAAACTCCGCCCTGTTTAAAGTGCACCTCGATCTGGGCAACATCCTCGGTGATGGTGACATCTGAAATAGCGGCGTCTTCGATGCGATTCGTCGCCAGGCCGAAGATTTCATTGGAGAGCATGCCGTCACCGGTATCCGCTGAGGACCCGAGCAGTTTCAGAGCCGTCGTGGCGTTGCCCTTTTCCAACGCGTCGAGGTACGCGTTCGCAACATTCTGCGGGCCAAAGACCTAGGAACGCACAATACCGCCAGCCACACTTGCCGCGATGATGAGCAGTGCAGCGGCACCGACGACGATGGCGCCGATCTTCACTCGCTTCGCGGTGGCCGGAGACAAGGTATTGGCTGCGAACGGGAGGGGTGTCGCACCCGGCTGGCCGGCCGCGCTGAGATCGGCAGTGACGGGATAGGCAGCGACCGGATAGGCAGTGGCGGGATCGACGTTGTAAGCCGTCCCTGTCGCAAGCAAGGGCAGGCCGACTGCGACGGTGCCCACCGGCAGGAGCGGTGCCGTCGGCACAACGGGCAACAGGCGTTCCTGACCCGATAGCTTGACGAGGGCGCCGATTACCCCCGGCGTCGCATAGGCCAAGATAATCGGTGCGACAAAGCGCGTCAGTGCCTCGATAGCAGCACCCCAGATTGCGAAGATCAGAAAGGTCCACGCAGCGGGTCCGAACATTCCCGACGCCGAGGCATTCTCCGGTGCAGTCATCGACGCCGTAAATAGAGCGCTGCCAAGAAGCTGCAGCACTAAACCGAAGACCATGTACGTAGCGATGGTAGCCAGCCACGACAACGGCGCCGGGCGCACTCGATTGCGACGAACGGCTAGCAATAGCGAGGCGACGACCGCCAGAATCAGGGCGAGCAGCACGATGAGCCAGATATAGCCGGTGATACCGTCGCTGAATACAGAGAGGTTTTGCTGTGCCGGCTCGTTGGATGCGCCGCCCAGGTTGGCCAGCACCCGATCCAGGTCACCGAGATCGGCGGAGAAAGCGCCGAACATGCCGATCACGACGGCATTGATGGCGAAGGTAAGCAGAAAGAGGGGAAGTACCCCGACATATTCGTCGGCCGCGGACAGCGGGACCAGAACAGCAAGCGCGACCGCCAGCACGGCGATGAACGCGCCGAGGTGCAGGCTCGCGATCCGCGCAGTGCCCCCCGGTAGCAAGGATGCGCGAACGAGAAGACGCGACCATCCGTCCGTGGCCTGCAGCCGGGCTACGTAGGAGACGGCGAATCCAAGGATGAGCGCGCCGAAGAACGAACCGACGGATGCCGCGGAAGTTGCGCCGACAGGAATCTCCAACTGCAGATCGTGGAACTGCACTGGGAGCACCGCGGCCAGCACGGTCACTCCGATGGCGAGCGTGAGCCCGGACACGGCCGACAGAATGAGGGCTGAGGAGCCCTGCCAGACGCCGCGCCCCACGAAACGACTGGAAAGATAGGTGCCGGCCAGTAGAGCGGCAAGTACCAGCAGCGGCAGCACTCCCACAGTGACACCGCCGGCGAAGGAGATCATGTACTCAACTTCTGCCGCCGCGCCAAGCTGGCCGAACGTTGCCACGGCAACCAACTGCACGGGACACTGCTGAAATCACCACATGTACCTAGCCGCTATGGGCGCCTCCAACGCGACATGGTGTCGAATCTGCGCTATACCACGACGCCACGAGGTTGACTTCTATGATGGGGTCATGAAGACGGTCGCGGTGTACAGCACCAAGGGTGGGGTCGGCAAGACAACGACAGCGGTCAATCTCGCCTGGGAGGCGTCCCACGAATGCCGAGTGCTGCTGTGGGACCTGGACCCGCAGGGCGCTGCGACGTATCTCCTCAACGTCAAGGCAAAGGTCAAAGGCGGCGTGGAATCTCTGATTCAGGGCAAAAGCCACGTGAATGCTGTCATCCGGCCGACCGCGTACAAAAACCTCGATGTGCTCCCAGCGGATGACACCTATCGAAATCTGGACCTGTTCCTTGACTCAGCTAAAAAGTCGACGCAGCGTATCGCCAAGGTGCTGGAGTCGATCTCGAACCAATACGATGTCGTGATTCTCGATTGCCCGCCCGGGGCGTCCCTCGTGGCGGAGAACGCACTCCACGCGGCCGATCTTGCCGTGGTCCCCCTTGTACCGTCACCGCTTTCGCTACGTTCACTGGCCCAGGTCAACGAGATCATCGCGGCATCGGACCGGCCGCCCAAAGTGTTCGCATTTCTTTCGATGGTGGACCGCCGCAAACTGGTGCACCGCTCTACCGCGGAGGCGTTGCCGCGCGAACACCCCGAGGTGATCGACCTCGTCGTTCCCGCGACCGTCGTGATCGAACGGATGTGCAGCGAACGCGCCCCGATCGGAACATACGCACCGGGCACTGAGGCCGCTCAGGTATTCGCCCAGCTCTGGGGGTACGTTCGTGCCTCGTCGAAAATCAAGGTAAGCGCGCGACGTGGGTAAGACGTTGCGCTAGAGCGAATCGACGCTAGGCCGCTCGTGGAGGCGCGTTTCGCTCTGCGCGCAGAAGCGACCGGGCTGCGTGTTCGACCAACACCGGGATGAAGTCCCGGATGGGTTTGTCAGAGAGGGAAGCGTGGCACGCCGTCACGACCGCTTTCACCCGATCCGGGGGCAGATCGGCATACCTGACCTCAAGCCGGCGAACCATATCGTCGACCGCATTTTTTTCCTGCTTTGAGTCCATAGCTCATTGTGCCTGTATTCCGTGCTGTTCATAACCAGAATCTCCACCCTGGGTCGAGCGCGATGATGCCGACAGTTAAATTTGCTCACCGAGCGCAGAGTCCTAAGCCTGAAGGCACTCGGCGAGCTCGCTGAGATTTGAAACGGTGTAATCCGGTGTCGCAAAGTAGTTCGGATAGGGTGCAGCGGTTCGGTTCAGCCAGGCGGTGCGCAGGCCCGCCTGGGCTGCCCCATGGATGTCCCAGGGGTGCACGGCGACCAGGAGCATGTCGGCTGGTCGAACTCCGAGAACCTCCGCCGCATACCGGTAGGCGGAACCGACTGGTTTCCAGTGCGGGGCATCCTCGACGGTGAGAAGAGCCTCGAAGTCAGTGCGAATCGCCGCCGTGGTCAGCATGTTCTGGGCCAGCTGCGCGGACCCGTTGGAGAGGGTTGCGAGGCGACATCCGGCATGCTTGAGCGCTCGCACTCCGTCTGCGACGTCCGGGTGCAGTTTCAATGCCCCGAGGCCGTCCAAGACGTGGCTTATTGCCTCGTCGATGGTGCTGGTCAGGGCAACGTCGCGGAACAAAGTTCGCAGGATCTCCGCGCCCGCCACGGAGAATTTCACGCTGCCCCCAGAGGCGGCAAGGGCGAATCCGTCCCGCAGCACGGATGCAAACCAAATGCGGGCCAGGTAGCCCGGAGCACCGACTTCTACGAAGCGATCCTCCATCGGAGACATGTCGGAGAGGGTTTCATTGACATCAAAAACTATCACCGGCGTGGCTGCATTCATGGTGGACTCCTCAAGGTTGGTCAATGTACCAGCTGCTGTGAACCGACCGGTCCGGCCTGGGCCCCAGCACGAAGATAAACGAGCGTTGTGCTTGCGATCTTACCGAACGCCCCCATTCCTCCCATCGTCGCCGCCTGGTCATCTCCATCCGTGGCGCCAGCATCGCCCTGATCTGATAGCGAGGCTTTTCAATCATTTGGCCATGTTAGAAAACGGAACAATCTTGTTCAAACGCTGCCCAAATGCTGCCCAAATGCTGCGACGATCGCAGATTACCCGATGGCGTCCGTCAGAGGCGTCGCGGGTTCCCCGACGAGTTGAACAACGCGCAATTCTTGCAAGCTATTTGAAATAGGCGACGAGCCTGTCAGCTTAGGTCTGGGGCCATAATCATAATAGTGACGCGTCGAAGTTTTCCAGCGGTATAGCGCCGAATTCGCGCGAGTCGATGGATACAGCGCGGTTATCGCCGAGAACGAAGACGTGACCTGCCGGGACGGTGACTGGGCCAAAATATGTCCCATCGATTCGACTGTGATCCACGAAGGGTTCACTGACTCGAACCCCATCCACGTACAGGATGGCATCGCGGATATCGACCCGCTGGCCTCCGACAGCGATCACTCGCTTGATCGTCGTGTGACCGTCCTTGGGGTTTTGGAAGACCGCGAGCCGCCCGGGGGTGAAAGCATCCGCTGTCGGCGCGGTCTTCAGCAGAAAAATTATGCTTCCGCGAAGAACTGTAGGTTCCATGCTGTTGGACGACACGACCAGCGGTTCGACAACCCACAAACGCAACCCTAAAAGCAAGGTCAACGTCACGATGACTGCCACCGTGACGCGAGCGCGCGTCGCGCTCGCACCACGGTGGCCAACCGTCATACTACGCCCCACTTCCATCTGGGTCAGGCTAGTCCGGTGTCCCATTGTGCCGGGGCCGCCGTTATCGGATTGTTCGTGATGGTATCTGCTGCGTCTTCGGGTCCAACCCGATACTGAACCATCATGTCGTGATCCTCATGCACGGTGTTGTGGCAGTGAATCATGTACCGACCGCTGTGTGGCCCGAACTTCATCAATACCTTCACTTTTTCCCCCTCACCCACATACACAAAGTCCTTCGAACCCTTCTCGTATGCGAACGGGGCCCGCCCGTTTCGGCTGAGAACTTGAAAGTCGATCAGGTGGATGTGCATGGGATGAAACCAGCCGCCGGATGAGTTCGCAAATTCCCAAATTTCGACCGCGTTCAGGTCTGGATTCGCCGCCACTTTGCGGAACTCGCTGGCGATAACATCTTGCCAAGTGACGCCGTCGATGGTCCACATGCCGTTCTTGCGCTTCACTCGGAAGGTGCGCTGAATCGTCGCCGCGGAAGGCTGGAGCGCTATGACGTCGCTGGGGGCAAGTTGCGCGGGAATCGTGTTCCAGGTGGGATCGGTCGTGTCGACCGTGTCCGGAACGACGTCGAAAGCCATGATCGAGTTCGTGAACTTGTAGTCGACATTGTTTTTGTTCGACAGGTTGCGCAGCACGATCCGTTGGCCCGGCGCGTATTTACGGAAGTCGATCAGGATTTCATAGCGCTCGGCCGGGGCGTGGCGCCAGCTCGCCACGGACTGGGATACCGGCATCAGCCCCCCGTCGGTGGCGACAACTGTGACGGGATCGCCCGTGCTGAGGGTCGGGCGCAGTGATCGGGAAATGCAGGCGTTCACGATGCGGAACCGGTACACGCGCTTCTTGACCTTCATGACCGGCCACGGCCTGCCGTTGACCAAAATCACATCGCCCCAGAGACCAGAGTGATCATTGTCGTCGAAACCCAGCGATCCGTCTTGAGCGAACATAGCGTCACTGATAGTCAGCGCTACGTCGAATTCTCCCTGGGGAAGGAGCGCCCGTTCAAGCGGATCGTGTAGGTGGTACTGCGCGGCCAGTCCGGAATAGACATTGCGCGCGGTGTTGTGCACTGCATGGTCGTGGTACCACAAGGTACGAGCCGGCTGAAAGTTGGGGTAAGAGTAATCCTTGCGAAAACCCACATTCGTGATGTCGCTCGCATAACCATCAAATTGCGGCAGGGATGCTGAGCCATGAAGATGAGTGGACGTGTAGAGCAGGTGTCCATCGAGCGGATGCGTGGCGGGTAGCTGGTTACGCACGCGCAGCACAGCCTTCGTCCCCTGTTCGACGCTGATGGTGGGTCCAGGGAAAATACCGTTATACCCAAGAATCGGGGTCTTCAGCCGGGGGAGAATAGCGGCGCTGGCTGCCACCTCCGCGACCGTGAAATACTGCACGGGCACCCCATCGACCGGGTCAATATCCGATCGATCAGGTCGCAAAATGGGCGCCTGAACGAACGGTGTTTGGAACGGTCGGGGCAACTCACGCGAATCGAGAGCACTTGCCGACTTTGCCTCAATGTCTTGCAGCGGAAGCGATAAAACACCGGCTCCCACCACTCCCAAACCACCCACCAAGAGAACTTGTCGCCGGGAAATCGTCATGCTTTTGTCCTTTCAAACGGATTTTAATGAAGTGCAGTAAGTACTCGTGACCTGAGGCCAGATTGAGTGTCACCGAACGATGTGACGTCCGGTACCGAGAGAGAGTCTGGCTCTCTGGTCGTCTTTCACAACCAGCGCAATGGCTTTGTTGGGTATCGACGGGATCACCCCGGTGATGCGAGCGACACCGCCAAGCGGTGAATCGTTATCGGTCATCGGGCTCAAAACAACGTCCTTGGACGGTAAGAAGACATGCCGAAAGCGTCCCGCTCCCGCCTTATGAAAACCTTGTATCGAAGTCTGCATCCGGTGATCACAAACCTGGACTGAATCCGACGCTGAACAATACAAGTCATCACTCGTGACCCCCAATATTGGGGCTGGATGATCATGGTTTCTCCAAGGTCCCGGGACGAGAGTGCACTTGTGTGTGAATTTCTCATGCATTCTCATAAGGAGTGA
>NZ_PJJL01000041.1 GCF_002929505.1 Cryobacterium sp. Y57
TCGTCCGCTTCGGCGGGACGATCTTTCAGGGGCACGAGATCGGGTATCCGAGACTTTTTCCCGCCGCAGGCAACGCGACGTCGCGGGTGTCGGCGCAGACAGCGGGTGCGGAGTTTCGCGGTCAATTCAGCGCCCAGACCGGGCTGCGCCTGAACGAACAGTGAGGTGTAGATGGTTTCGTGCGACACCCGCATTCGTTGGTCGTCCGGGAACTCCTTGAGCAGACGTTTCGAGATTTGTTGCGGAGACCAGCAGACATTGAGTTTCGATTCCACATACTCCCGCAACCGATCGTCCAACGCTAGTTTCCCCAGTCGCGGACGCCGGGTGCGGGGCACGGCGAGACGTTCAGCGGGAGCCGCACGATAGCCGCTCCTGCCACTATTGCGGAGCACCTCCCGCGAAATCGTTGAGACCGGCCGCCCCAATTCGGCCGCGATCGCCGTCAGCGACCGACTCGCGGCGAGACCGCGAGAGATGCTCTCGCGGTCATCGAGCGACAACCGCAACGCCGGCCGCGGCTTTGTCGCACGTGGCCGGACGCCGCCCGATTGTTTGAGCCACAAACAGGCAGTCGACCTCGAAATCCCGGCTAGCACCGCGGATTTTCGAAGCGACGTCCCCGACGCGCGCGCCGTGAAGAATGCCATCCGCTGCTCCGGTGGCTTCGGTTTTCGTCCCATTTCATTCCTCCCAAAGACACATTAGGAGGTCACCACGGCCACAACGTTGCATTAACCGCTTGAAACTGTCGCCGTCTTTGATCTTGTCGCTGATGAACGCGGCGATCTTGCGCAGGTTGAAGTTGGTGAGCAGCATGGTGACGATGATTTGGGCGGCGCCGAATCCGCGCACGCGGCGGCGGCTGGCGGACCACTCTGGCACCGCTCCAATGGAGCGGCGGCCGTGACCCAACTTCTAGCCGCCGGCACCCGGTTCGACGGGCTGGTCTGTTTCAACGACGCCCTCGGCGCCATGAGCGCGCTGCAGCAGGCGGGTCTGCGAGTTCCCGAAGACGTTGCCGTGGTGGGCATTGATGACATCGAAGACGCGCGATTCTCGACCCCCGCACTCACCACCATTTCCCCCGGCCGCCAAGAACTGACACGTCTGGCTGTGAACCGTGTGCTCGCTCGCATCGAAGCAGGTGATGACCCTTCGACGTCGGTGCACGCGGAGGTGGGCTACTCGCTCCACGTGCGCGCCTCCACGATTTCCACCCCCGCGAGGCACTTTCCCAGCACCGAGCAGGCCCAGCTCTACGACTGAGGAGCTGCTGCGCGGTCTGCAACAGGAAGGTGTTGACAGCACCGAGGCGATGGCGTACCTCCAAATTCACATCGATGTAAATTGCATCGATTGCCCTTTCTGAGGCTCCCCGACAGCGCCGTGCGAAGCAGATAGCAGGTACCCAGCGAAAAAGCTGATGGCCGCGTTTGCGGTCTCCGCCGTCATCGATGACACCCTGCTGACGGCGCTGTCCTCCGGCGAAGGTCCTCAGATTGTCGCTATGCCGGCGGAGCGCCTGCCTGTCTACGCGTCCAAGAAGGCCCTCGTGAACCTCGATGACTTCTACGCCGAGGACAGGAGCAACACCGCCGACCTGAACACGGAAGCCGTTGCGATGGAAACCGTCGACGGCTCCAAGTACGGCGTGCCGGCCGGCTTCGTTCCCCTGTCGGTCTTCTACGACAAAGACAAACTAGCCGCGGCCGGCGTCACAACGTTCCCGACCAACTGAGACGACTGGGTTTCCGCGGCCAAGACCACTACCGTCGACGCCGACGGTGACGGCACTCCGGAGTAGTGCGGCATGGCGTTGCCCGATCACGGTACCGTTGGCAACGGCGTCTGAGCGAGCCTCTTCGAAGGCGGCGGCGGTTCGATCACCATCGCAGAGCCCCGTATGCTCGCACGCACAAAGATGCCAGGCGCAAGCACGACGTTCCGATGCTTTTTGCGAGCTGAGAGCTCGTGTTTGCTCGAGTCGGCAGCAGAGAAATCGCACGTCGCAGGGCGTATCCCTACGTTTTTCGAGGTCTTTCCGCTCCAATTTTGGGCATAATACTTCCGCCGCGATGCAGACCTCAAGCCCCGGTGGACTCGCGAACGACCAGTTCGGGCTGAAACACGATATGTTCGTGCTCAAACGTGTCGCCGAACGCGGCCTCGCGCAGCAGCAGGTCGACTGCGGTGTAGCCGATCAGCACGCTCGGCTGACGGATCGACGACAGCGGCACCACGGCCGCAGCGGCGAAAGCGATATCGTCGTAGCCGATCAGGGCAATATTGCGCGGCACGTGTAGCTCGCCGCGCATGTTGAGCGCCTGCAGCACACCGATGGCGAGCAGATCGTTGGCGGCAAAGATGGCATCGGGGCGGTCATCGGGTGCCCGCTCCAGCACCAGCTCGCCGGCGGCACGGCCGGCCAGTACCGAGAGGGCATCGGTTTCGATGATTTCCAGAGACACCGACGGATGTTTAGCAACGGCTTCCCGCGCACCCTTCAGCCGGTCGACCACCTGCCGAATGCTGATTGGTCCGCCAACGAAAGCGATACGAGTCTTGCCGATGGACACCAGGTGATGCGCAGCGAGGCGCCCGCCCGCAACGTCGTCGACGGCGACGGAGGAAAAGCTACGGTCCTCCGTCTGGCGATCGACCAATACGGTCGGTGTACCGCGAGCGCGCAATCGAGTGAGTCGGTCGCCGACGTCACCAAGCGGTGAGATCAAGACCCCGTGCACGCGCTGTTCCTCGAACAGGTCGAGGTAAGCGGCCTCACGGGCGAGACTGTCGTCGGTGTTGCCGAGTAGAACTGCGAGCCCCTCTTCGGCCGCTCGATTCTCGGCACCACGGGCGACATCGGTGAAGAATGGGTTCGCGACGTCGAGCACGATGAGCCCTAGGCTGCGGCTCCGACCGGCCCGCAACTGACGGGCGGCGTCGTTGCGAACGAAGCCGAGGTCGGCAATGGCAGCTTGAACTCGCGCGGCCGTGCCCGGTGACACTTTTTCAGGTCGGTTCAACACGTTCGACACCGTACCCACCGATACGCCGGCGGCGGCGGCGACGTCGTTGACACTGATCGATGCCACGCTGACTCCCTTTTCGCTGGGACGCCTCCGGCGGCCCAGCCCTCAGCTTATTGCCCATAGGCGCCCCCAATGAAACGAATCAACACCGGTGGCCGGGTTTCATGTCGAGTGGGAACCGATGATGGAAAGTGCTGTTGACGATCAGGGGGCCGCCACCTTAGTATTCTCTGAGTAGCCAAAATGAAACGATTCATTCAGGCATTTCCTCGACGCGGAGGCACGACCTCGAAATGATCAACAGTCCCGAACCGACCATTGGACGGTCGATTACACCGCTCCTGTCATTGCGTGGGGCGGCCAAAGCATTCGGCCCGGTCATCGCCCTCGCCGACGGCGTGGTCGAGATACTCCCCGGTGAGATTCACGCCTTGGTCGGCGAGAACGGAGCGGGCAAGTCCACCCTGGTCAAGATTCTGGCGGGGCTTTACAGCCTGGACGCCGGCGAATTTCTGGTTCAGGGGAAGCCGGTGACCTTTCGCACTGTGGCCGACAGCAAGGCTGCCGGCATCTCCGTTATCTATCAGGAGCCGACGCTCTTTCCCGATCTCACAGTCGCGGAAAACATCTTTATCGGGCGACAGCCCAAGAACGCACTCGGCCTGATCAACCGGTCGGCAATGCGCAAAGAGGCTCGTGCCCTGTTCGAGCAACTCGGCGTGCGCGTCGATCCGGACCGCATCGCCGAAGGACTCTCGATCGCGGACCAACAGATCATCGAGATCGCTAAAGCGATCTCCCTCGATGCGAACGTGCTAATCATGGACGAACCGACGGCGGCACTCTCCGGCCTCGAGGTGGAACGACTCTTTCACGTCGCACGGGCCCTGTGCTCGAACGGCGCGGGCATTCTGTTCATTTCGCACCGGTTCGACGAGGTATTCGCACTGAGCGACCGCATCACGGTCATGCGCGATGGCGAATACATCACGACCCACCAAACCAACGAGGTGACCTCGCCCCAGATCGTGCGTGAGATGGTCGGTCGGGACATTGGCGCCCTATTCCCCAAGGTGGTCGCCGAGGTCGGAGAGACCGTGCTGAAAGTGTCTGACCTTTCGCGCACCGGCGTCTTTGCTGATATCAGCTTCGAGGTCAAGGCCGGCGAGATCGTGGCACTGGCCGGCCTAGTGGGTGCCGGTCGCACGGAGGTGGCTCGCGCCATTTTCGGTATCGACCCCTACGATCACGGCTCAGTCGAACTGCACGGCGCTCGCGTCAAACCGAACAACCCGCAGGCGGCGATCGACGCCGGCATGGGTTTTGTTCCCGAGGACCGCCGGAAGCAGGGACTCGTCATGGACCTCTCGGTGGCGCGCAACGCCGCCCTCACGCTGCGCAACCGCCTGTCGCGTTTCGGCATCATCAACGCTGCAACCGAGCGCCGCGCGGCGGAGGATTGGACGACCCGCCTGCAGGTGAAGACGAGGTCCCAGGAGTACAAGGTCTCCACCCTTTCCGGCGGCAACCAGCAGAAGGTCGTGTTGGCCAAATGGCTGGCCACCGAGCCGACGTTCCTCATCGTCGACGAACCCACGCGTGGCATCGATGTCGGCACCAAGAGTGAAGTGCACCGTCTACTGTCAGATCTCGCCGGGCGAGGCATTGCCATCCTGATGATTTCCAGCGAACTGCCCGAAGTCCTGGGCATGGCCGACCGAGTACTGGTCATGCACGAGGGTCGTCTCACCGCCCGAATCGACCGAGCGGATGCGACAGCCGAGTCGATCATGCACGCGGCAACCGCAAAACTGGAGCGCTCACTATGACCATCGGTACCTCGCCACCCGACACGGCCGCCACTGCGATGCGTCGCACCTCGGGCGGGCTGGCCTCCGTGCTGCGCCTCCGGGAGCTTCCGGTCACGCTGGCCCTCATCGCCCTGGTCGCCCTGACCTATCTGGCCAATCCGCTCTTCCTCGGCCAGCAGGGCATGAAAGACCTGCTTCTGAACGCGACGATCGTCATCATCCTCGCCGTCGGGCAGGCGATGGTCATCATCACCCGCAACGTCGACTTGTCGGTGGGGTCGATCCTCGGCATCGTTGCCTTCAGCACCGGAACCCTGTTCGTGGCCGTTCCGGGTATTCCGATCGTGCTGATTTTTCTCGCGGGAATGGCGCTCGGTGCCCTGCTCGGCAGCGTCAACGGTTTTCTCGTCACCGTCGCCAAAGTACCGTCGCTCGTCATCACCCTCGGTACCCTGTACATTTACCGCGGTCTCAACAATGCGTGGGCCGGTGGTACGCAGTACTTCGCCGGAGACCGGCCCGACAGCTTCGGCGCTCTGTCCGTCGACACCATCGCCGGCTTTCCCCTGATCACCCTGATCGCAATCGTCGTCGTCATCATCGTCGCAATTTTCATGGCGTCCACGCGACCCGGTCGTGATTTGTACGCCATCGGCTCCGACCCGGAAGCGGCCAAACTGTTCGGTATCCCAGTCATTCGCCGCGTGCTCCTCGCCTTTCTCAGCAACGGCGTGCTAGCCGGTCTCGCCGGCGTGCTCTACGCCAGCCGGTTCAACTCGGTTGGAGCGACGACCGGAACCGGCCTCGAATTCGACATCATCGCCGCTGCCGTCGTCGGCGGCGTTGCGATCTTCGGCGGCAGCGGCACCGTTGTCGGAGCCGCCATCGGCGCGCTTCTGCTGACCACCATCACAAGCGCCCTGGCCGCCATTCGTGTCGACAAATTCTGGCAGCAGGCCATTGTCGGCCTGCTCATCCTGGCCGCGATAGTCATTGATCGAATCACGCGCATTCGAACAGCGAAGAAGCTCCGACGCAGTGAGGCACGCGATGTCTAATCCCCCGACCGAACTGCTCCCGACCGCGACGAACAAATCCGGAACCCGCTCGGCCGGGGCGCCGACCGCCCGCGGTCGCACCGGAATCGCCCGCATTCTGCTTGGCCGCGACACGGTCATAATCTACGCGCTCGTCGTGTTCATCATCTACGCAGCGCTATTCATTCCCCGGTTCGCCAGCCCGGTCTCGACCGGTTTTCTACTCCTGGACGTAATTCCAGCCCTGCTGATCGCCCTACCGATGACGCTCATCATCATCACCGGCGAGATCGACCTTTCAGTGGCTAGCATCGCCGGTCTCACAAGCGCACTCATGGGGGTCCTCTGGGCAGCTGGCCTCGATATCGGCCTTGTGCTCATCGTCAGTCTGCTCGCCGGAGTGCTCGCCGGGGCTTTCAACGGTCTGCTCGTAGCGGTTCTCGGCCTCCCCTCCCTCGCTGTGACCATCGGCACCTTAGCGCTGTTTCGCGGCCTGGCGCTCGTCGTCATCGGCGACAACGCGGTGGCCAATTTTCCGCCGCCACTCACGAGCTTCTTCACCTCTAAATTGGGCGGCACGGGAATACCGACGGTCATGATCGGCGTGGTTCTGGTCGCGATCATCTTCGGCGTGGTGCTGCACCTCACTCCGTTTGGTCGTGGCCTGTTCGCCCTCGGGTATAGCAAGGAAGCGGCGATCTTCGTGGGCATCAAGGTGGTGCGGGCCAAGTTCTGGCTCTATGTCGCGTCTGGCTCCGTCTCGGCCCTGGCCGGAATCTATTGGACCCTGCGCTATTCGAGCGCCCGCAGCGACAACGCCAGCGGCCTCGAACTCACGGTGATCGCTGCCGTACTGCTCGGCGGAGTCTCCATCTTCGGCGGTAAGGGATCGATCCCCGGTGCCATCGCCGGAGTACTGCTGATCGGAACGATCAACTTCACGTTACGGCTGGGCCGCATCTCCGACGTGGTGCTCATCATCGTTACCGGTACCCTGCTCATCGCCTCCGTGGTGGCCCCCAGCATTATCGACGGCATCACGAAATGGCTACATACCCGGCGACACCGCCGCACTCTTCCCCAGGCATCGGCCTCGGGAGCAACCCGCGCCACAGCATCCGGCGTTCAGGAAGGGAAATGACAATGCAGTTCATTCGCCACACCAAGACGAGGGGCACTCGCCGCTTCCTCACCCTCGCAGCAGTCGCCGCGTCCGTTGCCCTCGTCGCGGGCGGCTGCGCCGCAGGCAATGATGCCGGAACCGGCACCGCCGCCGAGGGAGATCTCAGCATCACCTTCATTCCCAAGCAACTCAACAACCCGTACACCGACGTCGTTCTCGGCGGCGGAAAGGACGGCGCGACCGCCGGCGGCTTCGCCGCGACCGAGGTCGTCGGCCCGCTCGAAGCGAGTGCGAGCAGCCAGGTGTCGTTCATCAATGCTGAAACCCAGGCCGGAACCAGCGTTATCGTGATCGCTGCCAACGACCCGGATGCCGTCGGTCCGGCCCTCGAGGAAGCCCGCGCCGCCGGCGCCAAGATCGTGGCGTTCGACTCGGACACCAATCCGGACTACCGTGACGTGTTCATCAGCCAAGTCGTCGCCAAGGACGTCGCGCTGATTCAGATCAAGCTTCTCGCCGAGCAGATCGGCGGATCGGGAGAAATCGCGATTCTCTCGGCCACGGCCAATGCGACCAACCAGAACGAGTGGATCAAGTTCATCGAGGAGGAGCTCGCTTCCAACCCGGAGTACGCGGAAATCTCCCTCGTTGCCAAGGTCTACGGTGATGACGACGACACCAAGTCCTTCCAGGAGGCTCAGGGCCTGCTGCAGGCCTACCCGAACCTCAAGGGCATCATCTCACCGACCACGGTCGGCATCGCGGCCACGGCACGCTATCTCTCCACCTCGAACTACAAGGGCACCGTCGCGCTGACCGGGCTCGGGCTGCCCAATGAAATGCGCCCGTTCGTCAAGGACGGCACCGTCACCGCGTTCGCCCTCTGGGACCCGGCACAGCTCGGCTACGTCGCCGCGTTCGCCGGCAAGGCTCTCGCCAACGGAACCATCACCGGAGCCGAGGGCGACACCTTCGACGCCGGTGACCTCGGTAAGCGCGAGGTGGGTGCCGACGGGATCGTCATCGTCGGTCCGCCGACCACGTTCAACGCCGACAACATTGATGACTACGACTTCTAAGTAGTCCTCGCAGGCACGGATGCTGTGGGACGGATGTTGTGGAACGGATGCTGCGGCATCCGTTCCACAACCCTCGACCGCCCAACTTCACGAAATTTAGAGGCAGGAGTGATCCATGACGAACACGACGACGTCGAACGCCGCTACGGTGACCGGTGGGCGCGCCCTGCCGACCGGTCTGCTCGAGCCCAAAACACGTCGCAGCACCCGAATCGGCCTGGTCTCCGGCGGACTTGGTGCCTACTGGCCGCAATTTCCCGACCTTCTCCCTCTGCTACAGGACTCCGCGCGGTATGTCACCGATCGATTCAGAGCTCTTGACGCCGACGTGATCGATGCCGGATTCATCTCCGACGCCCAAGATGCCCAGATGGCGGCCGAGAAGCTGCGGGTGGCGGACTGCGACCTCATCGTGGTCTTTCTTGCCACCTACCTCACCTCGTCGATGGTGCTGCCGATTGCTCAGAAGTCGCACACCCCGGTGCTGGTCATCGATCTGCAGCCGACCGAAGCGATGGACCATGCCACCTTCGATACCGGCCAATGGCTCGCCTATTGCGGTCAATGCCCTGTTCCCGAGGTCGCCAACGTATTTCGGCGGGCCGGGATTCCGTTTCGGTCGGTCTCGGGATACCTGCGGCAGGAGCGCGCCTGGGACCGCATTATTCAATGGGTGCACGCGGCCGGTGTCCGAGCGACGCTGCGCACTGCCCGCCACGGTCTCATGGGCCACGTCTACCCCGGCATGCTCGATGTCTCGACCGATCTCACCAGCGTATCGACCACGTTCGGCTCCCACGTCGAGGTGCTCGAGTTCGACGATCTGCGCGTGCGGGTCGACGAGGTGACGGATGCCGCGGTGCGGGAACGCATGCACCTCGCGTCGCAACTGTTTCAGGTCGACGATTCGGTCCAACAGGAGGACTTCGCCTGGGGCGCAAAAGTCTCGGTCGGGCTGGACAGGTTAGTGGCAGACTTCGACCTCGACTCCGTCGCCTACTACCATCGTGGCCTAGCCGGCGAACAGCACGAACGGCTCGGCGCCGGCATGATTCTCGGATCGTCGCTGCTCACCGCCCGCGGAATTCCGATGGCGGGTGAATACGAGCTGCGCACCTCGATCGCGATGCTGGCCAGCCAGGCCATCGGAGCCGGCGGGTCATTCACCGAAATTCAGGCGCTGAATTTTTTCGACAATGTCGTGGAGATGGGGCACGACGGGCCGGCCCACCTCGCCGTGAGCGCACGGGAGCCCCTACTGCGCGGGCTCGGCGTCTACCACGGTAAGCGCGGCTGGGGCGTGTCGGTTGAATTCGACGTGCAGCCCGGACCGGTCACGACCTTTGGTGTCGGACAAGACCCCGATGGGCGCTACGTCTTCGTGACCTCAGAGGGCACGGTCGTGCCCGGTCCGCTGCTCGCGATCGGCAATACCACCTCCCGTGTCGACTTCGGCGGCGATCCGGGTCGTTGGGTTGACGAGTGGAGTCAAAGCGGCATCGGTCACCATTGGGCACTTAGCCTCGGCCACCGCGCCGCCGACATCAAGGCTGCCGCGAGCCTGCTGGAAATCGAGCACCGCCATGTCGCGCTCGTCTAACGTCTGAACCGCGCGCCGGAAGCGGGCTCCGCTCGATCCGGTCTTGCCATCCGGCATCCCACGCGCCACAATTGAAACGATTCATTTATTCCTGGAGGAGTCACCGATGACGAACACCGCCGCACGCCGCGTGTGCTTTGCGTTACAGGTCAAGCCGGAACGCATCGACGAGTATCGCGAGCGCCACGCGGCAGTCTGGCCCGAAATGCTCCGTGCGCTCAAAACCACCGGCTGGAACAACTACTCGCTGTTTCTTCGGCAGGACGGACTGCTGATCGGCTATTTCGAAACAGCGGATCTAGCATCCGCTCAGGCTGGCATGGCGGCAACCGCCGTCAACGCGCGCTGGCAGGCCGAGATGAGTGAATTTTTCATCGCACTCAACGGCTCCCCCGACACCGGGTTTCTGCAACTGACCGAAGTCTTCCACCTCGAAGACCAGCTCGACGCCCTCACCACAACCGCTACAGAAAGAAGTACCTCGTGACCATCAGCGCTGCCGTACTCACCCAACTCGAGGCGCAGGCCATCGAGCTGCCCTCCTGGGCGTTCGGTAATTCCGGAACACGTTTCAAAGTGTTTGGCACCCCGGGTACCCCCCGCACCATCGAAGAAAAGATCTGCGATGCGGCCCAGGTCAACCAGTACACCGGCCTCGCGCCAAAGGTGGCGCTCCACATTCCGTGGGACAAGGTCGCCGACTACGCGGCGCTCCGCACCTTCGCGGCCGATCAGGGCCTCGTGCTCGGCACCGTCAACTCGAATACCTTTCAGGACGACGCCTATAAGTTCGGCAGCCTGACCCACACCGACGCGGCGACGAGGCAGAAAGCCATCGACCAT
Organism: Cryobacterium sp. Y57; assembly: GCF_002929505.1. Lineage (GTDB taxonomy): Bacteria > Actinomycetota > Actinomycetes > Actinomycetales > Microbacteriaceae > Cryobacterium. The sequence goes on from NZ_PJJL01000041.1 coordinate 10,529, forward strand.
CACTTTGAGTGCATCGAGATCATGCACCAGACGGGCTCGAACGACCTGAAGATTTGGCTCGCCGACGGCACCAACTACCCGGGCCAGGGCGATATTCGCGGCCGCCAGGACCGCCTCGCCGAATCACTCGCCGCCATCTACGCCCGCCTCGGCGATGAGCACCGGCTCGTGCTCGAGTACAAATTCTTCGAGCCCGCTTTCTACCACACCGACGTTCCTGACTGGGGAACCAGCTACGCGCAGGTCGCCGCGCTTGGCGACAAGGCCAGCGTCTGCCTCGACACCGGTCACCACGCTCCCGGCACCAACATCGAATTCATCGTCGCCCAACTGCTGCGCCTCGGCAAGCTCGGCTCCTTCGACTTCAACTCGCGGTTCTACGCCGACGACGACCTCATCGTCGGCGCGGCCGACCCATTCCAGCTGTTCCGCATTCTGTATGAGGTCATTCGGGGCGGCGGCTACGGCCCGGAGTCGACGGTGGCGTTCATGCTCGACCAATGCCACAACGTGGAAGATAAGATTCCCGGGCAGATTCGCTCGGTGCTGAACGTGCAGGAGATGACCGCCCGCGCGCTGCTCGTCGACCGGGACGCGCTCACCCTCGCGCAGAACAGCAGTGACGTGCTCGGCGCCAACGGCATTCTGATGGACGCCTTCTACACCGACGTGCGCCCCGGCCTCGCTACCTGGCGGGAGAGCCGGGGACTGGCCGGCGACCCGATGACCGCCTACGCCGCCTCCGGCTACCAGGCGAAAATCGCCGCCGAACGAGTCGGCGGCAGCCAGGCCGGCTGGGGCGCGTGAGAATGACCGACCGGCTCATTCCCGGTCCGCACGGGAGCATCCCCGTGCGGATCTACCCGGCCCAGGGCGCGGACGGCGGGTCCGCGCCCGGACTCGTCTGGCTACATGGCGGCGGGTTCTCCTCCGGTGACTTAGACATGCCGGAGGCTGACTGGGTGGCCGGGCAGCTCGCCGCCCGCGGGATCGGCGTCGTTTCGGTGTTCTACCGGCTAGCTCCCCCACTGGCTTTCAACCAGGTCGGCGGCCCCCTGTCCCACGACGGTGCTCACTTCCCAGTGCCCTCCGACGATGTGCTCGCCGCCTTCAACTGGACCCTCACCTATGCGGACGAGCTGGGCCTGGATCGCGAATCGATCTCGATCGGCGGGGCGAGCGCTGGCGCCGCCCTGGCCGCCAGCGCCGCCGTGCGCCTGCGGGATGCCGGCCAGCACACCCCCTACCGGGTGCTGCTGGCCTATCCGACCGTGCACGCAGTGCTTCCCGAACCCAGCCCCGAACTCGCGGCGAAGCTCGACGGCCTGCCGGAGGAGTCCCGCTTCCGCCCCGACGCGGTAGCCCGGATGAACCTCAACTACGCCGGAAACCCGGCAAACCTGGCCGACCCGCATGCCTTTCCCGGCAGCCACGAGCTCTCCGGTCTACCGCCGACCCTCATCCTCAACTCCGACCGCGATAGCCTCCGTTCCTCGGGCGAGGCCTACGCCAGCGAGCTCCGCGCGGCCGGCGTCGACATCACCTGCCTGCGCGAGGACGGCACGATCCACGGCCACCTGAACACCCCCGCGCACCCGGGGGCGCTCGCCAGCCTCACGACGATGGCGGCCTGGCTACTCTCCCCCCTCAACAACACCCGCGTCGGCAGCACCGCAGAATCGTATGCCCCCTCCAGCAGCAAGGAAGCCTCATGACTTTGAACCCCGCAGCCGCCGCGCTGATTGCCCGGTCGAACCGCCTCGGCGACGACCCGAAGAACACGAACTATGCCGGCGGTAACACCTCAGCGAAGGGCACGGAGACCGACCCGGTCACCGGTGAAGCAGTGGAGCTGCTGTGGGTGAAGGGCTCTGGCGGAGACCTCGGCACACTCACCGAGAAGGGGCTCGCGGTGCTGCGGTTGGACCGGCTGCTGGCGCTGAAGAACGTCTACCCCGGCCTCGACAGTGAAGACGAGATGGTCGCCGCTTTCGACTACACCCTGCACGGCAAGGGCGGCGCTGCGCCGTCGATCGACACCGCCATGCACGCCCTCGTCGATGCGGCGCACGTCGACCACCTGCACCCCGACAGCGGCATCGCCATTGCGACCGCGGCCGACGGTGAGGCGCTCACGCAGACAATCTTCGGCGAGAAGGTGGCCTGGGTCGGCTGGCGTCGACCCGGCTTTCAGCTCGGTCTCGACATTGCCGCCATCAAGGAAGCCAACCCGCAGGCTATCGGCTGCATCCTCGGCGGGCACGGCATTACGGCCTGGGGTGACACGAGCGAGGCTACCGAGGCGAACTCGCTGTGGATCATCGACACCGCCGCCACCTACATAGAAAAGCACTCGCGGCCGGAGCCGTTCGGCGCTCTGCTCGACGGCTTTGACGCGCTCGAACCGGCCGAGCGCCACGCCCGCGCTGCCGCTCTCGCGCCGACAATTCGCGGGCTGGTCTCCACCGACGCCCCCAAGGTCGGCCACTTCACCGACGCGCCCGAGGTTCTCGACTTTCTCGCCCGCGCCGAGCACCCGCGGCTCGCCGCCCTCGGCACCAGCTGTCCAGACCACTTTCTGCGCACCAAGGTCAAGCCGATGCTGCTGGACTTGCCGGCCGGGGCATCCGTTGACGAATCGCTCGCTCGCCTGGTCGTGCTGCACGACGAGTACCGCGCCGACTACCAGGCCTATTACGACCGCAATGCGACGGCCGAGTCGCCCGCGATTCGCGGTGCCGACCCGCTCGTCGTGTTGGTTCCCGGCGTAGGCATGTTCAGCTACGGCGCGAACAAGCAGACCGCCCGCGTCGCGAGCGAGTTTTACATCAACGCCATCAATGTGATGCGCGGCGCCGAGGGTCTCTCGACCTACTCCCCGATCGATGAGGCCGAGAAGTTCCGCATCGAGTACTGGGCGCTCGAAGAAGCCAAATTGCAGCGAATGCCCGCCGCCAGGCCGCTCGCCACCCGCGTCGCACTCGTCACTGGCGCTTCCTCCGGCATCGGCAAAGCCATCGCCACCCGCCTGGCCGCCGAGGGCGCCTGCGTCGTCATCGCCGATCTCGACCTGGCCCAGGCACAGGCCGTGGCCGCCGAGATCGGCAGCACGGACGTTGCCATCGGCGTGCAGGCCGATGTCACCGACGAGGAGCAGGTGCAGGCCGGCGTCGACGCCGCCGTACTCGCCTTCGGCGGACTCGACCTGGTCGTGAACAATGCCGGACTGTCGCTGTCGAAGTCGCTGCTCGAGACCACCGTCGCCGACTGGGACCTACAGCACAACGTGATGGCCAAGGGCTCCTTTCTGGTGTCGCGCGCGGCGGCGCGGGTGCTCATCGACCAGAACCTTGGCGGCGACATCATCTACATCTCCTCGAAGAACTCGGTCTTCGCCGGCCCGAACAACATCGCCTACTCCGCGACGAAGGCAGACCAGGCCCACCAGGTGCGGCTGCTCGCGGCCGAGCTCGGTGAATACGGCGTGAAGGTCAACGGCATCAACCCCGACGGCGTCGTGCGCGGCTCGGGCATCTTCGCCGGTGGCTGGGGCGCCAAGCGCGCCGCGGTATACGGTGTCGACGAGCAGGACCTCGGCAAGTACTACGCCCAGCGCACGCTGCTCAAGCGTGAGGTGCTGCCGGAGAACGTCGCCAACGCCGTGTTCGTGCTGTGCACGAGCGACCTGAGCCACACCACCGGGCTGCATATTCCCGTTGACGCGGGCGTGGCCGCCGCGTTCCTGCGGTGATCGGCCGGCGCATCCGCTGTGTTCAGGTGTACCGGTGAGAACCAGCGCGGGCACGGTCGCGGCGATCGACCTCGGGGCGTCGAGCGGTCGGGTCATGCTCGGCCGTGTCGGACACAACGAGCTGAAAATACGCTCGGTGGCCCGGTTTGCCAACGCCGCGGTGCGCACGATCGATGGGCTGCACTGGGACATTCTCGACCTGTATCGTGGGGCCATCAGCGGCCTGCGTTCGGCCGTACGCGAGGAACCGGAGTTGCTCGGTGTAGCCGTGGATTCGTGGGCGGTCGACTACGCATTGCTGCGCGGGCAGCGGATGCTCGGCAACCCGTTTCACTACCGCGACACCCGCACCGGGGCGGGGGTGACGACCGTGCATGCGATCGCCCCACCGGCTGAGCTCTACGGACGCAACGGGTTGCAGTTCCTCCCCTTTAACACGCTGTATCAGTTGGCCTCTGACCAGCTCGGCGACGAGCTCGACAACGCCGACTCAATGCTGCTGATCCCGGACCTGATCACGTACTGGCTGAGCGGGGAGAAGCTCGCCGAGCGTACTAACGCGTCGACGACCGGACTGGTCGATGTCACCGTCGGCGATTGGGACGCTGAGCTCATGGCCCGGCTCAGACTGCCGCGGAGACTATTTCCGCGGCTCGTGGACGCGGGGACCCGCGTGGGTTCGGTGCTTCCCGAGGTACTGGCCGAGATCGGAACCGGCCACAGCATCGACGTGATGACAGTCGGGTCGCACGATACGGCATCCGCTGTGGTCGCTGTGCCAATGATCTCGGGCAATGCCGCCTATATCTCGTCGGGGACCTGGTCGCTCGTCGGCGTTGAACTAGCCGAACCGGTACTCACCGAGGCGAGCCGGGCGGCGAATTTCACCAACGAGGGCGGTGTCGACGGACGGGTTCGTTACCTGCGCAACGTCATGGGTTTGTGGCTGCTGAGCGAGTCGCTGCGCACTTGGGAGCTGGCCGGGCAGACCTTTGATCTGCCCGGGCTATTGGTCCAGGCTGGCACCTGGAGTGGGCCGGTGACCGTGTTCGACGTGGACGATCCGCGCTTCCTACCGCCAGGTGATATGCCGAGCCGCATTCGCGACTATTGCCGGGAGCACGATCTGCGCGAACCGGCGACGCCGGTCGAGCTCGTGCGCAGCATCGTCGAAAGCCTCGCGGATGCCTACGCGCACACGCTGCGGGTCGCCGCCGAACTCTCGGGAACCAGCATCGACACCGTGCACGTCGTCGGCGGCGGGTCTCAAAACGAACTGCTTTGCCAGCTCACCGCCGATCGCACGGGACTGCCCGTGCTGGCCGGTCCGGTTGAGGCGACGGCGATTGGCAACGTGTTGGTGCAGGCGCGCGCGCAAGGCCTGGTCACGGGAAGCCTCGAAAGCCTGCGCGCCCTGGTCGCCCAGGCGTTCGCGCCGAGGCGCTACGAACCGCGCGGTTGACCCGCGCGCACACGTCCGGCGTCGGGGGCCACTCCGGAGCTGGTAGCTCGAGCTTGAGCGCAACGGCTCGCGCAACGGCTCGCGCAACGCTACCAGGCGCTGACGGCAGGCATTGCTCATATCGATCACCAACTCCGCCTGCTTGCCAGTCATCAGAACCCAGCTCTCCTGGCCGCAAGCGGAGTCGGCCCATTCATTGCCGCGCACCTGCTCGCCACCGCCGGTGACAACCCAGATCGCATTATTACCAAGGCTCGGTTCGCAGCCCTCTGCGGCGTCGCACGGATACCAGCATCCTCCGGAATACGGCAGCGCTTCCGTCTCCCTCGCCATGCTGACAGCCAAGCCAACGCAGCATTGCACCGCATCGTGCTGCTTCGCAAACGCCAGAAGAAACCTCGGGCTATAGCCGACATCTCCCGGCGGGCCGGCAAAGGGCTCTCCGACCGCGACATCGTCCGCTGCCCGAAACGACACGTCACCAACGAAATATTCGCAGTGCTCACCCAAAATTCCGCGGTCGCGCTGCCCAGTGGACACCGCGGCTTCGACAACGCCGTCAAACCCTAGGCATCGTCCTCACTGAGGCGGCCAAACAACTCGACGTCCGCTACCAGCGCTTACGCCGACTCGCGATAGGACAACGTGCTGACACCAATCTGGGGGTCGCCGTCATGGCGCGACGACAAAAATCAGCCCATTGCAACACAAACAGTCGCTTGACATCGAGTAGGAGCGTCCTCTGAGCGGGACGAAACCCAGTGTGGCGGCGCGCCGTCGAGTGAAGGGGACTGTCTTGAGTTCAGTTCACTCAGTGGGTTGGTGGTTCCAGCGGCCTTGAGGATCATGCTTACTGTCTTGAACTCGATCGGGGCAAGCTTGCCGAAGCGGCGTTACCGGCGCTTGCGGCGCTCGGCTCTCGAGATCCAGACGACGCAGCCAGGGCGATGCGGATTTTTCGCATAGTGGACACGAGAAACCCGACGGCATTTGCGGGTATTGACGCTTCCGTGTCAACCTCACCGCGGAACAGATCGAGTGTTTTCCCCAAAACTTTGAATTAGCGCCTCGACCTCGTCGTGCGCTGGGACGAAGCTGTTGAAGGGGGCGAAGGGGTCAGCCTTAACCGGGTCGTGACCCTGGCTCCGGCCCAGACGACCGCCGGACCACGATCATCGGGGGAGGTACGGTCACGAGCTTCACCTCGGAGTGCTCTATGAGGGCCAGGAGCTGATACACCGCTGCGCGCCCCTGGGCTTCGAAGTCGTTCCGCAGGGTAGTGAGTGGGGGATCGAAATAGGCGGCCTCGGGAATGTCGTCAGTGCCGACGACGCTGACGTCCTCGGGGATCCGGCGACCCCGTTCCTTCAGTGCCAACATCGCGCCGAGTGCCATCTGGTCGTTTGATACGACGAATGCCGTCGCATCTGGAAGAGCGGCAAGGTTGGCAATTGCGTGGTAACCGGAGCGCGCTGACCAATCACCATACAAAATGCCGACCGAGTGGAGGCCCTGAGCCTGGACAGCCGACTCGTAGGCCCGGGTCCGGTTACGTGACGCCGACCACGTGTCTGGTCCGGCGATGTGCATCAGGCGCCGGTGTCCGAGCTCTGCCAAGTGCGCGACCAATGCCGGTACACCCACACTCGAGAGCTTAGAGCGCGGTTCGTCCGGCATCCCGTCGGATTCCTTCGCTACGTAGGCCGGCACCCGGAAGGCGATCCTCTCTATCGCGCTGGTCATCGCATCCGTCGAGGTGAGGGCGAGCACACCGGCTAGGTCGTGCTGCGTGATGAGTGCGAGGGACTCCTCGATGGCACGCGGATTAAGCGCGTCGAGCGCGATGATGTCGAGCATGTAGCCGGCTTCGCGTGCGCCAACGCTCGCTCCCTCAACGATGCCACCCGGACCGACTTTGGAGATGTCATGGGTAAGCGCACCGATACGGTGCGATCGGCCGGACTTGAGGCTGCGGGCGGTGAGGTTCGGCCGGTACCCCAGCGCATCGATAGCTTGAACGACCTTGTCACGGGTTTCGGGCCGGATACCCTCGAAGCCTTTCAGGAAACGACTCACGGTCTGATGGGACACGCCCGCAGCCCGCGCGACGTCGTAGATGGTCGCCGCCTTCACCCGGAACGTGGCGGGCCCCGCCCGACCTAAATCTGCGCTCGTGCCCATCCCGATCCTCCCTGAGGTTCAATTGTGTGGCTCTGGGCCGCTCGATTCTGCGGTTCGCGACCAGAGGATACCTCCGCTGAAAAGTGCTTGACAAGCTATGTTATCGGCAACATACTCTGTTCAGGCAAATGTTCTCGAAAACAATTCCAAGAGGTGAACCGCCGAATTCCTTGGCAATCTACAACGGAGTACACATCAGATGAAGCCCTTGCTGCCTGTCCAATCCCTCAGCGGAATCCTATTCGGCGTCGCCTACTACCCGGAATACCACCAGTCCGATCGGGTCGAGACGGATCTCGACTTGATGCACGACGCGGGCATCAACGTGATCCGCGTCGGGGAGTCGGTGTGGTCCACCTGGGAGCCACACGATGGTGAATTCGACCTGGAATGGCTCGCGCCGGTGCTCGACAGCGCGCACCGTCGCGGGATTCGAGTGATTCTCGGAACGCCGACCTACGCGATTCCGCCGTGGATGCAGGTCGCTCACCCCGAGATCGCTGCGGAGCGTCGCACGGGTGAGGCGATCCCCTGGGGCGCCCGTCAGGAGATCGACTTCGCGCACCCGGTCTTCCGCACGTACGCCGAGCGTGTCATCCGCGCCGTTGTGGGGCGTTACGCCGACCATCCGGCCATCATCGGGTATCAGGTCGACAACGAGCCCGGATTAGAGCTCTTCCACAACGATCACGTTTTCGAGGAATTCGTGAGTCGGCTCCGCGACCAGTACGGCGATGTCGAAACTCTCAACCGCGAATGGGGCCTCACCTACTGGTCGCATCGGCTCGCCGATTGGAGCGAGCTCTGGCGGCCGGACGGCAACTCGTTCCCGCAATTCGACCTCGCCTGGCGGCGATTCCAGGCCCAACTCACCACGGAGTTCATCTCCTGGCAGGCCGACCTCGTGCGCGAGTATCGTCGCCCCGGCCAGTTCGTGACGACCTGTCTGCAGTATGGGCGCCCGGCGCTAGACGACGAACGGCTGAGCCGCGCCCTCGACATCACCGCGGGCAATCCGTACTACGGCATGCAAGATCGCCTGGACGCCACGCTCGAGCGATCACAGCTGAGTGGGTGGACGACGACAGGTGTCGCCGCGCTTTTCCGCCAGGCCGACCGTATGTATGCCTCCAAGCAGGGCCGTTACCTGGTCACCGAGACGAACGCTCAGGCGATTGGCCACTCCGACACGAACTTCCCGCCCTACCCGGGCCAACTGAAGCAATCCGCGTATGCGTTCATTTCGCGCGGTGCCGCAATGATCGAGTACTGGCACTGGCACACGCTGCCGTACGGTGCCGAGACCTATTGGGGCGGGGTACTCCCGCACAGTCTGGTGCCGGGCCGGGTCTATTCGGAAGTCGCCGAGATCGGCGGCGAGCTCGCGAAGATTGGCAGGACGCTCGACGGATTCGAGCCCGATGCGGATGTTGCGATCCTGTGGTCGAACCCGAGCAAATACGCCCTCCAGTTCACGCCATCTTTGCGCACCGACGGTCGCCCCGATCCCGAGTCGTACGAGACGATCGTCGATGCGTTCCACCGCGGCGCGATCGACGCCGACCGCCAGTCGCGGCTCCTCCACCTCGATCAGGCTGGGTCGATTGGTGCGGATGCGCTCGCCGCCCGGTTCCCGGTGCTCGTCGCGGCCGGGATATACGTGACGACGGAAGCGGAGCTGCAGCTACTCCGAGACTATGTTGCCGCCGGGGGCCACCTCGTCATCGGCCCCCGCACCGGGTATGCGGACCAGGAGGCGCGCGCTCGCGTCGAGGTGGCCCCCCCGCGCTTGGCCGACCTCGCTGGCACCCATTATGAGGAGTACTCCAACCTCGAGGACGACATTGCGGTGGTCGCGACGTCCGATGACCTGCGTTTGGATGTCACCGCAGCGGCACGACTTTGGATTGACGGCCTCATCGCCGACGACGCTGACGTGTTGGCGCGCTACAACCACCCGAGGTTCGGCGACTTTCCCGCCGTCACCAGCAAAGCAGTCCGTGGTGGTCGCGTCACCGTTGTCGGCTGCGTGCCCGATCCTGCGTTCGCGAGCGGCATCATCCGTTGGGCTGCCGAGAACGGTCACGCGCAGGAGCTCGCTGGGGACACCCCGACACCGGTCACTGTGGCTTCTGGCTCACTCCCCGATGGGCGGCGCGCGTGGTTCGTCTTCAATTGGGGATGGGAGCCGCAGGCGATCACTCTCGCGGCCTCCATCGCCGACACCGTCACTGGGGCAGTGCTCCAGACGGGCACAGATGTCTCACTCGCCGCATGGTCGACGCGGACCTTCATCAGCCAGTGAACACCCAGGGATCCTGCGATCCGTCACAACCACAGAAGGAATCAACATGAACAAGAAGGCACGAAGAACAGCACTGGCGCTGATTGGCGGCGCCGTGTCCATCGGATTGCTCCTGACGGGGTGCTCACCGAGTTCGGACGGCGGCTCCGCCCCGGGGGCGGTCAGTCAGGACGACATCGACACGGCGATGACCACCCCGACCAAGCTCACGTTCTGGACGTGGGTACCCGACATCGAAAACGAGGTGAAACTCTTCGAGGAAAAGTACCCGGCTATCGACGTCACCGTCGAAAACGTTGGCCAGGGTCTGCCGCATTATCAGAAACTGCGCAGCGCGATCGAGGCGGGCGAGGGGGCACCGGATGTCGCGCAGGTCGAGTACCAGTACATTCCATCGTTTGTCCTCAACGATTCTTTGCTCGATCTGACATCTTATGGTGCCGACGAACTCTCGGCCGACTACGTCGACTGGGCTTGGAACCAGGTGTCGCCGGACGCTGCGGTGTGGGCGATCCCACAGGATGTCGGTCCGATGGGCCACCTCTACCGGGAGGACATCCTGGCCAAGGCTGGCATCACCGAACCGCCTGCAACCTGGGACGACTACGCGACCGCGGCGAAGGCCGTGAAGGATTCGACCGGCTCGTACATCTCGAACTTGGGCGCAACTCAGGCGGGCCAGATGATCGGCTTCTTCTGGCAGGCCGGAGTCAAGCCGTTTGGCTACGACGGCAAGGAGACCGTGACCATCGACGTCAACAGTGACGGTGCCAAGAAAGTCGCCAGCTACTGGACCAGCCTGATTCAACAGGACCTCATCTCCACCGACGTCGACTTCCAGGACCAGTGGTATCAGGGGCTGGCAAATGGGAAGTACGCCGGCTGGCTTACTGCCGCGTGGGGTCCCATCTTTCTTCAGGGCACGGCCGAGAGCACCTCTGGCCTCTGGCGCGCGGCGACCTTGCCGCAGTGGAAAAAGGGCGAGAAGGTCTCCGGCAACTGGGGCGGATCGTCCGACGCGATACTCGCATCCAGTAAGAACCCCATCGCCGCGTATGAGCTCGCGAAATTCATCAACAACGATCACGAGTCGGCGATGAAGCTCGCGACGGAGCAGTTCCTCTTCCCACCGCAGGTCTCCGTTCTGGAAGATCCTGCGTTCGTCGATCAGAAATCGGAGTTCTATGGGGGTCAACAAGTCAATAGCTTGTTCGCCGACATCTCGAAGACAGTCGACACCGACTTCCAATGGGTGCCGTTCATGGACTACGTCTATTCCACCTATGAGGAGACCATCGGTTCGGTGATCGCCGACAAGGGGGACCTCGCTGCGGCACTTCACGCCTGGCAAGACCAGCTTGTTAAATACGCGAAAGCTCAGGGATTCACGGTCAAATGAAGCCCGCGGCGCGCCCGCCGTGTCGTAACGGCGGGCGCGCCGCACCCCAATCGGCCGGCTGATCGTGCCAAGCCGCCAACTACCAACAGAAGGAGCCGCCATGACGCAGTCCCCGGCGCTCAGCGGCGAGCGCGCCGACTTTCCAGTGCTGCCACGGCGGCGTACGAGCTCGGCCAAACGTAAGCAGCACCGCGCCGCCTACCTGTTTCTGCTGCCGTTCTTTGTTGTGTTCGTGACGATGCTCGTCGTGCCCCTCGTCTACGCGGGATACCTGAGCTTGTTCGAGAGCAAGCTCATCGGCGGCGAGACGTTCGCTGGATTTGCCAACTACGCCCGGGCTCTCACCGATCCTGCATTTCTGGGCGGTCTCGGCCGGGTCGGACTGTTCTTCGTCGTGCAGGTCCCCATCATGCTCGGCCTGGCGTTGTTCTTCGCGCTGGCACTCGACAGCGCGCGCGCCAGGGGGTCGAAGGCCATTCGACTTTTCATCTACATGCCGTACGCCGTGCCTGCGGTGGTTGCCACGCTGATGTGGGGTTACCTGTACGGGCCAGATTTTGGTCCGATCGCCCAGATCGCACGTGCGGTCGGATTCGGAACACCTGATTTTTTATCACCGGGGAGCATCCTCGGCTCGATGATGAACATCGTCACGTGGGAGTTCGTCGGCTACAACATGATCATTATGTATGCGGCCTTAAGGTCCATTCCCGCTGAACTATACGAAGCCGCGGAGATCGATGGCGCCGGTCAGTTCCGACTCGCCTGGAGCGTCAAGATCCCCGCCATCCGACCGGCAATCATGTTGACGGTGATCTTTTCAATAATCGGCTCATTCCAGCTATTCGCCGAACCGAGCCTGCTCAATGCGATCGCCCCGAATGCAATCACGAACTCGTTCACCCCGAACTACTACGGTTACAACCTCGCGTTCATCAATCAGGAGCTCAACTATGCGGCCGCCATCGCCTTCCTTCTCGGGATCGTCATCGCCGTGGTGTCATATGTCGTGCAACTCAGCGAAGAACGTCGCGAGCGACGTGAAATGAGGTTGTCATGACATCACTCGACACGCGATCGATTGTCACGACCGGAGGTGATGCTACCCCGCGTCGCAAGGGTCGCCGCTTTGCGCCAGAGCGGAGGCGGAGCCTCCTGCTCACGGTGCTGCTATGGCTGTGTGTGCTGTATTTTGTGCTCCCGCTCTGGTGGCTGTTCGTCTCGGCGACCAAAAACAATGCCGCACTGTTCTCCACGTTCGGGTTGTGGTTTGGTGGGGACTTCGCGCTGTGGCAGAACTTGCATTCCCTGTTCACGGTTCGGGACGGCATCTTCCTGCAGTGGATGGTCAACACACTCTTCTACTCGGTCACGGCAGCGCTGGGCGCGACGCTTCTGGCGACGATGGCGGGCTACGCGTTCGCGAAATATGACTTTCCGGGTAAGAAGGTGCTGTTTAGTGCGACCCTGGGCGCGGTAATGATCCCACTCACCGCGCTGGCCCTTCCGACCTACCTGTTGTTCTCGAAAGCCGGACTGACAGATACACCGTGGGCGGTCATCATCCCGTCGCTGGTGAGCCCATTCGGGGTCTACCTGATGAGGGTCTACGCGGCGGACGCCATCGACGACAGCCTGCTCGAGGCGGCCCGGGTGGACGGTGCCGGCGAATTTCGGATCTTCCGCCAGGTGGGCCTACGCCTGCTCGGCCCCGGCCTGGTGACGGTGTTCCTGTTCTCGCTCGTGGCTACCTGGAACAACTACTTCCTGCCGTTGATCATGCTCAACAGCTCCGACCTTTATCCCATCACGGTGGGCCTTGCACAACTCCAGTCGGCGGCATCCGCTGGCGGCGGCTCGCAGGCGCTGTTCTCCACGGTCATCACCGGGTCGTTCGTCTCGATCCTCCCGTTGGTCATCGCCTTCCTGTTCCTGCAGCGTTACTGGCAGTCGGGCCTCGCCAGCGGTGGGGTCAAGGGTTGATCCCCTCAAATATGCTCCAAACAACGACGGTATGGAAGGACTAATGATGACGATCTGGTACGGCGGCGACTACAATCCGGAACAGTGGCCAAGGGAGGTATGGGACGAGGACGTGCAACTCATGGACCGAGCGGGCGTCTCGCTCGCCACCGTTGGGGTGTTCTCCTGGGCGCGCCTCGAGCCGCGTCAGGGAGAGTACGACTTCGGGTGGCTTGACGACGTGCTCGACCTGCTCCACGCCAACGGTGTGCGGGTCGACCTCGCCACGGCCACCGCGTCTCCACCGCCATGGCTCGCGGCCCGGTATCCGGAGACCCTGCCGGTGACCGAGGTCGGCGTGACGTTGTCCGTCGGGAGTCGACAGCAGTACTGTCCGAGCTCGCCCGTGTATCGAGAGCGGGTGCGGGAACTCGTAGTGCGCATCGTCGATCGTTACGCCGACCACCCCGCGTTGGAGTTGTGGCACGTGAACAACGAGTACGGATGCCACGTTAGCCACTGCTACTGTGACGTGTCCGCGGCCGCGTTCCGCGAGTGGCTGCGTGCGAAGTACGGTCGTATTGATAAACTCAACCGGGTCTGGGGAACGGCGTTCTGGTCGCAGGGGTACGGTTCGTTCAAGGAAGTGATGCCGCCACGGGCGACGCCGACCTTTCGCAATCCGACTCAATTGCTCGACTTCGACCGGTTCTCCAGCGACGAGCTCCTGGCCTGCTACCGGGCAGAGGTCGGGATTATCCGCGGACGGTCCTCGTTACCCGTGACCACCAACTTCATGGGCTTCTTCAAACCAGTGGACTACTGGGCGTGGGCGGCGGAGGTTGACATCGTGAGCGATGACACCTATCCAGACCCCGCCGACCCAGACTCACCGGCGTACGCGGCGATGGTTCGTGACCTCATGCGGTCTCTCGGTGGTGGGGCGCCATGGCTGCTGATGGAACAATCGCCGAGCGCAGTCAACTGGCGCCGGCAGAACGCGGCGAAGGCTCCAGGGCAGATGCGGGCCTGGTCGTACCAGGCGGTGGCCCGAGGCGCCGACGCGATTCTCTTCTTCCAATGGCGGCAATCCGCAATCGGCTCCGAGAAATTCCACTCGGGACTCGTGCCGCACTCCGGCACCGACACTCGGTTATGGCGAGAAGTCGAACAGCTCGGTCAGGAACTTGCGGCCCTCTCCGGCCGGTTCGGCGATGAGGCGATCGGCGGAAGCCGCGTGTCATCGACCGTCGCCATCACGCTCGACTGGGACAGTTGGTGGGCCATCGAGCAGCCCGCTTCGCCGACGGACGTCTCGTACGTACAGACGCTGTTCGCCTGGCACCGCGCCCTGACATCGCTGGGGCTCGCCGTCGACTTCGTGCGCTCCGATGGAGACCTGTCGGGATACCGTCTCGTCATTGCCCCTGCGCACTTCGCCGCCACCGATGCGCAGGTGCAGAATCTGGCTTCGTTCGCAGAGACGGGCACTCTCGTCGTGGGGTTCGGGACCGCGATCACCGACGAGAACCTGCACGTGCGGCTCGGCGGCTACCTCGGCGAACCGCTCCGGCGTGCGCTCGGGGTCTGGATCGAGGAATTTGCGCCACCCGCAGCCGCAGACCTGCAGAGATTCGGCTCAGGAAAGGTACCGGCGCTTCCGCTCGACGGTGAGGTGTTCGGCGGTCCTGCGGCCGGACACGTCTGGGCAGAATACCTGCGGGTCGAGGATGCCGAGACGCTCGCGACCTTCACCGACGGGGCGCTCGGCGGCTGGCCGGCGGTGACCCGCCGTCAAACTGGCGGCGGAGCCGGCTGGTACGTGGCCACACTTCCGGAACCCGTCGCACTGCGGCGGCTCGTCGAACAAGTCGCCCTGGACGCTGGCATCGAGTTACCGTCCGCGGTGGCGAGCGGCGGGCAGGTGGAGGTGGTTCGCCGAGGCGGGTCGCTATTCGTGATCAATCACGGCGCGGATGACGCGGAGTTACTCGTCGACGGCACCGACGCTCTGACTGGTACATCGACATTAGGGATGCGGTTAGCACCTCAAGGAGTCGTCATTATCGTCCCGGTCCACGTTGGAGACGGGAGAGATCGAGCTGCACTCTGACGCCAGCATGCCCAGCGTTCATCCATGGTCGGCTTTGGACCCAACTTTGCCCGTCGAGTTTCTGACGCTATCTGTCGTGCCTTCCTCTGCGACGCAGCGAAGATCAATTCTCTCAATATTTTGATCTTCCGCAGTATTACGGACAGCACGGGCTCGGCGCGTGGCGCTACCGGACAAGTAAGGTACTTTACTTCCAAGAGTTGGCCGCGACGGCCTCACCGACGTCGTCGGCGACGTTGACGTGCAGACCACAGCACCCAAAACCGAACATGCCGACGCAGCACCCGGCGAGAGTTTTGATGCGGCAGAGAACGAGAGACAGACGTCCGCGGGCGAGTGACCGCCTCATAATGGCGTCTCGGGCTACGTCGGTGCCCAGCCTGTGCAAATGTCGGCGAGGAACGCCGGGAGGTAAAGGTCCTGGGGGGTGGTGCCCCATGCGTTGGTTAGTGTCTTGGTCCAGACCTCGCTAGCTGGAGTCAGGAGACCCGCAAGCGCGCCGATCTTGGAAAACAACATTTGATGCCTTTGCGTAGGAGCACCTTATAATCAAGGAACCTGCAGAGGCGCGACCTTGTGTCTCTCTGCGCCAGGTCGGCTCACAGTATCCGCGATTATGAACCTATGAGCAATGGTGGAGAGACAGTCTTCGAGTACGTGATGATCCCAGATCCCGCGGACGCCCGATTGTTCGTGGAACTGTCGAGTTATGGCGCCGAGCTCAGTGCAGCTCATCATGCTCTCAACCTTGCGAGCAAGGGCAACGAGGACTCCCCCATTCGGGATGCTGCGGCATATCTGATCGTGCCGACATGGTTGCCGGGGGTGCCCGACTGAGTTTGATCAACGCGACAGATGCCGACTTCGATCCGCGGACGAAGCGCTCACGCTATCCCACCTCAAACAAGCTGCATTGGACATCAACACCGCTGCGCGGTGACTGAAATCGCGCTTCGCACTCGATCTGATCTGATCAAGCCAGAGATCGTGCCCCTGCAGCGCTGGAGGAAAAGAATGGGGACTGCGGAGGAAAATGAGTTCCACAGTCGCCGACGATCCGCGCCTTGCTGGTTTTCGTGAACAGCCCGACCAAAGGGCCGTTCGCGAAACTGTTCACGAAACGGCCCGGTTGGAACAAAAAGAAATCGCTCCTGAGGATTCTCAGGAGCGATTCTGGTTTAAGCGGGGTGTTCGTGGAGTTGTGTTGGCGATTCGTCGACCGAGACCGTGTCGCCGGTGGTTTTTTGTGTTTTGGGGCGCGTCGGATTGTTCGGAATGCGGGAGGCGTGCCTGACCTGCCGCGGATATCTCGGACAGCGGGCCCTCTTAAAATGAGGGATCACTGAAAGTAGAGATCAGCATGACCGCAGC